>JAOAQZ010000022.1 GCA_025210795.1 Cohaesibacter sp. | reverse complement strand
GTCCATATTGTCGGACGTTTGACTTCTAAACTTCCTTCAATCATAGTACTAAACAATAACCACAAATATCGCGAGAAAAATCACCGCATTTATATCGTTTCCCGTTTATTTTTTCGGACAGTTTTGGAACAAAAATAACAAGCATAAAACGAAAACTCACTTGGCACAGCTGCCAAAGGCACTTGAAGCCACGCAGAAGTAGCTGCCGATGCTTGGCCGGGTTCAAGGACTGGGGCGCTTGTTGTAGCAACTCTAGGGTCAGCCGCATCCTGCGCCAGGGGAGCGTCCGTGCCCCTTGGAAGATTTAGACATGATGGGGGGTAACCACCAAACACAATGATCTCTAACGATAAACTGAGACGAAACAAATTAAAAAAAGGATGCAATGGAGACGATTAATAATGACATTGACGATGACAATGACGATGAGGATGAGGATGACAATCACGATGACGATAACGATGACGATGATGATGACGATGATGATGACGACGACGATGATGATGACGACGATGATGACGACGACTGATCATCAAAGCCTCATCAGCTAGCAGATCTCATCAAAAGACATAAAGATGAAAAAACCCGGCAAAGCTTGTCCTTGCCGGGTTTTCTATTTGGTCGTGATGCATTTATGCTTCTAGTTTGCCTCGCGCGCAATGGCGCGCCAGCCAATGTCGCGGCGGCAGAAGCCGTTTTCCCAATTCAGCTTGTCAATGGCTTCATAGCAGCGCTTTTGCGCTTCGGTCACAGAGGAACCGCGCGCACAGATATTAAGAACGCGCCCGCCAGTTGCCACCAGCGCACCGTCTTTGAGCGCGGTGCCTGCATGGAAAATCTGCACGCCTTCGGTGTCTTGCGCGGCAGAGAGATCACCAATGACGGTGTTTTTCTCGTAAGATCCTGGATAGCCCTTGGCGGCCATGACCACATTCATCACCACATCATCGGACCAGCGCGCCTGTTTATCTGCAAGCTCGCCGCGGGCAGAGGCCAGAAGAAGCTCCAGAAGATCGCTTTCAAGGCGCATCATCAGGGTCTGGCATTCCGGGTCGCCAAAGCGCACATTATATTCAATCAGCTCCGGCCCCTTGTCGGTGATCATAAGGCCAAGGAACAGAACACCGGTAAAAAGCGCACCGCGGCTTGCCATGCCATCAAGGGTTGGCTGGATGATGCTGTCCATCACCTGCCGGGTAAGATCGGCTGTCATCACCGGTGCCGGGCTATAGGCCCCCATGCCGCCGGTATTGGGTCCGGTATCCCCTTCGCCCACTGCTTTATGATCTTGCGCGGACGGGAACAAAAGAGCGCTCTTGCCATCACAAAGGGCAAACAGGCTGGCCTCTTCCCCTTGCAAAAAGGCTTCGATCACCACCTCGGCGCCAGCGTCCCCAAAGGCTCCGTCAAAACAATCTTTCACCGCCGCAATGGCCTCATCCTGCGTCATGGCAACGGTTACGCCTTTACCAGCGGCAAGGCCGTCTGCCTTGATGACGATCGGGGCGGGGTTGCTATCAAGATAGGCAAGGGCTGCATCCAGCGCATCAAAGCGGGCATAAGCGGCCGTGGGGATATTGAACTCAGCGCACAAATCCTTGGTATAGCCTTTGGAGCCTTCCAGTTGTGCCGCTTCCTTTGAGGGGCCAAAAACATCAAGCCCGGCTGCGCGCAGACTGTCTGACAGGCCATCCACCAGAGGGGCCTCGGGGCCAACCACCACGAAGGAAATCTCCTTTGCCTTGCAGAAATCAATCACAGCCTGATGGTCGCTTTCAGAGACCTCGGCTTTTTGCGCAAGTTGCAAAATACCGGCATTGCCCGGTGCGGCATAAAGCGTGCCCAGTTTGTCGGACTTGTTAAGCCCATAAGCCAGAGCATGCTCACGGCCGCCAGAGCCAATCAGAAGGACATTGATGCGATCAGACATTGTTGCGACCCTTTGCCTAGAGAGTTTGGAAATATCAAAGAGGGATATGCCAGTCTGCTACCGCGCGGCGCTGACAAAATCAAGGGTCTTATGCTCTCTCAATGGCAGCATTCTGTGCGTCTTTATGTAGGATAGGTCTTTGGTCCAGACTTCTTTATTGACGAAACCCCGTCCTTGGTCCAAACCAACATCTATTGCCGCAAAGTCCTTTGCATGAAGAAGCAAGACGCATGCGAGAGATCTGGCTAGCGGCAATAATGCAGACAGGCTTTAAAGACAGGCAGGCACAGCAATGAGTGATCAGGCCCCGACAGAAAAGCAAAAGATGGATGCCAAGGGCGATGTTGAAGGGCGCGTGGCGGACGCCGTGCGCGGCCATTGGGCCGATCATTATCTCCCCGTCTGGTTCCGCCCCTATGCGCGCCTGTCACGCCTTGAGCGCCCCATCGGCTGGTGGCTGCTGCTTTGGCCTTGCCTTTGGTCTTTGGGATTGGCTCTTGCTGCCTCCAATCGCTATTTTGGCGGCGAGATGCCGGTCAGCCTGAGTACAGCTTTTTATTATGCGCTGCTCTTCTGGATCGGCTCGGTCGCCATGCGCGGGGCGGGCTGTACCTATAACGATCTGGTTGATTACAAGATTGACGCCAAGGTGGACCGGACCCGCTCCCGTCCCCTGCCAAGCGGGCAGGTTAGCCGCAAGCAGGCATGGCTCTGGTTGGGGCTACAGCTTCTTGTCGGGCTGCTTGTCTTGCTGCAATTCAATGATTTTGCAGTCAAACTGGGCTTTTCGTCCCTTCTGGTCGTTGCAGCCTATCCGTTTATGAAGCGCATCACCCATTGGCCGCAGCTGGTGCTGGGGCTTGCCTTTAGCTGGGGCGGGCTGATGGGCTGGGCAGCTGTCTATGGCTCGCTCGATTTTGCCCCCGTGGTGCTTTATGCAGCTTGCGTGGTCTGGACCATTGGCTACGACACCATCTATGCCCATCAGGACAAGGATGACGATGCCCTGATCGGGGTAAAATCAACCGCCCTTTTGTTTGCGGACAAAACCAAACATTGGCTTGGTTTCTTTTACGGGTTGATGATTGCACTGATGGTGATCAGCTTTGTCTCGGTTGACCTTGGACCCTTTATCTGGATCGGCCTCCTGCTTGCTGCCATCCATCTTGCACGACAGATCATTATTCTTGATATTTCAAACGCGGACCAGTGCCTTGCCCTGTTCAAATCCAATACGGTGATTGGTTGGATGATTCTGGCCGGTTTGCTGATTGAAATCTGGATCTAACCAGAAGCTTTTGGAAATAGAAGGCCGATATTAGCGATCCTTGATCGCACCCAACAGATATTCCTTATTGCCGTCCCCTCCCAAAATGGGCGAGGGCAACAGATCAAGGCAGCGCCAGCCAGCGCAGGGGCCTTCTTCCGCATCAAGCCAGTTGCGAATATCTTGGGCGACTTGCGTGCCCAAGGCTTCATCACGGACAAGGCCACCCTTACCGATGCCATCCTTACCCACTTCAAATTGTGGTTTGACGAGTAAAGCCGCAAAACTGCCCCTCTCTGCCATGGCAAGGGCAGGCGGCAGGGCGAGCTTGAGAGAAATGAAGCTGACATCCGAGACAAGGCCGCTAAAGGGTTGGTCAATATGATTGCGGTCAAGATGGCGGGCATTGACCCCTTCCAATACGGTAAGCCGCGGGTGGTCTCGCAGGCTGTCATGCATCTGGTCATGGCCCACATCCACCCCATAAACAGCTTTGGCCCCGCGCTCCAAAAGCACCTGACAAAAGCCGCCGGTCGAGGCCCCGATATCGGCACAGACGCGGCCATCGGGATCAAAGCCAAAAGCATCAAGGGCTGCAATCAGTTTAAGTGCCGCGCGCGAGACATAGCCTGAAGCCGGGTCATCAAGCTGCAAACGGGCATCCGGCATCACCATCTGGGCCGGTTTTTTGGCAAGTTGTCCATCAAGCAAAACCATGCCGCGTTTGATCGCATCGCGCGCCCGCGCCCGACTTGGGGCCAGACCTTGCTCTACCAGGGCTTGATCAAGACGCAATTTGCTCATGAGGACGGCTCGCAAAGGACGATGACTGACATGGGGAAAGGGCAGAGAGATTTAGAAGCATCCTGCAATGGCACCACTGATCCGGTCAAAAAAGACGGCACTGCCCGCTTGAGACCAGAATGACAACCCGACAACAGCAATCACTCCGAAAATACCGCTCGACCATAAAATGATCCGCCGCATTTCGGCCTGTCCTGCCTCTTGGTCCCCGCTTGAGGGCTCCAAGGTGCCAGAGAAAGGCTCTGAACGATGATGCTCTTTAAGTGTCATAGCCTATATGTAATCCCATCCCCGCAAAAGAACAAGAGGAAGGGCAATAGGCTTGGAATCACGAAAGGGCTGAAGGGGAGGAATGCCCCAACAGCCCTCATGGCTTTTGTCATAAACAATCACGAGAGGGGAGATCAGCTGCTGGCGAGCAACTTTCTGATCTTGCCCACGGCACTTTCATGCTCTTCGCCATAAGAAATGGTGCCAGTGAAAACGTTATTCTTCTTCATCAAATAAACTGAGGCCGTGTGATCGAGAACATAGGTCTCGGTATCACCATCTTCATCCTCGGCTCGTTTCGCATAAACACGGAAAGCTTTTGCCACCGCATCAATTTGCTCGCGTGTGCCTGTAAGACCCGTGAGGCCATCGAAAAAGACACTGACATACTCTTTCATTGATTCTGGAGTGTCGCGGCCCGGATCGACAGACACGAAAATATAATTCAGCTTCTTCGCATCATCCCCCAAATCTTCGACCCATAGGGTCATCTCAGCCAATGTGGTGGGGCAAACATCTGGGCAGAAAGTATAGCCAAAGAAAAGAAGGCTTGGCTTGTCTTTAAAATCCTGCTCGGTAACAGTCTTGCCATTGTGGTCGGTTAGCGTGAAGGGGCCGCCAATCTGAACGCCACCTTTACCAGCTTGCACCATCTGGTTGTTCATCTCGCCCTTATACCATTCCAGCATCATTCCCGCGACGCCAATGGCCACAACAAGCATGAGCAATCCTGTTGCGATTTTTCTAATAGTCTTCATTTTTTCTCTCGTGATCTTCCAAATGTCTTCGATCCGAGCTGCAAAGCTCTGAATTGGATAGCCAAGCCCACGGCCGCACCTATGACATGTGCGACCGCGCGCTATGCCAGCAAAGCGGTCTGTCTCGCAAGGGAGCAGAGATCAAACCAACTGCATGGGGCAAAGAAGCGAGCGCTGAAACGGGGGACTTTGTCGAGGCGCCTGCCGCCCTTTGGGAGTGAATAATCAATCAGGCAGGAGGGCCGCGGGCTTTTGGACGTTCGTAAAAAACTGGGGTCAGTGCGAGAATGACCTCCGGCTTCGGGGACTCAAACCGAAGAGGAGGCAACTGGATTTGCGGACCATCCACGACAAGACCGGGGGTGCCGGTCAAAGCAGCCAAACAGGCGGTGATGCAGCGCTCTCTGTCAACAAGGCTGAGATCATCCGGCTGCTGGTCAGCCAGCGGAATGGCATAAACACCATTGGGGCCACAAATCAGGGCCATGCCCGAAAGGCGGGCAGACGCATGGGTTGAAGACAGAAACCCAAGCACCATGGCGTTGACCATGATGACAAGCATCAACAGGCGGGCAATGCGGGGGCGCAAATCCGCCCTTTGGCACCAGCTATGCTGTGCAGTCCGATGGAATCTCTGTTTCAACATGGAGCCATAAAAACCCAAAGTGCGTCACTATGCAACAAGCTTAGTGAAACTTCTAATCATATAGCAAATAAGCCGGTAACCATAAGCAGGCACCAAGACATAACAAAACCGGCTGAAAAGTGAGTTAGGGGAGAGGGGAGCACTTGCAGTGTGCCGGGAGTTACCCTTCTGCATCTATATCTGCGAGCCGGATAAGGTCGGTTCGGTTTGCAATCCTCATAACCGGCAAGAGTTTCTCGTTACAGTTTGTTACATATTTCTCGTTCTAGTTGATTGTTTATGAAAAGTTTTAGATTAATAATAGTACACATATGTACACTTTTGATAATGCCTCATTCAGGAGATCAAACATGACACACATTTCCCATACTCGCTCCGCCTTTACCCTGTCCCCGCGCCAGATCTGCCTTCTCATCCTTCTGGTTCTGCAGATCGTGATGTTGCTGGCTTTCTTGTTTGAAAAGCCGCCGCATCCGCCCCTGACCATTCCGCTATTTGCCATGGGGCCATTTTTGGGAGCATCCCTTGCGCTTGGCTTTGCGGCTCTGTTTGCTGCACAAGAACGGCTTGCCCAACCTTTGGGCCTTGCTGCCATGATCTGTGCGATGATTTCTTTCGGGCCCCATAAATTGCTCGACCCGCTTTTGCCGCAAATCTGGCCGACCATCCTTCTGGCGCAAGGAACGAGCCTCTTTCTCCTTGTCGGCAGCTTTCGCTATTACCGCAAAGATGGGGCGTGAAAATCCAACAACGGACAAAATAGTCCCAAGGCAGACAAGGCCACAGAGGCAAGAGCCGCGACATAACGGCATTTTGATGGCTTGGGCCAAAAGAAGCAGCGAAAAGAAGGATTTTCTAGCGGCCTTCTTCTTGCCCTTGAGGGTCTTTCGGTATAGACCAAACCGATTGGGATATGTTGCCTGCCTTATGCCAAATTCCGGTATTAAGCAGGCAACACCCTGTCCCCTTGGGCGCAGTCAGTGGGCCGTCTTGCTGCCGGGGGATGCAATATCGAAATACAAGCTAGTGGTGACCAACAGTGCGCAACACTCCGATGCTCGATAAAATCCAGACTGTTAGTGATATCCGTTCGTTTGATATCGCAGACTTAAAAAGCCTTGCCGAAGATGTGCGGACCGATATGATCAATTCGGTCTCTCATACTGGCGGCCACCTTGGGGCTGGTCTGGGTGTGGTCGAGCTGACGGTCGCTCTTCATCATGTGTTTGATACCCCGCGCGACCGCCTGATCTGGGATGTGGGCCACCAATGCTATCCGCACAAGATTTTAACGGGCCGCCGCGACCGTATGCTCACCCTGCGCCAGCCTGATGGCTTGTCCGGCTTTACCAAACGCGCCGAGAGCGAGTTTGATCCCTTTGGTGCGGGCCACAGCTCCACGTCCATTTCCGCCGGCCTTGGCATGAAGGTCGCCTCCGATCTGGCGGGAGATGAAGACCGCAATGTGATTGCCGTCATTGGTGACGGGGCCATGTCCGCTGGTATGGCCTATGAGGCCATGAACAATGCTGGCGCTCTTGATAGCCGCCTGATTGTCATCCTCAACGACAATGACATGTCCATCGCCCCCCCGACCGGCGCGATGAGTGCCTATCTGGCCCGCCTGATTTCCGGCAAAACCTTCCTGTCGCTGCGCGATATCGGCAAGCAGCTGACCGGCAGCCTGCCGCGCTTCTTTAAGGAAAAAGCTGCCAAGGCAGAAGAATTTGCCCGCTCTTTCGTGACGGGTGGAACCTTGTTTGAAGAGCTGGGTTTTTATTATGTCGGCCCCATTGATGGCCACAATCTGGAGCATCTGCTGCCCGTTCTGCGCAATGTGCGCGATTCAGCCCAAGGGCCGGTGCTGATCCATGTGGTCACCCAAAAGGGCAAGGGCTATGAGCCCGCTGAAAATGCTGCGGACAAATATCATGGCGTCGGCAAGTTTGATGTCATCACCGGCACCCAGCAAAAAGCCCCGTCCAATGCACCAAGCTATACCAAGGTGTTTGGCCAGTCGTTGGCCAAAGAGGCGGCAAAGGACGACAAGATCGTCGCCATCACGGCCGCCATGCCTTCGGGCACCGGCGTTGATATCTTTGAAAAAGACTTCCCCGACCGCACCTTTGATGTGGGCATTGCCGAGCAGCATGCCGTGACCTTTGCCGCTGGCATGGCTTGCGAAGGCTATAAGCCCTTCTGCGCCATCTATTCCACCTTCTTGCAGCGCGCCTATGATCAGGTGGTCCATGATGTTGCCATCCAGAATTTGCCAGTGCGTTTCCCCATCGATCGGGCGGGCTTTGTCGGTGCCGATGGCCCGACCCATGCAGGCAGCTTTGATGTCGGCTTCCTAGCATCGCTTCCCAATATGGTGGTGATGGCCGCAAGTGATGAAGCGGAACTGGTGCATATGGTGGCAACCGCTGCCGCCTATGATGACGGCCCCATTGCCTTCCGCTATCCGCGCGGTGAGGGTGTGGGCGTTGATATGCCGGAAAGCGGCACACCGCTTGAAATCGGCAAGGGCCGCATGATCAAGGAAGGCTCAAAGGTCGCCATCCTGTCCTTTGGCACCCGTCTGGCTGAAGCCCAGAAAGCCGCCGAGCGCCTTGATGGCTATGGCCTGTCCACCTCGGTAGCCGATGCCCGTTTTGCCAAGCCGCTTGATAAGGAAATGATCCTCAAGCTGGCCGGTGAACATGATGTATTGATCACCATTGAAGAGGGGGCAACCGGCGGCTTTGGCAGTCAGGTGCTGCATCTTCTGGCCAATGAAGGCGCGCTGGATGGATCGCTGAAAATTCGCTCGCTGACCATGGCCGATGAATATACCGACCATGGCAAGCCCGATGTGATGTATGCCAGCTCCAGCCTCAACGCCGACGGCATCGTAAAAGCCACCTTCGAAGCCCTTGGCCGCGATATGGCCGAGCTGATCGAGGCGGGCGAGATCGCCTGACGGGCAGGATTCTAAAACACCCAATACCAGATAAGCGGCAGCAAGAGTGAGGTGGCAAGGGCGTTGAGCCCCATGGCAAGGCCTGAAAAGGCACCGGCTTCCTCATTCACCTGCATGGCGCGTGCGGTGCCGATGCCGTGACTGGCAGTGCCGATGGCAAAGCCGCGCGCTGCCCAATTGGTGATCCCCATAAAATTAAGAAGATAAGGCCCCAAAATGGCACCGCTAATACCGGTTGCCATAACCAAAACAGCGGTAAGGGACGGAAGCCCGCCCAAGCCTTCGGTAATGCCCATGGCAACGGGAGCGGTCACGGACTTTGGTGCCAGCGACATAAAGGCCTGCTCATTGCCCCCAAGCATAGCTGCAAGAAGAACGGCTGAAATCGCGGCCGTGAGCGAGCCGCAAACAAGGCTGATGCAAATGGCAAGAGCCGAGCGTTTGACCTTATCAAACTGGCGATAAAGCGGAATGGCCAGCGCAACAGTGGCAGGGCCCAAAAGAAAATGGACAAATTGCGCCCCGCTAAAATAGGTCTCATAGCGGGTCTCTGTCAGCAAAAGCAAAGTCACCAGCAGCGCCACCGCAATCATTACCGGGTTGAGTAGCGGCATCATGCCGCCTTTTTTGTAAAGAGAGAGCCCGATCTGATAGGCAACCAGCGTTAAAAACAAATGCAAAAGCGGGCTGGCCGAGAGATAGACCCAGATAGATTGAAGATCCTGCATCATGCCTCTCCCTGCGCAGATGACCCGGACTTGTCCACCTTGCCGCCATCCTTGCCAAGCCAGTTCATGAATAAGGCTGTGATCGCAATGGTCAGCAAGGTGCTGCCAATCACAGAGACCGTAATGGGCAGCATCTGTGCCTTAATCAGGCGAAAATGCAGCATCACCCCGACACCGGCAGGAATGAAGAGAAGCGAGAGATTGGCCAGCAGAGTATCTGCAACGCCCGATAAATCCTTGGGCACGCCCTTATTGATGACAAGGCCACAAAAAAGCAGCGCCATGCCCACAACAGGGCCGGGAATGGGCAGCCCCAGCGTCGTTACAGTCGCTTCCCCCGCCAGTTGGCAGCCAAAAATAACAGTCAGATAAAACAGCATGACAGTCGCCTCCTGCCAATAGGACCCAGCTGGATAAGGACAACCCGCTGATTGCAATCCAGCATTCAAAGAAGTGCTACTATAACCCGCTTCGTGGCGAGATATTAAAGGAATTGCAGCAAAAGATCTGTGCAATACGGGAAAGAATGAGGCGGCCATTCGTGCATTCAGAACAATAAAAAGCCCAGCCGTGATGGGCCGGGCTTTTTAAAATGGCAAGAAGGGCAGCTGAAAGCCCTCAAGGATGAGGCTTAATGCGTGCCCAGATAAGTGGCGATGATATCGCGGGCCGCTTCCAGATCGCCTTTTTCAATCATCTCGGTGACCGTATGGATATAGCGGGTGCCGACCACAATGCCTGCTGCGCGGGCGCCAGAGCCTGCCTGCTGACCCGCAGCCCCATCCTGACCGCCCCGCGCCAAAATGGTGCGCTGGGAGGGGATATCCCGCTCTTTGGCCAGAGCTTCCAGCTCTTCGATCAGATCAATGTCGGCAATGAAAGAGCCATCCTTGACATGAAGGCCAAAGCCTTGGCCCTGCGTGGTGACGGCATCTTTTTCAGGAATGCCCGGCGTATCGCAGGCAAGGGTGGTATCAATGCCAAAGGCTATGTCAGGGGCAACGCCAAAGGAGGCTGTGCGGGCACCGCGCAGGCCCACTTCTTCCTGTGCTGTGAAAGCAACAATGATCTCGCATTCATGGCTGTCGCCCGATTGTACCAGTTGGCGCAGCGCTTCAATGCCCAGCCAGCAGGCAATGCGGTTATCAAGCGCCTTGGAGACAATCTTGTCGCCCATCTCCAGAAGCGGCTCATCCATAACGATATAATCGCCGATTTGCACCTTGTCGGCTGTTTCTTCCCCAAGACCGATATCAACAAAGAAGTCGGTCGGCTCGGGGATCTTTTTGCGCTCTTCAGGGCTTTGGGTATGGATGGGCTTGCCCGCAGGGTTCATCACCCCTTTAAAGTCGCCCTCTTTGGTGCAAACCAGCACGCGGCGCGAAAACAGATTGCGCGGATCAAAACCACCAACAGGATCAATATGAATATAGCCGTTTTTGGTAACATGGCTGACCAGAAAGCCGATCTCGTCCATATGGCACAACAGCAAAACGCGCGGTGCATCGCCATCTTCACGCGGCTTGGTGGGGTAACGAGTACAAATCAGCGACCCCATGGGATCGGTATAGGTTTCGTCAAACAGACCCTCGATTTCGCTTTCAATCAAGGCCCGGACCCGATGCTCGCGTCCCGGTACACCGGGCATTTCGCAAAGGCGGCGCAAAAGATCGATATTCATATCTCGTCTCTCCACTATGGAAATTTGTCTCAATCCTCTCTATATCAAAGATAACAACAATGCGTTAGCGCCAAGAGTTGCTTTTCATAAGGACATCTATGCTGGCGCATGCATGCAATATTGACACCGGTCTGCGGCGCTTTATGGCCAAAAACCGGGGGTAAGGAAGACGAAATATGAGAGATCCCTATAGCGTGCTTGGTGTCTCCCGGTCGGCGGATGAGCGCGAAATCAAAAGTGCATTTCGCAAGCTCGCCATGAAATATCATCCTGACCAGAATCAGAATGACCCCAAAGCACAGGAAAAATTCGCTCAGGTTAATCAGGCCTATGAGATAATCGGCGACAAGGAAAAACGCGGCAAATTTGATCGCGGCGAAATCGACGAAGAAGGCAAAGATAAGTTTGCCGGCTTTGGCGGCGGTGGCGGCAATCCGTTTGGCGGGGGGCATCCCTTCGGCTCGGCTGGCGCTGGTGGCGGTTTTACTGGCGGCGCTGCGGAAGACATCCTCAACGAGATTTTCGGCAATATGGGGGGCGGTCGCTCCTCTGGCGGTGGCGGCAATCCCTTTGGTGCCGGTATGGGGGGCGGGGCAAGACAGCAGGCGCGCCCGTCCAAAGGGCAGGATGCCGAAGCCAAATTGTCAGTCACCCTGGAAGATCTGGTCTCTGGCGAGAAACGCCGCGTGCATCTGCCAACGGGCAAAAGCCTTGATATGAAGGTGCCCAATGGCGTCAAATCCGGTCAGACCATCCGCATGAAAGGCCAGGGCTTTGAAAGCCGCACCGGCCCTTCAGGGGATGCGCTGGTTACAGTCGAGATTTTGCCGCACAAATTGTTCAAGGTCGAAGAACAGAATGTCCGCCTTGAGCTGCCGCTGGCTCTTTATGAAGCGGTGCTGGGCGCAAGGATCCGCATCCCGACCCTTGAAGGCAAGGTCGAGGTGAAAATCCCTGCGGGCATGAGTTCAGGCAAAAGCCTGCGCCTTAAAGGGCGGGGCTTGCCAGACAGAAATGGCAATCGCGGCGATCTTTATGTCACCTCCAAGATCATCCTGCCGGAAGGGTCCGATCCCGGCCTGCGTGCCTTGATGGAAGATTGGCAGGATACCAATGCCTATCGCCCGCGCAGCGCCGATTTTGATTAAGCGCAGCCAAATCTGACTATGATGGATCAAAAGCGGGGCGGCCTGTGCTGCCCTTCGCTGCCCCATGATGCGCATGATGCCCCATGATGCCCCATGGTGCCCATGATGATCTTGCGATCTCTGATGCCTGGCCGCGCCCATGCTCGCGCCAACCACACGCCATCGTGATGGCTCTCACTGCGATGTGAATGGGATGTGAAGCCCCCATCCCTTAGGCTCTTCTTTAGACCCGTTTCTGCCCAACCGGCAGGAAGGGTGAGAAAAAAGGAGAGGACCATGAAGCAACATCTGTTCATTCTGGCCGCATCTATAGGATTGGCAATCTCTGCCTCAGGCGCCTATAGCCAAATGGCTCCTTTCGGAACAGAAAAAGACAAAGCCTATGCCCAGAAGCTTTGGACTGTGCTCGAAAAAGACAGGCTGGTCGGCAAAGGCAGCATCAATACCGTCCCTTATGAGGGGATCGAACCTCACGGCTTTGTCCTTGAGACCCTTCTGTCCACCGCCAGCATTGACGGGCATGTGGGGGATGTTGTGGTCAAACGCAATTACGGCCCTGAAGGGGTGGAAGTGGATGAAGTAAAGGCTGACCGCGCCAAGCACCTGAAAGCGGTGACGGTCATGTTCCGCCGCGAAAAGGGCTTTGATGCCGACAATCAGGATTGGTTCTGGGTGAAATACAAGCCCGACGGATCACTGGATATGAACCCCAAAGGTATGGCGCTTGCAGGCAAAATTGCCAAAGGCTCGGATGCAGGCTGCATCGCGTGCCATGTGGGTGCACCGGGCGAGGATTATCTCTTTGTGAATTAGGGCATGATCCAGACGACGCCCCCAAAGTCTCAAACGTCCCAAGGCTGGCATAACGGGGACATATGCCAGCACACACGGTTGCTGCATGGGGAGTTAGAGCCTCTTAACCAGACCAGCAGCCAATGTGCCTCTCGGGTGGGCACGGATGGCGGAGAGGCCTTGCCACTCCGCCATCCTCTCCAATTCAGGCGCAAGATGGGTAAGCACCTTGTCCTCATCAGCGCTCCCTTCCAGATGACAGGCCTGCACCTCCAGCACTCCGTCCTGCCGGTTGGCTTTCAGATCAAGCCGCGCCACAATCTGGTCCCCCAAGAGATAAGGCAAAACATAATAGCCATAGCGCCGTTTTTCCTTGGGCACATAAATCTCGATCCGGTAATGACAGCCGAACAAAAGCTCGGTCCGCTCGCGGTGAAAAATAAGGGAATCAAAGGGTGCCAGAAGGCTCTGGCAATTGGCCCGCGCGGGCAAAAAGGCATCTTTATGCCGATAGGTGGGGACTTTATAGCCCTCTATCTCTACCGGCTCGACAAGCCCTTCCTCGATCAGCTCGCCAAGGGCCTGCTTGGCAGGCTTGGCATCAAGACGGAAATAGTCGCGAAAATCTTTCTCGGTCCCGATCCCGTGGCAGCGCGCCCCGATTTCCATTAAGCAGCGATGGGCGCTCGCTTCATCAAGCGCAGGCTTGGCCAGAATAGAAGCAGGGAGGACCCGCTCGGGGATGTCATAATGGCGCTGGAACTTGTGCCGTCCGGCAGAGGAGATGCGCCCCGACCAAAACAGAACTTCAAGGGCAATCTTGGTATCATTCCAGCCCCACCAGCCGCCGCTTTTTCCCTTCTCGCCGCGCTTCTCCAGCTCAGAGACTGTCGCAGGGCCGCATTGCTCCACTTCGCGGTAAACATCTTCGATAAGAGCTTTCTTATCGCGGCCAAAGCGGGCCAGACTGCGCCACATGCCTTCAAATCGCGCCGCCCGATCCATCCGCCAGCGAAGGGCAGGATAAAGCTCGCACGGCAGCAACGACGCCTCATGCCCCCAATATTCAAAATAGGTCTGCTGCGCTCGCCCCACATCGTGAAAGACCTGATCAGCCCGCGCCTTGTCAAAGCTGCCAAGGCGGGCAAATAGAGTAAGATAATGGGCCCGCTCCAGAACATTGACCGAATCAAGTTGCAAAAGCCCTATATGCCTCATCACCTCATCAAAATGGCGCGCATCATGGCGTTTGACCCCATGGCGTTTAAGGGTGGGGCGCTTTGCAGAGGATGGGCTTTGAGCAAGCTGAGCGGGTTCTGTATCCGCTCCGGGAACGGCACCCGCAGCAGATGGTGAGGAAGAGGTGCGGCCTGTTCGCGGCAAAAAGCCCTGTGCGGCTAGTGCAATACGGCGAGCCTGTTTGTTGGTGAGCGATTGATCTTTATGGGCCATGGAACCTCTGGCAAGAAAAAAGGCGGGGCAATTTTAAGATGATGCGACAAGTCGCCCAAAAATAAAATCCTTAATAAAAAGTTTGTTCATCTCCGGTTCGCCTTGGAATTGTTACAATGGCTCGAATATTCTGCCAAATTGAACAAGACTTGTGCGTTTAGTGGAGCCTTTTGCTATGCTCTTGGGGCCCCCTTTGGGTCGGCCGTGAGCGCGCCAAGAAGTTAAGACGACAAAGGACAAGACTATGTCAGTTATGAAGCGCTGGGTCATTCCCGGCTTGGTGGCGGTGGGTGCCGTCAGCGGCGTCAGCCTCTTAAGCGAGACTGGAAAACTGGAAGGGGATCTAACGGCCCGCTCTTCCAAGGTGCTGGACGTTGCCCAGTTTGATTGGGCCAGCATTTCCTTTACCGGACGCGATGGCACCTTGTCTGGTGTCGCGCCCAATGAAAAGGCCGCGCAAATGGCGCTGGATCTGGTCAAAAAGGAATGGGGCGTTCGCGTGGTGGAGGACAAAACCACCTTGCTGCCAGCCCAAAAACCCTTCACCTGGAGCCTTGAGCGGACAGGGGATGCCTTGGCCATGACCGGTTTTGTGCCTTATGATCTGATCAAGCGCACCCCCGGTTTCATTAAGGAAGCCGCTGGCGTCTCCAGCCTTGATAATCAGGTCAAAGCGGCCCGTGGCGAGCCAAAGGATTTTGACGAGGCCGTCGGCCTCTCTGCCACCCTGCTTGGAGTTTTGCCTGCTGGCAAGGCCATGCTGGAAGACAATAAGCTGACCATTACCGGCGCTCTGGAAGATGGCAATGCAGCCCATGTAGAGCTTTTCGGCAAACTCAAAGAACTGATCGCCTCGCAGGATATGGGTGAGATCGAAGTTGATCTGCAGATCGCCGAGCCCAAAAAGCCGGAGCCGCCAAAAGAGCCTGAACCGACAAATGACATGGCAGCAGGCGGGGCTGGGGAGGCCATCAACGGCCTGATCATCACCCGCACAGACAAAGGCGTTGACCTTGAAGGCGCTGTTCCAAGCGACAAGGCCAAAAAGGATCTGCTCTCTCTTGCCTACCGCAAATTCGGCTTTGGCGGAGTAGAAGACAAATTGGCAGTTAAAGAAGGGGCCGAGATTGCAGGCCTGTCCGCTGATGCCTTTAGCAAAGCGGCCAATGCGGCCTTGCAGGCGGTGTCCCGTCTGGGCGAAGGCAAGGCAGAGCTGCTTGAAGGGGGGCTGAACCTGAAAGGCGGCGCCTTCTATGACGGGGCGCTCGCGCAGGTTAAAGACTTCCTTGCCAGTGCTTTGCCTCAGGGTCTTTCCGCAAATAGTGATCTGGCCGTGGTTGCTCCCGGTGAGGCCATTGCGGCTGCTGAATGCCAGCAGATCCTCAAAGGAGCGTTGGCGCAAAATTCCATCTATTTTGACAGTGGCAAGGCGACCATCTCGGCGGATTCCTTTGGTCTTCTCGATGGCCTGATCTATACCAGCCTGCGCTGCAAGGAAGCGGCCATTCAAATTGAAGGCCATACCGATAGCGATGGCGATGATGCCTCTAACCAGACCCTGTCTGAAAAAAGAGCGCAAGCAGTCAAAGGCTATCTGGAAGCCGCTGGCCTGTCGCAAGATCGCCTCACCGCCAAAGGCTTTGGCGAGACCAAGCCGGTAGCGGACAATGGCACTGCAGAAGGCAAAGCCAAAAACCGCCGGATCGACTTTGTCATCGAGACAAACTAACCCCCGCATAGGAGAGACTTATGGGATATCTAGTTGCAAATCTTTATCCGTTGCTCCTTGTGGGGCTGATCTGTGGCATGGCCATTGGCTGGTTCGCCTGTGAAGGCACATCCAATCGCGACAAAAGCTAAGGGGAAGAGACATGTTTGCACTCATATGGCAAGAATTGCTGCTCATCATCCTCGCTGTTGTCGTGGGGATGTTGCTTGGCTGTTACCTGCGCAAAATGTTCGGTGGGTCCTCTGACACCTCAGGGGTTTCTGCAGCACAAACTGGCGCAGCTGCTGCAGCTCAGGACGAAGATGCACAGGCTGCCAAGGCCTTTGCTCTTGCTCAGGAAACACAGGCCAAACTGGCGGCAGAAGATGCGAAAGCAGAACAGGCCTCCAAACCCGATGAAACAATGGGCGCGGAACAAGCTGGCACTGATGAAAAGGCTGCGGATGATGAAGGTGCCTCTGATGCTACGTCTGACGCATCTGATGAAGCGAGCAAGGGTGCCGAAGCTGATGCCGCCGCCGACGCGGGCGACAAAGAAGCCGCCAGCGCTAAGGCGTCTGATGACACCGGCTCTGAAGAGAGTGCATCGGGCGAAGAGGACGAGAGCGGCCCCGCTCCGTCCCTGTCCGAAGATGATCTTGCTAAAGAAGAAGAGCAAATGGCAGCCGCCATTGCAGCCCTTCCCAAGGATGCCAGCCTTGAAGACAAGGCCAATGCCGCAGGCCGTCGCCCAACCACCTTGCTTGATGGCCCGCGCGATGGGACAGCTGATGATCTCAAACAGATCAAAGGTGTTGGCAAGGTAATTGAAGGCAAGCTCAATGGTCTGGGCATCTATCATTTTGATCAGGTGGCCAATCTTAGCCGTAAGGAAATCAATTGGGTGACAACCTTCCTGTCCTTTAAAGGCCGGATTGATCGTGAAAACTGGCTCGATCAGGCCCGCATTCTGGCAGATGGAGGCGAGACCGAGTTTTCCAAGCGAGCGACCAAAACAAAGCTTTATGATTAAAGCGGCCCCGTAGCTTCAAGCAAAATAAAAGCCCCGCCAAATCTATTTTGGCGGGGCTTTTTTGTGGGCTTCTTCCTCTATTGAGCTGCCCTCAATTCCGCGCTAGGCTTTGCGCCAGAAGCTATGGGTGGAGCGGGAAGAAAGGACCAAGATGCAAGCGCCGATCCTTGAAGAGCTGGACCGCCAGATTGCGCCCCTCGGCCTGTATCAATTGGGGGCCTTCCATTGCTCGCAGGATGATCAGGTCTTTTTGTCCTCTATCGGTCTTGAGACCGTCCAAACCATCGTGCTTGTTGGCAATGTCGGCTCATCTCATTGGCAGGCGGTGAAAGCATCAGGTGATCACCTACCGCCAGACCCCAAACAGCATCCTATGAACAAATGGAGCCAGCAGGTGCTTGGCCCCATCGCTGAAAGGCTTGCCTGCAAAATTGTTTATCCCTTTAAAGGCCCGCCTTTCTTTCCCTTTGTGCGCTGGGGGCTTCAAACTGCTGAGATTTTTCAAAGCCCGCTCGGCATGGGCCTTCATGCCCGACATGGCATCTTTCACGCCTATCGCGGGGCTTTCCTGTTTGAAGAAAAGCATAATTTTGAAACAGGAAAGCAAGAGATGGGGAAAGAAGAGGTGGCAGCTCTTTCCCCCTGTGATGGCTGTGCTGAAAAGCCGTGCCTTTCGGCCTGTCCAGTCGATGCTTTTAACGCGGGCATGTATGATTATCAAAGCTGCAGGGCTCATGTGGGAGGCAACCCTGAAAGCCCTTGCTGGCAAGGCTGTCTTGCCCGTCGGGCCTGCCCCGTAGGGCAGAACAATCATTACAATGCCGACCATGCCTATTTTCACATGCAGGCCTTTGTTGATCCGGCAGTTGAAGTCTAGAGAGCAGGCCGCAAGCTGGATTGCTTTAAGAGCTAAGCCTTCTTTGCAGCCAACAGATCGCGTATTTCTGTCAAAAGCGCGATATCCTGTGCAGGCTCTTGCGGCTCTTCCTTCGCTTCTTCTTCCTCTTTCTCTTTCGCGGCCATCTTTTCCGCTTCTGCGCGTAGTCTATTCACGCTTTTAACCAGCATGAAAATGATCCAGGCAAGAATGAGAAAATTAAGCGCAACCGTAAGGAAATTCCCCCACGCCAGCACCGCCCCTTGCTTTTTGGCCTCTGCCAATGAGGTCGCCGTCACGCTGTCGGAAAGCGGCAGAAAATAGTTGGAAAAATCAAGGCCGCCAAACACAACACCCACCAGCGGCATAATGATATCACCAGTGAGGGATTTGACGATCAGGGCAAAGGCCCCGCCGATAATCACCCCAACCGCCAGATCCATGACATTGCCCTTGGCAATAAAATCCTGAAACTCTTTGAGCATTTTTATCCCCTCTTAATGCATGCACAAGGCACGAGCAAAAGAAGAGTATAGGACAGGAAAGGGATAAAGTCGCCTTATGGGCTTTGGGCGTTAAGCTGCTGCCCGTTTTAGCCGGTCATTGATGGCTTCGCCCAACCCGTCCATAGGAATGGGAGCAACGGCAATGGCTGTAATCTCGTCCCGATCAAGGGCGCGAAGGGCCGCAAACAAATTCTTTGCCGCTTCCAGACTGTCGCCGGTTGGGGAGAGATTGATGATCTCAGCCGCTGCCTCTGCCCCTTGCGGCAAAGTGGGGCCAAAGGCAATCAGCGCTTCGCCGGCTCGAGCAGATGCGGCATTGAGCCGAACGGGGCGGGACGGAGCATAATGGCTGGTCAGCATACCCGGTGAGGTCGGGGCCTGATCATCACTGCCAGCGCGCGCAAGCGGCTGGCCAAGGCAGGCTTCAATCGCCTCTGTTGCCAGCCCGCCGGGGCGCAGCAGGGTCACCGGCTCACCATCGGCGCAATAAACAACGCTTGATTCCACCCCTACAGAGCAGGGGCCAAGATCGGCCACCATATCAATGCGCCCCTCAAGCTCTTCCATCACATGGGCTGCATGGGTTGGGCTAACGCGCCCCGAGCGATTGGCTGACGGTGCCGCAAGCGGCTTGTCCAAGGCAAAGGAAAGAGCGCGCATCAAAGGTGCATCGGGCACGCGCAGGGCAACAGAGCCAAGTCCGGCAGTGGTGAGATCTGCAATCGCGCTATCGCCTTTTTTCGGCACAACCAAGGTTAAAGGCCCCGGCCAGAATGCCTTGGCCAGTTTGAGCGCGGCCTCATTAAACTGCCCGTGCTTTTGCGCAGCATCAAGACTGGGCAAATGGGAAATGAGCGGATTAAAGCTAGGGCGGGATTTCGCGTCAAAAATACCGGCGACAGCCTTCCCGTTGGTGGCGTCAGCGGCAAGGCCATAGACGGTCTCGGTCGGGATGGCGACAAGCCCGCCACCTGCTAGGCAGTCACATGCCGCATCAAACCCCGCGACAGACCCGGTAAGAGAGCCGCTGTCGGGATCAAGGACAAGGCTGTCGGGTGTCCAAAGCTGGGTGGTATGAGACATGGCAGGCGAACTCAAGACAAAGACGCGAAAGACGCAAAACGGGGCCTGAAAGGGATCAGGATCGGCCTCTTGTAATGGACAATTACAATAAGGTCTAGGGCCTGCCCCACCAAATGCTTACCAAATGCCTTGCAATTAGCGGGCAGCTACACACAACTTGGCCAAAGGATTGCTTGACGCAAGACTTTGGGGCGTTAGTGTCTGCTTTGAAATAAGCCGCAAAAGGCCGCCCCGTAGCCGCCAATATTCTTATAGGCCCAATCATAGTGGAGACCAGACCATGAGCTATCGCGCACCTGTCGATGATATGGCATTCACCCTTAAATATGTGGCAGGCCTTGGCGAAATGCTGCAGGCAGGGGCCTTCCCCGATCTTGAAGAAGATCTGGTGGATGCCATCCTTGCCGAAGCGGGCCGGTTCGCAACCGAAGAAATCGCCCCTAAAAATGCCAAATCCGATGAGGAAGGCTGCGCCCTTCAGGAAGATGGCACCGTCTCCACCCCCACCGGTTGGCGCGATCTTTATCAAGCTTGGGCCCAAGGGGGCTGGAATGCCCTCACTGGTCCGGTTGATTTTGGCGGGCAGGGCCTTCCGATGCAAATGGCCGTGGCAGCAGGGGATATGTGGAATCAGGGCTCTATGGGTTTTGCCATCGGGCCAACCCTCACCATGGGCGCCGTGGAAGCTCTGGAGAAACATGCCTCGGACGAGCTGAAAGCCAAATATCTGGAAAAACTGGTCTCAGGGGAATGGATGGGCACCATGAACCTGACCGAGCCATCCGCTGGCTCGGACCTCAATGCCATTCGCGCCAAGGCCGAGCCGGTCGGTGATGGCAGCTACAAGATTACAGGCCAGAAGATCTTCATTACCTATGGGGATCATGAGCTTACTGACAACATCATCCATCTGGTCCTTGCGCGCCTGCCCGATGCTCCTGCTGGCACGCGGGGTATTTCGCTCTTTCTGGTGCCCAAATATTTTGTTGGAGATGACGGCACTCTTGGCGCGCGCAATGACGTTAAAGCAGCCGGTGTTGAACATAAAATGGGCATTCATGCCTCTGCGACCTGCACCATGGCCTTTGGCGATGAAGGCGGGGCTATCGGCTGGCTGATTGGTGAGGAAAATAGAGGCCTTGCCTGCATGTTCACCATGATGAACAATGCCCGCCTGATGGTGGGTATTCAGGGTGTGGGCGTGGCAGAGCGTGCCACCCAGCAGGCCCATGCCTATGCGGCAGAGCGCAAGCAGGGCAAGGCCGTAGGCAGCCCCAAAACCGGCGAGATGGAACCCATTTTGGTGCATCCCGATGTGAAGCGGAACCTGATGACCATGCGCGCCATGACCGAGGCCGTGCGCTCCATTGCCTATCGCTGCGCCTATGCGCTGGATCAGGCCAATGTGGCCGCAGAGGCTGGTGATGCCAAAGCGGCCAAACATTGGTCAGAGCGGGCAGGGATCCTAACGCCAATTGCCAAAGCATTCTCCACCGATGTGGGATCGGAAGTGGCCTCCATCGGCGTGCAGGTGCATGGCGGCATGGGCTATATCGAAGAAACCGGCGCGGCCCAGCATATGCGCGATGCCCGTATTGCCCAGATTTATGAAGGCACCAACGGCATTCAGGCCATTGATCTTGTCACCCGCAAACTACCTCTCTCTGACGGGGCGGCGGTCAAGGAAATGCTGGTCGAGATGGGCATCTGGGCGAAAAAAGCGGCAGAGAGTGACGATGATTCCCTTGCCCTATGCGGCGACGAAATGACCGAGAGCCTTGAAGATCTCAACTTCGCAACAGAATGGCTGCTCTCTGGCATGAAAGAGGGCAAAATGAATCAGGTGCTGGCCGGAGCAACCCCGTTCCTGCGCCTGTTTGGCCTCACCCTTGGCGGCATTCTGATGATCAAGGGCGCTCTGGCTGCCCGTGACCTTCAGCATCCGTCCGCTGCCAAACGCATGGCTCTGTTGCGTTTCTATGCCTCCAACCTTGTGCCGCAAACCACAAGCTTGCTTGATGCCATCGTCAATGGCGCAGAAAGCGTGATGGAAAGCGATGAAGTGCTCAATTGGGAGTAAGCTAAGCACTCAGTCCCCACGGGATATTGGGTGATAGATATCTATAAAGAAAGGCCCGGCAGTTCCATCTGCCGGGCCTTTCTAATATGTGTGTAGCAATCAGATCTTATGCCTAATTGGTGGAAGAGGCCTTGCTGGCATCTTTTGCGCCCGCATCGGCGGTTTTAACCTCGGGCCCGACCGTAATCACCAACAGATTGTCGGGATTAAGCAATTTAGCCGCCACCCGCTTGGTGTCTTCCAGCGTTACAGCCTCGATATAGCTGTTGCGCTTGTCAAAATAATCCATGCCCAGCTTCTGGTCCTGAACACCCACCAATTGGCGGGCAATCTTGGAGGAGCTGTCAAACCGCAAAGGGTAAGAGCCGATCAGATATTTCTTGGCATTTTCAAGCTCGGTTTTGGTTGGTCCCTCTTTTGCCATACGGGCAATCTCGGCCTTGGCCAGCGCCAAGGCTTGTGGGGTATTTTCTGCACCGGTGCCCATGCCGCCGCCAAAGAGTGCAGCGTGATCATAATCAACCAGATAGCTGTAAACCCCATAGACCAAGCCGCGCTTTTCGCGAATCTCTTCATAAAGACGGGAAGAGAAGCTGCCCCCCCCTAGGATATGATTGACCAGATAAGCCGCATAGAAATCCTTGTCATGGCGCTTGATGCCGGGCATGGCAAAGCGAATGGCCATTTGCGGCGCATTAAACGGCACATGAACAGAGCCTTTGGCGGTTAGTTTGGTGTCGGGAATCACCGTCAACTCGCCTTTTTCGGGAAGAGCGGCAAAGACCTTATCAAGAAGGGAAGCGAGCGTTTTGGCATCAATCGCACCCACAACACCAATGGTCAGATCATCCCGTGTCAGAATCTTTTTGTGAAGCGCCAGCAGATCATCCCGTGTGACAGCCTTCAGGGTTTCAATCTCGCCACTGGCAGCCAGCCCGTAAGGGTGAGAGCCATAAGCTTCCTTGCGGAAGGTTTTGGAGAGAATATCAGATGGGTTTGTCTTTGCCCGCTCAAGACCGCTCAGCAAAGCTGTGCGCATGCGCTCAAGCGGATCGGCATCAAGGCGCGGCGATTGCACGGCCAGGGCCAGCAAATCAAACGCTTCATCGCGATAAGGCGTCAGCGTGCGGAAAGAGCCATAAAAGCGATCCCGACCGGCGTCAAAACTTATCTTGATGGCCTTCTCTTCCAAAATAGATTGGAACTCCTTGGCTTTGAGATCTCCCGCCCCTTCATCAAACAAGGTGGTGAGCAGATTGACACCGCCCTGTTTGTCTTGGGCATCTTGCGTGGTGCCGCCAGAGAAGGAAAAATCCATCGCGATAATGGGAACCGTGTGATCCTCCACCAGCCATGCTTCAATGCCGGACGGGCTGATAACTTTTTGAATTTCCGTTGCCTTGGCCAAACTCCAGCTCAAAGCCAGCATGGCAAAGCTGATCAATGTGATCAGCGCCATGCGAACGAAGCCGGACCCGAATTCCTCAGCCACTTCTACCTTGGCCTGCGCGCCCCCCTTGGCGGTATGGGCCAAAGATGCGCGCTTGGAGGGATGAGGGATATGGGAAGATGATTTATTCATGTGACGTATCCCTTAGCTGGTTTTCGGACTGATGGAAGTGGTGATCACAGATGAACTCTGTTTTGCCTGCGGTTTGAGCTGGGCCTGCGGTTTGGGCTTGGGAAGGCCAACCGGACGCGCCTGCGGCAAAGGAATGGAAGAAGATTTGGCCTTTTTCACTTCTTTTGCGTGAGGCTTGGCCTTGCTTTGCTCCATATTTTTCGCAGCAGGCTTTGTGTCAGCTTTGGCCTGAACTGTTTTGGCCTCAACCTTCGGCAAAAGATAACCGGTGACAGAGCCTTTGCCGTCCAGATAGGTTTTGGCCGCTTGCAGAATATCGTCCTTTGTTGCGCTGTTCAGCTCTTGGGGCCATGAGCGCAAATCCTCAAGATTGGCACCACTCGTGAGCGTCGTGCCAACGATTCGCGCCAGACTTTCCTGACTGTCCTGACTATAAAAGGCATCCGCTAGCATGGAGCGTTTGGCGCGGGTGATTTCCTCATCCGTTACCCCATCGGCAAGAATTTTGGCAATTTCTGCATCAATAGCCGCTTCCACATCGTCAAGCGTCTTGCCCGGCACTGGCCGTCCGTAAAAGGCAAAGACCACATTATCAAGGCCGCTGCTCTGATAATAAGCACCGGCGCTGGTAGCGATTTTATCTTTCACCACAAGGCTTTGATAAAGGCGGGAATTGGTGCCAGATCCCAGAATATAGGCAAGAAGATCCAGCGCTTCCGCTTCGCCTTTCTTGGCCTGACTATAGCTTGGCACCAGATAGGAGCGCGAAATCGTCGGCGTGCGCACCCGCTCATGGCGAAGGGTCACGGACTGGCTGGTCAGCAAGGGCGGCTCGGAGGGACGCATGCGCTCACCCGGCTCGGCCCGGCGTGCAATTTTGCCATAGGTCTCTTCTGCCAGCTTGCGCACATCCGCTTCCTTCACATCTCCTGCAACAATCAAAATGGCATTATTGGGAGTGTAATAGAGGTTATAAAAATCAATCGCATCCTGAAGCGTCAGGCCTTCAATCTCGTGCTTCCAGCCAATGACAGGAATGCCGTAAGGATTGTTGCGATAAAGCGCCGCGCTCACCGCCTGACCAAGCTGGGCGGACGGATTGTTATCGATTCGGCTCAGTCGCTCTTCCTGCACCACCTTCAATTCAGGCGCGACCTGATCTTCGCGCAGCACCAGATTGGCCATCCGGTCCGATTCCATTTCCATCATCAAAGGCAGATGCTCTTTGGCAACCCGCTGATAATAGGCGGTGTAATCCTGACTGGTAAAAGCATTTTCCTGCCCGCCAACCGAGGCAACAAGGCGCGAAAACTCTCCGTCCGGATGGTTTTTGGTGCCTTTAAACATCAAATGCTCGAGAAAATGGGCAATGCCGGACTTGCCTGCACCTTCGTCAGCCGCGCCCACCTTGTACCAGACCATATGGGTCACCACAGGGGCGCGATGATCGGGAATCACCACCACCTGCATGCCATTGTCCAGTTCGAACTGCGAAAAGTTTGCTCCAAATTCGGGAAGAGCCGCCGCCGAATCGCTTGCGCCGGCCGATTTTTGAACAAGGCCAGCCATTTTGGCCTGCATGCCATGGCCGGAAGGCACCGAAGCGCTGGAATGGGCATAGGCAGCGGGGCTGGCCAAGGCAAAGGCACATAGGGCGCTTGTGGCCAGAAGAGCCGGAAGCGTAAAGCGGGAAACGGCGCTAGAGAATGCCATGCAATATCTCTCCACTATTGAACAAATCTTTTAGCCCGTCTTTGCAACATCGGCTGCAATCTGGGCGGATGACTGGGCCAAGCCCTTGGAAACAGGTCCAAATCAGAGCTGGCAATATAGGGCGGATATGCCAAGCCTTAAGCAGCTTGTCACTATCCTGAAAGGTGAGGGCGCAAACGGCACATCCAAACGCAACAAAACCCTGCAGGAGCCAAGATAAGCACTGGCTCAAACTGCCATGTAGCAAAGCGTTTGGTGCATATTGTGCACCCCATTCATTCTTACTGTTCGTTACATGTAGGAAGGCAGATCATCACACCCAAATGAATTCTTCGTAACCAATGCGCGAGAAAAGCCATGCCAAGGAGATGCAGCGCAGGGCCGCATGAAGAGATTCTTTTAAGGGAATCTCGCCCGGCGAGGCTTAAAAGCATCTGGAAAACTCTTGAACAACGGGGTGACTACCTCTCTATTTCTGCAACTTTGGTCGCTATCAAAGAGGGTCGGCGTGGCAAAAAAGCGGCAGGGTTAGGGAAAAAACTGAGGATTTCCACCTATTTTGTCCCAAACTTGGCGAAAACGCATCGGTAATTGGGCGAAGAATACTCCCCCAAAAGCCTAAAATTGGTGTTTTTATCAAAAGATTCAACGATCTAACTTCGGATTCTGTTGTCTTGACACCCCAAGGTCCCGCGATTATGGTGCGCCCGTCTTCGACAGCTTGGATTTGGCTACCTGAACCGTGGCTCAATCATCACTTAGCGGACAGGGCCTGGGCGCCAGATTGACACGGCCAGAACTGGGACCAGACGCAAAGAATAGGGATGGGCGAGATGAGCGAAACAGAGAAGCAGCCAGAGGCAAAGTCGCCGGAGACGAACGAGCTGGATAACCGCCTTGAAGATCTGGATGCAAAGCTGGCGCAATTAAGCCAGAAAGAGCAGACAGGCAAGCAAGGAGAGCAAACAGAACAGACAGGTGCATCCGGTCTTGCCATGGCTTGGCGTTTGGGATCGGAATTTATTGCAGGTGTCTTTGTTGGTGGGGCAATCGGTTGGCTCGTTGATACATGGTTTGGCCTGGCGCCTTGGGGAATGATCATTTTCGTTCTGCTCGGCTTCATGGCAGGAATGCTGAATATGTTGCGCTCGGCGGGGAAAATCGCTCCTCCGGGCCAGTAATAAACCGGGTAGGGTTCAGGCCAGTTTGGTCACCTGCCTTGAAGTGCGACTTGGACAGAACTTAAAAAAAGGGGCACACGCCGTGGCCAGTGATCCGATCTCACAATTTAAGATCAAAGAGATCTTTCCTTTGGGCGAAGTCGGTGGTGTAGAGTTTGCAATGACAAACTCCGCCATTTTTATGATTGCAACAATCGTTGTTATTTCCGGCTTCCTGATCATGTCCACCTCCGGCCGTGGCCTTGTGCCAAGCCGTTGGCAATCGACAGCCGAGCTTATTTATGAGCTTGTGGCCAGTACGCTGAGAAATACCGCCGGCACCGAAGGCATGAAGTTCTTCCCGCTGGTCTTCTCGCTCTTTACCTTTGTTTTGACTGCCAACCTGATTGGCATGTTCCCTTACTTCTTCACCGTGACATCACACATCATTGTAACGCTGGCCCTGGCTCTTCTGGTTATCACAACCGTGATCCTGTATGGCTTCATGCGCAATGGTATGGGCTTCCTCAAGCTCTTTGTGCCATCCGGTGTGCCGGGCGCTATTCTGCCCTTCATCGTAGTGATTGAAATTCTGTCATTCCTGTCTCGTCCGATCAGTCTCTCCTTGCGTCTGTTCGGTAACATGCTCGCAGGTCACATCGTTCTCAAAGTCTTTGCAGGCTTCGTTGTGTCCCTTACAGCAGCAGGGGCCGCTGGTTGGCTTGGGGCTATCTTCCCGTTCGCCATGACCATCGCGCTGACAGCTCTGGAATTCCTGGTCGCTTGTTTGCAGGCTTATGTCTTTACGATCCTAACCTGCGTATATCTGAATGATGCGATCCACCCGTCTCATTAGAGGTGACTGACCAGGTCTCGTGTGGAACCGTTTCGACTATCAACCTAACTCGAATTCTCGTTTGATTTAATAGGAGAGATCACAATGGAAGCTGAAGCAGCAAAGCTGATTGGTGCTGGTATCGCTTGCATCGGTATGGGTGGCGCAGGCATCGGCGTGGGCACCATCTTTGGTAACTACTTGTCTGGCGCACTGCGGAACCCTTCTGCAGCCCCAGCTCAGTTCACCAACGCGCTGATCGGTGCAGCCCTTGCTGAAGGTCTTGGCATCTTCTCTCTCGTTGTTGCCCTGATTCTCCTCTTCGTAGCTTAATCTTAAGCCGATACGAAGATTCAAAATTTGCCAGATGCCATTCAGGCCTTGTCTTCTGCCTAGCTAGATAAACAAGGCCGACAAGCCAAAACTGGATAGAATGGCTCTGGCTTTTGATTGGGAGAGCATGATGGCGCAGCAAGAGACGAATGCGCAAACTGAAGTTGCCGGTTCCGGTGGCGCTGAAGCGGGTGGAAACTTTCCTCCCTTTGACAGCTCTACCTTTGGCTCGCAGCTTCTGTGGTTGGCCATTACTTTTGGACTTCTTTACTACCTGATGTCCAAAGTTGCCCTGCCACGCATTGCGAACATTCTTGAAGTTCGGCGTGACCGGATTGCCAGTGACCTTGGAGAGGCCGAGCGTCTCAAAAAGGAAACAGATGAAGCAATCGCTTCTTATGAGCAATCTCTTGGCGAAGCCCGCCAGAAGGCTCATGGCATTGCCCAAACTGCCCGCGATGAAGCAAAGGCGGCTCTTGAAGCCAAGCATGCTGAAGTCGAGGCAGACATTGCAAAACAGCTGGCAGACGCAGAAGAGAAAATCTCTGCTGTGAAAGCGGCCGCAATGGGCGAAGTTGAAGGCATTGCTCAGAGCACGACCGAAGCAATTCTGGAGCAGATCATGGGCTCTGGAGTGGCAAGTAAAGACGTTGCAGAGGCTGTCGCAGCTGCAAAAGCGAATTAAGGGAGTGCATCATGGGTGACGCAACTTTATGGGCTTTTGTCGCGCTGATCGTTTTCTTTGGCATTATCATCAAAGCTGGTGTGCCGGGAATGATTGCTGCAGCCCTCGACAAACGTGCAAATGCTATTGAGGATGAGCTTGATCAAGCTCGTCGTCTGCGCGAGGAAGCACAAGCCTTGTTGGCTGAATATCAGCGGAAACAACGCGAAGCAGAAAGCGAAGCCGAGGAAATCGTAACCTTGGCCAAGCGTGAAGCTGAAGCGATGGAAAAAGAAGCTGCAGCCAAGATCAAGGATTATGTCGCGCGCCGGACAAAACAGGCTGAGGAAAAAATCGCCCAGGCTCAAGGCCAGGCGGTTGCCGAAGTGAAAGGAGCTGCTACCGACGTGGCAGTTGCGGCCGCAGAAAGCATCCTTGCCCAGAAAATGGGCGGTAAGCCAGGTAAAGATTTGCTCAAAGCCTCTATCGAGGAAGTTGGCGCAAAACTGAACTGATCCGGCTGGCGAAAGATCGAAACAGATCTTGCCAGATACAATTTAAAAGGCCGTAGCACTCGTTGCTGCGGCCTTTTTTGTTGCGTATTCGTCTTGCCGCAGACGTGATGAATGGAGCATGGTGTGAAAAGAAAAAGAAGGCTGAAAATAAAATGCGAATAGTTTCAGTTATTTATAAATGTTCTGCGCCGGATTTAAAGTAAACAAACATGTAATTCATTCATTACAAAATATAAACAACTTGCGGTAATAATACAGAGCTAGGAGAGCACATCTCGTGGGGGCACGATATTGATGACATTATCCCGGTTTGGAAAGGATGAGAGCGGCGCAACTGCCATCGAATATTCCATTTTAATGGGATGCATCGCCTTGGTCCTGACCGGAAGCCTGTCGCTCTATTCTGAAAGCATCATAGGAGTGTTTAATTCAATCGCGGAGGCTCTTGGCTTTCCACAACCGATAATGTCTTCGCCTCAAACCTCTACACCGCCGGCACCTCCTCCGGAAATCCCTCAGGGCATGGAGATGTAAGGGCGAAAAAACGGGTGTTGAGTGGCCAATTCTATTGTTAAGTGAAATTTGATCGTTGAAAGAGACAGTGACGGGTGAATGGTCTTGTTGGATCGAAAATTCTGGACAGATGAAGATGGAGCAACCGCCATCGAATATTCCATTTTAATGGGATGCATCGCCTTGGTCCTGACCGGCGGCCTGTCGCTCTATTCCGAAAGCATCATTGGCATTCTCAATATGGCAGCCGACGCTATGGGTCTTCCTCAACCTGTCGCCTCTCCCCCCATGCAGGAT
>JAOAQZ010000021.1 GCA_025210795.1 Cohaesibacter sp. | reverse complement strand
TGAAAATGGGCGGCTATGGCTTCTTGCGCTTCTCGCTGCCGATGTTCCCGCTGGCTTCGGAATTCTTCGCACCAATGGTTTATGTGATGAGCGTTGTCGCCATCATCTATACCTCTCTGGTTGCTTTGATGCAGCAAGACATCAAAAAGCTGATTGCCTATTCCTCGGTTGCCCATATGGGTTATGTGACCATGGGTCTCTTCACCATGACCATGCAAGGGGTACAGGGCGGTATCTTCCAGATGCTGTCACACGGTATCGTCTCCGGTGCCTTGTTCCTCTGCGTTGGCGTTGTGTATGATCGGATGCATACCCGTGAGATTTCGGCCTATGGCGGTCTTGTCAATCGCATGCCGTGGTTTGCGACAGTGTTCATGATTTTCACCATGGCCAATGTCGGCTTGCCCGGAACATCCGGTTTTGTCGGGGAATTCCTCACGCTGGTTGGTGCGTTCCAAGACAATACCTGGGTTGCCTTCTTTGCGACCTCCGGCGTTATTCTCTCCGCTGCCTATGCTCTGTGGCTGTATCGCCGTGTGGTCTTTGGCAAGCTGGAGAAAGAAAGCCTCAAATCCATTCTCGATATGAATATGCGTGAGAAAATCATTCTTGTGCCATTGGTTGTGCTGACCATTTTGTTTGGTGTCTATCCTGCGCCAATCATGGATGTCACTGCCGTATCCGTCGAGAATTTGATCAATAATTACGAAGCAGCTCTGGCTGCTGCGGACAAGGTTGCTCTTCTCTCGCATTGAGGGAAGACAACCGCAACATGAAGAGAGAAAGTTATGGCAACTGAAATGGCTGTACTTCCAGATCTCATGCCGGCCTTGCCGGAAATTCTGTTGGCCGTGGGCGCTATGGTGCTGTTGATGTTTGGTGCCTTTAGCGGGCAGAAATCCAGCTCCGCGATCACTGGCCTTACCGTTGCGCTGATCATCATTGCAGGCGTGATGCTGCTTTTGAGCCCGTCAGAGACGGCCTCCACTTTTAACGGGGCCTTTATTCTGGATCCGTTTGCACGCCTGATGAAAATCATCGTGCTGATCGGCGCGGGCTTTGCGATTGCCATGTCTGTTGGCTATGCACGGGCCGAGAAGTTCGAGAAATTCGAATATCCCATCCTGATCATGCTGGCGACCCTTGGCATGATGATGATGCTGTCTGCCAATGATATGATCGCTGTCTATCTTGGTCTTGAGCTGCAATCCCTGTCACTTTATGTGATTGCCTCTATCAAGCGTGATAGCAGCCGGGCAACAGAAGCAGGCCTTAAATATTTCGTCCTTGGTGCCTTGTCATCGGGCATGCTGCTCTATGGTATGTCCCTTGTTTATGGCTTTACCGGTCATACGTCACTTGCAGGCATTGCAGAAGCATTGCATGCGTCAGATGCGGGCATTGGTGCGGTCTTCGGGCTTGTTTTCATTCTCGCTGGTCTTACCTTCAAGATTTCTGCCGTTCCGTTCCATATGTGGACGCCAGATGTGTATGAAGGTGCGCCAACCCCGGTCACTGCCTTCTTTGCAGCAGCGCCTAAAGTTGCGGCTATGGGTCTGATCGTTCGGGTTGTCTTTGGTGCGTTCGAGCCGCTTGAATCTGAATGGCAGCAGGTTATCGTCTTTGTCTCCATGCTTTCCATGGTGCTTGGTGCCTTTGCAGCTCTTGGTCAGCGTAATATCAAACGTCTGATGGCCTATTCTTCCATCGGTCATATGGGTTACGCGCTTGTTGGTCTTGCAGCTGGCAGCCAAGCGGGCGTTGAAGGGGTTGTCATTTATATGATCACCTATGTGGTCATGACCCTTGGTGCCTTTGCCGCTATTTTGGCCATGCGCCGCAAAGATGGCATGGTTGAAACCATTGACGACCTTTCCGGCCTGTCCAAGAACAATCTGCCTATGGCCTTCCTTCTTGCGATGATCATGTTCTCGCTTGCCGGTATTCCGTGGCTTGGTGGCTTCTTTGCCAAATGGTTTGTGTTCTCCGCAGCGATCGAGGCGGGGCTCTATCCGCTGGCAGTGATTGGTGTTCTGGCCTCTGTTGTTGGTGCCTTTTACTATCTGCGTATCGTCAAGATCATGTTCTTTGACGAGCCAGCGCCGATCTTTGAGAAAATGACCAGCGAGCTTCGGGTTATCCTTGGCCTTAGCGGTGTGTTTGTGCTCTCCATGGTGCTGTTCATTGGCAGCATCCGCGAGATGGCAGAGGTCGCTGCGAAAAGCTTCTTCTAAAGCTTGCCAGCAATAAAAAAGATCCTATCAGGCCTGTCAGGTGTTATCCTTGGCAGGCCTGTTGTTTTTAAAAGGGGGAGTTGAGCATGGTGCCGCATAATTATCGACATCAAGCCCATGAAGCTGTGACCTCAACCAATGAGCTGGCGCTTGACGCTGGTCGGGCCGGGGATGCTGGCAATCTTTGGATCACCGCAAAAGAGCAAACTACGGGGCGGGGCCGCCGTGGCCGGGCCTGGGTTTCCAAGAGTGGCAATCTCTATGCCTCGCTTCTGTTGGTCAATCCTGCTCCTCAAAGTGATGTTTCCCAACTCCCTCTCGTCATCGCAACAGCTGCACACCGTGCGGTCAGTGATAGTCTGGCACCGGATATGCGGGCGCAGGTGTCGATCAAATGGCCCAATGATTTGCTCATGGGTGACCAAAAAATATCCGGTATCTTGCTTGAGGGCAGCAATCGGGGGGAGGGAGACCAGATTGTCGTGATCGGTATTGGTATCAATTGCCGCACGCATCCGGATAAAACAGACGGTCTGGCTGCTGCCAATCTGTCGCAATCGGGGTTTGATATCGACCCTGATATTCTGTTTCCCATGCTTGCGCAAGCTGTTGACCGGCAATTGCAAATCTGGAACAGGGGCAAGGGCTTTGCCGATATTCGCGAAGACTGGTTGATTCGGGCGCGCGGTGTCGGGCAACCGATTGTTGTGCGCTTGCCAAATGAGGAACTGACAGGCATATTCGACCGGCTTGATAATGATGGGGCGCTTGTTCTTTTGATGGATGATGGACAAAGACGCACCATTTTGGCGGGCGATGTTTTCTGGCCTGCATCCTGATTTTTTGGGTGGCACGCTGCCATCTGTTTTCTTCCCTCACAGGAGTGAGTTACTTCATGATTTCTTCTGAACTGGTTTTCATGCCGCTGGGTGGCGTTGGCGAAATTGGCATGAATATGGCGCTTTATGGTGTGGGGCCAGAAGGGGATAAACGCTGGATTATCGTTGATTTTGGCGTTGCTTTTGCCCATGAGGCCCATCCCGGCGCGGACCTGATTTTTGCAGATATCCGGTTTTTGGAAGAAGAGAAGGATAATATCGAGGGGATCGTCATCACCCATGGTCACGAGGACCATTTTGGTGCGCTCCCTTATTTGTGGGAGCGACTAGGGGTGCCGGTCTATGCAACCGGTTTTCTGGCTGATCTGGTTGAGGCGAAAAGCGCGTCCGAGCGGGGGGCGCCGACTATACCGGTCAAGCGTGTGGCGCAAGGCAAAACAGTGCAGATCGGGCCCTTTAATGTGGAATTTGTGCCCGTCTCCCATTCCATCCCCGAGGCCAATGCCCTTGCCATTCGCACCGAGCACGGGCTTGTTGTTCATACCGGTGACTGGAAGCTGGATGACAAACCCGGAGTTGGTCTGCCGACTGATATCGAGCGGTTTAAGGCGCTTGGAGACGAGGGCGTTTTGGCTCTTGTCTGCGATTCGACCAATGCACTGAGTGAAGGTTCTTCGATTTCTGAAGCTGATGTGGAAGAAGAGCTGGTGCACCAGATTGAGCAAGCCCCGCAGCGTGTGGCTGTTACCACTTTTGCTTCCAATGTTGCGCGCGTGCAGGCCATTGCGCGCGCGGCGCGCCGGACTGACCGGCAGTGCGTTGTTGTTGGCCGTGCCTTGTGGCGCTTTATTGAAGTGGCGCAGGAGCAGGGCTATCTCACTGATGTGCCTGAATTCCTCTCTGATGATGATTATGGCTATTTGCCGCGCAAGAATGTTGTGGCCATTTTGACGGGCAGTCAGGGCGAAAAACGTGCCGCTCTTGCCCGTGTTGCAGGTGGGGAGCATCGCTCAGTGCAATTCTCCAAGGGCGATCGGGTGATCCTGTCATCCAAAGCCATTCCCGGTAACGAGCGAGCCATTGGTGAGGTCATCAACAATCTTGCCCAGCAAGGGGTTGATGTGATTACCGATAAGGATGCGCCGGTTCATATATCGGGTCACCCCAAACGAGGCGATTTGACCAAGCTTTACGGGTGGATCCGGCCGCAGATTGCCATCCCAGTGCATGGCGAAGAAATGCATCTCCATGCCCATGGCGAGCTTGCCAAGGATATGGGCGTGCGCGAGGTTTTGCACATTCGTAACGGCTGGATGGGGCGCCTTGCGGGCGGCTCTGTGAAAAGCTGGGATGAATTTCTCGGCGGCCGTCTTTACAAAGATGGCGATGTCATTGGCACCTTTGAAGAATGCGGCATTCAGCAGCGGCGCAAACTATCCTATGTCGGCCATATTTCGGTTGCCCTTACGGTCAATCGCAAAGGAGATGTCCTCGGCTCTCCCCAAATGGCCCTTGCCGGCATTCCTGACAGGGATAAGGATGACAAGCTGTTTGTCGAGATTGTCGAAGCCGGAATTTTTGGGGCTCTTCGGGGCATGCCGGGCAAAAAGCGCAAGGATGTTGATCTGTTGCGCGAGGCAGTTCGTCGCTCGGTTAGGAATGAAGTCTACCAACACTGGTCCAAAAAGCCGATTGTCGCCGTCATGGTGAACCTTGTATGAGTGGGTAGGATTCATTTTGCCCTCGCATTCAATCCTGAGGATGGGCAAATTTAAATAAAGGACTTTACGATGATTGGTCGTCTCAACCATGTTGCCATTGCTGTTTCTGATTTGAAGGCAGGCGTTGCCACTTATGCCGGTGTTTTGGGGGCAAAAGTCTCTGACCCGCAAGACGAGCCAGATCATGGCGTGCGTGTGGTTTTTGTTGAATTGCCAAATACCAAGATCGAGCTTTTGGAGCCACTGGGTGAGAATTCTCCTATCGCCAAATTCCTTGAGAAAAACCCGTCCGGCGGTATTCATCATGTTTGCTATGAGGTTGACGACATCATTGCTGCTCGTGACAAGCTTAAGGCAGAAGGCGCGCGGGTTTTGGGTGATGGTGAACCAAAGATCGGTGCCCATGGCAAGCCGGTGATTTTCCTCCACCCCAAAGACTTTTGCGGTACATTGACCGAGCTTGAGCAGGTTTAAGCAAAAATCAGTTATAGCTTGCTTTGGTGTGCTGATATCACCGACATTGGGCACAAAGCTGCAAAGACAAGAAAAGGTAGGGCCTGATGGGGCTTGTTAGCGGACTGGCAATTTACTTCATCATCTGGTGGGTTTCGTTGTTTCTCATTCTTCCCTTTCGGGTACGCACCCAGGCTGAGGCCGAAAACCAGCGTTTGGGCACCATGCCCAGCGCTCCGGCCAAAAGCCATATGCTTTGGCGCGCCGGTGCCACCACGCTTCTGGCCACGGTGATTTTTGGTCTTTATTATTGGGCGGTCGAGGTGCGCGGCCTTGGGCTTGATGATCTGACATGGCTACCTATGCCCGATAGCTTGAAATAGGGGCTGATGCAAGCTCTGAGCAGGTTCTTTGCCAAATAAATCAATGCAATAAGGCATCCCTTTTATAAGGGGGGTGCCTTTTTCATATCTGCTCGTTTTTCTCAGAAATTCTTCGCTTGGCCTGAAATACAGGCAAAAAAAAACAAGGCACAAAGCCTTGTTTGAAAATAGGTCCGCGATGATGATTTCGTTGCCCTTACTGCCTTTATTTTTTGTGGCTAGATATGAGCGGCTGCGTTGTTCACGCGCCAGAAATCTGTATCCTCCCAAGACATTTATCGCGATCGAATTGAGATATCAGTGGTGAGCGTATCTCTTATCATTATGGTTAGGCACATTACTGCCATGATTGGCATTTGTCATCACTCTTTTTTAAAAACAGGTGTTTTTTTCTTATTCTATGTAAATGTCCGTAGGTCTGCCTTGTGGCAGGGGTGGCAAATCGGGCGACTGGAGAGAAATTGCGTGCATTGAACCTGTGTAAAACAGAACGACTTGAGCGCTTTTAAGGTTATTTGCTGCCTTTGCGGATTTCTCGGGCTATAAAGTGCGCAAAGAACGTGATGTGCCTTGCATGGGCAATATGTGCCTTTGCGACCGCAACCAATGTGAAGGAAGAATAGACTATGCGTCTTTCCCGTTATTTCCTGCCCATTTTGAAGGAAAATCCCAAAGAAGCCGAGATTGTTTCTCATCGCTATATGTTGCGGGCTGGCATGATTCGTCAGCAGCAGGCGGGTATCTATTCCTGGCTACCTTTGGGGCTGAAAGTCCTGCGCAAGATTGAGCAGATTGTGCGTGAAGAGCAAAATAGAGCCGGTGCGGTGGAATTGTTGATGCCGACCATGCAGCCTGCTGATTTGTGGAAGGAAAGCGGGCGCTATGATGATTATGGCAAAGAGATGCTGCGCATCGTTGACCGTCATGAGCGCGACATGCTGTTTGGCCCCACCAACGAGGAAATGATCACCGATATTTTCCGCTCTTCGGTCAAATCCTACCGCGATCTGCCGCTTAATCTTTATCATATCCAGTGGAAGTTCCGCGACGAGATCCGCCCGCGCTTTGGCGTGATGCGGGGCCGCGAATTCCTTATGAAAGATGCCTATAGCTTTGATATGGACGAAGAGGCAGCACGCAAGGCCTATCATCGCATGTTTGTCGCTTACCTGCGCACCTTTAAACGCCTTGGTCTTACTGCCATCCCGATGAAGGCAGATACCGGCCCGATTGGTGGTGATTTGAGCCATGAATTTATCATTCTGGCTGAGACCGGCGAGAGCGAGGTCTTCTGCCACAAAGACTATCTCACCAAAGATGCGCCGGGGGATGACGTTGATTTTGGCAGTGATCTGTCTTCCATCGTTGATGACTGGACCAGCAAATATGCTGCAACAGAAGAAATGCATGATGAAGCCGCCTTTGAAGCGCTGGCGGATGATGATCGCATTGCGGCGCGCGGCATTGAAGTGGGGCATATCTTCTATTTCGGCACCAAATATTCAGATGCCATGAATGCCAAGGTTACCGGCGCTGACGGCAAGGATGTTCCTGTTCACATGGGCTCTTATGGTGTTGGTGTTTCTCGTCTTCTTGGCGGCATCATTGAGGCTTGCCATGATGAGAAGGGCATCATCTGGCCAAAGGCTGTCTCACCGTTTGATATTGGCCTGATCAATATGAAAGCGGGCAATGAAGACACCGATGCGGCCTGTGAGCAACTTTACGAGCGCCTTGGAAATGCCGGATTTGATGTTCTCTATGATGATCGCTCCGGTCAGGCCGGAGCCAAATTTGCCACTATGGATCTGATCGGCTTGCCTTGGCAGGTGATTGTTGGTCCGCGCGGGCTGAAGTCTGGCGAAGTGGAAATCAAGGATCGGGCAACCGGGGAACGCGAAATGGTTTCCCTTGATGCTGTTGTTGATCGTATGATTGCAAGTAGTTGATTCGAAGACATACTTGATTTTATCGGGGTGGTTTGCACGCGGCAGTTTAAATCACCCCGATAGCAAAAGTTCAAAGCTGGAGATGTGAATGTCCGCACAAGAGGCCAAACGGCCGTTCGCATTGTTTGAATGGATGATGGCATTCCGCTATTTGCGGTCACGCCGAAGGGAAGCCTTCATATCCATTATCTCATGGTTGTCCTTTTTCGGGATTATGCTGGGCGTTGCGACGCTTATCATCGTTATGGCGGTGATGAACGGCTTTCGCTCGGAATTGCTTGACAAGATATTGGGTATTAATGGGCATCTGGTTATTCAGCCCGTTGATTCAGACCTTACGGATTATGATGCAGTCTCCAAGCGCATCGAAGGGGTGAATGGCGTATCCTATGTCATTCCCTTTGTTGAGGGGCAGACACTTGCCTCTGGCGCAGGCGGTGCCGTTGGCGCGCTGGTTCGGGGCATGACGCGCGAAAATCTCGACAAGCTCAAACTGGTCTCCGGCAATGTTCTTCAGGGCTCTTTGGATAAGTTTGATGACGGTGAGGGGGTTGCCATCGGCTCTCGCCTTGCTCGCTCGCTTGGAGTGGTGGCAGGGGACCGGATCACCCTGATTTCGCCCAAAGGGGCTGTGACGCCCATGGGGGTTGCGCCGCGTATCAAGGCCTATCCCGTCAAGGCTGTGTTCGAGATTGGCATGTCGGAATATGACGGCACCTTTGTCTTTATGCCGCTTGAGCATGCCCAGGCCTATTTCAACCATGATGGCAAGGTCTCTGCCATTGAGGTATATGTTGAAGATCCGGACATGGTTGGCGAGATGCGCGGTCCGGTGGAAGAGGCGGCAGGTCGGCCCATTTTCCTTACCGATTGGCGCTTTCGCAATGTGACCTTTTTCTCGGCGCTGGAGGTTGAGCGCAATCTGATGTTCATCATCTTAACGCTGATTATTCTGGTGGCGGCGCTTAACATCATTTCCGGTCTCATCATGCTGGTGAAAGACAAGGGCCATGATATTGCCATTCTGCGCACCATGGGGGCGACGAGAGCCTCGATCATGCGAATCTTTGTGATCACGGGCGCAGCTATTGGTTTTGTCGGCACCATGGCGGGCTTTGTTCTGGGGCTGGTTGTATGCCTCAATATTGAGAGCATTCGCCAGTTCGTCTCCTATATTACCCGCACCGAGCTGTTCAGCCCTGAGCTTTATTTTCTCTCAAAGCTTCCAGCGGACATGGATATAACAGAGACGGTGACCGTGTTGGTGATTGCCTTGCTGCTGTCCTTCCTTGCAACGCTCTATCCGGCATGGCGTGCCGCGACCCTCGACCCTGTGGAGGCGCTGCGTTATGAATGAGTTTTCTCAAAATGCTGGTGCTGCTATCGAGCCGGAACAAGAGCAAACTGGTTATGATGAGCGCCATCTCATTGCCAATGATGAATTGCTGGTTTTGCGCGATGTGCAGCGCAGCTATGTTCAGGCAGATAATGAGCTGCCGGTTTTGGTGGGCGCTAATCTTACGGTTAAAGCTGGCGAAATGGTTGCACTGGTTGCGCCATCCGGGGCTGGTAAATCCACCTTGCTGCATATTGCAGGCCTCTTGGAGCGCCCTAATGGCGGGGAGGTTTATATTGCCGGCCAGCCGCAAAGCAGTGCAGCTGATCGTGCCCGCACTATTACCCGCCGCGATGAGATCGGCTTTGTTTATCAGTTCCATCATTTGTTGCCAGAATTTTCAGCCGTTGAGAATATTGTTCTGCCGCAATTGATCCGTGGTGAGAATAAGGCGGAAGCGCATGAGCGGTCGATGGAATTGCTCAAATATATGCGCGTTGACCATCGCGCCACCCATCGTCCGGCTGAGCTTTCGGGCGGGGAGCAGCAGCGTGTTGCGATTGCTCGCGCTATGGCCAATGGGCCGCGCGTGTTGCTGGCCGATGAACCAACTGGAAATCTTGATCCCACCACATCTGATTATGTCTTCAAGGCCCTCAATTCTCTGGTCAAGCAATCTGGTATTGCTGCCTTGGTGGCGACCCATAATCTGTTTTTGGCCGAGCGGATGGATCGCCAGATCACGCTCGTGGATGGCAAGGTGGTTGAGCTGTAGGCTCCTTCTTCCAGATTTTTTAAAGCGATAAGGTCTGCATGTTTGAGAGAGCATACAGGCCTTATTTTTTGCCTTGTGTCTTGTCGGGCAGGTGATGATTGTCCTGATATTTGCGCAAATCATCCTTTAAGATGCTGAAATCAAATAGATAAAATTGTTTTGGACTTGGTCATAAATAGCACTTGCAATAAGAACAAAATATATACATAATAAGATCAAATAAAGAACATATATGAGGTTTCCCAATGATTATTCGTGATGTGCTGGCGCTTGGATCTCTGATTACCTTTATGTCTATGCTCAGTCTGTGGACTGAAATCCTCTCTCGCGTTACGAGCTAGAGGAGGGTGATTTCCCTCTAGTTGGCGATGCTATTTATTTCATTTGAAATGAATTTTGCGTCTGCCAACAGGAATGGTTTGGGGGAAAGTGATGTGTCAGACTTGGTGTTTGTTAAGAGGTCTTTTAGACTGGCTGCCTCAAACAGGAAGGATGACATGATATGGTTGAGCTTAAAGATGATTTGAAATTCATTCATCTGCATGTTCATTCTGCCTATTCCTTGTTGGAAGGGGCCTTGCCTGTCGGGAAGCTGATCAAGCAGGCGTTGAAGGCTGATATGCCTGCCGTTGCCATGACGGATACGCGCAATCTGTTCGGGGCGTTGGAATTTTCGCAAAAAGCGGTCGGTGAGGGGTTGCAGCCCATCTTGGGCTGTCAGGTTGAAGTTGATTTTTGCGACGAGGCGCAAAGCCATGCTACAGGGGGGAAGTTCCCGAGCATGGTCTTTATTGGTGCAACCGATGAAGGCTGGTCCAATCTGGTTCGTCTCGTCAGTCGTTCTTTTCTTGCCTCTCATGACGATGCAGATCCTCATGTCACCATTGAGGATGTTCGTGAATTCTCTGCCGGAGTGATTTGCCTGACCGGTGGGGGCAATGGCCCGATTGATGGGCTTCTTGCTGATAATCATTTATCGGACGCCCGGCGGCGCTTGGACGTTTTGCAGGAAATGTTCGGTGATCGGCTTTATGCCGAGATTATGCGCCATGGCTTGCCGGAAGAGTTTGTTGTTGAGCCGCGGCTGCTTGATTTGGCCTATGAGATGGAAATCCCGCTCGTTGCCACCAATGATGTCTATTTCCCCGAGCGTGAAGATTTTGAAGCCCATGATGCCTTGATTGCGATTGCAGAGGGCAAGGTTCTTATTATGGATGACCGGCGGCGGCTTACTCCTGAGCATTATTTTAAATCTCAGGACGAGATGGCCGAGCTGTTTTCTGATTTGCCCGAGGCGCTTGAAAATACTATCGAGATTGCCCGGCGGTGCCATGCTCGCGCTCGTACCATTAATCCGATTTTGCCGCGCTTTGCCGGGGCCGATGCGGATGCCGAAGAGGCTGAACGTCATGAGGCGGCTGAATTGCGCAGGCAAGCGGAAGAAGGTTTGCGTCGCCGGATTGAAATTCACGGCATTGCGCCTGATATGACAGAGCAGGATTATTGGGACCGGCTAAAATTTGAGCTCGATATTATCGAGAATATGAAATTTCCTGGTTACTTCCTGATCGTTGCGGACTTTATTAAATGGGCCAAGGACCAGAATATTCCAGTGGGGCCGGGGCGTGGTTCCGGCGCGGGGTCGCTGGTTGCCTATTCGCTGACCATTACCGATCTGGATCCTTTGCGTTTTGCTTTGCTGTTCGAGCGCTTTTTGAATCCTGAACGTGTCTCTATGCCCGATTTTGATATTGATTTCTGTCAGGACCGGCGTGAAGAAGTCATCCTTTATGTTCAGCAAAAATATGGCCGCGACAATGTCGGGCAGATCATCACATACGGAACCTTGCAGGCACGCGCGGTGCTGCGCGATGTGGGGCGCGTGTTGCAAATGCCGTTTGGTCAGGTCGACAAGCTTTGCAAAATGGTGCCAATGAAGGGGGCCGTTTCCGTCTCTTTGCCCGAAGCGCTTGAGCAAGAGCCGCGTCTTACTGAGGCGCGCAAGGAAGAAGAGATTGTTGATCGCCTGATCAATATGTCCCTAAAGCTTGAAGGTCTCTACCGCCACGCTTCCACCCACGCAGCGGGGATTGTGATTGGTGACCGGTCTCTTGACAAGCTGGTCCCGATGTATCGTGATCCGCGCTCTGACATGCCCGTCACCCAGTATAATATGAAATGGGTGGAGCAGGCAGGTCTCGTCAAGTTTGACTTTTTGGGTCTTAAGACCCTGACCGTGCTAGAGACGGCGGTTCGCTTTGTCAAACAGCGCGGGATCGAGATCAATCTGGCTGAAATTCCCATCGATGACCAGCCCTCTTACGACATTTTGGCCAAGGGAGAGACGGTCGGGGTTTTCCAGCTGGAATCCATGGGCATGCGCAAGGCGCTTCTTGATATGAAGCCCGACCAGTTTGAAGACATCATTGCGATTGTTGCGCTTTATCGCCCCGGTCCTATGGCTAATATTCCGGTTTATTGCTCGCGCAAGCGTGGCGATGAAAAATCGGATTATATGCATGACCTCTTGGAGCCGGTTCTTAAAGAGACTTACGGCATCATCATTTATCAGGAGCAGGTGATGCAGATTGCGCAGATCTTGTCCGGATATTCGCTGGGTGAAGCGGACATGCTGCGCCGAGCCATGGGTAAAAAGATCCGTGAAGAGATGGAGAAGCAGCGGGTTCGTTTTTGCGATGGGGCAGAAGAGCGGGGTGTTGATCGCAGTCAGGCCTCGGAAATTTATGATCTTGTGGCCAAATTTGCCGATTATGGCTTTAACAAATCCCACGCTGCTGCCTATGCGCTTGTTGCTTACCAGACAGCCTATATGAAGGCCAATTATCCGGTTGAGTTTTTAGCCGCCATTATGACGCTGGATATGAACAATACCGATAAATTGTCCGAGTTTCGCCGTGATGCAATCCGGCTCGGCATTGATGTTCGTCCGCCATCCATCAATGAGTCCGGCGTTGAATTTGTGGTAAAAGACGGCGCCATTATTTATTCCATGGCGGCGATCAAGGGGGTGGGGCAACCGGCTTCTGAACATATTATGGAAGTGCGGGGCGATAAGCCTTTTAAGGATCTTGCCGATTTTGCCAAGCGGATCAGTCCTCGGGTTCTTAATAAGCGTACGATTGAAAATCTTGCCGCAGCGGGCACCTTTGATTGTCTTAATCCCAATCGGGCGCAGGTTGTGGCCTCGATTGATGTGATTATGGGCGAGGCGTCGCGTGCCTCGCGCAATGCGTCTTCGGGCCAAGGGGATATATTCGGGTCAATGGACGTAGATGTCGCGCCCCTTATTCTGCCAGACATGCGACCTTGGACCAATGAAGAAAAATTGCAGCGCGAATATAGCTCTGTTGGCTTTTACCTCTCGGCCCATCCGCTGGATGAATATATCCCTCTGCTGGAAGAAAAACGCATTCAGCTCTGGCAGCCTTTTGAAAATGCCGTCAAGCAAGGGGCAAGTGCTGGCCGCCTTGCGGGCACCATTACCGGGCGGCAGGAGCGCAAAACCAAAACCGGTAACCGGATGGGGATTATCAATATCTCTGATCCTACGGGACAATATGAAGCGGTGTTGTTCTCAGAAGCCTTGCACCGCTTTCGCGATATGCTTGAGCCGGGCAAGACCGTGATTTTGGAAGTGGGTGCCGATGAGCGACCGGAAGGGGTGTCTGTTCGCATCAATAATGTGCGGCCTCTGGAAGGGGGCGGCCTTCAGAAGAATATGCGTGTGTTCGTTAAAGATGACAAGCCGCTTAGCTCGCTGCGTGCCCAGCTGGATGATCGGGGGGACGGGGATGTCTCGGTCATCGTGATGCTGGATGAAGGTGAATGCGAGGTCGAGATGCGCCTTAAAGGCAAATATTATGTTTCGCCCGAGGTTGGCCGTGCTCTTAAAGCCATACCGGGAATCGTTGATGTGCAGGTGGGCAGCTTCTAGGTGATTTTGCAGGTCTATATGGCAGGTGTTGGTGTTTGCCGGTATCGGCTTTTGGCCTGTAAGTCTTGAAAAAGAGCGCTTAAAGGGTGATAAAAGAGCATATTTGCCGGACTTTGCATGCAATTTTGTATAGATTGGCTCAAACATGCAAACGGCGCGATTGAAGTCTTGCATTCCCTTTGAAAGCTGCTATAAGTCACGCCGAATCCACATGCGGGAATAGGGTAGCTACGCGGAGAAATGCGTATTATCCATCCGGTGCCCAGATTGGCCACATCCCGCAGAGGTTAAACCGGTAAAGGAATAAGACAATGGCTCTTCCTGAAGTATCCATGCGCGCTCTGCTTGAAGCTGGTGTGCACTTTGGTCACCAGACCCACCGCTGGAACCCGAAAATGGGCAAGTACATTTTCGGCGCTCGCAACAACATCCATGTTATCGATCTGTCCCAGACCGTTCCATTGATGAACGAAGCTCTGAAAGCAGTTTCTGACACTGTTGCTCGTGGCGGTCGTGTTCTGATCGTTGGCACCAAGCGTCAGGCTTCTGGTCCTGTTGCTGAAGCTGCTAAAGCTTGTGCCCAGTATTATGTGAACTCCCGCTGGCTCGGCGGTATGCTGACCAACTGGAAAACCATCACCCAGTCCATTCAGCGTCTGCGTAAGCTTGATGAGCTGCTCGGTAACGAAGCTCAGGGCTTCACCAAGAAAGAGCGCCTGACTCTTACCCGTGAGCGCGATAAGCTTGAGCGCGCTTTGGGCGGTATCAAGGATATGGGCGGTGTGCCTGATCTGATCTTCGTCATCGATACCAACAAAGAAACCATTGCGATTAACGAAGCGCGCCGCCTGAACATTCCTGTGGCTGCGATTGTTGATACCAACTGCGATCCTGATGGCATCGACTATCCGGTTCCTGGCAACGATGATGCGTCTCGGGCTCTGTCTCTGTACTGTGATCTGATCGTTGGTGCTGCTATCGACGGTATCTCTCGCGCTGAAGGCGATGCGGGTGTTGATCTTGGCGAATCTGAAGAAGGCCTGCTTGAGCCTGCTTTGGAAGAAGCTGAAGAAGGCGAAGAAGCCGCTGCTTCTGCTGAATAAGATTTTATAGCAGGGCATTGGCTTTATGCCCTGATCTAAATTGAATAAACCGCCCAATTTCTATTGGGCGGTTTCTGGCTTATCTGAACAAAGGATGTGGGGCTGCAATGGCTATTACAGCATCAATGGTTAAAGAGCTGCGTGAGACTTCTGGCGCAGGCATGATGGACTGCAAAAAAGCTCTTTCTGAAAATAACGGCGACATGGAAGCTGCAATCGATTGGTTGCGCACCAAGGGCCTGTCCAAGGCAGCCAAGAAATCCGATCGTGTGGCTGCTGAAGGTCTGATCGCAATCGCTGGTGAAGGCAACAAAGCTGCCATGGCCGAGCTGAATGCTGAAACAGACTTCGTTTCCCGTAACGATCAGTTCCAGGAACTGGCTCGCAATGTTGCTGGCGTTGTTATCTCTGCCGGTTCTGACGTTGAAGCTATTCTGGCTGCTGACTATCCAACCGGCGGCAATGTTGGCGACAAGATCACCGATTCTGTTGCAACCATTGGCGAGAACATGAACCTGCGCCGCGGCGTTGTTCTAGGCGTAGAAAAAGGCGCTGTTGCGTCTTACGTTCATAACGCAACCGCTCCTGGTCTTGGTCGTCTTGGTGTTCTGGTTGCTCTGGAATCCGAAGGTGACGCTGCCAAGCTTGATGCTCTGGGTAAGCAGATCGCTATGCATATTGCTGCAACCAATCCTTTGGCTGCGACAACTGATGAGCTGGATCCGGCAGCTGTTGAGCGCGAAAAAGCTGTTTTCTCCGAGCAGGCTCGTGCTTCTGGCAAGCCGGACAATATCATTGAGAAAATGGTTGAAGGCCGTCTTCGCAAATTCTACGAAGAAGTTGTTCTGGTTAAGCAGACTTTTGTTATCGATGGTGAAAACACCGTTGAGCAGGCAATCAAGAATGCTGAAGGTGATGTTGGTGCACCAATCAAGCTGGCTGGCTTTGCTCGCTTTGCTTTGGGTGAAGGCATCGAGAAAAAAGAAGAAGATTTCGCAGCTGAAGTTGCTGCTGCCTCCGGTCAGGCTTAATCTTCTCCCCAATCCAATAGGGTGATTGGGTTGAAAAGATAGAAAACAAAGGGCGCTGGGGATGACGAACCAGCGCCCTTCGTGTATGCAAGGGCAACTTCTTTGGTCTCACTCATTGCTGGTGCGAATCTGTCTAATTGATCGGCAATTCAATCAATTGGTGTGTATTGACTGGCATGATATTGCAGGTATAGGCAATGGCGTCTCTGAAATATAAGCGTGTTCTGGTAAAAGTCTCTGGTGAGGCCCTTATGGGGGATCAGGAGTTTGGTATTGATCAAGCTGTGGTCAATCGTGTTGCGGGTGAAATCCGCGATGCCAGAAATTTGGGGGCCGAGGTTTGCGTTGTCATTGGCGGGGGGAATATCTTCCGCGGTGTTTCTGTTGCGGCCAAGGGCGGTGACCGGGTGCGCGGCGATCATATGGGCATGCTCGCTACCGTCATGAATTGCCTTGCCATGACCAATGCGCTGGAAGCCTTGGATGTGCCTGCGGTGCCGATGTCTGCGATTGCCATGGACGAGATTTGCGAGACTTTCACCCAGCGTGGTGCCAAGGCGCATCTGGCTGCAGGTAAGGTTGTGCTCTTTGCTGCCGGAACCGGCAATCCTTACTTTACGACCGATTCCGGTGCTGCCCTGCGCGCGGCCGAGATGGGGTGTGATGCTCTTTTGAAGGGCACCCAGGTTGATGGTGTTTATTCTGCCGATCCCAAAAAGGATCCGAATGCGACGCGTTTTGAGACAATTTCCCATGGGGAAGTTCTAGCCAAAGGGCTGAAGGTTATGGATGCGGCCGCAATTGCACTTGCTCAAGAAGGCAATATTCCGATAATTGTATTCTCAATTCACGAATCTGATGCCTTGGTTGCCGTTCTCAAAGGTGAGGGCCGCGCAACGATCGTATCAAACTAGCCAGCGCGCACTCCGCCGCGGTTGCAAAAACAAAAGTTAACAATGAGGCTTTGCCATGTCTGCCGAAGAATTGGACCTTGATGATCTTGAGCGCCGCATGAATGGAGCTATCTCCGTTCTGAAAACCGAATTGTCCGGTTTGAGAACAGGGCGTGCGTCAATCAATCTGGTGGAGCCGATTACCGTTGTTGCCTATGGCCAGCCGACACCCCTTAATCAGGTTGGTACTGTTTCTGTGCCAGAGCCGCGTATGCTATCCATTCAGGTATGGGACAAGGGCATGGTCGGTGCTGTTGAGAAGGCAATCCGCGAATCCAATCTTGGTATCAATCCGGTGATTGACGGCCAGTTGATCCGCCTGCCTATTCCTGAAATGAACCAGGAACGCCGTCAGGAAATGGTCAAGGTTGCCCACGGCTATGCTGAAAGCGCCAAGATTGCCGTTCGCCATGTTCGCCGTGATGGCATGGATATGTGCAAAAAAGCTGAAAAAGACGGCATGAGTGAAGATGAAGTGCATCTCTATCATGACGAGATCCAGCAGCTGACAGACAAGGCCGTCAAAGAGATTGATGCAATGCTGGCTGTTAAAGAGCAGGACATCATGCAGGTCTAGGCATGATGTATGAGTGGGGCTGCATCTTATGCTATGCCCCCTTTGCCTGTGACTAAAGGGCCTTGACTTGAAGGCCGGGGGAGACGAATTAGCGCTATGAGCGGTCAGACAAGCATTGCTGATATTCCATCTTTGGAGAAACAAATGGCTATTCCGCGCCATTTGGCTGTAATCATGGATGGAAATGGCCGCTGGGCGAAAGCGCGTGGTTTGACCCGGACCCATGGTCACCGGCAAGGTGTTGTTGCTGTCCGCGAGATTGTGCGCAATGCCGCTGATTTGGGGATTGAATATCTGACCCTGTTCAGTTTCAGCTCCGAGAATTGGTCGCGTCCTGAAAGCGAAGTGCGCGATTTGATGGGCTTGCTCAAGCTGTTTATTCGCAAAGATCTTGCAACGCTGCATAAGCAAAATGTGCGCGTGCTGGTGATTGGTCGCCGCGATGATCTGAGCGCCGATATCTCTGCCTTGCTGGACGAAGCCGAAGCCAAGACAAAAGACAATACAGGCCTGAAGCTGGTCATTGCCTTTAATTATGGCGCGCGTCAGGAAATTGCCCAAGCGGTTCAGCGGCTGGCTCAACAGGCCTGTGACGGCAAGATTGATATCGATCAGATTAGTGAAGAGACTATCTCTCAGGTCTTGTATTCGCGCAATATTCCTGATCCTGATGTTATCCTGCGCACATCCGGCGAGCAGCGCCTTAGCAATTTCCTTCTGTGGCAGGCGGCCTATGCCGAATTTATCTTCGTTGATTGCTATTGGCCGGATTTTGGCCGTGCAGATCTTGAGGATGCTTTGGTTGAGTTCGCCCGGCGTGATCGTCGCTATGGCGGAATTGCACCCCAGAGTGCCGTGTCAGGAGCCCAGTGATGGCACCAGAAGAACCACGCCAAGATAAAATGCCGATAGGAGATAAACCTCCTCGCCAGCGAAAACTCTGGTCCGATCTTATTCCGCGGGTTCTTTCAGCGATTGTACTGGCTGTTGTGGCCTGCACTGTCACTTATCTTGGTGGTGTGGCCTTTGCGCTTTTCTTCTCTCTGGTCTCCCTTCTCGTCTATTACGAATGGGTCCAGATGGTGGGGGAGACACCCTTTGGCTTGGTAGCAATGATCGGCTACGGGGTTATTATTGCCTGTCTTGTGGCCTTCTGGTTCGGGGCGTGGCAAGCGGCCATCATTATCGCCCTTGTCGGGGCTGTTTTTCTCTGGGTGGCGCGCTGTTCCTATTCTGCCGCTCGCTGGAGCGCATGGGGCATTCTCTATGCAGCTTTGTTCGGGCTTGCCATTATCGGGCTGCGGCTGGATGAGCAATATGGCATTGCGGCCATTGTTATTCTCTTTGCCCTTGTTTGGGGCACCGATGTTGCTGCCTATTTCTGTGGTCGCCTGATTGGCGGGCCGAAATTGTGGCCCCGCGTGTCGCCTAAGAAAACATGGTCGGGTTCTGTTGGTGGTTTGCTTGTTGGGACCAGCCTGGCGCTTTGGGTCGCCGATCTGTTCGGCATTGGCGTTAGTTTCAAGCTGACCATCCTTCTGGCTATTCTTTCTGTGCTGTCGCAATTGGGGGATCTGGGCGAATCCCACATGAAGCGAATGTTTGACATCAAGGATTCAAGCAATCTTATTCCCGGTCATGGTGGCGTGATGGATCGGGTGGATGGGCTGCTCGTTGCCGTGGTTTTTGCCGCTGGGTTTGGTGCGCTCTTTGGTGATCTTGATGCTTTGGCAACCGGGTTTTTGGTTTGGTAAGCGCCCCAGCTGCGTGATAGAAGGACTGTCTTTTTATGAGTCTGCAATCTTCTGAACCCAAGATGATTTCTATTTTGGGGGCGACGGGATCTGTTGGTGAATCCAGTCTTGATATTGTTTGTTCAGACCCTGAGCGTTACCAGATTAGAGCGCTTACGGCCCATCGCAATGTAGACAAGTTGGCAGAAGCTGCTCGCCTTAGCAAAGCTGACTATGCAGCGGTTGCTGATGAAGCGAGCTATGGACGCCTAAAAGAGCTATTGTCTGGCACAGGCATTGAGGTTGGGGCAGGGGAGATCGGCCTTGAGCATGCCGCCACCTTGCCAGCAGATATCGTGATTGGGGCGATTGTCGGTGCTGCTGGTATCAAGCCGACTATGGCGGCGCTTAAGGCTGGCAACCAGCTTGCCCTTGCCAACAAGGAAACGCTGGTTTGTGCCGGTGACTTGGTGATGGCCGAAGCACGGCGGCAGGATTTGCGGATTTTGCCCGTGGATTCAGAGCATAACGCCATCTTCCAGATTTTTGACGAAGCCAATATCGACGAGATTGATGAGGTGACAATCACCGCATCGGGCGGACCGTTTCGCACTTGGGCACAGGCTGATATTGAAAAGGCAACCGCTGAGCAGGCGCTCAAACATCCCAATTGGGATATGGGGGCCAAGATCACGATCGATTCTGCCTCGATGATGAATAAGGGCCTTGAGGTGATCGAGGCTCATCATCTTTACGCGGTTCGTCAGGATAAGTTCAAGGTCGTCGTGCATCCCCAGTCGATCATTCATGGCATGGTGAGTTATAGCGACGGATCTGTGCTGGCACATTTGGCTGCGCCGGATATGCGTACGCCGATTGCTCATTGTCTTGCATGGCCGGAGCGGGCTGCAGCCAAGACCAAACGGCTTGATCTTATTGCTTTGGGACAGATGACGTTTGAGGCCCCGGATCCGGTTCGCTTTCCCTGCCTTCAATTGGCGCTTGATGCCATGAAGGCTGGCGGCAATATGCCCAATATCATGAATGCTGCCAATGAGATTGCGGTTGCGGCTTTTCTTGAAGGAGAGATCACCTTTGGCGGTATCGCATCCCTTGTTGAGGCGGTTATGACGAAAATGGACGGGGATGGTGGCTTGCCGGTTTCCTCGCTTGATTTGGTGTTGGAGCTTGATCAAAAAGCGCGCCAATTGGCTCTTGAGCTTAAATCTTGAGTCTGGGCGCCTAGTAAATTTGTCAGAAATTTGGGGCCAAGACGCTAAATATGGCCCTAAGATTCTGTTTTTCCTTATTTTCACCCAGTTTAAGTCTTCTTTATGGACTGTGCGCTAGGGTGCGCCAAGCTATGGAGTTTGGGAATGGAATTTCTTCAGGGCCTGTTTTCAGCAGGTGGCGGTCTTTTGGGATATCTTATCCCGGCCTTGTTTGTGTTGACCATTGTGGTGTTTTTCCATGAGTTGGGGCACTTTTTGGTTGGCCGCTGGTGCGGGGTAACAATCAAGGCTTTCTCTGTTGGCTTCGGCCCGGAACTGTTTGGTTTTTATGACAAACATGGCACACGCTGGAAGTTTAGCGTTATTCCGCTGGGGGGCTATGTCAAGTTTCTTGGCGATGAAAATGCTGCCAGCGTCCCCGATCAGGATGCTATTGCGCATATGAGCGCCGAAGAGAGCAAGGGGGCGCTTCATACCAAACCTTTATGGGCGCGCTCTGCTATTGTTGCAGCTGGTCCTATCGCCAACTTTATCCTCTCTATCGTGATTTTTGCCTGTCTGCTGCTGGCCTTTGGTAAAGCGGTAACGCCAGCGCGCGTTGACGGTATTGTGCCGGGAAGTGCGGCTGAGGCTGCCGGTTTTGAGGTGGGCGATATCATGGTCTCTATTGACGGATCCGAGATTGAAGCCTTCGGTGATGTGCAGCGCGTTGTGGCCTTAAGCTCTGAAAGCGATTTGAAAATTGTGGTTGATCGGGGCGGGGAGCTTGTGACCTTGCTGACCACTCCGCGCCGTCAAGAAATGACGGATCGCTTTGGAAATAAACAGAAAATCGGTGTGCTGGGCATTCGCCATCATGCTCAGGCCGGAGAGACGCGGCGTGTTGATTATAGCGTCGGCGAGGCTTTGGTTGGCGGGGTTCAGGAGACCTATTTTATTATTGAGCGGACCTTGGGCTATATTGGCCGGATCTTTATTGGCAAGGAAGATGCGGATCAATTGGGCGGTCCTATCCGGGTGGCGCAGGTCTCTGGTCAGGTGGCGACGCTTGGCGTGGCGGCCTTGCTCAATCTTGCAGGGATGCTCTCTGTCAGTATCGGTTTGATCAATCTGTTTCCGGTGCCGATGCTTGATGGTGGACATCTGATGTTCTTTGCAATTGAGGCTGTTCGTGGTAAGCCCCTTTCTGAAAAGAGTCAGGAATTTGGCTTTAAAATCGGACTTGCTTTGGTGCTGTCGTTAATGGTCTTTGCGACGTTTAACGATATATCCTATGTCTTCTTTAGCGACTAAAGGGGCAGTCTGATTGGCGGATTTGGGGAAAGTTGTGACTTAAGAGCAACGTATTTGGACGAATCCTGCCGATAAATGCCATAAGGGGTTGAACCATTTTATTTTCACGGTAAAACCCTTGTAGAGAAAAAGAATCTATATTCGCAAGGCGCCTGCGTCTTGAACGAGTTTATGCCACGATAAAGAGTGTTTGGGCTGATGAAAAAATTGAAAACCATCGCTTGGGGAGCGGCCGTTGCAACAGTGATGACTGCGGTTATGCCGCTGGCACCTGTCGATCTACTCGCTGCCAATCCTGCCTTTGCTCAAACTGTGAACCGTATTGTGGTTCGTGGTAATGAGCGCGTTGCAACAGATACCATTCAGTCTTATCTGGCTGTGAAGCCGGGGCAGCGTGCATCAGCCTATGCGATTGATGAATCTCTCAAGGCCCTTTATCAAACCGGTCTGTTCAAGGATGTTTCAATCAAACGGTCTGGTTCCAGTCTCGTCGTTGACGTGGTTGAAAATGCTGTGATCAACCGCATTGCTTTTGAAGGCAATAGCCGTTTGAAAGATGATATGCTTTCAACGATTGTTACCTCAAAGAGCCGTGGCATTCTGTCTGAAAGCCGTATTCAGACAGATACTCAGCGTATCCTGGAAGCCTATCGTCGTTCTGGTCGTTTTGGTGCTAGTGTTGAGCCGAAGATCATTGATCTTGGTCGTAATCGCGCTGATCTGGTTTTTGAAATTCAGGAAGGGGCAAAGACTGCTGTTTCCCGTATTTCTATCATTGGTAACCAGCGATTCAGCGACAGCCGGTTGCGCAAGGTTATGACCACCAAAGAAACTGGCTGGTTGAGCTTTTTCTCTTCAAAAGATGTTTATGATTCAGATCGTCTGGCTGCTGACGAAGAGCGTCTGCGTAAATTCTACCTGAATGAAGGGTATGCTGATTTCCGCGTTGTTTCCGCAGTTGCTGATCTTGATCGTGAGCGTAATGTTTTCTTCGTGACCATCACTGTCGATGAAGGTGAGCAATATCGTATTGGTGATGTAGAGGTCGATAGCGCGGTTCCTGATGTGGATGCTGAGCAGCTGCGCCGTCTGGTTCGTCTTGATAGTGGGGATGTTTATAGCGCTGAAGAAGTCGAGAAAAGTCTTGAAGACATTACTATTGAGATTTCCAAGTCCGGCTATGCTTTTGCACGTGTAACACCTCGCGGTGATCGTGATTACGAAAATAAAACCATCAATCTGGTGTTCCAGGTCGATGAAGGTGCCCGTGCTTATGTTGAGCGGATTAACATTCGCGGTAACGAGCGGACACGTGATTATGTTATTCGTCGTGAGTTTGATATGGCGGAGGGCGATGCCTTTAACCGGGTTTTGCTTGACCGCGCCAAACGTCGCCTGAATGCTCTTGGTTTCTTTAAGTCTGTTAACATCACCACACAGCCAGGCTCTTCGGCTGACCGTGTTGTTCTGAATGTTGATGTTGAAGAAAAAGGCACCGGCTCTATCTCTGTTGGTGGTGGTTATTCCACAACTGATGGCTTTATCGGTGATGTTTCTTTGACCGAGAGTAACTTTATGGGTCGTGGTCAGTATATCAAGATCGGCGGGGCCGTAGGGTCTAGTAAGCGTTCTTATGATCTGTCCTTTACTGAGCCATTCTTCCTTGGTCGCCGTATTTCTGCAGGCTTTGATGTTTATCAGCATCGTCTGAAAGACAACAACTCCAGCCGCGAATATGATTCTGACAGCGTGGGTGGCAAAATCCGCTTTGGGTTGCCGATCACCAATGATCTGTCTTTCAATCCTTATTACACAGTCGAGCAGAAGAAGCTTTCGAATTACGAGCATTACAACAGTGCTAACGCGTCTCAGTCCATTAAACAGGCTGTTGATGAAGGCAAGACCATTAAGTCTGCACTTGGCTATAGTTTGGTTTATAACACCATCGACAATATGTCAGACCCTCATGATGGTGTCTTTGTGCGGTTTGGTCAGGAATTTGCTGGTGTAGGCGGGAATGTGAAATTCATTCTCTCAACTGTTGATGCCCGTTACTATCGCGAGTTGTATCCAGCTTGGGGTCTTATTGGTATCTTTAAAGTTGCCGGTGGCCACATTCAGGGTTATGGCGGCGATGATGTGCGCCTTCTGGATGCCTTTACCAAGGGTGGCGAGACTGTTCGCGGCTTTGAACCTGGTGGCTATGGTCCTCGGGATAAGTCATCTGGCGATGCTTTGGGTGGTAAGACCTACCTGAATGCAACTGCAGAAGTTCAGTTCCCGATCCCTGGTCTGGATGAGCTTGGTTTCCGCGGTGCTGTCTTTGCTGATGCTGGTACGCTCTTTGGCTCAGATGCTGTTAAAGGTACTTTCCATAATTCCAAGAAGGTTCGCTCTTCTGTTGGTGCCGGTGTTGTCTGGAACAGCCCATTTGGTCTGCTTCGTGCTGACTATGCCTATGCCTTGTCAAAAGACAAAAATGATAAAACCCAGGCCTTCCGGTTTGGTGCTGCATCTCAATTCTAAGATGCTTCAAGTTTAGAGAATAAGGCCGCTGCTCTTTTGGGCGGCGGCCTTTTTTGTGAGATGCTATGACTGAGCCACATTTTTTTAAAAGATCCTCCGCGCTTACCCTCGCAAAGATTGCTTCCGTTGTTGAAACAGAGCTTCCTTCGGGTGCAGATGCAGACTTGGAGATTACCGATATTGCGCCGATCTCCGAGGCGCAAAGCGGGCATATTACATTTTTGGACAATCCCAAATATGTTGCAGAGCTGGCAGAGACCAAGGCGAGTGTCATTCTGTGCTCCAAGCGCTATGTTGCCAAAGTGCCTGAAGGTGTTGTCGCCCTTGAGGTGAAAAACCCCTATCACGCCTTTGCTAAGGTTTCAGCGCTCTTTTATCCGCAGGCAATGGCTCCGATGCCATTTTTCGGGGAAGAGGGCGGAATTTCGCAGGCCGCTCACATTCATCCAACAGCGAATATTGAGGCAAATGTCTGTATTGAGCCGGGTGCATCGGTTGGTGCTGGCGCGGAAATTGGCGCAGGTACAGTAATTGGCGTGAATGCAGTGATCGGCCAAGGCGTTCGCATTGGCCGCGATTGCCATATTGGGGCCAATGTGGTGCTTCAGCATACGCTGATTGGTGATAAGGTTATTCTCCATCCCGGTGTTTGCTCAGGTCAGGATGGTTTCGGCTTTGCCATGAGCCCGATGGGCCATAGCAAAGTGCCGCAGGTTGGCCGGGTGATCATTCAGGACAATGTGGAAATTGGTGCTAATAGCACGATTGATCGCGGCGCCAACAAGGATACGGTTATTGGCGAAGGCACCAAAATTGATAATCAGGTGCAGATTGGCCACAATGTCGAGGTTGGTCGCCATTGTGTTATCGTTTCTCAAGTTGGTATCTCGGGCTCTTCCGTGTTGGAAGATTTCGTCGCGATTGGTGGCCAGTCGGGCGTTGCCGGGCATATCAAAATCGGGATGGGGGCGCAAATTGCAGCGGTCAGTGTTGCCAGGGATGACATTCCTGCGGGTGGGCGCTATGGCGGCGTGCCAGCCAAGCCGGTTCGGCAATGGTTCCGCGAAATGGCAGCCTTGAAGAAGTTGGCAGAAAAAGAATAGACACAGCAGCTCGTTAGAAGCGCTGGTTGATGAGACGAATTGAAGGAATGTGAACGAAATGAGCGATAAGACAAGCTTGGATAGTGCTGATATCATGCGCGTGATGGAGCTTTTGCCTCACCGCTATCCGTTTCTGATGATTGATAAAATTGTTGAAATGGACGGGGACCAGTCCTGCATCGGTATTAAAAATGTGACCATTAATGAGCCACATTTCATGGGCCATTTCCCGCAGCAGCCTGTGATGCCCGGCGTGTTGATTATTGAAGCTATGGCCCAAACAGCTGGCGCTCTTTGCGTGAATAGCCGCAAGGAACTGGGGCAGCCCAAGGTTGTTTATTTCATGACCATTGATAAGGCCAAGTTCCGCAAGCCAGTTGTGCCAGGTGACATTGTGCATATTCACGTCAATAAAGTTCGCAATCGCGCCAATATCTGGAAGTTTGCGTGCGAAGCCAAAGTCGATGGTGCCAAGGTGGCTGAAGCTGAGGTTAGCGCAATGCTCATTGGGGAAGATCAGGACTAATGGCACATATTCATCCCACGGCAATTGTAGCAGATGGCGCTCAACTCGCTGATGATGTTGAGGTTGGCCCTTACAGTATTATTGGGGCCAATGTCTCAATTGGGGAAGGCGGGAAAGTCCATTCTCATGTGGTGATTGATGGCAACACCAAGATCGGTAAGAATGTTGAAATCTTCCCCTTTGCCGCCGTGGGGTTGCAGCCTCAGGACCTTAAATTCGAGGGTGAGGATGTCGGCACCGAGATTGGTGACAATTGCAATATTCGCGAATATGTGACGATTAATCCGGGCACCAAGGGCGGTGGCTCGATCACTCGGGTTGGGAACAATGTTCACATCATGGTCGGGGCGCATATTGCTCATGATTGTATTGTTGGTGACCATGTCATTTTGGTCAATCATGCTACTCTTGCGGGCCATGCGGAAATTGGTGACCATGCCATCATTGCGGGCATGTCGGCTGTTATTCAGTTTGCGCGCGTTGGTGAGCATGCCTTTGTTGGCGGTATGTCCGGCATTGAAAATGACGTGATTCCCTTTGGCTCAGCTCTTGGCAACCGCGCGCATTTGGGAGGCCTTAACATTGTCGGGCTCAAGCGCCGGGGCTTTTCGCGCGAGCAGATCCACAATCTGCGCCGGGCTTACCGCATGCTTTTCTCTGACGAAGGCACCATGAGCGAGCGCGTGGATGATGTGGCTGAAATGTTCTCAGATGATGAGAATGTTATGAAGATCATCAACTTTATTCGTGCAGATGCCAAAAAGGCACTTTGTACGCCACGCTCAAACCGGGATTGAGCTTATGGCTAACGCTGGCCTCACAGATCTGGCAGGCCCCGATGGAGGGCCTGTTGGTATTTTGGCGGGTGGGCAAAGCATGCCCTGTGAAGTTGCCGAATGCCTGAAAGAAGCCGGGCGTGACTATGTGATTGCCGGCATTGTCGGGGAAGCAGAGGCGAAGATTGAAGATCATCCGCATTTTTGGCTGAAATGGGGAGAAATCGGGCGCATGTTCAAGGAGTTTGAGCGGCGCCGGGTTCGGTATCTTATCTGTATTGGTTCGATTTCTCAGCGGCCTAATTTTCAGACAATCAAGCTTGATTTTGGTGCGGTTAAGGCCCTGCCAGAGCTTTTGCGCATTCTTGCCATGGGCGGGGATGAAAGCGTTCTCTCCGGTGTTGCGCAATTTCTGGAAAAACGGGGCCTGCGTCTTGTTTCTGTGCGCGATGTTGCTCCTGATCTGATTGTTGGCCCATCTCTTTCAGTCAATTCTGTGCTGGCAGATGCACAAAGTACTGATATTGCCAAGGCTGCCGAGGCTGCCTTTATGGCCGGACAGCTTGATATCGGCCAAGGGGTTGTGGTGGCCCGGGGGCGTATTCTTGCCATGGAAGGACCTGAAGGCACAGACCAGATGCTGGCACGCGTCGCAGAGCTTTACAAACAAAAGCGGGCCCAATGGGCGCAAGGCAAAGAGGGTGTTTTGCTCAAGCGTGCGCGGCCAGGCCAGGATATGCGGTTTGACATGCCCACCATTGGGCCTCGCACGATGGAGATGGTCAAGGCGGCTGGTCTTGCCGGTGTTGTCTGCGCGCAAGGCGAAGTGCTGTGTGCGTCAAAAACGCAAACTATACAGTTTGCCGAGCAGTCCGGTCTGTTTTTGCAAGCGCAGGATTTATCTCACTCTTAATTGTGATTCTGAAAGTCATGGGTTGAAGCGCGTGACTGCCCACATCAGCAAAGGCGATGAAGACTATGCTCCCAAGAGAGGTTCCCCTGATCTATATCGTGATTGGCGAAGAATCTGGCGATCAACTGGGCGGGCGTATCGTCAAGGCGATCAAAGCAAAGCTTGAGGGCAAGGTTTGCTTTGCTGGCCTTGCGGGAAATAGTCTTGAGGCGGAAGGGATCAAGAGCCTGTTTCCGCTAGAAGAGATTGCTGTGATGGGGGTGATTAATATCATTCGGCAATATCCAGCTCTTCATCGCAGGGGGATGGAAGTCGTTGGCGATATTATAGAGAAACAGCCTGATCTGTTGCTGATTATCGATAGCCCTGAATTCACCCATGCGGTGGCAAAACGCGTGCGGAAGAAAATGCCGCAATTGCCTGTAATCAATTATGTGTCTCCTTCCGTTTGGGCATGGCGGCCGGGGCGGGCAAAAAAGATGGCGCGCTATGTTGATCATGTACTTGCCTTGCTGCCCTTTGAGCCGCGCGCCCATAAGGAATTGCAGGGGCCGGATTGTACCTATGTTGGTCATCCACTGATTGAACGTCTGGATAGCCTGCGCCCATCAGATGGCGAACGCTCTTCTTTGCAAGAGAGCTGTGCACCTGTTCTTGTGGTGCTGCCCGGCAGTCGGCGCAGTGAAGTCACGCGCCTGATGGATGTGTTTGGCAAGGTGGTGGCAAAAGCCAAGGAAGCGCATCCTGATCTTGAGGTGGTTTTGCCCGCCGTGCCCCATTTGCGTCCTGTGATTGACGAAGCGTTGGCCGATTGGGCCGTTAAGCCGGTGATTGCAGAAGGGGAAGTGGAAAAGTTTGCTGCTTTCCGCCGGGCTCATGCGGCACTGGCAGCATCAGGCACTGTAACGCTGGAGCTTGGCCTGGCCATTGTGCCGATGGTTGTAGCCTATAAGGTGGATTGGCTTTCTACCCAATTGCGCTTTCTTATCAAGGTGCCCTCCATTGTGCTGACAAATCTGATTCTTGGTCGCAATGCCATTCCTGAATTTATCAATGATGATGCCAATGAAGAGATGCTCTGGCAGGCCTTGTCGCCCTTGCTGCGCCAAACCGCAGAGCGGGACAAGCAAGTAGAGGCTTTTCGCAATCTTGATGCCATTATGCAATTGCCAAAGGGCACGCCAAGCGAAAAGGCAGCTGATGTTACCCTTCGGTATCTGCCCTGAAACTCTGACTTTTCTCAGCTTTCAAATCTGATCTGGCAAAGAAAAAGGCTCCGCAAGGGAGCCTTTTTTGTCTTTGTATGCTTTTGCGTCGCGCCGCTTAGCGGTTTGCGATGTCCACATAGTCGCGCTGGGTTGCACCGGTGTACAACTGGCGTGGGCGACCGATGCGCTGGGATGGATCTTCCACCATTTCTTTCCACTGTGCGATCCAGCCAACGGTACGGGCCAGAGCAAAGAGCACGGTGAACATTTCGGCTGGGAAGCCCAGAGCACGCAGGGTAATACCGGAATAGAAATCGATATTTGGATAGAGCTTCTTCTCGACGAAATATTCGTCGGACAGAGCAATTTTTTCCAGCTCGATTGCAACATCCAGTGCAGGATCGTCTTTGATACCCAGCTCGTTCAGTACTTCATGACAGGTGGTCTGCATGATGCGAGCGCGTGGATCATAATTTTTGTAGACGCGGTGACCAAAGCCCATCAGACGGAATGGATCATTCTTGTCTTTGGCTTTCGCAACATATTTATCAACGCTGTCGAGGTTGCCGATTTCGTGAAGCATGTTAAGAGCAGCTTCGTTGGCGCCACCGTGAGCAGGGCCCCACAGGCAAGCAATGCCAGCAGCAATACAAGCAAATGGGTTGGCACCGGAAGAACCTGCAAGACGCACGGTAGAAGTGGATGCGTTCTGCTCGTGGTCAGCATGCAGGATGAAAATGCGGTCCATCGCACGGGCTAGGACAGGATTGTTCTGATATGGCTCTGCTGGTACAGAGAAGCACATATTGAGGAAGTTTGCTGCATAGCCAAGATGGTTCTGCGGATGCACAAAAGGCTGACCGATAGAATATTTGTATGCCATTGCCGCAATGGTTGGCATTTTCGCGATCATACGCAGGGATGCTACCATGCGCTGATGCGGATCGGAAATATCTGTGCTGTCATGATAGAAGGCTGCCAGAGCACCCACAACGCCAACCATAATGGCCATCGGGTGGGCATCGCGGCGGAAGCCGGAGAAGAAACGGGTCATCTGCTCATGGAGCATGGTATGACGGGTTACGCGGGTGTCGAAGTCAAGCTTTTCTGCGGTGCTTGGCAGCTCACCATAAAGCAGCAGGTAGCAGGTCTCAAGGAAATCACCGTGCTCAGCCAATTGCTCAATCGGGTAGCCACGATAAAGCAGAGTGCCTTCGTCGCCATCAATATAGGTGATTTTGGATTCGCAAGACGCGGTGGAAGTGAAGCCAGGATCGTAGGTGAAAGCGCCTGTATTTTTATAGAGTGGTGCGATGTCGATGACATCAGGACCAATGGTTCCGTTCTTGACAGGAAAATCCCATTTCTGGTCACCAAGTGTCAAGGTTGCTTTGTTATCGCTCATTCAGCCAACTCCCAAATTTTGAAAACAGACGACTGCATTCCCTGATCTCTAGGCGGATCTTGCTTGAAAAACCGGTATGGTCGACCGGCCCTTCGGGCTGCAGTGATTAGGACTGCGCTTTGGGTATAGCATTTTTCGCTGCACTGCAACCTCTTGAAGCCGATAGCTGGAGAGAAGACTCTGTTTTTGAAGGAAAATTTAATTTTTTACCCTACAAAAGTATGAAAAATCCAAGGCGTTTCAGGCGTGGAGTGCGGTGGGAAGGAGTGGTGTGCTGTGAGTGATTCTCCCTTAGGTCACGTCGCATTAGGAAAGTTCCTTAAGGGCTTTCCATAAGATGCTTCGATTTGTCTTGATGAGAAAATGTTGAAGGCCAGAAAAGAAAAAGCCAGACGCTGGGTCTGGCTTTTAAAAGTATTGATTTGGCGATGCCTTGGTAACAGACCTTATTTAGATTGCCTGATCTTTAAGGCGCGCAATGCTTTCATCTTTGCCCAGTACGATTAGTACATCAAAAATACCGGGGGAAGTGGAACGGCCGGTTAGAGCGGCACGCAGTGGCTGGGCGACCTTGCCCAGTTTCAGCTCTTTGTCTTCGGCGAATTGGCGTACGGCTGCATCGGTGCTCTCAAGTGACCAATTATCCAGCCCTTCAAAGACAGGAATAATGTCTTTTAGCAAAGCGCGGGCATCGTCTGTGAGAAGCTTGGCGGCTTTTTCTTCAAGGGACAGAGGGCGAGCATCAAAGACAAAGGCAAGGCCTGCTTTAAGATCAAGCAAGGTTTTAGCGCGTTCTTTCACGCCTGGCATGGCCAGCATGATTTGACGCTCTTTATCTGCATCCAGCATGTCCAGCATGGTCTGGCCATCTTCAAGATGGGGCAGCAGGCTGACGAGATAGTCATAAAGGGCCTTGTCATCAGTTGCGCGCATATGCTGGCCGTTCAGGTTTTCCAGCTTTTTGAAGTCAAAACGGGCAGCTGCCTTGCCAATGCCTGAGAGATCAAACCACTCGATCATTTGCACGGTGGAGAAAAATTCATCATCCCCGTGGCTCCAGCCAAGACGCACCAGATAATTGCGCATGGCTTCGGGCAAATAGCCCATATCGCGATAGGCTTCTACGCCAAGGGCACCATGGCGCTTGGAGAGTTTGGCGCCGTCTGGGCCGTGGATGAGCGGAATATGGGACATGACAGGGACATCCCAGCCCATGGCCTGATAGACAAGGGTCTGGCGGGCCGCGTTGGTCAGGTGGTCATCGCCGCGGATGATATGGGTGATGCCCATGTCATGATCGTCCACGACCACGGCCAGATTGTAGGTGGGGTTGCCGTCAGAGCGCATGATGATCATGTCATCAAGGTCTTTGTTTGGAATGACGACGGTGCCTTGAACCTGATCTTCGATGGTTGTGGAGCCATCCAGTGGGGCTTTGATGCGAATGGCGGGTTTCATCCCTTCAGGTGCTTCAGACGGGTCACGGTCGCGCCAGCGGCCATCATAGCGGGGAGGCTGTTTGTTTGCGCGGGCAGTTTCGCGCATTTCAGTCAGTTCTTCAGGGGTGCAATAGCAGCGATAGGCTTTGCCTTGGGCCAGCAGCTCTTCAACGACTTTGCGGTGGCGTTCAACGCGCGAATATTGCGAGACAGCTTCGCCATCATAATCAAGCCCAAGCCAGTCCATGCCGGCCTTGATGGCATCAATGGCGGCATCTGTTGAGCGTTCGCGATCTGTGTCTTCAATCCGCAAAACCATTTTGCCGCCTTGGGCCTTGGCATAGAGCCAATTGAACAGGGCGGTGCGAGCTCCTCCGATATGCAGGAAACCGGTGGGAGAGGGGGCGAAGCGAGTTACAACCTGTGGGCACATAATGCTATCGAAGACCTGTCGTTTTAGGATAGGATTGAAATTGGGTGAAGCCGCTCATGCCACTTGCTGGCTTGGGGCCTTCATTGATTTGGGTAGGATCTAACACAGCTTTGCTGGCCGGTGGAAGGCCTCATAATGAAAGAGGCAACGGAAAAAGGTGCAAAAGAGGCGATATCCATTCTTTTAACAAAGAATGCGCTATCGGCTATGCCTGCTGAGCAGAGCAAAGCGCGGGTTAAGGCCGAGCACTTCTTTCCCTCCATTCCGCTCCATCGGCGCATTTTCTTTAAATTAGAGCGCTTTTTTGTGGGTTTTGGCGACCAATGGCATGCTGATTGTGATTATCACAATGCCAGATTTTTGTGGTCGGCCTTTACTCTTGCCTTGGGCGCGGCCAGCTATTTCTTTGTGCCAGACGAGCCGCTCTGGTGGGCGGTGGGATTGGCTGCCGGTCTTCTTGGTGTTTGGAGCTATAGACGCGCTGCGCAAGGGCTTGTCTATAGTCTGCTTCTCTTTGCTGCATGCGCCCTTGCAGGTCTTTTTGTCTCCAGTTTTCATGGGACGTTTTTTGCAACGCCTGTTCTCGCGACATCCTATTCGGGCTTTATCACGGGGCAAATTGAGGAGATTGAATATCGCGCAAAAGACCAGCGCTGGATTGTGAAAGTAGAAGAGATTGACAGGTTGGACCCAAAGCTTTGGCCGCGAAAGGTTTTGCTCATTCGCAAGGCCAAGGGGGAGCGGTTTCAAAGCGGGGATCGCATAAGAGCGTGGTCCCGCTTGTCTGATTTGGCGCGTCCCGTCATGCCCGGCGGCTTTGATTATGGGCGTTATCTGTGGGGCCGGGGGATCGGGGCGCAAGGCTATTTGGGGCGAACCATTACCCGCCTGCCTGATTTAAAGGATAGTCTTGCTCACCGGTTTTGGATGAGTATTGAGAGAAGCCGCGCCCGGATTTCGCATGATTTGCAACAGCGCATGGCGCCAGAAGCTGGAGGCTTGGCTGCCGCTTTGATGGTGGGAAAGCGTGATGGGCTGGATAAGTCAGTGGCTGAGGCTTTGCGACTATCTGGTCTTGCCCATATTCTTGCTATTTCCGGTTTGCATATGGGGCTGGTGACGCTGACTGTTTTTATGGGGCTGCGCAGTTTTCTCAGCCTGTTTGAAGGTCTGGTTCTTCGCTATCCTATCAAGCAATGGGCGGCCTTTGTGGCTTTGTTTGTTGCCACCGGCTATTTGCTTATGTCCGGAGCGGCGGTTTCTACCTTGCGCGCCTATATCATGACGGGGATTTTTCTGCTGGCGGTTTTGCTTGATCGGCCAGCATTGACGCTGCATAATATAGCGCTGGCTCTTGCTCTTTTGATTGTTTTTCAGCCTTTTGCGGTGGTTGAGCCGGGGCTGCAAATGTCTTTTGCGGCGACCTTGGCACTGGTAGCAGGATACCGGCGGCTTGAACGCGCAAAGGAAAAGCTGCGCCGCACGCCGGGGCGTGGGTGGCTGCTTATCGCGCTTGAGAATAAAATACTGCGCTGGGTTGGCGGGGTGTTTGCAACGGCGTTGATTGCAGGACTGGCAACCTTGCCTTTTTCCATTGCCTATTTCAATCAGATGGCACCTTTGGGGCTTTTGGCAAATCTTCTTGCCATGCCGGTGGTTACCTTCCTTGTTATGCCTATGGGGCTTGTCTCAGTTTTGGCAGTGCCCTTTGGCTTGCTGGCATTGCCTTTGGCGGTGATGGAATGGGGATTGCTGCAGCTGGTGGCGATTGCCAATTGGGTGGTGGGATTGACGCCTTCTGACATCTTGCTGGCAGCGGCACCTGCCGGTCTTGCCCTATTTGCTGCTATTGCCTTGGTGTTGCTTGCACTTCATCATGGGCGACTTGCAGCTTTGTCCGTGATCGTCTTCTCTCTCCCTTTTCTGCAACAGGTGTGGCAAGACAAGCCTGCGCTTTGGATTGCAGAAAGCGGAAGGGCACTTGCCTTGCGCAAGGCGGATGGAGGCTGGCAGATTTTTGGTGTGCGCCAAAACAGTTTTTTGGAAACCGCCTTGTTGCGATCTGACGGAGATCAGAGGGCAATTGCTGGGGAAAGGCCAAGAGAAGTGCAGACTAAGGCGGCAATCACCAAAGATGCTCTTCTCTCCTTTTATGGTTGTGATCGTGAGGCCTGTTCTATTCGCTATTTGCCTCAAACAGCTCAGGATAAGAAAAGCGCAGAGGCAGGGCTTGAGCTTGCGAATAAAGAGGGGACAGTTTTACCGGAACGGGCGATTGCCCTTGCTTTGATCAAGAAACCGTCAGCTTTTGGCGAAGAATGCAGGCGCGCAGATATCATCATTTCTTCTCTTCCTGCTCCGCCGGGATGTGCTGATAAGGTGATGGTGTTTGATAAAGCCCGTCTTGAGCAAGAGGGAAGCCAATATCTCTGGTTTGAGAAGAGAGGCACTGAGAAAGCTTCTGTTACAAACAGTGCTCGGGGCCTAGAAGGGCGGGAGGGAGCGAAGCTGCCTATCTTGGATGATGGATATCAGCGGCCGGAAAAAGCCTCCATGCCCTATAAGATCGAGCGTCTTCATGCTATTGACGATTATCGTCGCCCATGGCGAGCAAATCCGGAGGAAGGGGATTAAGGACCTGATGCAAGGACGACTATCCTGATCCGAGGAAGGCTACTAGGAGGAAGAAGCGACTTGGTCTCTTCCTCTTCAATCGCAGCCTTTTCAATCACCGCCTTTGGCCCAATGGATTCTATTTCGCGTAAGATCCAAGACCCGAGATGGAGTAGGGCATCCTTGGTGCATCCATTAATAATGACGGACCAAACCGACCAACTTACCTTGAACACGCACCCGGTCTGGGCCAAAAATGCGGGTTTCATAGGCGGGGTTGGCAGCCTCCAGCGCGATGGACGCTCCTTTTTTGCGCAAGCGCTTCAAAGTCGCTTCCTCATCATCAACCAGCGCAACAACAATATCGCCGGAAATGGCGTCGCTTGATTTTTTAATGACGACAGTATCCCCGTCCAGAATTCCGGCATCGATCATGGAATCACCCCGCACTTCAAGAGCGAAATGCTCCCCTCCGCGCAGCATATCCATGGGAACCGAGATGGTGTGGGATTGGTGCTGAATGGCAGAGATAGGAACCCCTGCCGCAATGCGGCCCATAACGGGCACGGAAATGCCGGAGGATTCTTCATCCGTGGCGGTTTCAGCCGGAGCGGGTTTTGGTTTGCTTAAGCCGCCTTCAACAACACTGGGCGAGAAACGGCGGCCGCCAGCCTGATTGGGGCTATTGGCTTCGGGCAGTTTGAGAATTTCCAACGCCCTGGCACGATTGGGTAGGCGGCGGATAAAACCGCGTTCTTCCAGTGCTGTGATCAGGCGGTGAATGCCGGATTTGGAACGCAAATCCAAAGCGTCTTTCATTTCATCAAAAGAAGGGGGAACGCCTGATTCTTTAATCCGTTCATGGATAAACATCAGCAATTCGTGCTGTTTCCGAGTAAGCATTTCCTTCTCCAATCTGACCAAAACCACCGCAGCCAGTCCATTTACCAGAAATGGCATAGATTGACCGATCCCATCGCACCTGGAAGACCTTCCAAAGAGGAAAGACTCACCTAGCACAAATCACGAACAAACTATACTTGTTCTTCATGTGTTCTGCAAGTGGTGGTAAAATCTTTTCTTTGAAGGTGCGGGGTCAGGCTCGTCAATGTCAGCTTTTAGTGGCCATATCCTTGATCAGATCTTCAAGGAAACGGGCGGCGGCAACGGGCAGGGTGCGCCCGCGCAAGTGACCGGCAAACAAGAAGCCCCCTTGCACATCGCGGCTATCAAGCTTGATTGCGGTCAGGCCTTGGGTTGCAAGAAAGGGCCGCAGATTAACGCCGATTGTGAAAGACAGGTTATCGCTTTCGCGGATGAGCGATTGCAATAGATCAAGACTGTTGGATTCAACAACGGGCAGCAGGTTCAGGCCTGCCTTGGCAGCGGCATTGTCGAGCACCTGGCGGATGCCTTCGGGGCGCGAGGGTAGAAGGCAGGGATAGTCTAGTACCTCATAGAGACGGACGGAATTTCGAGCAGCAAGCGGATGATTGACTGAACAAATCGTGTAGATGGGTTGCCGTGCGGACATGACGGTTTGAAATTCCGTCAACTTGATCGGCTCAAAGACCAAGGCGATATCTGCGCTATTGTCGATAAGGGCTGCTTCGGCCTCACCCCGTTCGTAAAGCTGGATTGAAAATGTCACCCCGGGGAACTGATCGCGATAGGTGCGGATTTTTGATGGCAGGAAATACCGGACGACCTCGCGGGTGCAGGCAATATTAATGTGGCCGCGGCGCAGGCCCGTCAGGTCCGCAATGCGCGAGCGCACCCGCTCCATATCAGCCAACTGGGTGCGGACATGCTGAAGGAATATCTCGCCTGCCAGATTGAGGCGAACGCCTGCTGCATGGCGCTCAAATATCTCAACGCCCAGTTCCTCTTCAATTGTTAGGATTCGCCGGTTCAGCGCCGACGGGGTGATGGACAATTCTTCTGCCGCCGCCCGAATAGAGCCGACACGAGCCACTTTATCGAGATAGTGAAGAACTAGCTGATGTCTCATTGTTTTGCTCCTTCCTGTCTCTTGGCGCTCGTCTTGTCCTCCGCCGGACTTACTGGTTTGAGCTTATCTTCCTGTTGCATTTTTTGCAACGGGCTTTGGATTTTATAGCAGCAGACAGCAACGCTTTTGTTTTTTAGAGTGATGTTGCAACGCACAATAGAGATGATTTTCATCTCGGAATTTGCAATTTACAAAACTCAAAGGACAAGGCCATGCAGCGGACCAAGCGTGTTTCAGCGGCAACAATTTCATCATTTAAAGCGTTTCTAGCCAATGGCTTACAAGCGCCAAAGCATCTTCACACAAGCTTGTCTGCCGCAGCGATTGTTGGAACGCTGGCTACCTCTTTGTTGAGTGGTACGGCCTATGCCGAAATTCTGGATGTCGAAAAAGACGAATTGAAGCTTGGATTCATTAAACTGACTGACATGGCCCCTCTGGCAATTGCCTATGAGAAGGGGTTCTTCGAAGATGAAGGACTGTTTGTGACGCTTGAGCCACAAGCCAACTGGAAGGTGTTGCTTGATCGGGTGATTACCGGAGAGCTTGACGGTGCCCATATGCTGGCAGGCCAGCCTTTGGCTGCAACAATCGGCTATGGCACCAAGGCGCATATCGTTACGCCCTTTTCGATGGATCTGAATGGCAATGGTATTACCGTCTCCAATAAGATCTGGGAGATGATGAAGCCTCATGTGCCAATGGCAGATGGCAAGCCTGTGCATCCCATCAAGGCGGATTCGCTTAAGCCCGTTGTTGATGCCTTTCGTGATGAAGGTAAGCCCTTTAACATGGGGATGGTTTTTCCCGTCTCGACCCATAATTACGAGCTACGCTATTGGCTGGCGTCTGGCGGTATTCACCCCGGTTTCTATTCCAAACAAGATGTATCAGGTCAGATCCAGGCCGAGGTTTTGCTGAGTGTGACGCCACCGCCGCAAATGCCTGCCACGATGGATGCGGGCACCATTTATGGCTATTGCGTTGGAGAGCCGTGGAACCAGCAAGCTGTCTTTAAGGGAATCGGGGTGCCGGTGATTACCGATTACGAGATTTGGAAAAACAATCCAGAGAAAGTGTTTGGGCTGACTAAGAAATTTACTCAGGACAACCCCAATACAACGCTGGCTCTGACCAAGGCTCTTATTCGTGCGGCCAAATGGCTGGATGAGAATGAAAATGCGAACCGGCCCGAGGCAGTCGAGATTCTCTCCCGCGCTGAATATGTGGGAGCGGATGCTGAAGTGATTGCCGCCTCTATGACTGGCACCTTTGAATATGAAAAAGGTGACAAGCGTGCGGTGCCAGATTTCAACGTCTTCTACCGCTATTTTGCGACCTATCCTTATTATTCCGATGCGATTTGGTATCTGACCCAGATGCGCCGCTGGGGACAGATTGCTGAGCAAAAAAGCGACGACTGGTATGCGCAAACAGCAAGCTCGGTCTATTTGCCAGATATTTATCTGAAAGCTGCGCGGATGCTGGTGGATGAAGGCCATGTAGCTGAAAAGGACTTTCCTTGGCAGACCGATGGCTATCGTGAACCAACATCGGCTTTCATTGACGCAATTAGCTATGATGGACGCAAGCCTAACGCTTATCTTGAGGCACTCTCCATCGGGCTGAAAAAAGGCCAGATCATTGAAGATGGCAAAGTGAAGTAAAGGCCGATTAGCTTAGAGCTCCATCGGCATCCTGCTTGGTTTGTGGGGAGATGGTGGGAGGGTTCCTCCCAAGCTTCCCGCCACTCGCCACAAATCAAGCTTTCAACCTTTGGCATATTGTCTCGCTGACCGTGGTGTGGAAGCTCCGACATCCCAAACCTCACATTTTCCCCCTCGAAAACTGAATTTGACCATTTTGGTTCCAGGACTTGGGTATTGGAGAAGCAGAGCATTTGCCGAGGGCCCCGTAGAAGGACCCGAAATTATGACAGATATAACGTCAAACTCCCCTGTAAAGGATACAAATGCAGCCAGAGCCTGGCTCTATAATGCTGTTACCAAGATGAGTGGCTGGCTGTCAGCTCTCGGCCTTGCCTGGTTGGTTCCGCTTCTCAAAATTGCTGCCGGTGACAATGTTCAGGAGCAATTGGCAGAGCTGAAACAAAGCCTCATTTTGCCTCTCATTGGCATTCTTGCTTTTCTGGGCCTCTGGGCTGCTTTGGCGCCTCAGGTGCATACCTCCCTTGGGGCTATTCCCGGTCCGGTGCAGGTTTGGGAGCAGAGCCTTAATCTGTGGGATGACCATGTCAGAACACGGGAAAAGGAAGCTGCATTCTATGCCCGGCAAGATGCCCGTAATGCCAAGCTGATCGCAGCCGGCAAAGAGGATAAGGTCAAGCACCGCACCTATACCGGCAAGCCAAGTTATTTCGACCAGATTGTCACATCGCTTGCAACTGTGGGACTTGGCTTTGTCATTGCCACTGTTATCGCTGTGCCTTTGGGAATTGCCTCGGGTTTGTCCGCTTCAGTCAATGCAGCCATCAGTCCGCTTATTCAGATATTCAAGCCCGTCTCGCCCCTTGCCTGGCTTCCAATCGTGACCATGGTGGTTTCGGCACTTTATATCGATGTTAGCGATTTGTTGCCCAAATCCCTTGTTGTCTCTGCTGTGACGGTTACGCTCTGTTCTCTGTGGCCAACTTTGATCAATACGGCCCTTGGTGTGGCGTCCCTTGATAAGGATTTGGTCAATGTGTCCAAGGTGCTGCGCCTGCCAACGCTCAAAGTGATTACAAAGCTGGTGCTGCCTTCGTCCTTGCCGCTCATCTTTACCGGTTTGCGCTTGTCGCTCGGTGTTGGCTGGATGGTGCTGATTGCCGCTGAAATGCTGGCGCAGAATCCTGGCCTTGGCAAATTTGTCTGGGATGAGTTTCAGAACGGATCTTCACAATCCCTTGCCAAAATCATTGTTGCGGTTCTGACCATTGGCCTGATCGGCTTCATGCTTGACCGGCTGATGTATGCCCTGCAGCAGGCTTTCACCTTCTCCTCCAACCGCTGATAAAGGGACAGACTATCATGGCTATTTTGGAATGTTCCGGTCTGTCTGTTGGCTTTGGGGCTGGTGAAGATCGCAATGAAGTGCTGGATGATATTTTCCTCTCGGTTGAAGAGGGGGAGTTTGTCGCAATCGTTGGCTTTTCCGGCTCTGGCAAAACGACACTGATCTCCGCCATGGCGGGGTTGATTGAGCCTGATACAGGCGGTGTGATCTATCGGGGCAAGCAGATTGACGGACCAAGCCCCGAGCGTGGGGTGGTGTTTCAGTCTTACTCGCTGATGCCGTGGCTTAGCGTTTTTGGCAATATCATGCTGGCGGTTGACAGTGTTTTCGGCGCAAAGCCGAAAGCCGAGCGGGCAGAGCTTGCAAACCGCTATATTGATATGGTCGGCCTGTCGCACGCCAAGGATCGCAAGCCTGCCGAGCTTTCGGGCGGAATGCGCCAGCGTGTGGCGGTGGCTCGCGCCCTTGCCATGCAGCCGGAAGTCTTGCTGCTGGATGAGCCTTTGTCTGCGCTGGATGCTTTGACACGCTCCAAGCTGCAGGATGAATTTGCTGCTATCTCGCAGCAGGAGAAGAAGACCATCATTCTCATCACCAATGATGTTGATGAAGCGATTTTGCTGGCGGATCGGGTTATTCCGCTCACTCCCGGACCGGGGGCCAAGCTGGGGCCGGAATTTAAAATTGATCTGCCGCGCCCGCGCGATCGCGGTGCGATGAATAGCGATGATGACTTTATCCGTCTTCGCGCCGCTATCACCGATTATCTCATCAAGATTGGTATGGACCGCGAGGTAGAGAATGAGCCTTTGGCCGATCTTCCCAACGTTATCTCAATTGAAGCTGGGCGTGACAAAGGGACTGCTCAATCTGCAGGTGAGGGTGCTAGTGGAGATCTGACACCAGCTGGTCAGGCCGGCAATGTTCGTGAGCGCTTTATTGATTTCTCACAGGTGACCAAGGTCTATCCTACCCCCAAGGGGCCGCTGACGGTCGTAGACGGGTTTGATCTTAAAATCAGCCAAGGGGAATTCATTACCCTTATCGGCCATTCCGGCTGCGGTAAGTCGACAGTTCTTTCTATGGCGGCGGGACTGAATAGTATCACCGGTGGCGGGATTATTCTTGACGGCAAAGAGATTGTTGCCGCGGGGCCTGACAAGGCGGTGGTTTTTCAGTCTCCGTCTTTGATGCCCTGGCTAAGTGCTTACGAGAATGTGATGCTGGGTGTTGAGCAGGTCTTTCCGTCGCTCTCGGCTGCTGAACGTAAGGACATCGTGCAATATTACTTGCAAATTGTTGGGCTTGGAGATGCCATGCATCGTCTTGCCAGCGATATGTCCAACGGTATGCGTCAGCGTGTTGGCATTGCCCGTGCCTTTGCCCTCTCTCCCAAGCTTTTGCTGCTCGATGAGCCTTTCGGCATGCTTGATAGTCTCACGCGCTGGGAGCTTCAGGATGTTTTGATGGATGTCTGGCGGCAGACCAAGGTATCCGCCATTTGCGTGACCCATGATGTTGATGAAGCCATTTTGCTGGCTGACAGAGTGGTGATGATGTCCAACGGACCAAATGCAAAGATTGGCAATGTCATGGATGTGGATTTGCCCCATCCGCGCAGTCGCAAGGAGCTTTTGGCCCACCCTGATTATTACGCTTATCGTGAGGAATTGCTTGATTTCCTCGAGGCCTATGAGGGAGGTGCTGATCCGAGTCAGGAGCAGCTGCAATCTATTCAGCAAAAAAGAGCGGCCCGCATTGCGCGCCAGTCCAGCATCGAACCAGCAGGGACCATTGGCACGCCCGCAGCCTAGTTGGTGCGCCTCCCAAGCTGAATGGAAAAGAATTGAGAGAAGAAAAATGAAGAAGAAACTTGTCATAATTGGCAACGGAATGGCACCGGGAAGGATGCTCGAATATCTGTTCGAGGCAGACCCGTCAGCTTATGATGTGACCATTTTTAATGCCGAGCCGCGGGTGAATTATAATCGCCTGATGCTGTCGCCGGTCCTGTCCGGTGAGAAGAGCTACGAAGACATCATCACCCACGATGATGACTGGTATGATGCCAATCAGGTGACGCTGCATAAGGGGGAGCGCATTTCGCGAATTGATCGTGGTGCCAAGATGATCATGTCCGAGAGCGGTATCATTGCGCCTTATGACAAGCTGGTCATCGCCACTGGATCTTCGCCCTTTATTATTCCCATTCCCGGCCATGATCTGGAAGGTGTTCTTGCCTATCGTGATCTGGATGATGTTGAGGCCATGCTGGATGCAGCCAAAGGGGGAGGCTCTGCTGTTGTAATCGGTGGCGGCCTTTTGGGGCTTGAGGCGGCAGCAGGCCTTAAAGAACAGGGTATGGATGTAACCGTGCTGCATCTGATGCCCACGCTGATGGAACGGCAGATGGATGAGGCCTCAGGCCATTTGCTGAAAAAAGCCATTGAGGCACGGGGCATCAATGTTCTGACTGAAGCCAATTCCAGGGCTATTGCGGGTAAAGACGGTAAGGTGTGCGGCGTTGAGCTGGATGATGGTAGCTTTATCAATGCGTCCCTTGTGGTGATGGCAGTCGGGATCCGCCCTTCACTTGCGCTAGGCAAGGAAGCTGGACTTGATTGCAATCGCGGTATTCTTGTTAATGACCAGCTGCGGACCTCTGATCCTGATATTTATTCGCTTGGGGAATGCGTAGAGCATGACGGGCAGTGCTACGGGCTTGTGGCTCCGCTTTATGAAATGGCAGCTGTTCTGGCGGATGACCTTCTTGGTAAGGAGGCAAGCTATAAAGGCTCGGTGACAGCAACCAAGCTTAAGGTGACCGGTATTGATCTCTATTCCGCCGGTGACTTTGCTGATGGGCCAGATCGTGAAGAGATTGTTCTGCGGGATGCCGCAAATGGTATCTATAAACGGCTGGTGCTTGAAGAGAACCGGATCATTGGCGCTGTTCTTTATGGAGATACAGCAGACGGGCCATGGTTCTTTGATCTTCTCAAGAAAGAGACAGACATTAGCGAGATGCGTGACTGCCTGATCTTTGGACCGGCTTTTCAGGGAGGGTCCCCCCTGGACCCTATGGAAGCCGTTGCAGCCTTACCAGATGACGCGGAAATCTGCGGGTGCAACGGCATATGCAAATCATCCATCACACACTCCATCACAGAGCTTGGTCTTTCCTCACTAGATGAGGTGCGAAAGCATACCAAGGCATCCGCATCCTGTGGCACATGTAGCGGTCAGGTCGAGATGCTGCTGCAACTGACATTGGGCGATGGCTATGAGCCAGATAAGACGCAACCCATATGTGGTTGTACCACGCATGATCACGCCACGATCCGTAAGGCGATTGTAGAGAAAAAGCTCAAATCCATCCCTGAAATCATGCAAGCCATGGAATGGAGTAGCTCTTCTGGCTGTGCCAAATGCCGGCCCGCGCTCAATTATTATCTCGTTGCGGAATGGCCCGGTGAGTATGAGGACGATTATCAATCTCGCTTCATCAACGAGCGGGTGCATGCCAATATCCAAAAGGACGGAACCTATTCAGTTGTGCCGCGCATGTGGGGTGGGGTGACTTCCGCCGATGAACTGCGGGCCATTGCTGACGTGGTTGACAAGTTCAATATTCCGACCGTGAAGGTCACTGGCGGGCAACGTATTGATCTTCTCGGTATTGCCAAGCCTGATCTTCCTGCTGTTTGGGAAGATTTGGGCAAGGTTGGTTTTGTTTCGGGGCAGGCCTATGCAAAGGGGCTGCGGACGGTCAAAACCTGCGTTGGCTCTGACTGGTGCCGCTTTGGCACGCAAGATTCCACCGGACTTGGTATCAGGATTGAGAAATTCTGCTGGGGGGCATGGACGCCCGCTAAATTGAAACTCGCCGTCTCAGGCTGTCCGCGCAATTGTGCTGAGGCAACGTGCAAGGATATTGGCATTATCTGCGGGCAGGGTGGTTTTGACATCCATTTTGCCGGAGCGGCAGGCCTTGATATCCGGGGGACTGAGATCCTTGGGACTGTCAAAACCGAAGATGAAGTGATGGCGCATGTTGTTGCTCTTATCCAGCTTTATCGCGAGGAAGGTTTTTATCTTGAGCGCATCTATAAATGGGCGGCCCGTGTCGGGGTGGATCAGATCCGCCAACGCATTATGGATGATGCTTCCTTGCGTGCCCGCCTTGTAGAACGGTTTGTGATCTCCCAGAGCTATGCCCAGAAAGATCCATGGTCTGAGCGGGTGTCTGGCAAGGACAAACATGAATTTAATCCCATGGCCGTGTTGGAACTGGAGGCAGCAGAATGATAATGCAGGAAGATATTTTATGGATTTGCGTTGGTGCTTTGTCTGACATACCCCGTAGTGGTGCCAGATGTGTTCAACATGGAGAGCGGACAATAGCCATTTTTCGCAATTTTGCGGATCAATTGTTTGCGCTTGAAGATGTTTGTACCAATTGTGATGGGCCTATCTCTCAGGGCATCGTTTCTGATCTGTCCGTTTATTGTCCCATTTGCAATTGGGAGATTGATCTAAGATCAGGCAAGGCGCTTGGGGGCGATGTGGGACAGGTGATGACCTATCCCATCCGGCTTGAAGGGGGGCAGGTTCTGTTGGGCTTGTCTTCTGCGCGTCAGGTGGCCTGATATGTCTGCAGATTTTGTTGGTGGGTGTTTTGGGGAGGCCACTCCTGCGCCTGTTCGCACGACGTGTCCCTATTGCGGAGTAGGGTGCGGCGTGCTGGTCACCCCACAGGAAGATGGGTCGATCAGTGTTAAGGGGGATCCGGATCATCCTTCCAACAAGGGTCGGCTTTGTTCCAAGGGGAGTGCGTTGTCGCAAACCACCGGCCTTGAGGAGCGATTGCTTGTGCCTTCAATCGGTGGCAAGGAGGCAGATTGGGGAGAGGCGCTTGATCTGGTGGCGACGCGTTTTTCGCAGGCCATTGAAGAGCATGGGCCGGAATCGGTGGCAATCTATGCGGCTGGCCAAATCCTGACCGAAGACTATTATGTTGCCAATAAATGGATGAAAGGCTTTGTTGGTTCGGCCAATATTGACACCAACTCGCGCCTTTGTATGGCGTCTTCGGTGGCGGGGCATAAGCGCGCTTTTGGCACCGATACTGTGCCAGGCTGTTATAGTGATCTGGAAGACGCGGATTTGATCACGATCGTTGGGTCTAATCTTGCTTGGTGTCATCCTGTTTTGTTCCAGCGTATCGAGGCAGAAAAGCAAAACAGGCCATCGCTTAAAATTGTGGTGATTGACCCGCGCCAAACCGCCACTACCTCCCTTGCTGATTTGCATTTGCCTATTGCGCCGGATGGAGATGCAGCTTTGTTTAATGGGTTGCTGGATCATCTTGCATCTCATGGGATTTTGGATGAGGCCTATATTGCAGCCCATACCAGCGGTTTTGAGGAAGCACTGAAGGCAGCTCAAAGTCAGTCGGCACCCGATCAATTGAGCAAGGCTACGGGACTGGATGCCAGTCAGGTTGCGGACTTCTATCGCCTTTTTGCAAGCCATGAAAAATCGGTGACGATCTATAGCCAAGGGGTTAATCAATCTATCGGTGGCACTGACAAGGTGAATGCGATCCTGAACTGCCATCTTGCCACCGGGCGCATCGGGAAAGTTGGTGCGGGTCCGTTCTCGGTTACGGGCCAGCCCAATGCCATGGGCGGCCGAGAGGTGGGCGGGCTTGCCAATATGTTGGCGGCTCATCTGGATTTCGGGCGCGAGGATCATTGGCACATAGTCTCTGATTTTTGGGATACCCCTAATCTTGCCAAACAGCCGGGCCTGAAGGCGGTTGATCTTTTTAAGGCCGTGCGGGATGGCAAGATCAAGGCGCTGTGGATCATGTCGACCAATCCGGTGGTGAGTATGCCTCAGGCCAATGACGTGGCCAAAGCGTTGGAGCTATGTCCCTTTGTGGTTGTCTCGGAAGTGTGCGCCGTTACTGATACCGCTCGCTATGCCGATGTTCTGCTTCCATCCGCAGATTGGGGGGAGAAAGACGGGACCGTTACCAATTCGGAGCGGCGGATTTCGCGTCAGCGGCGCTTCAGGCAGCCTGCCGGGCAGGCAAAACCGGATTGGTGGCAAATCTGCGAGGTGGCCAAGCGTATGGGCTATAGTGAGGCCTTCGCGTATCAATCCAATGCAGACATCTTTGCTGAACATGCGGCCTTGTCTGGCTATGAGAATAGGGGCAGTCGCGACTTTGATATCTCCGCCCATGCAGAGATTTCTCAGGTAGATTATGATGCTCTAAAGCCCTTTCAGTGGCCGCAAACTGAAACAGATGGAGTGGCTGAGACGCGTTTCTTTTCATCGGGCAATTTCTATACTCCTGATAGGAGAGGGCGCTTTATCGCGGTTCAGAATATCGATGATGTGACCGTGCCCAAGGAGGCTTCCTTCATTCTTAATACCGGCCGGTTGCGCGATCAATGGCATACAATGACCCGGACGGGCAAGGCTGCAGGTCTTATGCAGCATATGGCTGAACCATTTGCCGAGATTCATCCGCTTGATGCTAAGGCTCTTGATATTGAAGATGCGCAGATTGTTGAACTTTCAAATGAGCTGTCAGGTGAAGCGGTGAGCGTACGCCTGCGCGCAATGATCACAGAGCGCGTGCAACAAGGGCAAATCTTTGTGCCCTTCCACTGGAATGATCATTATGCCTCTCACGGGAGGATTGATGCGCTGGTTGCGGCCAATCGAGATCCAATCTCTGGGCAGCCTGCCTCTAAAATGTCCCGAGTTCAGCTTCGCTCTCTCGATATGGGCCAATATGGATATGCTTTGGTGAAAGAAAAACCACAGCTTGTTGAGGCCGATTATTGGGCTTGTGCCCGTGTTGAGCAGGGCTGGCAAGTGGAGTTTGCCTTTTTTGAACCTTTGGAAAACCCGGCTGATTTTGCACAAAGCTTGCTTCATGGGTCATCTGAATTGGCACATTTGGCAGATGCTGCCAAGGGGATTGATCGCTTTCTGTCAGGTGGTGAGGATGGTCTGGACGGGTTGGTTTATCTTGCTCCGAGCCCGGTTCTGATTGCCCGATCCTGGGCTGCGGGATTGTTCTCTCAATCTGCTCTTTCAGTGGATGGCCACAAATTGCTCGCTGGATGCGGTGGGCAGGATGGCCCAGATAAAGGGGCTATCATATGCTCCTGTTTTTCCGTTGGAGCATTGCAGATCCAAGCGGCAATACAGGAAGAGGGATGCAAGACGGAAACCGAGATTGGGCAGGCTTTGAAAGCTGGCACCAATTGTGGTTCTTGCCGGTCTGAAATTCGGCAATTGATTGCGGCAGAGGCCTAAATCAAAGATGCTTTACGCAAGAAGTTTTCTTTTTTGGGCACGGGTTTCACGAATGCTTTGTTCTTGCCCATGACGAAAGCTCTCTTCGACAAAATCAATATGGGCGCGGGCGGCTTCTTCTGCTTTTTCCGCGTCCCCTTCCAGAATGGCATTGCCAATGGCCAGATGCTGTTCCAGTAGCCTTTTGCCCGAACCATCTATGCTGCGCAAAAATTCGCGGTTATAGAAAAGCCCGTGACGGGTTAGCTCATAAATGGAAGCCATCATATGAATAAGGGTGGTATTTTGGCTTGCATCCACCACAGCTGCATGAAACTGGAAATCAGCTTCGCTTGACGCATCTTCATCACCTGTTTCCCAAGATGTTTGGAGCTTGTCCATAATGGCCTTGAGCCGGTCTTTATCAGAGGATGTGGCGCGTTTTGCAGCTAATCGTGAAGCAAAACCCTCTTGTTCGCGGCGATATTCCAGATAATCATAAAAGGCATCACCGTGACGTGTATAAAGATTGAGAAGGGCGGGAGACATCGCACTGCCGATCAGTTTGGCAACGAAGGCTCCTTCGCCATGTTTAACAGTGATCAGACCTTCTTTTTCCATATGTTGCAGAGCTTCGCGCAACTTGGGGCGAGAGACTTGCATTGACTCAGCCAGTTCGCGCTCAGATGGCAGTTTACGTCCCTCTTTCAAAATACCATGCATGATCATGGTTTCAATCTGCTCAACGACAGCTTTGGCAACAGATTCGTGGCCAATGGCTTCGAAAGGGCCGATAGGAGAGGGGATTTTTTTCTGGTTCATCTAGCCCACCGCAAGAAGATACGTCATACTATTGTAGGGAGGTCAAACAGGATGTTCGTACAAGCTTGTTCTAGCACTAGGGTGACAAAATTTCCATAGAATTTGTCTTGAGACTGTCTTGCAGTTGTGCTGAACTATGAAATATCAAGGAAATATCCTTGACGGGATAGTTCTTGTTAGATCTTATTTTTCAATTAGATATTCGATTTTATCTGAGCTTTTCCAAGGGGTGTCTTTATCTTTTTATCAAGAATTTGATTGACACTTTGTAGGAGGTAAATATTATTTACCAACTTAGAGGTAAATAATATTTACCACGATGGACGCGATGTGCGTCTCTGGGTTGGCCGTGGGAGTGGCCGAATTTTGGGAGGAAAATCCTTATGAAAAAAACACTAACAACATTGGCAGTTGCTGCATCCATGTTGACCGCAACAACTGCTTTGTCCACGGCTGTGGCTGCTGACAAGCTGCTTTTGAAAACACCGATTGCTTTCTCGACCTCTCTGCCAGGTCTTGGATCTCCGATCCCTCGTGTTGCAAAGCAGCTGGATCTGATGTCTGGCGGCACGCTGAAGATGAAGGTTTATGAGCCGGGCAAGCTGGTCAAGCCTTTTGAAATTCTGGACGCTGTGTCTTCCGGTAAAATCAATTCTGGCTACACCACTGCTGGCTATTGGGCTGGTAAAATCCCCGCTGCGCCACTTTTCTCCGCGGTTCCTTTCGGTCCTGAAGCTGGCGAATATATGGCATGGCTCTACTACGGCAATGGTCTGTCCCTGTATCAGGAAATGTATGATCAGGCTGGCTATAACGTGAAGGTTATTCCTTGTGCGGTGATTGCTCCTGAGACTTCTGGCTGGTTCGGCAAGGAAATCAAAAGTGCGGAAGATCTTAAAGGTCTGAAAATGCGCTTCTTTGGTATGGGCGGCAAAGTTATGCAGAAGCTTGGCGTTGCAACCTCTCTGCTTCCTGGTGGTGAAATCTTCCCGGCTCTGGAAAAAGGCGCGATTGATGCGACTGAATTCTCCATGCCAGCCATCGACAAGCGTCTTGGCTTCCATAAACTGGTGAAGTTCAACTACTTCCCAGGTTGGCATCAGCAGGCTACTCTCTTTGAGGTGCTGATCAACAAAGATGTTTGGAACAAAGCATCCGACCAGCATAAGGCGATCCTTGAGAATGCTTGTAAGGCTTCCATGACCGACTCTTATGCAGAAGGCGAAGCCATCCAGCATGAAGCTTTGCTTGAGAATGTTGAGAAGCATGGCGTTACCATCAAAAAATGGAACGAAGAAATGCTTGGCACTTTCAAGAAAACCTGGGAAGAAGTGGCCAAGGAAGAATCTGAAAAAGATGCCTTCTTCGCCAAAGTTCTGGGTGACATGAACAAGTTCCGTGAAGGCTACCAGATCTGGAAAGATAACGCCTTCTTGCCACGCAAATAAGCGTTGGACCTGATAAGGACATCATGGCGGGGTGGCAATCAATGTCACCCCGTCTTGGCATATAGCCCGACTTATATACGCATTGTCGGGCAGCGCATGATCCGTACTAGTGCTGTTTTAAAGACGTTGCGGATAGGGCTAGATACCCACAATTCTGCGCCTTGAGCGTTCCAATTGGAATTTCGAACGAGATCGCGTGTTTTAGAAACCGCGTTCACTCAGATTAATAGAGCAAGGGATGGGACCTGCTTGCAGGGTTGCTCTGGACGATGGCTAAAGTGCCACTTAAACCCGATCGGTTTCCTTTCGGGCATTTGAGGATCAGGCAACCGCGCACATCGTCAGCTAGGAGACAAACAGAATGGTCGAGAACAAGCCACTCGCTGCCGAACCGAACAAACTTGATGATCCGGTTGATGTATTTGAGCATATTCTCGAGCATGAGGAGCGAGATACCCAAAGTACTGCGGTTGCCATTGATAAAACGGTCAAGGCGATTGGCCATGTTGTCATGTGGGCCAACTTGGCTTTGATTGCAGCCATCGTGGCGCAGGTGTCTATGCGCTATGTCTTCAGCCTTAACTTCCCTAAACTTGATGAAATCCAGTGGCATTTTTATGGTCTTGTCACCATGGTGGGTATCTCCTACGCCATGGTCACCGACAGTCACGTGCGCGTTGATCTTTTGCATATGCAGCTTAGCCGCCGGGCCCAGCGCATTGTCGAGGTGATTGGCATCCTAGCGCTGATGGTGCCGTTTCTTTATCTGATGATCGATCAGGGCTATGACTATTTTGCCGAGAGCTTGCGCGTGAATGAGCGCTCGGACAGCCCTACCGGTCTTCCTGCGCGTTGGGCGTTCAAAGCGGTTATCCCGATCTCCTTTGTTTTGCTGGCTTTGGCAGCGCTTGCGCGCCTTATCCATGATGTGCATGCGCTTTTCACCAATTATGAAGATGAGCGCCAGGGCGCTGGCCTGCGCCTCATCGTGTGGGCCTTGCTTGGCTTTGCCGTTGTTGCCACCGCTTTGACCTTCCTTGTGCCGACTACGGAAGAAAAGCTGGTGATTGTCATGTTCCTGACTTTCATCGCGCTGCTCTTTACAGGCTTCCCTGTGGCGTGGACCCTTGCCGGGGTTGGCGTGACCTTCTGCGGTGTCGCATACTTGTTCGACAATGGCATGATGGGCTGGACCGGTCTTGAAGAGACCCTGACTGGCCTTGACTATCTAACCCTTGGTGCTGTGGTCAACCGCGTTTATTCCACCATGTCCAATGCGGTTCTGGTGGCCTTGCCGATGTTTATTTTCATGGGGCTGATGCTTGATGAATCCGGCGTGGCAGAACGCCTGATGACATCCATGCAGCGCCTGTTTGGCACCGTGCGTGGTGGTTTGGCCATTACGGTCACCATGATCGGTATCATTCTGGCGGCCTCTACTGGCATTATCGGGGCGTCTGTGGTTCTGCTTGGGGTTCTGTCTTTGCCTTCCATGATGGAGCAGAAATATAATCCGTCTCTTGCTGCAGGTGTTGTCAGTGCGTCGGGGACTTTGGGCATTTTGATCCCGCCATCCATTATGCTGGTGATTATGGCTGACCAGATGGCTCTTTCCGTGGGTGATTTGTTCATGGCGGCGGTCTTCCCCGGTGTCATTATCGGCTTTTTGTATCTCACTTACATCTTTGTTGCCTCCTATATCAAACGGGACCTTGCGCCCGTGCCTGAAGGGGCGAAGCGTCCGGACTGGTCTGCGGTCAAAGATGTGGCCATTGCTGTGCTGCCAACGCTTGGTCTGATTGTAGCGGTTTTGGGTTCGATCTTTGTGGGCCTGACCACACCAACCGAAGCTTCCGGTGTTGGTGCCATCGGGGCGACCTTGTTGGCTCTTGGTTATCGCAAGCTGACACTTAAAAAGCTGATCAGCGTACTTAAGTCCACCTTCAACACCACAGCCTATATCTTTGCCATCTTCCTTGGTGCGACGGTCTTCTCTTATGTTCTGCGTGAGCTGGGCGGGGATGCGCTGATTGAGGAAATGATTACCGGCACAGGTTTGGGGCCGCACGGCACCGTCTTGATCATCCTGTTCATTGTCTTCCTGCTTGGATTTGTGCTGGACTGGATCGAGATCACCTTGATTGTGCTGCCGCTGATGCGCCCGATCGTTAATGGTTTGGGGCTGGATATTCCGGGATTTGATGCGATTGATGAGCCTGCGCTGGTCTGGTTCGTGATCCTTGTGGCGGTGACGTTACAAACGTCGTTCTTAACGCCGCCCGTCGGATTTGCGCTCTTCTATCTTAAGGGCGTCTGTCCGCCGCAAATCTCGCTCAATCACATCTATAAGGGCATTATTCCCTTTGTCCTTCTGCAGCTTACCGGCCTTGCCTTTGTCTATTACTGGCCGGAACTGGCTACATGGCTACCGTCGGTTGCCTATTAGCGATTATAGCTGAGCGCTGAATACCAAATACATATTGGGGCCGGACGGAGTATGGTCCGGCACCCAAGCTTCCGAACTATCCTTGGTTTATTACCGGAGAGATATGATGACGGAACAGGCTCTTATTTCCGAATTTAAAGAGATTGTCGGCGCACGCCATGTGCTTACTGGCGATAAGCAGACCGAGCGTTTTCGCAAGGGCTTTCGCTCAGGCGAGGGGGAGGCTCTGGCCGTTCTTCAGCCCAAGACCCTTCTTGAGCTTTGGCGTGTTTTGCAGGCCTGTGTTGCTGCCGACAAAATTGTGATCATGCAGGCGGCCAATACCGGCCTTACTGAAGGCTCGACCCCCAATGGGGGCTATGACCGTGATGTGGTGCTGATCAATACCCGCCGGATGGATGCAATCCAGCCTGTGCGGGATGGGGAGCAGGTGATCAGTTTCCCCGGTGCCACTTTGTTTGCGCTGGAAAAATTACTGGCCCCGCTTAAGCGCCAACCGCATTCTGTGATTGGCTCCTCCTGTATCGGGGCGTCGATTATTGGGGGGGTTTGTAACAATTCTGGCGGTTCGCTGGTGGAGCGGGGGCCGTCCTATACTGAATTATCGCTTTATGCGCAGGTTACTGCCGAGGGGCAGTTGGAGCTGGTCAATCACTTAGGGATTGATCTCGGTGATAGTCCTGAAGAGATTCTCACTCGGCTGGAAGCTGGTGATTATTCAGCGCCTGATTTTATTGAAAGCAACAAGAAGGCCTCTGACACTGACTATGCGACGCGGGTGCGCGATGTTAAGGCAGCAACTCCTGCCCGTTTTAATGCCGACAAGCGCCGCCTTTACGAGGCTGCGGGATGCGCGGGCAAGTTGGCGGTGTTTGCCGTGCGCCTTGATACCTATCCCATGAGTGAGGCGGAGAAGACCTTTTATATCGGCACCAACGACCCCAATGAACTGGGGGAGCTCCGCCGCCAGATCCTAACTCGCTTTGACACCTTGCCGGTGTCGGCCGAATATATGCATCGCGAAATCTTTGACATAACCGCGACCTATGGCAAGGACACGGTGATGATGATTGACAAGCTGGGCACAGACCGGTTGCCGGACTTCTTTGCCATGAAAGGCTGGGTTGATGCGCGCCTTAATAAAATTCCCGGCTTCAAGCATTTTACAGATCGCTTCATGCAGCTTCTGGCGCGCCTATGGCCTGATATCCTGCCAGCGCGGATGAAGGAGTATCGTGATCTTTATGAGCATCATTTGATCTTGAAAGTGCGCGATGGGGCCATTGACGAAGCTTATGATTTGCTTGCCGATTTTCGCGGTGAGAAGAGCGGTAACTTTTTTGAATGTGACACGCGGGAAGCAAAAATTGCTGGCCTTCACCGTTTTGCAGCAGCTGGCGCTGCCATTCGCTATGCCAATATCCATTCCCAAGAGGTCGAGGATATTCTGGCGCTTGATATTGCCCTGCGCCGTAATGATGAAGACTGGCTTGAAAAGCTGCCCGATCATATTGGAGAGAAGCTGCTGCATAGGCTCTATTACGGGCATTTTTTGTGCCATGTTTTGCATCAGGATTACATCGTCAAAAAGGGCGTAGATGTGAAAGAGTTGAAAGCTCAGATGCTGGAAATCCTTGATGATCGCGGGGCGGAATATCCGGCAGAACATAATGTGGGGCATCTTTATCCTGCCAAGGAAGATTTGGCTGCCTTTTATAAAGACTGCGACCCGACCAATAGCTTCAATCCCGGTATTGGCAAAATGAGCAAGTGCAAGCACTATCATTAAGGTGCACTGTTATTAAGGTCGGGCATTCTGGCAATTCGGCAATGAAAAGCCCGCCTTTTTTCAAAAGGCGGGCTTATTTTATCTAAGTGGTTCAGGCTTGCGCCTAATTTTTAAGATTGGGAACCACAATGCCATTTTGCAAAATCAGTTTTGGCTTGTTTACTTCAATCTTTTTCCTCTCCACTTTCTTTTTCTCAATCCGAGGTTTTTGAGTTATGGGTTTCTGGACCCGTGGCTTCTGCACTTTAGGGTTTTTCAGCGTCGGGGCCGGTTTGATCACCTGAGGGCGTTTGACCACGATCTTTGCGCATCGTGTCGGGCTGATCCGGCGCATTCCCTTGCGGCAAACACAGCGATTGCCTTTTGCAATGGTGGTTTTCTTATCGCAGCGAGGGCGAACAACCGGAGGCTTGATGACCACAGGTGGTTTGATCACGACTGGCGGTTTGATAACCACTGGCGGCTTGATGATAATCGGCTTTTTGATGCAGCCTTTGCCTCTGACAAAGCGGGTTCCCTTCTTACAAACACAGCTTGTCGGGCTTACTTTGCGCATATTGTTATAGCGGCAGACGCATCTTTTGGCCTTTTTGACGGTAGTTGCCTTATCACATTGCAAGATCGGGGTTGGTTTGATGCAGCCTTTGCCTGCAACGAACTTGCGACCCTTGGTGCAAACACATTGAGTGGCAGAAATTTTGCGCATGCCCTGATATTTACAGGCGCATTTGCCGCCCAGTTTCACGGTTGTCTTCTTGTCGCACTGCAGGGGCGCGCGGATTGGCAGACATCCTCTACCTGCGATGAACTTGGTGCCTTTCACGCAAGCACAGCGTACAGGTGAGACTTTGTTCATCCGCTTGTAGCGGCAGACACAAGAGCGGCCTTTGCGCACAGTGGTTGCCTTATTGCATTGTGGCGGAAAGATAGGATCCGGCGCCACAACTGGCGGAATGAAGATTGGTGGATCATCCGGGACCGGGATCGGTACTGGGACGGGATCCGGGATTGGACGAGGGTCTCTTGGCTTGCGAAGCGGCGGAAGATCCACAACTGCACAAGACTGGATCCCGTCTTCAGCCAGTGGCACGCCAAGGGCAATAAAGAGATCCGGGCTCAGATCCCCGGTTATCGGCAGGCCGAGCAAGCTTTCCAATCTGCGAATGCCCGCGCGGGTTCTGCGGCCCATTACGCCATCCACGACCCCAACATCAATGCCAAGGGCTGTCATGGCATGCTGGAGAATGGAGATTTGTTCGTAGCGGCTGGTGCCGACGCCAAGCACAGCACAGTTTTCAAACTGTGCGCCTCTTCTCATACCCGGCAGTGTCAGGCTCATGAAAATGGTTGAATGTTCACCCGGTGCCAAAGTCAGGTTGCCATTAAGGCAGGCAACGGATTTGCCCGTGCTTCTGGTACAAGTCCAGCCTCGGCCAAAGGCGCTATCAAGGGAGAGTGGGCGCGGTAGGCCAAAGCTGTCGGACATAACAACGGGGCCTGAATAGCTGGCTGTTCCCTGATTGATGACTTTGATGGTGAAATCACAATGATAGCGGTAGGCAGCTCTATTGGCCTCGCATTGGCCTTCTGCCTCTTTGATGAGAACAAGATCAGGCTGACCAGGCTCTTGCGGAGGGGGCGGTGGTGTGATCACAACCGGAGGTACCGGCGCTGCCGGAACAGGATTTTTGCAGCCGAAAATCTCGACATCGCCGATATGGCCATTTACCTTTTTACCGCCGGGATAAAGACCATCATAGTCAAAGAAATAGCTGGTCCATGGCGGTGTGTTCTGGCCGCTTGATTGGTGTAGCGGTTGGGCTTGCAAGCCATCAACATCAAGATTGCCGCCTTTGGCCAGTTCTTGCGCGTAAGAGGGATTGCTGCGCAAGGTCTCGCCCGTTGTCCAAAGGGTTGATTTGCAAGAGCTTTGGCTAAGATTACCATTATGGTCATAACCGGGGCCCAAAGCCAAACCACCAAGTCCATTATTGAACCGGCTGGAGAAACCAACCGGATAGATTTGGACGGATTGCTCGGCCCAGAGGGAACCATCTTGCGAGCCTTGAGGCGCTGGCTGATACCGAAGCACGCGTGCCTTGCGCGGTTTGGTCTGTTTGGAATAGTCAAAGGATCCGATCCGGTCGCCCCTTTGGGCCAGTAGCATGGTGCCATCGGGTGCAAAGGTGATGTCGGAGACTTCAAAATCGGGATGATCACTTGCGATTGTCAGTTCACTGCGTGCGTCGCCGGTAAAAGCTCCGCTTTGAGGATCAATTCCGACGGACCAGATTTGCGGGCCATCAGCAACGGCATAATAGAGCCGTCCGTTACTTACAGCGAGGCCCCAGACACGGCGCTCGGGCGCTGCGTAATGCCAGCTATCGGGGTCTTCAGCGTCAAAGGAAGGGTCTGTGATATCCAGCCGATTATTGACGTCAAAATCGGCTGTGGGTAGCTGTTCGTTGGCGCGGCCGCTGAGGCCGTGGTCAAAGAATTCCAGCTGATTGCCGTCCATATCAAGGCGGTGGATCATGCCGGTATCAAGATCCGAGACAAAGAATTGCTGATTGGTAGCATCAAAGGTGATATTGCCAAGGCCGGGGCCGGAATTCTCGGCACCATCCAACGTCAAATTGGCAAAGAGCGATATTTGACCGCTGATGCCGTCAATTTTCCAGATCGTGCCGGGCCCTCCTTGGGGCAGGGAGCCAAAGAGGCCGGGCATCCAGCGCGCGCCAGCTTCGCCCAGAAGAAGACGATCAGCGATGCCATCGCCATCTGCATCGGGGCCAACAATGTGCAACCCATAGGCCGATGTGGCGGTGAGATAAAGATTGGGGTTGTCTTGGTCATCAATGGCGATACCAAAGACCTGACCAATATCGCGAGCGAGCAGGGCGTCATAGGGGCGGCGTGTGATTTCCTGTCCGGCCATTCCGGAGCCGAGCCTGCCAAGCGCGGTGAGGCTTGCGGATATGCCATCCGGATTGATGAAGCGCATCGCATCCGGGTCGCTTGCTCCGTCCTGTGACCTTACAAGACTGGTGCCGGAAAAGCCTGTTGTGACAGCTGTTTCGCCAGAAAAAAGCGGCCGGTGGGGGCGTGCTGAAGAGGTTTGTACTCGGGTGGCCTCGTTTGCTTGGGGGGTTGATCCTGCAAAGGGGTTAGCGCTCAGTGGTGCTGTGGTTTTAGAGGGCAATTGCCATGTTGTTTGTTGGGCCTGGCTGTATGAAACCCCCATGGCTGTCGCGCATAGCAATAGCTGCATATGCAGGACAAGTCGGTTGATTTGTTTTTTCATAATAATAATCCAGATCACATTTCAATATAGGTAGGACGCACTGAGCGGTGCAAAGGTTCATGAAAAAAGCACTGAACACGTAAAGAGTTGGATCGTGGCGGGAATCTTGCCTATGCCCCTTGGCAAAAGCCTAGCAGAGTTTTTCTAGTCTGTGTATTTGGCCAGGTGTATCACCCTAATTGGAGAAGAATAAAATTCTGGATTTGAATGGTTCTTGGGAATTTGAGGCCTGTTTTGCGCAAAATTGTATGTTTGAGGGCTTTCTATATGGGGATTTACACGGGTCTCATTCTCTTTATAGGCAGAAAATGAGAACAATATCGCCAAGAGCCCCGCTCCCGTAGTGGCCTGTTCGGCTTTGTATTTTTCAAACGGATTGGTTTTTCAAACTGCCGGGAGGGCAATTGTTGGATTGCTATGGACTCTCTATCTAACAACCAAGGAAGTGCTCTTGTCAGATGCATGCAAGGACCATTTATGGCAGGAGCTGATCATCACCCTCATGGTTGGAGAATGGGATGTTTGTTGTAACCGGCAATCGCCTTCTGGACGGAATTGTTGTCTTCATGGCTCCGGCTATGCGCTGGGATGAAGATTTTCAGCAATCGCGCCTGTATGAGATCGAATCGGATGCGCAAAACGCATTGGAAGCCGTTCGCAATCAGGGTGTGATTGATCTGGCTGTGATCCCGGTCTCAAAGTCTGAAGATGACCGCTTGGTTGCCAATCATCTGCGTGAGCGCATTCGCGCTGAAGGGCCGACGATTGAACCTTTTGCAGGTCTCTCTCTTTCCAAAGATTTCAGTTCAACCCAGTCCGCTGGCTAGGCTCAGGAGAGCGTTATGTATCGTTATGATGAATTTGATGCCGAATTTGTGCGCCAGCGTGTGGGGCAGTTTCGCAATCAGGTCGAGCGCCGTCTTTCCGGTGAGCTGACCGAAGATCAGTTCAAGCCGCTTCGCCTGATGAACGGGCTGTATCTGCAGCTTCATGCCTATATGCTTCGTGTGGCCATTCCTTATGGCACGCTCAACGGCCGCCAGATGCACAAGCTGGCTGATATTGCCACCAAATATGACCGTGGTTACGGGCATTTTACCACACGACAGAATTTGCAATATAACTGGCCGAGCCTTAAAGATACGCCAGATATTCTGGAAGAGCTGGCAGAAGTTGAGATGCATGCCATTCAGACCTCTGGCAACTGCATTCGTAACGTGACCACCGATCATTTTGCCGGTGCCGCTCACGACGAGATTGCCGATCCTCGTGTTTATGCCGAGATCATTCGCCAGTGGTCGTCTATCCATCCTGAATTCACCTTCTTGCCGCGCAAGTTCAAGATTGCAATCAATGGCGCCAAGGCAGACCGTGCTGCCATTCAGGTGCATGACATCGGTCTGCAATTGGTCGAGCGGGCCGACGGCTCCATTGGCTTTGCCGTTTATGTTGGTGGCGGGCAGGGGCGGACGCCGATGATCGCCAAGAAGGTGGCCGAGGATGTCGCCGAGAAGGATATCCTGAGCTATCTTGAGGCTGTTTTGCGCGTCTATAACCGCTATGGTCGCCGCGATAACAAATATAAGGCGCGGATCAAGATTTTGGTTCACGAAACCGGCCTGGAAGAGCTGAAAGCTGCGATTGAAGCGGAGTGGGCGGAAATCAAAGGCTCTGTTTTGACTGTGCCCCAGTCCGAGGTGGAGCGGATCAATGCCTATTTTGCCTTGCCTGCTCTTAAACAAGATGAGGAAGGGGCTTCCAAGCTAGCCCTGTCTCGTGCGCAGGATGCAGGCTTTAGCCAGTGGGTAGGGCAGAATACCTTCCCCCATAAGGTAAAGGACCATGTGAGTGTGACCATCTCCCTTAAGCCCGTAGGTGGCGTTCCGGGAGATGCGACAGACAAGCAGATGCATATTGTGGCGGATCTTGCTCAGCAATATGGCTATGATGAGCTGCGGATCAGCCATGAGCAGAATATCATTCTGCCCCATGTGGCAAAATCTGATCTTATTGCGCTTTATCATGCGCTGCTGGCTGCTGATCTGGCTGAAGCTAATGCTGGCCTTGTCACTGATATCATTGCTTGCCCGGGCCTTGACTATTGCGCCCTTGCCAATGCGCGTTCCATTCCGGTTTCGCAGGATATTTCCAACCGTCTTGGGGCCCCTGAACGGCAAAAGCAGATTGGTGATCTTAAAATCAAGATTTCCGGCTGTATCAATGCCTGTGGTCACCATCATGTGGGTCATATCGGTATTCTTGGTGTGGACCGCAAAGGTGAGGAATTGTATCAGATCACCGTTGGTGGCTCTGCTGATGAGAATACCGCAATCGGTACCATTCTTGGTCGCGGCTTTACCATTGACCAGATTACCGATGCGGTTGAGCTGGTGATTGACACTTATATCGGCTTGCGCCTGTCAGATGATGAGACCTTCATTGATGCCTATCGCCGGGTTGGAGCTGCACCATTTAAGGCGGCTCTCTATCCTGCGCGTAAGGCTGCTTGAGAGCTGAGACAATGAGCTTAGGACCACAACAAAGCGCCTGTAGTCTTTCAGGACCGGATGTTGCAGCGCTGAACCAGACCATAGCAGATCAGTCCCCGCAGACTGTTCTTAGCTGGCTCCATGAAAATGGTGACAAGACAGGTGGGCCTGTCCCACTTGTCTCCAGCTTTGGGGCAGATAGCGTGGTGCTGATCCATATGGTCTCGCAAATCAGCCGCGACTATCCAATATTGTTCATTGATACGCGCAAACATTTTGATGAAACTCTGTCTTATCGGGATCAATTGATCAACCAGTTCGGTCTGACCAATCTGACTTCCATCAGCGCAGCGCCTGACCATCTTAAAGAGCAAGATCCTTTCGGGGCTTTGTGGATGAGCGATCCTGATGCTTGCTGTGATTTGCGCAAAACCGTGCCGCTTGATCTGGCTATGCAGGATTTTCCCGGCTGGATTACGGGTCGCAAGCGCTTTCAGACCAGTGAACGGTCACAGATGGACATTTTTGAGCTTGATAAGGGCAAGTTGAAGGTCAATCCACTGGCCAATTGGGGGCCGGAAAATGTGGCGGACTATGTCAAAAGCCATAGTTTGCCGGGGCATCCGCTGATCCCCAAGGGCTTTCTCTCAATCGGTTGTGCGCCTTGCACCAGTCCGGTTGCGGATGGTGAAGACGCCCGAGCAGGCCGCTGGAAAGGCCAGATGAAAACTGAATGCGGCTTGCATGTTGCCAAAGGATGATTGAAATGACCAAGCAGACAAATTCTCAAGACAAGCTTTATAAAGCTGGTGCCTTTCAGTCCGATCCATGGAAGCGGCTGGCAGATGGCGACAATGATAACGGGGTGCCAGAGGGTGGAGCCTATTTCGCCTCCTTTGCCAAGGCAAAAGAGCTGCTTTCCTCCGGTCCGGTTTCCTTCGATTTGGGCGTGATTGTGGAAGCCGGTGACGATGTGGAAGAGCTGGCAGAGCATTATGATGCGATTTTGGCTTTTGCGGTTGATTTTCCGGCTTTTGCTGATGGTCGCGGTTTTTCGACCGCCCGCCTTTTGCGTGAGCGTCATGGCTATAAAGGCGAAATCCGTGCGATCGGGGCCTATATCCTTGATCAGATGCCGATGTTGATGCGCTGCGGCGTTGATGCCTTTTGGGTGGAAGATGATGCCGTACGGGCGGGACTTGAGCGTGGTGAATGGCCGGAAATTGCCAATTATTACCAGCCGACGGGCCGGGAGGATGCCAAGGTCAATGACCCGCGTCCATGGCTGCGCCGCCGCCTCGGCTAAAGTAGAGCTATTTCCTATAGCAGATATAACAAAGCCCGGCTTTCTTGGTTCTGGTCAAGAAAGTCGGGCTTTTGTGTTTGATTATGAATTCAATCAATCCAGGGCGTGCTAGAGCATCAGGATCTGGCACAGATCCCCTTCTTTTGCCGGTTCTGCAAAGGGGGGGCGGATGATAAGGCAGTCGGCTATCGCGAAGCGGGCCATCATGGCGCTGTCCTGTTTTGCAAAAGGCAGGGTGATCAGCTCGCCATTATCCTTGCGCTCAAGGCTTGCGCGCAAATATTCCTGCCTTTGGTCATTCTCGCCTACATCTGCCCCAAGGCGTGCGCTCAGCGTTGGCTGGGTGTCGTTTGATCCGAGCATTTGCCGCACTAGGGGCTGAAGGAAGAGAAGGGTGCAAACCATGGAAGAGACAGGATTGCCCGGAAGGCCCAGCACCTGCATGGCACCGATTTTGCCAGCCATCAGCGGCTTGCCGGGACGCATGGCAATGCGCCAGAAATTAAGGTCCATGCCAGCCTGCTTTAATACATCCTGCACCAGATCATGGTCACCAACCGAGGCCCCACCAATGGTGACAAGGATATCCGCGCCCCAATCCTGAGCCTCCTTGATTTTGGCTGCAATGGCTTCGTGCCGGTCTATGGCTATGCCGAGATTGAGCACCTCGCCGCCGACCTGTTCGACCTGTCCTGCCACGCCAAAATTGTTGGAGGAAATGATCTGGTCATCTGATGGGGTCTCTCCGGGCAGAACCAGCTCATCCCCCGTTGCAAGAATTGCAATTTTAGGGCGGGCATAGACGGGTAGGGTTGCGTGATTCATGGATGCGGCAAGAGCAACTTGTCTTGCATTAAGGCGCGTGCCAGCGGTCAGCAGGGTTTCGCCGCATTTGAAATCAAGTCCGGCGGGGCGAATGAACTGGCCAGAGTGGACAGTTTCAAGCGCCGTTACAAAGGCACCATCGCGTTCGGTATTCTCCTGAATGAGGATCGCATCTGCCCCTTTGGGGACCGGTGCGCCGGTAAAGATGCGCACAGCTTCCCAATCATGCATCTCATCTGGGAAAGAATGGCCCGCAGGGACTTCACCAATGACTTGCAGCTTGGCGGGCAGAGTCTCAAGATTGCTGGCCTTTACCGCATAACCATCCATGGCCGAGGCATCGAAGGGGGGCTGGTTGCGGCTGGATTGTAAATCTTGCGCCAGTACCCGGCCTGTGGCTTTTTCAAGCGAGACATGTTCGACACGGGTGGTTTTTACATCACCCAGCAGGCGAGACAGTGCCTCTTCAACTTTCATCAAGGGCTTTTTCTTATCGGCCATACGGCTCTCCTGCAACGATTTTGGGTAAAGGGTGCTGGTGGGCCTTGAGCCTAGAGATCAGCCTTCCAATGGCCGGACTTGCCGCCGGATTTTTCCAAAAGGCGAATGTCGCGCAAGATCATGCCTTTGTCGGCAGCTTTGGCCATGTCATAGATGGTCAGGCAAGCGACAGAGGCAGCGGTGAGCGCTTCCATTTCCACTCCGGTCTGGCCGGTTACCTTTGCCATGGCGGTGACGACCAGTCCGGGCAGGTCCTTGTCTTCCTCGATGTCAATGGAGACCTTGGACAGGCCCAATGGGTGGCAAAGCGGGATCAGGTCATGGGTGCGTTTTGCTGCCATGATGCCAGCAATGCGAGCGGTTGCCAGAACATCGCCTTTTTTGGCATTGCCGGACAGGATCAGCTCCAGTGTTTCGCGCTTCATCTCGACAGCGCCGCGAGCAAAAGCGGTGCGGGTGCTCGGGGCTTTTTGCGACACATCCACCATATTGGCAGCGCCGGTGTCGTCCAGATGGGTCAAGCGATTCTCAGTCATGGCTCTTATGGCTCCTGATAGACATAGTGCCCTGTCTTGCCGCAAAAATGCCTGCGGCCCCTTGTTCTGGGTCAATTGGGCGGGCGATATGGGGATTTAATTCCCCAAAAGCTGCCGTGTCGCTGTTTCAACATTGTCTTTGCGCATCAGGCTTTCGCCAATCAGGAAGGTGTTGATGTTTGCCTTTTGGGACAAGAGCTCAAGATCCTGAGGCGTAAAGAGCCCGCTTTCACCCACCAGAAGTTTGTCATCGGGGACGTGGGCTGCAAGATCCAGCGAGGTTTGCAGGCTGGTCTCAAAGGTTTTGAGATTGCGATTGTTGATGCCAAGAAGAGGCGATTTGAGGCAGGCAAGGGCCCGATCCAGCTCTTCCTTGTCATGGACTTCGATCAAAACATCCATGCCCAGCTCAAAAGCGGTTTCTTCCAGCGCTTGGGCTTCCTCGTCGGTGACAGAGGCCATGATAATGAGGATGCAATCTGCGCCCCATGCCCGTGCCTCATAGACCTGATAGGTCTCATAGAGGAAATCCTTGCGCAAAGCAGGCAGGGAGACTGCATTGCGGGCGGCAATCAGGAAATCGGGATGGCCCTGAAAGCTGGGGGTGTCGGTCAAGACAGACAGGCAGGCAGCGCCACCATTCTCGTAAGCTTTTGCAAGAGAAGGCGGGTCAAAATCCTCGCGAATAAGGCCTTTGGAAGGGCTGGCTTTTTTGACCTCAGCGATCAGGGCATAGTTTCCTGCATCTACCTTTGCCTTGAGCGCCTGATAAAAGCCGCGGGGCTTTTCCTGATTGGCGATTTGCGCTTTCAGATCATCGAGGCTGGTATGGGCCTTGGCTGCAGCGACTTCCTCACGTTTATAAAGTTCGATTTTTTTAAGAATATCCGCCATAAGGCACCTGATTTTTTGGATCTTTGTTTTGTTTTGCGATGTGTTACGCGCGGTTTGAAACTTCGATGAGTGTTTCAAGCGCTGCAAGAGCCTTGCCATTGTCGATGGTCTGAGCGGCCAGCTCAATGCCATCTGCATAAGCCTCCACTTTGCCGCCGACCAGCAGGCCCGCGGCTGCATTCATCAAGACAATGTCCCTGTATGCGCCTTTTTCCCCTTCCAGCACTGCGCGCAATGCCTTGGCATTGTCATCGCCCGTGCCGCCGCGAATGGCTTCCATGGGGGCGCGCTTAAGGCCCACCTCTTCAGGGGTGATGACCCGCTCACTAATGACCCCATCCTTTAGCTGGACAATCTGGCTTTCGCCGCAAATGGACAGCTCATCAAGACCGCCGGCGCCATGAATGATCCATGCGAATTCCGATCCCATATTGCGCAAGGTCTGGGCAAAGGGCATCAACCAGTGGGGATCAAATACACCAACTAGCTGATGGTTGACATTGGCCGGATTGGCAAGAGGGCCCAAGAGGTTGAAAATGGTGCGTACGCCCATTTCTACACGAGAAGGTCCCACATGGCGCACAGCAGAATGGTGATTGGGGGCGAACATGAAGCCGATATTGGCCTCGTTGATACAGCGGGTAACCCCGTCCGAATCTTGATCAAGATTGACCCCAAGGCTGGTAAGCACATCGCCCGCGCCGGACAGAGAGGAGAGGGCCTTGTTGCCATGCTTTGCCACATGCACGCCTGCGCCCGCCATGACCATGGCAGAGCAGGTGGAGATATTATAGGTCTTGGTGCCGGTGCCGCCGGTGCCGACAATGTCTACGCTGCCTTGAGGTGCGCTGACCGTTGACATTTTTGCGCGCATCTGTGTGACCGCGCCGGTTAGCTCGTCCACGGTTTCTCCGCGCAGGCGCAGGGCCATCAGAAAGGCCCCGATCTGGCTTGGGGTGGCCTGTCCAGACATGATGATATCAAAGGCTTGGCCAGCTTCTTCCTGGCTTAGGCTTTCGCCTTCTGCAACCTTTGCCAAAAAGGGCTTCATCTCTTCCATGTCCGGATCTCCTGTTGTGCGTCTGCCTTTTGGCAAGTCTGTTCTGGTGTTGCCAGCCAGTTTTTTACGATTGCTTTGGCCGTTATAGAATATTTGAGGCACGCTCTACAATCTGATTATGGTGATGGTGTTAGAGCGTGTGATCAGTAGATAAAAAGAAAGCCCAGAGACTGGCTATGGGCTTTCTTTATCGGTTTCAAATAACAGCGATCAATCGCTTTAGCGTGCCAGCTGGTTTAGCAAAGGCTGATTGATGGTGATGCCAAGATCACGTTGCAAGCCTGCAACAACCTGCGAAAGCAGATCGCTTTCTGCATTCTGGTTCAATTGCTGTCTTAAGGCATCATTCTCCAGCCCATCGGCGTTGAATTCCGGTGCTGTGATTGTCTTGACTTGCAGCACATATTGCTTGTTGCCGTCAGCTGCGGTGGAGGCATAGCCGACCGGACCTCCAAAGACCTGATCAACCGCGCTTTGCGGCAGATCACCGGGAGACTGGCGGGTGATGTTTGTTGCCTGCTGAACGCTCATATTCTGCTCAGTGGCGATCGCTTCAAGGCTTTTGCCGCCTGCAAGCTCATCTTTGAGTTTCGCTGCAAAATCTGCCAGTTGGGTGCTGCGCTTTTCCTCTTTCCAGGCGGCGATGACTTTGTCTTTTACCTCGTCAAGAGGGCGCTCCTGCGCTGGAGTGATGTTGGTGACATTGAACCATGCAAAGCCAGCATTGGCGACGTCGATTGCATCGGTTTCAAGATCGACATCACTGTCAAACACGCTTGTGAGCAGCTTTTCCTGTTCTGGCAGGTCCGTGACTTTCTCTTCGCTTTTCAGCTCACCTGCTTTGGAAATCATCTCAACCTTGCGCAACTTGAGGTTAAATTTATCCGCAATTTCCTGCAAGGTGGCACCGCCAGCGCGCTCATCTTCGATATTGTCAAAGATGTCGAGCACTTCGCCATTGGCGCGGTCGGCAGCGATTTCAGCTTTCAGCAGGTCTTTGACCTCATCGAATGGCTTTGAGGCTTCCGGCTCGATTTTGGTGACGCGCAGCAACAATTTGCCAAAGCGGCCGTCTACCACATCAGAGACCGTATTGAGTTCCAGCCCAAAGGCAACATCGGCAGCTGCGGGGTCGCTCACTTCGGCTTTTGTGAGAAGGCCAAAATCGGCATCCGCTTCGGTGATGTTGCGCTCGGCGAGGATTTCCTCAAATGTTGCGCCATCCTTGATTTTTGCCGCAGCGGCATCCGCTTCGTCTTTGGAGTTGAAGAGAATTTGCTGAACCTGACGTTTTTCGGCCTGAATGAAACGGCTTGCGGCGGTCTCATATGAGATTTTTGCATCTTCATCAGAGACGGATGCGATATCGGCAACGTCGCCCGGCTCAAGCTTGAGCAAATCAAAGCTGCGATATTCCAGTGCGCGGAAGGCAAGCTTGTTGGCGTCGTAATAGGTTTTCAGATCGCTGTCAGTTGGCTCTGCCAGCTCGGGCAGGGCGCTTTCTTCCAGAACGAGATAATCAGCGGCGCGCTCTTCGTTGGCAAAGCGGTGGAAGACTTTGAGGGCCGCAATCGGGGCGGTTGCTTCGCCAGCAAGGCCGCTTGCGATCTGGCGACGTGCTTCAAATTTTGCACGATTGCTGACATAGCGATCTTCGGTTGTGCCGATGCTGCGCAAAACCTGCTGCATGTAAGAGCGGTCAAAGCTGCCAAGGCTCTGGAAGCTGGGCTCTTGCGAAATGCGCTTGGCCAGCTCCTGATCAGACAGGCCCACATTATATTTAAGGGCCAGATCATCCAACGTGCCTTCTGCAATCATGCGGCCCAGCACCTGATTGGGCAGGCCAAAGGCAGCGGATTGGGATGCGGTGATGGTTTGGCCAAGACGGTTGGACAATTGGCGCAATTCTTTATTGAGCTCCACCTGATAGTCACGCGCGTCGATTTCGGCATCCCCAACCGTGGCAACGGCTCCGCGGCCAAAGCCATTGAAAATATCTGCAATTCCCCAAACCGCGAAGCTGAGAACCAGAAGACCCATAAAGATTTTGGCAACCCAGCCGGCTGCCATGGTGCGCATGAATTCCATCATGGAACGATATGTCCTTTTCATCTGATAGATGCTGCCTGCCAATCGGGCTTGTGGCCCACGGCAAAGCTGAGCATGGATCAGCGATGTCTTTTAATTTGGGCGGATAATAAGTAGCTCACACCCTGCCTGCAAGCATCTGTCCATGAAAAGAGGGGACAAAAAAGGGCAGAAAGGATGTTTCCAACCAAAATGTGAGGAAAAAATCTTTCAAAAGCCCTCCCACCCTTTAGTTGCCTAGGCAGATGGGGGGAAGTTTGCTATGGCAGGGCGAAATTATCTCGGATCGGATGAAAAGGAATAAGGTCAATGAGCGCAGCCATTAAGCCTCTCGTTGCTGGTAACTGGAAAATGAATGGTCTGAAGGCCGCTGTGAGCGAGCTGGAAGCGCTTGTCGCGGGCTATGATGCGGATCTTTCGGGGAAAGTGGACAGCATGATCTGCCCGCCTGCAACATTGGTTGCCCAGTTTGCTCAGGCGACAGCGGATAGCGCGGTTGCTATTGGTGCGCAGGATTGCCATGCCAACAAATCCGGTGCCCATACCGGTGATCTTTCTGCCCAGATGTTTGCCGATGCTGGTGCAACTGCCATTATCGTTGGCCATTCCGAACGCCGCGCCGATCATGGCGAGAGCAACGAGACCGTCAATGCTAAGGCGCAGGCTGTTTGGGGCGAAGGCCTTGTCGCTATCATTTGCGTGGGTGAGACCGAAGAAGAGCGCAAAAGCGGCAAAACTCTTGATGTTATTAAAGCCCAGCTTGCCGGTTCTGTACCGCAAGGTGCAAAAGCGGCCTCTACTGTGATTGCGTATGAGCCTGTTTGGGCAATCGGGACGGGCCTCACACCAACCGCAGCTGACGTTGCTGAAGTGCATGCCTGTATGCGTGAAGAGCTGACCAAAGCCTTTGGTGAGGAAGGGGCTGCCATGCGTCTTCTTTATGGTGGTTCTGTCAAGCCTGCCAATGCGGAAGAATTGATGGGCGTTGCCAATGTGGATGGAGCCCTTGTTGGTGGTGCTAGCCTTAAAGCGGCTGACTTCCTTGGCATTATGGCAGCTTACAAATAAAGGCTGGCTTTAGATCTGGCACCCAAGCCAGATTTGGTGGCAAAGCTTGCATTTAATGGGGAGAGACGAGGCTTGTAATCATAGCTTCTTCTCCCCAAATGCATAAAAGCGCATTCTGCCACTGGAAACCTGCTGCTTGTTCGTGTAGAAGACGCGCAAGATGTATGGAATTTGCAATCGCTGCTTTGTGCTTTTTTCGGCCAAAGCCGTGATTTTGCTATGAATAGAGATCGAGACGAATGGAATCGGTAGTTATTGTTATCCACCTGATCGTTGTGGCCGCTCTGGTTGTTGTGGTCCTGTTGCAGCGGTCTGAAGGTGGTGCTTTGGGCATCGGCGGCGGTGGCGGCGGTGGCGGCGGTTTTTTGACCGGACGCGGCGCGGCTAACCTGCTTACCCGTACAACAGCTATTC
>JAOAQZ010000020.1 GCA_025210795.1 Cohaesibacter sp. | reverse complement strand
GACACTGACAGCGCCAGCGATGATGGTGTTGCAGCAACCGGGAATGTGCTGACCAATGACAGCGATCCCGATGCAAGCGATGTTCTCTCGGTCGCCAATGCTGGCATTCATCTGGGCACCTACGGAACCCTGACGCTCAATGCAAATGGCAGCTACAGTTATGTGGTCACCGATGAAAGCATTGATGACGGCTTTGCTGATACCGAGACATTCCAGATCGAAGTCAGCGATGGCACCTCCTCCAGCTTCTCTGATCTGGTCATCAGTGTCACAGGGGAAAATGACGCGCCAAATGCTGCTGATGATTTCTACTCAACCGGTGAGAGTGGCCAGATTACAGGCAATGTTCTCACCAATGATAGTGATCTTGACGCCACCGATAGTCTTTCGGTTTCAAGCGCTGGAGGAAATAGCCCGGGCACCCAATTCACGGCTCTATCTGCGGGCGGGCGGGCCGCGCTCGTTACCGTTCTGGCGAATGGTCAGATAGATTTTGATACCAATGGTAATTTTGTTGATCTGGTTGGCGGGCAATCCGATATAGTCACCATCACTTATGAAGCATCTGATGGCACTGATACCAGTCCTGGGCAAATTGTCATCACCGTGAATGGTGGCAACACAGCTCCCATTGCAAATGATGACAGCGATAACACAGATGAAGACACCTCTGTGACCATTGATGTCTTAAGCAATGATAGTGATCCAGATCTTGATGGCTTCTTCGTCACAACCATTGATGGTCAGGCAGTTTCGCCCGGTGGCAACGTGATTCTAAGCGGTTCGGGGGCGATGGTCACCCTCAATGCCAATGGTACGCTCACTTATGACCCAAGTGGTGTGTTTGATGCATTGGCGAACGGTGCACCCAGTGCCGACAATTTTAGCTACACTATTGAAGATCCGGCAGGAGCCTCTGCCAATGCGACTGTTTCCCTGACCCTAACCGGTGTGAATGACGCACCGGTCGCAGGGGACGACAATTTGAACGTATTTGAAGGCATTGGCATCAATATAAGCGCAACAGGAGCTGGCAGCTTCTTTGCCAATGCGAGCGATGTGGACGGTACTGTCACGTCTGTTGTGGATGTCGACGGTCAAACAGATGGGACCGTTGGTGTTGCAGGCCTTTACGGCTCCCTGACATGGGATGCAACTACAGGGGCTTATAGCTATTCGGTAAATGATAGTGATCCGATAGTCCATTCCCTGCAAGCAGGCCAGTCTTTGCAAGAAAGTTTCGATTTCACGGTTCTAGATGATTTTGGAGCCAGCTCTGCACCGGCGACATTGACCGTCACAATTGATGGCGTCAATGACGGCCTGTTCACCGAGCAAAGCGACGGGGTCAATCTAAGCGCAGCGATTGCTGCTTTTCCTCAGTCCGCATTTGAAAATAACTTCCTTAACGCACTGGGTGGAGATGATGCGGTCACTCTGGTGTCGGGCCTTGAAGTTTCTCCATACCTTAATCAGTTCACCGGTCAGACTTTCAATGGCCATTTGGGCAATGACACGATCCAAATTCTAAATGACTATATGAATGCAGATGGTGGTGATGGAAGCGACTGGCTGGATATGAGCGCTTTGCTTTCCGCAACTTCGGTCAGCTTCAACATATCCACCGGAGCAGTCGATCTTGCCAGCAATGGCAGTATTGATCTTAATGCAGTCAACTTTGAGAATGCGATCGGCACCGACTTTAACGACAGCTTTGTTACCAGCGCTGCAAACAACCACATCATAGGCGGAGCTGGTAACGATACATTCTCGGTTCTTGGTGGCACCACATCACTGGGAGACATTTACATCGGTGGAGCGGGAGCTTCGGATTATCTCGTTAACAGCTCTGGCAGTAATCTTGTGTTCGATCAGTTCGACGCAACAGATGCCAGCGGGACTGTCAATGGATCCGGAATAGATCGCATCTATGTCGGCAATCTGTCCATCAACGGGACCGCTGGCAATGATGAAATGAATTTTAATGGTGTTTCCTTCACCTTTGTTCAGTCCTCTTTGGCAGCCATTGATGTCTCCGTGGGCAATGGCGACGATACGGTCACCGGCACCAATATGACAGGAGTGCAGTCCAACAACTACAACACCTCCAGATTTGACTATGATCTTGGTGCAGGCAACGACAGTTTTACTGGCACAGGCTCCATCACAGATTATGTTTTTGGCCGAGCAGGCAATGACAATATCGCTGGCGGAGGTGGTATTGATTATCTCTATGGTGGTAGCGGAGCTGACCGCGTAGACGGACAAGATGGCAACGATTTCATTTATGTGTTGGCCGGAGATAATTCTGAGACAGACATCCTTCTGGGTGGAGACGGGACCGACACGGTGGTCAATTCCACTGGTGGCGGCCTTGCCTTCTCTACCTTTGATTATGATGACGCAACCAACAATGTGAATGGTAGAAGTGTTGAAAGGCTGTTGCTGGCCAATCAAGCCTTAACGGGAACCGCCGGAGCCAATATGTTCGATTTGGTTGGTGTTACTTTAACTTCAATCAATTCCACACTTGCTTTCGTGGATGTCGCCACCGGTGATGGCAATGATGTCATTTTTGGATCAAATATCACGGCCATACAATCCAACAATTATAACAGCACCCGCCTCGACTATGACTTGGGGAGCGGAGACGATCAGTTTAACGGCAGTGGCTCCATGGTTGATTACGTCTATGGCGGGTTGGGGAACGATATCATCCGCACCGGTGCGGGCAATGACTTCCTGTTTGGTAATGAAGGAGCAGATTTCCTTGATGGTCAGGAAGGCAACGACACCTTCTATGTCACAACGGGAGAAGCCCCTGAGTTAGACACTTTCATTGGCGGTGCAGGTGCTGGCGATATCATCGTCAATGCAATCGGGGCTGGATTTGCTTTTTCGGTCTTTGATTGGGACGATGCGACCGAGACTGTGAACGGGTCCGGCGTTGAGACCATTAATCTCAACAATGGCACGATATTCGGAACGGCCGCAGACAATGATTTTGACTTTGCAGGTGTTCGTTTCACCCTCGTCAACCCGTCGCTATCCAATCTGGAAGTTTCGACAGGAGCCGGGAATGACCATGTGATTGGATCAGGGATCACTGCAGTCCAATCCAATAACTACAACATTGCCCAACTTCACTATGACCTGGGCACAGGCAACGACACGTTTGAAGGCGCAGGCACAATGAGCGATGTTGTGTTTGGTCAAGAGGGCATAGACCATTTGATGGGCAATGGCGGCAACGACTATCTTTATGGCGGTGCAGACAATGACCTGTTGCAAGGTGGAGCTGGTGCCGATGTGCTTGACGGCGGAGCTGGTATTGATCGCCTTGAAGGGGGCGCTGATAACGACCAGATCTTGTTAACTCCAGGGTCCGCACATGAGGATGACGAATATCTCGGCGGAACCGGTACGGATCGCATCGTCAATAATATGGGTGGCAACTTCACGCTGCATCTCATCAACGCCATGAATGGAGCAGATCTCAATGCGCTTGAGATGGAAGAGATCTCCTTTAATAACGCTTCACTGTTAGGCACAAGTGGTGGCGATATCTTTGATCTTTCCGGTGTGCGCTTTTTGACCATCAACCCCACTGCAAGTTTGCTTGAAGTGTCCTCCGGAGATGGAGACGATGTGGTGACCGGATCGGGCATCACAGCAACCCAGTCAAATAACTACAATCAGACACGGCTTGATTATGATCTGGGAGCTGGCAATGACCAGTTCATCGGGGCTGGCTCAATGATTGATTATGTTTTTGGCCAGGCGGGTAACGACACAATCAGTACAGGGGCTGGCAATGACGTCATTGAAGGCGGCAGCGGAGCTGACGTGATAGATGGCGAAGCTGGCAACGACACCATCATTGTCAGAGCAACGGATCAGTCCCAGCTTGATACCCTCATGGGTGGTGCGGGTACTGGCGATGTGATTATCAACGCAGCGGGTGCAAATTTCATCTTCTCGGTCTTTGATTATAATGCTGCAGGATCTGTGATGGGCGCTGGTGTTGAGAATATCAACTTAGCCAATGCCACTCTGTTTGGCACAAACACTGCCAATAACTTTGATTTTGTCGGTGCGCGCTTCATTGGTCTCAATCCAACAGCTTCAGTTGTCGAAGTTTCAACAGGTGGTGGCAACGACACGATTATCGGCTCCAACATCACAGCCGTGCAATCCAACAACTATAATCAGACACGTGTCGATTATGACTTGGGAGCAGGTGATGATCATTTCACCGGAGCCGGCTCGATGATTGATTATGTCTTTGGTGGAGATGGCGATGATACCGTTTTTGCCGGAGACGGGAACGATGTGCTTCAAGGCAACGCCGGTGCTGATTTCCTTCATGGTCAAGGTGGCAACGACACATTCTATGTCACGACCGGAGAGCAACCCGAACTGGATAGTTTTATCGGCGGGGCTGGCACTGGTGATATCATCGTCAATGCGATTGGAGCAGCTTTTGCGTTCTCAGTTTTTGATTGGGACGATGCGACCGAGACTGTGAATGGATCAGGCATTGAAACTATCAACTTAAACAATGCCACAATCTTTGGCACCGCCGCCGGAAACGACTTTGACTTTGCAGGTGTCCGGTTCACTCTGGTCAATCCATCGCTTACCACTTTGGAAGTCTCGACAGGGGGCGGGCAGGACAATGTCGTCGGCTCTGGTATCACTGCTCTGCAATCCAATAATTACAGCATCACTACTCTCCATTATGACCTTGGGTCGGGTGATGACAGCTTCGCAGGGGCTGGTTCACTCAATGATGTTGTCTATGGCCAGTCAGGTATGGACACGCTTGCAGGCAATGATGGGGCTGACACGCTCTTTGGTGGTGCCGATAATGATCTTCTGCAAGGGGGAGCTGGCAATGACATACTGGACGGCGGCACAGGCATCGATAGAGCAGAAGGGGGAGATGGCAACGACCATATCCTGCTGACCAGTGGCTCGGCCCACGAAGACGAAGAATATCTAGGTGGAGCGGATACAGACAGGATCGTCAACAATACAGGAGGAGATTTTACCCTTCATCTCATCAATGCCATGAATGGCGCTGATCTGAATGTCATGGAAATCGAGGAAATCGCGCTAAATAGCGAAACTCTCCTAGGAACCTCTGGTGACGATATCTTTGACTTCTCTTCCGTTCGTTTCCTTGCTGCATCCACAACTGCAGCAAATCTGGAAGTCTCCACCGGAGCTGGCAATGACATCGTGTTTGGTTCCTATACGTCTCTCTTACAAACCAACAACTACACCAACGTCTATCATCATTATGATTTAGGCATTGGCAATGACCAGTTCACTGGATCGGCGGCAGGAGCCATCATAGATGTTGTCGATGGGGGCAACGGGAATGATAGCCTTGATGGCGGACTTGGTAATGATTTCCTGTCCGGTGGTTTTGGAGAGGATGTTCTGATCGGTGGTGCTGGCAATGACACCCTCACCGGTGGTAGTAACAATGACCGCTTCGAATTCAATATCGGCGATGGGGCCGATGTTATTACCGATTTCGAAGAAGGGCTTGGTGTTGGTGATGTTGTCGACCTGATCGCCTTCGGTTTTGCCGATTTCAACGCGGTTCTGGCAGCAACAAGTGATGTCTATGGCGGCCCCGGTGTTACCGATGCCCTGATTTCTCTGGGAGTTGGGCAAAGCGTCCGCCTACAGGGCGTTCTCAAAAACGATCTGGCAGAAGATGACTTCATCTTGACCTGAGTGTTGGGAACTGGCCGCAGTTGCAAAAATTGCGGTCAGTTCAAGCTCAGATGGCTCCCCACCAGATAGTGAATGAGTAAACCATGTCCGACCAGATCAAGCAAAACCACATCAAAGACAGGGCATCTACACAATATCCAAATCATAAGCCAGCTTATGGCGTTTGGCTGTTTCTGTTCTCCATTGCAGCAAACCTCCTGTTGTTGGCGATGCCCCTCTATCTGTCCCAGATTTATGAGCGCATCATACCGAGCAGCAGTCAGGATACCTTGCTTTATCTGACCTTGTTTATGCTGTTTTGTGTTCTCCTATTTGGGGTCATGGAGATGCTACGAACCATGACAGCCCAGAAAATGAGCGCCCATTATGAACTCACCACCGAGAAACTTCTGATAGACACGGCAGTCAGGCGAGACGCACGAGATAGTGCTCCCGATCCAGCGCTTCTCAATGAAATTGCGTTAATCCAGCAAGTCTTGGCCAGTCGGGCATTTATCTCTCTTTTTGACCTGCCGTTCGCTCCGTTCTTTCTTTTTGTTCTTTTCCTCGTACATCCCTGGCTGGGAGCTCTGGCAAGTCTCGGGGCATTATTGCTGATTTTCATTGCGCTGGTGAACGAATGGTCGACGATGCACAAGCAACACAAGATTTCGGCGATGGATGGACAAACCAGATTGCAGAATGTCGAAATTCTGGCCATGCGGGATGATGTCGTCGCAATGGGCATGGGGGGCGCCATGTCTGCACGCAGTCAGGAAAGCGCCCTGTCTTCCGCTCTCCAGACCAATCAGATTGCAAAGATCAACAGTTTTTATTTTGGTCTGGTTCGGTTTCTACGGCAAGCCTTGCAGCTCAGCATTCTGGGATGCGGAGCCTATTTGGTTTTGACAGAGAACCTCTCCGCCGGGCTGATCTTTGCCGCCTCAATCATCAGTGGCAGAGCTCTGATGCCAATTGAGCAAATCATCGGGAGTTGGCGTCAATTGGCAGCAGCGCGATCTGGATATCGAAACGTTGAAAAGCAGCTTCAACACCAACAAACAAAGCAGTCCAGTCGCGGGCAAACATCGTTGCCCACTCCTGAGGGAAATCTCCGTTGCGAACATGTCTTTTACCTCCCCGACCCTCATCAGCCCGACAAGGCAATTGTGAAGGATATCAGCTTTGAAGCCGCTCCTGGAGAGGTGATTGCTGTCATCGGTGCCAGTGGTGCCGGTAAAACAACATTGTTGCGCATTCTCGCCACCGCCTTGATGGCCAGTCGCGGCAAGGTTCTGTTTGATGGATTTGAGGTCCATCAGTGGGAAGCTGAACAGCTGGGCAAGCATATTGGTTATTCGGCGCAGGATATTTCTTTCTTCCAAGGAAGTGTTGCACAGAATATTGCTCGCTTTAACGATACCGCCAGTGATGAAGACATCATCAAAGCGGCAAGCAATGCAGGCGCACACAGCTTTATCGGCACTCTGCCCAATGGCTATGAAACGATTATCGATAGCGCTTCCTTTTCACTTTCCGGTGGACAAAAAAGACGGATCAACCTAGCCCGTGCTTTCTTCCGGGATCCTCAGTTTCTTTTCTTGGATGAACCTGACGCTCATCTCGATCAGGAAGGGGAAAATGCCTTGAAATCAGCTATTTACGAGGCGCGGGCTAGACGAAAGACGGTCATTTTTGCGACCCAGCGCATGCATCTGGTCACCGTTGCTGACAAAGTAATGGTTTTAGAAAGGGGCAGCGTGTCCCAGTTCGGACCTAAAGCTGAGATTTTTAAGCCACGAAAAGCAAGTTTCGCTCTGAACGGCAGTTACCGAAACGAGGAGAAAACAACAAGCGCGTTTGGTCAACCCAATAGGGGAAAAAACTGGCCGCCCTTCAAAAGCAAGAAAACCAAACATCAAAAATTGGGTTCCGCCAAAGCAAAGTATGAAAGGCAGGCCGATGATCACTGACAAATTACATAATGATTTTCGCCGTGCAACTTCCATGAGTAGCATCAAGATATTTGGCATACTTATCATCCTCTTTTTCTTTGTCGGGTTCGGTTTTTGGGCCACTACGGCCCCCATGTCCGGGGCGGTGATTGCAAGTGGCTGGATCACCAAAGAGGGAGAAAGCCAATCTATCATCCATGAAACTGGCGGGGTGATTTCTCAGATAAGAGCCAAAGAAGGACAGCAGGTTGAGAAGGGACAAATCCTAGTTCAGATTGAGGATGCCGATAAACAAGCTGAAAAGAAACGCCTGGAAACCCGTCTGGCTTCTCTGATTGTACGTCAGTCCAGATTGATGGCGGAAGAGGCGGGAGAAGACTTTAAAGGCGCTCTGGGCAATGAGAGCCGTTTTAAGCAACTGGATGCCACAGATCTTGCAACCTTCCTGAATGATCAGTTGAAGGAATATCAAGCACGCCAAGACCTTCTCTCCAAGGAAAAATCAATACTGGAACGCCAGAAAGAGGTTTTAAGACAAGAACAGATCGGAATAGATCTGGAACTAAAGTCAATCGCTGAATGGCGCAACATATTGAAGAACCAGGTCTCTATGCGCCAAACCTTGCTCAAGAAGGGGTCAATCAGCAAGGTGGCCGTGCAAGAGACCAAAATGGAACTGGCGGAAGTCAGCGCAGATTTTCAAAAGCTGCAATCCCAATATGATCTTATTCCCCACCGTATCTCTGAACTTGATGCGCGGCTTGGTCGTTTGGTTGATGCCTTTACGCAGGATGTCGCACATGAGCTTGCCGAGATTCGCACAGAAAAGCTTACCTTGGAAAAGCAGTTGGCGGCAGCAGACAAAGCTGTATCCCGCATCAATCTTGTCTCTCCCGTATCAGGCAAAATCAACAAACTACACGTCAATACAATCGGCAGCGCAGTGGCAGCCTTTCAGCCAATTGTAGACATTGTGCCAGAAGACCGGCCCATCGTGATGGAAGTGGAAGTTAAACCATCAGACATAGAACAGGTTCAGGTTGGCCAAAATGCAAAAGTCACCTTGTCCGCTTTCGATCCTTCCAAAGTTCCACCAATTGTCGCGATCGTGCAATTCGTTTCGCCTGACAGGCGCATTCACAATCAAACGCAGATTCCCTATTTTGTCGCTCGGCTGGAAATGAAGCCTGAACCAACCAGAACTTTACCACAAATCATGCCCGGAATGCCTATTGAAGCCTATTTGGAGACTGAGAAGAGAACGTTCTTGCAGATGCTGTTCGATCCTCTGACCAAGAGCATGCGGCGTGCGTTCAGAAGTTAGTGGTGCGGGGGGAGGTCTTTCAGAACGTTATTTATTGGAGTGCGATGCTGCAACTGCTTGTGCCCTCTTGAATCTTTGGGGCCAACTGAATCATCGCACTTGGAATGAGCGGCTCTTTTCTGACCTTCGTAACAAATGCACCGACCTCACCAAATGAGCCCAAAACACAAGATACTGCATATGGCTTAAACGTCTGATATAAGTGTATCTGGATTGAAGCGAAAAACCTTTCGAGTAACATCAGGCGATCCGGGATGCAAACGCAAGATAACGAAGAGACAGCCGAAATTGATTGGTTTGCCGCCACTGAAAGCCTTGTAGTCGCAATTATTGCCGCTGTTATTGTTTTGAAAATCGGCACGTCAGCAGCCTATTTTGGATGGGCGGTGTTTTCCCCGCTTCTACTGCTACGATCTCCAAAAGCAGATGCGTTATCTGATCGCTTATTCAACAATTTGATGCCGCCGGCCCGAGCAGACGGGGGCTTCTCGACAATAAGTGTCTACTCTCAATTAGCGATTGCATCCATTATTGCCCGCACATTTGCTACTGCTCGGTATTTGCCTCATGGTTTGATACGACTTCCCGAGAATTGGAGCAGAGTAGTCTTTCGAACAAGCATTTTCGACGAAGCTCGTTTCGTTCCTGGTGGCAGCTCAGTAAGGCATAGGCTCAAGCTCTACACCGTAGCATCCAAGAGAGGCTTCGTGCGTTCAATGGGAAACCAAATTCTGCTTATAATGTTATTAGCATTATATATGTGGTTCATGTCTAGTACAGAGTTCGGGCTGTATCCGACTTGGCTTAATGCACTCCTAAGATTGACTTTTATTGCATTTCTTATATTCGCAATCGGTCAGTCAATCGGTCTGATTTGCCATCTTTTGGCTATGTCTTACCGAGTAAGCGTGAAAGCATCGGCTTTTGTTTGGCTACCGCTTTTGTTCGCAATCCGTGGAGGAGTTGGGAATGAGAAGAATATTAAAGAGATACTTCTCGACAGGCAAATCTCTCCATTATCTCGGATAGGATATTGGCTAGCTGTTTTAGGTGTAGCGGCAGGGTGCATAAAGATCGTGGCTATTCCAACAATCCTCAGCAATCTACCAGAAGCATTCCATCGTTTTCTGCCTGATATTTTGGCCGGGCCAACTTTCGCATGGCAGTTTATATTCTTCTTTAGTGCGTTGTTGACGGTCGCTGTTCTATTTTTTTAGTTACCCCCGGGCCACGGAGGCTCGATCAGAAAATCTGGTCCGAAAATTGTGTTAAAGGTGTCTATAATGGAGCAACGCTGGTTTTAGGCGTACTGGCAACATACACCTCAATAGCAGCCATAGATGCCTTTGCTCCAATCCTATCAAAATTTAATTTCGTCAAGGATGTCATTTTTCTGTGGTGGCCGAGCTAGACTTAGTAACTCGGTTGGTTCAACAACTTCTTACCTACAGCAGATTTTCCTACTTGCACCAAAACAAAGAACGCCGCTGTTCGAGGGGGACAGCGGCGTTTAAGCACAGTTGGATAGATTGTTCTGCTATCTGATATTGAAAGTTTATTTATGTGGCCGGGTCCGATCTCTTGACGTCTTGGACCCGGTCACAGTGGGGACACTTTCATTCACCCGCTTTGAGTAAGGTTATCCGTTACTTTGCGTCAGACGCATTTTTCATCAGATAATCCATGACAAGCTCACGTTCGCTCTCTTCAAGACCTGCTCGTTCGAACATGGATGGGACAATGCCCTTCCATTGTTGCTGCGTATAGTGAGTCACTTCGCGTGGCGCGTGACAGACGGTGCAGCGTTCGAAGAACATTTTTTCACCAGGGCTCATATCCGCATAAAGGGCAGAGGTCAGAGCTGCCAAACGATCAAGTCCAAGTTTATCCTGATCAATTGCCTTGATTTCCCTGTCACTAATGATAGCCGGTGGATCATAGGCCATGTTCGGGCCTTCAGGATCTTCACATTTGCGCATTTCAACCAGAGCCGTGTTGGCGGAAGTTGCCTCTGACAGACCGGACGCGCGCTGGGTCGAGGTAATGAAGTTGGCAAGGCCCGAATTACAACGTCCTTTGCTATCGAGTTGTGGCCAGCCGCCTTCATAGATTGATACAACACCCGGCATGATATCATCACTGACAACTGCACCAGCTATAACCGTGCCGCGCTTGTTGTAAAGCTCTACCAGATCTCCATCGGCAATGCCGCGATCTGCTGCATCCTGACTGTTGATCCGAACCGGTTCGCGACCCTGTACCATGTAAAGATCACGCAAGCGTTCGGAGTTGCCCATCTGGCTGTGAAGGCGGAACCATGGATGTGGGGATACCACATGGAGTTGACCTTTCTTGGCATTGCCAAGATATTCATGTTTCTCCATCCAGACAGGCATGCCCGGGCAATCCTCAAGTTTCATGTCGGCAATGGTGTTGCAGAACATTTCGATCTTGCCGGAGCTGGTATGCAGCGGGTTGGCCTTAGGATCTTCGTAGAAGGCACCATGACGGGTCCATTTGCGGGCTTTTTCTGGCACCGGCATGCGGGCATAGCCTTTCTCCCAGAACTCTTCGAACGGAACCTCTTTGGCTGCACCGGATTTCTCGTAGCCGAGCTTGATGTGATACATCTTGTCTTCGCTCTCAGTGAACGGAGCCCATAGATCCAGTTTTTCGGCAAGACCTTCAAAGATTTCATAATCTGGAAGACTGTCGCCAATCGGTTCAATCACCTTCTTCATGGCATAGACGCGATCGTTGGAATAGGTGCCACCAGATGTAATGTCATCCTGTTCCAGCGTTGTTGCAGCTGGCATGACAATATCGGCCCACCGGGTTGCTGCAGTCCACCAGACATCAACACAGACAACTGTTTCCACCTTGTTCAGGGCGCGGATAAGGCGGTTGGTATCCTGCTGGTGAGACATGAAATTGTTGCCAGCATTGAAGATCATCTTGATATCCGGGTAGGTGTTGGTCTGCCCGTTATAGAAGAAATCCATACCTGGATTTTCCAGCGCTTCGGTGATGCGGGAGGCTGGAACGATCTTTTTGACAAAGTTCCGACCCTGACTCATGCCAACAGGAGTTGCGTTGCCACCTTGCGGCATGCCGCCATTACCATAATGCCAGCTGAAGCCAACGCCCTGCCCCGGCTTGCCGATTTTGCCCAGAAGTGCGGCAAAGTTGACGATTGACCAATAGGCCATTTCACCATGTTGCGCACGCTGAATGGCCCAGGAGCCAGCGATACAGGTTTTGGATTTGGCAATGAGTTCGGCTAGTTTCTTAATTTCCTCTTCTTTTATGCCGGTAATTTTCGAAGCCCATGCAGGTGTTTTGGGAGTAGCATCCGTTTCGCCCTTCACATAAGCGATCCATTTGTCAGAACCAACGGTGTATTTGTCCATATAGGCGCGATCTTCGAGGCCATTTTCCAGCACATGATAAGCCATGGACAGGAACAGGGCGGTATCGGTATTGGGAATAATCCGGGTTAGATCGGCATTGAGATATTCATCAGACGCGGTGCGCTGCGGGTTGATTGAGATGAACTTGACACCAGCATCGCGGATTTCTTCCCAATGTGCATACATGCCATGATCAGCAACACGATATTCAATGCGGTTGTTTTTAATGGGGTCACAGCCAACCAGAACAAAAACCTCGGTATTGTCACGAATGGTTTCCCATGCTGACTGGGCTGAATAGACTTCCATATCTCCAATGATATGTGGCATGCAGACCTGTCCAGCACCAGCAGACCAGTCACCTGCGGTATTGGTGCAACCACCCATCAGGTTGAGCAGGCGCCCCTGCAACACATTCGGACGGAAGACACCTGCATTTGACCAGCCCCCGTAGGATGAACTGAAGATAGCTTCGTTGCCATGGTTGGTGGCTGTGTCAAGCAGGGCTTTGGCGGTCAGGCTCCAGGCTGTATCCCAGTCAACCTTGACCCATTCTTCCTTGCCACGCAATTCAGGCTTGATATCGCCAGTTTCCCAACCTTCCAGATAGGACTTGCGCACCATCGGATAATTGATGCGGGTCTTGTCATAGGTGCGGTCCAAAACACCATAGGTCAGCATTTCGGTGGGGCGGGCATCCAGTTCGATCATGGGCTGAATACCCACAATTTTGCCATCACGGACTACAGCTTCAAATGGGCCGAAATGGCTGGCATGGAATACACGCCCGGAGAAGGAATTCGGATCGATGGACGCCAGCGCTGTGCCACTAAGCAGGCTGGATGCGAAGATGGCCATGCCGCCTTTCAGGACGGTTCGGCGATCAGTGGTAAAACGGGTCATTGTGATCCTCCAAGAAACAGAAATGTCCTTGGCATCAGAATCGCAGATCTGTTTGAACAGGTCTCACGAACTGCTTAAACAGACGGTTCAAAATTGTAACAATATGTAAATGGGCCTTTTCCTGCGGCTCGTTTGCTCTAAACTGAAGGCATGACGGAGCAGGCCCATATCATTGTTGTTGAAGACGATACCGTGACGCGCAAGCGTCTTGGAGTGCTCCTGCGCGAGCAGAAATATCGCGTCAGCGAAGTCATAGATGCCGACCAGATGGAGCGCCTGATTGAAAGAGATGAGCCGGACCTTTTACTGGTGGATATCAATCTTGTCGGCAAAGACGGCCTGCAAATCACGCGCGAACAAAGGACACGTTCGGATATTGGCATCATTCTGCTGACCAGCCGCACGGATCAGGTTGATCGCATCATCGGGCTTGAAATGGGGGCTGACGACTATGTCACCAAACCCTTTGACCCAAGAGAGCTATTAGCGCGCGTCAAAATCACCCTCTATCGCGTTGCCCTGTGCCGCAAAGTACAGGCCATGCAGCCTTTGCCCAGTGTTATCATTGGCGATCTGACCTTTGACACAGCGCGTCGCAGGCTGGTTCGCAAGAATGGAGAATCTGAGGCGCTCACCCGAGGGGAGTTCGAGTTGCTGCGCGCTTTTACAGCTCATCCAAAGCAGGTGCTCTCTCGCACGCGCTTGTTGCAATTGGTGACACATCGGCAATTCACTTCGGACAGCAGAACCATTGATGTTCTGATAGGGCGAGTGCGGAGGAAGCTGGAAAAAAATCCTGCTGATCCGGAGATTATTCTCACCATTCATGGAGAGGGTTATCTCTTCGTTCCCGAGGAAGAGGAATAGATACCACCCCAGAACAAGACCTAGGGTCGAACCCTAGTCTAGAAGGTCCAGTTCAGTGGCGATCTCTTTCAGAATGTCCATCTCTTTTTCAAGCGTCTCTGGCAATTGATCGGCGACCAGTCCATCAATCTCTTGAGCTAATAACCCTGTCTCGAGACGTTCCAGAAGAGCCATACCTTCAACAAACCCATAATTGGCAATCGAACCTTTGAGACGATGGGCCAAATGCGCCGCACTTTCATACGCTTTCTTTTCCAGGCTCGTATACAATTCGGCAAGATCTTGAGGTGTTTTGTGCATAAATTCCTGCAGAATCTCAGCGACATTTTCTTGCCCCATATAGGTCAGATCGGCCTTGAGGCTTTCCCGGATCGAACCATTTTCTTCACTCTTTGCAAGATTTGCCATTGTTCTGCTTTCAGGCAAATCGTTATTGCCTAAATTCTGATCATCTGAGGTTAAATCTCTTAGAGCTTCATACAGATCCGACGGGGCAATCGGCTTTTGCACGAAATGGCTGATATGAGCCGCTTCAAGAGCGTCCTGATTGCGCAGCTTGTGTGCGGTCACGGCGACAAATCTTGGCATTGGCAGCTGCATTTCTCCAGCCTTTAACACCATGCGTTTTGCGGCTTCCATGCCAGTAAGATCAGGTAAATCGAGATCCATCAACACTGCAGAAAATCTGCCATTTTCAAATGCATCAAGAGCGCTTTGGCCGTCTGAGGCCTCAACAACATCGCAATCCATTTTGTCCAGATAGGCTCTGGCAACCATGCGGCTGATCTCATGATCTTCAACCAGCAGAACAGACAAGCCAAGACGTTTGGTGCTGACAATTTCCGCATTGGCTGGAATCTGGGCCGGGTCACCCACTTCCATGGGAATGATAAGCGTGAAGCTCGACCCAACACCTAGTTGGCTCTCCACCGTCAGAATACCGGACATGACATCGGTCAGTCTTCTGCAAACAGTCAGCCCCAAACCAGCGCTATAGCGTTTGCCCATATGGGCGTCCGAGCTGTGCTCATAGGCATCAAATATGTGTTCCAGTTTATCAGCTTCGATACCGATACCGCTGTCCTTGACCGTGAAAATCACCAGTAATTCCGTTTGATCATCGGAAAGACGTGGTTCAAGCGTCAGGCGGATTTGGCCATTATTGGTATATTTAACCGCGTTGGATAGAAGATTGATCAGGATCTGACGCAGCTTGGCTGCATCACTCTTAAGCGTTTTGGGCAGAAGGGGGGAGATTTGCACATGAACTGACAAACCTTTCTCAGCCGCATCCGCTCTTGCCAGATCTGCAATCTGCTCAATAAAACTTATTGTGTTGAAGTGAATGACATCCAAATCGGCACTCGCTTGGCGAAACCGCTCATAGTTGAGCAGATCATTAGCAATCGCCAGCAGATCTTGTGCGGACTGCCGAACAATCTTCAGTCTTTTGGCAACCGGCGGCATCACATCCTGTTCGATCAAGCGCAGCATACCGATAACGCCATTCAGAGGTGTGCGGATTTCGTGGCTAATGATTGCCAGAAATTCCGACTTGGAGTGGGTTGCTTCCTCTGCTTGCAACCGTGCAAGATCGCTTTCTCTGGCCTGTTCCAGGAACTGACGGGTTCTCTCCTCGACCTTGTCTTCAAGCTCACCCTTGGCTGTTTGAAGTTCAAGCTTGAGCACATGATTGCTTTTGACCTTGCCATGCAGGATTTCAACGGCCCGCTCAAGGCGTCCCAGATCGTCACCTCCTTGCCTGTTGATTTTGTGGCTAAAGTCATTGCGTGCCAGAGCGACAACGCCCGATGCAATCTCGCCAAGGCGGGCGACAATCCTGCGGTTAGCAAAGACAAACATAGTTGCTGCGCCCGCTATCACAGCAAGTGTCAAAACAAGGAAACCGAAGAGGATCCATTTCAGGCGATCACTGACCTCATTCTGATGTTCCGTCGCTGCAATCTGATTCAGGAGACTGAGCCGGGCAATTTGTTCCGACAATTTTTGCGAGCTTGCACTGATCGCTTTACTCGCAGCCAGTGCCTCCAGTCTCGTGATGAAAAGGTCACCGTAGAAAGCAGGAAATCCTTCTGCTCCAAGATTTGTCTTCAAGCCATTGACCAGCATCGTTACCTGATCGGACCAATCTTCATCCTTAATCAACGGGACACGCACTTGTATGCGGTTTAAATGCTGCTCAATTTCGGGGATCAATATAGCTGGTTCATTCTGACCCTTCGAGCGCAACAAATTCTGCATGACGACAGAGAGATCAATGGCGGATTGTCTAAACTCGGTCATCCGCTCCAGCAAGAAGAAGTCTTCGTCAACAAGCTTGTCGAGGCTGATTTCCTTTTGGCTCTGGCTTTGCTCATTATAAAGCGAAGTCATGTTGAGCGAGACGCCAACCCGGGCATTGGAAACCAAATTGTCACCAATGCTGCGCAAGTTGGCAAGTAGCGAAAAGCTATCTCCACCCAATCGCTCCACTTGGGCTTCATTGAACGAAATGCGTTCGGAGATTTCCATCAGTTTGCGAGTCTGAGCAATCAGATCCTTTGCAGCTCTGGTAACATCTGAGCTTTCCTGGCCTTTCTTGACCGAAGCTGGAAGGTTGGATAAATTTTTCTGGATCTGTGCGACTTCCCCATTCAGCTGTCTGCCAAGTGGGATCAAATCCAGGTCGGTGCGCGCCAGTGAAAATTCGCGCGATAGCTGCGCTACCTTCTCGGAAGATATGGTTAGGGAAGATGTGAACGCAACAAGGGGGCTATTGTTCTCGATCAAGTTTCGGTAGCTCTGGTTCAGGTAAAGTATGCTACTGAACGCCAATATAGCCGTGAGGAGAGAGAGCCCGGCCAGTATTGAAAAGGTCAGTTTTATCTGTCGATCAAATCTCACCACCGGCTCCCAACAGATCTATGTCAAAGACTTGTCATCAATTTTGCCACTGGATCACCGTTATCGCAATCACCATGATGCTGCTATCGGTATTTTCTCCAAGCAGCAAGGCTGACGAGATTGATGTGACCATAGAGGCACATCAGAAGCCTTTTGATTTTTCTTCACCGACCAGTGAAGTGAGCATCGCTCCATTACACAAGGCAGTCAAAGACTGGTCCCTCTGTGTGCTGGTTCCGCACATGAAAGATGAATATTGGATCAGCGTACATTCCGGGTTCGAACACAGAGCAAAGGCTCTTGGTGTATCATTTACCTGGCATGAGGCAGGGGGATATTTACAGCTAGATCGCCAGATTAGGCAGATCCAGCAATGTGCCGAAGAAGACCATGATGCGATTGTTCTCGGAGCCGTTAGCGCAGATAATTCTGCACTGCTCGCAACCATTAAGGACGTGGCATCCTCTATCCCTGTCATTGCATTTATCAACGAGCTCCACGCGCCGGAGCTATCATCGAAGGTGGCGGTCTCCTGGGAGAAAATGGGAGAGTTGCTAGGACATCAAATCGTCAAAGACCTGCCACAAGATACGGATGAGATCTATCGTTTGTCCCTTGTGTCCGGACCGTCTGAATCGGGTTGGGCACCCATTCTAGAAGCAGGCCTGCGTCGCGGCCTTACCTCTAGCCGGATCCGTTTTGGCCTCTCGCTGGAGGCCGATAGCGACTATCACAACCAATTTCTACAGGTAGAAAAGGCAGTCGCTGCTTGCGCACCCAATCATATCATTGTTGGCAGCGCCCCGGCAGCAGAAGCGGCAATGTCCTTGGTGCGCCTCATACCATGTCCGACCAAGCCACAAATTTATTCCACCTATTATTCGCTTGCTGTGAAGCGAGGCTTGAGATCTGGGAAAATTCGCGCAGCCACTGTCGATTATGCAGTCCTTCAGGGCTGGTTGGCTGTTGAACAGGCCATCAGACTGCTTGAAGGCCAGATGCAGTTTGAGCAACTGGGTCCGAAAATCGAGGTAGCGACACCCAATCAAATCCCGGATGACAAATGGGCAGTTATCTCTCGTTAGCATTGCATCTTTGGCACAGAAGACTTCCAAAAGCTAGCTGATCAACTCAAGGATATCAAAGGCCACTTCCTCTTCTTCATCAATGATGCTCCTGAAAACCGCGAGATTTCCTCAGGCTTTGATATCGAAGAGGTGAGCCTGAATTACACGGCCAATAGCAAAAGCCCGAAGAAGGCTCGTGAGCTGGTGATCGGGAATTGATCACTATCGATAAGGTCTCCAACTTGATGTCGCAATGGCTGCGAATGTCAAGTTGGTGCCCATTGTTGCCTTTTCAGATTTAACTGGTTGACATGTAGAGCCAACCTCCTCAACGCCGAAGATTCCAGGGCGGATCATTTTCTTGAATTAGCCTGCCCTCAATCTCCTTGATCCCATCCAAATCATCCATCTTACAAAGCCACAAAGATACTGCACCTTTGTGTGATGTTATCTTTGAGTTCAGGTGGCAATTTGTCGCTTGCCCGTCGAGATAACAGTTTTTCGGATGGATTTTGCCATAGCCTTGATTGATGCGCTTTTTCATCTGATCTAGGCAGCGACCAATATATTTTAGATTATAGCCATCGTGATAGGCATAAATGCCCCGTAGTTGGAAGAATTCTGCATCCGATATCGAGAAATTTGAATACTCAAGGTCGCCGTATTTATTGAGAAAACTTCGATAAAAAGTGTCCCCCAGTTGCTTTACCTCCAAAAGCAACTGGCCGAGTGGTTGGTTCAGATAGTCTGCGTATCTTTCCAAAACAACAGGTTCGAATTTAGCGTATCGGCTGTGTTTAAGTGTTTCCGCCAACGTCTTATTGTTCTTTTCTGCAAATACACTCACATATCGCTCTTGCGTAAAACTGAGTGGGACATGGACGAAGTCATAGCCTTCTGGTAGATCGTTTGTATTGATGCACATGGCTACACCGAACCTCTTTTTCGCTAAATCTCGGTACAAGAAGCTCACGGAAATATCGATTTGCCGATTAACATGTCGGCTAACCGTTGATCGACCAATCCTAAACCGCTTATTGGAGATCTGAAAGTCAGTATTGTCCGCATACCAGACATTGCAGAAGGCAGCCTAACCAAGCAATGCAATCTTCTGGCAATGAGGTTTATCTGCTCCATGTGTGTAACCAGAAACAAAGGAGCAGAACTGTGAAAAAAATCAATCGCACAAGCAGCTATGAAAGCAATTCATCAAAGCGCATTAAAAGCCATTTAAAATAAACATTAAAACAATACAAAACAGCCCACCAAGAGCGGGCTATTTAATGAGTTGATTTGTCCAGAAAATTTCGCCCAGGCGTCCAAAAAATCGCGCCGCGCCACAGCTACCAATTTGCTACTTGAAAAATCAACTTGAAAACAAGTTCAAGTTCTCGAGCTACAGCATTTTGACTTTGGAAAAAATGGTGCCCGGAGGCGGATTCGAACCACCGACACGCGGATTTTCAATCATTAACAACAGCAACAATCAAAGACGCAGATGATCCCAAATTTCTGATAAAATAGCTGATTTATCAGCTAAAAATCGCATAAACTCGCGATTTTATAGTTCCCTATGGTTTTGCATATTTCCCGATTTTTTGCTACCTATTTGCTACCTAGAACGTTTCAGGTAGTAAAATGACCGAAAAATTGACGAAAAGACTGGTTGAGGCGCTAGAGCCTAGCGACAAAGATAGAATTGTTTGGGACAGTGAGGTGCGCGGGTTTGGGGTTAAAATTACTCCCAAAGGCACTCTCTCATACTTTGTTTATTATCGAACTGCGAGTGGCCAGCAACGGCGACCTTCAATTGGTAAACATGGAGCCTTGACCGTAGATCAGGCTCGCCAAATTGCCAGGAAAATGCTGGCTGAAGTCGCTCTTGGAAAAGATGTAAGTGCAATCAAGCAGAGCAACAGGAAAGCGGAAACTGTCGAGGCACTTGCGAAACGCTACATCACCGACTATGCGGAGATCCATAAAAAGCCCCGGAGTATCGCAACTGATAAGGCCAATATTGAAAATCATGTTGTCCCTTTGATAGGTACCATGAAGGTTCAGGATGTCTCTCGAGCTGATATTGAGAAGCTGAAGCTTGATATTCGAGAGGGCAAAACCGCCAGAAAGCTTCCAGCCAAGCCGCGAGGGCGTCGGTTGGTCCGTGGTGGCGAGGGCATTGCCAATCGCGTTCTGGCGCTACTGTCCAAGATGTTTGCTTGTGCTGTCGATTGGGAGCTGCGCAAAGATAATCCTGTTCAAGGCATCAAGAAATTCAAGGAAAACAAGAAAGACAGATTTCTGAGTGAGGTTGAAATCGCCAGCCTTCTAAAGGCATTGGATCAGGCCGACGACAAGGTGGAAGAGCTGCCATCAGCGACAGCCGGCATCCGACTACTTCTTTTTACTGGACTGCGTGTCAGCGAGATCGTCAATTTGGACTGGCAGCACGTGGATCTTATTCAAGGAACGATTTTCCTATCCGATAGTAAGACTGGCTCTAGATTGGTCCCATTGAACAGTTTGGCCTTGGATGTGCTAAAGCAGCTTGGGGATGGCAAAAAGCGCGGTCTTGTCCTTGAGAGCAGTGTTGAAGGTAGACCCATTGCTTTGACGAGGCCTTGGTATCGTATTCGGCAGAGCGCCGAAATTGATGGGACTGCGACACTCCATAGCCTGCGCCATACCTTTGCATCGCACTCCGTGATGGCAGGACAATCACTATCCCAAGCAGGATCACTGCTCGGTCACAAATCTGCCCAGACAACGATGCGCTATGCTCATCATTTGCTTGAAGCCCAGAGGGAATACAGTGAACAGACCGATGAGGTATTTAGGCGAATTGCGGAAGAGGTTGCCGCAATACAAGGTGATGGAGATTGATTTATAGGCGCACCGATAAACAGAAACGGCCCTGACCAGACCTTCATACCAGCCAGAGCGAACTCCCCAAATGGGTCCAAGGTAGACATTGAAAAGGGTTAATAGTTCGCACTTGCAACTTTGGACTTATGGTATTTGCAGTCCAGTCCCCATCGACAGCACAGCGCAGCATGTTTAAAAGAAAAGAGTGTCGCAAAATCCAACAATTAGACGGCATACTGACTATGTAGGTGCCATTGTTCCTTACAGCAACTCTATTCAGGTCATCAGTGCGGGTCATTACCAGTTGCTATCATAAGGTGATGCATTTGGTGATGGGCACCGATTGTCATCAAACCAAAGAAACCTAGGGCGCTGACCTTTTGCTGCGTTTCCCTGCTCTTGGTATCGACGGTCAATATCGCCCCTTCAGGTGTAGCCTGTGCCTTAACCTTCCAGCCACTGTCAGCTTCAAGCATCGGTGCATGGGCGAGAACCATTCTCTGAATTGACCCGATAACACTCCCTTCCCCTTCGACATGAAAAGTTGTCGCAAGTTCCTGTTTCTCTGTGCGCACTTCAGCTTGAAGTGTAACGTGGTTCATGTCTCTTAAATGCTGACGCAATGCAGTAATTGAAACCTTAGACCAGTCTGTGTTCGGATCTTGTCGCAGTTTGATGACAATTTCTGCAATAGAAGCAAAAGCATCCTGTCCGGTTTCTCTGATATCTGAAGAGCCCATATGAGCATGTTGTGCGGACGCAACTGATGATGAGAACAACAGCAATATTGCGAGCAAAAGATATTTCATCCATCTCTCCTGTCTGGTTACAGGCAGAATAGACAGAATTAGTTCTTTTACTTATGATTGGGATCATATGGACAATAGTTTCTTGAATTACCTAGCCAAGCCAGTGGCAACACAGATCAACCGAGAAAGTGGATCCTATATTTTTCGGCAGGGAGAGCCCTGCTCCGCAATGTACTACCTGAAGTCCGGCCATGTTCAGCTGCATCGATACACGATGTCAGGCGCCCAATTGATTGTCCATAACGCAACTGCCGGCACATTCTTTGCCGAAGCGTCCATCTTCTCTGATACTTACCATTGCGACGCCATTTGCCAGACAGACAGTTGCTTATTGCGTCTTGACAAGACAGGGATAGGCAAAATGCTGGAGGAGGATGCCGGTGTCTCGATGTCCTTCAGCAAGATGTTGGCAAGGCAAGTCCAGATCTATCGTCAACAGGTCGAAATCATGGCGATCAAGTCATCGCAGGAAAGGGTTTGGCAAGCGCTGAATGCTGGATTTCTGAAGGGATCAATTATGGACTTTTCTGCCATGATCGGTTTGACACATGAGGCCGTTTACCGGTCTCTTGCACAACTAGTCAGGGCTGGAAGGCTAATGAAAACGGGGCGCGGACAATATGAGATCACGAAGTCTAACCCGTGATCTCTTCCCTTTTCAGATTATGTCTATCGCATCGCGATGCCGTTGGCGCGCTGCGTCTCTCGCACAAACTGGATGATCGACTTCATCATCGCTGACGTTATATGCGGCTGCTTGGGCATGTTGCCATAGGGCCAATGATGAGCGCGCACACCGATCTGAATTGCCAGAAAAAAGGACGCATCTGCATGGTGACTGGGCTTGTAGATGTCATGGATGAGAGGCGGTCCCACCTCTGATCCAGATCCGTTTTCTCCATGACAGCCGGAGCAATTCTCGTTGAACAGCTCCTGCCCTTTCGATGCTGTTGCAGAAAGAGATGGAACCAGAACCTCAACAGAGCTATCTGGAGCACCTCCCATATTCTGATAGATCATGATGAACAGCCCCAGTCCGATGAATGCCAGAACAAAATATTTTGACATGAATGAGATCCTTATGTGCTATGCGATGTTTCTCTGTCCCAGAGCCGCTTCCATGCATATCCCGCAGCAGGAAGAAGTGTGACGGCCCCTGCAACAAGGACCCAACCCAAGAGTTCGTTTCCTTCCGCCTCCACCCATTGATCACCAATGTGAGCAAGGAAGAAACTCATAGGTATGAGGCCGAGTACGGTCGCAACAGAAAATTTAAACAAGGACAGTTTGGTGAGACCTGCGGCATAACTGACTGCGTCAAACGAGACAAAGGGAATGAGCCGCGCAGCGATCACTGTTAGCATAAGAGTGCGTTGAGATGGCTGGAAAGAGCGGCAAATAGGTAAAACAGTCCATCTGCGAACAAAGTCCCGCCCCAGCCATCTAGCCAGCAAGAATGCAATGACAGCCCCGAGCGACGCACCTATGACGACACTTATCGTTCCCCAGACATGCCCATAAGCAGCACCTGCTGCTACTGCAATTGGGGCAGAAGGCAGAGGACTGAAGACCACTGCAGCTGCCATCATTGCAACAATCAACAAGAGTCCCCAGTAGCCAACCTGCTGGACAAAACCAACGATTACGTCCTTGCCGAAAAGCTCGAGAAGGTTCTTGCCAGTGTCGCTGGTCAAAGCAAACATGACGAGAAGCATCATGATCGATGCCACCACCAAACGGGGCAGCACTTTTATGGCTGGCTTCCCTTTCTGATCTCTGGACACATTCCGCTGGTTACGATCTGAGGTCATGCAGGCATCCATCATTCTTTTGCCACCTGACTTTCTCTGGCCTCGGCAATCATGTTTTGAAGTTGACTAGAGGAAATTAGCCCAGGGGCGAGATTCTCACCTACGACAAAGGAAGGCGTTCCAGAAAAATTCAGGACCTGAGCAAGCTGCATGGATTTTTCGATATGTGCATCGATCTCGGGCGCTTTCATGTCGGCCTTCAGCTTGTCGATATCCAGCCCGATATTCTCCGCAGCCTTGATGACAACGGCTTCATCTACCCGGCCTCGAACATCCATCAGCTCCCAATGCAGTTCTTCGTATTTACCCTGTTCTCGAGCAGCCAGCGCCGCACGGGCCGCATATGTGGACCCTTCGCTCAGAATTGGCCATTCCCTATAGACGATCCGCAAGTTGGGATCATTTTTGATGGCGGCTTTGATGATCGGCACAGCTCTCTTGCAATAAGGGCAATTATAGTCAAAGAACTCGACGACGGTGACATCACCATTTGGGTTGCCGAGTACGGGAGCATTTTCGTCCTGCTCGAGAGCCACAATCTGGCTGCGTATGACGGCTCTTCTTTCTTCCCTTTTGGCAAGTTCTTCCTTTTCCTGAAGCAAGGTGATCGCTTCACGGATGATCTCGGGATTCTCCAGAATGGCTTCGAGCGCCAGCTTCTTGACTTGATTGCCTGTCAATTGGTTACCCAATGCCGAGATGGGTGTGAAGGCTATCATGGATGCGGCGATAATTGTGGTGAGAGATTTCATGATGGATTCCTGAAAATTGAAAAACTGGTTAGATCACTGAAAACTGGCCCATCATCCCGGCATCCTCATGCTCCAGAATATGGCAGTGATACATGAAGGGCTTTTCTCGGCTCGCCGGTTTGTCAAAGCGCACCAGAAGATCGATCTGGTCTTGAACCAAAACAGTATCCTTGAGGCCTTGATTGTGACTCTGCGGACGGCGTCCATTCTCGGACAAGACCTTGAACACAGCACCGTGGATATGGAAAGGATGGGAGAGCATGGAGCTGGAAATACGCCATGTCTCTGTTGATCCAAGAGCAACTTCCAGATTGACCCTGCTCATATCGAACGGCTCTCCGTTGATGGCAAAGCCGCCCCCTCCCATCATGCCCATCATCCCCATGTCCAGCGAAAATGAGCGTGTTCTGATGCTATCTTCTTCCCTGAGGGTGATATCTGCACCGTCCAACTCATCAGGGAATTTGGTAATTCGTGCTTCCATACCCTCGTCGACGGCGAATGGCAGGATTGCAAAGTCTCTATCAACAAACTGGTCGACAAAACCGCGCATGCGCCCCATCATGCCACCGGGGCCCTGATTTTGGTCGCCACCACTCATGAGCATGGCGGGTTTCCCGTCAGAGAAATCCACCAGAATTTCAGCACGCTCACCCGGAGACAATGGCAGTTTGGACATCATTGCGGGCTTTTCTAGAAAACCCGCATCCGTTGCGATCAATTGGAACGCCCGGTTATCTTCGAAGAACAACGAGTAGATCCGGGCATTGGAGCCATTGATCAGGCGCAAGCGAACGATCCCGCCTGGTACGGCTCCGACTGTTCCATATTGCCCATTGACCAGCATTGTGTTGCCGGTAAATCCATGCATCAGATCAGGCATGGATAGGCGATAGGACACGAAACCACGTTCATCGATGCGGCGGTCCTGAAGAACCAGAGTGAGGTCGTCGACACCATATCTATTTGGAAGACCTCGATCATCATCACGCCCATCGGTTAGATGCATAATTCCGGCCAATCCTTTATGGACATCTTGGGCCGTTCTTTCATGAATATGAGTGTGGTACCAGACAGTTGCCGGTGGCTGATCAATCGTGATTTCCGGCGACCATTCCTCGCCGCGATTTACCGGGATATGAGGTCCACCATCATGCTCTCCCGGGACCAGAAGCCCATGCCAGTGCACACTGACCGGTGTTGGCAACTCATTCCTGATGACCGGATTGAAGTCTCCCTTATCGAGCACCAATGTCGGACCGAGATAGGGCTGATTGAAGCCAAAGGTTGGGTTTGCTGCGTTCCCGACAAAGACGGTATTTCCCTTTTGGGCGACCAACTCAGGAGATCTGTCGGCCCTTGCATCCAGCAATGGAGGCATTTTAAGCCTTGGCATGCCTTCAAGATCAGCGGCTCTCATTGAGCTGCTGCCTCCGAAGGTATAAAGACCAATAGCTCCCAGCCCTACGACTGAAGTGGCTGTCAGAAATTGGCGCCTATTCATTGTTTGCTCCTTTCGACTGCCAAAGCATTCCTTTGATCGTGAACTTCCCGAATCTCCTCAGACCAAGTGCTCTTGATAAAAGACAGAACTGCGATGATTTCCTCGTCGCTCAGAATGTCCTCATAGGCAGGCATGTTGGATTTGTGGTTCTTGAGTTTGGCGAATTTGACCAGACCATATTTTGTCAGACCGAACAGAACATCATCAGGGTGGTGCCATGTATGTCCGGTCTCATCATGGGGCGGTGCAGGCAAATAGCCTTCCTCGTCCGGGGTCTGCCAGTTCGGTTCCCCCTCCAATTCTTCACCGTGACAGGAGGCGCAATTTTCCTTGTAAACTGCCCTCCCTAGCGAGACGATTTGCCTGTCACTTGGCTTCAGCAAAAAGGGGGCGGCCTGTTGGGTGGCGAAGTAATAGCCCCCAAGCCCCACTGCCAGCAGGGCAATAGAGACAGTTGCAATGAGAAGCGTCTTGTTCATAGCGTCTCCTACAACACAACAATCGGTGTCTGGTTTGGCACACGGCGGTGCAGATCGATGATGTCCTGATTGAGCAACCGAACGCAGCCCGATGAGACAGCCTTCCCGATGGACCACGTCTCAGCTGTTCCATGCAGACGATAGAGGGTGTCCCTGCCGTTCTGGTAAATGTAGAGGGCGCGCGCTCCCAATGGATTCTCAAGACTTGGCGGCATGCCGCCATTCTTCCAGCTCCACTTTTCAAGCCCCGGCTGTCTTGCGATCATCTCTTCAGGCGGTGTCCATGTCGGCCATGCTGCTTTTCGAGCGACATAGGCGCGACCTGACCATTCAAAGCCAGCCCGCCCCAGCCCAACGCCATACCGGATTGCCTTGCCATTTTCCTGAACGAGATAGAGGAAGTATCGCTTGGTATCGACAATCAGCGTGCCGACTTTCTCATCGGAGCGATAGGAGACAACGCGCCGGAGATATTTCTCAGGGATTTTCTTGAGATTGATGCCGGGCAGCGGGAAACGCTCTTGCGGCATCGGGCCATACATCTTGGCATAGGGGCTCGGAGTGGCGGGTGCCACCGCATCCAAGCTTGTGGTGGTGCGATTGCAGCCCGCTAGTGTTCCAGCCACCAGAATGGAGGAACCAGTCAAGAATGTTCGTCGAGAGAATTTAGGATTGCTCATCGAAGCTCTCCTTTTCCCTTGGCTGTCATCTGGTGATCAGCTTGGTGACAAGAGCGTCCCATGAAGCGATGCATGACTAGATGCATCACCAGACATCCTGCAATGGGCGCAAGGCTCAACAGAGCTTTGGAGAATGTATGGTCCTGAATGCTGCCTGCAAAAGATATACCTGCACCGATGACCATCAATGCGCAGCAGGCTGCCATAAACCAGCCATGTGAAGTTTTGGGAAGGAGACGGTCCAGCAAGATGCTGGAACGGGCCTCATTTTGGATGTTTTCCATATTGCGTGTCCTTGTCGGCACCACGCATACAGAGCTCGGTTGGCCGACCATTCATCATTCGATTGTCTTGAAGAGTTGCCCGTCTGCCGCATTCATCTGCATTCGTAGAAATGCAGGAAGGCGAGGCAGCACCAATGGATGCTGCCAACACTCTAACGGGCCGTTTGAATGGGACTTACGCTATTGGAGGGCGCAGGAAAGAGGTTTTCCGGGCAAGGAACATCGAATAGGTCTCACCATCGCCGAAGACCGGACTTGACGAGCGAAACGCAAACCCGGTTGGTGTGAGATAGTAGGAACAGTCAACGGAACAACGCAGTTCCTCGATACCATTCCCGGCCATGTCCTGATCACAGCAATCATGTGGGCCGACCATCTCTGCGGCCTTTTCCCCCGTCATCTCCCCAGCCGTTTCTTTGTCCATAACCATTTCATGTGAGGCAGCCACAGACAGGCTGTTTTCATGATGATCGCCGGGAAGATAGGCAGCACCGAACATGGCTGCGAAAGAGAGCAGCATAAGAGCAGCGATAAAGCGCTGAAATGTCCGGTGCCTCTGGATCATATTCTCTCTCAAGCCACAGTGAACCATGTAGTCATGCCAGATGCGGCATGTTCAAGCATGTGGCAATGTATCAACCACTTGCCAGGATTGTCAGCAACAAAAGCGATCTTCACAGCCTGTTCAGGTCCGATCAGGAAGGTATCCTTCCATGGCTGACCCTCTTCCACAATGCTGCCTTCCCTTTCTAAAATCTGGAAATGATGACCATGAACATGCATGGCATGGGCAAATGCCGTGTCATTTATTATCTCGACAATAATGGTCTCATTATGTTCAGCCGCAAAAAACGGATCTGCGGGAAGATTGGCTATTCCATTAAACGCCCAGAATTGTCGGGTTTCCACGAAGTCGCGCCCCTCAAGGCGCTTGCCTTTATAAAAGATATTGTCCAACTGTCCCATTGCTCCACCGGTCATGCGAAGCTTGTGATGAGAGGCCTTGCCCAAATTAGGCTTGGGAATGCTGTTAGGCTTTAAAACCGGCACCTGCCCAGTCATCTTCCCCGACCCGACTACCTTGAAATTGGCATATGGAAAGGGCTCTTGTCCCGACAATTCCTCAAGAGAAAAGTTCCTTCCTTCTTTGGGAACAACCAACAAATCCACCCGTTGGGCAGAACCAAGCAAGAATGGCTCATAGCTCAACATTTCAGGCTTTTCAACTGGTTGCCCATCATAGGCCAGTATCTTGGCATCAAAGCGATTGGGGTCCAGTTCCAATATGCGCGCATTTGAGACATTAATAAGCCGCAACCGATAGGCTTCTCCAGCGTTTAACTCAAACTCTGGCATACTCTGACCGTTGATGGTGAGCCAATTACCCAAGCGGCCTCCATGGCTCCAATCCATAGGCATCCCAAAGGAAGCCTCATCAAGTTGACCACTTTGATTGAGCCGCCAATCATCAATGACAAGGGTCAGGTCATGCTCTTCATCAAATGTTGGATACACTTCTTCAACGATTAGTGGGCCGTAAAGTCCGCGGCCGACCTGGTTCCAGCTTTTATTGTGAGCGTGATACCAATATGTTCCGGCGTCAGGCACGACAAAATCATACTCAAATGTCTCGCCGGGCTGGACGGGATCTTGCGTCAGGCCGGAAACCCCATCCATTGCATTAGCAATACGGATGCCATGCCAATGAATGGATGAAGGCTCTTTGAGCTCATTGATAAAACGGACTTTGACCCGCTCTCCCTGCTTCACACGGATTTCCGGCCCCGGTGCAGAGCCATTATAGGTCCAGAGGGTTGAGGCAGGCACATCGCCAAGATAGAGCTTTTGCTCTGACTCCATGGCGCGGATTTCTATAAAACCATCCTTGGCATAAGAAATGGACAAAAAACCCGGCATAGCGCTGATAGCTGCTGCTCCCAGACCAGTTTTGAGAAAGTCTCTTCGATTAAACTTCATATCATTCATCCAGATCCAGCAAATAGATGGCGATGGCCTCACGGTCTTGTTGACTTAGAAAAGCAGTACCATCTCGCACCACTTCTCCCATTGATCCGCCAAACACATCTCCTTGAGGTGTGAGACCAGATTGCAGAGCATAGGAAAGACTGTCTTTGTCCCAACCACGTTTTTTCAACGCCGATGCTGTGATTGATGGAGATTTACCACCATCCGGCAATTTATCGGCTCCATGCAGCTCCAGCTCTGCCTGCCTGGCTCCCAGCAGATTGCGTGGCGTATGGCAGGCAGCGCAATGGGCTGGCCCTTCAACGATATATTGGCCGCGTTGCCACATCTCGCTTTTCCCTTCCTTGGGTTCAAACGAAGCCTGATCAAAGAACAGCATCCGCCAGAGCTTGAGCAAGGCCCTCACATTGAATGGAAAGCCCAGATCTTGCGATTTTGAAGCGTCGACAACGGCTGGCACCGTTTGAAACGCAGCCCACAGATCGGCAATATCTTGATCACTCATCTTGGTATAAAACGGATAAGGGAAAGCCGGATAGTAAGGCCTCCCCTCTGGGGACACGCCCTGACGAACTGCCTTGGCAAAGTCATTGACCGTCCAATCGCCGATACCCTCAATCTTATGGGTCGTGAGGTTGGGTGAGTAGAAAGTTCCAAAATCGGTTTTGAGCGCCACCCCACCAGCCAAAGGCTTGCCACCACCCTTAAAGTTGGTATGACAAGCAATACATCCAGACATGCGCGCCAGATAGGCACCGCGCTCAGGAACACCCTTCACCATATCCAGATCAGGCTCCTGGCCAATCGGCCAATGATCAAGTGTTGTGAAAGCAGCCCCGGGCAATACCAAGGCCGCAATCACCAGAAGTCCTAGCTTCTTCATGAGCTATTTCTTCTCAACACGAAAGTCAGTATGGCAGGCTGAACAGGTCTGAACCATCATTGTAAAGACCCCTTGCACCGGCATTTTAGCAAGATCTTCGGGCCGCACCTGACCGCTCCCCATCATCTGGCCCATTGTGCCGCTGCCACCCATCATTGCACCCATGCCAGATCCCATGCCTTCGCCCATCTGGACGCCATTGTCAGCGGCAAGACCAAGACCTTCTGCATAACTCTCCAACTGATTGGCAAGCGCTGTAAAGCGCTCCCAATCGGTCCAGATTTCCGGCTTGGCCTCGGTGGGCTTATCAAGTGAACCTTCAGGAAACGTCTTGGTTAGCGCTTCACCGGAATGCTTCTGGATGATTGCAGCCTGCTTGCGTACTATCTCGGCATTTAAGGCTGTCTTGCCTTGCATCATGTCCTTAAGGGCTTTGACGGCATCACCCATCATGCCCATGGCATCCATGCGTTCTTTAACGACGCCTGTAGCACCGCCATGGGCAAAAACGGTGACCGGAAGACTGATTGCAACAGTGAGTGCTACGGCTGTAGTCGTGAGGATCAGTTTTTTCATTTTGAAAATCGCCTATTGATTGAAATCGGAAAACTTGCTTCACATTCAATCAGGCGAGACGGGGTGGCGGCGGTTCCGGGGCCAAAATCCGGGCAATCAGATCTGGAGCCAAGGCTCCATTGACCCTCTCCTTGATACCGGTAGGCAAAGAATTCTGCAGTGAGACCAAGGACAGAATAGAAGATCCGCAATGGAGCGAACCATCACGATCAACATGCGATTCATGGTCATGATGGTGATCAGTTGGGTTATCACCGTCACGGATGGAATGATGATCAGCCCCATTCCCAGCAATTTCGTGAGCATGACCAAAGCTGCCTCCCACCAGAACAAGCGACATCATGCCAAACATTGTCAGCACCAATCCCAGTGTTCCATAGCGAGCCATAAGTCGCATCATGATCTATTTGCCCTAAAGATGCCTTGCAAATTCCCAACCTCATTCTGTGCGAAACCATGCTTAGTCGCCGTGATCAGAAGCCCGCGATGGGGCGGATCTCACCCTGCAAACACGCCTTTTACCGGCGAAACGCTTTCTCGTTTCTAGGCTCCAAAACGCAATCAAGTTTTCCATATTACGACTTCCACTTACTGGAAGGTCAAGCCTTGAAAACATAATAAGTTAACTTCACCTTCTCAGCGCCATGCTCATCAGACCAAAGCTGCCCGCCGGAGCCATGGCCTTCCCCGGTATCATAACGCCCGGCAACACGCTTCCTTTAAGAAGCGATATATCTATCTTGCCCCCACGCAGAAACTCAGAAAGAAGAAAATCATAAGAAACAGATATTGAAGGGGATTTGGCAAGGGCCGCCTTGGTAGGAGGATCGGCTTGATCATTGAAGTATTAATCAAAGACCTGATGAGCTAATCGCGTTATAATGAGGTGACTAAAATCAAATCTGCCCTATGTCACTTCTGCTAGAAAATGATTATGCGTTTTGTTCTGAACATCATTCTTGTTGTGCTGTTTTTGGCTTTGCCTGTCGCTGTTCACGGGACATCTGACGTCTCAATACATAGCGATGCGGGTATGGAGCAGTCTGCTGACAAGGCAATGATATTCGAACCTGATCATGAAGATCCCTGCGCAAGTCTTGGGCCCGGTTGCCAATCAGAGATTTCGGCCTGCATGATGGATTGTTGCTTGATGGTTGCCCTCAGTCCAGCGACCATCCCTATGGATCAGAACTGCAGCGTTGGCAGCAATCGAGCCAAAGGCTAGCCTCCGCCCTCCCATCGTCTGAACCAAACAGGCCGAACAGATTAGTTTGCACGGCCATTTACTCTTCTTTTAAATCAGATGAATAGCTCTCTCCATCAAGGGGAGCGGGAAAGGTACAATCATGTCCTTCAAAAAATCTCTCTTCGCCTCCATGCTCATCGTCGCTGGCATGACCCTCACCTCTCAAGACAGCTTTGCTGACTCGGGAGCGATGACGGTTTACAAAAACGAGTATTGCGGATGCTGCAGCACATGGGCCAAGGCACTCGAACAGCTTGGCTATAAGATTGAGACAAAAAACATCGACGATCTCAATTGGGCGAAACAGAAGTTCGATGTGCCGGAAGATATGGAAAGCTGCCACACCGCCGTGATTGACGGATATGTCGTCGAAGGTCATGTCCACCCGGCAGCTCTGGCAAAAATGCTGAAAGAACGTCCGGACATCAAAGGCATCGCGGTGCCAGGCATGCCAGAGGGTTCTCTTGGCATGGGTTACGATCCCAACGCCCAATATACCGTCTATGCATTTGGCGGGTCACTGGAAAACAAGACCAAACCCTATTATGAAGCAGGCCAGAAATAGGGATGAATGAAAAGAACAGGCCGGTGCTACTACGCATCGGCCAGTTCAAACAATTTACCGTTGGCTCATAGACAACTTCAGAAGAGCATGTAGGAAAGTCGATGAGCCTTGAAGATTTCTGAAACTGGACCCTTTAAACTGCCATATAGCATAGGTCTGAAAGGTCCGAGCTGCCGTCATTAATATTGCCTACAGCGAAAATCAGGAATCCGCCCTCTTTACCTGTTAGCCATCGCAGATGGTTAGGAGCTGGGCTGTCCGTTTGCTTGAAGAATTCGGTAGATCTGCATCCGCGAACAGCCTAATGCGGAGGCTATGGCGCTAGGGCCCTTACCTTCTGATTTCATGAGCAGCACTTTCTCTCGATCAATTCGCTGCTGACCGCCTTTGTACTTGCCTTGCTGCTTGGCTCGCTCAATACCTTCGCGCTGGCGTTCCTTGATGAAGCGGCGCTCCATTTGGGCGACCATGCCCAGGACCGTCATAACGATCTGGCCCATGTCGCCCTTGGTGGAAACGTAAGGGTCAAGGACAGTCACAAACGCGCCCTTCTGCTCACATTCGTGAATGATGTTCAGAACGTCGCGGGTATCTCGGCCAAGCCGATCCAGCCGGGTCACCATCAGCTCATCTTCGGGGCGCAGAAATTCAAGGATGGTTGCCAGCTCTTCGCGATTAGCCCGACTACCGCCTGATACCTTTTCTGACCGGATCAAACCGCATCCTTCAGCCTCAAGCCGGTTTTGCTGAATTTCCAGATCTTGCTCATGCGTGCTAACGCGGGCATAGCCAATTTTTGCCATATGTCACCTCAGGGTTTAGGCCTAAGGCTACCAAGTCACAAATAGTCGCTGTCAACCCTGATGTGACGCCTGAAGCGTAACATTCGCCCGTCACTGCAGGGTATACTTGGAAGTTACAGCGATGTCGACAAAGGGCGGAAAGCTGACTTTCGTTGCATCAAAGAGAAATTCAAGTCAGAACGAGCAGAGCGGACTTCTAGATTGCTTTACAATCGACGGTCCCATTGCATATCGGATTCCCACTTGTCGCCGGTCTTTGAGTCTAGGTGTATCATGGATTGATTTGAGCTACTGCGGAAATCTACCGCACGACCCGTTTTGCGCAACCGGAAAGCCATTGGCAAGATTGGGGGAGATTTGGGAGATAGTGCCTACCATGGCTGATCAGATATTTGGAAATCTTTTTTTTCAGGCCTTAGCCCTGTACCTTACCCTCGCTGCGGTGGCGCTCGTAGTGTATAGGCAGGTTCACACCACTAAAGGTTGGCACCTGAAAGCCATCCGTGGGTTCTTGCCTTTCTTTGCTCCAATTTGGGGCTCACTCCTTCTCGGCAATATCTTCCTGCTCTGGCGGGTTGCGGAAACGATCTACGAAAAACTTGGGTCAGACCCCGAACTTTTACGCTGGTATGTTCTGGCCTTCGTCGGCCTAATGACAACGCTAGGCGGCGTTCTTGGCACGCCGATCGCTTTGATACGGATCTTCATGACTGAACGGCAGACGAAGACTGCCGAAGAGAGCCACGTCATCGATCAGATCAACAAGGCAGTTGAAGGGCTAGGGACAACTCGTCTCGTCAAACAAATCGGGAGAAATGTCACCTACTCGCAGAATGGTAGAAGCCAAAAATTCCTTGAGTGGCATGATAACGAAACATCACGATCTGGCATTGATATGCGGGCTGAAGATACCAAGCTTGAAAGCGAGCCCTGGAAAGAATTTGAGGTTTCTGTTCCAAATATCGAGGTAAGACTTGGTGCCTTGGGTTTGCTTGAGCGTGTCTATCGTTTGAGCCTCCATGACCGATCAAGGATCCTGCGACTCCTGGCGGCTTACATCCAAGAAAATTCCCCTTCAAAAATGGCGGAACGGGCTGCACCAATCTGGGTTCCATCAGAGAAGGCTGATTTCTCCGATAGGGGCAATACTTCACTCTGGCATTGGACGAGGCAGCTACGCACAAGAGCTGATGTGTCGATGGCTCTCGTACTTCTAGCCACCTTGCGGTCGATAGACTCTAAGGACAACGATCACGTTGCATCGCGCAGCCAAGGTTGGAAATTTAACCTAAGCGATGTGGCTCTCCAAGCCGCTAGCTGCGCAAGGCTAGATCTTCATGGGATCAGGTTCCAGAGGTCACACCTGCAGGGGACCGATTTTAAAGAGGCAAATTTGAAGAGCTCGAATTTTATAGAGGCAAAGATGACCTTCACGCGATTGACTGGAACAAACATGCGCGAGGCGCAGTGCTGCAGAGCCATACTCAAAGGCGCCATCTTCGAATCCACGAAGTTGCAGGGCTGTGATCTTTCGGATGCGGATATTCAGGGTGCGCTGTTTCAAAGAGCGGAATTTGACACAGCCACCAACTTAGGAGCCGCCTCCAACCGCGGCTCAGCCTTTAAATCAGTTGATCTGAAAGGGATTGACGTTCCCCGCGAATTTCTCGCAGCCGCTTTCGGGGATGGTTCGGTCACGGGACTGCCCGTAGACATGCACGCTGGCGAGGGCGATCTGGCGCATTGGGCGAAAGACGAGCTTGACTGGCCGGAGTTCAACCGTCGCTGGCGAGTGTGGCAAAAGGAGATTGGCAACGTATCAAATTCGGGGTGAATGATCTACTCTCGATTAAATTGCTAGTTGACTGCTCGTCCGTTTAGCCGTCGCTCGCCGTTGGTGCTGTTCGCTGGTGCAGTGAATGTCAGCTATCCGAAATGACTTATATGCTCCCGAAAGGCAACTTAGGGCCGTCCGTGCTGATCAAGTATCTATCGAGAGAAGGCGGGTTCATCCAAAGGATCGAATTCCCGGACTTCATTGCCTGCCGCCCATGTGAGAAAGGCGGAGCGGAACGATGTTTTGGGCAAGTCACCAATATGGGCTCTTTGGGTACCTTCGCTGCATTTGGCACGAATTTCCACTTTTGGGACAAAGCTGACTTCGCGACTGATGAAAACAATGGCCGCTCTATTAGCTCAAACGGGCATTCGGCAAAGGTGAAAATCACGCATCATAAAAATTGGTGGCAAGTTTTTTTTAAAAAATCAACCTATTGTTGCAATCGCCTCGGCAAATAAATATAGTTTCGACCATTGCGAAAATTTAGATTTTTGGAGAAACACTTTTGGCGAAGCAAACTAAGACGCTTGAATACAGGCGAGCCCGGTTCCTTGATGATGGACAAAATCTTGAGCAATTGGTCCGGCAGGCGTGGGGGCAGTTTGGGACACAAGCCGAAAGAACAATCACTGTCGTTGGCGACCGAGCGACGACAGGTCTTCGTTCTCTCGATCTAAACGCTGTTGGGTTTGCCGTGCATTGCGGGCGTTACACCGATGGACAAGGCGTGGGCACAATCCAGACAGCCCCTGCCCCTGAAGTGGACATTGGAGAGCAAGCGCCTGAGCCGGGTGAAAACTTTCTAAACTCTGATCTGATGGCGCTGGTCAAAGACAATCACGTGATTTGTATGAATTGCGGTCGAAATGCTGGCTCACTCCGCATCTACTTCCAGCAGTTATTTCGCAAGGCAGGATTTGATGACGCATCGCGCCAATTTGAATTGGTGAGAATTGCCAATCCTGACAAGGTTGCGATCATTGAAGCCGTGGGCGTAAAACGTGTGGATCTTGAGATAGACATTGCAGAGGCAACAGCGGCAGAGTTGATTGATGGAGCCGGAGGTGGCGGTGTCTGGCACAACATCACCGACAGTTTAGGAAATGCATTTCAAGCAATAACCGGCCAAGACGAAACTGTAGAACAAATTCGGCAGGCAGAAAAAGGCACGATGAAGGTGTCAATCAATGTCCCTAAAGGTGACCTGAACGCAGCGAAGGAAGGGTTGGCGCAGTTGTCTGAGGAAGTCGTGGAAGATGAAGAATCTGAGAGCTACATAATCCACCTCGGCAATGGTGACACCATTAAACCGAACGAGGTTTCTGTCCGCAAACAGGTTAAGCTAGAGGCGGCTGCGAACTCAGTAAGCGTTTTTCAAGCATGGGAAGCTATGCAAGAGTACATTGGTGAACTGATGGAGAATGGCCAAGTGGAGGCATAGTGTGGCGAATGCGTTAAAGCAGATAGACTGGTGGCGATTGACAAAACTTACCATTGCGTTGGGTGTGTCTGGGATCGTCGGCTACCGCTTCCAACCAATGGTTTCCAATAATCCTGATGCAGTGAACACCGTTGTCACGATCTTCTCTATCTTGGCTGGCTTTTTGATCGCAGTGATCACATTCATAGCTGAACCCACGTTGCAAGCGGCGAAGAATTGGCAAGAATTGCAGCAGATGAAGGAGACCGTGAGGCGAAAGCTGTTCAGGCAGAAGCTTCTGTTTTTCCTGTACCTTCTAACTTTGGGAACAGCCTTGGCTATGTATTTGACACCTCCGGCGTCGGTAGAGGTTCTGAAGTGGTTGCAGATGGCATTTCTTGGATTGGCTACATTCGTGTTCCTCGCCTCATTTTCACTCCCGGGTTCATTGATGAAAATACAAATGGAACGCTATGAAGCTGCGTTAGAAGAAACGCGCCCATCGGTTGTGACCAAGGCGAAGAAGGCTGCTAAAAAAGCTAAGGAGTAGTTCGTCATTCCGTGAATGAGTTGGCCAATTCAATTCTCTTGATTCCGTTGGTTGTGATGGATTGCAATCAAAGTCACTGTGGCACGTTGTCAGCACTTAGCTGCCATTGCTTAAAAATGCAGCATCCTGCAATATGGGCTCAAACCGGCCGTTCGCCGCGAAACGCATGAAGGTCCACAATGGGCGTTTTGCCGCTTAGCACCTGCTCTGGTCACACCATGTCACAGAAAAGCCTCGCAAGGGGTGCTTGCGGGGCTGGGTCGATGGTGATTTTCCTTCCTTATTGCTTATCGGCTTCTCAGGCCCGGTCAGGGGCTTTTGGTCCCCTTTTGTAATGCATGTGCCAGTGGCTCAAGAACGCGCCTGGTGAGGCCCTGAAGGGTGCCTGGTAGCTGATTGGCGAGGCTGTCAATGTCAAAGGGGGCTGTATTGGGCTTGAGTTCGATTTCTGCCAGTGTGAGGCTGGTATGCCAGCTATCGGGTGCTTCCTTGAGTTGATGCTTGATAGTGTTGAGGGCTGACAGGAACTTTGTCCGGTATTTTGAGTTTTCTTCGGGTAGCTGCAATTGAATGCTGATGGAAAGCCCTTGGAATGTGCAAACATCTAGCTCAATCATGATTGGCAAGGCTGGGAGGGTGAAGGCATCACCATCCTTGATCTCAAGGCCGAACTTCAAGTCCATATACCCCCGATCAGCAAATTCATGCTGGCATGGATCTATGAAGATTAGGCGAACCTGATCCGTCTTGGTTTTGCTTTCTATTTCGTCAATCAGAGGCCATATGCGGGCCTGCACAAAATTACTGCTGTTCAGATCCAACTTGGCAATGGCATTGATCGTATCCTTATGCAGGGCCCAAAGGGCATTGGCTTGGGTAATCTCGTCTCGGGTCATTGGTCTGTTCCTTGAGGGGCAAATGTTTGGAGTGTGATGCTGACAGTTCAGAGAATTGAAAAAGGAACCAAACTGTCTGTGTATTTGATCCCTTTTTGTTCTCAATATTCTTCTGCCATCATGATGGTCAAAACCCGCATGGTCAGTTTTGGGTTGGCTGGGTCTGGTGAGTGATAGAGCATGTCATTGTCATAGCAATCGATCTTCCAGAAATACCGATCCCCTTGGAAGTTAAGGCTGCCAAAGTCATGCTCCCCATATGGGTCATTATCCTCGGTGAAGGCGTCATAGCCTTTGATGGCATCAAATAGCTCAAGCTTGGCGGTGGGTGATAAGCGATCCGTTCCATTGGTGATCATGATCTGCCCACCCATAAAGCTTTGCCGAAAGGTATCATTGAGCTTGCGGATCTGTTCGGCTTTGCTGCTCATTCTTCAGCATCCCACTCAATCTCTGCCAGATCCGTTTTGGGGTGAAGCATAGCAAGTTGGCGGGCATCACGGGTCACGGGTGCCAAGTCAGGATAGTCTCGCCATTTGAGCTGGAAGCTGGTTGGGCCAGCTTTGCCGACGACAACAGCCAAATAGAAGGCTTCATCATCTTCTTCAATATCACGGGTCAGAACCAAGCTACCCACACCGATCTTTGACCATTCGCTAGGAAGAGTGCCTTTAAGGCCTAAGCTGGAAGGACTGCTGCCAGAAGCACCACCATCAGCTTCAGACTTACCCTCACCACTGGCAACTAGTTCCAATTGCGGCTTGCGGTCTTCCTTAGGCACATGGCCTTGGAGCTGCTCATACACCTCTTTCTGGATCCGGGGCATGAATAGCTTACCGCTGGAAAAGACCCAACCCTTTGGAACACGATTGGCCAAGGCCATCACTTCAGCGCCTTTCACAGCAATAATTTGCGCACCCATCACAGCAGCGCCAGCTTTGGCCTCAGTCGCGTAATCAGCGTCAAACCAAGATCCTCGGGGTGGCTCGGTGCCGTTACGGTCAAACACCACAAGGGCGGGCACATCGGAATCGGCAAGGGGCATCTGTGCAGCTAACTCTGCCATCATAAATCTCCAAGTCTGGAAAAGGGGAAAGATAGGGGCTGGAACAATACCAGCGGGCCGAGCCGATCAGGGCCTAAGGGGCAGCAGCAAACGCCACCCACAAAAAAGCGCCGGAAGTGGCCGACGCTTATCTATACTAACTCAAAATTGCGGAAATGTCAAATTGCATCCATAGAGATATCAATCACTTAGTCTTTAAACCAAGCCTAAAGGCAGCAGGCCAAAGGGGTTTTTCAGCCTGCTGCTGTGTACGATTTAACCAGTTCTACGCAGCTTTTTCATCGCTTCCTCATGATGATATCGGCTAAGAGAGCGTTTAATGATTTCCCGCTTCATAGAAACCCCTTCACCACCTGCTACAAGCAACTTATCAATATACATGTCCTGCATTATTAAGGCGAGCTTAGCGGCGTTCCCCGACCTGATTTCTGTTTTAGTTTGCCGATATTTCCGCGTCAGACCAGACGCGAATTCTGGGTTATCAGGATCATATTCCAGCCCATATTGGTTAGCAGGTGATTTCATGATGTAGCCCAGAATGTTTCCCACATCTGCTTCCCGGGCTTTCTCGAAGTGGAACGCCTCTTCACGCCAAATAAAGCTTTTGTTCTTCCGGGCAACCGTTTCTTCAACCAACTTCAGATCTTTGTGGCTAGAGTCCCAAACCAATAAATGAGCGTGGAAATGAACTAGGCCCTTTGTCATTGACGATCTATGCTCATGATTTGGGTAAATCGATGCTTCTATGGCTCCAAAATAGTCCTGCCCCTTCATGGAAGCCCTGATAAGACGTTTGAGTTTGTGGGGATTGAAATTCTGTGCTTCATCTAGAGGAAATGCAAATCGCTCTGGGACAAAAGTTGCCAGATAAGTCTTCTTGATTTCATCTCCAATTTCTTCCTCAAAAACATCCAACGTATGTCGCATAACTTGGATACGAGAAAATGGATTTATAGCATAAAGATATTTGGAACTACCTCTATGCAGCAGATTTTGAATCCCAGAAATGTTAGTCCAATTGGCTCTGTAGTTTTCATCATAGCTGTTTAGCTTTTTGTCATTGTCTAGCTCTTGGGCTTTGTATTTTCTAAAGTCCTGTTGGTACATACCAGTATGTTCCATGACTCCCTCCCTATTAGATTGGTGGATATAGAATTAGTATTTACTGTTAGAAACCAAGTGGTCCTGGGGTGGGGCTGCATAGATGATAGGTTTGAGCTATACATGTGTATATATAAGGGCTTTGGCATCACCTGCAGGATGGTTTAGGAACCAACAGTTCATGAACAATTGGGAAACAACTTCTCAAAGTTGCCCACTTTGATATGCCAGTTCCTAAACTGTCCCAGTTCCTAAACCATCCCGTTCCTGATCTATCCTGAATTGCGCTTTCGTCTTTTAGTAGATTTCTTGCGCTCCGTATAAATCCCAAGAGCTTTTTGAAGATCTTTGAGGCGGTAGCGCACCCGACCATTCTTGGAAATTGCATTGTACGGATCAGCATCGCCAGCCGCCAAATTGGCCAGTGTTTTTGGTGCGAGGCCTACATATATTGCAGCTTCATTTCTGGTCAGCTGAACTTTGTCAGCATACTTAGTTCGTCTGGCTATCGTCTCGAGAACATCCAACTTATCCTTCCTGACGATCTTGTATTTTGTAGACAGCCTTCCAAGAAGTTTCCGAGCCTGACGCAGGACCTTAAGAGTGGCTGGGTTTGGTTTTTGAGTTTTGAATGGATCTGGCATTGGGATGCACCTCAATATTGGCTGGTGTTTTGCTTCGTACTCTGGGCGATAAAGGCCTTAAGGTCAGAGTAGCGATAACGAATGGTGCGATTGGAGAGCTTGCTAAAATCAGGCCCTCCTCCCTTGCTTCTCATATTTGCTAAGGTCTTAGGACTCAGGCTCAGCACCTTACCGGCCTGCTCAGGGGTGAGCAGATCATTAGACTGATAACGTGGAGAGCGAGGCTTGCGCCGAACTGGTCTCTGCTTGTGAGATTTGGTATTCCGTTTGCGCTTGATTGAGGCCACGTGCTGAGGGAACTCTTTGGCAAGCAGCTCTCGTGCGTAGTCGAGATCAATCAAACCAGCTCGAAAAGCCATTGCGACCTGATGCACAGCAAAAGCTGTATAGTCTCTAGAAGATAGGGAAGTGTGTTGTGACATGAGCTTACTCCGTCATGCTGCTGAAAGCGTGAATTTTGGAGGAAGCTGGAGGTGGATTGCCCAAATACTATTCTTCACAAAACCCACGCAAGTTGATTTCCAGCCACAATGACTGGAAGACGAAAATTGCAAATATGGTTTTGTTCGAATAATACCTTAGACGCTAAGCGTCTTCGGTGTACCTCGCCGGCGGTAACTGTCTTTCTAGCTGGCGCTGGAAAAATCGGGATCGAACGGCGATGTTTTGGTGGGCACGATCATAATTTACTCGCGCCTTATAGTCTCAATATAGGAGCTTAGTTTGTTGCTTCAAGAAGGAAGGGGAAAAATATCTGGAGATCTCTCGAGATATAAGCTTAAAATAAGAGCTACAATGGTTCTGAATATCTTGTTTGAGGCATTCAAGCGTAGCAATAAGAAAAGCTTACCGCGCTACCTATTTGCTACTTGAAAAGTCAACTCAAAAATGCATTGATTTTCTTTAGCTGCAACATTTTGATTTTAAAGAAAAAATGGTGCCCGGAGGCGGATTCGAACCACCGACACGCGGATTTTCAATCCGCTGCTCTACCAACTGAGCTATCCGGGCACATTGCCTGTGCAAGCTTGGTGCTTGCTGCAATTTGTTTGGGCGTTATAGAGGGTTCATATTGCCCTGTCTATAGCGGTTTTTGCTTTTTCTACAGATAGGATATGTTTTTCCTCTGCATATGGAACAAGTCAGGAAAGAGCCTCAAAATCATCCTGATCCGGATCATCACTTTCAACTGCAGGAATAGCATAAGAGCCTTTAAGCCAACGGCTTAAGTCAATATCTTTGCAGCGCTGGGAGCAAAATGGGTAGGCGTCCTCTTGGGATGGTTTTTCGCAAATCGGGCATGGGCGGGCAGCGCGTTTTTTGCCGCCTTTGGCACTTTGGGATTGTTTGGATACCATGTCTTTCTTCCCGCTCTTGCGCCTTTTAGAAGACTTTGCGCTAGCGTACACCGCCAAGCCATCTCATGCGCAAGGGATAGCCCTCACCGAGCAAAAGATTGGATGTTTCCTGCAAGGGAAGCCCCACCACAGAGGTGTAGGAGCCAACCAGATTGACCACAAAAGAGCCTGCAATGCCCTGAATGGCATAACCGCCTGCCTTGCCTTGCCACTCACCAGAAGCAAGATAGGGCTCGATATCATTGCTCAGGCGTTTGAAGCGCACGCGGGTTTGCACCAGTTTGGAGCGCAACTTGCCACTTGGGGTAATCAGCGCCACACCGGTAAAGACCTTATGGGTGCGGCCTGACAGCAGATTGAGGCATTGATGAGCCTCTTCAGCGAGGGCAGGCTTAGGCAATACGCGCCGCCCGACGGCCACAACCGTATCGGCTGACAGGATATAACTGCGGGCAAGATGCTCATCCCCTGCCAGTTGGGCTTCAACAGCGCGGGCCTTTTCCTCGGCCAGACGCAAAGCCAGCGCACGGGGCTGCTCATTCTTATAGGGGGTTTCATCCAGATCGGCAGGCTTGAGCGCGTCTGGCTCAATCCCGATTTGCTGGAGAAGTTGCAGCCGACGAGGAGAGGCAGAGGCCAGGACAAGGCGGTGAGATCCGGACATGACAGCTCAATCTATTCCTTGCCGGTGCGCTCCCTCATGTAGGGATATCCCAGCAGCCCGGCCAAAGCCATGGCTGCCCGCAACCGGCATTGGTCACACTTAACTTATTTGAAGCGGTAGGTAATACGGCCTTTGGTCAGGTCATATGGGGTCATTTCAACCTGAACCTTGTCACCGGCGAGAACGCGAATGCGGTTTTTGCGCATACGGCCTGCAGTGTGGGCTACGATTTCGTGGTCGTTTTCCAGCTTTACCCGGAAAGTCGCATTTGGCAGCAACTCAACAACAACACCAGGAAATTCCAATACTTCTTCTTTCGCCATGCGGTTCTAAACGTCCTTTTGTTTTGGCATTTTATCGCTGATCCCGCAGGTGCCTCAAAAGACAGAGCTTTTGGCAGAACGGTCTCAGGCGCATATCAGGGCAACTGGCCTTACATGTCTTATGGCTCAGTATAGCACAGATCTGCCTGCCATTTACGTGGGGCTTATCCATTTCTGGAAATTTGGGCGCACACTAGCCCAGCAAAGGCCACTTGTGAACCTTTAAATGAAATTTTGGTGTACTGAGCAAGCTTGGCGCTCTTTCTTTGCGCTGAAGGCAGCTTTTGCAGCCCGTTTTGCTAACCGCCGGGGACCGAGGTCCAGTCAAAACGCTCTTTGAGGCGCTTGAGGATGCCATCACGCACAGCGCGATAAGAATCAAGGATCTGCTCGCGTGAACCATTGGCAAGGGCCGGATCCAGAGTTGGCCAATATTCTGCTTCTATGGCCTCGGTGCGGGTCATTTCCAGTGCTTTATGATGGGCTTCTGGCGCAAGGGATATGACCAGATCAAAATAGCTGTCTTCCAGATCTTCAAAAGTGCGGGGTTGATGCTCAGAAATATCAAGGCCGATTTCTTCCATCACCGCCACGGCAAAGGGGTCCGGTTTTCCCGACCGTACTCCGGCCGATTCGACATAAAATGCGCCGGGAAACAAATGACGTGCAAGACTGGCAGCCATGGGAGAGCGGATGGCATTCATCCCGCAGGCAAAGAGGACGGCACCCGGGCGGGTGACCCCACCGATCATACTAACCTCTCCAATGGAGAGCACAGATCAGCGTGAACAAGCGCCGAGCTGTCTGGAAATCGGTGTCGATTTTGCCCTCCAGACGAGTTTGCAGAATTTGCGAGCCTTCATTATGCAGCCCGCGCCGTCCCATATCGATGGCTTCGATGCGGCTGGGCGTGGCCGTCTTGATGGCTTCGTGATAGCTGTCGCAGATCATAAAATAATCTTTGATGATCTTGCGAAAGGGGGTAAGTGACAGAATGTGGGTGATGACCGGATTGTTATCTTCGCTGCGCACATCAAAGACAAGACGACGCTCGACCATGGACAGATCCAGTTTATAAGGCCCGCCTTCATGGCCATTGGGCTGAAAGGAATTTTCCTCAACCAGATCATAAATGGCGACGGCACGCTCATGCTCAATATCCGGGCTGGCTGGCTGAATGGACTTGGGGTCCAGCGTCACCTCGAGCAGCCGAAAATTGCTTTTCGGCTCAACCTCCCCGGTTTTGATCTCGCTGGCTTGGGACATATTATCTGCCATGCTATCTGATCCTGTCGTTCCTTGTCTCTTCTGTTTGCCCTGTAACAGGCGGGAAGTCAAACCACAAAGCTTCTAATGGGCCTCCCCCTTTTGTCGGTTCAGATCCCATGCGGGCCTTGTCCTGCGCGTATAAAAGAAAGGGAGACACAACTCAGAATATTGAAACCCAATCCGGGACACAGCAGATTGCCCCGGGTCTTTCCGTTCCATCGCCCATCTTTTCCGGCAGACCTATATATTGAGCCGTTTGGCAACAGATAGGGCATGGGCTTCCAGCCCTTCCTCGCGTGCCAAGGTCACGGCCGCGGGACCGATTTCGCGCAGATTATCGCTGCTGCATTGCAGGATTGAGGTGCGTTTGACGAAATCAAGCGTACCAAGGCCAGAGGAGAAACGGGCAGAGCGAGCGGTAGGCAATACATGGTTAGAGCCACCGACATAATCGCCCACAGCTTCTGGCGTGAAATGACCTACAAAGATAGCACCGGCATTGCGGACCTGATCAATCATCTGCTCAGCACCATCAAGCGCAAGTTCCAGATGCTCTGGCGCGATGCGATTGGAAAGCTCGATGCCAATGTCCCAGTTGGGCACGGTGATAACAGCGCCAAAATCTCTCCAGCTTGCGCCAGCAATCTCGGCCTTTGGCAGGGTTTTGAGCAGGCGCTCAACGGCCTCTTCCACCGCGCCGGCAAGCGCTTCATCATCAGTGATGAGCAAGGATTGCGCTGCGGTGTCATGCTCGGCCTGTGCCATCAGATCAACGGCGAGCCAGTCCGGATCATTATTCTTGTCCGCCAGAATCAACACTTCGGACGGACCTGCAATCATATCAATGCCGACCAGACCAAAGACCTGACGCTTGGCCGCTGCCACAAAGGCATTGCCGGGGCCAACGATTTTATAGACCGGCTCGATGGTTTCAGTGCCATAGGCAAGGGCTGCAACAGCCTGTGCGCCGCCAATGCGGTAAATCTCATCAACTCCCGCAAGGCGGGCTGCGGCAAGCACCAAAGGATTGAGCACATCATCGGGGGCGGGCACCACCATGACCAGACGCTCAACGCCGGCCACTTTGGCGGGCACTGCATTCATCAATACAGAGGACGGATAGGCCGCAAGACCGCCGGGCACGTAAAGGCCGACGGCCTCGATTGCTGTCCAGCGTGATCCGAGCTTGACGCCCAAGGCGTCTTCATACAGATCATCTTTGGGCAATTGGCGCATATGGTGGGAGCGGATGCGGTCGCGTGCCAGCTCAAGCGCTGCCATAACATCTTTGTCGACCTTGGCAACGGCTTCATCGATTTCGGCTTCCGAAATGCGCAGGCCCTTGGCGCGAGCGTCAAACCGGTCGAACTTTTCCGTCAATTCGAACAGGGCATCGTCGCCGCGCTGCTTCACATCATCAATAATGCCGCGCACGATCTGGTCCACATCTTCCGAAACCTCACGTTTCATGGCCAGCAGATCGCGAAAACGGGCTTCGAAATCCGGTTGTTGTGCATCCAGTCGAATGGCCATGCTTGGGCTCCTTCAGTGCAGTGCTCATCAAGGGCTGTTATGAAAAGTTATGCCCGCCTAGGCAAGAGAAATTGTCAGAATCGCACCGCTCAATGCCTTACAGGACGGCTAAAACTGTCAATAAGGAGAGCAAAACAAGAAAACTGCGCGGCTTTGCAACACATGCCCTGTTTGAAAGGAGCATCTAGCCCGAAAGGCTCTATTTTGCGGAGAGAGACTCTGATCCTTCAAAATGCTCGGCGGCTTCATGCTCGGGCATGTTTTCCGTCTCCCAGGCACTGCCAGCATCGGCCAACTGGCTTTCGATACATTCCACCCCAAGGCGCAATTCTGCATTGCCAGCAAAATGGATGGTGACAAAGCCATTTGGGCCATCACCTTCTGCTTCATAGGTCATGGCCAGCAAATTAAGAACGGAATCCTTGGCATCCATGCGGATGTTACGTGCCTTGACCGAGGTTACCCGATCAAAATGGACGACCGTCTGGCGACGCTCAAAGGTTGGTTTGGGACCAAAGAAGCATTTTTTCTGCTTCAGCGCTTCTTCCCAGACAAAGCGGTGCATGGCCAACACAAGCCGTTGCTCGGACTGAAGCCATGAAATTTCGCCAACCTTGATCACAGCATCCTGACAATAGCTGGACAGAACGACCAGATCTTCCTGATCCAAAGCTGCAAGTTTTAAAGGGGTCATGGCGATGGTCTCCAACTTGTCTTGACGCACTCCTCATAGATAGGCAAGCGCAGCTCCTTGTGCAAGGCGGGAAGGACGAGATAAAACGGAAAGAAAATTCAGTAAAATAAAGAAAATACAAAGAGAGGGGCAAAAGCCCCTCCCCTGATCATCCAATTCTTGAGGCGTTAGGCCGAGATCCGCTCAATTGTGGCGCCACATGCCGTCAGCTTGTCTTCAAGGCGCTCAAACCCACGATCAAGATGATAGACGCGGTTGACCTTGGTCTCCCCTTCCGCCACCAAACCGGCAATGACCAGTGAGACAGAGGCCCGCAGATCCGTTGCCATAACCTGAGCTCCTTTGAGCTCGCTTCCCCCTTCCACATGGGCCTTTTGCCCGTCAAGTGAGATAGAAGCGCCAAGGCGGGCCAGCTCCTGCACATGCATGAAGCGGTTTTCAAAAATGGTCTCCGTAATGGTCGAAGTACCCTCGGCTCGGGTCATAAGCGCCATGAACTGGGCCTGCAAATCGGTGGGGAAACCGGGGAACGGATCGGTGGTCACATCCACTGCCTTTAGAGCAGAACCGTTGCGCGAGACGCGGATGCCTTCATTGGTCACTTCAATGCCGGTGCCGGTTTGCTCAAGTACATCAAGGGCGGCCTGCAGCAAATCGGCACGCGCACCTTTGAGAAGGACATCGCCACCGGTCATGGCCACAGCCATGGCATAGGTGCCGGTTTCAATGCGATCGGGCAGCACGGAATGACGCGCGCCGTGGAGCTTTTCCACTCCTTCAATGGTGATGGTATCAGTGCCAGCGCCAGAGATGTTGGCACCCATCGCAATCAGGCAATTGGCCAGGTCGGTGACTTCCGGCTCTCGCGCAGAATTTTTCAGCACTGTCGTGCCCTTGGCAAGGGTTGCTGCCATCATCAGCGTGTGGGTCGCGCCGACAGAGACTTTGGAGAATTCATATTCCGCGCCCTTAAGGCCCTCAGGAGCCGATGCAACCGCATAGCCGCGCTCGATATCGATTTCCGCGCCCAGCGCTTTAAGCCCATCAATGAAGAAATCAACCGGACGTGTGCCAATAGCGCACCCACCGGGCAGCGAAACACGACATTCCTTCATCCGCGCCAGCAACGGGCCAATCACCCAGAAGCTGGCCCGCATTTTGGAGACCAGATCGTAAGGAGCTCGCGTATCAATAATTTCGCGCGCTTGCAGGCGAACAATCTGCCCGTCCATGCTGTCCATGCCGGGACGTTTGCCTTCGATCATGTAGGACACACCATGATTGGAGAGGATTTGCTGCAATTGCTGCACATCGCGCAGGCGCGGCAAATTCTCCAAAATCAATTCCTCATCGGTCAAAAGAGAAGCGATCATCAGCGGCAAAGCCGCATTTTTGGCACCGGAAATAGGAATGGTGCCGTTCAATTGTGCTCCACCGACAATGCGAATTGCGTCCATGTGTTTCTCTTTCTTTATACTCTTTGCAAACTTTATACTCTTTGCAAAATCCGGCCCCTCGCCTTTGCCACTCAGGACAAAAGGTTGGCCAGATTGCCTAATTCTAGTCTTTGTCTGCGCCGGATTGTTTCTCTGACTTGATTGCGGCCAGCAAACCGGGGCCCTTTTCGCCCTTTGCGGATGAGGGACGCGCTTTTGTCTGGGCTTTGCGGCGGCGCAAGTTACCGCGCAAGGCATCAGACAATCTGGCGGCGCGGTCATCCTTTGCAGCCTTGGCTGAACGAGGGCCCTTTTCGGCCTCGCTCTGGTCGCTATCAGAATTTTGTGGCTTGTCAGACACGTGTGATCCTTTTGGTTGCCGACTTCTTAACCCAAAAGCAAAAGACAAAAAAGCCCACAATCGGGCCTTTTGATGGTCATTAGCGGGTTTTTTTACTATGTTGGTTTACAGCCTCGCCTTTTATGCGTGCTGAAAGGCCACATTTTGACCGAGACCAGCACAAAGCTGCAACAAGACTGCCACAAGGCTGAATGACAAGGAGAAGACAGGGCCTGTATTGCCCCTATTCGCTCTTTTCTCTCATTCGCTTAAGGGCAAGGGCGCGTCTTTTCACAGGAAACTAATTTTTTCGAAAAAACAGACTTGCATATTGCCATCACCTGATCTAGAAACCGCCACACTGAGGCGGCGCTAACTGCCTCATCAAAACACCGTGGAATGCTGCAGTAGCTCAGTGGTAGAGCACTCCCTTGGTAAGGGAGAGGTCGAGAGTTCAATTCTCTCTTGCAGCACCACGGTTTTTTTGTGCCCAGAAATATCCCCCCAGATTTTGATCACTTCTCATTTGAGAGAGTTCCATAAAGGGCGACAAGCTCGATTTGGCTGCCGACATGCGAATGGTGCACCAACTGGAATGCCGGTTTCACCACCGCGGCCAGCTACATCGTCCCATTGGCGGACAAACCGCTGGCGCCGGGCAAAGTTCTGAAGTTGAAAATTAACTGACCCAGGTGACATTTCGAACAAAAATGGGCCGCAAAAGTGGCCCGTTTCTCAATCGCAAGACCATAATTCTACATGTCGGCTTTCTGCCTCTATTGGCAGGATTTGAATTTATAGACATTTACCGGCAGGATCTGGGCTTCTTGCGCGTTATCCGGGCGGTTTGTATGCCACTTGGCTTTTACCTCAAAACTCTCCTCGTCCCGATAGGATCTTGCCAAGGTTTGACGCAAATGCGCGAACACCATGTAAAGCGGCTTATCCTCTTCCCATACGGCTTCGGCGGCGATATCAACCAGTTCATCACGATTATCTGGAATGCCCACCCAGCAGAAATCTATACCATTTGAGCAGCCCTGCTCGGCTGTGATCGACCATTGTTTTTGGCCTTTGGAATACATTTCAAAGATATAGGGAGATGCAAAGCCCTGTATTTGTAAAACATGTCGATTGCCGCTGATATCCATTGCCTCATAGAGTGCCCCCTTTTCGCATTCTTCGGCCAGAGCGGGGGAGATCAGTAACAATAGGCAAATCAGCATTCTAGCCATCGCCAGCCTCCTTAAATCATATACTCACCCATCCTCTCTAAACCCGCAATCAGCAGAGATTTGTGCATTCCCCGGTCTTTTGTGGAGCAGGTTTGAAGGACATATTTGGATCATTGCTGATTATGCATGGAATGTCGATGCATTCGGGTTCGGCTTTGCGGCTCACCTCTGAGGCATAGTGCGCTTTCAGATGAGTATTTGTCATTCTCAGCATGAAATCTATTGAGGGCCGCTGATATGGCCGCACCCATTCGCTTATATATATAATTCATTAACTACAAATATATTGAACCGGCGAGTTTAAAACGACATTAATCAACATATCCTAGCTTGGTTCCGTCTAATTAATCGATCTAGGATGGAATAAATGTTCCGCGCCGCCTGTTATTTTTTTGTTTTTCTCTTTGTTTCCACCTCTGCTTTTGCTGCATCCGGTCATTCCTGGCTGGTGCAGAAAGTAACAGGTCAAGCCTGGCTTGCTGCCAAAGATAGCAAAGCGGTCCGCGTTAAGCGCGGCATGTCACTCAATCCGGGCCAAACCTTATCCACCAATGCACGAACACGGCTATCGCTCAAGCGCGGCAAAGAACGGATTCAGGTCGGCCCCAATGCGATTTTGGCGATCCCTGAGGCAAGACATCTCAGAGCGGGTAAAACGCTGGTTCTGCATCAGACGGGCAAAATTGCCCTGCAGGTGAATAAAAAGGATGTACGCCATTTTTCGGTTCAAACCCCTTTCCTTGCAGCCGTTGTGAAGGGCACCCAATTTACCGTTGAAGTGACCCAGAAACGCGCACAAGTTTCGGTTAAATCCGGCAAGGTCGGGGTTTCCAGCTCAGTCTCTGGCGAGCAGGTGGATATCACCGCAGGCCAGACCGTGAGCATGAATACTGCATCAAAGAATAGTAGCTTTAGCCTGTCACGGACTGCGAAAGCTGCAAAGCTTGGCAAGATTTCCAAAATCTCCAAAGCCAAGGCTCCGGGTTTCCATACCAAGGTGACCGTAAAAGGGGTGACCAAAGAGCTGCGCCCCGGCTCGCGCAAGTCAACCTTCTCAGCCAAAGAGCAAGCCAAGCGCAGTGCAGCGCGCGCTCAGGCCCGCAGCAGCAATCGCGGTATCGGGTTCGGGTTTGGCCGCAGCAAGTCAAAATCTAAATCTAATGCTTCGTCTTCCACCTCTTCCTCGTCCTCCAAGGACAAGGGCAATAACGGTGTCGGCAACGGCAATAGCGGCAATAATGGCAATTCCAGTGGCAATAATGGCAATGGAAATGGCAATAATGGCAATGGAAATGGCAACAGCGGCGGCAATAACGGAAACGGTAATGGCAACGGCGGTGGCAATAACGGAAACGGCAATGGCAACGGCGGCGGCAACAACGGAAACGGTAATGGCAACGGCGGTGGCAATAACGGAAACGGCAATGGCAACGGCGGTGGCAACAACGGAAACGGTAATGGCAACGGCGGTGGCAATGGTGGCGGAAATGGTGGCGGCAATGAAGGCGAATAACGCCTGATGCCAATAGCCCAACAAAAAACCGGCCCATCAAAGGGCCGGTTTTTCTTTGTCTTGGTTCAACTGTAAAGTCGTAAAAATACGCCCTAGTAAGGGCTATCGACATCCCCCAGTTCCACATAGACCGATTTGATCTGGGAATAATGATCAAGGGCAGCGTGAGCATTTTCGCGGCCCATGCCGGATTGTTTCACGCCGCCAAAAGGCAACTCGATCGGGGTCAGGTTATAGGTGTTGATCCAGGTTGTGCCCGCCTGCAAATTGTTGATCACCCGATGGGCACGCTGGATATCTTTGGTAAAGACACCGGCAGCCAAGCCAAAGCCGGTATCATTGGCGCGGGCCACGACATCGTCCTCATCCTCAAATCCCAGCACAGACATGACGGGGCCGAAAATCTCTTCCTTGGCGATCCGCATATCATCCCCCACACCGGCAAAGATAGTCGGCTCGATATAGGCGCCTTGTGCGAACTCATCGCCTTGGGGCACACCTCCACCGCAGATAAGCTCGGCCCCTTCCTCTTTGCCAATCTCGATATAGGCCATGACCTTTTCGCGATGCTCTTTGGAGACAAGGGGCCCAAGCTGGGTTTCTTCCTTTAAAGGATCGCCCAAAAGAATGGTTTCTGTCCGCTCTTTGAGGCGAGCAAGGAAAGGCTCCATTATAGAATTATGAACAAAAACGCGGGTTCCGTTGGAGCAGATCTGGCCGGTGGAATAGAAGTTGGCCAGCATTGCACCGGAAATGGCATTTTCAAGATCCGCATCTTCAAAAATAATCAGCGGAGACTTGCCGCCAAGCTCCAATGTGACCTGCTTGAGATTGCCGGCAGCAACCTCGGCCACCTTTTTGCCGGTGGGCACGGAACCGGTCAGCGAGATTTTGGCAACATCCCCGTGCCCTGTCAGCTTGGCGCCGGTCTCACGCTCGCCCTGCACCACGTTAAAGACCCCGTCCGGCAGACCTGCCTCTTTGAAAATCTCGGCAAGCTTGAGAGCGGACAGCGGTGTCATTTCTGATGGTTTAAAGATCATGGCATTGCCAGCGGCAAGGGCCGGTGCGGCTTTCCAGCTGGCGATCTGTATGGGATAGTTCCACGCCCCGATCCCTACGCAAATGCCTAAAGGCTCGCGGCGGGTATAACCAAAGGAGCCACCAGCGGACGCCCCAAGATCCACCTGCTCCCCATGGATAGATGATGCGATGCCGCCAAAATATTCCAGACAATCAGCGCCGGAGGCCGCGTCTGCGCAAATGGTTTCCTGAATGGCCTTGCCGGTGTCAAGGGTTTCAAGCTCGGACAGGGCCTGATTGCGCTTACGCATAATATCAGCGGCTTTGCGCAAGATGCGCCCGCGTTCCGTGCCGCTCATTTTTGACCAGACAGCAAAGCCTGCCTTGGCCGCTTCCACCGCTTGCTCGATGATGGCATCTGTTCCGGCATGAAGGCGGGCAATTGTCTCGCCATTTGCAGGATAGACGCTTTCAATCACGCTGCCTTGCTCATCTTCCACATAACGGCCATTGATAAAATGCGATGCTGTTGGTTGTGCGCGCATAAACTTTCCTGTCTTTTTCAAATCTTTATTTGCTGGCGAGCGGATCTTAAAAAGATCCTCCTCAAAAGCTCGCTATCTCTGGCTGGTTTGCCAATCGGGATTGACCCAAGGCGTTACATTGGCCGCAGGCAGGGGCGTTTTGCCCAAGATATGATCAGCTGCCTTCTCGCCCACCATAATGGAGGGACCATTCAAGTTACCATTGGTAATCCGCGGGAAGATGGAGCTGTCTGCCAGACGCAGGCCCTCCACGCCGATGACCCGGCATTCAGGATCGACCACAGCCATCTTATCATCCTTGGCACCCATACGGCATGATCCACTTGGATGATAGGCGCTTTCTGCGTGTTCCTTGATGAAGGCATTCAGCTCCTCATCCGTTTGGTACGCCTCTCCGGGCTGGATCTCCTTGCCGCGATAGGGGGCAAAAGCGTCTTGGTCGAAGATTTCGCGGGTCAGGCGAATGCAGGTTCTGAAATCTTCCCAATCTTCTTCATGCGACATGTAATTGAACAAGATGGATGGCTTGGCGCGCGCCTCTTTTGAGGTGAGCTTGACCCGCCCGCGGGATTTGGAGCGCATTGGCCCCACATGGGCCTGAAAACCGTGACCTTCCGAGGCTGCCTTGCCATCATAACGCACTGCAAAGGGCAGGAAGTGATATTGGATATCGGGATAGGGGATCCCTGCTTTTGAGCGAATGAAAGCACAGCTTTCAAAATGGTTGGAGGCCCCAAGGCCGGTTTTGGTGAGCAGCCATTGCAGACCAATCATGCCCTTGCCCAATAAGTTCCAGTGCTTGAACAGCGTGATAGGCTGGGTGCACGCAACTTGCAGGTAAAGCTCCAGATGGTCTTGCAAATTGGCCCCAACGCCGGGGCGATCGGCAATCACATCAATGCCCATTTCGCCAAGATGCCCTGCTTCACCAATGCCTGATTGCATCAGGATTTTTGGGGAATTGATGGCTGAAGCTGACAGGATGACTTCCCTGCGCGCCTTCGCCACATGGATTTTGCCACCCTTTTCATATTCCACGCCTGTGGCTCGATTGTCTTCAATAATGATCCGGTGCACCATGGCCCGGCTTTCCAGCTCCAGATTTGGGCGGGAGAGCGAAGGCTTGAGATAGGCATTGGCCGCAGACCAGCGCACCCCCTCATGGACCGTCATTTCCATGGGGCCAAAGCCTTCTTGCTGCTCGCCATTATAATCTGCAGTTACTGGGTAGCCAGCTTGTTTGCCTGCATCGATAAAGGCTTGATAAAGCGGATTTTTCCGCTCGCCACGGGTGATATGCAGCGGCCCTTCGGTGCCGCGCCAGCCCTCGCCGCTCTGGCCGGGATCCATGTGAGCATGTTCCATCCGGCGGAAATAGGGCAGCACATCTTTGTAAGCCCAGCCAGTGGCTCCCACTTCCTGCCAGTGATCATAATCCAAGGCATGGCCGCGCACATAAACCATGCCATTGATGGAGGAAGAGCCACCAATAACCTTGCCGCGCGGGGTCACAAGACGGCGGCCGCCCAGATGTGGCTCGGGCTCTGTCTCATAGCCCCAATCATAGAGCCCCATATTCATGGGATAGGACAGGGCCGCAGGCATCTGGATGAAGGGCCCGGCATCAGTGCCGCCAAATTCCAACACCAGAACGCTGGACTGGCCATCTTCGCTCAGGCGGGCTGCCAGCGCTGATCCGGCTGATCCGGAGCCAATGATAATAAAATCAAATTCCATCTGAAGCCTTCTCCTGCTCCGCAGTTTGGATTTGCTGGGCCACATGCTTTTTCAGCACCTTGACCGCATGTTTGTGATTGATAACGCCCTGGACCAGCACTGCTTTGAGCCAGAACCCATCGATCAGGGCGGCTGTGCTTTCCGCTGCCAGCCGTGCCTTGGTCGGTGACATATGCGCCTTGAAGGCACTGGTCAGATTGCTTTGCAGGCGGCGCGAATAGATATGCAAAAGATGATTGAGCGGCTCGGAGCGCTGGGCCTGCACATAAAAGGCCAACCAGGCAGAAACAACCTCGGGGCGCATCTGCTCTTTGGTGAAATTGCTCTCGATAATCGCATCCAGCCTCTCTTGAGGGGTGGTTGCGCCGCTTAGCTTGGCCTGAAGGATTTGCTGCAGCTCATTGAGAAGATAGCGCATCGTCTCATTCAAAAGCTGATCTTTAGAGCCCAGATAATGATGGATAAGCCCCGTCGAGACCCCTGCTTCGCGTGCCACATCCGCCATGGTCAGCTGCATGAACCCCTTCGCATGAATAGAAGAGATTGCCGCTTTGACAAAGGCACGTTTGCGCACCGGACCCATTCCAATTTTGGGCATTTGCCTCTCCTAATCCCACACCTGTTTATTTTAATTGACTGATCAATTAATAAAAATCAAGATTTTTCGCACTTAAACGGGTAGAGATTACAAAAAAAATATGCAAGCATAGTAATGAGGAGTGGTCCTCGATGTGGTAGGAAAAGAACAACATGTCCGCATCAGGGCCAATATTGATTCTGGTGCACCCAGCATCTCTATGGATTGAAAGAGGGAGAAAATATGCGCATCACCAACAAATCCATTCTGGCCGCCATCGGCTTTGCCTTTGCTGCAAGCGTTTCTGTGCCTGCTATGGCTGCTGAGCCTGACCAGTGCAAAAAAGTGACCTTCTCAGATGTGGGTTGGACAGATATTACCGCCACGACAGCTGCCACCACCTTGGTGCTGGAAGGGCTTGGCTATGCGACCGATATCAAGCTCCTGTCTGTGCCTGTTACCTTCACCTCTCTTGCAAACAAGGATATTGACGTTTTCCTTGGCAACTGGATGCCAACCATGGAAGCCGATATTGCCAAATATCGCGAAGCTGGCACAGTTGACACCGTACGCACCAATCTGGAAGGCGCAAAATATACACTGGCTGTTCCCAAAACCACCTATGATGCGGGCCTTAAAAGCTTTGCCGATATTGCCAAGTTCAAGGACCAGCTTGACGGAAAAATCTATGGGATTGAGCCGGGCAATGACGGTAACCGTCTGATCCTAGACATGATCGAGGGCAAAACCTTTGGCCTTGACGGTTTTGAGCTGGTTGAAAGCTCTGAGCAAGGCATGCTGGCACAGGTTACGCGCGCAACAAAGCGCAAGAAGGACATTGTCTTTCTTGGCTGGGAGCCGCATCCTATGAATGCAAATTTCGAAATGGCCTATCTTGAAGGCGGTGACGATGTGTTCGGCCCCAATTATGGCGGCGCTATTGTTGCTACCAACACCCGCAAAGACTATGTCACCGAATGCGCCAATGTGGGTGCTTTGCTCAAAAATCTTGAATTCTCCCTCGCGATGGAAAACGAGATTATGAGCGGGATTTTGAATGATGGTGAAGAGCCCCGCGATGCCGCCAAGGCATGGCTGAAAGCCAATAGCGGCGTTCTGGATAGCTGGCTCAAAGGTGTTACGACTGTCGATGGCAAGGATGGTCTTGCCGCCGTTAAAGCCTCTTTGGCCAAATAACCCACCTATTCAGAAAGGCGTTTCATTCGAAACGCCTTTTTGTTCGTCTGATCTTTAGAGGTGCTCGTCTTTTGCCTTTGATTGTGCATCCAATCAAACAAGACACGCACCCGCAAACGACCGAGCAATTGTCATGGAATGGCTAACTGATAATAAAATCCCCGTTGGCAAATGGGTGAAATGGGCCGTGGACTGGCTGATTGAAGAGGGCGGCGACTTTTTTGATAGTCTGTCGATTTTTCTTGAAGCCGTGATCAATGCCATTTTGTGGGTTCTGCAGGCCCCTCACCCCTTGGTCGTTGTTGCACTGGCCGCTGCCCTTGCCTTTGCAGTCCGTCGCTCTTTCCTCTTTTCAGCCTTTGTGCTGCTGGGTCTGGCCTTCATCATCAATCAGGGATATTGGGAAGAGACAACCGAGACCGTTGCTCTGGTTCTTGCCTCGACCCTTGTCTGCATGCTTGTCGGCGTACCGCTTGGGATTATGGCCGCTCATCGCCCATGGCTTTTCAAGGCCATGCGACCGGTGCTTGATTTGATGCAGACCATCCCGACCTTTGTATATCTCATTCCTGCGCTGATCCTGTTCGGCCTTGGCATGGTGCCGGGATTGATTGCAACGGTTATCTTTGCCCTGCCCTCACCCATCCGGCTCACCCATCTTGGGATTTCGTCCACACCGGTCGCTCTTTTGGAAGCCGCAGACGCCTTTGGCGCAACTCCAATGCAGCGGCTGTTCAAAGTTGAGCTTCCCTATGCCCTGCCCAATATTATGGCGGGCCTGACGCAAACCATCATGCTGTCCCTGTCCATGGTGGTGATTGCCGCCCTTGTGGGAGCCGACGGCCTTGGGGTGCCAACCCTTCGGGCGCTTAATCAGGTGAATATTGGCAAAGGGTTTGAGGTCGGTCTGGCCATTGTCCTGATTGCCATCATTCTTGATCGTTTCTTCCGCGGACCCGATGAGGCAGGCAAATGAGCACTCCTATTGTAAAAATCAACAATGTCAGCATCGTCTTTGGTGATAAGCCGGATACGGCTCTTGGCATGATCGACAAGGGTGAAAGCCGCGAGGAGATCAAGTCTCAAACCAGCCAGATTTTGGGCGTTGCCAATGCTTCCATTGACGTTGAGGAAGGGGAAATTCTGGTTTTGATGGGCCTTTCCGGCTCGGGCAAATCCACCTTGCTGCGCGGCATCAATGGATTGAACAAAATCACGCGCGGCTCTATTGAAATCACCACAGACAAGGGCCCTGTCGATGTTGCCAATTGCTCGAGTGCGACTTTGCGCGACATCCGCACCCACAATGTCTCTATGGTGTTCCAGCAATTTGGCCTTCTGCCATGGCGCACGGTTGAAGACAATGTCGGCTTCGGGCTTGAGCTTTCTGGCGTAAGCGGTGATGAGCGCAAGACGCGCGTTGCAGAGCAGCTGGCGCTTGTTGGATTGTCCGAATGGGGTGACAAGTTTGTGCAAGAGCTGTCGGGCGGCATGCAGCAGCGTGTGGGCCTTGCCCGCGCCTTTGCCACCGGTGCCCCTATCCTTTTGATGGACGAGCCCTATTCGGCTCTGGATCCGCTTATCCGCGCCCATTTGCAAGACGAGCTGTTGGAGCTTCAAAGAAAGCTTAAATGCACCATCATCTTTGTGAGCCACGATCTGGATGAGGCCATCAAGATCGGCAACCGGATTGCCATTATGGAAGGGGGGCGGATTGTTCAGGTCGGCACTCCGCAGGATATCATTCTCAATCCGGTTGACGACTATGTCGCCGACTTTGTTGCGCATATGAACCCCATGCAAGTTTTGCGCGCCCGTGAGATTATGAGCCCCCTTGATGGCAAAGCCAGCGTGATTGAGGGGCGGCAGCTTATCCATGAGGATGAGCGCTATTCTATCCATCCCTTGCAGGAGGATGAGGACTGCCCTCAGAGCTTGCCAGCCCAAAGCGTGCTTTCCATTCCCCTAGAGACTTCGGTCAAAAAGATCCTTGGCATGCGCATCGCCAGCCAATGGCCCATTCTGGTGCATGACAAGGGTGAAGTGCAGGGCATCATCATGGAGACGGACATCTATGATGCCCTGATCCGCTGATTGCTCACCGGGTTTCGTCTGATCCAGATTTCTCATCATGACAATGCGGGGCAAAATGCCCTGCGTTTGTAGGCTGCGATCACGTCTGGCCTCAGAACAGAGTTTTTTGCGAGCTTTCGTGTGTGGCAAGAACCAGATTGCTTGTGTTTTTTAGACCTTGTAGTCATTAATCTTTTTGTATCATGTCCCGTGTCGCCACTCCCCTCAAAATGGCTGTTTTCTCCTCTTCTTCTTCTCCACCAAGGCAAAGTTAACGCTTTGTTAACCAAATTTGTTAACACTTCCCGAACGACTTGAGGGAGTGATTTGGTTGACGCATGAAGGGGAGCATCATGGCACATCCGATGACAATCCGGCCCTTGCTACTGGATGAGGATTCCATTCAGCAGGCCATTCGCAAGACGGGATTTCACCGTAGCGAACACAAGAAGATTTCGGATAGGCTGACCAAGCAATATATTGTCGATCTGGATTTGCTTGCCCTCGTCCTATCGCAAGCCCAAAGACTGACCCTGCCCCTTAAAAAAATTGCCTGACCTGCAACGGCATTCCTTTTATCCGCCGCTGGTCTATCGCTAACGCCCTTGCTACGAGCGCAAGGCTTTGCTCGTTTTAAAGGCACTTCAGAAATGCAACTAGAGCGTTAATTTTATTTTTTTACTCTTTATTATATTTTCTGTTATCATGGCCATGGGATGCCATGGTGCAATAAGACCTCTCACTCATGGTTCCAAACTTTACTGATGTAGGCTTTGCACAATTGATCGCACGTCTCGTTAAAAATCCGATCACAAGGAGGCGATATCTTTCTGCGCACTCCTAAGAGATGGCTAGAGGCCAACCTTCACCGTTTTAAGACCCGACAGTTTTATTGTACTTTCTGGAGATATATTAATGAATAGATGGCTCATTCTATTATTTGTTTTTATCTTTTCGCCAACTTTTGCAAACGCTAGCAGTTGTTTGCACACAGCCAGCAATTGGCAGCAGCAGGCAATTGAAAACTTGACCTATCGAGGAGCGCCTGTCTCTCAAGCTGTTCTCTCCTCTGCTCGTTTCCTGCGCTGCATAAAAATGAACAATTATGTATGTATGATGCACCCTAGCGCCAATAGCCGCTGGAATGGCACCAATGGTCGCCATGACTGCGCCTTGAGCCAAAGAAATGGCCATGCAGTATTTTCCGCAGGAAAATGGTCTATTCGGGCGATGGTAAGGGATTTATGTTCAAAATATCGCGGACGAAATCGCGATCCAGCCCGCTCTGCGCTGAGCATTGTCGAAGTACGCACCCCGTGGTGTGATACTCTGGGATCTGCGGCTTCTCGAGGCGGATATGCACGCACTTGCCCGAAAGGCCCTCGTCCGAGCCGATCTCAAATGGCAAACATGCGCAAATGTCAAAAGCCTGTAAACGGCAATCCAACTTCCCGTCAGTGTCAGAACTGCAACTGCCCGAACAAGGTTGCAGACCGGCTTGTCAGAGGTCTTGGCCGACATGGCATAAGAACATCATCTAGCGACCTCAAGCTATTTGCAGATCAAGGAGCCCTCAACAAACCCGTTCTGAGCCTTCTTATCTCAAACATCGTGCATGATGAAACTGGTGGTTTCCGGCCAACGCAAAAGCTACTGGATGAAGCATTTGCTATTTCGGGTCGCTGCTTGCCCTAAACCTAATCACAGAAACTTTGCCATCAGGTCTAAGCACCAACAGGCCTGATGGCACAGAGCGTATGCATGGCTGTTATGCGGCAGAAGGATTTTTATTTTGGGTAAGAATGGTACAGTCGGGTGGATTCGAACCACCGACCTTCGGAGCCACAATCCGACGCTCTAACCAACTGAGCTACGACTGCATACCATAGTGGGCTGTTTATTAGGTTGGCTGGGCAGAAAATGCAAGAGGCTGAGCGATTTATCCCCACAGCTTGTCAACACTTTCCCCAAGCATAAAGCCCGTCAGCCAAATATAAAGGCCCGCACTTAGAAATGCGAGCCTTGTTCTTAACCGACAATCAAATCAGCGCCAGATTAGGCAGCTTTGATAGCGTCCAGATTTTTGTTTACAGCTTCCTGTACGGGAGCAGCAGCTTCCTGGATGCCTTTATTGACAGTTTCCTGAATGTCTTTGGCCTGTGCGGATACAGTGTCGAACTGAGCGCGGGCAAAAGAAGACTGCAGCTCGATCGCATCACCAAGGGTGTTTACGGACAGAGCATCACGGAAGAAGTTGAAACCGGCTTCCATGTTGGCCTGAGCAGCGTCGAGAACTTTCTTGTTTACAGCCATGCCAGCGTCACGTGCGGTGTCAATGCTTTTCTCAACAGCAGCATTCTGTTCTTCAGCAGCAACACGCACTTTTTCGTAGCCATCACGAACCTGGGCAACGCCCTGCTCGGCCATGTCGCGAACCAGCTCTGGCATGCCATCAGCAGAGAAATCCATGTTTGGCAGTTCGAACTTAGGCATTTCAAATTTTGGCATTGCGAAGATATCGTTAGATGCTTCTTCTTTTTCTACCTTTGCAGCTTTAGGAGCAGCTTTGGCAGCAGTTTTTTTCGCAGGGGCAGCTTTAGCAGTAGTCATCGGAGCAAATCCTATATGCAGAATGTTGGAACCGGCTCTGGCCTTAAACGAGGAGGAGAGGCAAAGGCCGGTCTTCCATAAAGCATCGCGAGATACGCTCACCACGAACATTTGTATAACCGGAAAAGTTGGGAGGAAAACCCGGTTATCCGCGCGATGCAAAAAATGGAAAATATATAAGTTTGATGATTGTTGTGCGGCGCACCACATTGCGTCGCACAATATCTTGAAAAAGTCTCAGACGATCCAAGGGGATTGCCTTAGCCTTTTTTAGCAGTCGCATCAGCTGCAGCTTTGGTAGCAGCTTCACCCATATCACGAGCAATCTCGCCAAAACGCTGCATCTGGGACTGAACATAAGCAGTCTGCAGTTCCATTGCTTCGTTCAGGTCTTTTGCTTTAACCAGTTTGGTGGCCAGATCGAAAGAAGCGTTTACGCTTTCTTCGGTAGCAGCCAGAGCCTTTTTGTTCAGGTCAGCAGCACCATTGCGCATGGTTTCAGCAGAACCTTCAACTTTGAGGGCAGCATCGTTGGCAGCGGATACAAACTCGTCAAATGCTTTGCGAGCCTGCTCAACGCCTTTTTCAGCCATGTCGCGAACCTGTGTTGGTACTTCAAATGCTTCTGGTGTCTTAATCATTATTCTGTCTCCTGAGCCATCATCATGTGGCACCCAATCTCATTGTGCGATGCAACATAACACTTCATTTTGTGCATTGCAACATTAATTTTCCGCGCAAATCCTGTTTAGCTTTGAATTGTTGCAAGTATATGAAGTTATAACCTACTTTCTGATGTGACTTAGAGGCTGGCCTTGTGGAAGAAATCGAAATGCTTTGGCCCCGGTCAATACGGGCCAAATTAACCAAGACAACGCAATTCCGTTTGTCTTGACCGCTAAGTTATGGATTCGTTCCCCCAAACCCGGTATTAATAGACTGTTAAGTTTTCTAATCTGCCTTGCTTGCTCCATTTCAATGAAGAATTGCCTCTTTTGGGATGCAAGCCTGTCAGATACGGCCTATCAGGCCAGACTTTTAGCGAGGGATCGTCCCTCTCTTGCCATGCGACTTTTGTGACTTCGCCCTCTCAACAGAATTGTTGGGGCATTTTCCATCTGGCGCGGCAAGCTCTGTGACACAGATGACCGGATAGTTAAAGGGATCCTTATGCCTGCTCTTTCTACGGCCTCCCATGGTTTGCCTTTCCTGACATTGACAGCCCATCCTTCTATCGGGGCGGTGCTGCTTGATCCTCGTCCGGCATGGGTGTGGAATCATGAAGGCAATAGAATCATCTGGTCCAATGCTGCTGGCCTTGCCTTTTTTAACGAAACAAGCATGGATGCGCTGCTTGATCGCACCTTTGGCGATGTGCATCCGGCCCGTCGTCATTTGGCGCGCCTTGCGCTCAATTCCCGCCCCAACACGCCCCTGCTCGATCGTTTGCGCTTTTTCCTTGGCGTAAAAGCAGTCACCACCACTTGCCTGTGTAAACGGCTGGAAGTGGCGGGCGAGAGCATGGTTCTGGTTCTCTCTACCGATGCGCAGGTTGAAAAGCTGAGCGAAGAACAAGCGGCAAGAAAGCTGGTCGATGCCTTAAGTGCCAATCCGGGCGGTATGGCAGATCCAGACAAAGAACAGATCCTTTCTGCCATTATGGATGGCGATAGCAAGGTGCTGGCAGCATCAGATGGATTTGAGAGCCTTGTCACGGTTTCAGAAAAAATCGACATGCTGTTGCAAGGGGCCGATGGCGAGACTGGCCTTGCCATTGATTTGCTGGATGAGGGAGATGAGCCGCGCGTAGGTGGCGTTGCCCGCACAGGTGAAGGCTCCGCTGCTCGCTATATGCTGCTTGTTTCTTCTGCCAGTGGGGATGCTGGCGAAGCGGTTGATTTCTCGGCTCTTGAAGAGGATGACACTGACGGTCCTTATCTATCTGATGAAGACATGGCGCGGGAAGCCGATATTTTTGATCTGACTGATACAGACAGCAAAGACACTCTGGCACCGGGTGCAGATAAACCCAATATGCTGGAGCATATGGAGGCGCAGCCTTTCCATAGAGACCGGCGGGAAGACAATCACCCAACGCCGCAGGATCCCGCCAAGCATGATGATAAGGATGGGGGCAGTTCCGATCGGGATGGTATTATTACCGCTGACAATGATGATGTGACCTCTGGTGAGGCTGGTGAGAGCGGCCAAAAGAGCCCGCAACAAGGCTCCAACATCGTCAACCTACCCTTTGCACCCTCCCCTGCCGACATTCGGCTGGTCTCTTCAACTGCGGATGTGACTGATCTCACTGGTGCCAAAGAGAGCAAAGAGGGTAGCCACGAGAGCGATGAGGCAAAGGCCGATCTCTTCTCCCAAGATCCAGCCATGGACGGCGGGGATATTGAGGATCAATCCCGGACTTCCTCTGTCACTCGTTTTACGCCCAAAGATGCCTTGGAAGATATCTCAACCAAAGGCGCGGACGAGGAGAGCAGTGACGCCTTTACTTTCGATCCTTCTGCCGGACCTCATCATTTCATCTGGGAGAGCGATGAGGTTGGGCGCTTTACCTTTATCTCCAGCGATCTGGCTGATGCTGTAGGGCCCGAATATGCGACTATTTTGGGCAAAACCTGGCCAGATATTGCAGCTGAATTCTCCATTCACGATGGAGACGAGATTGCCGCTGCCTTTGAAGCGCGAGATACATGGACAGGGCTGATTGCGCATTGGCCAGTTCAAAATTCCGAGCTTGCTATTGCCGTAGAAATGACTGGCCTGCCTGTCTTTGGGCGTTTTCATGGTTTTCAGGGTTTCAGAGGTTTTGGTATTTGCCGCAGTCACCAGACGCTTTCCCTTGCAGAGCTTGGGACAGAGGATGTGACCACTGAGGACTTGGCGGCCAAAAGCGCGTCTTCTACAGATGCCAGCTTGGCAACCGATGATGATGCGGCTCAGACGAATGCACTTCAGTCTGGTAAAGACGTTCTGTCGGACGAGGTCTTTAAGGCCGCTGACCTTGCGGTTAGAACTGCGGGTGCAGTTGTGGATGGGCGAGACATTGATGACCCAGCTCTATCGGAGCCTCAGGACAGCGTAGAAGACGAAACCGGTGCGATTGCCACCTCCATGCAAATATTGCTCGATGAGGAAAACAGTGCGGGCCATGAACTTGACGATGATGCAGCCGCTCGTGCAGCAGTTGAAGGCGAGTCCCTGCCCGATGACAGTTTGCCCAAGACAGCAGCAGACATGCCAGATAGCCCTGCCCCAAGCTTGGAAGGCAGGGATGCAGACCAAGAAGATATGGCCCATCTTAGCCGCAGCGAAAAAGATGCATTTGACAAGATTGCTGAAGTTCTGGTCGATGATGAGACTGAGGAAGGCCCCGCTTCCCGTGACGCGACGGGTGAGGCCTTTGGTCCAGAGGACGAGATTGCCGATGCCGTCAGTGCAGCTGAGCTGAGCGCGAGTGATGACGTGGCCGACGAGACAGAAGATAGAGATAGCGACGCTCTTGCTGCAGCCGGTGCCGCTGTTCTGACCTTGGGAACTGGCGTTGCCATTCTTGGCTCCAGCAGCTCTGATGCCAAGGCCGAGACTGACGCTGAGACTGGCACTGAGATTGGGGCCAAGGACAAAGACATCCTGCCTGAGCCTTCGGACAAGGCCCGCTCTTCTAAAAAGAAGAAAAAGGCGAAAAAAGCCAAAGAGGCAAAGCAGGACGACGCGATCGAGACCCTTGATCTTGCCGAGGCTTCTGTTGAGCAAGCTTCGCTAGAGAAAGAAGAGAAGAAGCACAAGAAAGACAAAAAGAAGAAGGCCAAGAAGAAAGCCAAACTCAGCCCGGCCAACCAAGAGCTGCCTGATATGATGCCTGCTGCCGATTTGTTTGAAATCGCCGGGGAAGAGGCCGAGGATCAGACAGAGCCACAGGATCAAGCAGGCGATCTTGACGCTGGAGCAGATGACGCTGCTAGAAAAGCCGCCAAAAAGGCTGCAAAGAAAGCTGAGAAAAAGCGCAAGAAGAAAGAAGCAAAGGAAGCCAAGCTACGCGAGAAGAAGCTGAAAAAAGCCAAGAAACGCAAAAAAGCCCGCAAGAAAGTACGTCTTGCTGCCGCCTTGGCCGATCAGGCAAGTGTAGCCGGAGCCGCCTCCGTGGCGCTCTTGGCTGATAGTGCAGATAGCAACGCTGACAACCAGCCGGATGCTTCTAGCGAGAAAGAGACTGAGGCAGAGATTGAGACTGAGGCTGGCACTCACGAAGCAGCCCTTCTTGCCCCATCAAGCGAGGACGATACATCTCCTGCTCTTGATCAGGTCGCCAAGACTGACGACGCACAAGAAGAGGCTCAGCTTGATCTGAATGATCAAGAGAAAGGCGATAGTGTCGCTGCCTCTGAAGAGATCGCAGGCGAAATGGCCGAAGGGGCGACTGCGGAAGATGGTACGGATGCTCCAGAGTCACAAGAGACAGAAGACGGTGCCGAAAACGCAGACACAGAGGATGCGGGAGACCCGGATGACGCGCTAAAAAGCGCGACCTCCAACGCCTTTCGCGATATTCTGGCGATGGACCCGGCCTTCCGCCACCTGCAAAAGAGCAAGGAGCAGACGACCGGCAGTGATGACGAAGAGGACAGCAAGCAAGCCCTTCGCCTTCGTAACAAAAGCGGTCCCCGTTTTCAGGCACTGATTGGCGGCCTTGAAGAGGAAGATGCCTCAGTCGCCGATGGCGAGTTGGATAAATCCGGCACGCAATCACCCATTGATTTAGATGCTGAGATGGAAAGCAAAGACGCTCCTCAAAGCCTTACTGAAGATGCGAAGGGCGAACAGACATCTAAAGAGGGTCCAAGCTCAGAGGTCATTGAGCTGCCAACCGGTCCTTCTACTCCTAATAGGGATGAAAATGAGGTCTCCTTCACAGAAGATCATGGCGCATCCCAAGACGTTGATCAGGATACAGATGAGGATGGAGCCGATCCATTGATCGCAACCGGACTTGCAGGATTGGCCGCTGGCGCTTTGGCTGCCTCCTCTCTTGGCGAAGATGACGAAGATAATAGCCCTAAGGAAGAGGCTTTAAATGAAGCTGCGGCAGCACTTGAAGCAGAGCTGGCGACCGTAGCGGACTCTGAAGTAGAGGCCACACAGCCAGAGACTGCTGCACCTGATTTCGATCAGACTCAAGTAACTGCGCTTTTGGATAAATTGCCAACGGCTCTCCTTATCTCTGCTGATCAAAAAGTGCGTTATGCGACCAGCACCGCCCTGTCCCTGCTGGGGTTTGATAGTGCTACAGCTTTGCAAGAGGCTGGCGGTATGGATGCCCTTTTTGCCGGACGCCCCGGAGACTGGCTAACCAAAACCGAAGGCCGTACCACCTTGCGCAAGTCAGATGGTAGCCCCCTTTCCGTTCTGGCGCAGATTGCCTCCACCCAGTGGAACAATCAGCCTGCTGCCATGCTGACCTTTGAAAAAGCGCCCAATGATCCACCTTCCATTGGCCTCTCCGAAGAAGACGAGAAAATAGCGGAGCTTGAAGCCATTCTTGATACCGCAACCGATGGCGTTGTGGTGCTGGATGCCAATGCCTGTGTTTTGCGCATGAACCATTCGGCAGAGGCTTTGTTTGAGGTGGATCGTCATGACATGGCTGGCGAGAGTTTCCTTGATCTTCTTGCAGAAGAAAGCCACAAGGATGCCGTTGATTATCTTGATGGCCTTGTCACCAACGGGGTTGCCTCTGTGCTTAATGACGGGCGAGAGGTGATTGGCCGCGTCTCTTCAGGGGGCTTGATTCCGCTCTTTATGACCATGGGGCGGGTTGCCATTCCCGGCACCAATCGTTTCTGCGCTGTGGTGCGTGACATTGCACAATGGAAGCGGGCGGAAGAAGATTTGCTGGCTGAAAAACGACGGGCCGAGAAGGCAAACAATCAAAAATCTGATTTCCTTGCCAAAATCAGCCATGAAATCCGTACCCCTCTTAATGCCATTATCGGCTTTTCAGAAGTGATGATTGACGAGCGGTTCGGCGAAGTTGGCAACGAGCGCTATAAGGATTACCTTAAAGACATTCATACATCAGGCAGTCACATCATGAGCCTGATCAATGATCTGCTTGATCTCTCAAAGGTTGAAGCAGGCAAGATGGATTTGTCCTTTCAGGCCACCGAGCTTAACGCCTTGGTGCAGGAAAGTGTGGGCCTGATGCAGCCGCAAGCCAATCGCGAGCAAATCATCATTCGCACCTCTCTCTCATCGGCTCTGCCCGATGTGGTGGGAGATAGCCGCTCGCTACGACAGATCATTCTCAACCTTCTCTCCAACGGGGTGAAATATACTCCGGCGGGCGGTCAGGTTATCATCTCGACATCTTATGAAGAGAATGGCGAGGTTATTCTGCGCATTCGCGATACCGGCATTGGCATGAGCGAAGACGAGGTCAAAACGGCTTTGGAGCCTTTCCGGCAATTGTCCTCAACCTCTTCCAAAAGCAATCCCGGCACAGGCCTTGGGCTGCCGCTGACCAAAGCGCTGGTAGAGGCCAATCGCGCCCGCTTCTCGCTGGTGAGTGCGAAAGATCACGGCACATTGGTCGAGATCACCTTCCCCAATGCCCGAGTGCTCGCAGGATAGGACAGAGCCTTTAAGCTTTCGCACATTCTCTCTTGTGTCTGTCCTCGGGCCTTACGGCCCTGTGGGCAGTACGGGAGACCACGGCACGCTGGCCCAAATCACCTTCCCCAAGCCATAAGTGCTCGCAGGATAGGACAGAGCCTTTAAGCTTTCGCACATTCTCTCCTTTGTCTGTCCTCGGGCCTTAAGCCCCTGTGGGCAGTACGGGAGACCACGGCACGCTGGCCTAAATCACCTTCCCCAAGCTATAAGTGCTCGCAGGATAGGGCGAAAATGCCCTTACTCATGCCTTTTGGGCACCTTAAGGGCTGTTTTCTCGCCTTTGGAATTCTTTTTTGCAATAAATTTATAACTTACACAATTTTGATTATAGATATTTAAAACTTTTGGTTTCAGACTTTACCATACCAGTCGGACCAGAATTGGAGTGTCTTATGAAAGGCCTTGTCTTTACTGAATTTCTTGATTTTGTGGCAAACAGCTATTCAGAAGATATGGTTGACGACATCATTGATGCTTGTGATCTGGAGCATGACGGGGCCTATACCGCTGTCGGCACTTATGATCATATGGAAATGGCGCAATTGCTCGGGGCCTTGTCGAAAGAAACCAATGTTTCTGGTGCAGAACTCTTGCGGATTTTCGGTCAGCACCTCATGGGGGTCTTTTCGCAAAAATTTCCCGATTTTATCGTTGGTGCCGACACGCTTTTCGGGTTTTTAAGCTCAGTCGAGAACCACATCCATATCGAGGTCAAAAAGCTCTATCCCGATGCCGAGCTACCCAGCTTTGAGCAGGTCGAGGAGAGCGATAACCACATGGTACTGGATTATCGCAGTTGCCGACCCTTTGCCAATTTGGCCGAGGGGCTTATTCTGGGGGCGGCGGCTCATTTTGGCTCCCCTATCTCAATCGAGCAAATGACCTATCAGGAAGAGACCGGACCTGTCGTTCGCTTCACGCTGACAAAAAATGACAGCTAATATACACTAGCCCTATCGTCCTGAGCTAAAGGGATAAGAGTGGCAGTTTGGACAATTCGATGGAACAACGTCTGGAACGCAGAGTAAAACGCGAGAGAGCTGCCCGCAAGCAGGCTGAAGCGCTGCTTGAAGATAAATCCCGGATGTTGTTTGAAGCCAATGTGCGGCTTGAAAAGCTCAATAGTGAGCTTGAAAATCGTGTGAGCGAACGCACCCGTGATCTGGAGCTGGCGCGCAGGCAAGCCATTGCCCTTTCTGAAAAAGACCAGCTTACCGGCCTTGCCAACCGCCGCAGTTTTTTGCAGCAGCTGGAGAAGATGCTGCTCACAACCCAAGAGCATGGGCTCAATGCAGCCATATTGGCTCTCGATCTTGATCATTTTAAAAATATCAACGACACCCTTGGTCACCATGCGGGCGATGCCCTTTTGATTGCCATTGCCCAACGCCTTAAAAACCTTATCCGGGACTGCGATAGCGTGGCTCGTCTTGGCGGGGATGAGTTTGCCATTATCTGCCCGATTACCGAGGATGGATTTTCCGTTGAGCGGTTGGCAGACCGGGTGGTGCAAACTCTTGAACGGCCGGTTTTCTTTGAAGGCAAGAGCCTTGAGGTTTCCTGCTCAATTGGTATTGCCATGGCCCCGACAGACGGGAATTGCCCCACCGATTTGCAGCGTTATGCCGATATTGCCCTTTATTGCACCAAGGAAAGAGGGCGCGGTGCCTGGACTTTTTTTGAGCCTTCCATGGGTGAATGGGTCGAAGAGCGCAAACGCCTTGCCTCCAATTTGCGTGTTGGGCTTGATCGGGATGAGATCGAGGTCTGGTATCAGCCCATTGTTGATTTAAAGAGTGGCAAGACCGTCGGTGTTGAGACTTTAAGCCGATGGTTTCAGCCTGACTTTGGCCTGGTCGGTCCCGAAACCTTCATCCCCATTGCAGAAGAAACTGCCCTTATTTACGATCTGGGCGATATTGTGCTCAACAAGGCATGCCGGGATATGAAGCCTTGGCTGGACAATGGCATTTCTCGCTTCTCTGTTAATTTGTCCCCAAAGCAGCTTAAAGACAGGCATCTGGTTGCTCGTGTTGCAGAGGCCCTTGCCCGCCACCAAGTACCCGCAAATAAGTTATGTCTTGAAGTCACCGAAAGCATGTTCCTGTGGGATCAGGAAGCAGCAAAGCAGCGCCTTGAAGAACTCTCGGATCTTGGGGTTCGCATCGCCCTTGATGATTTTGGCACCGGCTTTTCCAATCTCAGCCAATTGCGTTTCCTGCCCATTGATTATCTCAAGATTGATCGCTCCTTTGTGTGCGATATCGACCATGATCAGAGGGCTCTTGCACTGGTCAAGGCAGTCTTTGCCATCTCCAACGGCATGAGCATTCGCTCCATCGCAGAAGGGGTCGAGACGGCGGAACAAGCCGAAATTTTGTCATTGATTGGCGGCGATTTGGCTCAAGGCTATCACTATGCCAAGCCGATGCCGTTTAATGAATTTGAGGCCTTTTTAAAGGGCAATCTGCTGCGCGCCTCTTAAAATCCCTTCATCCTAATCTCGATCTCACTTCTTCTTGACCCCACAATCACCCCCAAGCCTTGGCAAGGCGCGTGCAGGCTTGCGAGAGCGCGGCACGGGTGAGCGGAGCTGTGAGGCATAATCTTAGCCCATCACGCTGCATGCGCCCTGCACAAAATGTGCTGGCGGCGACGACTTCCACCCCATGCGCCCGCGCCTTTGCGGCCAGTTGATTGCCACTGGGACCATCATTACGGGCTTCTTGCAGGTGGCTCTGGTTGCAGTCAATCCACAGATGGGGAGCGGCTGGCGCCTTGCCCAAGGGCGGCACATGCAAGATGGTTCCCAGTTTTCGCCGCACCATGATCTGGCGCGCCCTTGCCTCTTGGCGTTGCCATTCCATGCGCTCTTCTGCCTTGCCGCTTTCAATCCATTGGCAGGCAAGTTCCAGCATCAGCGGGGCTGTCATCCAACTGGTGGAATGCACCAGCTCATCGGGCGAGACATCAAGGGCATGCCTTCCTTCCAGCGTTGAAATGATGAAACCAAAACGGGGACCGGGGGCAACCAGTTTGGAAAAGCCCCCAACCAGCATGGAGCGTCCCGCCAGTTGCACGCTTAACGGCGGTTCCTTGGTAAAGGCCCCATAGACATCTTCTTCGATCAAAGTAAGATCCAGCTTCTCAATCGTGGCGGCAATCTCTGCCCGCCTTTGTGCGCCCATACTGGCACCGGTGGGATTTTGCAAAATCGGACTTGCCACCAAAATCGTAGCACCAGAGGCACGGGCTGCGCGGTCCAGATCTTCAGGGATCAGGCCCTCCCCATCCATGGCAACGGGAATAAGCCGCAATCCCAATTGGCGGGCCGTCACCTTCATACCGGGAAAGGTAAATTCCTCAACAAGGATGGGCATGTCCGGTTTGGTGATCATCTGCAACGCTGCATAAAGAGCGGCCTGGGCACCGGCACAGGGGAAGATATCAGCGTGGCGCGGATGAAAGCCCCGCTGCTGATAAAACTGGGAAATCGCAATTCTGCAGCGATGGATGAGATCGGGGCTGTGATAATCCATCAGTTCCGAGAGATTGTCCCTCTCCATCAATGCGGTGAGGGTTTCGCGGACATCTTCATCGCGAAAGGCTCTGGCAGGGATATTGGTGGAGAGGTCGATGATATCGCCTCCCCCTTCAGTGCTTCTTACATCTCCTGCGCGCGGCCGCCCCAAGGCATAGAGCTGCGCCTCGGCAGCGCCCGCCAGCACATAGGTGCCCCGCCCTACTTCTCCGGCAATCAGGTGCTGGCGCGTGGCTTCGCGGTAGGCATCGGTAATTGTGGAGAGATTGACCCCCAGCTCCCAGGCCAGATCACGCTGGGTGGGCATTTTATCCCCTGGCTGCAAATGGCCGGTTTGGATGTCTTTTGCCAAAGCTGCGACAATGGCGCGATATTTGGGTCCATGATAATGGGTTAGATCGGGACACCAGATCTCTTTCTTCTTTGCCATTGCTTCCCCTCCCCACTTGCCATCACTTGCGATAGCTTTGATGCCACCTTGCGGCAATCGCCTTATTGTATGGGAGACAATAAAGATTAACTCCCATACAATCCTTATATTGAACCATACAATAGTCTTTGTCATCCTGAAGGCAGGAAATCAATCCTTTTGGATGTAAACGCGCTTTACCGAATGAAAGACATTTGCCATGTTGAGCCGTCGCGACTTTGAAAAAGCTGAAGATCTGGTCTACCGGTCCATGCCTGTTACCCCTTGCTATCACTGGCCCATCCTGTCTGCCGAGCTAGGTGCTGATGTCTGGATGAAGCATGAAAACCACACCCCAACGGGTGCCTTCAAGGTTCGCGGCGGGCTGGTTTATGCCGCGCGCCACAAGGAGCGCTTTCCCGAGATTCCCGGTCTTATCTCTGCAACACGGGGCAATCATGGCCAGAGCCTTGCCTATGCCTCTGGCGTGCATGGTCTCAAAGCAACCATTTTGGTGCCTTTTGGCAATTCCCCCGAGAAGAATGCAGCGATGCGGGCTTTTGGTGCCAATCTGATTGAAGAGGGGCAGGATTTTGATTTGGCCGTTATGGCCGCCAAGCAAAAGGCCGAGAGCGATGGCCTTCATATGGTGCCCGCCTTTCACGAAGATCTGGTGGCTGGCGTTGGCACCTATGCTTACGAGATGATGCAGGCCCATGCCGATTTTGACACCATCTATGTGCCCATTGGCAAGGGCTCCGGCATTTGCGGCATGATCACAGCGCGCGATGCCTTGGGGCTGAAAACCAAAATTGTTGGCGTGGTCTCGGACCGGGCCGATGGCTATGCCAAGAGTTTTGAAAGCGGCAAGCTCACCGATGCAGACCGTTCCGACACTTTTGCCGACGGCATGGCCGTGCGCTGTCCGGATAGTGACGCCTTTGAGATTGTTGCAAAAGGGGCAGAACGGGTCATTCGCGTCTCGGACGATTTGATTGCCCAAGCCATCCGCCTTATCTATCGCGCCACCCATAATCTGGCCGAAGGGGCGGGCGCTGCCTCTCTTGCTGGCCTCATGCAGGAAAAAGACGCTATGGCTGGCAAGAAAGTGGGCACCGTTCTGACCGGACAGAATGTGGATGCCGATTGGATGACCCAACTGCTTGCAGGCAAAACTCCTGTTGTTGCCTCATAAAGGCCCTGATACTAAAGCTGATCTTTGAGATCTCACCGCAAAACAGCGCCTTCCATGAGGGCGCTGTTTTTTTCCGTAAAATCAAATGCAGCGACCGCCATCGACTTCCAGCGCTACACCGGTGATGAAGTTGGCTTCGTCGCTAGCAAGATAAAGTGCAGCATTGGCCATATCCTGCGGCGTAGAAAGGCGCCCAATGGGGATGGAGCTTTTAAACAGCTCGCGTTTTTCCGGCGTATCCTCCCCCATAAAGAGATGCAGCATACCCGTGGCTCCGGCAACGGGACATAGGGCATTGACGCGGATCTGGCTTGGGGCCAGCTCCACCGCCATGGATTTGGTCATGGAGATGGCCGCCCCTTTGGAGCTGTTATACCAGACAAGGCCGGGGCGCGGGCGCAGCCCTGCCGTGGAGGCCGTATTGATGATAACACCACCTCCCTTTTTCTCCATGATCGGCACCACGCGCTGGGCGGCGAGATAAATTGCCTTCACATTGACATCGAAAATGCGATCAAAGGTTTCTTCATCAACCTCCAGCATGGGCTGATTGCGATGGGTAAAGCCTGCATTATTGATCAGGATATCCACCCCGCCAAGGCTCTGGGCGGCTTCAACCATTGTGTCGACATCCGCGCCCTTGGTCACATCCACCGTGACAGGAATGCCGCCAATCTCACTTGCGACTTTCTCCGCCCCTTCGCTATTCATGTCCGCCACGACCACCTTGGCCCCTTCCTGGGCAAAGCGGCGGGCAATGCCCTCGCCAAAGCCGGAAGCCGCACCGGTAATGATCGCAACTTTTCCTTCAAGTCGCCCATTTTGAGTAAACTCAGCCATGTTGCAGTCTCCCTGATGAGAATTGGTTCTTACCTGACCATAACTTGCCCAAAAGCAGCCCGACAATGGCTAAATTTACCCACTCCCACCATTCATTTCCATCCGCGCACCGGCAATTGCCTTTTTTAAACTTTCTTCGACCAAAGGCTAGACTTTGGGGTAGTCTGCCCCATATAGAACCCATAACCTCTTCCCTAAGGTCAGCTATACAAGAGCATGCCGATTAAGAACTGCCGTTCTGGCATTAGAGACGAGTGATAGGGCCAAATTCATTTGACGCCGTATTTTTAGGAGCACAGGTAATGCATTTTTCGTCTTCTCAGCAAGCCGCCAATGAGAATGGCGCAGGCCCTGAGGCACAAGCCTTGCTATCAGAAGAGCAAATCTTATTTTTCGAGCATGCCATTACAGTTTTTTCATGCGAGCCGCGCAGCACAGCAACGCTTGAACAGATAGCGCAAGCCTCTGGTCGGGATGTCAGTCAACTAAAAGCTGATTATGGCAGCGCTGAAGCGCTTTATCTTGAAACAGTTCACTATATCTGCACCCAGATTGATATCCGTGGAGGCGAGCGGGTGGCCAATTATGGTCAGGTGGATTTTGCCAGCCTCGCCCTTGCCGACGCACATGATCTCTTTATCTCCATTCTCGATCTTTATATCGATCTGATGATTTTGGACCCCATGAGCCAGAATTGGGCAAAGATCCTTATTCTTGAGCATCTTGAGCCGGGACCGGCATTTGAGATTATGCATGAACGGATGATGGTGCCGCAGATGAGCGTTATCTCGGCGCTTTTTGCCCGCCTTACCGGACGGCCAGCTCTCTCTGATGAAGCAAAGCTACGGATTTTCGTTATGTTCGGGCAGCTTCAGGTCTTTAAAACCGCCCGCCATGCCATTTTGCGGATTATGGACTGGGACGATATCACCGAGGAAAATGGCGAGCGAATTCGCCGGGTCATTCACGAATATGCTGACGGCATTATTGATATTGAACGCAAATTGATGGATTAGGGGCTTTTAGAGATCAAACCCCTGATCCTGCCTTTTGATTGCAGGCACTCTGCGCCTTATCCGTGGTTGAGCACGATGGTTTTGGTGGCCGAGAATTCATACAAGCCTTCAAAGCCTTTCTCGCGGCCATGGCCCGATTTTTTAAAGCCGCCAAAGGGCAGTTCCACACCGCCGCCAGCGCCATAGCCATTGACATAGACCTGCCCTGCCCGCACGGCCCGGGCCAGCCGCATGGACCGGGCAGCGTCACCGGTCCAGACCCCTGCAACAAGGCCATAAGGGGTGCCGTTGGCCAGCTTGATGGCGTCTTCCTCATCAGAAAAAGCAATCATGGAAAGAACGGGGCCGAAGACCTCCTCTTGCGCCAGAACGCTTTGGCTGGGAACCGGTCCAAACAGGGTGGGGGCAGCATAATATCCCCCTTGCGGGGCATCTTCGGCAATCGTGCCAGCAGCCAGCACCGGAATGCCAGCATCTTCCGCCAAAGCCATAAAGCCCGCGACCCGCTCCGCCTGATTGCGGGTGACCAAAGGCCCCAAATCGGCATTGGCATCATGGCGATCGGCAATAAGGGCTTCAAAACGGGTTTTCAGACGCTCCAGCACCTCATCCCACAGATTTTGCTGCACCAAAAGGCGCGACCCCGCCGAGCAGGTCTGACCAGCATTCTGGATGATCGCGTTGGTGATGACGGGCATTGCCGCATCAAGATCAGCATCGCCAAACAGGATTTGCGGGCTTTTGCCTCCAAGCTCCAAAGTGCAGCCGATATGATTGCCCGCCGCGGCGCGCTGGATGAGCGTTCCCACTTCGGGCGAGCCGGTAAATGTCATATAATCAAGATCGGGATGGGAGGAGAGAAGGGCCCCTGCTTCCTCGCCAAGGCCGGTTACCACATTCAGCACCCCTTTGGGAAAGCCTGCATCATGGGCCAGTTCGGCAATGCGCAAAATGGAAAGGCAGGCATCTTCAGCCGGTTTGATAACCAGCGTGTTGCCCATGGCAAGTGCGGCGCCGACCACACGCCCCATAATCTGGGCAGGATAGTTCCACGGAATGATGGAGGCCACCACACCATAGGGCTCACGCACGGTGAGTGCGGTAAAGCCACCGGGCAGCGGAATAGTCTCCCCATGCACTTTGTCTGCCGCACCGGCATAATATTCAAAATAGCGGGCCGTTGCAGTGATGTCCGCCTCGCCCTGACGCAGAGGTTTACCGGTGTCACGGCTTTCAAGGGCGGCCAGTTCTTCAAAATTCTCCATCACCAATTGAGAGAGCCGATGAAGCAGGCGACCGCGCTCCGTTGCGGTCATTTTGGACCAGCTGCTTTGCTCAAACGCAGTGCGAGCCGCATCAACCGCGCGGTTCACATCCTCGGGGCCCGAGCAGGCAATGGTGCAAAAGGGCCGACCGTCGGACGGGCAGAGCATTTCAAGTGTCCGGCCAGAGGCGGCGGGTTCAAACTTGCCATCAATCAGATTGGTCCAGGCCCGCCCTTGCGCCACAATACGCGCGCGATTGGGCAATTCTTCGTTTTGGAAATCGGAAGAGAGATGCGTCATGAAACTTGCCTCAAAGGGCCTGCCACACACACCGCAAAGGGGTGACGATGGCAAAAAGCCAAGGGGGTGGGGATCGGTGGGCAAAGTGTGACCCTGTTTGCGAAAAAGGGCAAGCTCTTGAAAAAAAGCTTGTGGGTTTCTAGACTTCGCGCAATTCGCACCGGACGGTCCCGTTCCTGCATCCCCTTGCCTGTTCAGATGCTTTTCTCAAGCCAATCTCAAGAGAGGTTCCATGTCCCAGTCATCCTCTGCTCCCCGTCATATCCTGTTCATTATGGCCGATCAGCTGCGCTGGGATTATCTTTCCTGCTATGGGCATCCCCATCTTGAAACCCCGACCATTGATGCGCTTGCCGCCAAAGGGGTGCGGTTTGATCGGGCTTATGTTCAGGCACCCGTTTGCGGCCCTTCGCGGATGAGCTTTTATACCGGCCGCTATGCCTTTTCTCACGGGGCGACCTATAACGGTTTTCCCCTGCGCCCTGATGAAATGACCCTTGGGCACTATCTTAAAGAGCAGAATGTGCGCACCGCTCTTGTGGGCAAAACCCATATGACAGCCGACTATGCTGCTTTGAAGCGGCTGGGCATTGATCCCCATACCGATATGGGGGTGTCTTTGATTGAAGCAGGGTTTGAGCCTTATGAGCGTGATGACGGACTGCATCCCGATCCCGGTTTTACCGGTGATACTGCCTATCAGGCCTATCTTGAAAGCAAAGGCTACGAGGGCGGCAACCTTTGGCATGAAGCGGCCAATTCAGCCCTTGGCGAGGAAGGCGAGACCCTGTCCGGCTGGCATATGAGCCATGCCCGCCTTGAGGCCAATGTGCGCGAGGAAGATAGCGAGACCGCATGGATCACCCGGCGGGCTATGGATTTTATGAAAGATGCCAAGGCAGATGATCCCGATCAGCCATGGTGCCTGCATCTTTCCTATATCAAGCCCCACTGGCCCTATATAGCCCCTGCGCCCTATCATGCCATGTATGATGAAAGTCAGATACCGCCAGCCAATAAGGGTGAGGCAGAGCGCGCAAGCCCGCATCCCGTTGTCGGGGCCTTTATGAACCATCCTGAAAGCCAGTGCTTTGCCCGTGAAGAGGTGCGCGAGACGGTCATCCCCGCCTATATGGGCCTGATCAAGCAGATTGATGACAATCTTAAAAAACTGTTTGATTTCATGGAAGCGGAAGGCTTGATGGAGAATACGCTCATTGTCTTTACCTCCGATCATGGAGATATGCTTGGCGATCACTGGCTTGGCGAAAAAGAGCTGTTCTTTGAAGAAAGTGTGCGTATTCCCATGATTATCATGGACCCGTCCCCACAAGCGGACGGAACGCGCGGCAGCGTGAGCGATGCTTTTGTCGAGGCCATTGATCTGGTGCCGACCTTTCTTGATACCAGCGGTGGCAAGGCTGTGCCCCACCGCCTTGAGGGTCGCAGCCTGATGCCTCTTCTGCATGCAAAAAAGGGCGAGGACATTGACTGGCGCGATGCGGTCTTTTCCGAGTGTGACTATTCCGTTCGTCATGCCCGCCCTGAGCTGGGACTGGACCCGGATGAAGCGCGGGCCTTCATGGTGCGCACAGAGCGCTGGAAATATATCCTTTATGAAGGCTTTGCCCCGCAATTGTTTGACCTTGAGGCGGACGCTCACGAACTGAATGATCTTGGCGCGAGTCCGGAACATCAGGCTATTCGGGCTCAGCTTCATGAAAGGCTGTTCCAATGGATGCGCCAGCGGCGATTGCGCGTCGGTATTTCAGATGAGGAAATTCTGAGCCGCACTGGAGGCGCCCACAAACGCGGCTATTTGTTCGGAGTGTGGTAGGGTCTTTTAATTGATACAATTCACCTCACAACTCATGATGGCATTTTCGAAGAGTTATTATGGAAGTGAATGCTTGGAGTAGTGGCGACTCTGGATACGGCATTGCATTTGGCAATGAACTCAGAGACAAACTCTTTGATAAGGCTTGGGAACATGTTGATCTATATCTTGGCGCTTCAAAGGAATCTATTCGAGTTGGAATTGCTAAAAGCTTCTGGGTTAAATGTCCGGCAGTTCGGAGCAAAACCATAAAACACTGGTTTGAAGAGAATGGATTTGCTCCATGGCCCTCTGGAAGCCCCCTCACTTCAAGCTAACTGTCGTAGGCGAGCAGTGTTTCCGTGTTCAGCATTCCTGACAACTCCAAGAATGATCAGCTACAACTAGGTCTGACCACTTAGAAAAACAGCTCAGGCTCGGACAGCATCAGGTGCTGGATGAGGAGGATGGTTTTTATATCGCGCAGGTTTCCTTGCAAGACCGCTTCGCCCAACTCATCGAGTGCGATTTCTTCAACGATGATATCTTCCCCCTCGCTTTCAAGGCCGCCGCCTTTATGAAGCCTGTCCGGCAGGCTGTAGCTGGCAAGGAAGTGATAGGGCTTTTCGGTGAGTGACCCGGGGGAGGAATAGGCGTGGGCAACAAGGCTCAGGTCATTGAGGCGCACGCCCAACTCTTCTTCTCCTTCGCGCAGCACCGCTTGCTCGGGGCTTTCGCCCGCGTCGATAAGGCCTGCTGCCACTTCCAATATCTGGGGGTCTTCTTCCCCGCCCACGACCAGCGGCACCCGAACCTGCCGCGCCAACAGGGCGACGCGCCGCTCGCGGTCTACCGGCAAAACGCAGACAACCTGCCCATGGTCATGGATTTCTCGGCGGATGGTGCGGGTCTTGCCATCGCTACCGACAAAGCTTGCATCCACTTCGTCAATGCTGATCCAGCTTTGAAGGAGCGAGCGTTTGCCCAAAATGGTCGCCTGCGCGTTGCGGCGGCCGGGCAAGAACCGATCTGACTTTTTTGCCATCCTCACACTCCTTATTTCCTCGCGCTCTTGAGTTGCCCCTGTTTGCCCTATCTCAATCAGGATTGCCAGCACGGCACCAATTGCTTCTATCCCTTTAACATTGCAAGCGCTTCAAACTTGCTGGCGGGCGGACGCCCCAAGGCGTCAGCCAAGGGTCTTATTGCTTCAATCTGCTGTGCATTGCCTGCGGCAAGCTCTCCATCAAGATCATGCAAATTATGAGCAAATCCAACCTGGCAATGGCCGCCAAAGGCAAGAGCGGCAGCGGCCACTGATCGTTCGGCCTCACCCGATGCGCTTGCAGACCAATGCACCATGCCGCCCATATTCAGCTTATCAAGGCGCACAAGATAGGGCCGCAAGCTATGGGCAGTTTGGTCCGGTTTTGCTGTCGCTTGCTCCAGAGAGAAATGCAAAAAGGGTTTGTCACCGGGGATGAGGCCATATTGGCGATAGGCATAGAACCAATCAAGATCTGCCTCATCGCTAAAATCAAAGCGAACAGCGATGGCTTCCTTGTGGCAGTCATCAAGAAAATCGCGCGCTTCATTCTCGGCCTCATCTTCCGCCCCAAAGGGAAAAATCTCACGAAACGGAATGGCAACGGCCTGCGGCTTTATCTGCTCGGTTAGCGCTCTCTGCTGGGCAAAGGAGACACCGTCACTTGCTTTGAGATTAAGCTGGATGAGAAGACGCCCCTCGCAGGCCTCTTCGGTGGCATCCATCGCCTGCCGCACCACATCTTTTTCAAGGCTATAGCGCAGCTTTTCATCAAAAGCGCTTAAGTGATAAAGGCTTGCACCAGCCTCAAGGCAGCGCTTGGCACATTGAGCCTGTTCATCAGATGTGAGAGGCATTTGGGGGTGATGCAGCTTGGAGGCATTGGGGCCATTGGGCGAAAGTGCCAAAACGGCTGGTCTGGGGAGCCCTAAAATCATAAAATCACTCAATAGCAAATTAATTCGTCGCGCTTTAGACTAAACAGGAGATTTTTGGGGGTGCAATTGGAAATTTCATCTTTCGACAAGCCAAAAGATGGAAAATGCCGCAAGCTTGATACTTTCCTTGACTGTTTCTTTGCACTTCTGCCTTAGCTTTTGTAAGACAGAAGGGTCACTGACCATTTGCGACCAAGAGCTGACCTGCACCAATCTGTGCCTATATGCCACCCTGCCCTCGGCAGGGCCTCAAAGCGAAAGCTGAACCATGACGCTGGATGAATTGCGGCAAAAATTGTGGGATTCTTATGCCGATATGTCGCCGCAAACCAAGATTGCGGCGTCTTACGTGCTTGAGCATCCTTCTGACGTGGCTTTTCAGTCGGTGCGGCAATTGGCCAAGGCAGCCGAGGTTCATCCCTCCACCATTGTTCGGCTTGCTCAAATGGCAGGCTTTGCCACTTTTGAGCCCTTTCGCGGGGTCTTTCAGGCCGCGGTTCAGCGGCGTGATGTCCATCTGGAGGACCGGGCAGCTGCTCTGCAAGACGATGAGCGCTGGGGCGAGGAAAGTCGTGCTTTTTTAAAGATCGGACAAGCCACCTTGTCCAATCTTAAAAGCCTGTTCCAGCCCGACACCCATAAAACGGTTGAGAAGATTGCCAAAGCCATTTTGCAAGCCAAGCGAGTTTATGTGGCGGGCTATCGTTCGTCCTTTGCCTTTGCCCATTATCTTGCTTATGCAGGCAAGATTGCTCTTCCCTCCATGCAACTGCTTGAAAGCCCTGACGGCTCTCATTTTGATATTCTGGGTCAAGCAGATGAGCAGGATCTCATTATCCTCTTTACCTTTGCACCTTATGCCTCGGAAGGAGAGCGCCTGCTTGCCGTGGGCAAAAAGCGGGGTTGCAAGGTGATTATTATCACCGACGTGATGTCCTCTCCGGCAGTGCCTTATGCTGATATGGGGCTGTTTGTTCCCATGTCCGGGCCGCAATTGCTGCCTTCTCTGGTGCCAGCGGCTTCGGCTTGTGAGTTGATTTTGGCCGAGACCACACGACAGGGCGGCGAATGTGTGGTTGAAAATCTGCGCCGCTTTCGCGAACAGGTGCATGCGGTGGATGGTTATCTCAAGCCGCTTGAGCCCAAAGATTTCGATTAGGCCACGCTTCTCGCGCCCTTGTGCTCTTTCCCTCTTTGCCTCTTTGCCTCTTTGCCTTTAGCCCTTTGTTAACGCCAGTTGCAAAAGCCCTGCTTTGCCTTGCATATTTCAGGCACCTATTAACCCAATATTGCCAGACCCTTGGACAGAATAGCAGCCAAAGCAGTTAGCATAGCAGGAAGAGCCAGCGCGATGTCCTTGGAAGGCCAACAAAGACACCTTTTTCCCTCTCAGTCCCAGCCAAGGGCGGATGAGCGATTATCTGGACTCTTCTCTGGCGCTTTCATTCAATATAGCCAAGACTGGTCCACGGCCATTCAGGCCTGTCTTTTGGTCAAAGGCATTGGCCAGGGTGATGAAGTCATTCTTCCAGCCCTAGCCCCTGCCTCCCTTGCCCATGCGGTCGAACTGGTTGGGGCCCGCCCGGTCTTTGTGGATGTGGATGCTGATACGCTGCTTATCTCGTTCCGCGCAATTGAGCGCGCCTTGAGCGACAAAAGCCGGGCTGTTCTTGTCTGCCATCTCTTTGGACAGATCTATAATAGTGCCCCTTTATATGAGCTTTTAAGCGCCCATAACATTGCCCTTATTGAAGACGGATCGGACGCCATGTTGTCCCTTGTGGGCAGGGCTCCGATATCTCTTGATCATTGTGATTTTCTGGTCAGCTGTCTGCCATCTGGACGGGAAGAAGAAGCCCCGGCGCCTGCCTTTATCGCAACATCAAACGAGGGTGAGGCAACCAAGCTTGCGCGCTGGGCCGAGCAGCAATCTTTACAAGGTGTGGCTTTTTTGCGCGAGAGCGCCGCTCCGCTGGTTGGTCTTGTAGAAGAGCCAACTGCTGATCAGGAGCTGCTCCTGCAGGAAGGGCTGGATCAGGCACCAACGAACCATCAAGCGCTCCACAAGCAGATTTCCACCTATCGCATGGCTTTCGCCGCAAGCCCTTTGCGCCTTGTTTGCAGCAGCGGACAAGGACAGCATAACCAGACCGCAATGCCAGTTCATGTCCCCTATGCTTTGCGACAGCATTGTTTTGACAGCCTGGTAGAAGCGGGCTTTCATGTCTACCAAAGCTACCGCAGCCTGCCTGAGCTGAGCTACTTTAAACGCAAATATCGGCCGCAAAGCTGTCCCAATGCATATCGCTGGGCACAAGGCGCTTTTAGCTTACCCACAGGCCATCTGCTTGGAAGCCGGGAACAGATAATCCTGATGGAGCATATGCGGCAAAAAATCTTTCCCGCGATTTTAGATGCTATGTGAGAAAATCGACCTTTCCCATATATTTAAATTAGTAATCAATAACCAATTAACTTCAACTATTTACCAGAAGCCCATTAACGATAAGCATAAATACCAAATTTCTCGCCATTGGCATATGGAGTAATTTTTTCCAATTATTCTCATTTCATATAATTATTTTTCTTTTCTAATTTTCCTGCTGTCATTTTTAGAAATCTCCTTGTCCTCATTTTACATCAAAAAGTTGCATCCGTGTGCGAATATAGTTAACATTTAGTTGTGCTAATATATTGGTGGTACAAGGAGGGCAATTTATGGGCCGCCCGAAGAAATTTAATCACGATGAAGTTTTACTTGCAGCAGAAACTTGTTTTTGGAATGACGGAATTCGCCTCACTTCTATTAGCTCTCTTGTGGAGTCTATGAATATTCAAAGATCAAGCTTTTACAATAGCTTTCAATCCAGAAACAACATTCTTGAGCTAGTTCTTGAAAAGTATTTTGAGAAATCACCGCTTTTGATGCTCTTTTCATCCGCCTACAATCAGCCATCAACACAATATCTTTCCAGCTTCTTTATCGAGTTTTCTAAATTCCTTGCTCACAATGCAGCCGGTCGGGGATGCTTATTCTTAAATGGCTTAAGTGAGCTTTCTCCAAGAGATGGATTGACCTTTGAAATTTTCCATGATCGCTACCTTAAAATGGTCGATGATCTCAATCGCATTATAAGTACCATTACTGATTTTCCTCACCCTCAACAAGGAGCTTCCAATCATCAGATCCAACAAGTCATGATGATCCTGATGGGCCTCAATCATTATTCCAAGCTTGATCAGAATGAAGAACGGCTTATCAAGCTGACATCGAGCAGCCTTACTGTTCTCTCACCCGATCTTGGAGAGGCGATTTATCAGCGCTGGGCGCAGGACAGGCATACCTCTCATGATGGGGCAGATAAAAGCCATGCCATCGCATAAAACCCATCATCACACATAGCTTGTGCCGTTATTGCCTGACATGGCTACGGCACAGGCGGGGCGTCATATCATTCCGGTTCTGGACGCTATATGTGTCCCGCCCATTTTTCCTATGCACAGTCTTGAAGATCACTGCGCATGTAACTTGCAAAATGAGTGCTCTTTCCCCACTCTGTGAGCAAGTGATTTGTCCAGCTCAGCTTTTTGTTTTTGGTACGTTCTTGGGCTGGCTGGATCTGTTCTCTCACAGCAATGGATAGATATATGGATTGGTCTGCGCAGCAAGATGCAGCTCTTTGTGCTGTCTCTGACTGGATCAAACAAGGTGAGCCGCAGATTTTCCGGCTGTTTGGATATGCTGGCACCGGCAAGACGACGCTTGCGCGCCATTTGGCCGACCATGTAGACGGAGAGGTCTTGTTCGGAGCCTTTACCGGCAAAGCGGCTCAGGTTCTTCGCCAGAAGGGCTGCTACGGGGCCAGCACCATTCACGCCATGATCTATCGCCCCGATGAGAGCGAAAGCGAAGAGGATGTCCCTGCCTTTGTCATCAATCGCGATAGCCCTGCCCATGATGCGGATCTGATTGTGATTGATGAATGCTCTATGGTGGATGAGGCTTTAGGGTCTGATCTTTTGTCTTTTGGCAAGCCGGTTCTCGTTTTAGGGGATCCTGCCCAGCTGCCACCGGTCTCTGGCGGGGGATTTTTTACCGAAGCAGAACCTGATGTGATGCTGACTGAAATTCACCGTCAGGCCCGAGACAATCCCATCATCAGGCTGGCGCAGGATGTACGCGAGGGGCGCGAACTTTCCCATGGGGATTACGGGGCAGTGCAGGTTATCAGCCGCAGGCAGCTTGATACGGAAGATGTGCTGGCCGCCGATCAGGTTTTGGTCGGGCGCAACAAAACGCGCCACAATTACAATAAACGTCTGCGCGAATTGCGGGCCTTTGAGGGGCCCTATCCTGTTGTGGGGGACAAGCTGGTATGCTTGCGCAACAATCACCAAAAAGGCCTGCTCAACGGGGGCATCTGGATCGTCGACAAGATTACCTCACGCACTGGCAAGGAAATCAAAATGCGCGTCTCACCGGAAGGCGGGCATGAGCTTTCAGGCCGTGTGGCTCTGAAAATTCCAAAAGCCCTGTTCGAAGAGCATGAGGGGGAGATCCCCTGGACTTTGCGCAAACGCGGGGACAGCTTTGATTATGGCTATGCGCTCACCGTTCACAAATCCCAAGGCTCGCAATGGGACAAGGTGATGCTGTTTGATGAAAGCTGGGCCTTTCGCGAGCATCGCCAGCGCTGGCTTTATACCGGCGTGACACGAGCCGCTGAAGAGCTGACCATCGTTCGCTAGAAGTATTTTCGCGCCGAAAGCTTTAGGGGCGAAGAGCTCTAGGCTTTAGGCGCTAAAGGCCGTAGGCACTGACATGCTGGCACCGCTAAAGTCGGCCAGACCGTCGCCATTTCTGCGCGTTACCATTTCGCGCGGTGCCGGTCCATAATAGGTGTCGGTCCGCACAAAAGGGCGTTCCATTGATGTGGCCGCAATGATCCGCAAATACATATCCTTGGCCGAGAAGGGCTTGCGCAAAAATTCATGCACACCCAACTGCTTGGCTTCCACAATGCGGTGTTTTTCAGCAAAAGACGAGATCATGATAATGGGTACCGTCCCCATGGGATGACTTGGATTGCGTACCAGTCGCACCAGCTCCGGTCCATCAAGAATAGGCAGCACCCAGTCGATAATCAGCAGATCAGGGGAGAGCTGTTCAAGCTTTTCCAGCCCCACGCCGCCATCTTCCGCTTCAAAAATCTCGCGCACGCCCAACCCTTGCAGGATGGTGCGAATGATTGTGCGCATATAGGGACTGTCTTCTACAACCAGCACCCGTAAGGCTGACAGAATGGTAACCGACATGTTTCTATCTCTCTCCTGCACACCTTATTCCTAATGCAGAATAAGGGGGGAACAGCAAGGCAGCCGCTTTTAGATGTTCACCAAATCTACGGCTCTAATCAAAGAGTGTACAAACAAAAGCCTTTATGAAAGTTTACGATCCGTCACTTATGTAAGTAACAGCTCATTTACCCGTTTTTTCTAGTTCCCGCTTTCTATGATGCCTAATTACCCTAAAGTCTTTAGGCAGACGAAAGGGGAATGGCTCCCGATTCGCTTTCTCTTTTATTGGCTTAAGGGCGATGTTTGCTCTAAAATGCGCAGTTATTACAAATTTGTAAGGGTCGACAGAATTGACAAAACTCAATGCGACAGCACAAAGTGCGAGGCAGAGTGGCCGTGACAATCGGGACCGGACCTTGACCCCAGCCTCCCGAATTATCGGCTTAGCACTCAGGACCAATTGGTATCCTGACCGGACCTTATAACAAGCGGATGCCCAAAAAATGAAGTATCAAGAGATCTTCGAAAATGCCCTGACTTCTTTGAAAACAGAGAAGCGCTATCGTATTTTTGCTGACCTGGAACGACAAGCAGGCAAGTTTCCGCGCGCTATCTGGCGGGCAGACAATGGCCTTGAGCGGGAAATTCTGGTTTGGTGTTCCAACGACTATCTTGGCATGGGGCAGCATCCCGATGTCATCAAAGCCATGACAGACACTGCCCAGAAAATGGGCTCTGGCGCTGGCGGAACACGCAATATTTCAGGCACCAACCGCCCACTGGTTGAACTGGAGGCAGAACTGGCGGACCTTCACCATAAAGAAGCCGCCCTTGCTTTCACATCGGGCTTTGTCTCCAACGAAGCGGCTATTTCAACCATTGCCAAATTGCTGCCCAACTGCCTCATCCTGTCTGATGCACTCAACCATGCATCCATGATTGCAGGGGTCAAAAATTCCGGCATGCAAAAGCAGGTTTGGCGTCACAATGACGTTGAGCATCTGGAAGAACTTTTGAAAGCTGCAGGAAATGATCGCGCCAAGCTGATTGTGTTTGAATCTGTCTATTCCATGGATGGTGATGTCGCCCCGATTGAGAAAATTGCAGATCTGGCCGACAAATATAACGCCATGACCTATATTGATGAGGTTCATGCGGTTGGCATGTATGGCCCGCGCGGCGCTGGCATTTGTGAGCGCGAAGGTTTGATGGACCGGATTGATGTGATTGAAGGCACTCTGGCCAAAGCTTATGGCACCCTTGGTGGCTATATTACCGGCAAAAGCTGCATCATTGATGCCGTGCGTTCCTATGCACCGGGCTTTATCTTCACCACCGCCATGCCTCCTGCCATTGCAGCGGCTGCGCGCACGTCCGTCAAGCATCTTAAAGAAAGCCAGAGCGAGCGTGATGGCCAGCAGCGTCAGGCTGCCAGCGCCAAGAAAAAGCTCTCTGCTGCCGGCCTTCCGGTGATGCCGTCCGAGACACATATTGTGCCGCTCTTTGTTGGCGATCCCGATCTTTGCAAGAAGGCAAGCGATCTGCTGCTTGAAGAGCATGGCATCTATATCCAGCCTATTAATTATCCAACCGTTCCACGCGGAACCGAGCGCCTGCGGATTACGCCAACCCCATTCCATGATGATGATCTGATTGATGGATTGGCCGAAGCCCTGACCGCTGTGTGGAACAAACTTGGCATTCAGTTCATCGCACCGGGCACCTTGTATGACATTAACAAGCAGCCCGAGCAGCAGGTTTTTGAAGCAGCGGGTGGCTAAGGCCTCCTCTCAAAACAGAACTGATGCTTTGCTCATCACGTTTAAAACCCCGCTTTTGATAGGCGGGGTTTTCTTTTGGCTCTGTCTTGCCTACAAAGCTGCTAACAAGGAGTATCACATGGCCAGTACAGCACAAGCGGGCGAGAAATTTATTGGCAATTGGATTTTGGAGCCTGCCGAATCCCATTATGAGCAAGGCTCTGCGCCGCGCTCTGGCACCTATCGCATTGAGCGTGATGGAGACGAGCTGGTTTTTCACATGAACTGGGTTGATGTGGAAGGCGAGATCTTCAATATGAGCTTTCAGGGCATTCCTGACGGGGAGCCTCGCCCCTATAATGGCGGCGCGCTTGCCGATCATCTCAGCCTAGAGGCACCCTCTCCCACCCGCCTTAACAGCTCTGCCTATCTTAAGGGCGTTGAGCTGATGATCGCAACGCGCACGCTGGTTGATAGCGCGCGCTATATGATTGTGACACAGACGATCATACTGCCCGATGGCAGCAAACCAACCAATCGCTCACGCTATCGGCGAGCAGAGGTTTGATCCTCTGCCACCGCTAGATTTTCAGGGAAGCCTCGGCCTCAGATACCGTGCTTAGCGCTCTGCTGTGGCAAGGCGAATGGCAAGGGCCACAAAGACAAAGCTTGCCATACGATTCATCAGCTTTTGCGCTCCTGGGGATTGCTTGAGCCAGTTGCCAAGGAAGCCCGCCCCCCATGCAATGGCGCTAAAGACCATAAGCGCGATGACGAGAAAGACCGCACCGAGCATGAAAATCTGCGCGGTGATGCTGCCCCGTGCCGGATCGGCAAATTGGGGCAGGAAGGCGAGAAAGAAGATCGCCAGTTTGGGATTGGTGGTGCTCATCATAATGCCGCGCATATAGAGCTTTTTAAAGCTGATATCGGCGCGCGCCTTGCCCCCTTCTTCCCACTTAGATGCCCCCGCTCTATATGCCCCCCATGCAAGATAGAGAAGATAAAGAGCGCCGACAATTTTCAGCAAAGTAAAGGCAAGGGCGGAGGTTTGGAAAATAACCGCAACACCCAAAGCAACCGCTGTGGTATGCAGCAAAAGACCCGTGCAAAGACCAAGCGTTACGATAAGGCCAGCAAGCCGCCCATAAAGCGCAGATTGGGTCAGCACGAAGATATTATCCGGTCCCGGCGCCAAATCCAAAGCGATGGAGGCGGCGATGAATACCATCAAGACTTCAAGCGTTAACATGATGCATTATCCTGTTTTGTCTCTGCGGTGCTGGAAACGCTTCGATCACTGGTCTTTTTGGGCGGGAGCTGCGCTGTCATTTGCATTGATTTTGGCCTGCTCTTGAGGAGAGAGGTCATCATCGAGCAAAACGCGGTAAGCCGCCCCTTGCACATCTTCATATTGATTGGACTTAAGAGACCATAAAAAAGCAACAAGGCCAAGAAGACCCAGCCCGATAGCGACAGGAATCAACAAAAGAAGCGAGCTCATAATTGGTCCTTTTTATTTGGTGTCGGATCCTGCAAAAGACAGGCCTGCCAAGGCTGCAAAGGGGCGATTAAGGCACTCATTGTGCCTTGGCGGCATTCGTTCCCTGATGCAGATTTGGGGCCTGCTCGGCAAAAGCATCCTCTGCTGCCAGATTGTCCCCCAACCATTTATCCTCTTTTGCTCTGGCACGCAAAGCATTTACTGTCACAATCAGGGACGAGCCGGACATGGCCAGCGCCGCAATCAATGGGGTGACAAACCCGGCCACGGCAAATGGCACAGCAATGATATTATAGAGCGTTGCAAGGAACAAATTCTCTTCCATGATCCGCCGCGCCCGTTTGCCGATATCAAGGGCGTGGAGGACAGGGGCCAGCTTTTCGCCCAAGAACAGCGCATCAGACGCAGCTTGCGACACATGGGCGGCTGTTACTGGCGAGAGGGAAACATGGGCTGCGGCAAGAGCCGGAGCATCATTCATCCCGTCGCCGACCATCAGCACAATTTTTCCCTGCTCTTTCAAGGCTTCGATATGGGCAATTTTCTCGGTTGGATCAATGCCTGCCTTAAATGCGATATCCCCCAGCTCCTTTGCCATGGCGGCCACTGCAGCAGGTTGGTCGCCCGAGAGAATAAGCAGTTCCTTGCCATCGTCTTTTAAGTGCTTGATGACGGATTTGGCATCAGAGCGTAATTCTTGTGAGAGGGCAAAGATTGAGGGTTCATCCCCCTCTCGCGCAAAAGCAATGAGAGAGGCAAGGGGATAACCCGCGCTCACGCGCTTTGCCAGCTCCTCTGCACCGCAAAAGGCGGGGGAGCCAAGGCGGATTTCCCGCCCTTCATGGATGGCCCTCAGGCCTTTGCCTTTTTCCTCTAGAACCTCTGCAATCGGTTCAATGCTGCGATCAATAGCGGCAAGAGCGGCAGAGAGGGGGTGGCTTGAGGCCTTGGCCAAGGCGATGGCCAGATCCCGATGTTCGGGGTTGCAGTCGTCCCCATTGGCAATGCCGGGTAACGGGCGGGTCAGGGTGCCGGTCTTGTCAAAGACCACGCAATCAACCTTTGAGAGGCGCTCAAGCGCATCCGAGCGGTTGAGAAGGACCTGATTGCGAAAGAGCGATCCCGAGGCCACCACTTGCACGGCAGGGATGGCAAGACCCAAGGCGCACGGGCAGGTGATGATCAGGACAGAGATGGCGATCACCAGCGAGGGCTGCCAGCCAATGCCCCAGACCCACCAGAAGAGAAAGGTAAGAGCAGCAGCAGTATGCACAATCGGGGCATAAAGCTCAGCGGCTTTGTCTGCCAGCTGGCGATGGCGGGATTTGGCTTCCATTGCCTCATCAATGAGGCGATTAACCTCATCCAGCAAGGTGCCCTTGGCGGCGGCGGTTACCGTGATGGTCAGCGCCCCTTCCCCATTGAGGGTGCCTGCATAGACCTGTTCGCCCTTTGCAACATCAATAAGCGCGGTTTCGCCTGTTACAAGACTTTGATCGACCTGCGATGAGCCTTCAAGGACCTTGCCATCGACACTGACCCGCTCGCCGGGACGCACCAGAACCAGATCCCCGACTTCGATTTTGGAGAGGGGAATTTCTTTCAGGCTTCCGTCAGCGAACAGCTTCATGGCTGTTTCAGCCTTCAGCGCGGTCAGATTTTCGGCAAAGGCGCGGGTTTTGACCCGCATCATCTGATCAAGCCAGCGACCGATCAGCAGGAAGAATAACAGCATCAGGGCTGATTCAAAATAGGCCTCGTGCTCATGCTGGACGGTTTGCAGGACCGAGAGCATCAGCGCCAGAATAACGCCGATGGAAATGGGCACATCCATATTAAGATGCCCCTTGCGCAGAACACGCCAGGCCGATTCAAAGAAAGGCAGGCCCGAGTAAGCTGCAGCAGGCAGGGCAATCAGAGCAGAGAGCCAATGAAAAAAATCGCGCGTTTCAGGCGTGATATCCGATACGTTGCCTGACCAGACGGAGATGGACAGCAGCATCACATTCATCGAGGCAAAACCAGCCACCGCCAAGGCGCGCAGGATGCGTTTGTTTTCTTTTTTCTCTTCGTCCTTGACCTGTCCGGGATCAAAGGGGTGGGCGCCATAGCCCAGATCGGCCAGACGCTCAAGCAAGCGGTCGGGATTGACCTGCTCTGGGTCCCAGACGACAGAGAGGCGATGAGACGTGAGATTAACCCGCGCTCTCTCCACCCCGTCAAGATCGGCAAGGCCGCGTTCGATCCGCGTCATGCAAGCGGGACAGTAAATGCCCTCAACAGCCAGAGCCAGCTGCTCGTTGCCATTTGGCAGCGTCTCGGAGAAGGCCGTCCAATCGCGTTCAACCTCTTGCATGCGCTGTGGGTCCCCTGATTGTTCCTGTGGGTCTGTTTGGCACTCGCTCGGTCAGCGTCCCGCCCTTGCATTTCCTTTAAGAGAAAGACCTCTTTAAGAGCGCAATGATATCCTTATCACGCCCTTTACCGCAGGGCTTTTAGTCCAGTGTGGTCTGGCCAACAGATTTAAATTTTAGCTCATCTTTTTCAAAAGCAGAAATTTTCACCCGCCAGCGGCCCGGGTCCAATGTCCCGACATCGGCTTTGTAAATGCCGTTTCCTTCGGCCACAAGCTCAAGCTTATGGTCCTGGCTGTCAGTGATCGGGCGGCCAACTTCGGCTTTGATATCAAGACCGCTTAAAGCATTGCCCAGCTTGTCTTTTGCCTCAATCACCAAAAAGACTTGCCCAGAGGAACGTTTGAGCTGGGCATCAACATGCCAGGCGCGCTCTTCCTGCTGGCGTGCCTGCTCCAGCTTTTCGTCATAGATCTTGCCTTCTTTGTAGGAGCTTTCTACTTCAACACCAGGCCAGGACGTATTGGCGTAATAGATGAAGAAGCCATTGGCAACGAACATAACCCCAAAGAAACCGAGCACCCACATGAGAACATGTTTGCCGGTTAATTGTTTTTCTGGCTTTTCAGCTGGATTTGTCATGTCTGATGGTCCTTGCCGTTTTGGCATAAAGAGCAAAATTTGATACCCCTTACATACTGGCTTTCCTATAGCGGGAAAAGCCTTTAGCCGTTATGGAATCTTAAATTTTGGCAAGGTTCGACCCTTATGGACCCCATTGCCGTTGCTATCCCCAAAAACAAAGGGCCGGTCGCGCTTTTGCACGGCCGGCCCTTTGGGATTTTCTCAAGACTTACGGAGATTTGAAATAATCCCCGACCGATACGGCTTCGCCGGTTTCAGTGTCTTTGAGGCGGAAGACCAGATCGTCGGATTTGGACAATTTGGCTCCTTTTGGTGCAAAGACCTGAACACGCAACTCCTTGGTGATATCTGCCTGAATAGGCACAATCATCTTTTGCGGCTCGTCGCTCTTGATACCAACCGCAATCATGCGGAAGCCTTCCGGCATGCCTTCAAGAGACAGCTCGAAATCGCGCGGTGTCGTTGCCTTGTTGATCAAGCGAATGGTGTAACCATTTCGGATTGAGCCATCAGACAGAGCCACAAAGAGCGGGTTCCGGTCGTGAAGGACATTCAAATCAACCAGCTGACGATTAATCAGAGTGAACAGCATGAGGGCAGAAATACCCACAAGCATGGTCACATAGATGATGGTACGAGGACGCACAAATTTATAGATGCTGTCCTTGCCTTCCAGATGGCGGGCAATGTTGATATCAGTGTCATAATCCACCAAACCACGTGGTTTGCCGATTTTCTTCATGACCGCATCACAAGCATCAATACAAAGCCCGCACTGGATGCAGGAGAGCTGCGCGCCATCGCGAATATCAATACCGGTCGGGCAGACCGCAACACATTGGCCACAGTCCACGCAATCGCCAGCATCAAGACCTTCTGCCGCACGGGCTTTCATCTTTTTAAGAGAACCGCGAGGCTCGCCCCGGTCTGTGCGATAGGTCACGTTCAGCGCCCACTCATCAGTAAGAGCGGCCTGAATACGCGGCCATGGGCACATATAGACGCAAACCTGCTCGCGCATATGGCCGGCCAGCAAATAGGTGGTTGCGGTCAGGATGGCGATCCAGACATAGGCCACCATTGGCGCATTACCAAAGGCAAGATCCGTGACCAACTGGGGAGCATCAGCAAAATAGAGCACCCACGCCCCGCCGGTCCACCAGGCAATCATCAACCACAAAAAGTGCTTTACGATCATCTGCCCGACACGCTTGGCGGTCATGGGCTGGCCTTCTGCTTTCATGCGGACGCGGCGGTCACCTTCCACCCAGCGCTCAACCATGAAGAACAGATCGGTCCAGACCGTCTGCGGGCACATATAACCACACCAGACACGACCAGCCAGAGCGTTCATCAAAAACAGCGCAATGGAGGCCAGAATGAGCAGGCCGGTGAGGTAATAGACTTCCTGAGGCCAGATCTCGATGAAAAAGAAATAGAAACGGCGTGCTGGAAAATCAATCAGCACAGCCTGATCAGGAGCGCCGGGGCCGCGATCCCACCGAATAAAGGGAGTGAAATAGTAAAATCCCAATGCGACTGCCATAAAGGCCCATTTGATAGAGCGATACCGTCCTTGAACGCTCTGTGGGAATACCTTTTTTGCTTTCGCATAAAGCGGTTCTGTTGCGCCCGCGCTGGTCCCTTGGGCATCAGCCTTCATAACACTTCTCCTCGAAGCAACATTATAACCAGTAAACTATCTACCAGTATTTAACTTCATGTATAGTGAGGCATTTCGTCCTTGAATATGACATAGATTAAATCGCTGTTTTTTTGGTGTTTTTCTAGGGAAAATACTGAGGCAAATCGTCACTTCCCGAGCCTTTTGGCGCGTAGCCAAGTCCTTGCTCAAGCGACCCTAATTTTGCAGAAAAACCCAATTACACAGATGGTTAGAGCAAGAGGCACTTGCCTTGGCCACCTTTCAGGATTTGCCGTAGTGGCAGATCATCCAGCCCCAGAACATGATATCCGTCCATATCGCCGATCTGGTAGAAAACCCCCGGCAAAAGCCGGAGGTTCTTTTTTGTTTCCATCATCCTTTTTGGATGAGGATATCCTTATTGTCCGCCACCACGGGTGTGGACATAGACAGCCAGTGACTTGACGGTCACAGGGTCAAGGCGTGTTTCCCAAGCTGGCATCACACCTTTACGGCCATCAGTGATGGACTTGATGATGGTCTCGCGATCACCACCATAGAGCCAGATCGCATCGGTCAGGTTTGGTGCACCAAGGTCTTGCATACCTTTGGCATCTTCGCCGTGACAAGAGGTACAGTTTTCTTCAAACAATACCTTACCAGCTTCCAGATCAGCGCCATCGTCAGTTGCCTGACCGGACAGGGACAGAACGTAGTTGGCAACAGTGATGATATCTTCTTTTTCAAGGATCTCATCACGACCAAATGCGGTCATGTCATTGGTCCGCTCGTCTTCGTGGCCGGAACGAATACCAACACGAATGGTTTCGTGAATGCTATCGACAGTACCGCCCCAAAGCCAGTCATCGTCAACCAGGCTTGGATAATCGGTGGTGCCAGCAGCGCCAGAACCATGACAGGCTGAGCAGTTGTCACCGAATGCAGCTGCACCCTGTGCTTCTGCGAAGGCGCGAAGTTCGTCATTGCCGAGGATTTCTTCGACAGTGGCTTCCTTCAGGCCAGCCCCTTTTTCAAGGCGGGCTTCCATCAGCTTGTTATAGGCTTCGATGCCTTCGGCACGATTGGTTGTGCCCAGCATACCGCGGGTATAATCGCTAACCAGCGGCCATGCAGGGTAAGCAACCCAGTAACCGATAGCCCATACGATGGTGATGTAGAATGTCCATAGCCACCAGCGTGGCAGAGGATGATTCAACTCTTTCAGACCATCCCACTCGTGACCAGTGGTCTCGATACCGGTGATATGGTCGATTTCCTTGTTATGTTCACTCATTCTCAGTCCTCCCGCAGCGGCATGTAAGATGCCTCATCGAACTTGCCCTTGTTGGACGGCCATAGTGCGTAAACCAGCACGCCAGCAAAGATCAGTACGAAATACAGCAAACCCCATGTCTGCGCGAAGTTAGCTAAAGTTTCATAGGTCGACATGAGCTCACTCCTTAGCGAAGGTCCGCTTTGTCGTCATAGATTGAAAAGTCAACCAAGGTGCCCAGCATTTGCAGGTAGGCAACCAAAGCGTCCATTTCAGTCACTTTGTCCGGATTGCCATCATAATCACGCACAACCGGGAATCTTTCGGTGTCACCATAAGCTACCTTATAGCGCTCAAGGAAATCATCCACATTGTCGTCATCAGGATTTGCCTGAGCCATCAAGTCGGCTTGGGCATTGGCGATCTGCTCATCGGTGTAAGGCACACCAACCATGCGGTTGATCGTCAGGTCAGCAGAAATGTCTGCAACCTTCAGCTCAGCTTTTGCAAGGAATGGATAGCCAGGCATTACAGATTCTGGAACTACGGAACGTGGATCAATCAGGTGATTGACGTGCCACAGATCGGAGAATTTGTTGCCGACACGAGCAAGATCCGGACCAGTCCGTTTAGACCCCCACTGGAATGGGTGGTCATACATGGACTCAGCGGCCAGAGAATAGTGACCGTAACGTTCGATCTCATCGCGCATTGGGCGGATCATCTGTGAGTGACACAGATAGCAGCCTTCACGGATGTAAATGTTACGACCGGCGAGTTCGAGCGGGGTGTAAGGACGCATGCCCTGCACCTTCTCGATAGTGCTCTTGAGATAGAAGAGCGGAACGATCTCAACAAGACCACCAATGGCGATGACGATAAGAATACCGACAACCAGAAGGATGGAGTTCCGCTCAAGAACAGCGTGTTTATTAAACAATGACATTTTGCCGTTCCTTATTCTGCAGGGACCAAAGCAGGATCAGCAGCGTCTACTTCTGCTTTCTCGCCAACTTTAATGGTCATCCAGATGTTATAGGCCATGATCAGAGCGCCAGCGACGAACATAAGTCCACCGATTGCACGGATCATATAGAACGGATGCATAGCTTCGACAGATTCGATGAAGGAATATTCAAGGAAGCCGAGCTTGTCATAAGCGCGCCACATCAGGCCCTGCATGATACCGGATACCCACATGGATGTGATGTAGAGAACGATACCCAGGGTAGAGACCCAGAAGTGCCACTCAACCAGACGATCGGAATACAGTTTCTTACGGTTCCACAGCCACGGAACGAGGCAGTAGATAGCACCGAAGGAAATGTAGCCAACCCAACCAAGAGCACCGGAATGCACGTGGCCAATGGTCCAGTCAGTATAGTGTGACAGGGAGTTCACGGCTTTAACGGACATCAAAGGACCTTCGAAGGTCGACATACCGTAGAAAGCAACAGAAACCACCATCATACGCAGAACAGGGTCAGTACGCAGCTTGTCCCATGCACCAGACAGGGTCATCAGGCCGTTGATCATGCCGCCCCATGAAGGCATCCAAAGGATGACAGAGAAGGTCATGCCCAGTGTCTGAGCCCAATCAGGAAGCGCGGTATAGTGCAGATGGTGAGGACCAGCCCAGATATACAGGAAGATCAACGCCCAGAAGTGCACGATGGACAGACGATAGGAATAAACCGGACGGTCTGCGCGCTTAGGGATGAAGTAATACATAATGGCAAGGAAGCCGGCAGTGAGGAAGAAGCCCACCGCGTTATGGCCGTACCACCACTGAACCATCGCATCCTGCACACCAGAGAAGAGCTGGTAGGACTTGATGCCGAAAACGGATACAGGGATGGAGATGTTGTTGCCAAGATGCAGCATTGCAATGGTGACGATGAAGGCAAGGTAGAACCAGTTAGCCACATAGATGTGCGGCTCTTTACGCTTCCACAAGGTTGCCAGGAAGACCAGCAGGTAAGCCACCCAAACAATGGTCAGCCACAAGTCAGCATACCATTCCGGCTCAGCATATTCTTTACCCTGGGTCGCACCGAAGAGATAACCTGTACCGGCAATCACGATGAATGCGTTATAGCCCAGAATAACGAACCACGGAGACACACGGCCTGGAAGGCGTGCATGGCAGGTCCGCTGCACCACATAGAAAGAGGTTGCCAGCAGGACGTTACCACCGAATGCGAAAATCACCGCAGATGTATGCAGTGGACGCAGACGACCGAAACTGGTCCATTCAAGGTCAAAGTTCAGCACCGGGAATGTCAATTGCCAGGCAATCAAATCACCGACGATGAAGCCTGCAATCCCCCAGAACAAAGCCGCAATGGATGCGAATTTGATCGGGCCGAGATTGTAGCCACTTTCATCAACGTCAGCAGGGCGCTTGAAATAGGCGTTAAAAATAAGGAACACGCCGAGCGCTGAGAAGATCAGCCCGACGGTTGCGTGAAATGCCATAACACCATCAACCGCCTTTGCAGCGATAGCGAGGCAAACGAAAGCAAGGGCAGTCAGGAAAACTGCAAACAGGCCTTCTTCTACAGAGAGTCTTTTAGTTGCGTGAGTCATTCTTTCAGTCCCATCTAGGAACACACTTCCCCCAACAAGGGTCAACGAACCCTATGGTTCTGCCCGTTCATACGCTTTGACTCATATCAACGTGAAGAGGGAGAGACGCCTCAAAGGTGCGACTCGTAGTCACACTCTTGATGGCCGTCAATAGGACCTACCTTCCAAAAAGAGTATGACTTTCATCACCTTAATCAGGTATACTGGTTAAAATTCGGGCAAGAATTAGGCATAAAGGCGGCAGAAAAAAATATGCATATAAAATGCATTTTCTAGGTACACCTCACCCAAAGACTCATAGTCTTTTGTTGCAAAATTGCGAAGTTAGGCAAAGCTCGCCTTGATAACGGCCAGATTCATTAAATCCTCATTTCCGGGCAGAATCAGAGCGTGTAAGCCTTCGCGTTACAATTGGCGCCAGAATAATCAAGCCCACATAACGCACCAGATGGTGACCTGCGACATAGGCTGGGTTCATATCCAGAAGGAAGGCCATAAGCACCATGGTTTCAAAGCCGCCGGGAGCATAGGCAAGAAAAACCTGCCCAAAGGGCAAGTCCAACCATAGCGCACATAGAAATGCCCCGATCCCAGCGATGAGGGCGCTTGAGCCAAAGGCGAGAAGTGAAAGCCCCAGCATCTGGCGCAGCATGGCAAAGGGAAGTGCTGAAAACCGTGCGCCGATCACAGCCCCAATGACAATGAAGCCGGGGACCTGAAACCACTGGGGCAAGGGCGCGGCGAGCATACCGCTTGCGTAAGCAATACCCGCGACCATCATCCCCGCCAATAACAACGCGGCAGGCAGGGCAAGGGCATTGGCAATAAGCCCTACCACGACAGTGAGCAGCACCAAGCCCAAAAGGGGAAGCAGGCCCAAGGGCGCTATGGCATTATCAAGGCTGTGGCCCGCTGCACTCTCCCCTCCCCCAAAGAAGATGGGCAAAATGGCCACCAGAATGACCACACGCAGGGCCTGCGCGATGGCAACTTTTGGGATATCAGCCTTAGATTGCTCCGCAATCACCATAACATAGGCCAGAGCACCGGGCAGCGAAGCAAAGAGAGCGGTTGAATGGTCCCACTGCCCCAAAAGCCGCAAGACCCAATAGGATGCGCTGGTGATTGCCAGAACGATGACCACCAAAATGGCAATCGAAGCTGGCCATGTCTGCATGGCAGAAAGCGCTTGAGGCGTAATGCCGGAGCCCAGAACAATGCCCACGGCGATAAAGGCAGCATCGCGCACTTTGGCTGGCACAAGAAGCGACCGTCCCATCAGAGCCATTGCCATGGTGCCAATCAGCGCCCCCATCAACCATCCGGCTGGCAGGGACAAACGGGCGGCGATCCACCCTCCGATGACTGCATAGAGCAATGTTTCGGCTAGTCTGAGCAAGGCGATCCTTCTTTCTGGTCAGTTAAAGTCCGTACACCTCTCAGGCGTGGCATCCCATGGGCTTCTTAACGCAAGCGAGCTATGCCATGGCCGCACTGATCGGTCTGGGCATTTGGGCTTGGGCGAGCCTTCTCAGCGCTGGATTTTTTTGGGTGGGGGCTTTAAGGCAGCGGCTGGAAGCAGAGACATGAGGCGTATGCAAAATTGTATACAGCCTACTTTTCGCATGATCCAAGCTCCACATCAAGCCAAGAATTCTCATAGGCTTTAATTTCAGAGTTTCTGCATAGTCTCGACAGGTCTCTTCTCCTCGTCTAAGACTTCAGGAGAGATCCTTGCCCTTTATGATTTGTTATTTGGTTCTGATAATCCGGGCTCTGATCATCTGGAGTCTGATATTGTACGGAAATGGAGAGGCCTATGAACTGGCTTTATCTTGGCGCTGCTATCGTCTTTGAAGTCATCGGCACCTCTTCACTGAATGTCTCGCAAGGCTTTACCAAGCTGTTTCCGACCCTCTTTAGCCTTATCGCTTTCGGCATCTCCTTTTTTCTGCTGTCACTGGCGCTTAAAACCATTCCGGTCGGGGTGGCCTATGCTATCTGGTCAGGAGCGGGCATTGTTCTGATCTCATCCATTGGCTATGTCTTGTTTGGTCAGCATCTTGATGCCGCCGCCCTTCTCGGGCTTGGTCTTATTTTGGCCGGGGTTATTGTCATCAATGTCTTTTCAAAGACAATCGGGCATTAAGACCAGAGTCAAAAACCCGTAAGTGCGGCTCATTTCTTTCCAACCAACCTCACAACCAGGGGGCTATTATGCAGGTTCACGGACAATGCCATTGCGGCGCTGTGTCTTTCACAGCCAAGATCAATCCAGACGAGGTGCTGGTTTGCCATTGTGAGGATTGCCAGAAACTTTCCGGCACAAGCTTTCGCACCGTTGTTCCTGCCAGCAGCACCGATCTTGTCTTTAGCGGCGAAACGCCAAAAACCTACGTTAAAATCGGGCTGTCCGGTGCCCGCCGGGAGCAAGGATTTTGCGGCACCTGTGGCTCTGCGCTTTATGCGACAAGCGAAGGCGATGGGCCAAAGCTTTATAGCTTGCGGGTTGGCGTTCTGGCTGAAAAGGCGCAGCTTGCGCCCAAACACCAGAAATTCTTGCGCTCGGCCATGCCATGGCTTGATACCCTTCCCACATTGCCGGGAACTCAAACCTAAAAGAAAGCCTTGGCAAGATTGCCTCTTTGCGGCCCCAATCTCTTTATAGACACGCTTGATACCGCATTCTTTCTGTGGGTTTGCTGTGGACTTTTGTCGATTTTTGCCATTTTCGATTAGGGCTTGCAGTTTTGATACTTGTGGGCAATATCTTGCCTCTAGACTTTGCGCCTTACTCTTTCAGCGGGTTCCACGCCCGCTGGCCATATTGCCCTTGTGATTACACTCATGCCCATTTCCCTTGCAGCTTCAGATCGGTTTTGCCAATCACCCTTGGCGATCAAGCTGCTTCTTGCGCTTGTACTTCTTTGCCTTGTTGTCTCTGGCTGCGCCTCTCGCGGGAGCCTTGGCTATAGCGAGACCAGTACGGATGAAGCGGTTAGCCTGCAATCTGTTTTTGTGGCAACCAACCGGCAGATCGACAAGGAAGGGACGGGCCTGACCTTTGGCCCTGAGCGGGCAGCAGATGTCAGCTATGCCAATTACACCATAAGCATTCCGCCCAATCACAAGGTTGGACAGATCGAATGGCCATCGGGCAAGGCCAATCCGGCCCGCCATTTCACCACTGTTTCAAGCCGTTCTCTTCCAGCGCCAAGCGCCTTTCGTCAGTCGTTATCGCAAGCCATGGCCAGCCATATGGCAAGCCCTGAGGCACAGAAATCCGGTACAAAGCGCGAAGTCATTCTCTATATCCACGGCTATAACACCAATTTTGCTGAAGGATTGTATCGGGTCGCCCAGATCCGCAACGACTATGACATGAAAAACCCCATGGTCTTGTTCTCTTGGCCAAGTGCCGGCAAAGCAGGCCTTTATGTCTATGACCGGGATAGCGTTATTATCTCTCGGGATGCCTTGGTGGAGGTCATCCGCGAGATTTCCAAAGCTGATGTCGGGCAAATCACCCTTGCCGCTCATTCCCTTGGCTCGCAGCTATTGATGGAGAGTTTGCGGCAAATTCATCTCTCGGGCCAAAAGCAGATCCTTGCCAAGGTCAATGGGGTGATCCTGCTCTCGCCTGATCTGGATATTGATGTCTTTAACACCCAGCTTGAGCAAATTGATCCTCTCCCCAAGCCCTTTATGATCTTTGCCTCAAAGAAAGATGAAGCGCTTGAGATTTCCGGCTTTTTGACAGGCCGTGATGAGCGTGTCGGCAACAATCTTGATCTCAGAAAGATCAAACATTCCGGTGTCGATGTTCTTGATGTCAGCGATTTTGACGGCGGGGATAGCCTCAATCACTTTACCGTTGCGACCTCCCCCTCCCTTGTGAACCTGCTCAAGGGTCTTCGTAACACCACCACATTGCAGGAATGGGATGAGAATGTGAAGCGGGATACGATTGGCTCCAGCGTTGCCAATACAGCAGCCATTCCCTTGCGCCTATTAACCCGCACCACGCAGGCCATTCTCCCTCAGTCGCAATAATTAGGCCTTTGCAGCAAGCGGATTGCCGCCTTTGAGCGAAAATCCGAGCGGGCCGGAAATGACAATTCGGTAAGGTTTGACTGAAGTCAAAGCTGTTTTGAGCCGTCCGCCGCTAAATGGCCTCATGACCAATGTGACCTTGAAATATGCAACGCGTGCTGTGCCGCGTTACACATCCTACCCCACAGCTCCGCATTTTTCTGCCGAGTTCGGGCGCGAAACCTATGCAGACTGGCTCAAGAGCGTTGATCCGGCCACACCGATCTCGCTGTATCTGCATGTGCCATTTTGTCAGTCCATGTGCCATTATTGCGGGTGCTATACCAAGATCACACAAAAGGAAAAGCCACTGCAGGATTATGCCGATATGCTGGTACGGGAAGTGGAGCTGGTTGCCAGCAAACTGCCCGACAATCAGCCTGTGGCCCATATCCATTGGGGCGGCGGCACACCTTCTATCTTGCCGCGCGATGCGTTCCTGCGGGTGGTTGAGGCGGTCAAAAAGCATTTTCACTTCATTGACGGTATGGAACATGCCATCGAGCTTGATCCGCGGACAGTAACACCAGAGCTTGCCGAAACCCTGCGCCTTGCCGGGATCAACCGCACCTCTCTTGGCGTTCAGGATTTTGATCTCAAGGTTCAGGAAGCCGTTGGCCGGGTTCAGCCCTATGAGATTGTCAAATCCTCTGTCGAAGCGCTTCGTGCGGTTGGCATTGAGGAGATCAATCTTGATCTGATGTATGGTCTTCCCTATCAGACGCGCGAGACCATTCGCAATTCCGTTGATCTGACCGCCAGCCTCAAGCCGACCCGTCTGGCCCTGTTCGGCTATGCCCATGTGCCATGGATGAAGAAGCATCAACGCCTGATCAAGGAAGAATTACTGCCCAATGCAGAAGAGCGCATCGCCCTGTTTGACGATGCCTGTGAAGCACTGGCCGAGTATGGTTTTGAGAAAATCGGCCTTGATCATTTTGCCCAAAAGGACGATCCACTGGCCGTTGCTGCCCGCGAAGGCTCCATGCGACGCAATTTTCAGGGCTATACCACCGATGAAGCCGAGATTCTCATCGGATTGGGAGCCTCTTCCATTGGCAAAATGCCTCAGGGCTATATGCAGAACAGCCCCGACTTTGCCGGTTGGGTCCGCTCGGTAGAGGCAGGCGAGCTGCCCATTGCTCGCGGCATTACCATGGATGACGATGATCGGGCTCGCGCCTGCATCATCATGTCCATCATGACTGCCTATGAAGTAGATGTTGCCGCCGTCGCCAAAGATTTTGGTGTCAATCTGCAAGCAATCCGTGCCAGCGCTTATAGCTATCTTGATGAACTGATCGAAGATGGCGTGGTCACGCGCGATGGCGATATTGTTCGCGTCACCCATGAGGGTCGCCCCTTGGTGCGCCTCGCAGCAGCAGCCTTCGATGCCTATCTTCATAAAGGCAAGGGCCGCCATTCGGTTGCCGTCTGACGAAACACACTTTCCAGAACAAGAAAACCCGCGTAAAGGCGGGTTTTTATCTGGCACTTATGTGCCTAAGCGCTTGCCAGCATGTGGATATCTTGCCTGTCGCATCTGGCCAGGGGCTTAATATTTGCCTGTTAAATGACACAGACCACAGACATTCATCACGCGGATGCGATCCTGTTTTTCCATGGTAATGATCTTGCGGCGCTTCATATCCGATAGGACGCGACTAACCGTTTCAATCGTCAGGCCCAGATAATCGGCAATCTCCTGACGGGTCATATTCAGCGTGACGACAGACTGGTCAACTTCCCCTTGCGGACCGATGCAGGCAAAGTCACCTCGGCTGGGAACAAAGCGCATCAGGAAAGAAGCGACCCGTTCGTGAGCAGATTTACGCCCGAGCAAAACCGCATGCTCGTGCAAATTCTGGACCTGCGAGACAAGGCATTTTTTCATATGCTCCTGCATGGCTTCCGAGTTCTCGGCATCCTTGCGGCTCATCATATGAACGAGCGTTTCGGTGAGGGTTTCTGCCGAAACATCATAGACATCACCCGCTGGCACCCCAAACAGATCACCGGCTCCCAAAATCTCTACGACTTGGCGGCGACCATCGGGCAGCAGCTTATAAAGCATCACAGATCCGTCTGCTACTTCATAGATATTAGTAGCCGGGTCACCTTCAAAAAAAATAACACCATGCGCCGGATATTGCTTATGCCTGCTATGTTCTCCTGACATAACACCCTTGCCTTCATTCGTACTTTTTTCAGAAGGTTGCAGTGATTTCGCGGTTGCTTGCATATAGGGGTCCACTACTGAAAGTATACGCTCTTCTGACATAGTTCACTCTCCCGGCTCTCGCCTTTAAGAGGGCGATGAACCATGCCTTGCCGGAGATAAGTTCAACGCAGCTATACGACATCACACGGCATGTCGCAATCTGTGCATCCTAAAATAGGTATAGCACGTATTTTTACGAAGGTAGCTATTGAAAATTCAATTTACCGGAAATTTGCGGAGAAGAAAGACAATTTTTCATGCCTACAACTATTAGGCAAGCAAAGGAACACCTGTCTTACAGCCAAGGAAAAGGGGGATTTTGCCTCTTTTAGATGCAGGCGAAAGCAAGCTGAGAAGACAGCATTGCTACTGCCGCCCGTGAAAGAATTCTTCACAGGCGGGCGGCAGAGAGGGATCAGGCAGATCTTTCTAGACGCTATTTTGCGCCTCTATGAGGCCTTTTAGTGTCCAGTCAGGACGATACGGACCAGATCGGCGGTATTGCGAGCCTTTAATTTTTCCATAATGCGGGCCCGGTGCACCTCGATTGTGCGTGGTGAGATAGCAAGACTTTGGCCCGCTTCTTTATTGGAGGCCCCTTGCGTGATCTGCAAGAGTACATCGCGCTCACGCGGGGTCAGGCTGGCAGCACCGGGGAAGGTCCAATTGATCAAAGCTCCATCCCCATCAAGCTGACCTTTGTCGGCCGCTTCCAAGATGGCTTCGATCCGCTCCACCACTGCGGTTCCATCAAAGGGTTTTTCAATGAAATCAAACGCCCCTTGCTTGATGGCGGCCACCGCCATGGGAATATCTCCCTGACCAGAAATAACCAGGACAGGCGCTGCGCAGTGACGCGCTGCCATTTCTTCCAGCACCTGAAGGCCGGACCGTCCGGGCATATGGACATCCAGCAAAACAACCGAAGGGCACATTTCCTTCAGGCGCGCCAGAAAATCATCGCCATCGGCGAATGTTTCTACCTGATATCCTTCCAGTTCAAACAAAACTGACAGAGCATCTCTGACCGCAGGATCATCATCAACAATATGGATGGTTGGGTGTAGACTATTCGTCATTGGTTCTTCCTCATGAGGAGCGTCTTGCAGCAAATGCGCAGTGAATTATGCGAAAAATTGGAGAGGATAGGCAATTAGCCATCTTGCCCCTCCTCGTCGTGCTTTAGTGCGGGATTTGTCTCGCTGCCCGGGACGGCCATACCATCCTTGACAGAGATTGCAGGTAGGGTGATTTCAAAACAGGCTCCCGGCGCTTTGGGATCATAAGGGGCCAGCTCCATGCTGCCTCCGTGGTTCTGGACAATCGAGCGAGCAATCGCCAGGCCCAGGCCCATACCATTTCGCCGATCTGAAGAGAAGGCGCGAAACAGGCTGGCACGTTGGTCATCCATAATCCCAGGACCGCAATCCTTAAAAGACACGCGGACCTTTGAAGCTCTGTCTTTTTCTCCGCCCTCACTACTCCTGCGCGAGAAAATGATCTGAATAGACTTCGTATCTTGCGCTCGCATGGCCTGAAAGGCATTGCGGAACAAATTAAGAAAGACCTGTTCGATCTGCACCGGATCAATAAAGAGCTGTGGCAAGCCCGGCTCGCTCTCAAGGTGGATGTCAATATCAGAGGCTGCAAATCCTACCTCGGCCAATTGCTTGGCGCGGCGTACCACAGCCACAATATCGCTCAGAATTCTCTCGGGCTCTTCTTTTTCGATAATAGAGCGAATGCGCTGTAACAGCGATGCCGTGCGCTGGGCCTCCTGAATAGCCCGCTGGGACAAATCAATCAGCTTTTCTATATCAGCAAGATTAAGCGGCTTGGTTTCAGGATTTTTCAGCCCCGACGACAATTTACGCTCAATTGCCTGTAGATAAAGAATAATGGCTGTCAGTGGCTGATTAAGCTCATGGGCAACGGTTGCACCCATTTCATCCATGGCGTTGATGCGCGTCATCTGGTTAAGTTCGGTCTGCAGATTTTGCAGGCGTTCTTCTGCCTTTTTGCGGCCGCGCAGATCCCGCATCACGCCAATAAATTGCTGGCCTTCTTCGGTTTGGGCAACTCCGACCGACAAATCAAAGGGGAAGACTGTTCCGTCCTTGTGCTTGCCCTGTACTTCGCGACCAATACCGATGATGGAGTGTTTGCCCGTCTCCAGATAGGTATCTACATAGGCATCATGATGATTGGCATATTTGGGCGGCATCAGCAAATTGACGCTTTTGCCGATCACCTCTTCAGCACTATAGCCAAACAGGGCTTCACTTGCCTTGTTATAGAGTAGAATACGGGATTGGGCATCCATGAGAACAATGGAATCGGCTGCCATTTCCAGCAAAGACATCAGGCGCGCGTCGATATTCTCCAGAGGCTGAAACGGCCGCCCCTTTGCTGCAGGAAGCTGGCCAGCCTTGGAGGGCGCTTGACGATGCGATGTTGAGCGCGTCTCATCCATTCCGTCTGGTCTCTCATTTGCCCTTCATTTTGTATCCTCCCGGCACACCCGATTTGGTCAATCATGACCCGCAGGCTGTGGGAAAATGCAAAATCTCCCTGAGAAACCGCTAACGCTGCGCCATCCATCCTTGCAATCGCGTGGCTGCAAGCGCCAGATTCTCTGGGTTTGTCGCGAAACATAGACGCATAAATGGCGTCCCGCTTTGACCAAACGCAAAGCCTGGCGCTAAACCAACATTGGCTTGATCGACGATTTCGCGGGCCAAAGCGCCGCCATCTTCGTGCTTTTCAAGCCCCCAGAACAGATAAAAAGCCCCACTGGGCGGAGCAAATTTTGCGCCCGGCACCTTGGCAAGGGCATCAAGCACGGTCTTTCGTCCGGCACGCGCCCTTTCCACTTGCTCTGCGACAAATGGCTCTCCCTCTTTCAAGGCGGCAATGGCGGCACGTTGCATAAAAGCAGCAACGCCGGAGGTTGAATATTGCACCAGATTTTCAAGCACATCCCCAAGTGCCGTGGGCGCCGATATCCAGCCAATGCGCCAGCCGGTCATCGCCCAGTTTTTTGAGAAGGAATTGACGAAGAGAATGCGGTCATCCTCCTTGCAAATCTCATAAAAACTGGGAGCTGTCGGCCCCAACTCACCATTCCCGCCTTGGCGCTCCTCATAGAAAAAGCGGGTATAGATCTCGTCTGCGATGATCCACAAACCACGCGCACGGGCAAAATCAAGCACCTGCTGCAAATCATCCAGCGAGGCAGTCCAGCCGGTGGGGTTGCAGGGGCTATTTAAAAAGATCGCTTTTGTTTTGTCAGTGCAGGCCGCAAGAAGGTCATCGATGGACAGTTTCCAGCCATCATGTGAGAAATATTGCGGCACTTCTACAAAACGGGCACCGGTCAGGCCCGTTGCTGCAGCCATATTAGGCCAAGCGGGGGTCGGGATGACAATTTCATCCCCTGCACCTGCAACAAGCCGCACCGCTATTTGAATAGCCTGCATACCTGAACCTGTTACAATGAAGTGCTCTGAATCAAAGGTGCGACCATAAAGGGCCTGATGATAATCAGCGATAGCCTGCCGCAGCTCTGGCAGGCCCCGCTGCCAGGTATAGAAGGTCTCTCCTGCCTTTAAGGATTGGTGAGCCGCCTCACAGATAAAGTCTGGTGTTGGCAGGCTTCCCTCTCCCACCCATAGAGGCACCAGCCCCTCCTTTTCGCGGGCGTAATTGACAATGTCGATAATACCGCTCGTTGGGGCATTGCGCGCTTCTGGCCGCAGGCTATTGAGCAAGGCCTGATCAATGTTGGAATCCAGAGCAGAAAAGGGACGTGTCATGGGGCATTACACCATTCTTGGCAGAAAATAGAGGCAAGGGGTTAGGGTCAGGACCCTAAGGAGCCAATTGGCAAAAGGGGGCAGAACAATATAGTCGCGGGGAGTGTGGGGGGATTTGGGCCAAAGCGCAAGCCTTCTGTCTTTCCTCCCTGTTCTTTTGCGCTTTTCTAGTAACTTCCCCCAAGAGGCAGAATTAAAAGCTTCGGGCTTTGGGAGGCTGTGCTATAAAAATAGTCGGGCCTGATTTTCTTCTTTTCTTTGCTTGCTGCTAAGGAGAACACTCAGCTCCACAAGGCTGCACGGACGGGAGAACTTTATGCTGCAAGGCTGGATGGTTGTTTTAACAACACTTGTATATATCGGTCTGCTTTTTGTCATTGCCTCCTATGGTGATCATCGCGCCCGCACCCGTTCTGCAGAAAAGCGCAACCTGAATCTCTATCCCCTATCCTTGGCGGTTTATTGCACCAGCTGGACCTTTTTTGGCTCTGTTGGTCTTGCCAAATCGTCCGGCCTCGATTTTTTGACGATTTATATCGGCCCCATCATTGTCTTCACCCTTGGCTATCCGCTTGTGCGCCGCCTTATTCGCCTGGCCAAGGCCGAGCGGATCACCTCCATTGCCGATTTTATTGGGGCGCGCTATGGCAAAAGCCAACCGGTTGCAGCAGTGGCAACGCTGATTGCCGTTGTGGGCACCATGCCCTATATCGCCCTTCAGCTTAAAGCCGTGGCCACGTCGGTTGCGACCATGATGGCGCATATGCATATCAAGTTCGTCAATGGCCAATTGCCGGTCCTTGCCGATATCGCCTTTTTTGTTGCCATTGCCATGGCGATCTTCGCCATTTTGTTTGGCACCCGTCATGCCGATGCAACCGAGCATCAGGGCGGGCTTATTCTGGCTATCGCCACCGAGAGTATTATCAAGCTGATTGCCTTCATGGTGGTGGGGCTGTTTGTGACCTTTTCCATTTTTGACGGGCCAAGTGATCTTTTGGCGCAAGCGGCGGAAAAGAACCTGTCCATTCTGGGCCCTGGTGGCGGGCCGGATGCCATCAACTGGATGGTTTTGATCATCCTCTCCACAGGTGCGGCCCTGTTGTTGCCGCGCCAGTTTCATGTGGCTGTGGTGGAGAATACATCCGAGGCGTCGCTTAAACGCGCCACATGGATGTTCCCTCTCTATCTGATCGGTATCAATCTGTTTGTCATCCCCATTGCTCTTGCGGGCAATATCCGCTTTGGCAATGTGATTGACGCCGATAGCTATGTTTTGACCCTGCCTATGGCGGCGGGGGCTGATCTCGTCACGCTAGTTGCCTTTATCGGCGGTCTCTCAGCCGCCACTGCCATGGTGATTGTCTCATCGGTGGCACTGGCCATCATGATTTCCAATGACATTGTCATCCCCTTTATCCTGCGCCGAGATACGGAAAATGCCATCAATACGCCCGATATGGGCAGGCTACTTCTTAATGTTCGCCGCGTTTCCATTTTGCTGGTCTTCACCCTTGCCTATGCTTTTTACCGAACGGCGGTGAATAACACGGCCCTTGCACAAATCGGGCTTTTGGCCTTTGCGGCCATGGCGCAGTTTATGCCAGCCCTTCTTGGTGGCCTGATCTGGAAACGAGCCAATGCACGCGGGGCCATGGCCGGGCTGTCGGTTGGCTTCGGGGTTTGGTGTTACACGCTTTTGTTGCCCATGTTTGCCCAGTCTGGCTTGCTGCCGGTCGGCTTTTTGGCCGATGGTCCTTTCGGCATCGGTTTTTTGTCACCGCAAGCCCTGTTTGGCACCGACATGCCGCCGCTGATCCACGGGGTTTTCTGGAGCCTTCTGTTTAATATTATCGCCTATACGGCTGGCTCAGTTTCCCGCTCGCCTGTGCCGATTGAGCGCCTTCAGGCTAATATTTTTGTGCCCGATGAATTGCGCTCTCCTTCTTCCTTGCGCCTGTGGCGCAGCACCATTGCGGTGGGGGATCTGGAAGATATGGTTGCGCGCTATCTGGGCGCTGAGCGGACCGAACGCTCGTTCCGGGCGCATGCCAATCAGCGGGACATGACCTATGAGCGGGATATGGAGGTTGATCCGCAATTCTTGCGCTTTGCCGAGCAATTGCTGGCTTCTGCCATTGGGTCCGCCTCATCACGCCTTTTGATGAGCCTTCTTCTCAAACGGCGCGAGCCGACACCAAAAGGCACCATGAAGCTTTTGGATGATGCGTCGGAAGCCCTGCAATATAACCGCGATTTGCTTCAAACAGCGCTTAACCATGTGCGCCAAGGCATTGCGGTGTTTGATGAGGATCTAAGGCTCACGCTATGGAATCGCCCGTTTCGGGATCTTCTCAATATTCCCCCTGAATTTGGTCAGGTTGGCACGCCGCTGCCCTCCATCCTACACTATATTGCCGAGCAGGGTGAGCTAGGCGATGGGGCGCGGGATCAGCTGGTCAATGAGCGCATTGATTTGCTGGCCATGCAGCTGGCCTCCTATCAGGAGACCATGCAAAGCTCGGGCCTAACCCTTGATATCCGCTCCAATGCCATGCCCGACGGGGGCATCGTGATCACCTTCACCGATGTGTCGGAACGGGTGCGCGCCGAGAAGGCGCTGGCGCGATCCAATGAGACCCTTGAGCGGCGGGTAAAAGACCGCACCCGCGAATTGATGCATGTGAATGATGCCTTGCGCACCGCCAAGCAGGAAGCGGAAGAGGCCAATATTTCCAAAACCCGCTTTTTGGCCGCCGCTGGACATGACATCATGCAGCCGCTCAATGCCGCCCGCCTTTACACAACAGCGCTGGTTAATCGCCTTGATCCTGATAGGGACAAGCATGATGAAGCGCAAATGGCAAGGCATATTGATAGCTCCATGGAAGCGGTGGAGGATATTTTGGGGGCGCTTCTTGATATTGCCCGTCTTGATTCCGGCGCAATGAAAGCGCAGCTTTCAGCCTTTCCCATTGATGAACTTCTTGACCGGATCCGGGTTGACTTCAACCCGCTGGCCGAGGAGAAGGGGCTGGATCTGCGTATTCTCTCCTGCGGGCTTCATGTACGCTCTGACAAGCATTTGCTGCGCCGCCTTTTGCAAAATCTCGTCTCAAACGCCATCAAATATACCCCGTCAGGGCGGGTGGTGGTTGGCTGTCGCCGCAAGGAAGGGGCCATCGAAGTTCGGGTCTATGATACCGGACTTGGTATCCCCGAGGCCAAGCGGGCGGATATTTTCCTTGAATTCCAGCGTCTTGATGAAGGGGCCCGTATTGCCAGCGGTTTGGGGCTTGGCCTCTCCATTGTTGACCGGATCTCGCGGGTGCTGGAGCATCCCATCGAGCTGCGCTCGCAAGAAAATAAAGGATCGGCCTTCTTTGTTACAATTCCCGCCTTTCGTCTGTTGCACAGTGCCCGGCGGCTGGAAATGCCCAAGGCAATGGCCAACGCTCCTCTTGGTGGGCTTACCCTTCTATGCATCGACAATGAACCGGTCATACTGGACGGGATGCGAGCGATGCTGGAAGGCTGGGGCTGTCATGTGCTGACCGCAGGCTCGCTGGACGAAGCGCAAAGCGTTGTGGCGCAATCACCCTATAAGCCAGATGGTTTGCTCATTGACTATCATCTTGATGATATGCTGGGCACCAATGCCTGCGTTAAACTGCGCTGGAAATTGGGTCAGGATCTACCAGCCAGCCTGATCACGGCAGATAGAACCGCTGAAGTGCGCGATGAAGCACGTTCCAAAGACATGCATGTGCTCAACAAACCGGTAAAACCGGCGCAATTGCGCGCTCTTTTGAACCAGTGGCATGCCGTGGCCAAACGCAAGAAGGAAGCCGAAGAAGCCGGAACTTAAGGCTTCACGTTTTGAAACGCCACCTTAGGAAAAGAGGCGGGCTACCATCGACAGGGTAAAGAAGACAAGGGCTGCGATGGCGGCTTCCTTGATTGCCCGTTCGCGCTTGCCGATATATTTGAAAATCAGAATAAGCGCTAGCCAGAGAACAAGGGCCGAAACACCGACTTCGAGCAGATCTTTGGGGTCAAACATTGCGATGCCTGAGATAGGTTAAAAGAGATCCGGCAAGAGCCGAAAGACGGGCACATGGATAAAGACAAAGAAAAACCCCGTCATAATGGGCGGGGTTTTTTGTCTGGTGATAAGTTAGCTCTTAATTTGCAGGCATGACAGCCTGCCATTGGCCCGCTTCGATTTTTGCAGCTGCGATCACCGCCTGTGTGCGGCTATCGACATTAAGTTTTTGCAAAATGGCTGAAACATGCGCTTTGACAGTGGCTTCAGAGACGCTCAATTCATAGGCGATCTGCTTGTTCAAAAGCCCTTCTGAGAGCATCATCAAGACGCGTACCTGCTGTGGTGTCAAGGTATTGAGACGAGCCACAAGGTCGGTGATTTCATCCGAATAAGGAGAATTGAGATCAATGGTCTCAGGCACCCATGTTTCACCATTGAGCACAGCACGAATGCCTTGCGCGATGGCATCAATGGGCATGGATTTTGGAATGAAGCCAGAGGCGCCAAATTCCATGCAGCGGCGAATGGTCGGCACATCTTCGCTGCCAGAGACGATCACCACCGGAATGGATGGATATTGCGCCCGCAGATAGAGAAGGCCGGAAAAGCCGCGCACGCCCGGCATGGATAGATCCAGCAGAACCAGATCAACATCATCAGAAATTTCAAGTTTGCTGCCCACTTCTTCCAAAGTGCCAGCTTCATGAATGGCGATCTGGTCGAAGATCGTCTCCAAGGTCTGGCGCAATGCGCCACGAAACAAAGGATGATCATCGGCGATAATAATATTCAGAGACGCCTGTTGCACTCTAGGTCCTCCCCCCACTTGCTGGCCAATCGTGCCCTTACTCTAGGGCACTTTATGGTTTTATAACGAAAAAGTCGATAGTTGCAAACTTGCCTATCTTTGCAACACGCTCTCAGCTTTTCGTTACGATCTATCCCAAGGCGCATGACATTTTGTCCCGCCAAACGCAGGATCTTGCCGTCATGTCAGGCCCCCCTATCCCTAAAGCTGGAAAGCTTTATAAGGATAAGGCCTTAATCACAAGCAACAAACAATATGATTTCTCTTTTCCCTAGAAAAGGAAAGCGCTTTCGACTGATGGCTCAGGAGCGAACTTGTTTGCGGTTGCTAAAACTATGGGCGGTTGTTGACCGATTGGCAAGATACTCTTGTTCAGTTATTACAAAATGTAGCAGATCTTCTTGTATTTTCTCTGTTTTTAACTCTATCATGTTAAAAACCGCCTAGCCTTTCGCCCCATTTCCATTCTATTGGGAGGGAATCGCTCTCTCTGGCAAGGATTAAGTGTCTTATCCCTCCTAACCATCCGATTTTTGAGACCTCCGAAGTGATGCTTTTTGGATAATCCTCTTACCTTTAACGGCCTGATTTTTCTTCCACTTACATTAGGGAAACTGACAAAGCTAACGATTGTTTGTTTACTTCCTTTCTTGTAAGCTTGCAAAGTACTGACTAAAGGACCCTGCTTGATGCCCGCTTCCCACTCTTTGTCTTTGACAGTTCCCTATGATAGCGCCGATGTGCTTGGTGGCAAGATTGCCCCGCCTATGGAGGTGCAAAAGCTCAATAGCTGGATCATCGAGACACTGGAATCCGGCCCCTGGATCTGGAAATTTACCGAAGAGCAAATCAGGAAAGCGCGACGCGAAGGAGCGGGCGTCTTTCCCGTTGCGCCTTTTTCCTCTCATGCTGAGACACTTTCTATTGAGGGCCCCGCAGGCCCCTTACCTTTACGCCTGATTTTCCCCTCGTCCGGCGAAAGGGCGGAGATCCGGTCTGCCTATTTGCATATTCATGGTGGCGGCTGGACTTTTGGCGCGGCCGATATGCAGGATGATATGCTGCAAGCGCTGGCCGATGCCTGCCACTGCCTATGCGTGTCGGTGGATTATCGCCTGTCGCCCGAGCATCCCTATCCTGCCGCACAGGAAGATTGCGAAGCTGCTGCCCTGTGGCTAGTAGGTGAAGGGGCTGAGCGCTATGGTCTTTCGCATTTTATGATTGGAGGGGAGAGTGCGGGCGCGCATTTATCGCTTTGCACCTTGCTGCGCCTTCGCGACACGCATTCCCTTTCCCCCTTTTGTGCCGCCAATCTTGTCTGCGGCTGTTATGATTTGACGCTTACCCCGTCTGTGCGCAATTGGGGAAGCTGCAAACTTGTACTTAACACAGATGATATCGAGCAATTCCGAAGCCGCTATCTGTCTGGACCGGCTGCTGATCTTGACTGGAGTCAGAGTGATATTTCGCCCCTTTATGCAGACCTTGGTGGCCTGCCACCCCTTTTGATCACTGCAGGATCACAAGACCTTTTGCGCGACGATAGCCTCTTTTTGCATCAATGCGCCCTTGCTGCCGGGCTTGATAGCCATTTGGCTGTCTATCCCGGTGGGTGCCACGTCTTTCCTCTTTTTCCCACCGCCATGGGACAACAAGCCCTTCGATTTTGCGAGCACTTTTTGTGTCTTGCCCTTGCTCAGACACATTCGCAATCTCAAGCCAATTCCGACAATTAAGGACCCTTTTCATGCCAGCTCTTTGCTCCTTGCAGACCTTTGTCAATACATGGGAATGCGATGAAAATGATCATATGAATGTGCAATTCTATTATACCAAATTTGATGATGCGGCTCTGGTCTTTCAGGCCCTTTGCGGACTGGATGAGGAATTGGGTCCGCGCCGCACGCGCCATGTTCGTTATCATGCCGAATTGTTATCCGGTGAGCAGGTGGCCATTCATTCCTCATTTGTTTCAAATGATGAAACGGGGACGGTGCTTCAGCATATTATGATTGAGACCCAGACCGGCCGCCTTGCCGCAACCGCGCTTGATTATTATGACGAGCAGGCAAAAGGGTCTTATGACGCAGTGCGCGAGGAGCTTGACCCGCGTGCGGTCAGCCGGTCCTTGCTGCATCCTGTTGACATGAGCGAGGTCACCCGCGCCCAGCGAGACGAGCAGAATATACCCGTTACCTCCCGCGGTGTGGTGCGTGCCAGTCATTGCGGCAAAGGCGGAATTGCGCGGGATCAGGCCTATATTTCATGCGTCTCGGATGCCGCAACCCATGCATGGGAATTGATCGGCCTCTCCGGTGCATGGCTTGGAGATCATGGCTTTGGGCGCGTCGCCGTTGAAATGCGCGTCACCGTTCGTGAGCCCTTGATGCTGGGGGATTTGTTTGAATTGCGCACCAGCTTTACTGCGGCGCGCTCCAAAAGCTTTTCCAAGCGCTATGATATTTTCAATCTCAAAACCGGGCAGCTTTGCGCAACCAATGAGGTCACGGCGATGATCCTTAATCATTCAACGCGCCGCTCAGAAGGCATTCCTGATTTTGCGCAGGAAGCCATTAAGACCATGATGATCAAGCCAGCGGGCGCGGAAGGCTAAGGCCCGCCAAGGATCAGGCGCGGCTGTCTTCAAAGTCGCGCCTTAATTCTTTGACAAGACCAAAGAAGCGGCGGAACATTTGTTCGCTAAAATCAAAGAATTCATCAAACTGCTCAAACGCTTCACGTTCTGGCTTGTCGCTGCCCTTTTTGCCCGAATTTTGCCCTTGCTGCTGCATATCTGGCAGGCCTTTCGGCTTTTGGATCTTATCATCCATGCCCAAGGCTGGCTGTTCTTTCGAAGACAGAGGCGGTAGCATGGCCTGAGCACCGGATTTCTTGCCTGCCTTTGCTTTTTTAGCGACCATCTCCAGCGCACCAAGACGGCCTGTAAGCGACTGGACTTTCTCATTCAGCTCCACCATCTGGCGGGTCTGTTCTTCGTTAAGGGTGGCAAGGCGTGAGATTTCTGCAAGAAGGCTCCCTTCCCTATCTCTTGCCTGTTGCAGGCTTTTTAGAGGCTGGCAAATCCAAGCTGGCCCCCGCTTTTCGCAAAGGGATGCCTCACCGCTTTGGCGATCAAGGCGCAAGGTGCCCTCTGCCAGCTTTTGGTATTCATAGCGGGAGGATGCCTCCTTGCTATCACTCTGGGCCAATGTCGGGGTAGTCAGGAAAGTAAGAAGGGCAGCATAGGCTGCGATTTTGCGCCAACTGCGGGATCTTGGGCCGACAAAGCCTCTCATCCATCCTGTTTCTTTCTTTGCATTCATTGCGACAATCTCCCCCGATTCCTCATAAGCCTGAGCGCATCCAGCCCTTGAGCGGCGCATGTTTGTCATCCCATATCCTGCCACAGCATTATGTTTATCCTATGCCAGCAGAAATTGCATGTGTGCTGTGGACCAATTTTGCGACAATCATAAATGGGGAACGTTGGGGCATTGAGGCCTTTGAACAATTAGGCCAAAAAAAACAGCTCCCAAAGGAGCTGCTTAGATGCTGCCTCTCTATAAAGGGCGGCAGTGCTGGTTTATTATTCGTGACGGGTTTATCACCCCGCAGTGAAAGGGCCTCTACCAGATATGATTGCTTCTTCGAGCAATTCAAACCTGTCCTGGCCCCAAAAGGCTTCTCCCTGATAGACCACGCAAGGCGACCCGATAATATCTAGCTCCTTACCCTTTGCAGTATTGGCGTCGTAAAGCGCAAGACTGTCTGCAGCTTTTGCCGAAGCAAGGATCTCATCTGCCTCAAAGCCAGATGCAGCCAATGCAGCAGCAACCACCTCTTCTTGGGCGATGTTCTGTTCATTCACCCAGACATCGCGCATAATCGTTCCCATAAAGCCGCTGGGATCATGTCCCTTGGCCTGCAGTGCAATAGCGGCACAATCGGCCAAGGCGGGATTTGTTGGAAAGAATTTGGGCTGCAAATTCATTTCCAGATTTCTCTTGGCGCGCCAACGCTGCAATTCAAGCAACCGATAGCGCAAACGGGCCGGGTGGCGGTCCCCAAGACCCAGCCCGCCGCTGCCTGCAAAGATATTGCCTAGTTGCACCGGGCGATAGGTTACTTCACAGGACAGTCTCTTGATCAAATCAAGAAAGGCCCAATGTCCAAGATAGGCAAAGGATGAAATGGCCGAGTAGTAATAGTCTATTTGCGGCTTTTGGCTCACACTTGCCCTCCGTGACATCTCTCGAGCTTGGCTTTGGTTCGTTTACGTGCCTGTCTTTTTGCGCACGATCTCTGTCACGAACTCGCATGGCCCTGGTCTTTCCAACTTCTCCAAGGCTTTCATAATCCCTAGTATTCTATATTTTTGTCCACTAGGTCAAGAATTATTACATCCCACGAGTGTTTTGAAGCGTTATACATTAGATGCCCTCTTTCTCTCTTACGATCATCACTGATGATCTGAACACAGCCCAGACGACGTTTTGCCATGCTTCCTGACAGGCATTTCTTGCGTTTTTGAAAACTGCAGCAAACGAAAGAAGCCAGCCACACACAGGGTGGGGCTGGCTTTATCGATGACATTCTTAGTTGCAGGCTAGCAAATAGGAAGGCCTAGGCTTTGGCATTCTTGCCGCCTTGTGGCGGGAAACGGCCATAGAAGCTGTCGCCATTTTTTGCCATATCCTTAAGCAGCTTGGTTGGCTTGAAGCGATCTCCATATTTGCGGTGGAGCTTTTTGCATTTATCCAAAAAGACCGCGCTGCCCATGGTGTCGATATAGGAGAAGACCCCACCGGTAAAGGGTGCAAAGCCAAAGCCAAGAATGGAGCCGACATCGCCTTCGCGCACATCTTCCAGAACACCATCTTCCCAGACGCGCACGGCTTCGAGTGCCTGCGCAACAAGAAAGCGCTCTTTCAGCTCTTCTTTATCCAGCGTATCAGGGTCAAGCAAAGATTGCGGAATATCCTTAAGACCCGGCCACAGGGCTTTATTACGGCCCTGATAGTCGTAAAAGCCCTTGCCGTTCTTGCGACCAAGTCGGCCTTCATCCACCACCATTTTCTTCAAAAGGGCATGCTGACCCAAATCAACCGCCGCATCGCCCAATTGCTTTTTGGTCATGTCGAGAATGTTCCATGCCAGTTCCAGCGCCACTTCATCATTGAGCGCCAAAGGCCCCACGGGCATGCCAGCCTGTTTGGCCAGATTGTCGATCATCGGGGCGGGCACCCCTTCGTTCAACATCAAATGGCCTTCGCGAATATAGCCAAGCACGGACCGGTTGGCGTAAAAGCCCCGGCCATCATTGACCAGAATGGGGGTTTTCTTAATAAGCGAGACATAATCAAGTGCCTTGGCGATGGCTTTGTCGCCCGTGCGCCGCCCTTTGATCACCTCAACCAGCATCATCTTTTCAACCGGTGAGAAGAAGTGAATACCGATAAATTTGCTCTGGCTTTTGATGCTCTTGGCAAGATCGGTGATGGGCAGGGTCGAGGTGTTGGAGGCAATGGTGCAGCTTGGGCCCACAACGGCTTCCACCTTTTTAAAGATTTCGGCTTTAAGGCCGGGATCTTCAAACACCGCTTCAATCACCAGATCACAGCCTTTAAGGGCCTCGTAATCTGCCGTTGGGGTGACTTTGGCGAGAAGCTTTTCAGCCTTTTCCTGTGTGTTGCGGCCCTTGGCGATGGCTTTTTTGAGGCTTTCCTCAATATGGCCTTTGCCCTTGGCGGCGCTTTCCTGATCACGGTCCACCAGCACGACATCCAAACCGGCCTTGGCAGAGACATGCGCAATGCCCGCCCCCATAAAGCCCGCGCCAATCACTGCGATCTTTTTAAGCCGCTGGTTGCCAACACTTGCCGGACGGCGCGCGCCCTTGCCCAGATCCTGCATATTGATAAAGAGCGAACGGATCATGTTGTTTGCTTCAGGTGTTGTCATCACCTTGGCAAAATAGCGGCTTTCGACCTTGAGCGCGTCATCCATATCCAGAAGCAGGCCTTCATAGGCGGCGCGCAGCATATAGCGGATGGCGGGATAATTGTCGTGGGTCTCGCGGCGATAAATAGCTCCCACCGCTGGCCACATCTGGAAGCCCGCAGGGGAATAAACCCGACCGGAGGGCAATTTGAAGCCTTTTTGATCCCAAGGTTTGATCGCGGACAGGCCCTCTTTGATCATCTTTTTGGCTTCCGCCACCAAACGATGATTGGGGGCGACCTTATCAATGATCTTGGCGGCCAGTGCCCGCTTGCCGGTCAGCATAGAGCCCTTCATCAAAAATTGCAGGCCTGCTTGCGTGTCCATCATGCGCAAGATGCGGGTTGTGCCACCAGCACCGGGGAAGAGGCCGACCTTGACCTCTGGCAGACCAAATTTGGCGCTGTCTTTATCGCTCATCACCCGGCCATGGCAGGCAAGAGACAGCTCGCATGCGCCCCCTGCGCAAATGCCATTGATGGCAGACACCCAAGGCTTGCCGCAGGTCTCAAGCTTGCGGAAGGTCAGGCTTAAGGTGCGGCTTTCTTCAAACAATCTGGTTGCTGCTGTGGTCTCGTCCGATTTTGCCTTCTCGGCCTGATAGTGCCCAAGCAGGCCTTGGAGCATAGTCAGATCGGCCCCGCCGGAGAATTGCGCCTTACCAGAGGTGATCACCACTCCGGCAATCGCCTCATTGGCTGCAACATCATCAATCAGCTTGCCCAGTTCCTCAATAACATCGAGGGTGAAGACATTCATAGAGCGATCGGGCATATCCCAAGTGACCAGCGCGATGCCATCGTCATCAATCGCTACGGAGAAATTTGTATAGTCAGTCATATCTTTTTCTCCCCTATACGCGTTCGATAATGGTTGCGGTGCCCATGCCAGCCCCAATGCACAAAGTAACAAGCGCGGTATTGAGATCGCGCCGCTCCAGCTCATCCAGCACCGTGCCCAAAATCATGGCGCCTGTTGCCCCCAGCGGGTGCCCCATGGCGATGGCACCGCCATTGACATTGACCATGGCTGGATCAAGATCAAAATATTGCTGATAGCGCAGCACAACAGAGGCGAAAGCCTCATTGATTTCAACAAGATCAATGTCTGCCATTGACATGCGGGCACGCTTGAATAATTTGTCTGTCACATCACAGGGGCCGGTCAGCATCAAGGCCGGTTCCGAGCCGATATTGGCAAAGGCGCGGATTTTGGCGCGCGGGGTTAGGCCAGCATTTTTGCCGCCCCGTTTGTTGCCAATCAAGACAGCTGCTGCCCCATCGACAATGCCAGATGAATTGCCCGCATGATGGATATGATCAAGGCGCTCAAATTCGGGATAGCGATCCAAAGCCACCGCGTTAAAGCCGCCCATCTCGCCGATCATGCCAAAGCTTGGGTTTAGCTTGCCCAGATCCTCTGCGGTGGTTTCAGGACGCATATGCTCGTCGCGATCGAGAATCAAGGCACCGCTTGCATCGGTGACCGGCACGACGGAGCGGGAGAAATATCCCTGCTCCCATGCATGAGCAGCCCGCTTTTGGCTTTCGGCGGCAAGGGCATCAGCCTCTTTGCGCGAAAAGCCATATTTGGTGGCGATCAGATCGGCCGAGACGCCTTGCGGCATGAAGTAGGAAGGAACATTTACGCCGGGATCCATAAACCAGGCCCCACCGGATGAGCCCATGCCAAGGCGGGACATGCTCTCCACCCCGCCGCCAATGGTCATATCATGGGCACCGGCCATGACTTGCGCTGCTGCACTATTGACCGCATCAAGGCCCGAGGCGCAAAACCGGTTGATTTGCATGCCGGGCACGCTTTGGTCATAGCCTGCTGCAAAGGCAGCTGCCCGCGAGATGACACCGCCCGCTTCGCCAATGGGATCAACACATCCCAAAATGATATCTTCTACCAGTTTGGTATCAAGCGAATTGCGATCACGAAGAGCCGTCAGGCAGCCTGCTGCCAGTTGCACCGCAGGCACTTCATGCAAAGAACCGTCTTTTTTGCCTCGTCCGCGAGGGGTGCGCACATGATCATAGATATATGCATCTGCCATATGGGGTCTCCGTCCCTTTCATCTTCCCTTTACGTCAGGCTGCGCAATCCCAGATCGAACAATCTGACCCAATCACTCTAGTCTATCTTCCCTTAAGGGAAGCGATGACAAGCTGACTTATCCAAAGCCACTTATCCAAAGCTGCACGCAACAGGACATTGCGGCAGCTCCTATTGAAGCTTTCGCGGCTCCGGGGGCTTTAGAATGCCTCTGCAGGCAAAGCCATCAGCGAATCAGCACCGGCCTGAATACGTTTAAGGCGCATTGTGGTTTGCGGCATGATATGGAGCATGAAGAAACGGGCCAGAGCCAGCTTGGTTTCAAAGAATTGCGCGCGGCTGTCGTCTTCATTGGCGAGGGCTTTTTCTGCCATTTGCGCCCACATATAACCCAGCATCACATGACCAAAGAGATGCATGTAATCCACCGAACCCGCTCCCGCATGGTCAGGATTGGCCAGAGCATTTTCGCCAAACCACATGGTGGCTTTTTGCAAATCTTCCGCGCCGCGTTTGAGCGGCAAAATGAAATCGGCCATGTCCTCGCGACCGGCACGTTCTTCAATATAGCCCCCCAGTTCCTTAAACAGGGTCATGATGCCGCGCCCGCCATTGGCCATTAATTTGCGGCCCACCAGATCAAGCGCCTGAATGCCATTGGCCCCTTCATAGATCATGGTGATGCGTGCATCGCGCACATATTGGCTAACGCCCGTCTCTTCAATAAAGCCGTGGCCGCCAAAGATCTGCTGGGCCATAACCGCATTGTCAAATCCGCAGTCGGTCAGCACACCCTTCAAGACCGGCGTGAACAGGGCCAACCTGTCGCCCGCTGCAGCGCGCGCCTTTTCATCCTCGCTTTTATGGGCGATATCGGACTGGATGGCGGTATAGACGGCAAAAGCGCGTGCAGCTTCGTTAAAGGAGCGCATGGTCAGCAACATGCGGCGCACATCCGGATGGACGATTAAGGGATCTGCCGGACCATCGGGATTTTTTGCGCCAGTAAGCGAACGCCCCTGCAATCGCTCCAGCGCATAGGCCCGCGCTGTTTGATAGGCAGCTTCCGACTGGGTAAGGCCTTGGACCGCCACCCCAAGGCGGGCTTCGTTCATCATCACAAACATAGCCTTAAGGCCTTGATTTTCTTCTCCAACAAGCCAGCCTGTTGCCCCATCAAAATTCATCACGCATGTGGAATTGCCATGGATGCCCATTTTTTCTTCCACCTTGCCGCATTCAAGGCTATTGGGGCCAGAAGGGGCACCATTGTCATCAAGAATGTTTTTAGGCACCACAAAGAGCGAGATACCCTTGGTGCCTTCTGGCGCACCTTCAATCCGCGCGAGAACCAGATGAATGATATTCTCGGTAAGGTCATGATCCCCTGCCGAGATGAAAATCTTGGTGCCGGAGATTTTGTAGGAGCCATCCTCTTGAGGAACTGCCCGCGTGCGCAGCTGGCCCAGATCCGTGCCGCAATGGGGCTCGGTCAGGTTCATGGTGCCGGTCCATTCACCGCTGACCATTTTGGGCAAATAGATTTGCTTGATCTCATCATTGGCATGGACCATCAGGGCTGCATAAGCCCCTTGGGTCAGGCCTGGATACATGGAGAAAGACAGATTGGCCGAGCCCATAAATTCGTTCATCAAAATGGACAGAGTTGCAGGCATGCCCTGCCCGCCAAGATCAGGATCAGCAGCAAGGCCCATCCAACCCCCTTGTGCATATTGCTGATAGGCCTCTTTAAAGCCATCCGGCGTGCTCACACTGCCATCATCCGCACGGGTGCAGCCTTGCACATCGCCCACGACATTGAGAGGCAGAAGCACCTCTTCACAGAATTTGGCCCCTTCACGCAGGATGGCTTCGATCAGATCAGCACTTGCTTCTTCATATCCCGGCAGGTTGGTAAGCTGATCCAATCCAAACAGATCGTTCAACAAAAACAGGGCTTCTTCAACGGGCGCGGTATAGACTTGCATCCTGGCTATCTCCTCCTGTCAGCCGGGCCTGAAGTAAAGCCGGTCATGCTTTTTCAGGGCCATCCTTTCAATCAAGCTTACCTGTGATTGGGGTCGGGTCCAGATTGAATATTGTTTAAATTCCGACAACATAGCGCAGGCAGTTTCAGTGACCCTAGCGGAAAGACCTCAATAATACCTTACGCTTGCGTAAGCGTTATGTTAATATATATTCGCTGATCTACCGTTACACAAGAGCAAATGGCCAACCTTACAGTCCCCTCACAACCAAGTGATGGCACTTTAAGCAGCAGCAGGATGAATGAAGGGTAAGGGATTCCAGTGTGACGCTACGTTCTTACGTTACAGGTCTTCTTTCCGCTTTCGCAAAGCCAAGCGGACAAAATGTGGAAAGTAGCCAGACTTTGAGCGAAGTTTGCATCGCAAAGCAGGAGCAAGGCTATTCAGTCGTTGTATGCCAAGAGGATGTTGGAGATGGGGAATAATGGAATAGGGCGCGACGATTACTCGTCGCCGCCAGCTGTTTTTTCTTTTTCGCGCAGCATGCCGGAGACGACAGCCACGGTGCGTTCAAGATCTGCAATGGCCCGGTCCACATCATCGCGCTGCTCACGCAAGACATCGATTTGCTCGGTAAAGCGTCCAAGAGCCACGCGCAACTGGGTCACCTGCCCGTCACGCAGATCATACAGGTCCAGCATATCCTTGATTTCAGTCAGCGAGAAGCCAACCTTCTTTCCCATCAGAACCAGTTTCAATCTGGCTCGATCCCGGCGTGAATAGATCCGTGCCATGCCTTCGCGGCGAGGGTTAAGTAAGTTCTTGTCCTCATAAAAGCGCAAGGTGCGCAGAGTGACATTAAACTCCTTGGCCAGATCACCGATCGTATAGGAAAGAGGACCAGAATCGCTTGTAGATGCCGTTAGGACATCTTCACCTTCCACCTCGATCAACTTGCTTTCGTTCACGGGCTGTTACTCCTTGAAAATTGCCACGCTTGCCCTTTTACGATCGACGGGATCCTGCCATATCCCATCCTAAATGCAGATAGTGTAAGCCTTCTCCCCATAAAGGGGATTGATCCATATCACTTATCTTGTTTTTAAGTGTTTCCACCAAGGTACTTATGACCAGTTATTCGGATTTTACAAGCCTTGTGAGCCTGAAAGTGACGTCAAAGTTACCTAACCGTGACCTAAACGTCATTTTACGACAGCGACAGACCTCACCGCCAGCCGCTCTGCCTTTCTAATAAAATGCGCTACGCACATCATTGCAGCCCACTTGTAGAAGAATGTCCCCTCTTATCTTACGAAATGAGCACGCTGTATATATGGCCATGGTTAACATTTATGGTGAGCAAAGTCTTAAGAATGAGGCATTTTTTGCAAATCGCACGACTCATTAACGGGTTATTTACCCTAAAATTCGAAAGTGCAAGGAGGAAATATCATTGGTACGCGATTGCTTTGATTCCTGAAACCGGCATGGGGTGCGGCTTGGAGAGGATAAGCAATCATTAAGTGGATTTGGCCAGCATCATGATTGACGATACATTTCGCACAGACCGAGACATAGGGGATTATATCGAGAGTGCTCGTCGACCGGTTCGCTCTCGCACCCGCAATTCTCGTAGACGTCGCGCGCCCCAAGCGTCTGATCGTTATGCCAGGTTGCCTGCCGCTGGCAGGCATGATCTGCTGGAAGCGATTGAAGGCATTGAAAGCCAATTACAGGCCTTGGCAGGCTCGTCCTATGAGGGGCATCAGAGTGCGCCGCGCGGGCGTTCCGGCCGTGCTTCTGTGCATTCGGCTCCTCGTCCAGCGCCTCGCGGGCGTAGCAACACTGTACCCCCTTATCGCGATGGCTATGCGCCGCGCGCGCCTCAGGGCCGCAGCCGTGCATCTGCCCAAGATTACCAATCCGCTCTGGAGCGGATCGAAGCCCAGTTGAGCCGTGTGGATCAGGCACTGAGTGAACGTCATGCCCCTCACCATCAGCCGCAGCCCAGACAGCAACGCCCCGCCCCTCGCCCAGATCAGACACGTTTCGCATCTACACCTGCCTATTCTGCACCGGTCTATATGGATGAAGACCCGTATCTAGAGGCACCTATGCCTGCTTATGGGCAGGAGAGCTATGACGAACCCTATAGCCCGCCCCCTATGCTCCATACAGCCAAGCACGAGCAGGCGCGGTCCTATTTGCAAAATCGCTCAAGTGCCGCACGGCAAAATGAACGCCCCAGCCGGGTCTATGCCGCGCGTCCGGCACAGTCTGCGCAGACCCAACCCATTCAGGCCAAAGTCTCCAATCTTGATATGGCCATTCGCCAGATTATGGATCGGGCCCATTCTCTGGATGAGAATTTCTCCTCTTCACGCTCAGGCACGGCATCCTCCTCTTTCTCTGCGGCCTCAGGCCCATCTGGCGATGATGGCATTTTGCTGATGCTACGCGACGAGGTCTCCAATTTGCGCCACCTGTTGGAAGAGGCCAATTTTGCGGGCGCCAATGAGCAGACCCTTAACGAGATTGCCGCTCTTTCAGGCCGCATTGATAATATCAGCACCATCGTTGGCGAAGAACGCTCCGATCCTCAGGTCCAGGATGCTCTGCGCGACATTCATGCCCTGCTCGACAAGCCCGCGCAGGATCCGTTTATTAATCAGCATTTTGACCGGATCCTTGAAAAGCTGGACAGCCTGCCGCAAGCCAATCACGATGAGGAATTTGAGCGCCTGTCCCAGCAAATGGACGCTTTGCGCTCCATGCTCACAGATGCGCCACAGGTGCAGCATTTCTCCAATCTTGAACAGCAGGTTTCCCTTCTGGGCGATCGCCTGTCCTCGCTTGAGAGCAATATGCGCGAGAACTGGGAGCGGGAACAGATTGCACCTTCTGCCGTTGACCATGACTTGCAAGATCGGCTGAGCGGCATGCAAGGCCTTTTAGAACGCCTTGACCCCAATGACCGCCTAATGCGCCTTGAGGACCAACTAGCATCTTTGGCAGATCGCCTTGAGCATGGCGGCGAGGATGTTCGCGGGCCGATTGATGCCCTTGCCAGTCAGATGGAAACGCTCACGAGCCTGATCGGCCAGCAAGGTCAAGATAGTCAGGAAAAAAGCTTTGCCGCTCTTGTTGATCGGGTTGGCGAGCTGGACCAGCGCCTGCGTGAAGGACAAAGTGCTGAAGGGCGTTTTGACCATGTCGAGCAAACGCTGGCTCGTATTGACGATATGCTGGCACGCAAGATGGGCACTTCCGATCTTGGCGCTGTTGAAGGCCATTTGGCTCATTTGGCTGAGCGGATTGATCAGCGACCGGTCGCCTCAGGCCCTTCCGCAATTGACGCGCAAGCGCTTGCAAGCCTTGAAGCGCAGATTTCAGGTCTTGCCGACCGGCTTGATGCCGCCACTAGCAATCCTCATGATGCTGGTCATTTTGAAGCCCTGACCGCGCGGCTTGATGCCCTTGCCGAACAGTTTGACCGCTCGCAAACCCGCTTTGATGCGGTGGATCGCTTGGGTGCCGATATCCAGCGCCTTGCAAGTGAAGGCCTTGGTGGTGGACAAGCGCGCCCAATGCAAGAGGGCAACGGCTTTGACGCCGAGCAAGTTGCCGAAAATGCAGCCATGCGGGCGCTCCAGCAATTGGGCCCCCTTGGCATGCCTTCAGGGGATGGCACCTTTGATGCTGTTCTTGATGGCCTTAAAGATGATTTGCACGGCTTGCGCCAGATGGTACAGGCAAGAGAGAGCGCCACCGAGCAGAGCCTAGGCGATGTCACTGGCATCCTTAATGGCATTGTTGATCGGCTTGGATCACTTGAAGAGCAGGTTCGCAAAAGCGAGCAGGCAACGGTGACAGCTCCTTCGGTCTCCGCTCCTGTTCAGGCGCAGGCTTCTGCTCAAGCTGCAGCTCTGTCCATGGCTCCAGCAAATCCCACTTCTCATCACGATGAGGAAGAGGAAGCACCTGCTCGCAAGGGCTTGGGTGGCCTTCTGCGTCGCAAGAAGAAAAAAGAAACGCCTGAAGAAGTCTCCGGGATGCAGGAAGCGCAAAATGGCGGACAGCCTCTCTCTGCCCAGGCACTTTTGGCACAACGCGCAGCAAAAGCCTCCGGGCAGCGTCAAGCTACTCCTCAAACACCACAAGGCCAGACACAAGCACCCTCGTCACCCGCAGGCCCTAAAATTCATATAAGCGGCCAAAAAGCCCGCACAGCAGCACCGCAGGCGCAAAAACAAGGGCACGCTGCTGCCCAAGCCGCAGCACCCGCGCGGCCACAAGGCCCGACCATTATCAAAGCTGGTCAAGGGCCACAGAGCGGCCCGGCGCTGGGTAGTAGCTCAAAGGCCGATTTTATTGCCGCCGCCCGCCGCGCCGCACAGGCTGCCGCGCGCGAAAGTGAACAGACTGACGCCGAGCGCTCAGCAGGCCTGAGCCTGATGGATCGCCTGACTGGCAAAGGCAAGAAGCAAGCCGAGGCAAACGCACAAGAGCGGATTGATCTCTCCGGCGGTGATGCCCAAATGAACCGCAAGGAGCGCCGGGCCGCTGTTGCAGAAGCTGCCCGCCAAGCCAAACAGAGCAAAAAGGATGCACTGGCAAACGAAGTGCAGCTGGCTCCTGACGAGGCTTTTGATCCCGATTTGGTGCATGAAGGCCTAGAGGGTGATGAAAGCGCGACAAAGACCAGCCTGTTTAGTAAGATTGGCGACACAGTCTCACGCAATAGCCGCCCATTGCTTTTGGCGGCAGCGGCTGTTCTGTTGGCTATCACCACCTTGCAGATGGTCAAAAATCCGCAATCCAGCCTCTATGCTCTGTTTAATTCGCCTGAAGCCAATGTAGAGCAGATGTCTCAAGAGGGTATCTCCCCAACTGGCCAGACCATTGAGGGCGAAACCGGCTCTAATGTAAATGATGCCTTGCCCAAGACCGAGGGCAGCAATGAAGTAAGCCTGACCCAGCCATCAGGTTCGCTGGTCCCGCCCATGGATGCAGAAGATGCGAGCAGGACCATCGCTTTTTCAGAGCCTTCCGGCGCTCAAAGCTCCATGGCTGGGCCGACTATTCAGGCCAGCCAGCAGAATTCTGCCAAGCTTGGTCCGCGCATGCCTGAAGTGGTTGCTGATAACGCGCCGCAGCCAATTAAATCTGGTGCCAATCCCGGCATTGACCTGACGCCGACCAGCTCCATTAACAAGGCTCCAAGGGTAGCAGTTCAATCAGGGCCTGTCATGCAGCCAATGCCTGCACCTGTTGGCACCAATGCCAAAGGCACAAGCCTTGATGAAGCACATTCGGTTGCCGCAGCCGCTCAGTCCGCTGCGCAGATGAATGCCATGCTGGCTCCAGGAGTTTCGACTTCACCCTTAATGCAAGCGGCTGAAGGCGGGGACGCCCTTGCCCAGTTTGAACTTGGCCGCCGCCTCACACTTGGCGAAGGCGTGAGTGCGGATATGAAGAAAGCTGCTGTCTGGTTTGAAAAAGCCGCCAACCAATCCATGCCGCAAGCCCAATATAGCCTTGCCAATCTGTATGAAAAAGGCCACGGAGTTAAGAAAGACCTGATGGTTGCACGCCTGTGGTATGAGCGCGCTGCCGAGGCTGGCAATGTGAAGGCCATGCACAATCTTGCTGTTCTTCATGCCGAAGGTGGTTTGGGCAAGCCTGACTTTAAACAGGCCGCTGGCTGGTTCACCAAGGCAGCTGATCACGGACTGAAAGACAGCCAGTATAACCTGGCCATTCTGTCTGCGCGCGGTATGGGTCTTAAGCGTGATTTGATTTCTTCCTACAAATGGTTCTCCATTGCCGCACAGAATGGTGACAAGGATGCCGCCACCAAAGCCAAGGAAGTCTATCGCGTTTTAACAGCCGAGCAGCAAAAAGAAGCAACCAACATTGTTAAATCGTGGGTGCCGAAAATCTCCAAACCTTCGGCCAATCAGGTTGCCTCAATTCCTGATGCATGGAAGGTCAAAGCCGGAGTTCCGACGCCAAAAGTCAGCAATGTGGCCAAGGGCGGTCTTGCGAAGCCAACGCCGGCAATTATCCGTCAAGCTCAATCCATGCTTGGGGCACTTGGCTTTAATGCTGGCCAGCCCGATGGGCAGGTAGGTCCGCGCACACGCACTGCCATCCGCAATTTCCAGGAAAGTGCAGGCCTGCCCGTTGATGGCAAGCTAACACCCGCCCTGATGCAAGCTCTGGCTGTACGCGTGATGTGATCTTGCCAATTTTGAAGATAATGAGGGCTGTGGCAGCGACCCAATCGCTTCCACAGCCTTATCTATTTGGCCCGCGCAAGGTGCCTGCCCTCTCGTTCTTTTGACCATATTGCAGCATATATTGTTGCCCCAAGGCCGTGATTGCATTGACTTACCCCGGCGGGATATGGGAAGGATGATCAAGAGCCTTGCCATTTTGACGCAGCCAAATCACCGACAAGGCCCAAGCTTCTATCGCTTTCCGACAAAAGGGCTTGGCCTCATCAATCCGGCTGACAAGCCTATGGTTTGTTTTTGAAAGACCCAGTCACAGAGGATCCCTGTGGAACTCTATTTGCCCATTGCAGAATTGCCCGTCAATATCTTCGTCATCTTTGCGATGGGAGGAGCGGTTGGTTTTCTGTCTGGCATTTTTGGTGTGGGTGGCGGCTTTCTGCTTACTCCTTTGCTGATTTTCTACGGCATTTCTCCTGCCGTGGCGGTTGCCTCTGTTACCGCGCAGATTACGGCCTCTTCCACCACTGGTGCTCTGGCCTATTTACGAACCGGTATGCTGGATATCAAGCTGGGTACGGTTCTTTTTTCGGCCGGCATTGTGGGCTCAATCCTAGGTGTTGAAGTCTTTAGCATTTTGCGCTCAATGGGACAGTTGGACCTGATCATTTCGATCTCTTATGTCACCTTCCTTGGTGCCATTGGTTCTTTGATGGTGATGGAGAGCCTGCGAGCCATTTTGCGGGCAAAAAAAGGGGGAAAGGTCACCTTTCGCAAACCGGGGCAACATAACTGGATTCACGGCCTGCCCTTTAAGGTGCGGTTCAAAAAATCCAAGCTTTATGTGAGCATTTTGCCGGTTTTGTTCCTTGGTGGCTTTATCGGATTTTTGGGCAGCCTTTTAGGGATTGGCGGCGGCTTTATGCTGGTGCCTGCGCTGATCTATCTTTTGCGGGTTCCGACCGCGGTGGTGATTGGCACTTCGCTTTACCAGATTGTCGCCACCATGGCTGTGGCCACTATTTTGCATGCTACCACCAACCAGACCGTTGATATTGTTCTGGCACTTATCCTGATGGTAGGCGGCACAATCGGGGCGCAGTTTGGTGCCCAGATTGGCCAAAAACTCAAAGCAGAGCAATTGCGTGCTCTTTTGGGCATTCTGGTTTTGATGGTTGGGGTCCGGTTTGCTGTTGATCTGATTGTCGAGCCTGACGAGCCCTTTAGCCTTGAGGTAAGCGAGGTGGCAAAATGACCCCTCGTGCAATTCTTGCTCCTGTTCTGCGACTTAAAAATCTGCGCTTTTTCTCTTGCCTCTTTGTGCTTATCGCCCTGATAATTGTTGTTCCGGCTCATAGTGAAACACTGGTTGCCGATCTGTCTGATCGGGCGATTAAGATCACGTCCAATTTTACCGGCTCTCGCATTGTGGTCTTTGGGGTGATCCAACGGGACAAGCGGACGGTTTCGCGCGCCGAGCCTTATGATCTGGTAATTGTGGTGCGCGGCAAGGACCAGAAACTGACCTCTCGCCGGAAAGAGCGTGTTGCTGGTGTTTGGGTCAACAAGCACAGCCGCAGCTATAAAAATGCCCCCAGTTTCTATGCTCTCTCTTCAACGCGGAAACTTGAGGAAATCGCCGACCCTGCTCTTTTGGCAAAATTGCAACTAGGGACGGATTATCTGATGCTGCCAGCAGGTTTCACCCCGACCAAAGCGACCAAGAGCGTTGATGAATTTCGTGCAGCGGCTTTGCGCCTTCGCCGTCAGGAAGGGCTCTATTACGATGATCTGTCGTCTATTTCGTTTTTAAGCAAGGATCTGTTCCGCTCAACTGTTGCTGTTCCGGCCAAAATTCCGGTCGGCAAATATGATGTTTCGGTCTATCTCTTTCGCGGGGGAGCCTTGCTGCACCAGATTACCGAGCCATTGAGCATTTCCAAACATGGCTTTGAGCAGGTCACCCACTCTCTTGCCAATAAGCAAAGCCTGATTTATGGCATCCTGTCTGTGCTTTTGGCTCTGGTGACCGGCTGGTTTGCCGGTGTGGTCTTTAGAAAGAACTAGCCCAGACCAGTGGCGACAGAGCTTGCGGCACTTGCTGTTAGGCCTTCACATGTCTCAGGGTCTGTTACTGCCGGGGCATGCACTCTGTTCCGGCCGCTTGATTTGGCATAGTAAAGCGCCAGATCTGCCCGCAGAACCACATCTTCCAGCTTGCCATCATTGGGGTGCATTTCTGTCACCCCTGCGCTCAGTGTGATATAGAAAGGCTGTCCCTCCCAGATAAAAGGCTCTTGTGCTGCAGTGGCTCGAATGCGTTCGGCTACAAGTTGCGCGGATCCGCGATCTGCATTCTCTAACAGGATGGCAAATTCCTCACCGCCCCAGCGGGCCGGCATGTCAGATTCGCGACAGCTGCGCGCAATAATTGCAGAGATATGACGAAGGGCCTGATCCCCTGCCAGATGACCCAGCGCATCATTCACCGCTTTGAAATGATCAACATCGACCATGACAAGAGATAAAGGGGCACGGTCCTGTGTTTTTAGCATCCGCTGCGCTTGTGCAAAGATCTGGCGACCACGGCGATAAAAAGCCGAGCGATTGGAAAGGCGTGTCAGACTATCACGCTCGGCCACTTGCCGCAGGGACTGGTTGGCCCGGCTCATCACAAAAAAGACCCGATTAAAGCCAATCCAGGCGAGTGTCACCAGAATGAGCGGCAAAAAGAAAGCCAGCCCCAAAGCCCGATAGAGGATTTCCGGGGTCGTGTCCTGAAACAGGTAATATGTGATTGCAAGTGAGATACCGACATTTGCCAGAACCAGAAACGCTCCGGTTACAGCAAAATATCTCCAAGGTGGCATGCTCCCCATTCGCTGCCACACACGGTCTGTAAATTTTTGGTCCATCAGTGCCACCTAGAGCCCCCGCATTTCGGTGTTCTGCGTTCAAATAAATCTTTGCTTCAATGATACGCAACTGTGAGTTGCTCGTCTTAAATCCGGTAGAAGAAAAACCAGATTGCGGACTTTCTGTCATCAATTTTTCATCTGAAAACCCCGCCTAAGGACTTTTGCCGTTAATGAAAGGTTGAAGCTTTTCCTACAAATGATTACATGCTCCAATATGGTATGAAATCGGGCTGTTTTGGTGCGCCTCGAATGTCTCGTTAACTAAGGAGCTGGTCCTATGTCCCGATCCAATCTCACACGCTTTTTTGGTGGCTCTCCCGGCCCTGTTCTTGTTCGGCTGGCGGTTTTGTCACTGGTGGTAGGGATTGTTCTCAGCGCCCTTAATCTACATCCCATGCAGCTCATCCATCAGTTCGGTGCCATGATTGAGCGCATCTATTATATGGGATTTGAGGCCATCGGCTGGGCGGTTGAATATTTCCTTTTAGGTGCTTTGGTGGTGCTGCCTGTCTGGCTTGTCATGCGCCTGATGAAATATAGCCGCAACGAGCCGGATTGAGCCCGTCTGCGCCCTGGATGAGCCAAAATCAGCTTACCGGAACCTGTCTTAGACATTACCGAGTTTTAAGATGACATTGGCATAAATTCAGGCCATTCTGCCTTCAACAGAGACGGCAAGGATGTACAGGAAGCCCGATATGCCCAACAGCCGGGAACATCCAAGCCACACCGGTGAGACATCGATCTGGTCCGATTTCTCACCACATGCGGGATGATCTAACGCCCTCTTCCCCTGATCGGATGATATCATTCGGTTTAGGTTTTAAACGGATTGGTCTTGCATCTATTATGCCGCTACGCGTTTGGTCCTTACGCGTGGCGGCTTTTTCTTTGGTGCGGTTCCTTTCATTCCTTTCTCTCCTCGCTCGCTCAGCCAAATTCTGCTTGCTTTTGCTGCATCGCTTATGGTCTTGATAGTGGGAATGCGGGGCACTCATTGACAAGATCCACCTCTGTCAGTTCTCTGCGCTTCTCTTTCTCTTTTCGGACCATTTCAGCCCCCATGACCGCCTCTTCCGATTCCCTCCCCTTTGTGGTGACCCATAAAATGGTCTTGGCCATTGCCATTCCCATGACCCTGGGCATGATCACGGTGCCCATAGTTGGTATGGTGGATATGGCCGGCATCGGGCAATTGGGAAAAGCCTCGCTGATGGGGGGCATTGCCATCGGGGCTTTGCTGATCAGCATTGTCAGCACCAGTTTTAATTTTTTGCGGATGGGCACAACGGGCCTTACTGCGCAAGCGGTGGGGTCTGGTGACGAGATTGCTCAGCGGGCCGTTATCTATCGCGCGCTTATCCTTGCAATTCTGCTGGGACTTGCCACCATCCTTATTGGCCCTTTGCTGCTGCCTTGGGCCCTTAAAGCCATGGGGGCAACGGATGCGGTGAATGAAGCTGCACAGCTTTATGTCACCATTCGCTTTTGGGCCATGCCCGCAGCTCTCTCCAATTATGTGATCTTTGGCTGGCTCTTTGGCATTGGCAAATCCCGCGAAGGCATGGTGCTGCTGGTGTTGCTCAATTGTCTTAACATCGCCGCCACCATCTGGTTTGTCCTTGGGCTTGGTCTTGGGGTGGACGGGGCTGCATGGGGCACCTTGCTGGCGGAATATATCGCATGCCTGCTTGGCTTTGCGCTGATTGGTTATCATCTGCGCCATGACTGGCGCATAAGCTGGGCACGCCTTTTAAACAAAGAAGCCTTTGCCCGTTTCATGGCGCTTAATCGCGATATCTTTATCCGCTCCCTTGTGATGCTTTTGGCCTTTAGCCTTTTTACCTCTCTCTCGGCCCGGCAAGGGGAGACCGTTCTTGCTGCCAATGAATTGCTGATGCATTTTTTTATGCTGGGCGGGTTCTTTCTTGACGGGATTGCCATTGCTGCCGAGCAGATTGCTGGCCGGGCCATCGGCGCGCGCTATCGGCCCGCATTTGATCAGGCCATTCGCCTCACCCTTATCTGGGGCTTTGGCTTGGGAGCTGCTTTAAGTGCTGTTTTGTGGGCGGGCGGTCCTTGGCTGATTGATCTTCTGACCAAGGCAGAAGATGTGCGTCCCGTTGCCTATCAATTTATGATCTGGGCTGCGATTACGCCGATTGTGGCAACACTTGCTTTTCAGATGGACGGTGTCTTTGTGGGGGCAACCTGGTCGCGGGATATGCGCAATATGTCGCTTATTTCAAGCGCTGTCTTTGCGGCATCCGTTTGGGTTTTGATGCCCCTTTGGGGCAATCATGGCCTGTGGGCGGCCTTGCTTGTTTTTCTTGCCAGCCGAGGGGTGGGGCTGTTTAGCCTGCTCCCCCGGCGTGCAGAACAAAGCTTTACAGAATTTCCATAACGCTTTCAGGCGGGCGGCCAAGGCGGGCCTTACCATCCTTGATGACAACCGGCCGCTCAATCAGTTTGGGGTTGGCGACCATGGCTTCAATAAGGGCTTTATTCTCCTCGACTGCCGCAAGGCCCAGCTCTTTGTAAAGAGCCTCGCCTTTGCGCATCAAGGCGCGGGGCTCAATCTCCAGCATAGCCAGAACCGCCTTGATTTCGTCAGCGCCTGGACCTTCATCAAGATAGAGGCGAATGTCAGGCGTGCCTTCTTTTTCTTCAATCAAAGCAAGTGTCTGGCGCGACTTTGAACAGCGCGGATTGTGCCAGATTGTTGTCATCCAAAAATCCTCTTTCTTGTTTTATGAGCCCGTGGCGTTACGGCCCATCGCCTATTCCATTGTCAGCTCTTTAGCAGCCCAATCCGCGGTGGTTTGCCCGCGAATATCCTCAAGACTGGTGGCCTCGACCTTGCTCAAATAGTCAGCCATTTGCACCAGCATCTGGCGAACCATACCCGGTCCCCCATAGACAAGGCTTGAATAGAATTGCACCAGATTGGCCCCTGCGCGGATTTTTTCGATGGCGCTTATGCCATCATGCACGCCGCCAACCCCGACCAGAGGCATATCCGGCCCGACACGCTGGCGGGTTTTGGCAAGAGCGATGGTTGCCTTTTCAAACAAGGGCTTGCCGGACAGGCCGCCTGTCTCGCTTTTTTGTGCCACATCTTTAAGACTATCATACCGGTCAAGCGTTGTGTTGGAGACGATCATGCCATCCACCCCGCGCGCAATGGCCACGGCGCAAATATCATCCAGCCCGAACTCGGTGACATCCGGTGCAATTTTGAGCAAAACGGGGACCGACCGCCCAGCGCTTGCAGTCACTTCATTTCGCTTGTCCATGCAGCGGCCCAAAAGATCATCCAGCGCCTCACGGGCCTGCAAATCCCGCAAGCCCGGTGTATTGGGGGAAGAAATATTGATGGTGAAATAGGAGGCAAGGCTGGCAAAGGTCTCGATGCCCTTTACATAATCAGCCGAGCGGTCTTCACTGTCTTTGTTGGCCCCAACATTCACACCCACGATGCCGCCATTTCCCTTGCGCTGCTCAAGACGGTGCAAGGCAGGAGCATGGCCTTCATTGTTAAAGCCAAGGCGATTGATCACCGCCTCATCCTTGGCAAGGCGGAACATACGCGGTTTTGGATTGCCGGGCTGGGCCAGCGGGGTCAAAGTGCCAACTTCCGCCGCGCCAAAGCCAAGACGCAGCAGGGCATCGGGCACCTCGGCATTTTTATCAAAGCCTGCTGCCATACCAAGGGGATTGGGGAAGTCCAGATCCCACAATTTGACGCGAAGGCGCGGATCATTGATCGCAGGCAAATCCTTGATCAGGCCCATTTTGAGGGCAGCGATTGCCAGACTATGGGCATTTTCCGGGCTGAAGGTGAAGAGCAGTTTTTGCGCAAGTGACTTGTTCCAGGCCATGGTCTGTCTCCTATTGGGCAAGCTCGGCAGGAAATTGATGATAGCCTGTTTCCAGTAAGGCAAGCTCTTGGCATTTGGTCACAGCCTCAAGGGGCATAGGGCCATAGAGATGGGGAAAGAGCGCACCACCGCGCGAAGGCTCCCATTTAAGCTCTGCGGGGCAGGCCTCTAGGGCGGCTACACTGACACTTAAGAGCACCAGATCTTTTTGATCCTTGAAATGCTTCATCGCTGTCTCAATCACCTGCTCTGCGGTTGAGAAATGAATATAGCCATCAGCCAGATCCACCGGAGCCCCTTCAAACTGGCCCAAGGCCTGTGCCTGCTGCCATAGATTCTGGCTACAAATTTTGTAAATGATCTCTGCCATCGTCATTTCCCGCTCTGGCCTTATGCTGGTTCTTATCCTGATCTTACCCAAGTTTGATACCCAGCCTTGCCCCCCTTTGCCTAAAGCTTGATGGGGGATGAGTTCCTTGCCATTTTTTTACATGCTCTTGACCAAGGAGCAAGGGCCGGGCGGTGACAGAAATCCGGCCTTTCGCGCAAAAAGGCCGTTGAGGCCTCCTTGTCCCCAAGAGATAAGATACAAAGTTGTTTTGGTTCCGCACGGCAAGTCAGGCGAACACCGTCTCTCTTATTGGCTTGGGCAGATTTTGCCACCTCTTCTCCCTGTATATACTAGTTAAAATTGTTAACAGTTGTATTTTCAATTTTTAATAAGTGTACTACACTTCAAAATTAGCTGATTTGGCCTTGAGCAGGCGGCATATTCAAAAAATGCCTTTTGGAGGGAACTTGTTTGATGCTTTCCCATGCATCCATCTGGAAAGCGATTGACCGGCTGGCAAGCCTTCACAAAACCTCCCCCTCGGGTCTGGCACGGCTTGCAGGGCTTGATCCAACGGCCTTTAACCCTTCCAAACGCTTTAAAGCCAATGGCAAGCCGCGATGGCCTTCAACCGAATCCATTGCCAAAATACTAGAGGCAACCAAAGCCAGTCCCAACAGCTTTTTTGCAGATGTCCCTTCTTCTGCCAATATCTTACCCCAGCAGGAGCCATCTGATCAGGATCGCTTGCCACTCCCTGCCCAGAGCATTCCTTTATGGCTCTCGGATGCCGCCAATGTGCCTGATTTTACGCCACTTAAGGAAGCTACCACATCCGGGCTTGAGGCCAGCTCTGATCAATTGGCTTTTCCCGCTCCCATGCAGGAACCTGTCTATGCGGTGCTTTTATGCACGCCCTGCCTTGAGCCCCATTATCAGTGTGGTGATACGCTTTTGGTCTCCCCATCAGCCCGGCTACGTCGGGGAGATAAGCTGCTCATCAAGGATCGAGAGGGCACATTGTCTGCCTATCAGCTTCTCAAGCAAACCATGCGCAGCCTGATTGTCCTTCCTATTGGAGAAAGTCATTGTGGGGAAACGAATTTATCCAATTCTCAAGGCATCAGTTCAGAGGGACATGTCCTTGCCCTTGGCAATCTTCTTTGGCATGCGCGTATTCTTTGGGTCAGCCAATAATAGAACCGCTTTTTGGTTTCAGATATTTTCTATTTGTGCCAAAGCGCATTAAACTCAAACCCATAAGAATCGCCCAGCGCTTTTGGGCCTTAATCACTTCATATTTGTTATATTTGTTGGGGCAGTCTTGTGAAAAAACTTCTCGTTGCCATGCTTTATTTCTCCTTGGCGCTTGTCTTGCTGCTTGCTGTTTTTTATGGCCTGTGGGTTTATGGCAGTAAGGATGAGGCTGCTTCTGGCCCCGCGGCAAATCAAGAGCAGCAAAAGGCTGAGGCTGAGATGGGTTCAGGCACTTCAGGCGACGGGAGAGCCGACGACGGGGCAGCCCATGAGAGCCAAGCCATTTCTCAGGCCGAGCCATCACCAGAACCGCCCCTTGCTCAAACAGCACCCGATGAAGAGCAAGACCAGATTTTACCACAGACATCCCCCCAGACACCTCTTGAGATGCCCGCTCAGGGGCCCGAAGCGGGGGGATTGGTGCCTCCCCCCAGCCGCAATGTGACACCGGGTCATCAAACCTCCCCCCTTGCGCAGCAAACCCCTTTGCAGCGTGAAGAAGGCAATGCCCAGCCATGGCCGCCCAAGCGGCCCGATCTTCCAAAATTCTTTCGCAAGGTGGTCGCCAAGGAAGCCACCCATCTTGTTGCCACTGTCAGCAAAAAACCGGTGGATCTGCACCTTGCTCATGTAACAGGTCCATCTTCTGACCAGAATTGTCACATGTTCGGGCAGCAAGCGCCTTGTACCGTTCTTGCCCGCACGGCTCTTCAGCGGTTTTTGCGCGGGCGGGGCATTAGCTGTGATATCAGCAAGGAAGATCTTGAGGTCTATCAGGATCGCACGCAGGAGCAAAAGCCCCTGACCGGCCTTTGCGTGCTCGGACGGCTTAACAAAGCATCCAGCCAGAGCCAGACCAAGCGGAAACAGCAAGATCTGGCGGAATGGCTGGTGCGCTATGGCTGGGCTATTCCCGATGAGGGTTATTATCAAGAGGCCCTTAAGGAGGCTAAAAGAGCAAAACGCGGCCTTTATGCTGATGGCACGGCCACATCAAGGGACAGCACGCCTTCCAGCCTGCCTGCAGCCGCCTCCACGACGCTTGACCGGCTGGCACAGGAGGCGATTCGCCCATCCCTTGAGGATAATGCCGCTCTTCCCTCGATTGCGACCACTGAGGAGGATATCATTTTGGAGCGGGATGAACCTGCAACGGATGAGACCCCACTCGTTGCCCCTATAGGGGCTGCTGAGTAAGGGCCTAATCCCTTTATTTGGCCTCTGCCTTGCCAGAAGACTGAGCATGTGCCTGCTCTTGATTGGCTGAAAAATGCAAGGCCCCATCCAAGACGCAGTCTTTTTGCAGCTCTTTATGCTCCAGATAATCAGCCACCAGTTTTCGTGCGCACGCATTGCGGTTGGCAACATCATGGCCAGCATTTGGAAAACGGATCCATTGCATATTGGGGTAGCGCTTTTGAACCTTTTTAGGGCTTTCAGGATCGATGACCGTATCCAGATCTCCGCTTAAAAGAAGCAAAGGCTTCTTGCTCTTTTTTGCCTTATCCCATCCCTTTTCAAGGCTTGGTCCATCCAGCAACTCACAGACCTTGCGATAGAATTGCACATAGAGCTGCTGGGGGATGGTCTCAAAGCCTTTCTTGCGCATCCGCTCGCCATCTTCCTGACAAAAGACCGTATAATGCATGAGAAGACTGATCTTCTTCATATTAGATGTTAAGGGCTTTGGCGGGCTCCAGGGACTTTCGCTAGCAAGGGCCTGATCAAGGGATTGCGCGGTGCGCCAGATATCGCGCGGAACTTCCCCTGCCCGATGCCGGGCCAGAAGGGCCTGAAGGCGCTGGCGATAAAGATGATAGAGAAGGATTTTGGACGCCTGCTCTTTTTCCCCGTTGCTCAAGGCTTCGTTGCTCTCTTCTTTCTGCGCTTGGTCACCTGCTGCTTGCCTGTCCTTTTCAAGATGCGGCAAGGCATCTTTGGCAAGCTCGACCTTTTGCATATTGAATTTCAGGGTCTGAAAATCCCAATAAAGCTCAGGATAGGCCTCTCGGCAACGATCATCCTCGTTGCAGGCATCCATTACCTTTTCCACCAATGGGAAGGGCGACCAGTCAAACAGCAGGGCCTCAATAAGGTGAGGACTGTTGAGGATGAGGCGATCAATCCCCTTCTCGTCAATCTCCAGCAGCTTTTGGGCAACGCGGGCGCCGTAGCTCGTGGCAATCACGGACCATTTGTCGATTTTAAGAGCATAGCGCAAGGCACGATAATCCCGCGCTGCGGCCATGGTTGAATAATCTTCCAACCTATAGCCCGCTTCCATGGCATCTTTGGCGCAGGCTTTAAGGGCCGAGAACTGGACCCGGTCTTTGTCATCAATGGCCTCTTCGCAGGCAAGACCCGTGTTAAAGGGGCCGGTGCCGCGTTGATCCATCAAAATAAGCTCACGATCCTTGCGCAAATAAGCAAGGCGCCGGAGCAGGATTTTTTCAAGATAGATGGCAGATTGGCCGGGGCCACCGAGCAGCACAAGAAGGGGCGGTTTTGCGGCCTTTTGCGCAGCTTCCAGATCGCCCGTCGGGGCAAAGCGCATCACTGGCACTTCAATGGAGCGGCCCGAAATTTTGCTCCAGTCCGCAGGCAAATGCAGGATGAAACAGGCGGCAGCCTCCCCTTGCGGACGGGTGCCGGGGCATTCCAGCGGCTCAAGCGGGGTGTGGCTGTCTTCGGCCTGTGCAGCGCTGAAAAGCGCAATCCAAAGACATGAAAAAGCCAGTATCCAGTGCCGCAAGCGGCTCTGGATACTGGCCTCATTCGATCTTGTTTTAAAAGACAGCATCATGCCTCTTTTTCGCTCGAAGGTAGCCAAGGTACAAAGACCTTGGGTCTCTCAAGTCAGATTTTATCCATGCTCGGCGTCATGCTCGGCCTTGAGCGCGCCGCTCAATCCTTTTTCGATCAGCGCGCAGGTATTCTCAACCCCGTAAAGGGCAATGAAAGAGCCAAAGCGCGGACCCTGATCCTGACCCAATAGCACTTGATAAATGGCCTTGAACCACTCGCGCAGATTGTCAAATTCATGATCCTTGCCAACGGAGAAGACCTCGGTCTGCAAGGCTTCTGCATCATTGCTCTCACCCAGTGCTGAAAGGCGCTTGGCGAGATCTGCCATGGCAGCCTTTTCCTTGTCATCAGCGAGGCGGAAGACTTTCTTTGGTTTCACAAAGTCATCAAAATAGCGAATGGCATAGCCTGCCAGCTCGTCAAGCTTTGGATGGGTCTTTGCACTCGCGCCGGGCGCATAACGTGAGATGAAGCCCCAGAGCACATCTTTATCATGGGCATTGGCGGCGCTGACCAGATTGAGCAGCAGAGCAAAGGAGATAGGCATATCAGCCTTTGGCGGCGTACCGGAATGGATATGCCAGGCCGGATTGACCAGCTGTTTGTCGATCTCTTCCTCATTCACCTTACCAAGGAAGGTGAAATATTCATCCACGGCTTTCGGGATGACATCAAAATACAGCTTCTTTGCTGTCTTTGGCTTTTGGAACATATAGAGCGACAGGCTCTCGGGCGACGCATAGGTCAACCATTCCTCAATCGTCAGGCCATTGCCCTTGGATTTGGAAATCTTTGCGCCCTTGTCATCAAGGAACAGCTCGTAAGACAGGTTTTCAGGCTGGGGCTTGCCCAATGCGCGGCAAATCTTGGTGGAGAGGCGCACAGAATCGATCAGATCCTTACCGGCCATCTCATAATCAACGCCCAAGGCTGCCCAGCGCATGGCCCAGTCAGCTTTCCACTGGCATTTCACGCCGCCACCGGTGACGGGCACTTTTACCTTCTCTCCGGTTTCAGGATCGAGATAGACCACTGTGCCTTCAGAGACATTGCGTTCAATCATCGGTACCTGCAACACCTTGCCAGTGCGCGGGCAGACAGGAAGGAAGGGCGAATAGGTTGCCTGACGCTCGGACCCCAAAGTGGGCAGGATGATATCCATGACCTTGTCATAGACCTCAAGCATGGTCAGCAATGTCTCATCAAAGCGTCCGGAGGTGTAATAATCCGTCGAAGAGGCAAATTCGTAGTCAAAGCCAAACTGGTCCAAAAAGGCGCAGAGGCGGGCATTGTTGTGCTGGGCAAAGCCTTCATGGGTGCCGAAGGGATCGGGCACGCGGGTCAGCGGCATTTCAAGATAATTGGCCAGCATGTCCTGCTGCGGCACATTGCTTGGCACTTTGCGAAAGCCGTCCATATCATCAGAAAAGCACAGAAGGCGGGTTGGCACTTCGTCCTTTGTCAGCGCCCGAAAGGCGGTGCGCACCATGGATGTGCGCGCAACCTCACCAAAAGTGCCGATATGGGGAAGGCCTGAGGGCCCATAGCCGGTTTCAAACAGAACCTCTTCAGGCATTCCGGATTTGGAATAGCGTTTGATCAGTTTTCGTGCCTCTTCAAACGGCCATGCCTTGGACGTTGCTGCGGCCTCAACAAGCTCATCTGTGAGAGTGAGGGGAAGGGCAGAAATAGAGGTCATCGGTGGTTATTCCTTTGGATACCGGTCTGGGACTTGAAGATCTGAAAAAGAAAACCGCAGCTATTTCCTGACATGACTGGTGCCTGTGCCATAAAAAATGTCCGCGGATGGGGCCATAAAGCTGGGTGAACCGGCTTTATGAACTGGCCTGTTCTAGCCCATTGTGCGCTGCAAGGGAATGCATCTTTTTCACAAATTCCCCCATGTTCGGGGCAAAATGCCAGCATTCATTATCCTTGCCCGCCTCTTTTACTGTCTCTTTTACCGCCTTTTTTGCTTTTCAAAGCTTGTCACGCTTGCACCTGCCCTGCCTCAGGCCTAAATTTGGAAGCAGATTTTCCGCCCCTGCCCCGCTGGCAGCATGGCACCAACCGAGCCCAGAGGCCATGACGAGAGGCCTTTAACCAAAGGACGTTAAGACAATGACCAAAGTGGTCTCACCGGAAGAAGCCCTGATTTATGTGATGGTATCAATGTCCGCAGCTGACCGGACCATGACCGATTCCGAGCTTTTGAAAATTGGTGAAGAAGTGCAGACCCTGCCCGTCTTCAAAGAGTTTGATGAAGCCCGTCTGGTGCCCGTCTCGCGTGATTGTTCTGAATTGCTGGCAGATGGCGGCGTGGATAAGGTGTTGCAGGTGGTGCGGGCATCCTTGCCAGAAAAGCTATATGAAACCGCTTATGCGCTGGCCATTGAAGTGGCTGCGGCTGATTTGCAGGTAGAGCAGGACGAATTGCAGTTCCTTCTCATGTTGCGCGACGAGTTGGAGCTTGATCGTCTGCATGTCGGTGCCATCGAGCACAGCGCCCGCGTGCGCTACCGGATGAAGTAAGTCTTGGGCTGATCTTTTATCTGCTCCAGCATTGGAAAAAAACAAACGCGCCTTTGCATAGAAGGGCGCGTTTTTTGTTATTCATCAAAGATGGAGCAAGGCTTCCTTACTCCGCGTTCTTTTCCTCCGGCTCACTGGGCAAGTGACCGGTTTTTACCAGAATGAGACATCCTTCATCCGTAAATGGCTGATGCTGCGAGAGGTGGGGGCTGCGGATCCATGTCCCTTTTTCATAACTGCCATGCTCATCGGCGAAGGTGCCTTCGAGCACGAAAATCTCCTCTCCGCCCCAATGGCGATGGGCATTAAAGCGCGTGCCGGGTTGCCAGCGCACCAAGGCAACATGCTCTCCCTCATAGTCATGAAGCGGCAGAACCGTCAGCCCTTCCGCGATGCCGGGCTGAAAGGCGGCTTTTGTGGTGTCGATGGCAATCTGGCGCTGGTCTTCTTCTTCAAACTGGTGGAGCTTGACCAAAATGGTGCATCCCTCCTTGGTGAAGGGGGTATGGCTGGTGCCGATAGGATTGCGCACATAGGACCCTGCGGGATAATCCCCCGTCTCATCGGAAAAGACGCCTTCCAGCACGAAAAATTCCTCACCACCGCCATGGCTGTGGGCGCTGAAACTGGAGCCCGGCGCAAACCGCACCAAAGTCGTTGCACGAGCGACCTCGTCGCCAATGCGGTCGAGCATCATTCGCTCAACGCCAGAGGCTGGCGAGTGTACCCATTGATAGTCTTGCGGGCGAATGACCACCCGCTGAGAGAAATCGGCATTGATCCGCATGGTTTTTCCCTTGTCGCTAGCGCCAAGAGCAGGCGCAGTAAGACCCAAGCCCAGGATTTTGATATTGGATTATAAATTTGGCGATGCAGTCTCAAAAGGTCAAGAAGGGCGAGCAAAAGACTGGTATCCACACTCGGCCCGATCTTTCCCGTTCGCCATCTTGCCTTCTGGCCTTTAGCCCCTTAGCAAGGATGGGATCTCTAATTCCCCACGCGGATGACCTGCCCTATGGCCAAGCTCTATTTCACCTATTCTGCAATGAATGCCGGCAAATCCACCTTGCTGCTTCAAGCCTCTTACAATTATCTGGAGCGAGGCATGAAGACATTGCTCTATACAGCCGCTTTGGACAATCGCACGCGCGTGGGTGAAATTTCTTCTCGCATCGGTCTTAAAGCCGAAGCGCATATCTTTCAGCAGGACACCGATCTTTTTGCCCACGTCACCGAACAGCTAGAAGCTGTGGGCGAGGAGAACCGGCCCAATTGCATTTTTTTTGACGAGGCACAATTCCTGTCCGAAGAACAAGTCTGGCAGCTGGGCCGAGTGGCGGATGATCTTAAAATTCCCGTCATGTGCTATGGCCTGCGCACCGATTTTCAAGGGGAATTGTTTCCCGGCTCTCGCCGTCTTCTTGCTCTGGCTGATGAATTGCGCGAAGCGCGCACCATTTGCTGGTGCGGCAAGAAAGCTTCGATGGTTGTTCGGATTGATGGCGATGGCAAGGTGATTGCCGAAGGGGAGCAAGTGGTGATTGGCGGCGAGGAGGCTTATGTGTCCCTGTGCCGAAAACACTGGACCACCAAGGATCTTGGCGGCAAGGATCGCTCCAACCCGCAAGGGCATTTGCAGCTTGAGGATTTGCTGGACCCGCAAGGCTCGCTGGAGCTGGATGATTAAAAGAACTGCCAGATGAGCTGATAAAGAGCGGCTCTTACTTTCTCGCCGCTCCCTATTTCATATGTCCCGCCTAATAGCGCCTAGTCTTCCTCACCTTGCGCAAATTCAAAGGTGAGCTGTGGGGGATTGGCGCAGAAGCCAGCGACCAGATCTGCGGCATGGAGCATGTTGCTTTTCATGGTTGCTTCTGATTTGCCTGTTGGGCCCAGATCGTGGCTGCCATCTGTGATCCATTCAAGGCTGACCTGCTGGGGTAATTCCAGAGGATCCACTTCATCCCACCAGCCAAAGTCATCGCGCTCACCCTGACAAATCAGGATTGGCAGCAGGCTTTTTTCCAACGGCTCAAGACGCCATTGATCCGGCTCAGATTTGCCTTGTGGATGGAACGGATAGCCAAGCACAGCAACGCCCTTAACCGCCAAATGAAGCTCTTCATCCCCTGCGAGCATGGCCGCAATGCGTCCGCCCATGCTTTTGCCTCCAATGATCAGGGGGAGTTCATCCCAAGCTGCTTTCCAGCTCTCCCCTTCCAGCAATTCTTCCACGGCACGGCCATAATGATGGACCCAGCGTTCGGCCCGGCCGGAAGGGCGACGCTTACCGTCGACGCGGCGGCGCGCCATATAGGAAAATTCAAACCGCACCACAACAAGGCCGCGCTCGGTCAGCATGGCGGCCATGCGCTCCATGAAAGGCGAATCCATTGGCCCGCCCGAGCCATGAGCCAGCATCAAAACAGCTTTTGCGGCTCCTTGCGGCTCCGTGATGCAAAAGTCAAAGGGGCTGTCTGCCGTAATGGTTGGCGTTGAAGGAGCGGCTTCGTTTGGATCTTGCTCGGACATTGGCTTCTTTTCTGAAGGTTCTTTTCTGGACCTTCTTTTGATGATCCTGACCGATGAGTTTCCTTCACGGTCAGGATAGGGGCGGTATGGTTATTCAGTCTCAGACTTTTGCAATCTTGGCTATAATATTCGGACAATGCTCTGCGCAAGGGGCAAGGCCCCTCTCTCCTTTTGCCGTCACATGAATGTGACCAATTTGTCAAAAGAAGCGATTTGCTATTTGCCGTAATTTGCGCATAGTTGCAACCAGTCGCAACTAACAAGGCTCAGGCCCCATTGGCCCACCGCCTTTTATTGATCATGCTATAGCCACCCATATAACAAAGCCGAGCAGAAAGCAAAGAGATGCAAGAGCAAACCGTCACCCTTTTTGGCCTTTCCGAGAGCGTCTTGCGCTTTGGCCTGTTTGCGTCGACCTTTGCCATCATGGCTCTGGCGGAATGGATGCTTCCCAAAAAGCATCGCACCCAGCCAAAGGGGCGGCGCTGGCTGACCAATTGGGGCATTATCTTTGCTGATGTGGTGATTGTGCGCCTTCTTGTCCCTATTGCTCCGGTGGCCGTGGCCTTTTATGCCGCTAATCAAGGCTGGGGATTGCTCAATATGCTTGATCTACCGGCCTGGCTTTCCGTTCTCATCGGCTTTGTGGTGCTTGATTTTGCCATTTGGCTGCAGCATTTGCTCAGCCATATTGTGCCGGTGCTGTGGCGGCTTCATCAGGTCCATCATGCGGATCGGGATATTGATGTCTCAACGGCCTTGCGGTTTCACCCAATCGAGATTTTGCTCTCGCTTGCCTATAAGATGATCTGGATCATAGTGCTTGGCGCACCGGCCATGGCCGTCTTTGCCTTTGAGGCTGTGCTGAATGCTGCCGCTTTGTTCAATCATGCCAATGTGCGCTTTGCCCCAAGGCTGGATGCCGCCTTGCGCCTTTTGATCGTCACACCAGATATGCACCGGGTCCATCATTCTGTGCGGCCAGAAGAGACCAATTCCAATTACGGCTTTAATCTATCCATTTGGGATCGCTGGTTTGGCACCTATATCGCCCAGCCCAAGGCCGGGCATGCGGATATGAGAATTGGTCTTAATGCCTACCAAAGCGACAAGCCCAGCCAGTTCAGCTGGACGCTGCTGCTGCCGTTTCGCAACAAATAGGGCTCAAGCTAAGTCTTAATATTTGGCGTAGATATTGAGCGGAAAATGCCGCATATAAAGTTCCGTCATATGCCCTTTTTGGGCAAGGCGAACCAAAGCATAATCCAACAGCCCTTTCAAACCCTGCTGCTTGCGCTGATAGGCAATGGCCATGCCTTCACCAAAGAAATGGCGATCAAGATAGGCATCTCCGGCAAATCTGAACTGATCGGACGGGTCCGTTACCAGCCCCATCATATGCATCCCGTCTGCAAAGATGGCGAGCACCTTTTTCTCTTCCAGCAATGTGCGGGCATCTTCCAGATCGGCCACCGCAATGCGCTTGATATCGGGGAAATAGGCCTTGAGATAGGCTTCATGGGCTGAGCGCCCCAAAACGGCAATCGGCTTTTCAGACAGGGCGCGCGGGGTGATGGTCACCCTCTCGCTGCGGCGTACCAGAAAGCGGGCCGGACGCTGCAAATAGGGCATGGAGAAATGCACATCTTTGCGAATGCTTTTGTGATTGGCCAATCCTGCAAGAGCAATATCGGCCTCGCCGCCTGCAAGGAGGGAGGGGATTTGCGCAAATGGCACCACTTTCAAGGTACAGGCCAAATTCAGCTCTTCACAAATCAGTTTGCTCAATTCAGCATGATAGCCTTGCGGGCGGCCTGTTTCATCAAGGCTGTTAAAGGGTGCAAAGCCGTCGCTTGTGATAATGCGTAAGCCTTTTTCGATCAATTTGGGATCAGGGGCTTTTTGGCGCTTGCGAATATCAATGAAATTGACAAAATCCGCTTTTGCCCAGCTTTGCGAGCCGAGTTCTTCTTCCTCTGCACCGCCATTTCCTGCATTTTCTTCCTCCGCCTCGTCCTGCGGATCTTGTCCGGTTTCTTGTGTAGCCTCTTGCGCAGAAGCATCTGGGTTGGCGGCAGGCGCTGTTTGCGCTTTGGCTGAATGGGACGAAATAAGGCCCGTCATTGCAACAAGGGCCAAGGCAAAAGCACATGCTTTGAGGGGAGCGAATTGGCGAAAACACGAAGCACCGGAGTCACTCGTGGCTATGCCAGAGTGCATTTTTTGCCCGTCTCTATCCACAAATGGTTGCAAATACTCAAGTTTGCTCTGTTTGATATTTGAACCTGTCCACATCATGTGCAACATTTTTTCCATTCTGTTCGGCCTGTCAAAGGCCAAATTTTCAAGACTGGTTTGATTACTAGCCAATTTATTGAGTCGGCACCATGAATTTTGTGTCTTCTACGCAAAATGCCCCGCTTTCTTCCAATTTGGCACTTAAAACCGCGCCAAATGATAAGGAGCAAAATGCCCGTGAAGGCAGTCAGGGTTCTGTCTTCCCTGATGGCTTGCCCTTTCATTTGTCTCTTTTGCAAACCGGTGCTCTTACAGCTGATGATATCGCCCAGCTATCCCATCAAGCTTTTTTGCGAGAACAGCAAGCAGGGGGCAAAGAACGAGATTTTGCGCAGCATTTGATGGCAAGTGGCCAGCTATCGCCTCAGCTTTATTATGCGCTTGCTGCAAAGAAGCTTGGAATTGGTTTTGTCCCGTCTTTAGCGGGAGAGCAAATCTGCCTGCCGCAAGAGGCTCTCATCTGCGAGGGGCTTGAAGAAGTGGACTGGATTTTAACTGATCCATTCCCCAAAGGCCAAGGCTTTGCACCCAGTCCCAATCGAGCACTCGTCATGGCCCCCAAGGGAGAGGCACTGGACCGGCTGGCCGATAAATTGGCGCAATTGCCAGATTTAGAGCAGGATCTTTATCTCACCACGCCAGCGGCGCTGCGTCATGGCTTGCGCTCGGCGCTGTCACAGAAGGCCTTTACCGAGAAGGTTTATCACCTTCGCGATACTCTGCCCCATTTGTCTGCTCACCCTGTCATTCCCAAATTGCAGGCTATTTTCATCTGTCTTGCACTTTTTTGCCTTGTCTTTTTCTCGTTTCTCTCCCCCGCCTTGGCTCTAGCGCTTAACTTTGCCGGTATTACCATTTTTCTGGCCATGGCTTTTTTGCGCTTTGCCGCTTTTCGCCATGCTCGCCGCCAGACCCATGATTCGCTTGGGGCATCTGGCCCGGCACCTCCCTCTTCCAGCCATAGCACAGAGGCTTTCTCTGGCCCCTCACTTACTGATCCCGAACTCTGGCCAAGTTATGCGGTGATGGTGCCTCTTTACCGCGAAGGGTCGGTCCTTGCCGATCTGGTCGCATCTTTGAGCGCGCTTGACTATCCGCAGTCTCGGCTTCGGATTTATCTGATTATCGAGGATGATGACGAAGAGACCCGCGCAGCGCTTTCCTCTCTCTCACTTCCTGCCCGATTTGAGGTGGTGATTGTGCCGGAGAATGGCCCGCGCACCAAACCCAAAGCGCTGAATTATGCCCTGAGCTTTATCAATAGTGATCTTAGCGTTATTTTCGACGCTGAGGATCGCCCTGCGCCCGATCAATTAAAGCAGGCGGCACGCGCCATGATAGAGGGCGGGGACAGGCTTGCCTGCCTGCAAGGGCGTCTTGCCATTGACAATGGGGCGGAAAGCTGGCTTTCGCGGCAATTCTCCATTGAATATTCTGCCCTTTTTGATGGCCTTTTGCCTTTTCTTGCTCATGAGAAATTACCCATTCCGCTGGGTGGGACCTCCAATCATTTCCGCACGTCCGTTCTTAAATCCATCGGCGGATGGGATCCTTATAATGTGACGGAAGATGCCGATCTTGGGCTTCGGCTCAGTCATCTTGGCTATGAGATCGGCGTGATCAGGGCCGATACGCAGGAAGAGGCCCCAATTCGCTATAAGCCATGGATGAAGCAGCGCAGCCGCTGGTTTAAGGGCTGGATGCAGACATGGCTGGTGCATATGCGCCGCCCTTTTCATCTTTATAAAAACCTTGGCCGGTCGGGCTTTTTGTCCTTTCATATCATGATTGGCGGCATGCTGGTCTCGTCGCTTATTCATCCAGCCTACCTTCTGGGTCTTGCTGCTTCTGCTTTTGCCATCTGGCAGGGGGCGGGCGACGACAATCCCGCCTTTTGGGCGCTTCTTTTCACCAACGGGCTTAATCTTCTGTTGGGCTATGGCTCTGCCATGCTGCTTGCCCATCACACCTCCCGCCAGCGTTTTGGCATGGGGCTTCGGCATATTCTCTCTATGCCGCTTTATTGGCTCTTGATGACCCCGTCGGCCTGGCGGGCCTTTTATCAATTGCTGTTTGATCCCCACCACTGGGAAAAGACCCCCCATGGCCTCTCCAAAGGAAGGCCTGCAGCTGCTGCGGCTTATGGGCCAAATTACGGGGTATCATCCGCGCAGAAAGCCTCTTTTCAAGAGGATGGCAAATCAGATAGGGTCTCGCTAGATTAACCCTGTTTTCGAGGATTGCCTCTCTTTATGGCCTTTTCCGCCGACCCCGCCACAGCTTTAGACAATCCCATTCTATGCCCGTTGGATGAGCTGGATATTGATCCTTCCGCTCCGCCTTTGGAGCAGGCTCTGACGGTGCTCAAAGGGGTCTATGGCTATGACAGTTTTCGCGGACGACAGGCCGAAGCCATCACCGCTTTGCTTGAGGGCAAGAATGCCCTTGCTGTTATGCCGACCGGCATGGGAAAATCGGTTTGTTTCCAGATCCCTGCCATGATTTTTGGCGGCCTGACGCTGGTTGTCTCACCACTGGTGGCCCTGATGGAAGATCAGGTCATGGCGCTGAAGCTTGCAGGCATTGCGGCTGACAGCATCAATTCTTCCCGCTCGCGAGAGGAGAATGTTGCCACCTGGCGCAAAGTGGCTTCCGGCGAACTCACGCTCCTTTATATCGCCCCGGAGCGGCTGATGACCGAGCGTATGCTCGCCGCCCTTGCCAAATTGCCGGTCAAGCTGATTGCCATTGATGAGGCCCACTGCATTTCGCGTTGGGGGCCAAGCTTTCGCCCCGATTATGAAGGCCTTACTCGCCTGTCGGACTTCTTCCCCAATGCGCCGATTGCGGCCCTTACGGCAACGGCAGATGAAGCAACGCGCGAAGATATTGCCGACAAGCTCTTTGCCTGTAACGATAAAGGCGAGAGTCAGGGTGAGGTGATCGTCTCCGGCTTTGATCGGCCCAATATTCGCCTTGGCGTGGCCCAGCGCAAGGACTGGAAGAAGCAGCTTCTTGACTTTACCGAAGCGCGGCGCGACCAATCGGGCATTGTTTATTGCCTGTCGCGGCGCAAGACCGAGGAAGTCACCGAATTTTTAAAAGACAATGGCATTCGTGCCTTTGCCTATCATGCCGGGCTGGACAAGACCGTACGGGCCGCTGCCCAAGCGCGCTTTATGCGAGAAGCCGGGGTGGTGATGGTTGCCACTATCGCCTTTGGCATGGGCATTGATAAGCCTGATGTACGCTATGTCTTTCACACCAATCTGCCTGCCAATATGGAAGCTTACGCGCAGGAGATTGGCCGCGCTGGCCGCGACGGGGCCCCGTCGGAGGCCATGATGCTCTATGGCCTTGATGATATCCGCATGCGCCGCAGCTTCATCGACAATGAAGGCGGAGATCTTGACCATCAGGCCCGCGAACATAAGCGTCTTGATGCTCTTTTGGCCTATTGCGAGGCCCCCCAATGTCGCCGTCAGGCCTTGCTCAGCTATTTTGGCGAAGAGATCAACGCCTGCAAAAATTGTGATATCTGCCTTGACCCGCCGCGCCTTACTGATGGCACTGTGCAGGCCCATAAGCTGATAGAGGTGATCAAGGCAACGGGGCAGAGCTTTGGGGCGGTGCAAATGATTGATATTCTGCGCGGCCTCAGCCACGAAAAAATCAAGCGCTTTGGCCACGAAAAGCTTGATTGCCATGGCAGCGGCAAGGCAACCTCCAAGGAAGATTGGCGCGCCATTATCCGCCAGATGGTGGCAACCGGCTTTTTCAAGCTCGACATTCAAAATCACGGTGCTTTGAAGTTAACAGAGAAAGCAGCGGAGCTAACCACCGGTGCCCTTCGCTTTGCCTATCGCCCCGATGTAATGGGTCCAGCCGAGCTATCACGCCCGCGCAAGGCCAAGAGCAATCTGCCAGAACTTGATGCAGGGGATCAGGACCTGTTTGAAGCCCTGCGCCAGTGCCGCACAGAACTGGCCCGCGAGCATAAAGTGCCAGCCTATGTCATCTTTTCAGATAAAACCTTGCATGACATGGCCCTGCAAAAGCCGACCACCCGACCTGATTTTCTTCTCATCCACGGGGTCGGCTCTTCCAAACAGCGCAAATTTGCCGATGCCTTCATTGATGTGATTGAAGGCTGGCTGGGATAGCCCCCCTGCTTCTCTTCCCTTCTGCTGCGGCCTTGTCCACAGAAAGGGGGGCTTTTTCTCGCAAATTCTCACATTCGATAACAGGCGATTTATCCGCTGTCACGCTTGCGTGAGGGCTGCTGAATTTGTATGCATTTGCCCTTATTTACAGGCACAAAGAAGTCACGTCACCATCTAATCGGAGCCTGTCATGCTGTCTTTCAAACATCCTCTTTCTGTTGCCAAAGGGTTTGCCGCCTCTCTTTTGGCGCTGGCATTTGTGCCTGCCTTTTTGGGAAGCAGCATGGAGCCTGCGACTGCTCAGGCAAGCAGCAGCAAGACCGAAACTGCCATTTTTGCGGGCGGTTGTTTTTGGTGTATCGAGAAGGATTTTGACCATGTCCCCGGCGTATTGGAAACCATTTCAGGTTATTCCGGCGGCACCACCGACAAGAATGTCACCTATAAAAATCATGTCGCCGCGTCCCATCGTGAAGTGCTGAAAATCACCTATGACCCTTCAAAGGTGAGCTATGACAAATTGCTCGATATTTTCTGGCGCTCTGTCGATCCCACCGATGGCGGCGGACAGTTCTGTGATCGTGGTCACAGCTATACGACAGCCATTTATACCCTTGATGCGGAACAGGCCAAAAAGGCAGAGGCTTCCAAAGCAAAGCTTGAAGAAGACAAGATCCTCGCCCGGCCAATTCAGACCGAAATTGCCCCTGCCGCCAAGTTTTTTGCCGCCGAGGATTATCATCAGGATTATTACCAGAAAAATCCGGTCCGCTATAAATATTACCGCTATTCCTGCGGTCGCAATGCGCGGGTTCAGCAGGTTTGGGGTGATCAGGCCTATCAGGGAATCAAGCAATAATTGCTGAGGCTTAGCACTGGAACTCCTCGCTTCTTCCAAATGTGAGGCGTAAGTCCTTATCCTTTCCAACAGAAGCAAGTCGCCCTCTTGCTTCTCCCCCTCCAAATGTGCCAGCTTGATCGCAAATTGAGCGTTTGGCATTTACATTTGGAGGGGTCTTTTGTCAGATCAACCAAGAATTGGGGTCGCAGGCTGTGGCCGTATGGGCTTGCCCATGGCACAAGCCATTAAGGCGGCGGGTTTTGATGTGATGGGGTTTGATATTCGCCCTATTGAGGACTTTGGCGATTTTGCCCCATCCATGGCCAAGGACCTTCAGAACTTTGTCGATCATAGCGATATTGTGCTGACTATTGTGCGCGATATCGCCGAAACCGATGCCCTTTTGTTTGATGATCAGGCATTGATGGCGCAAGAGCGATTGCCCAAGGTGCTGATTGTCTGCTCCACTTTGTCACCGCGTTATGTCAAAGCCCTGCGGGACCGCATTCCCTCATCCGTTACAGTGATTGATGCCCCCATGTCCGGGGCCGTCATTGCAGCTGAAGAAGCGCGCCTTTCCTTCATGCTGGGGGGCGAGGATGCTCAGCTTGATGAGCTTGAGCCGCTTTTTCGCGCCATGGGCACCAAATTGCACAGAATGGGCGGCTTTGGCGCAGGGATGACAGCAAAGGTTCTTAATAATTTTGTCGCTGCCAGTTCCACTGTTGCCGTGCGGCAAGTGCTCGACTGGGCCAGCGATCTTGATGTGGACCATAACAAGTTGCTCACCTTGATGCATGACAGCTCGGGCCAGACATGGCTTGGCAGCAATTTCCATGACATTGAATTTGCTGTTTGCGGCTTTGAAAGTGACAACACGATCGGCATTTTAAAAAAGGATGTCGAAAGCGCGCTTGATGCGGTTGATGCAGACCCAAGTACAGGGCTTCAGGGCGCCATTATTCAATCCATTCTTGCTCTTAAACCCTATAAGAACTAGGCACGTATTTTCATGAAAATCTATGGCATTAAAAATTGTGACACCTGCCGCAAAGCGGTCAAGGCCTTTGCCGCTGCGGATAAGCCTTGCGACTTTATTGATCTTCGTGATGAGGGCCTTTCTTCAGATGATCTCGACCGCTGGCTTGCTGCCGCTGGCTGGGAAAAGGTGCTCAATCGCCGCTCGACCTCTTGGCGGGCTGTGGCTGATGATGTGAAAGCGAGCATTGATCATGACAGTGCCCGCAGCCTGATGCTGGACAATCCCACCCTGATCAAGCGTCCGGTTTTTGACGATGGCAAAACCATCACCATTGGCTTTGGCAAGGCCGAGCAAGCCAGCCTTTTGGGCTAGGGTCAGGACCCTAATCTTTCGACAATAAAAGCGGGCCGGATCATCGCTTAACTGGTCCCGTCCGCTTTTTCGTGGCATGCTGGTATCAGGCCCCATCTTTCCCCTTGGCTTGGAGATTGTAGACCATGCCCGTTTTTGCCCGCCTGAGTAAACCCTCTCGCACCACCAGCCCTTTCAGACACGCTCTGTTTGCCTTGATTACTGCTGCCTTTATCGGGTTTTCAGCCACATCCTCCAGCATGGCTATGGGCTATAAGACGTTTAAAGACAGCAGCACATGGTGCACGATCTCATTAAGCTGCTCACTTTCCACCTCGGCCAAAATCTATGCAGGCATCTCCACCCTCTCCCTTCGCCGTCATAATGATCTGTCCTTGCCGGTCGAATTGGTGCTTGGCAGCGCAAAAGAGCTGTCAGACGGAGACTGGATTTCGCTCTCGATTGATGGAAAACTGGTTGCCGATTTTAACGTCAATTCCTCTCAACTGGCGCCAGATCGCTTTAGCTATATTGTCACCAAACCCCCCATCATCCAGCGCTTCACCGAGATGATGAAAAAGGGGCACAAAGCCGCAACAACCCTTATCAAGGTGGGAGAGGCCCCCGTTGCCAGCCAGTTTTCGCTTGCTGGCAGCGTTGCCAGCATGCTGTATCTGGATGAGTATCAGCGCCTTCTTGATACTCCTTATGCCTTCCACGCAAAGGGGAATAAAACCCCTTTGCCGCGCCATGCCATCACCGCCATTACCAAGCCGGAGCAGGTGCCCCATGACATTCTCGCAGGCTGGTTTGACGGAGAAGAAAAGACTTGTTCCTTCTTTGATGATGACAAAATGGAGCGGCTTTATTTTGGCGACGGGTTCCGGCTTACCTTAAGCAGTCCTTCTTTGCCCAAAGGCCATATTTACAGCCTTCCTTGCGGCATGGGCGGAGCTTATAACCAGCCCTATATCCTGTTTTTTGCACCCTTTGATCGCGCGCAGCCGATTACCGAAATTCCTTTTGTAACCGCAAAAGGCGCCGGACAAGGCGGGCCGGATGAAATGCCGGATGCATGGAATATTAATTGGGATTTTGGCTCTCACAGCTTGGAGAGTTTTTTCAAAGGGCGCGGCCTTGGGGATTGTGGCTCTTATTCTGTCTGGACGCTGGGACCCGCACAGAAGGGGCTGCAATTCACCTTGCGCGAATTGCGGGTGAAGGAAGATTGCGACGGCAATTATGACGGCGGCCCACAAAAATGGCCACGGATTAAATAGAGACAAATCCTCAATAAAAACAAAAACAAAGGCCCTGTAAGGGATCAGATTTTACCTTTGGTTCTACGCAAACCTCCCCATCCCCATTGACAGCCAGATACCCTTCCCCCATGCTTGCCCCATTCACCTGGGGAGTCCCGACAAGGGGCTGAGAGTCTGATGGCCGGACCGCTTTTTTAGCAATTTGGCAGCGCAGTGACCCTATGAACCTGATCCAGTTCACACTGGCGTAGGGACGGTGCAGCGCATAGGACCATTGCCCATCTGTTGGGCAGCTCTTTTTGGGAAAATATCCAAGACAGACCTCTTGGCTTTTCCTTATCCGGTCTCCCTCTCCTTTGGCTTTTAAGGCGATAGGAGGATGACAGGGGCGCCCCTTCTCCACCAGAAGACTGGATCTCCATTGCAATTGATGCACGGAGTCCAAATGTCTGATAACATCCAAACCCAAGTGGCGGACAGCCCGACCGTCACCACTGGCCCTTTGCCAGCTTCCAGCAAAATCTACAAGTCCGGCACGCTCTATCCTGAGCTGCGGGTCGCCATGCGCGAAATTGCGGTTCACCCAACCGCGGGCGAGCCTTCAGTTCCGGTTTATGATCCATCCGGTCCCTATACCGATCCCAATGCCCGGATTGATATTGCCAAAGGGCTTGCTCCGCTCAAGGCTGGCTGGGCCGAAGCGCGCGGCGATGTCGAAGCCTATGACGGGCGGATGGTCAAGGCTGAGGATAATGGCTTTGCAAGTGGCGATAAGCTGGTTCCTGCCTTTCCCCATAGCCGCCGCCCTTTTCGCGCCAAGGATGGCAAGGCCATCACCCAGATGGCTTATGCACGCGCTGGCATTATCACGCCCGAGATGGAATATGTTGCCATTCGCGAAAATCTGGGCCGCGAACAACAGGCCGCTGATGCCGCAGGCAGATTGCAAGCAGGTGAAAGCTTTGGCGCGTCTATTCCTGCCTTTGTCACGCCTGAATTTGTGCGTGATGAAATTGCCCGCGGGCGGGCGATCATTCCAAACAATATCAACCATCCTGAATGCGAACCGATGATTATCGGGCGCAATTTTCTGGTCAAGATCAATGCCAATATCGGCAATTCAGCCGTGACTTCTTCCATGGCCGAGGAAGTGGACAAAATGGTCTGGGCCACCCGCTGGGGGGCCGATACGGTGATGGATCTCTCCACTGGCCGCAATATCCATAACATTCGCGAATGGATCATCCGCAATTCGCCGGTGCCCATCGGGACAGTGCCGCTTTATCAGGCTTTGGAGAAGGTCAATGGCATTGCCGAGGATCTGAGCTGGGAAGTATTCCGCGACACCTTGATCGAGCAAGCCGAGCAGGGCGTTGATTATTTCACTATCCATGCGGGCATAAGGCTGCATCATGTTCCGCTTACGGTTGATCGGGTCACCGGCATTGTCTCGCGCGGCGGGTCCATCATGGCCAAATGGTGCCTGCATCATCATAAAGAAAGCTTCCTTTATGAGCATTTCGACGAGATTTGCGACATCATGCGCGCCTATGATGTGTCCTTCTCCCTTGGCGATGGACTGCGCCCCGGCTCGATTGCCGACGCCAATGATGCCGCACAATTTGCCGAGCTGGAGACTTTGGGTGAGCTGACCAAAATTGCATGGGCCAAAGATTGTCAGGTGATTATCGAAGGCCCCGGGCATGTGCCCATGCACAAGATTAAAGAGAATATGGACAAGCAGTTGGAAGTGTGTGACGAGGCCCCCTTCTATACGCTTGGACCACTCACCACCGATATTGCGCCGGGCTAGGATCATATCACCTCGGGCATCGGGGCTGCCATGATTGGCTGGTTTGGCACTTCTATGCTGTGCTATGTCACCCCTAAGGAGCATCTGGGTCTTCCCAATCGCGATGATGTGAAAACCGGTGTGATTACCTACAAGATTGCAGCGCATGCAGCGGATCTCGCCAAGGGACATCCGGCAGCGCAAGTGCGCGATGATGCCATGTCCCGCGCCCGGTTCGAGTTTCGCTGGGAGGACCAATTCAATCTGGGGCTGGATCCGGACACCGCTCGCGCCTTTCATGATGAGACCTTGCCCAAGGAAGCCCATAAGGTGGCGCATTTCTGCTCTATGTGCGGCCCCAAATTCTGCTCCATGCGGATCTCTCATGACATTCGCAGCGAAGCACAAAAAGAAGGCCTTGCAGCCATGGCAGAAAAGTTTCGTGAGGGAGGGGAGCTTTATCTTCCCCTCTCCTCTAATGAGGCAAGCCAGACCTCTGCCGAACCGTCCGGACCCATCGCAGGCGAGTAGGAAAGAGAGCCTAAATGGTTGATTATCTGATCAAAGGAGCGGGGGTGGCCGGACTATGCGCCGCCCTTGCCCTTACCCGTCGCGGAGCAAAGGTGCGGGTTGTTGAAATCCGCCCCAGCCTTGCCGGTCATGCCTCGTGGTATGCGGGGGGCATGCTTGCCCCCTATTGCGAGCGGGAAAGCGCAGAAGACGTGATTGAGCGCCGCGGTGTTGCCTCGCTTGACTGGTGGGACGGGGTCACGGACGATCTTGTCACTCGCGCGGGCACGCTGGTGGTGGCCAATCCGCGCGACGGGGCCGATCTTGACCGGTTTGCCGCCATGACATCGGCGCATGCAGGCGTTGCTGCTGGCGAGATCTCCGAGCTTGAGCCGGATCTGTCGCCCCGCTTCCAACGCGGACTTTATTACAAGGGCGAAGCGCATATGGATCCGCGCAAGGCCCTTGCGGCTCTTGTCACGGCAATTGAGGCTTTGGGCGGCGAGATTCTCTTCTCGCAAGACGCAGATTATCAGACAGAATGTGCTTTTGAGCTTGATTGCCGCGGCCTCAAATCTCCTTTGCAGGGGCTAAGAGGCGTGCGCGGTGAGATGCTGCTTTTGCATATGCCGGAAATTACCCTCACCCGTACCATCCGCCTTTTGCATCCGCGGATCCCGCTTTACATTGTCCCCCGTGCCGATCATCATTTTATGGTGGGGGCAACCATGATTGAAAGCGCCCATGGCGGCCCCATCACGGCCCGCTCCATGATGGAATTTCTCAATGCCGCCTATAGCGTGGTGCCCGCCTTTGGCGAGGCCGAGATTGTTGAAAGCGGGGTTGGCGTCCGTCCGGCTTTTGCCGATAATCTGCCCCAATTGCAGGTAGATTCTCAAAAGCGGTGTCTTTCGATCAATGGCTATTATCGCCATGGATTTGCCTTGGGGCCTATGCTGGCAGAGGCAGCGGCGGACTGGCTGCAAGACCAGAGCCAAGATGAGGATTTTCCCGTCACCGACATATCGCACCAAAGGGAGGGAGCGAAATGAAACTTATCGTGAATGGCAACGAGGTTGAGGCCAAGGCCACCCTTCTTGGCGACTTGCTGACCGAGTTGGAGTTTGAAGGGGATTGGCTGGCAACGGCGGTTGATAGCCAATTGGTGGCTGCAGAAGACCGCGAGACTTTTGCCCTTACCGAAGGGGCACGCATTGAAATTCTCAGCCCCATGCAGGGAGGCTAGCATGACCAAGAGCCCGCTCACGCTTTACGGAAAGCAAGTCTCTTCGCGCCTTTTGCTTGGCACGGCGCAATATCCCTCCCCTGCCATTTTGGCAAAAGCGGTGGAGGCCAGTGGCACCGAGATCATCACCGTCTCGCTGCGGCGCGAGCTGCCCAAGGGCGATCAGGGGCAAAGCTCCGGCGGCAGTTTTTGGGACCTGATCAAGGCGATGGATGTGCATATTCTGCCCAATACGGCAGGGTGCCATACCGCAAGAGAGGCCATTTTGACCGCGCAGATGGCCCGTGATCTGTTCAAAACCAACTGGATCAAGCTTGAAGTGATTGGCCATCATGACAGCTTGCAGCCCGATATTTTCGCCCTTGTCGAAGCCGCCCGCGATCTGGTGGCCGACGGATTTGAGGTCTTTCCCTATATGACCGATGATCTGGTGCTGGCAGAACATCTGCTGTCTGCCGGTTGCAAGGTTTTGATGCCATGGTGCGCCCCTATTGGCTCGGCTCAAGGGCCGGTCAATCTTCATGGTTTGCGCGCCATTCGCGGTAATTTCCCTGATATCCCGATGATTGTGGATGCGGGGCTGGGCCGTCCGTCCCATGCAGCGCAAGTGATGGAGCTTGGCTTTGATGCCGTTTTGCTCAATACCGCTGTTGCCAAGGCGCAGGATCCTGTTGCCATGGCGGGCGCTTTTTCGCTGGCAACCGACGCGGGGCGTCAGGCTTTTTATGCGGGCATGCTGGAGCCGCGCAATATGGCGGTGCCTTCAACCCCTGTGATTGGCCAAGCGGTTTTTGAAGATGCTGTGTTTGGAGACGTTTGAGATGACTGCCTCTGATAAAGCACTTGATCCCTTTTATCTGATTGTTGATAGCGCAGACTGGATCGAGCGCCTTGTCCCCCTTGGGGTGAAACTGGTGCAATTGCGCATCAAAGACAAACCGACCAGCGATATTCGGGCGCAAATCCGGGCAGCCAAAGCCGTTTGCACAAGCCATGGCTGTGATCTTGTGATCAATGATTATTGGCAACTGGCCCTTGAAGAGGATTGTGATTGGCTGCATTTGGGTCAGGAAGATTTGTGCGAGGCCGATCTTGGGGCGATCAAGGCTGGCGGGCTCAAGCTTGGCCTTTCCTCCCATGACGGAGCGGAGCTTGATAAAGCCCTTGCCGCTGAACCCGATTATGTTGCCTTGGGGCCGGTTTTTCCCACGATCTTGAAGAAAATGCCATGGGCGCCGCAGGGGCTTGAGAAATTGGGGCTTTGGAAAGACACGATTGGAGACCTGCCCCTTGTCGGCATTGGCGGTCTGACGCCTCAGCGGGCGGCAGAAGTGCTCCAATCCGGCGCGGACAGTGCCGCTGTGGTCACCGATATTCTGCTCGCAGATAGTCCTGAAGAGCGCACAAAAGAATGGATCAAGGCCACCGCACCCTGGAGGTAGGGATCCGGACAATTAAATCGGCAACATGTAAAGATGAAAAGGCTTAGGTGATGAAAATGGATTGTTCTCCATTCCTCATCACGCTAGGTGCGTTTTTTTGGTCTGTCATGACCCAAATGGGGTATCTGCCAAACAAAATTGTTCTTTTCTTTAAAAGCCACCCCGACCCAAAGGCCGGGGTGGCAACAAACCCACTTACAGGGGATAGGCAGGCCTGATTTTGCTTTGCCTATTTGGCAATCATTGCTTCCGGTTTTGGCGTTGTGGCGGTCTCGACCGGCAGGATCGGATAGGTCACTTGAGGCTGTTCACCGGTCAGGGTTTTAAGGAAAGCCGTGATGGCTTTTACCTCAGCCTCTTCCAGTTTTTCTCCCAACTGGCTGGTGCCCATAATGGCAACGGCCTGTTCCAGATCCCACACTTTACCAGAGTGGAAGTAAGGGGCGGTCAGCTCGATATTACGCAGTGGCCCTGCACGGAAGACATATTCTTCGTCCGCTGTTTTGGTCACAGCAAAGCGGCCTTTATCGCCCGCTGGCAAGATATCTGCCCCCGGTTTTTCAACGACGCCAAAGGCATAATAGTCTTCACCGCCAAGATTGACTCCCGCATGACACGCCGCGCAGCCTTTATCCATAAAGAGCTTCAAGCCATCTTTCTCAAGATCCGTCATCACCTTGGTATTGCCTTCAAGGAATTGGTCAAAGCGAGAGGCCGGAGTGATCAAAGTTGCCTCAAACACCTCGATGGCTTTTGCCATGTTATCAAAGGTGACAGGCTTTTCTTCGCCGGGGAAAGCTCTGCCGAAACGCTCGACATAGTCGGGCAAGCTGGCCAATGTTGCTTCAACGCGGGCAGGGGTTGAGGCCATTTCCACGCCGGCCTGTACCGGTCCCTTGGCTTGGGCTTTCAGATCCTCTGCGCGGCCATCCCAGAATTGTGCCACGTTAAAGACAGCGTTTAAAACGGTTGGCGCATTGCGGGGCCCTTTTTGCCAACCATGACCGATAGAGGTCTCCAGATTGTCATCGCCCCCCATGCCCAGATTGTGGCATGTGTTACAAGAGATCAGCCCAGAGGAAGACAGGCGCGGATCAAAGAACAGCATTTTGCCAAGTTCAATCTTCTCGCCGGTTGCCGCATTATTTTTAACCGCAGGCACAACGGACGGGATTGGCTTAAACATATCCTGCGCTTCTTTCAGCAAAGCGTCGGTATCGGAAGCAGAAGCACTCCCCGCCAGCAGAGCTGTGCAGGCCAACAAGGTAGTCACAAAGCGTGTGGTCATCAGACCCTCCCAGTTGCTTTTTAGAACTGTTAAAAAGTAGCTCTTTCGCCAACTTGTCGCATTGCGCCATCTGCGCACTTAATGATATTAGAATGATTATAAGGTAGACTCCAACCTATTGATAATTCTTATCTATGGTATTTTTATGTGCTTTTTTCGCCAAGAAAATGAGCGCTCATTTTTTGCTGCCTTTCATTCCCGGAAAATGACTTTACACTCCCCTTTTCATCGTAAAATCGCGTAAAGGCACTTGGCTGGCTGTGCATAAGAAAATTGCCCCGCGTCATTCTGCCCGTCATGGACATGTGAGGGTCAATTGGGGCGCAAATTAGTTTGCTATCCTGGCATGCCGCCCATTTGCATCATCCTTTCGCCCTCACGGCATTGTGATTTCCATTATAGAACGAACGGTCTAGTTTCTATTCCAACCTTGCCCATATCGGTACAGAAACACACCACGAGAAGGCTCGGTTTGGGATCTTAGGTCGTTAGCCAAACATGCTAAACTGGGCAAATGCTGACACAAGGATAGAGACGCAATGACTGATTTTGAGACCCATACGATTGAGACTGCCCCCGAAGGCTCCCAACCCTTGCTTGAAAAGATTCAAAGCGCCTATGGCTTTGTTCCCAATCTGATGGGTACCATGGCAGAAAGCCCAGCGCTGCTCGAGGCTTATATGACCCTGTCGCGGCTCTTTGCGGGCTCGTCGCTTAATGAGACCGAGCGCCAGATCATTGCCATGAGCAACAATCGCCTGAATGGCTGTGTCTATTGCATGGGCGCCCATAGTGTGATTGCCAAGAAAAATGGTGTCCCCGATGAGATCATTGCTTCCTTACGGGCAGGCACTCCCCTTGCTGATGCCAAGCAGGAGGCTCTGCGCCTCTTTGCCATCGAGATGAATGAAAGCCGCGGCTGGCCAGAGGAAGGGGCGATTGAGGCCCTGATCGCAGCAGGCTATACGCGCCAGACGGTGATGGAGGTTGTTCTGGGTACGGCCTATAAGGTTCTGTCCAACTATACCAACCATATTGCAGAAACCGAGCTTGACGGGGTCTTTGCGTCTGGCAAATGGAGCCCGTCCGAAGCGGGGGAGTAAGCCCCCGCTCTTGGGGGTGCGATCAAGGAAAGTGCCTTTGGCTCTGGCCAAATGTCTTGCAACGGGGGCCAAGCTTGTTTAAGCCAAGAAGCTGATCCGATACAGTTTCTCATGCGTCCCCGGCGCATCCTAATTGGCAGGTTTTAAGACATATGGCCCCCCCTCTTCTGCATCTTCAAGATATTCATCTGACCATTGGTGGGCAGGCCTTGTTGCGCGGAGCCGAACTTGCCGTGCATGAGGGGGATTCCATTGCCCTTGTGGGCCGCAATGGCTCGGGCAAATCAACCATGCTGAAGATTGCCGCCGATCTGGTGGAAGCCGATAAGGGCGAGTGCTTCTTCCAACCCGGCACCACTTTGCGCTACTTGCCGCAAGAGCCGGATCTCTCGGCCTATGACAGTGTTCTTGCTTATGTCGAGGATGGTCTTGCTCCGGGTGATGATCATTATCGTGCACTTTATCTGCTGGAAGAACTGGGCCTTACCGGCAAAGAGAAACCCGCTGACATTTCAGGCGGGGAAGCCCGCCGGGCCGCTCTTGCTCGCGTTTTGGCACCACAGCCCGATATTTTGCTCCTGGACGAGCCGACCAACCATCTTGATCTGCCTGCCATTGAATGGCTTGAAGGTGAGCTTAAATCCATCCGCTCGGCCAAGGTCATCATCAGCCATGACCGGCGCTTTTTGGAAAATCTCACCCGTCACACCGTCTGGATTGATCGCGGCACCGCGCGGCGCAGCAATCGCGGCTTTGCGCATTTTGAAGCCTGGCGGGACGAGATTTTTGCGCAGGAAGAAATTGAAGAGCAGAAACTCAAGCAAAAGATTCTCGCAGAAGAAGACTGGATCCGCTATGGGGTTACCGCCCGGCGCAAGCGCAATGTGCGCCGCTTGGGCGAGCTGCATAATCTGCGCGCCAAGAAACAGGATATGGCCCAGAACCGCCCGCAAGGGGATGTGAAAATGTCCGCCAGTGAAGGGGAGACATCGGGCAAATCTGTTGTTCGCGCCAAGTCCATTTCAAAGGCCTATGACGGGCGCGATATTGTGCACGATTTTTCGACCGAAATCCTGCGCGGAGACCGCATTGGTATTGTGGGGCCGAACGGGGCAGGCAAATCCACTTTGATCAATCTTTTGACAGGCGGGTTGGAGCCGGATAGCGGCACCATCAAGCTTGGCACCAATTTGCAAATGATGACGCTGGACCAGAAGCGCGAGAGCCTTAATCCCGAATGGACGTTGAAAGAAGCGCTGGCAAGCCATGGCGGTGACATGGTGGAAGTGGGCGGAAGTTCGCGCCATGTGGTCTCTTACATGAAGGATTTTCTCTTCCGGCCAGAACAGGCCCGCAGCCCCATCAATGTGCTCTCAGGCGGGGAGCGCGGCCGCTTGATGCTGGCGCGTGCTCTGGCCAAACCTTCCAATATTCTGGTACTGGACGAACCGACCAATGATCTGGATCTGGAAACCCTTGATCTGCTGCAAGAAGTAATCAACGATTATTCCGGCACGGTTCTGCTGGTCAGCCATGATCGTGATTTTCTTGACCGCATTGTCACCTCTACCCTTTATGCAGAAGGACATGGCGTTTGGCAGGAATATGCCGGAGGCTATTCCGATATGGTTGCCCAGCGCGGCAAGGGCGTGGAGGCAAGGAAAGCGGCCAAGAAAGACAAGCCCGCCAAGTCGGCGACAGCTGCAAAAGAGGCCGAGCCAAAGCAGCGCAAGACCCTTACCTTTAAAGACAAGCATCTTTTGGAGACCTTGCCCGACAAGATGGCAGAGATTGAAGGCAAGATTGAACGCCTGCAAGCCCGACTTGCGACCCCTGATCTGTTTGCCAAGGACCCAGAGACCTTCAACAAGGCCGCGAAAGCCCTTAAAGCCAATGAAGAGCTGCTGGCAAAGGCTGAAGAGAAATGGCTGGAGCTTGAAATTTTGCAAGAAGAACTGGGCGATAGCTAAGCACCTTTCTTGTGCTCCTTTCTTTTCGTCCCCTTTTTGCGCTCAGGCTCTCTTATCCTTTGCCTTTTTTCTGGCAATCTTGATGCGAACCCAATATGGTCCCGCCCAACTGCGCCACATCCCGACTGTTGGGCTCTATGCTTTGCCTTGCACGCTTTGCGCCGTTGGCCCGACCCTGAATGAAATGAAAGAAAGTTAAGTTCCATGCCGGCTTCTCATGAAATCCGCCGCACCTTTGCGATTATCTCGCACCCAGATGCCGGTAAAACGACCCTTACGGAAAAGCTGCTCTATTTCGGGGGTGCCATTCGTATGGCCGGTCAGGTGAAGGCGCGGGGCGAGAAGCGGCGCGCCAAATCGGACTGGATGAAGATTGAACAGGAGCGCGGCATTTCCGTGACCTCCTCTGTGATGACCTTTGAGCATAAAGATCTCATCTTCAATCTGCTTGATACGCCGGGCCATGAGGACTTTTCTGAAGATACCTATCGCACGCTGACCGCCGTTGACAGCGCCATCATGGTGATTGACGCCTCCAAGGGGATCGAGGCGCAGACCCGCAAATTGTTCGAGGTTTGCCGCCTGCGCGATATTCCCATCATCACGCTCGTTAACAAGTGCGACCGCGAAGCCAAGGACACGTTCGAACTGCTTGATGAAATTCAGGAAACGCTGGCGCTTGATATTTGCCCCATGGTGCTGCCCGTGGGCACCGGTTCCAACTTCCATGGCTGTTTTAACCTGACCAATGGTGATTATTACACCTCTGCCAAAAAGGGCGAGGCTTTTGATACCATTGTTGAGACCTCCGGCATGCATGATGAGAAGCTTGATGATCTCGTCGATGGTCAGCTGCTGGAAGAAACCCGCGAGATGATGGAACTGGCCGAGGTTGGCTATAGCGAGTTTGATCTTGAAAGCTATCGTGAGGGACATCTGAGCCCGGTCATTTTCGGCTCGGCGCTGAAAGATTTCGGCCCCACCGCGCTTTTGGATCTGATTGCTGAAATCGCCCCCATGCCCCGCCCGAGTCCAACCACTATCCGCACTGTGACACCGGATGAAAAGAAGGTCTCCGGCTTTGTCTTTAAGGTGCAGGCCAATATGGATTCCAACCACCGTGACCGCGTCGCCTTCATGCGGATTTGCGCAGGTGACTTCAAGCGCGGTATGAAGCTGCGTCAGGTGCGCACGGGCAAGGATGTGATGGTGCATAGCCCCATCATGTTCTTTGCGCAGGACCGCGAAGTTGTGCATGGCGCTGGCCCCGGTGATGTGATCGGCATTCCCAATCACGGCACCATTCGAGTTGGCGATACCTTCACCGAAGGGGAAGCCCTGCAATTTACCGGTCTTCCTGCCTTTGCGCCGGAAATTCTGCGCCGCGTCCGCCTGCCTGACACCACAAAGGTCAAGCAGCTGCGTCGCGCCCTTGAGGATTTGGCCGAGGAAGGCCTCACCCAGGTTTTCAAACCCAATATCGGCTCCAACTGGATTATCGGTCTTGTGGGGGTTCTGCAGCTTGATGTTCTTAAATCCCGCGCCAAGGCTGAATATGGGGTGGAGATTGATTTTGAACCTCTCACCTTCAATATGGCGGTATGGCTGAAATGCGATGATGATGCAAAACTAAAAAGCTTCATTTCTGCCAATGCGGGCAATGTGGTGCATGACCGCGAAGGAAGTCCGGTCTTTCTGGCAAAAAGCCAGTGGGAGCTGGACTATACCAAAGAGCGCAACCCCGACATTACCTTTATGAAGACCCGCGAGCTGGTTTCTGCCGACGGGTAGGGACAAGCCGCGCGATCTGGAAAGACTGCATGATGAGGGGCAAGAAAGACATATGCTCTTGCCTCTTGTTATGCTTGTACGCCTCAAGGCTTCCAAGGCTCTCCAGATATCGTGATCTCATCACGGCTCTCAATACGGGCAATCAGGCGACTTCGTTCTTACTGGTCTGTTTGCGCTCACGTTTGTCTTCATACATGCGTTTATCAGCAAGACGGAGCATATTCTCTTTGTTTGACTGGGCTTCGTGATAGGTGGCGGCCCCGATACTAACGCCAAGATTTCGGAAACCCTGTGCGCTTAGATATGCCTCCAGCATGCTGCGTTTGTCTTCCAAAAGATCTCTGTACCAGCGCTCCGGCGCAGTTGACAGGATCACAAATTCATCACCGCCATAACGATAGATTTTGCAGTTTTTGCTGCATAGATCCCGTGCTTTCTCAGCCGTCTTGATCAGAGCTTGGTCTCCCACCTCATGGCCATACGCATCGTTGAGCAGCTTAAAGCCATCAAGATCGAAGAAAATGATAACGGCATCGTCACCGTTTTTGTTTGCTGTATCCAGACCGGATTGCAAATCTTCATCAAAGGCCCGGCGGTTAGCAATTGTAGTTAAAGGATCGGTCAGCGAAATCTCTCGGCTGGTCTCAAGAGCCTGCTTTGCTGATTCAAGTTCCAGAAAAATACCAAGCTCGGTGCAGAGAACGCCCAATATGCAGCTCGTCGCGGTGATGTCCACTTCTTCGCTGTCATTGAGCATATAGATATGGCCGATTTCCTCACCGCAGGAGGAGCGGTAAACCAAGCCTGCATAATTTTGGGCACCCAATTCGCCCGCACTCTTAAAGCGCTTTCCAACATTGTTGAGATAGACAAAATTCTCAGCTTCGCGCACCACCTCGCATGGGGTATCGGCGATATCCAGAATAAGGGGGCCATAAAGGGTGCCATCCTCCAAAAAGGCATCCACCTCAAAACGATCATCATCCAGATAGTGGGCAACGGCAATCCATTTCCAGCCCAATTCTTGATAGAGCAACCGGGCCGCAGCCTCAGGGGGCGTAATGCCATTTTGAATTTGGTTCGAGAACTGGGTTTTAACCCGCTGGGCGCGCTGATCAAGACCTAATTCAGCCTTACAGATCAGTATGGTCATACCCTCCTGGGCATAGGTAAAAATGGTCCAATTGCGCGACGAGAGGGCCAGCTCGAATTTACTCTGCCCCTTTGCGCTTGCAAGAATAACAGATAATTCCTCTCGCGGGATATCCAAGGCACTCTGATTTAGATAGACCAATCGCCGATCGGGAGCGAGGATTGCAACGGCATCGCTTAGATGATCAAAAACTTCATAAGCCAAAATTTTGCCCTCACTTGATCTGGCATTTGCAGCACTTTTTGTTAAATTATAGGCTAATAGCCAAAGCTTAATTTACACTAAAGCTCTGATTTTCAACGTCAAGCATAGATTGACAGGCCTTTCTTCCCAATCTGTGGTGCGGTAAAGGTCTCCTCCTAATCTGACGAAAAGAGGTCCAGCAGCGGGCGTAGTTTCTCACCGTTATCCGTATCCCAAACCAGACGGGTTCTATTGGCGGAAAATTTTTCAGGTAAAATATGGGTTCGGATATCCTGAGAAGCGAGCGTTGTGTTCAGAACCTCTTTGGGAACAATGCCGCACCCAGAGCCTGCTGCAACCCAAGCTATCATGCTTTGATAGCTGCCAATCTCAACGACCTTTTCTATGATTGCATCACTTTCAGAAAACCAAGTCTCCAAGACCTTGCGATAGGCGCATCCTTCCTCAAAGGCCAAAATGCTGGAGCTGGTCAGATCTTGGGCTGTTGCAATATCCCGATGATCTTTTTGGGTTATCACGACCAGATCTTCAAAAAAGATCTCTTTACTTTCAAGGCCCACAATTGCGCAAGGATCGCCCACAAAAGCTGCATCAAGGCGATGGTCCCTCACCTGCCGCACCAGATCATCGGTCGCGCCAGACGTTACTTTAAGCGGAATATCGGGGTGAAGGTCATGGAATTGGGTCAGTTTGGGCACGAGGCGGGTGATCAGCGTGCTTTCCATGGTGCCAAGACGGATAGGTCCATGGATCCATGTATTTTTCATTGCATATTCGATATCAGCCGCCAAGGTGAGCAACCGCTCGGCATGGGCAAAGAAAGTCTGGCCTGCTTCTGTCAGCACCAATGTCCGTCCGCGCCGTTCAAACAGGGTGAGACCCAAGCGGGTCTCCAACTGCTTGACCCGCGTGGTGACATTGCTTTGCACGCGATTGAGCTTTTCAGCCGCGCGCACGATGCCGCCTTCCTGCACAACGGTGGTGAAAATTTCCAGGGAATCAAGATCAAAGCTTCTCATATAGAGAATATATCTTCCTTTTAATTCATTTGTAAGGTGAAAATTCCTGCTCTAGACTTTTCGCAAATGGGAGATGCAATGATGAAATCTGCGAAAAACCGCCTGACTGACATGTTGAATATTCGCCACCCGATCCTCTCGGCCCCTATGGCCCTTGCTGCTGGTGGAGCTCTGGCCGCTGCCGTTAGCCGCGCTGGCGGCTTTGGCCTGATTGGCGGGGGATATGGCGACCCGGCATGGCTGGAAGAGCAATTTGCAGCCGCAGAAGGCGAGCATATTGGCGTTGGTTTCATCACATGGGCCCTTAAAAAATCCCCGTCCATGCTCACAGATGTTCTCAAGCATAAGCCCGGCGCCGTCATGCTGTCCTTTGGCGATCCGCGCCCCTTTGTTGAGGAGATCCGAAAGGCAGGTGCCTTGCTGATTTGCCAGTGCCAGAATATTGATCATGTCTGGGATGCGATTGACGTTGGCGCGGATATTATCGTGGCTCAAGGCAGTGAGGCTGGCGGCCATGGCGCGTCTCGCGGGACTTTGAGTTTTGTGCCGGAAGCGGCGGATTTGCTGGCAGAACATGCGCCCAACACTGTGCTGCTTGCAGCGGGAGGCATTGCCGATGGCAGAGGGCTTGCCGCTGCGCAAATGCTGGGAGCGGATGGCGTTTTGGTTGGCACGCGCTTTTGGGCGTCAAAAGAGGCCTTGGTTCACGACAATCACCATGCAGCCATTATGGAAGCCAATGGCGATGAGACCATTCGCACCACGGTGCCAGATATTGCGAGACGGATGGATTGGCCGCGGGGCTTAACCGGGCGCGTCATGCATAATGCCTATATCCGCCGCTGGCATGGGCAGGAGAAGGAACTGAAACAAAATCTATCCGAGGAAGCCATCAAATATGCCAAAGCCTTTGCTGCAGGGGATGTGAACAATGCAGCGGTTTGGTTTGGTGAAGCTGCGGGCATGATTGATGAGATTGAAAGTGCAGGAGATATTGTCATCAGGATTGCAACACAAGCAGAGCAACTCAGAGCACGCTAATTGTATTCCTAGCGCGATGTTAAAGCCGAAAGCCCACAAGACAGCTCAACAAATCAGCGCCCAGAGATAGTCTTTGAGACACATTACCCCTTGAACCAGAGACAGCTTCATGATCATCATAACGGCTTAAGCTCATACGCTCAGAATTATCTGGCACAACCAAGGTCGTTTCGAGATGCCAAAGTCTATCACCTCTAAAGCCCTGATTGTTACTGCGTTGCTTATTGCGCCCAATACCGCCTACGCTGCCTCGACACTTTATTGCGATGTCAAAGATGACACGATCAGCTTTGCGCTTAAAGGCATTTCCCAGCAGGTGCATGTTGCCGTTGAGAAATATGAGTTGCAGCTTTTAAGGGATGCTGTGTCTTTTAAAGCGGATAGACCATCAGACAGTTCTCATTATATGGGTCTGATATTTGAGGGGCAGGACAGACTGACCCTCAAATCGCAGTTCCGCGATCCAGATATCAGTTTTGAGGCTTCTATGGCCAATGCAGGCAAAGATGAAGATGATGCCATCAACTGGCAGGGCGGATATAAGCTGACCTTTGCCAACCGGCCAGACCAGCCCCCTCTGCGCGGAGCGATCTCCTGCTCGGATGGCTATTAGGCCTCCCCTTCTGTTGCTCTGCGAGAGCCATCAGCGTTTTTCTCAAAACTGATCGCTCTCGCCTGTCTATTGCTTCCTTAGTTACTCCGCTGCGTGCTGAGACTCCATGTCCCACACTGGAGGGGGATCATTGTTGATCCTTTGCAAAGAATCAGACCCTGAATCCAGGTGATAGCGTCCACGCCTCAAGGCACTCATATCCTTGTGTTTTGAAGAGCTGCGACTGTCAGTTCTGCTATAGCGTGACAGATCCAACCCATCAGCAATGATTTGCTTTGCTTGTCTCTTCTTTAGATCTTTCAGTGCTGAGCGAGAAGAAGCAATACCAAGAACCAGAGACAATGCTTCGTAAGGGATAAGCTCTCCCGTCTCAGCATCTAAGGTAAATTTGCCTTCCTGGAACTGGAGGATCTCGACATTCTTCAAGATATCTTCGCCGTCTGGTTGGTTTTGACGATTATCTTTGACTTTGATCGCCCCATCTTCCTGCTGTTCAATGGTGTAATCCGCAACAGACCCACTCATCAAAACGGTATCTACGCCCAACCCACCATCAATGGCATCATTCCCTTTCCCAGCAATGATAAAGTCATCGGACGAGCTGGTATTGATGATGTCGGGCCCTTCTGTTCCGACCCATCTGTTTGGTGTGCTATTCCCCTCGGTTTTTTTGGTTGCCGCTTGCGACTTTTCTTCATTATCTGGAATGCTCGCTGTCGAAATTTGGTCTACACCACGTGATGTCACACCACCAAAATTCTGGTTCGAAGAGGAGTAGGTATATCGTGTATTCGGCCCATCGTCGCTTGAACCTTGTCCAGAGGTGGATGGAGCTAACAAACCGGATTGATTATCATTGAAGAAACGATCAGACAATCGATTGATATGCGATACCAGTTGATTAAAGAAGTTATCCAAACCATTGAATAGGTTCCGGAAAGAACCGGAACTTCCGCCCGAGCTGTTGCTGTCCCCGGACCCGGTGTCTGTTCCTGCGTCTGTTTCTGAACTGCTACCGTTTCCTGAGCCTGCATCCTCCTGCTCAATACGCATTGTGGTCGTCACAATATCGCTTGCGCCATCATCATCTGCGATGGTGACAGTCACATCATAGTCGCCGGTGGCAGCATAAGTGTGGGTGCCGGTGATCTGACCATTGCTGATGATACCGGCTTCAATAGTGCCATCACCCCAATTGATCTGGGCGGTGTGGGTGTCACCCGCACCTGCATCGCTGAAGCCAAGGCTCAGGGAGACGGGATCACCAAGCGTGACCGTCTCATCAGCAAGGCTGCCTGCAACGGGTGCCACATTATTGACCGTCAGCGTGAAGCTGCGATCTGTCGTGGCCGTGCCGTCACTTGCACTGACCGTGATCGTCACTGGCCCTTCATTGTCTGTCGGGCTGTAGCGGATCTCATTGCCCGACAGGCTCGCCCCTACTGGACCAGCGATCAGGGACAGAGTGACAGGATCGCCATCAATGTCAGTAACGCCGACCGGCAGAGTGAGAGTGTCCCCTTCATTAAGGGTCTGATTGGCAAGAGCATCAATGCTAGGAGCATCATTTACCGGGGTCACGGTGATGCTCACATCTGCTTCGGAGCGCGATCCTGAAGGGTCGCTCACTGAGAAGCGGATGACATCAGAGCCGTTAAAGTTCCCATTCGGGCTATAAGTGACCTGGCCACTATTGGCATCAAAGCCGCTGATGGTTCCATGATCCGGACCGCTGACAATCGCATAGGTCAGGCTATCCCCGTCCCCATCCGTACCAGTCAACTGGATCTGAGCCGAACCATCTTCGGCTACAGTCGCGGTTCCTGCAATTGCCACAGGTGCCGTGTTGGCTGGTGAAGCTACCTGATAGCTCGCAGTTGCTGTATCGCTTGCACCATCATCATCTGTGAGGGTGACCGTGGCATCATAGTCGCCGGTGGCGGCATAAGTGTGGGTGCCGGTGATCTGACCATTGCTGATGATACCGGCCTCAATGGTGCCATCCCCCCAATTGATCTGGGCGGTGTGGGTGTCATCCGCACCTGCATCGCTAAAACCAAGGCTCAGAGACACCGGCTCCCCAAGCGTGACCGTCTCATCCGCAAGGCTGCCTGCAACAGGTGCCACATTATTGACAGTTAGCGTGAAACTGCGATCTGTCGTAGTCGTGCCGTCACTTGCACTGACCGTGATCGTCACTGGTCCTTCATTGTCTGTTGGGCTATAGCGGATCTCATTGCCCGACAGGCTCGCCCCTACTGGACCAGCGATCAGGGACAAGGTGACAGGATCGCCATCAATGTCAGTAACGCCGACCGGCAGAGTGAGGGTGTCCCCTTCATTCAGGGTCTGATCGGCAAGGGCATCAATAACAGGGGCATCATTCACCGGGGTCACGGTGATGCTCACATCAGCTTCAGAGCGTGATCCTGAAGGGTCGCTCACTGAGAAGCGGATGACATCAGAGCCGTTAAAGTCCCCGTTCGGGCTATAAGTGAATTGGCCACTATTGACATCAAAGCCGCTGATGGTTCCATGATCCGGGCCGCTGACAATCGCATAGGTCAGGCTATCCCCGTCCCCATCCGTACCAGTCAACTGGATCTCAACCGAACCATCCTCTGCCACGGTCGTGGTTCCGGCAATCGCAACGGGAGCGGTGTTGATGACCCTGATTGCAGCTTCCGCAGTTCCGCCATAAGCCCCTGAATTAACCCGATCACCATTATCCTCCGGCTCATCCCCTACAGGCAGTGATGGATCCCCTGCATCAATGGCAATGGATGATCCCAGAAGATGGAAGTCCCCTGCTGCTGCATCAACAAACCCAGCCATGCCTTGCAGGCTGTTGGCTCCATGGCCTGTTGCCAGATTGAAGGCACTCAAATCTGTCAGTGATTGGCCATCCCAATCAGCAAGTTGCGCGCCATTGGTCAATTGATAGACGTTATAGTCTGCCGTAAAGCCACTTTGGGCGCTGGCATCCAGATCAAAGGCGAGGCTTGCGGCACCATCTATCGCAAAGATATTGGATGAGACATTGAGTTCACCATTATTGCCGGTTGTCAGAAGCGCAGTGCCTGAGCTTTGAACAATGGTGTTGTTGACGATCTGATGGCTTACATTGCCGGAAGAAGCAATCTGGAAGCCTGCAACCGCGTTGCCCCGCAAGATATTGTTATGCGCATTGATCGTGCCGGATGCCCGCTCGATACCATAATCGTTGTTTTCGATCAGGTTACCGGTCAGTTGGCTAGATGTGCTTCGGATGCCCGTCTCATTGTCATGCACATGGTTGGCATTGACCACCACCGTGCTGCCATTGGCAATAATGCCCCGCTTATTGTCAAAGACTTCATTGCCGACAACCTGAGCACCGCTTCTTACGTCAATAGCCCGGCCATTTGATCCGTTAAAACCGGATATGGTCGAAGCTTCAATGCTGCTATTATCACCGGTTATCCGGACGCCATAACCATTCGAACCATTTCGAGCGGTTATGGTGCTATCGGAAATGTTCGTGTTGTTATATCGCGCATAAAGACCAATATTGACGTCACTCATTGTGACCCTCTCAAGGGTCAAATCGGAGGCACTATTTTTGTAGATGCCATATCCCATATTGTTGATGGTGACATCAGCCAGACTCATGGAACTGGAATTGCCGGTGTTAAACAGCCCATATTTTGCACTTGAATAGGCTTGCAAAGACATCGTCCCGCCGGTGACAGATACATCATGTGTGCCGCTGTTGACATGAATTGCTGCAAAGCGGAAATCAGCAATATCGACATTTTCAATGGTGATATCTGTGCTGGAAGTGCCGCTGGCGAATTCGGCGCCTGAACGGCCACCAACCAACGTCATATCTTTCAGCGTGACGTAGTCCGCACCGGCAAATTCGAAAGATGCGGTCCCGCTATCGGTGGAATTGCGATCAATGATCGTGGCTTCCCCGGCCCCAACAAAGACAAGACGATCCGTATCCGTGCCAGAGATGCTTTCATCAAGTACGATATCCTGATTTATCACATAGCTGCCCGCATCAATATAGACAGTGTCACCGGCTTTCAGGGTGTAATAGGCAAACAGCGCTTCAAGGCTTGCAAGTGGTGAATCTGCTGTCATACCGGTATTGGCATTGGAGCCAATCGCGGTTGAGAAGAGATCCCCATCCGTTGATGCATCATTGATATAATAGGTGTTGGTTTCCCCCAGAACCAGCATGGATTGCTCCGATAGGTCACTGACCGTTGCCACGCCATTGGTTGCTGTGGCACGTAGCAACGTGAATGCTCCCACCGTCACTGTATCGGGTGTCCAGTCAATACTTGTTGCCCCATAGCGATCCAGTGCAACATTCTGGGCAATTGCGCTGAAAGTAAGCCCGCCATCATAGGAGACTTCCAGATCCACACTTGCCGGATTTGTTCCCGGCTGGGTGACCCTTGAGATCTCAAGGGCTGCTACATAGAGCGTGCCGAGCCCCATTTCTTCCAAGAGCAGATCCAGACCGGCCCCGCCGGAAAGAGTGACATCCATTTGCGCAATGGCAACAGAATGGCCACTATTCCCGGACACATTGCCGATATCAAAGCCGCTGATCTGATTGACGCCATTAACCGAGATATCAGCCAAGGTCTCGCCATTTGCCAAATGATCATCCTGCAAGATGAAATGAACGCGAATTCTGTAGTCACCATCGGCAAGATCAAGGCCATAACGCAGAATTTGCGACGCATCTTGCAATTCGCTTGCATCGAAACTCTGATAGACGCTTTGCGGGGCAAAGGCGCCGGTAAAGCTATCATTATCCGTTGCACCCGTTCCCGCTTGGGTCGCAACCGCAGTGCCGGCCTGCCAGCTATTCCAGCTTTCGCTCCCGGAGACTTTGTCACCATTGATATTGACAAAGAGAACCGGATCTTCTTCTGCCAATCCGGCCGAGCGAATATCAACCGGCACTTGCGTGCCAATGCCAAGTCGCTCACCTGCATTTGGAGACAGGATTTGCACCAACGGGTCCGTGGCCACGGAACCATAAGCTGAATTGCCGGTCCAGCCAATGTCGGTGCGGTTGCCGTTGCTGTAGGGTTCGAGGTCAAAGCGGGAGCTCGGGTCGCCGCGATCAATGGCGATAGAGCCAATCTGCAAGCGAACATCATTGTCCAAACTGCCATCACCATTGGCAATGTCGTAACCCAAAAGTCCGTCAGACCCGAGCATATTCTGGAACATCGGGTCACCCAGCACACTGTTGGCATCGCTGCTCACAGCAAGTTGCCAGTCGGTTAGGGAGTTGATGGTTGCATCACCCCATTGACCAATATGGGAATGATCGCCAAGGCTAAAGAGGTTCCAATCGGCATCGAACCCCTCTTGCCCCTGAGATTCCACCAGGAAGGCTCGGGCACCCGCAAATTCATTCGTTCCCTGAAGAACAAAGATATTGTCCCGGACAAGAGTCACTTCGTCATTGTTGTCCACCCAAATGGCCTGCGTCTGATATTGATTGAAGCCATTATCCGGATATTGAATGAATGTGTTGTTGCGAATTTCCACCGGGGCATCGTCATAGATACGAATGCTGGTCACATTGGCAAAGAAGCGGTTGTTGCGAATGCTATGGTCGGTGCCATTTTCCACGCGGATGCCAAGCCCGTTCGACGTGAAGACGTTATCGATGATAGTGCCGTAATGATATTCGATGCCCATACCACCATCGACAAACCGATTGCTTGTGATTAGAGCATTTTCATCAGATGCGACGAGGCTATATTGTATGTCGGTAAAGACATTGCCGCTGAACAGACGCTGATTTTCGCCAGAAGACGTCAACACCACTGTGCCATTGGAGGCAAAATTGCTGGTGAACTCATTATTCAGAACATCAACATTGCCTTGCGATGTGACCATAGTGTCATTACCGCCTGAGAAGCTGGAATCATGCAGAACGGATTTGGGTGCTCCATCGGTGAGATTGGAGATGGTCAGTCCGGTATTGTTGGAATAGCCTTGCAGCTATCCAACATCAATTCCGCCCCCTTCAATCGATCCGATGATGCGGGTGTCACCGACGACAAGACCATCAATGATAAGACCATCATTGCCGCCTGTTTCAGAAACAATGCCCTGATCAATATCGGTAATTTCAACACCGGAGATCCGTACATTGTGAATATCGGGCGCCAGAAGGATTGCGCGCGCAGAACCGGACAGATCCGGATTTGACAGATCCGAGTTCTCGATCACGGTTCCATCGGCCTCAATTGCAATCAGCGCGTCGCTGGCATTCTCAACCTTCAGATTGGACAGGATGATCCCGTCTGATCCTTGATTGACCTGCACGCCGCGCCAGGTGTTGCTAATCGTCAGGCCGGAAAGCTTGATGTGATCTGCACCGTCAAAGGTAACCGCAACGCTGCCAGAACTCTGATCACTCATGACCAATTCCGTTCCAGCCACGCCCCGGATCAAGATCGGATTGTCTACTGAACCAGAATCCTCCGCACCGAAAACAAGGCCTGCTCCGAGATCATATGTGCCTCCATCAATAACGATGATATCGCCAGGATTGAGATCATAAGTATCAAGAACGGCCTGAATGGAAGCCATGGGTGTGCTGCGCGTCAGCCCATCATTGGCATTGCTGCCAATGGCTTGCGTGATTTCATCACCATCTGTTGTGCTATCATTAACATAATAAACACCACCGGCAGATGGCAGAACCTGAACCGGCCCTGACAGGCGATCAACATAGTCGCCAGAGCTTACTCGCAACAAATATTGGTCGGATGCGGTATAGATCGTCTCATCAATGAACCAATCAACCGAGCTTGCTCCGCTACCGATTGTTGTCCAAGTCGCTCCGTCATCAAGAGAATATTCAACGGTGCCATCACCTCCTGGCGAGACAAACTCAATCGTGACAGTTTCACCTTGAGCAAATATCTCGTAAGGCTGTGGCTCAAGGAAGCGGATAAACTCCCCTGATGACAAAGATGCCTGACGCGTGCCGCCATAGGCGCCAATATTGATCCGGTTTGCATGTGGCGTTTTCTCTTCCAATACAGGCCCGGTTCCCAAATCAAGCGCAGGTGAATTTTCATTTGTTGGCGCAAAGGCATTGGTTTCCATGCTGACCGGCAATTTTGCCAGTTCATCAAAACCAACAGCCAGAGTGCCCGTTGCAAAAACACCTGCGGTACTTGCCAGATGGTAATTGTCAGCAAGAACGGCGTCTTCCTCCAATGAATGACTATCGTGACCCGTCACATTCTGCCAGTCTTCGAGAGACTGCATAATAGTGCCTGCCAACCGGGCAACCGGGCCGGGAGGATTGTTCACGCTTGGTGGCCAGGACAGATCGAACAGATTTGTATTGGAGGCACTAATATAGTTGATGTCGCTCACATCAATGCCGATGTAAGGATATCCTGATTGGGAATTCTCATTGATCTGTACCGCTGAGGTAAAGATATTATTGAAAATACTGCTCAGCCCCCCATCGAGCCGTACACCCGCATATTCGTAGGTTGCGCCTCCTGATTCAATCGCAAGGGTGTTATTGATGATATCTGTTGTGCCACCAAGGACATGGATGCCGTAGAAGCTCAGTTCACCAGATGTCTCAATCACATTGTTGCGAATATTCTGGTCTCCAGCTTCAACCAGAATACCGGTCATTTGATAGAAGACTGGCCCAAGACCAAAATCCCCGCCCCCATCTTCGCCTCCGCCAAGACCATCACCAAGACCGCCACCATTATCCGGAAGGGGGTTGGTAAGATCTGTTCCGACGATCCAGTTTTCGCGGATGTCATTGTTGCCACCACGCGCGATAATGCCTGCATGGGCAAACCCATAGATGAGGTTTTTCAGCACATGGCCACCTTCAGTACGGATGGCGTTGATGGTTTCCATTACCACATTGCCGACAGCGCTGGCACCATTTCCGATCACAACAGAAGCGTGGTCATCATTGTTTTTGGCATTGTCATGCACATAATTGCCCGCAAAGGTCACATCGCCATAGACCATGGCTGCCGCTTCGACATTTTCGGACAATTCGTTGCCAGCAGACAATTCCAACGCCGTGCTGCCGATGGATGACACATCCGGGGAGATGATGTTGGCAAAGATGCCGACATTATTTTGCGAAATGGTTGAATGGGTCAGATCGAGTGCAAGGGCATCGGGCTGAACCAGATCCAGATAGACACCATAGGCTGAATTTCTGCTGAAATTGCCACCGGAAATCAAATCAATATAGCCGCCTTCACTGGCCAATATCCGAGCGTCCAGTCCTGTGTAATTGTCCGTTGCCGTGGCATCTGTGATCGAGCCGAAAGCGCCACGCAGACCGATGCCATAGACCCCGTTTTCCCGTGCTGTCAGGCCGATCAGATTTTCAACGCTGCCTTCGATGTAAATTCCATGTTGTTCGGCATAATTTGCCGTCAGATTTTCAAATGTGCCTGTTGGCGACAGGGTTTCAATCCAGAAGCCATCCTGAAACTGTTGTCCCTCGCCATAACTAACGGCTTCAATATCGGTAAGATTGAGATGATCCGAGCCATTATGGACCCACATGCCACGCTCACCGCCCAGATTATTCTGAGAACCATAATCCAAGCGCAGGCCGGAGATTGTCATCAGATCGGCATTGTCCAACTCGACTAACGCGACTTCGTGGAACCAGTCACGTGCCTGAGTGAGAGCCGTACCATTGAGGCCTGAGCCAGCACCAATGATGGCGAACCTGCTGTCCAACCCAAAGCCTCTATCCACATCACCGGACAAGCGCAGATGATCGATCAATTCATACTGGCCATTGCCGATGGTAAGGACATCATCGACCCCCAGATCATAGGTGCGCAGCAAATTGATCGGATTGGTCTTGGCCTGATCAATAGCTTTACCCGTATTTCTATTGCTACCGCCATTCTCCTCTGTGGCCACAAAATATTCGTTACCCTCTTCGGGCGTGGTGAAGCTCTCGGCAGTCATATCAAAAACAGACGGCTGATCGACAAAGGCAATTTTAATCCAGAGGCCATATGTGCCTTTGGCAATGCCATTGGCTTCTGGTCGCCAAATCAGAGAACCGGTATCAGCAGTAGAGGCAACAATCACGGAGTGGAATTGAGGACCATTGGCACCATCCTGCCACAATTCAAGGCGCACATTGCCGCCGGACAGATCGCCATAACTATCCCATGTAATAGTCCGGTCTTCGTCAATTTCCCAATCTGTATAAAGATCAGGGCTGCGCAGAACCAAAGTGCTTGAGAGGGCATGGAGATCAAATGGCGTCTCATAGGCACCGTGAGCCATGCCGTTGCCACTTGTCAATCCTGCATCCTTGTTGATACCAATGCTTGCAGGTGACGTAGAACTCAGGCCCGCGGCCAGCCCGACCAACTGATAGTCATCATTAGCGATGTCGGCAAAGATCGGCCGGGTGGCATTCGGATCCACGGCCGTTCGTCCGATGGAGTGCAGATCATGGCGTGCAAGATCCGCCTGCCAATCAAGAATATCGACATAAGCCTTTGTATAGGAGGCAATATATCCGCTATCTGTATAGAGCGTGTTATAGTCGGAGACGAAGCCTCCATGCTCTTCATCCATGGCCGTTTCAGCAATGAACAGGGCTGTACCGGTTGAGGAATAGAGGATTGATCCGGTGATGGATGTTCCGCGTGCATATCCCAACACAGACACTGCTTGTCCAGCTTCTGCATAGATGGTGTTTGCATGAATACGAACATTGTCGATATTATCTACCAGAATGCCGATATCGCTGTTCCGCGCGATCACATTATTGACGATCTCATTGCTGTCGGCGGCATCAATGCCGACCTCATTGGCGATGATCTTGTTATACTGAATTGCGCCATCAAATGATGCGATGCCGATATCATTGTCGGTAATCAGATTGGCTTTGCCAAGATCATTGCCGCCAATGGTGCCGCTCCCGCGCACGCCCACTTCGTTGCGGCTGATTGTCTGGTCTTGCATCATGGAATTGACCAGCTCGACACCGGTCAGGTTGTCCGTGATGATGTTGCCAGCTGTATCACTTGCAAAGCCGAGTGCATCAGCCATGTTGGTGACCGTTGAGCGCATGCCCGTTATGTTGTCTGAGATCACATTGCCAAAGAGCGGCAGAGCGGCATTGTAAGCCACGCCAAGTGCTGAGCCGCTGATCTGGTTGCGTGTGATAGCGCCGCTGACTGATGCGTCAGAGACAATGCCGACGGAGCCACCGGTGATCTGGTTATCAATCAGGCGCAAGTCGACTGGATTTGAAAAATCAACGCCGATATTGTTGCCATTAATGACGTTGCCGACAATCGTCAGGCCTGTCGGTGCTACGGCAAAAGCGAGCGCTGTATCGCCCAGAATTGTTGAGCCAGAGATATGGTGATCGCGACCACCATTGATGATCATGCCACCTTTGGCCGTTACATCATACAGGATTGCGCTGCGGGCATCTTGCAATGTCACGATATCGGCAATTTCCAGATGCTCGATTTTCACATCTGTTGCCCCGTCAATGGTCAAGGTGCCATTGATGGCAACACCGCTCATGCCCATAAGGGTCACACCGGAATCATCATGTCCGATCGTGACGCTACCCTGAGCGTGGTCAGCCTGAATGAGGATCACATCCCCTTCACCCAAGCTGTTGCTATCCAGAATAGATTGTATAGAGGTGGCCGCATCGGCGACAAAGACCTGTCCCGTTTGCATCAGGCTACCGGTCAGTACAATCTCGCCCTGAAGGCCCGACTGATCCATTGCAGCCACAAAGCCGCGACCATCGACATCTTGAGAGAATGTCAGGGACACTGGCTGACCAGCAAACTGCGCGACACCATCCCCTGATAGCTCAAAGCCGATATGTGGCGTTACGCTGCCATTCTGGCCGATGGTGATATCGCCAACATAAAGGCGGGCTGTTGCTGTTTCTTCCTGCAACAGATCAAGCCAGGCAATTTTCAGATTGCCATCCAACACAGACAGTTCGGCTGCCTTTGCAAGATTGCCGATCCCACTGACACCACCTTCGCTGGCGGAACCCGCAAAGAGTTCGACAAATTGCAGACTGCCGGACTGATCTACCAACTGCTTGGCATAGATCACATCGGCAGCACCCGTGCTTGCATTGCGTTCGGTCCAGGCAATGGCCAATGTACCGTTCACATAGGCCAGACTTGGATCAATGGAAACACGGTCCCCGACAGTGCTGTCATTGGCATAGAGATTTGGTGCGTCAAGCCAGCTTCCGCCACCGAACAGGCGAAGTTGGATGCTCGACATTTCATTCTCTGCAACGGACCAGGCAATCGCGATATTGGTCCCGTCTGTTGCGACATCAAAGCCCGTATCCAATGCATCAATCTTGGCAAGACCGGCCTGTTGCATGGAATTGCTGCCAACATCTGCCCATGCGCCATTGGTAAATTTGGCGGCATAGAGATGGGTGGCACTATCATGCTCTCCCGTCCAGAATGCATGTATCTCGTCATTGACATTATGCAATTGAAGCGAGCCGTTGCTGATTGCTGAGCCAAAGGCAGAGCCGAGCAGCTGCCATTGTCCGGTGCTTTCATCAAACTGGGCGACTTTGACCTGTGAGCCAGTGTCCGTCGTCTCAATCCAGCCAACCACTACCTCGCCATCCTTGATCATGATGGATGGAGCCTGAGACAAGCCGGTAGAGTTGGAAACACCGCCAAGGCTGGCCGAGTTGCCAAGCTGAGACCAGCCCGAAGCATCGTGACGCGCTACATAGATTTCCTTGGCACCACCAGCATTGGCAACATAAGCCACATAGCGTGCTTCATCATCACCCGCCATTTGATTGACGGCAAGGGCAACCTTGGCGCTATCCTGTGCTACAGCTGGAAGGCTATCTGCTGACAGGCCTGCCAATGGCACCCAAAGGCCATTGGAGACAATATCAGTTGGCATATTGACGACCGGATCATCAGCAAAGCGATCCTGTGCAATCTGCACTGGTGCTGCTGTTGGCGCTCCCGGATTCCATGACGCCAGATCTTCTGCTTCCCCTGCATAGCTAACGTCCAGCCCGTAGGAAATCAGATCATCGCCGCCTTCGCCGAACAAGGCATCATTGCCAGCACTGCCAAAGAGGCGATCATTGCCGGATCCGGCCTCATTGCCGGAAGTGCCAAGGTCACCAAAGATGGCATCATTGTCGGATGATCCGCCGATATCGCTTGCGAGATAGCCATAGAGATCGTCATGACCAAGGCCGCCAAGAATGACATCACGCCCGGCGCCGCCCTCGACGATATCATCGCCTTCGCCCGCATCGATCACATCATCATCGGCACCGCCTTGAATCTGGTCATTACCGCCATAGCCAAGGATGCGATCATTACCGGCACCGCCGACCAGAATGTCAGCCCCATCATCGGCACCGAACAACAAGTCGTTCTCGTCACCGCCATAAAGCTCATTGCCAGAGCCATAGCTGGCTTCAAGTCGGTCAGCTCCTGCCTCACCATACAGGCGATCCGTGCCGAACCCACCTCGCAGCGTATCCGTTCCTGCTCCGCCGAGAATAAGATCATTGCCCAATCCGCCATCAAGCTGATCATTGCCCAGCCCCCCTTCGAGCAGATCGTCGCCAAGGCCCCCATTTATTTCATCATTGCCAGCATCCCCAAGCGCCCGGTCATTGCCGAGGCCAGCATCAATAACATCATCACCCTCTCCGCCATGGATCAAGTCTGCACCAGCATTGCCAAAGATCAGATCATGACCATCGCCGCCATCAATGACATCACCAAAATAGGTGGTATCAGCGAAGTCAGGATCGGTTGCAGCCCCGTCGTCTGAGCCGTGGAGGACATCATCACCAGCCTCGCCATACAGATGATCGCCAATCCCGCTTCCAGCAAACAGGCGGTCATCATCGTCGCCACCGTGTAGCCGATCGGCATCAGCACCACCAAACAGCAAATCCTTACCGGCATTGCCATGCAGCACATCCTCGCCCGCTTCACCAGACAGCTCATCTGCGCCAATGCCGCCGCTCAGATTGTCATCACCCAGTCCCCCAAAGACAAGGTCATCACCTGATCCGCTATCGGCAAAATCGTCACCACTGCCACCCCGGATCACATCAGCTTCAGTACCACCAATCAGCTGGTCATCGCCTGCGCCACCGTCAATCAGATCGCCACCAGCGCCACCGTCAACCACATCGTCCCCGGCATCACCATAGAGACGGTCGGCTCCCTCATTGCCATAGAGGAGATCGCGCCCAGCCCCACCAAAGATGCTATCGGTGCCCAATCCACCATGGGCAAGATCTTCACCTGCCTGACCATAGAGAAGGTCATCACCACTCTTGCCGGACAGCAGATCGTTGCCTGTGCCGCCATGCAGGATGTCGTTGCCTTGATTGCCCTCAATGGTGTCGTTGCCCTGATCACCAAAGAGCTCATCTGCCCCCAACTCACCAAAGATATAGTCGGCGTCTTCATTGCCATGAATGACGTCGGCCCCGTCTCCCCCATAAAGGCTATCCACGCCCTCGTTGCCGAAGATGGCGTCGTCCCCATCACCGCCATAGATTTCGTCATGGCCTTCATCACCATGGATCACATCATTGGCAGCTTCGCCGAATATCAGGTCGTCGTCACGACCACCATGCAAGATGTCCGCTTCTGCACCACCGCGGATGACATCATCTCCGCCGTCACCGGAAATGGTGTCGATGCCTTCATTTCCGTACAATAGGTCATCACCATCACCGCCTGAAATCGTGTCATTTCCGGTTCGGCCAAAGATGCGATCCACACCTGTATTACCGTGCAGATTATCATCATCTTCGCCGCCTTCGATCAGATCGGCACCTGTGCCGCCATAGATCGCGTCATTGCCTGCAGAGCCATAGAGCCTGTCGTCACCATCGCTGCCATACAGAACATCATTCCCGGAATTGCCATTGAGGATATCATTGCCGCTGGCACCGATGAGCGTATCATTCCCTTCCATGCCCAGCAGCATGTCATCCCCGATGCCGCCAAGCAGCAGGTCATCGTCCGCCCCGCCGCGCAATTCATCATTGCCTGCATCGCCGGACAGAGTATCTTCACCTTCCTCGCCATAGAGCCAGTCATCATCTGCCCCGCCGAAGATTTCATCATCGCCTGCATTGCCGTGAATTACATCCACACCGGCATTGCCATAGATTTCATCACGCCCGGCGTTACCATAAATCCAGTCGGCATCCTCGCCGCCCTGAACCACATCATGGCCATCACCAGCATAAATCCGGTTGAAACCGCTATCGCCAAAAATCCTATCACTCGCCTCACCACCGAAGATGATATCTTCACCACTGGAGGCGTGAATTTCATCTGCATCAGCATTGTGCACAACCAATCCATATCGGTTCGAAACATTGGATTCGCCGAACATATTGGCGAGGGTTTCAATCTCGTAGCCATAACGGTTTTCTATCAGCGGTGTCCGCCCAAGATCCGCTATAGTCTGCTGATCGAAGTCATCACCAAAGAACAGATCATCGTCGGCATCATTGCTATAACCAGATCCCCAAATCTCGAACGCACCACCGGTAAAGGTCGCGCTCAGCTCATCGCCATGCAGTTCATCTGCCCCCTTGCCGCCTACGATCACATCATTATCGGCACTACCGTGAATCTCGTCATTCCCGGAACCACCTGACAGCAAGTCGTCTCCGAGGCCCCCAACGATGGTGTCATGGCCGCCCTCGCCATAGATCAGGTCATTGCTCGCGCCACCCCAAATCTTGTCATTGCCTTCACCGCCAAGGATGATGTCTTCGCCCCAGCTACCGATGATATAATCATCACCATCACCGCCATAGGCTTGCTCCTCACCTCCATAGAGAGTGAGACCGAGGCCATAATCGACCGTACCTTCACTCTCTTCAGCATGAAGATAGAGATAATCAGCGCCCCCGCCACCATAGAGCTGGTCAGAGCCTGCACCGCCAATCAGCACATCACTCCCGATTGAGCCGCGCATGATGTCATCACCAAACCCGCCATCGGCAAAGACCCGCATGGCCCGGCCATCGGTCCGGCGCAGATCCCCCCGAATGCTCAGCTCATCATTGCCCGCACCGAAATCGGCGTGAATTGACCCAATTTTGACATCCCCTGCTCCATAGATTTGCGTGATGCCAAAGGCGGTGACAGAAACCGATCCATCCTCCAGATATTCAATCAGATAATTTTCATCACTCTGATCTTCCTGAATGCCGCGCCGATCTGCCCGATCACCAACATTGAGAACCAACTCCCCTTCCGTTGCCTCAACATTATCCACCACCAACGAGGCCAGTCTGGGTTCTGGTGCATCGCCACTCAGTTCGAAGGAGACCACAACGGTATCGGGCACAATCGGAATGGTGAAAGTCTTGTTCAAGGCATCTGGTGCGACGGGACCAAGGCGCACTTCCGCCCAAGCGCGGAAGCCCAGCTCCCCTTCTGCATCAAAGACATGCAAGGGCCCAAGCGCAAACTGATCTGCCAGTTCCTGCGCCCGGATTTTGCCATCGTCATCAGGATCGTTAAAATTCAGGCCAAGATTGGCAAAGATGCCGCCAAAAATAGATGCCGCAGCCAATCCAAGCTCGATGGTTGCCCCGATATCAAGGGTTACACCTGCCCGAAATTCTGACGGATCCCCGCCCGTATCACGGGGGTCATCGTCGATATAGAAGCCATCCAGAAGATCAAGCGGATCGCTGGAATCAATGAAGTTGCTTACACCTCGCGTGTCATAACCAAAGCCCAGATCAATCTCGGCCGAGAAGCCCCCTTGCAGGGTCACCAGAATTGGTGGTGGTGTCCAGATCGGGCCAAAGGTCTGACGATAATCAAATGCAAATCTGAAGACCGGCAATTGAACCTCAACCAGATCGACATCCTTGCCAAACAGCATTCCGATAACACTGGTGGGATTGTCTATGATCGGGAAGCTGAAATTCGGATCACCAGCTGTGAACGTGCTGGAGAATTCAGCAGCTGTTGTGCCGTTGGCAGCGGTCATCTGATCTCGCAGCTCGGCTCCTGAAACCAGATCTCCAAAATATTGATCCAGATTGTCAGTATCGATGCCGCCCGCGCTGCCTTCTCCCAAGCGAAGATCGACACCAAAGCCTGCCAGCGCGCTATCCGACCCACCAAATACCAAATCGCCAAGGTCAAAGCGCAGATCATCTTCGCCTGTTCCAAAGAGCGCAGCAATATCAACGATGCGATCAAGGATCTCGATGGTTTCGACAACGCCATCAAAATTGCCGAACTCTGCGGCAATATCAAGCGGCGTGGTTGGGCCTGCCAGTTGGGAGACAATCGGAATTGGTGTTGTCAGGAAATCCAGAACCGGTTTGAAGGGCTGGACAATATCAAGGATCGGATCAAGGATAGGCTCCAAGAACTCATTGATGAAATCCCCGAAATGCAACTCGATATCCTGGAAGCCCACCAGAGGTGAAGCGCCAGCTGCAACGTCAGAACCGATAATATCCCAATCCAGTACAAACACCGCACTCAATGTCGGGATATTGGAGGTTTCGACCCACGCGCCATTTTGGCGTTCGAAATCGAACCCCAGCAGCACATCAAGATCTGCCGTTGCAGACAATTGATAGTCAATTTCTGATTGGGAGAAACCATCAGCAAAATCGGCAAAATGCAGATGGCTCTCTCCGCCAATATCAACGGAAATAGTGCCGAACAATCCTGTCTGGGCACCGCCTTCTTTTTCCGAGAAGGCGACTTGCATGAAACCCATCTGACCGAGGGCTGCAAAATCTTCTTCCAGTGTCAGCGAGACAGCCAGATCCAGTTCATCTTCGTCATCGGTAACCAGATAGGCTCCATGTTCGGTATTGATGCCAAAGACAAGATCAAGATCCCATTCAACGCTGGCCTCAATGCCTGAGCCTTCCATAAGCTCCAGACCAAGGCCTGGCAGACCGATGTCAAACTCAAGCGGGGTTGCTGCCGTCCACGTCCCACCCAAGGGCAGATCGAACTGCACATCGATCATGGTTAGCGGATCGAAAGCCTCGCCTGCAACGAGGCGATATTCTGTATCCCCTTGTAGCATATAACGAGCGACAAGATTTTCGGTGAGCAACCCAAGTCCGCTGCTGCCCAATGTGTTGTTGAGAGCATCAAGCACAGACTGAATTCCGCCCGTGCTAACAATGTCGACAATGTCTGCACGGATCTCTGCAACAAAGTCAGCCGCATCCGACAAGCTGTCTCCGGCAAATGGCAGCTCAATGCCAAGAACCTGCCCGCGCAGCAGATCTTCGACCGCGCCCAACGCCATATCGAGACCTGTGATCCAGTTGAGATCTCCAAGCATATTGATGGTGTTGAAAGCATTCTCGATATCTTCTGGCGGCGAGACTGTGATTGGCACCGTCTCTCCGGCAAACAGAGCATCAAAGAAAGCGCCCAGATCGTCAATCGTGATCTCCAGATCGCCGATATCGCTTCCTGCCACTTCCAATGGCAGAAGCGCATCAAAGCTGCCTTCAAACTCCACCTCAATCGGCCCGGAGCCGTCCGTTGCACCAAAATTCATGGCGAGGAAGTCGGACATTGAAATCTTGCGGATGGATTCATCAGGCTCATCCGTGATGCCAATCTCAATGGTCGCCGCTTCCGGGGTGGCAGCATTTTTATCGCGTACCAGACGGATGGTGCCGTTATTGACGCTCACCGCGACGGGTCCGCCCCCGGCAGTTAATGTAAAGGGTGTCGGGGTGAGCAGCAACAGACCCAGAGAGAGGCCTGTTGCGGAAGAAATATAAGTACCAGGCGCAGTTGGATCGGTCAGATCAAAGCCAAAGACCAGATTGGCCTCAACATCCGGGGTCACGTCAAACGCACCAGACCCTTCGGCCTGTATCAAAGTTTCCAGAGGGCCAAGCGCACTGGTATCTATCCCCAGTTCTGCCAGATCAAAATCAAATGGCAAAGTGTAGGTATCCAGTGCAGGCGCAAAATTCAGCGAAACCTGAAAATCTCGTGCAGCCGCATCATAGACCAGATCGACAAAATCGCCGCTTGCAACATTGAGCGCTGTTTGCATGGCGGCATTCAGCCGGTCTTCCAACGCACTGATGGTCTCTGCCGGATTGACCGCAAAGGCAGCGGCTGCATCGGCGACATCGGAGACAAAATCAAGCACATTGGCAATGGAATCGTCGATAGCAGGGATTCCCAGCGAGAGGACGGATTCCTCTGCCAATTGCTCCAGAAAATCTGCCAGATTTGCAATCAACTGTGCCCAGTCTGCTGCCGACATTCCTGAGAAATCGATCAATGGATCCAGATTTTCGGTTGTCATCTGCCAGGCATCGCCTCGCAAGATGTTGTCGGATGTGATCAGAATTTTCGGATCATCGTTCGGATTGTTCGGATCATTCTCAAGGCTCAAGAGGGTTGCCGCTGCGCCTGTCACCTCTACCGGCAGGATGATCTCTGCCTCGGATGTTGGCAGGAGATCCGAGAGCACATCTTCAACAGATACCGATTGCGCCATCAATTCATTGATCGTTCCGCCATCTTGCAAGATCAGATCGCTGCTAAAGCTCAAGCTGGCGGTGGCATCGACAATTTCAATGGCCGTGAAGCCAAAGTCAGCAGAACCGCTGAAGGTTGCACCGACCTCCAGACTGGCAACAGCTGAGAAATTATGGACCGAGATTCTGTCTCCAATATTGGACTTGGAGGTCTGAACCGCCAGCGGTCGGTTGCTCTCCTGATAGGGAGCAAGGCCCAAGGCATTGGCAGCACCATTTCCTGCCTGTGTTTCAATATGCATGCTGTGGGTGCCGGAGCGACTGATCAGGATTAAATATCCGTCTTCATTCACGCCTGCAGTGATCACCCCGCCACCAATTGTGGCCTCTTCCAAAGCGGCCTGAATATCATCGAGCAGATCTTCGGTCGTGTTGTTATCGCGGGTCTCATTGGCATCAATGCTCACCAAAACCCTGAGAGGATCGGTCTGATCGGCCTCTCTGTTTGCCAACACAATCGTGAAATTGGCATCACCCGTCAATCTGCCATCTTCTGGCAAGGCGAGAGCGCCGGTTACGGACATTGTCTGCAAGCCAGGGCCAAAATAAAGCTGCTTTTCTGGTTCGCCCAGACCGAATTCGGTCATGAATGCTGCATCAGCGGTCAGGGTAATGACGGTGTCTTCATTCCCGCCATAGAACAGCAACCCTGTCTTTGCTTCATCGGGTATCGAGCCGGTCCAACCTTCCGCACGCATGGCGATGCCCAACCCTGCCAAAGAGCGATGCAGATCTGTCCCGCCAGCATTGACAATATCTTCCAGATATTCTGCCGTATCGACGATGATGCTACCGACCGATACCCCATCGACTGCCACAAACAGTTCCGAACGTTGGGAAACCTCGGCAGGGTAAGTGCCAGATTGCGTGTAAACTGTCTGCTGAATGAATTGACGATCTGTGCGATCAATCAATTGTTCTGACGCCAGCCCAAGTTCGCTCTGGGCAACATTGTTATCTGCCGTGATGCGCAAGGTACTTGTGGGCAATGCCATGACCATGGACAGGCGGCCATCTTCCGTCATTCCAACCGCGACCAGATCTTCCAGATAGCCCTCAGAAGCAAGAGCCTGAACAATATCATCCAGTAGATCGGCCCGGCTTGTATTGTCCGCTGTGGATGCCGCTGTCACGACTATTTGGCTTGGACCATATGCGGTATCCGGATAGGCAGGATGGAGCGTAAAACTTGCATCACCGCTCAATTGACCATTGGCGGGCAGGGCGACGGATTGCGCCAGAATCTGGATATCATGCAACCGTCCCGAGGCATCAAGCTGGTTGGTGCCATCCGGGATTCCCAGTTCGGTAAAAGCTGGGTCTCCGGCATTGACGTGGTAGGTGAAATCCATGTCAGATGTCGCGCCATAGAACGCAATCTGCCACTCATTGTGCCTATCGGTTTCCAATCGTGCATTGATGCCATTTGCCGCCAAGGACGCATAGAATGGCTGCAGCCCCCGCTTTGCCGCATCATAGAGGGAAATTGGATTTCCATCTTCATCCTGCGCGGCCAGAACCAGTTCCCCCAGATCTGTTCCATCGAGTGTCAGATCAATATGGGCGTCCTGGTCGAGATTATAGAGTTCGTCAAAGGACACACCAAATTTCAGATAGCGAACACCAGCTCGATCTTCTGCTGTATCCGAGAGATCACCAAATAAGCCCAATTCGGTTCGAGCAACCTCAGGCTTTGAAGCTGTGTTGATGGTCATCTCTGTTGCATGTACATTGATCACAACAATGAGATGCCCATCCACCGTGAGACCGGCTGAAGAGCGGTTAGCTCCCAAAGCATCATCCAGCGCAGCCTGAACATTGGCAACAAGATCCATACGCGAAGAATTAGACTCGGTTTCGCCAGCCTCGACCGACACGATATATGTCCGCTCCCCACCAAAGGAGAGATCAAATTCCACGTCTCCAGACAATCGGCCAGCTTCTGGCAAGGGAGTGTCCGCAACAAACGACATGGCGACACTCGGCCCGTCAACGACCAGTTCAATTGCCTCTTCTGATCGATCAAATTGGATCCTTGCTGCTGCATCCGGTATCAGGGTCAGGCTTGCGTCGGCATCTGCTCCATAGGACCGGACCAGCCAGACAGGACGGCCGCCCAAATTGTTAGATCCGGTTTCAATCTCAAGCCAAATGCCGTGATTGGTCAGTGCATTTTGCAGTTCTTGGTTAGAATTCATGACAAGATCGGCAGGCGTGCCTGCCGGGATCGTCAAAGTGCCGACAATTGTCTCATCAAGCGCAACATCAAAGCTGACGTCTTGCGGTAAGACTGTCCCTTCATCAATAGACCACAAACCCACGGCCATTTGATGCACCTGGCCGGAAAGATCCAGACTGGACAGGGCAGGCAAGCCCAGTTGTTCGCTCGCGGCATTGCCCTCACCACCACTCAAGTGCACGCTTTGGGCGTTTGAGAGAATTAGGAATTGCAGGCGATTGGTTTCGTTCAGACCAACGCTGAAGCGATTATCCGCACCAAACACGTTGCTCGCAGCAATCGCGTTTTGAATATCCGCCACAAGATCTTCTCTGCTGGTATTGTCAGCGGTATCAGCTGCACCAACAAAGAGCTTATGCGTCTCGGTTTGCCCGTCTCCGAAATCCTCAACAATCTCGACAAGCAGGTCTTCTTGCAACACTCCGTCTGAAGAAACCCGAGCACCGGCCTCAAGCATCAGTAGACGCTCGGCCAAACTATCGGTAAAATTTGTGGCCCCGGCCAGATCAAACAGTGTTTGGGCTGTGGCATCTGCCCGCAGAACAGCTTCCTGACCATCAGCCAAACCATGAATTGTGTAGACAACCTCAACCAGATCAGGCCCAAGAGTGCGGATTTCACTGGTCAAGAAGCTGCTTTCGCCTGCCAGCCCTGCACTCTGCGAATTGATGGCTGTTACTGCCTGCTGAATGGCATCCGCAAATGGCACCAGATCAGACACATAGAGATGCCCCGCTTCAACCCCGTCAATATCAAGATACAGAACTGCCGTTTGCAATTCGGATGGCCGGGCAACAAAGCTGAGCTGACGGCTCGCGCCTAATGCTTCATCCGGCGTCAGGCTAATCGCCTCCCCAAACCCGAGATCGGCATGGTCGAGTTCTGTGGTGGCGACCACACTGATGCTGTCGGCATCGCTAACCGCTACCAGCGCGATCTGGCCCTGATCATTCAATGTAGCAGTCAGGTTGGAGCCACTATCCCTCAGGGCCCCATTCATGTCCGCGATAAAATCATCAAGAGAGGTGTTGTTGGCTGTGTCGATTGCCCGTATGCGGACTTCAAGACTGTCCTGCTCGACGCTATCGCCATTGATATCGCTGGTAATCCATTCCTCGATCACAGCAAAAACGGTGTCGCGCTCCAGCACTCCGTTTGATGAAATGTCCGGCGTGGTGCCGGTGATGACAAGGGCGCGGTTGTGATCATCTTTCTCTATTACATAATTGATATCCAGTCCGAGCTCGGTTTCAGCAGGATTGCCGGGGAAGGATTCAAGAGTAAGACGCGCATCGTTCGATGCCCCATGCAGGGAAATCTGATAGATGGTTGTTCCAACCTGATTGGCATAGCTGCTCAATGACAGCGTCAGACCTTCAGATGCCAGATCTGCAGACATTTGCGCCACGGCTTGCCTAAGAAGACTGTCAAAGGTCTGGCTACCGTCCCCGGCCGAGATCGTCATCTCACCAGTCCAGTTGCCATCAAGAAGGAAAGACACCCGGGCATCAGAAGAGAGTTGACCGGATTGGGGTGCAACCAAGCTGAAAGTCCGTGCCGGGCTGTAGAGGTCAGGGGCTGATAATTCCTGCAGCTCCTGAAGACCAAGTTCTGTGACCGCACTGTTGGTGCTGTCTGCACTGATCAGGGTTCGCGCAGGATTGTCTGTCAGCATCAATGCCAACTGCCCACCCGAGGTCAGAGTTGCAACGGCTCTGGCATCTTCGCCCGACGGTCCCCGTAACGCCTCATTTATCTGGAAGATCAGATCAAACTGATCAAAATTGCCAGCTGTGTCATCCGCATCAATTGTGATGATTTGCTCGTCCGAATAGGTGCCATCGCCGTAATCGCGCGCAATCGTAAAACTCACATCCCCTGTTAATCGTCCTGTATCTGGCAAGGCAAAGTCGCCGACTGCGATTGCGACATATGTCTCAAAGTCTATTCGGGCAAGCTGGGCGGACAATAAGCTTCCCGTTTGCGCAAAGGAAATCGACTGATCCCCTTGCAAACCGACAATATGCACATCGTGGCTGGTCGTGGCCGCATTACTGCGAACATAGGCTCCGGCCCCAACGGATGCCAAAGCCTTTGAGAGCTGAACGGCGGCGCTTTCCATGCTGCCTTGCATGTCCGCTGATGGTCCGGCTGCAGGCACAGTGATGGTGGTCAGTATATTGCCATCCAGATAGACATCAAATTCGATATCTGTGGCCAGATCTGTTGCCGTAAGGCCGTTTTCCCAGATATGATCCGGCGTGAAATGTGCCGGGGCATCGGCCTTTACATTATTGGCGAAACCGGATGCGGACAGATCGTTCCTGTCCACACTTTGCGGCACCTGAATGGAGAAACGATCAAAGTAGCTGGTGGTCGAGAAAACCAGATTTCTGTCGCCATCAAGAGCGACAGAGACCTGGGCATTGAGCACTGCATCTCGAAGGACGTCATTGATGCTGTCGACGAGGTCACTGATGCTGGTATTGCCTAAGGTATCATTGGCGCGAAGATGAATCAGGCTGACATCATCAATTTCGGTATCACCGTTCAAACCATGCTGAATGTCGGTCATGGTTACATAGAAAATCAGGTCTTCTGTCAGTACCCCGTCAAGCGGCATGGCCGATCCGTCGAGCACTAGGCTGGCTGCGCGGGCAATTTCAAAGTCCTGACCTTGCATGATAGCCGCATCTGCAAGGCCAAAATCCGTTTGAGCCGCATCGCCTGCTTGCGTTGTATAACTCAATTGCTGATCAAACGTGAGGCCATAGAAGGTGACAACATAGTGCAAACCCGGACTGCCCGATATGTATCCTTCCGAAAGGGTAAGACCCAGACCATGCTCTGCCAAATTTGGTGTAAATGCCAGCAAGGCGGAATGGATTTGTTCATAGGCAGTTTGGGATCCGTCTCCTTGTTCGATTAGCAAATCGCCAAGATGTGATCCGTCAAGATAGAGCGATATAGCCGCATCACCGGACAATCTGTTATTTGCCGGGATGGTGAGGCCGAGTGTTTGGCCCTCGTGATAAATATCCGGCGCATTGATTTGGGACGCGATAGCAAGACCAAGAGCATTATCCTCATCTGCCAAAACACTCGTCTGAATGTTGTCGGTGGTGAAGACCAATGCCAGCAGGTTGCCCGGTGTCAGGGTTGCATAGATCCCTGAGCTGAGACCACCCAGCAACTCGTTTACATCATCAACCAGATCTTGCCGACTGGTATTGTCCGCCGTTACAGCCGCGGTCAGCGTTCTGACCCCGCTATGGATCTGTGACTGTGCGCTTTCCTGATAATGCTGCTCAATGGTGAAGCTGACATCTTCTGACAACTGACCATTGGCTGGCAGAGGCGTGTCACCAGTCACCGCGCCGACATAGGTCAGCGGCAGGATTCTGGCCACAGGATCCGCAGCGACATTGCCTTGAACATAGCCAAATTCCAAACTTTGATCAGCTGCCAAGCCATAGATGCGGATGGCATCATAATCCTCATCAAACACAGTCCAATCAAGTTCCGCTGATGCACCATTGGATGCCAATGCACTGGCGAGCTGTTCAGCAAAAGACTGGGCGATGTCATCGCTAAATGAATGAATTGAAGGCGCAGTGAGGGTGGTTAAATACACGCCATCCAGAGTGACGCTGAAGGTCGCAGGCTCGGTCGCGATCAAATCATCACTATTGAGAAGGATCCACTCCCTTACGGGACCGACCGGCCCCATCGTATCGACCGATATGTCTGAGCTAATCAGACCGGTCTCGGACGTTACTCTTGTGCCCTGCAGGGAGAATTTATCATACCAGCTGGTCGTGGTCAGGGTCAGCCTGTTTTCACCATCAAGGACGAAAGATGCGAGACCATCGGGACTATATTCATAAAGAAGGTCATTCAGGTCGGCGACTAAATCATCAATGCTGGTATTATTGGCCGTATCTGCAGCATTGAGCGTGATCTCGCTCCAATCTGTAACCTCGGTATCTCCAGCAATTCCTTGCCGAACATCCGTCAAACCAAAATAGAAAGTGAGATTTTCCGTCAGGACACCATTTTGTGGGACAACAACGCCCTCTAGCGTCACGCTGGCCGCTCGGGCAATCTCGAAATTCTCGGTTTGTGCGGCACCTTGGGCCTCAAGTCCTAACTCGGCTTGCGCAGCATCACCATCACTTGTTGAATATGACAGACGCTCGCCTGACGCCACACCGTAAAAGGTCAGTACATATTGCTCTACACTTCTGTCATAATCGGTTCGGCTGCTCAGAGTAGCGCCTATATTGTTCTCGGCAAAGGTGGCGGCGAAGGCTTCCAGCCCCTCTTCTATGGACGTTAAGAGAGTCTGGGGCCCTTGTCCCTGTTCCAAAACCAGATTGCCCAGAAAAATGCCATCAAGATGAAGCGCTATGGTGGCATTATCCGATAATTGATCGCTTTGGGGGATGTCCAGCGCGATTTCCTGACCGGAATGATAGAGAGACGGGGGTAAAAGCTCGGTTCGGGTCGCGAGCCCCAATGCATTGCCGGCTTCAGCAACAATATCGGTCTGGACATTGTCTGTTGTTGCTATCAGGGCAAGACGATTGTTGGATGTAAGTGCAGCAAGGAAGCCGGATTGCACTCCACCCAAGGCAGCATTGATATCGTCTACCAGATCCTGACGGCTGGAATTGTCGAGCGTGTCGTTTGCAGCAATGGTGATTGTGCGATCCTGGACGGATATTTCACCAAAATATAGACTGTGCTGCTCAAGCGTGATTGTGACATCTTCAGTCAGTTGACCATCACTCGGCAATTGAGAGGTTCCGGTCATGGTCGCAACATAGGTCAGCGGTAGTGAATGCACGCTTGGTGATGTCAGGACCGATCCGCTTACATATTCAAATTCAACAGTTTGATCCGTTTGCAATCCATAGAAACGGATAGAATGATAGTCAGTATTTGACGCATCATAGTCGAGGTCTACAGCCACGCCATGACTTGCAAAAGCCCGCGACAGTTGCCGGGCAAAAGCAATGGCAACTTCTTCACTATCAATGGGCTCGGTCGGCCCTGTCAGCGTTGTGATGAACGTGCCATCAAGGCTGATATGATAAATCTCCGGCTCAGTTCCAAAATAGGTATCTTCAGCAACAATAGCCCATTCCTTGATTGCCCCCACCGAGCCATTGGTCTCGACTTCAATTGCCTCGCCCATACCAATTTGTTCCGCCGGGGTGGGTATGTCGGTTTCGATCCGAATCCAATCCGCCATACGGGCGGTATTCAGGACCAGATATCCGTCATCATTGATGGAGGCATACAAGACAGGATCTTTACCCGGGCGTGCATTGGCTATGGCTTCATTGATAGAATCGACAAGATCCTGAGGGGTGGAATTCAGCTCACTTCGCTCAGCTGTAACCTGGATGAAAACCGGCACCTGCTCCACACCGCCAACCGACTCGCGAAATGTCAGCACAAAATCAGATTGCAGCACACCATCAGTCGGCAGCAAGCTTGTTCCGGTTACCGAATAGGCCAGAACCTGATTTTGGATATTTGACAGTGACGCAACAGGATCAATGCCCAATTGTTCTGCGCCCGTCTCGTTTGAACTGATCAGATAGGCGCTTTGTGTGTCCTCCAGCCCAAAAATATCAAACCGGGATTGCAAGACTCCATCATCATCATAGGCAAGATAGAATGAGGCAATCAGACCATGGCTTGCAAGTGCTGCATTAAGGGCATGGGTTGCCTGCTCCAACGCCTCCGCGAGTGTCAAGCTGGGATCAATGAACGCTTCTCCCAGCGATATTCCATCGACCACAAGCGATAGATAATTGTCTTCACTCAAATCCACAGTGCCAAGATCTGCGCTACCAGCAAGACTCCGCGCAAAGCTTTGCGCAGCCTCGGTAGCTGCGATGGCTCCATCTGCGAACCCAAGTTCGTTGGCAAAGGCTTGCGTCCCGCCAGCACTCATTGTGGCGGTCTCTCGTCGAGCCGACAGAATGACGGAAAGATAGCCTGTATCCGACGCAGCTATTGCGACAAATTCTTCCCCAAGCGCTGCATCAAAGGCCGCTCTCATATCTGCCAGCAGATCATCAATCGTGCTGTTATCCTGCGTGTCCGCAGCCGTTATGACAAAGTCCAGCGGATCCGTTTCACTTGCAAGGCCCTTGTCAAAAATCAAAGTGATCGCAGCATCGCTGGTCAGTCGTCCATCTGTTGGCAATGGCGCGCCGGTTGCAACAAAATGAAAGGCCTTCAAATTCCGATAGATATCAAGCGCGCTAAGGCCTTCATTTTGGCTAAGCTCACTGATGGCACTGTCACCAGCCTGGACCTCAACTGAAAAATCATCGTCGGGACTCGCGCCATAGAATACAATATTGGCTCTGTCGGAAAAGTCTGGATCCTCAAAGACTGGCTCAGCAATAATACCGTGGGTCGCAAGGCTGGCTGCCAAATCTCTCAGACCGAGGCGGATAGCTTCCTGAATGGAAATTGCATTGCCGTCCGCATCTTGCGCTGCAATCACCAATTCTCCCAGTCCCTGGCCATTCAACGTCAAGACTAGATGGGCATCTTCAGTCAGCCCGGCATTCATATCTATGGCCCCCAATGAGAGGATCCGAAGATGTCCCCGATCGGTGAATGCCTCAACTATCTCACTTTCCGCCAGCCCTAAATCCGTTTGAGCGTGGGAGACTTCTTCTGATGTCGTAATCGCAAAGGAGCCAATTCCGCCATGGGCCTGAAACAGCAAGCGGCCATCCGACGTTTGCCCAACGGACAGTCTTTGCGCGATACCATTGCTATCTACTGGCAGATTGGCCAGTTCAGTATTGATTGGGATGAGAGCACGGGTTATGTCGGCGATCAGATCCTCTGCATCCTGATTATCCAGCGTATCACTGGCAAGGATGGTGATTGTGCCGCGTGCCACATCATCAACAATGATCGACAGGCTGGCATCTTCTGCCAATATGCCATTGACCGGCAAGCTGGCGGTTGGTGCAATCAGGCTAGGGCCCAGATCGGATACAGCCCCAAAACCCAACTCGGTATAGGTTGGATCGTTCCTGTCTGTCATCAGACGGTAGGAGGCATTCTCGGGGAATTCTCCTTCCAAAATCAGCTTGCCAGGTGCAGCATCGGATTCGGTAGCAATCAGTGTATCTGGCTCGAAACCTGCAGCACGCAAGGCAAGTGCCAATGCATCATTGATATCATCCACCAGATCGGCGACTGAGCTATTGTCCGCAGTTGCCTGTCTGTTGATGGTGACGGGAACGATGGTGGTCTCATCGACCAGAATTTCGAAAATGGCATTGCCGGTCAGTACGCCATCAGATACGGCCTCACGGCGCGCGACAATGCGACCGGGAAGATCATCAAGGTCAAAACCAAGTCCCAATTCAACAGCAACACCGGCATTCAGGCTGCCCGTTGCGCTTGCTGATACATCCCCCAGATTGCCAAGAGCAAGGTCAAAGTCGAAGAGTGGTGCATCGCCTGTGTCATAGGAATAATCAAAAGCGACATCGAGCAATATCTCGTTACCTGCTTCGTCAAAGCCGATGGTGAAGGTATCAGCAGGCACACCAAGAGAGGCTTCCAGGCGATCAACCAGCCCATCCAGAGTTTCAAAAAGAGCGGCACCATCCGGGTCTTGCAAAAAAGCAACAACACTATCCGAATAGGCTTGCGCAAAATCGAAGACTTCACCCAATGATCGATTGATGAATGGCAATTGCGTATCCATCAAATCCATATCCGTCAGCTTACCGAACCATCTTGTGATCTCGCGCATCATGGCGACCACATCTGACGGTCCCATCTGGGAAAGCTGACGCAAGCGATCACTATCGATGCCATCAGTATCCAACATCACCTCATCGATCTCACCGGCGACCGGATCACCGGAGAAGGTCAAAGATCCGGTGATGGGGGCCGCGCCGGGCAATTGAGCCGATAGAGCCATCGTGCCTTGCAGCATTGATGTTGTCGTTGCTGGCGAGAGCAAGAGATTGGCGGACGTTCCCAAGATATCGGACAGGGTCAGTAATGGCGTTACGGTTTGGGAGGGGGAAGGCGCCAGATCCACCGCAATCGCGACATCCAGAGTGCCAGAAGCACTCAATTGATCCAGCAGACCGATTTGGGGGATCAGATTTGCCCCCGCTGTCAACCCACCATCAAGGGCAACATTAAGGGAATCGATGCGCACAAATAGCGCGTTGGCCGGATCCAGCCCCTCAGATAGATCCACACCAAAGGTAATCCGCCCTCGCGTTATGCCAGACAGATCCATTTGTGCCTCAAGCGAAACATCCGGCAGTGCATCTGGGCGGAAGGAAACACTCCGACCATCAATGCTGGTTTGTGCAGCAAACCCAACGGAGAAGACCAAACGATCACCCGCTGTTTCAAATCCAAATGCACGGGCTTCTTCTGCACTCTCGGAGGTCAGACGGCCAGCTTGTACGGATCCGGCATCGTGCTGCACCTCTATGCCTTGTGCTTGCAATGCTGCAAATTCGGCGGCAATTCTTGCTTCAAAATCTGCGGTACTGGCGGCGGGATCGGTCGCAGCGGCCTCAAGCGCGGTTGACAGTCCTGTTAGCAGATCAGAGATACCCAAAATCTCGACAACGGACTCATCAAGCAACGGAATATCGGTATTCAGGATACCGACACTATCTATTGCATCTTGAAGGCGCGCAAACCAATTGCCCAACTCTCCCAAGGCATCAAGAGCCGCGCTTTCGATCGCATTCTCAACCAAGGCACCAGCCTGATCGCTCAGCATGGCCAGAAGAGCATTTTCATCAACCTGAATGGCCGGGGCTGTTCCATTGACGTCCCACACAACGCTGATCGGGACGGCCGAGATGGAAGGATCCCAACCGGCATTCAAATCCGCAGAGAAATGCGCTTCACCATCAAGTTCAATACTGAGAAGATCTGCAATATTTGCAGAGATCATATCGGAGAGATAGATGCGCCCATCCGTCGTCTGGCCGGATTGATTGCCGCTCAGCAATGCCCGCAATGTGGCACTTGTGCCGGGATTAGAGCCTGTAACAGACGCATTACCATTGCTAAGTGTCAGTCGCCCTGGACCAAAGCGGACATCCCCGGAAAAAGCTGCAACTGTCGTGAGCTGGAAAGCCAGCTCAACATAGGAATTTACCCCTTCAATAATAGAGAAACGTTGATCATTTCTGATTGAAGGATCCAGACTGGCTGCTATCTCAATCGAGACATTGGCCGAACCAGTTACATTCGCGTCGCCGGAAAACGCAAATCCGGCAGCAAAGGGCGAATTGGCATCCTCGGACAAGAGATCGACATCAATGGGCAGATCGCCAGACAAGGCTTCGCTCGCACTCAATGTGAAACGGACCTCTCCATCAGCGACATTGAGATTGATCAGGTTGCCAAGGGCTGCTTCCAACTGGCTTTGCAAGTCATCAATGCTGTTAAAATCTTGAACATTATCGAAAGCATCGCTGAGTTGCTGGGCAATGGCAGTGATGGAGGAAAGGCCGTCCCCTATTAGCGGAAGATCGGCACTCATGTGGCCGATGGCCCCTTCGATCAAACTTGGCAATTGATCGAGCCCCGATTGCATCATGGCCTCGAAATCACCCGCGGCCAGTCGCGCCAAGGCTTCCAGTTGAGACCCTGCCTCAAATTCCATATCGGCGGAGAGACCATCCAAAGCGCCGCCGAAAGCGATTGTCAGCGTCTCGGATGATGGCAAGAAAGCGGCTTCCACGGGAAGTGTAGCCTGTCCGTTGCCTGCGATAGTTCCGGTCAACAAAGCCGATATGGGAGCCGCCTGCAAATCATCGCGATCCAGACGGTCAAGGCCATCGCCATTGTCAAAATCGGTCAGGGTTGCGTCCAGCTCGACATCCAGACTGACAGCTCCATCAACAATTTCCAGATCAGCACCACCGATGCGCACCAGACTGTCGATGTCCGTGCCTGAGAGTGAGACATCTCCTTCCAGCAAGAAGTCTTCAACAAAGAAATCAAAATCATCCAGCGTGACACCGAAGATGAAAGACACATCTGTTGTCGCTGATACGCTCAGATTTGCAGATGCATCCCCTTCGATATCAAAGCCATCGGCAATGCCGGATATGTCAAAAACGAAGGGGGCCGGATCAAATTCGTCCGACAGAGTTACGGTCCAGCTCAGCTCATCAGGTGTTTGGGTTGCCGTTGCAATAACGCCATCCAAACCATCGAGCGCTTGTGCCAATTCCGCTGAAAAAGCTGCCGCATCGGCCGCTGTCTCGACACCATCATCAATGATGGTGCTGGCCTCATCCAGAACCTGCTGGGCAACATCGCTCACCCCGATCAGATCGCTGGCTGAGCGATTGATGAAGGGGATATTGGTATTGAGCAACTCATCCTGATCAAGCTCGGACAAGAGATTGGTAAAATCTTCTATGCCTTCCAGCAGCGCACTTTCTGCACCGGGCAGCAAATCGGCAGATAGAAGGAGCCTTGGCTCCAATGGCTCCACCGTCATTTGGCTGGCTTTGCTGGCTCGGACAGCTTTTTGTGTGGCCTTTGTTGCCGCTGCCCGACGCGGTGGCTTCATAAGAAGCGTGATCGGCGAAGCAGATGACAAGAGAGTGCGCAGATTATCCCAACGTTCAAAAAACATGCCTAAACCACATAAAACACAAATCCGAAAGCTCGATAATGCTAAAGTGGGAAGCGCCTGAAAACCGGGTTCAGGTCGGGAAATGCTCTGATTCGCAGGAAAAATTCGCTTTTAACTTGAATCACTTAAAAAAAATATCAGTAATACTCCAGATGGTGTATGCCCGTTTTGCGTGCTTCATTGCCTAGGGCTTTGGGAAGCGGATGGAGCAGCGAATTCCCGCCGGAATTTCCCCTTTGCTATTGTTCAGGTTCAGATCCACCTGAAACAAGCCGCTGGCTGCATCAATCACCGGAGCGCGGGTCTCGACACTTGTTTCATATTCCCCGCCAATTGGAGCTTGGGGAATAATGATGGCTGGCATCCCTTCGCGGATCAGTGGATAGGCCTCCATGGGCAAGTAAGTTTCCACTCGCAATATATCGACTGCAGCGATGGTCATTACCGGGTTGGCAGCATTGACATATTCGCCAGCCCAGCGATGCACTTTGGTGACAATACCATCTATCGGGCTGTAGATGGATCGCCGCTTTAAAGCCGCTTCTGCTTGCTGGAGATTGATCCTGGCAATTTCGCGATCATGGCTCGCCTGCTCCAATTGCAGTTGTGCCAGATCTGCAGCAGTCTTAGCTTCATATACAACCTTCTTCGCTGCGACCTTGCGAGCCAGTAATTTTTGCTTGATCGTCAGCTCCTCTTGGGCTGCGGCCAGTTCCCGCTTCTTGATGCGTGCTTCCACATCGCGCTCGGCGCGGGCTTTTGCAATATCGCGCGCCAACCGCTCAAGATCATTTTCCAGCACAGCAACCAGCTGCCCCTTCTTCACCCGATCCCCTACTTTGGCCAGAACCCGGTCCAGAGTGCCTTCCGAACTACTGGATAGATCAACAATCTCGCTTTCACTGATCAGGCATGAGGAGGCAGGTTTTGCCAAATCAAATTCTGTAGCCAAAGCGGGGCCTGCGAAAAGCAGCAGCGCTGCCATCGATTGCAACCAAATCTTCATTCCAAACCTCCTGAGAATGCCAGCAATTCTGCCATGCGCCGATCAGCCTCAACCAAACGATGGCGACGCAACGCATTCTCTTGCTCGTTCATTTTCTGCGCCCATCGCAAAATCCTCGGTGTCAGAAGTGACCAGCCTGCGCATCGTCTGGCCAGCCATCCTTTCTTGCCGGCAAGAACCGCCAAAAGGGCATCATCGGGAGAGACAAAAATCATGGCCTCGCCCGGATCCTGTTGACGGGCACAGCGCCCGATCAATTGCCTATCAACCCGCTTTGAAAAATGCTGCTGATATAACAGCACCACCAGCCCGCCTTTTTCGGCAACCTTAGCACCCAACCGGATATCTGTGCCGCGCCCTGCCATATTGGTCGCGACCGTCACCATACCAGCCTGACCGGCTTTGGCGACCAGTGCATTTTCATCAGCATCCTGAGCAGCAGAGAGAAGCTGGTGGTCTATCCCCTTGTCGGTTAGCGCATTTGAAATCGCTTCGGCATCCTGAATGGTTCGGGTGCCGATCAATACTGCCTGCCCATTTGTAATGCATTTCTTTGCGCTTTCGACCAAGGCGGCGCGTACCCTATCCGCATCCTTATAGACACGAGGTGGATGCATCTTGCGTCTCGATGCCTTACGAAGTGGAATGGCTAGTGGCCGCAAGTTATAGACCTTGGCCAGTTCGCGAGCACATTCGTCAATGGTGCCGGAGGTTCCAGACAAGGTTCTGTATCGGCGAAAGAAACGTTGATAGGTCGTTGAGATCAGCGGGCGCTTTTCGCCAGATCCTTCCAGGCCTTCTTTCAGCTCGATCATTTGATGCAACCCTTGCCCCCAAAAACGATCTTCCATCCGCCGTCCGGTATTCTGATCGATGATCATAACCTTATCATCACGAACTATATAATGTTCATCGCGCTTGAAGAGATGAACCGCAGAGAGGGCCTGTGACACCATCTCTTCCCGCCGCACTCTTTGTTTCCACGGGCCACCGAATTTTTCGCCAAGCTGCTGAATTTTCTCAAGACCCTTGTCGGTCAGGGTAATCATACCGGCCAGTCGATTGATGCGCCAATCGCGGTTCTCGGTCAGCTGTGCCGCCACTTCCAACGCTTGCGCAGGTATTTGACTATCAGATGCCCCCCGCTCGGTTGAAATCAGAAGCGGGGTTCCGGCATCATCAATCAAAACGCTGTCGACTTCATCGACAATTGCAACATCAAGGGCACGCAGAACGGGCTGATCGTTGGCGGAAGAGCCTAGCACCCGTTTGGCCTTGATCATGATATCGGCATCGCCTGCCACCGAACGCAAACCAGAGGCAATCCGATCTCTTAGATAATCGAAGGCGACTTCCTTGTTGGCTGCGTAAACAATGTCAGAGCGGTAAACTGCCCGACGTTCATCACGCTCCATATCTGGCAAGATGATGCCGACCGACAAGCCCAGTGCCTGATACACTTCCGCCAGTTCATTTCCGTCCCGTTCGGCCAGATAATCGTTGGCAGAGATGACGTGAACCACATGCCCCAAAACGCCATGTGCAGAAGCGGCAATCACGGCCGAGAGAGTTTTCCCCTCGCCTGTGGCCATCTCGACAGCCCCCCCACGAAAGAGACCATAGGCCGCGGCTAGCTGGGTGTGATATGCCTCCATTCCGCTAATGCGCCGCACAATTTCACGAATAGCAGCAAAGCAATGGATGACTTGCTTTCCAGATGGATTTGCACCAAGTTTTCTGACCTTTGCTGCACTTTCTTGCAATTGCTGTTTGACCGCATCATCCGGCTGTTGCTGCATCTTATCAGCTGCATGAATGACACGTTTGGCAAATTTCAAAGCCTGTCTTTTTCTACGGCCCCTTCCTGCAAGAATGCGAGACACGCCAGCTTCTTGCGCCAACCAACCGAGCGGCTTTTGCGGTATGCTCTGTACGAACTCTCTGGAGCGGGGAAGAATAAGCCTATCAGACACCGAAATGCCTCAAGAATGCTTGGCGAATAACGCGCGTGAGTTGGTAGCCAAGGGGCAATTGACCATGGTCGAAACGGATATGGGCCAGCTCTCCGATAAGGGCATCCGGTCCATCATCCGGCATAGTAAGCTCAAAAATGAAGAAGGGAAAAAGCGCGGTCGAGTGATCCTTAGCCGATGGATCCAGAGCCAGAGGACCGCCAAACGCCTGAGCAAGGGCCGGACTTGGCAAGACACGTGTCGCACCGGGGAATTCTCTGATCTGATTGGCTAGAACAGGCGCCTGATCCAGCCGACTTGCCAGATGGATTGTTGCGAGATGAGTGGCATTTCGCACAAGATCAGCCTGATCTTGCGGCACCACCACCTTGATCTTTTTAGGGGCGCCGGTCAGCACATGGGCGATCAATTGCCCGCGTCTGATGAATTTTCTTTCCAGATCCTCCTGTTGCCAGATACGCAAGGTGCCGGCTTGTGGTGCCCGGATCGTCAAATCTTCAACTTTTTTCGCAATCTGAGCTTTTTCTTTGGTGAGCAATGCAAGATGTTGTCGTGCGATGGGCACATCATGGGGCTGCTGCACTTCTGCCGCCAAGAGGCGCAAGCGCACCTCATCCATCCGCGCTGAAACGATATCCTGCTTCACATAAATGTCGCGATTTTCAAGAGTAAATAACGGTGTCCCCCGCTCAACACGAACACCATCCCTGACAAGAAGCTTTGTAATCGCCCCGTTCGATGTTGCTTTTACAAATGCAGCCTCAGGAGCGATGACCACGCCCTGCGCCACTGTCGCATACGGGATCGGGACCCCGAACAAGGCATAGCCCAACATGCCCAGAAACACCGCCAGCGAAAGCACCGCTCTAACCCTGCGGCCAACCAGATGGCCGGAGAAAAAGATATAAAACAGACCTTTTAGAAGCGGCCAGATGATGGAAAGCGAGATGGACCAGATGACCAGAACAATACCAACAAAAAGATAAGTCGTTGCCACGAAGATCGAGATGCCAATCAGAATGAACATTCGGTAGGCAAGGGAGGCTGGAGCAAAGAGAAGAAACCAGAGACTTTCTCCCTTCTCACTCACCGGATTGGTGGCATTGGGCACGCCGAAAATATGGTGTTTGATCAAATATTGCCAATAGCGGTTGGCGCGGGTTGCCAGATTGGGCAGCTCAAACAGATCGGACAGAATATAATAGGCATCAAAGCGCAAGAGCGGATTGCCGTTGAACAGCAAGGTCGAAATACTGGCGATGAACATGGTGCTGAATGCCAGCGCCCGCAGCAATCCCGGCTCAGCATTGAGCCAGACAAGCATTGCGCCCGCTGCGACAAACAATTCGGCATACATTCCGGCAGCTGCAACAATTGCACGCTGCCATTTGCTTGCAAAAACCGAAGAGGCCGAGGCATCGACATAAGGCACAGGCAGAAAGATCAGGAACATCAAGCCAATCTCATGCACCTCACCACCAAATTTCTTGACCGCATAGGCGTGACCAAGCTCGTGAATGATTTTCAGAACCGGAAAGATCACCAGCATCAAGACCAGATTGTCGGCCGAAAGAACCCGGCCCGCAATATCACTGGTGAGTGCATCCCAGTTTATACCGGCTTGCAGGGCAAACCAGCCAATTGCGAACACCCAGAGGATCAGGGCAAGCGGTGAGAAGAGGAGGTGAGCAACCCAGATGGTTTTATTAAGCAGCCTGTCAGGGTCCAGCAAGGGCACCTGCAAATAGAGCGGGTTTTGAAATCGCTTGAGCAATTTTTTTCGCTCAACCTTACCCGAGCGTTCTGCCAGTTCCTCCGGATCGGCTATCGCGTCGGCCTGAAGCATGTCGAACAAATACATCTGGCCCAGCACGCGCACCAGATCATCTTGTACCGGTGCATCCTCGTCATCCCGTTCAGCTATTTCGGTCCATATTTCATCAATGGTTCGTTTGCCATCCAGCCGTATTAATATCCGATAAACTTCTTTTGAAAAACGAAAGGACCGGTTGGTTGCCTGATCATAGGCCACATACCAAGCCGTTCCTCTGATCAGGTGGCGTATGATCTGCACTTGTGGACGCAGGCTGGGTGCCAGATCAGCCACCCGATGCCACATCGAGCTCAAGGTAGGGCGGGCGACAGTCATGGCCACCAAGCCCAGAGTTGCAAGCGCAGCCAATGCCAGAAGCTGCGGGTCCATATCACGAAGTAAGACGCAGAACCTGCCTCGATCCGCGCCACCCCTTCCATACCCGGCCTGATGCGCCCGACATCTTTATCCAGATAGGCGACTATCTCAAATCCATTGACCCCGTCTGCCGGTCGTGCCGTCGCTGTTAGAGCATGAATTGTGAAAGGATAGGAAGTCTCGGGCAAGGCTGAAAAAAGCACCGTTCCCCGAGCCCCTGGCTTGACCAGATGGACATCGCTTTGTGCGACCAGCGCCGTAATTCGAAAATGGTCTAGCGGAGCCAGTTCAAATAGCTCGTCCCCCCGTCCAACGGGTTTGCCGATGGATTGGCTTAAATCTCCCGATACCACAACGCCATCAAAAGGAGCTGTAATTCTGGTACGTGCCAGCATATCTTCTGTGAGAGACAATTCTGCATCGGCCTGCGCAATTTGTGCCTTGAGAATATTAGACTGGGCAAGATCACGGTCCGCTGTTGCCTTATCCATTTCCAGCACATATTGGCGCTTTCGCGACACCAGTCGCAAGCGCTGGATGGCCAGATCACTGTCATCCAGCTCTGCCAGCACCTCGCCTTTGCGGGCCGTCTCCCCCGGCCCTATTGCTACGGAACGGATGAAGCCATCAAAAGGGGCGGACATGATACGCCTTACCTTGCCTTCTACGATGGAATTGGCAGAAATGCGCATTTCTGTTTCCAGCATTAGACTGGCATTCAAACCGGCGACAAGCGCGATTAATACCAATTTCCAGCCAAGAGCCCGTGGCCCAAGAATGAAGGAAACCAGCTGCCCCACTCTTTTGGTGAGAACTGATAGTGTGCTGCGAGACCGCTCTTTTTTGTCTTCCAGCATAGGAGCAATGGCCGCAATGATCGCATCAACCAGATTAATATCGCTTTGCTCAATGCCTTGCTCTTTTTCCCACTCAATGACAACCGCGCCCATGATGCCGTTGTCCGAACTGATGGGAAGCGCCAATATGGATGCTTGTGGCCTGTTATCAGCTAGCGCCTTGAGTGCAGTCGACTGCACCGAGCCAGTTTGTCGGCGATGGGCAAAGAGCATTGCCTGTTCCAAGTCGGCGGCTTCGTCCATCACTGCTTCAATCTTGCGCGACACCTGCATGGACCGTTCGAAAGTGGCCGAATGAGACAAACTGATCAGGCGCGACCGTCCTCGCTTTGTTGCCCCAACTCCAACCCGTACCGCATCAAGTTTTTTGGCAAGATAGCCGGCCAATGTCCGGGTGGCCTGTTTGTAGGTTTTGCTACGGGAGACGAGGCTGATGGCCTCAAGAATTGCGGTGGCATGCTCTTCCAGAGCTGATTGATCCAACACGCGGCCGCGCAAGCTCTCGGCCTCCAGCCAGCCAATCGACCATTGCATGTGGCGCAACAGGCGGGCACCTGCCTGCTGCGAGGTGATATCAGCGGCCGTCACGAGACCGCCAATAAAAGTGCCATCCACGATTAGCGGCACAATGGCGAGGTTTCGTCCTTCTTCGGTTGTCTCGATAAAAGGAGCAGGTTTGGGATTGCTTGCAAGATTTAACCGCAGCTCGCGGACAAGCCGGTCCGCATCGGCCAGAAAGGTTTTGGTGCTTGCCCCTTCCCGCGTCCAGATCGCAACGGGACTGTCTTTTTCTGCCGTTTTTTTGTCATGGTCGGCGAGATAAACTGCACCGGCTTTGATGCTTGGTTGGGCAGAGCATGTCAGGCCAAGCCAGGAGGACGCAAACTTCTTGCGCCCTTCTTCCCCCGACAACAAACGCCAAGGATCAGCAATACCTGCCCCTTGCTCATCTGCTGCACGCCTTGTTGCTTCTGACCGAATGCTCATCCTCATTCCACTATCTTGTGATCTGACGGAAGGGTGTAATGCCCTGCATCACGCGACATTGCTCCAGATGAGATGAGATTTTACAGAATAAAAATGCAAGACCGGATTTAATCCGGCCTCGCAGCAAGGCTCATCACCATCGGTCACAAGTCGGCATGTGGGTTCATGTGCCACCATGCCAGATCGATAGACATTCTAGAGCTTCAGCTCGCCAAACTGCTTTTCATATTCCGCGATCCGCGCCGCGAGCAATGCTTGCAGTCTTTTTGCCGCATAGGGGGTCAAGACAATCCGATTGGCGAGTTTAACAGAGAGTTCCTTGGAGCCGACAACATTCCAGGTCTGGTTCGTTCCGAACAACACAGCAAATTCTTCACGGGTCGAGAGGACATTGACCACATTGGCAAAGGTCGTCTCCATCTCGCTATCATCCCATGTCACTTTGGTGGGAACGGCCTCTTTCGTGGTCGCCGCTCCGCTCGCAGCAGCGTCACTTTCAGGTTGCGGCTGCAGCTCTTCGTGCGAGTTGAGGTTCTCATCCATAGTCAATACTCCCTGATTAGCTCAATATTGAAAAACCTAACTAAATTTGGCTAAATTCTTCGAGCTATTACGCAATTCAAAACTAAACTTTATCTTTTTCAAATCAAAACAAAGTCATTAGCAAGACTGGGCATCAGGATAATCGCGAAGTATCTATCCAAACAACTCACTTTGATCCAAAAGTCTCGTCGTTTTTCTATCCAATACCCCATTTGGTGTATGCGCCGGCCAATTTCAGGTTGTTTCTTGTATTATTTGTGTGCAACTAATAGGAAATATCGTCAGCTCTTTTCGAACTATTTGGTTAAATTTCGCTCTTCACTGTAGTGGGACAGGGAAGAAATTTCTCCTTAAACGGGTAGCGAACGTAAATTGGGAAAGAAGTAAATTGAATGAGATCGATACCCCCTTACTCTCAGCTTCAGAGACAGGCACCAAAGACGCAATAATCGAGAATATCTATAGGATTGTCCTGTCCCCCAATGCCATGGAGGATATGTTTGAACACTGGGAACATTACATAGAAAGTGCCCTTTCACAGATCGATCTGGATTGCGCACAGCAAGTCAGAAATATGAAATGGCCGCACAATGATGACATCGAGCGGCACTTTGCCATCGGGCTGCATTTGCTTCGGGAAATGGAGCAAGATGCCGATGGCGGACAAGACCCCTTCCCGGCACATTCTCCCTCACTTCCTGCATTGCTGATTGATGGCAGTGGGCGCATTGTCTGGTGCAACAGCTCGGCCACACGGCATTTCGAGCCCATTAAAGGCCAGTCCTTTACGTCATTGCCCCTTGTCGGAGACAGTGAGAACAGGCTTTCAAAGAAGATTGACAATCTGCGCACCAGCAACAAGCCATCAACCACGCCTGCCCTTTTGCGTCTTCAATCAAGCCAGACTGACAAGCCCCTATTCCTGCTTGCCAGCTCTCTGAAAAACTATGATGACGAGCAGCTAGTACAGCTCAAGCAGGTCTATTTTGTTTGGGAGCAAGCCGTTGGGCCTATTTTGCAACGGTCTTTCAAACTGTCTCAAAGCGAGCTGGAAGTAACCCGGCTTTTCTGCGAAGGCGCAACGATTAAGGAAATTTCCCTTGCCCGAAACAGCAGTGCCAGCACCGCGAAAACCCAGCTAAAAGCCATCATGTCCAAGACAGGTGCCGGAAGTCAGCTCGGGTTGTTAAGGCTTGTTCTGACACTGAGTGCCTTGATCAGTGGCCAATCAAACTCAACCCGAGATCAGGAAAACTTCTTCTCGTGCTATGTCGAGGCTACAGACGGCCGAAAAATACCCTATCATGAATATGGCCCGCCGGATGGCACTCCAATCCTGTTCGTTCACGGCATGTTGGATGGGCATGATTTGACGAACAAAGCTCGGCAACTCCTTAAACAAAAGCACATACGTTTGATCGCGATCGAGCGCCCGGGCTTTGCCAACGCCAATCCTGATCCGGGGCCTCCGGCAACAGCACCTGAGCGCTTCGCCCATGATGTTAAAGCACTTCTCGATCATTTGAAAATTGACCGGATTGCCGTTGCCGGTCATATGTCCGGCAGCATTTTCGCCTTTGGTGCTGCAGCCATACTCAAAGAGCGGATCTCGGCCGTTATATCCATTGCCGGTGGCGTTCCTATCGTTTCCTTAAAACAGCTTTCAGGGAATCCTCCCCGGCAAAAGTTCTTCGCATATGTCGCACGCTTCATGCCACATTTGCTAAACTTTATCACCCGCGCAGGCGTGCAGGAGGTTCGCACCGGGGGCGAGATCGGGATCATGCATTCATTGCATTCCACGTGTCATCAGGATATGCAGCTCATCGCCGAGCCGGAAATCTCAGGGATCATAAGCTCCGGATATCATTTTGCGACCAAACAAGGCCCGGAAGCTTTTGAGATTGATGCCCATCATGCGGTACGGGACTGGAGCAAATATGTTGAGGCTTCCATTGCCCCGATCTACCTCATCCATGGCCGCTATGATCCGCTGGTTCGCCTTTCCCATGTTGACGCCTTTGCTCGCCGCAACCCGACCAGAGCCAAACTGATCATTGATGAGACCAGTGGCCAGCTTCTATTCTATGGCAATCCTGACTTTGTGCTGTCAGCTATGGCGGAGGCTGCTCGTCACGACCAAACGGTCGGGGTTTGAGCATGTTAAACTCGGACGAAGAAACAGCGCTTAGCCAAACTGAACTGATTGAGCGGATCTACAAAATCACTCTCGCACTGAACGGCCATGACGAATTCATGGACAGTTGGGCAAGCTATCTGGAGGGCATGATAAAGAATCTGAGCCGGACGGACAAAGCTGCTACTCTTGACGATCCGCTCAATCTTACCAGTCTGGCCCGGCATTTTGAAACCGGTCTTCAGTTGCTTGAACAGCAGGGGCGGGATGGCCCCTTTGCTCCCTTGCCGTCCCATCATCAATCCAGAGAGCGCGCCGCCTTTTTGCTCGATAAGGACAGGCATATTGTCTGGTATAACGGGGCAGCAAAAAGGCATTTTTCCTTCGATCCATCAATACAGATTGATCAGTTAAAACTTTGGGAGAAATCCAAACCGATATTGGATCAATTCATCGCCAACCTCGATCTTTCCGAGCCCAATCAGGAAGATAAAGCCGTGGTGCGTATTCATTCCAATTTGCGTAATGAGCCGCTTTTTATGCTTGCAGAATTGACCAAAGATATCGATGGAGAAACCCGACTTCTGGTGAAGCAGATCGCAGACAATTGGCGACAAGCAACCCACCAATTGCTGAGTGAGACTTTCAGCCTGACCGATGCCGAGATTGAACTCATCGCCCTTTTGCATGAAGGATTTTCGAGTGAACAGATTGCCCTGCGTCGTGGCCGCTCTATCAATACCGTCAGAACCCAGATCAAGTCGGTTCTCAAGAAAACAGATGTGGGATCCCAAGCAGAGTTGTTACGTCTCGTGCTCTCACTCAATCAGGTCATGGATCCCCAAAATATCCCGACAAGTGAAAGCGGGTTTTCCATACCGGCCTCTTTTCAAATCAATGACACGCGCTCCGTTCGCTTTCATCAATTTGGCCCCAGAGGCGGCAAGCCTGTTCTCTATATTCATGGCATGCTGGAAAGCCCCCTGCTATCGAGCAAAATACGTCACCTTGCCGAGGATCTGAATCTCAAACTGATCGTACCCGAACGCCCGTGCTTTGGCAGTGCGCAGGGCGATGACGGCCCTATAGAGACGGCTCCGGACCGCTTTGCAGCTGACATGGAAGCTCTGCTGGTCCATCTTGGCGTTGAGAAAACCATACTTCTTGGCCATCAGAGCGGGGTGCTCTATGCGTTTGCCGTTGCAGCAAGATTGCAAGAGCGAGCGGTGGCCCTGGCCGCAATTTCGACCTGTTTGCCGATCAGCTCCTCAGATCAAATTACCGCAATGGGGGCATATCAGAGAATTCTGGCCTATACGGCGCTCCATACACCGCAATTCCTGCCTTTCATTCTGCGTTCCATCATTCGGCAGATTGATTATGGAGGGCAAAGCAGCTCTTTGAATATATGGCTTGGATCTTCAATAGATCACCCGCATGCGGAGGCATCTGGCGAGTTGGCCAATGCAATTTCCCAAGGCTATTATCACGCCACTGCACAAGGCCATCGAGCGCTTGAGATTGACAGCTATCATATGGCCCGTGATTGGGTCTGGCGAGTGCAGCAATCCCTGCTTCCTGTTCATTTCTTTCACGGGCAAAAGGACAGGATCGTCTCAATTGGCGATCTGCAAACCTTTGCAACAAGCCTTAAAGATCGAGCATTTGTGACAATTGATCCTGACTGCGACCATCACTGTTTTCTGATCAATCCCGAGCCCGTGCTTGCAAGCATTGCACGCATTGAAATTTAGCGATCAAACAGAGGTAAGTTGGAGCGGGTGAAGGGAATCGAACCCTCGTCTTAAGCTTGGGAAGCTTCTGCTCTACCATTGAGCTACACCCGCATCAGGCTTTTGGATACATGTTGCACCAGCCTTTGGCTTTACGTCTGGCTCTTTTAGCATATTTGCAGCGCGGAGCAAGCAATTGACAATGAGACTCCCCAATTGTTTCGCCTTGCGCAAGGATCCTTCAATCAAGACAGAGAGATGCCTTGCATTTGCCATGCTTTCCAGACAAAAGAGAGGCCTGCCGATCACTTCTGCTTTTTGCAGCCCATAATACACGTCAAAACCGATATAGATGCCATGCTAGCCCGTCTTGAACCCATTTTGTCCTCCCGCCAGTTTGAGCTGGCGATCACCGCTCTGATTGCCGTCAATGCCATTACATTGGGTCTTGAAACCTGGCCCAGCGCACAGGAAAATTTTGGGGGACTGTTTCAGATTATCGACAAGATGATCCTGCTCATCTTCATTGTCGAGATTTCTCTTCGGTTGATGATCCACCGACTGTCCTTTTTCAAAGATCCATGGTCCATCTTTGACTTTGTTGTGGTCAGCATTGCCCTGCTTCCAAGCTCCGGGGCCTTGTCTGTGCTGCGCTCGCTGCGCGTATTGCGCGTTTTGCGCCTCATTAGCTTTGTGCCCACCTTGCGCCGCGTGGTGGGTGCCTTGCTTGAGGCCTTGCCGGGCCTTGGCTCTATCGTTTTGCTGTTGGGGCTTCTTTATTATGTCTTTGCGGTGATGGCCACCAAGCTTTATGGCGAGGCCTTTCCGCAATGGTTCGGCACACTTGGCGAATCTGCCTATACGCTGTTCCAGGTGATGACACTGGAGAGCTGGTCCATGGGGATTGTCCGCCCGGTGATGGATTATGCTCCTTATGCGTGGGTATTTTTTGTGCCTTTCATCTTGCTCACCTCCTTTACCGTACTCAATCTGTTTATCGGTATCATCGTCTCGGCCATGCAGTCCGAACACGAAGCGGTGGCAGAGGCCGAGCGGGCGGCCTTGCATGAAGAAACCGAGAGCGTAACCGCTGAAGTAAAAGCCCTGCGCGCTGAAATTGCCGAGCTTAAACACATGATCGCCACACAAAAGAGCTAGGCAGGAAAAACGCCCAAACTGTCAGGCAGGAGTGTTGATGACACAGCAAAGCATGCTTCCTATTCTTTATTCCTTTCGCCGATGCCCCTATGCCATGCGGGGCCGCATGGGGATTTATGCCTCGGGAATGCAGGTGATCCTGCGCGAGATTGTCTTGCGCGCCAAACCGGCGCATATGCTTGAGCATTCCCCCAAAGGGACCGTGCCGGTTTTGTTGGTCCCGCAGGAAAAAGAGGAAGAAGCTGCTCCAAGAGTGATTGATGAAAGCCTTGACATCATGCTGTGGGCGCTGGAGCAGCGAGACCCGCAAGGCTGGCTTATGCCCCAAGAGGGAAGCCTTAAGGAAAGCCTTGCACTGATTGCCCATATGGACGGGGATTTCAAGCGCCATCTTGATCGCTATAAATATGCCACACGCTATGAAGAGTGTGATGAATTGATCGAGCGCAGCATGGCTCTATTGGCGCTTGCTCCCCTCGCTGATCGTCTCAAACACACGCCCCATCTTTTTGGCGTTCTGCCTTCCCTTGCCGATATTGCGCTGTTTCCTTTTGTGCGGCAATTTGCCAATACCGACCGGGTCTGGTTTGATCAGGCAGCCCCCTCCATGGTCCGCAACTGGCTTGTTCACCATGAGAGCTCGGATCTGTTTGCAGCTATTTTCAAGAAATGGCCCGTCTGGTCGGATGGAGATGCCATCACGCTGTTTCCCGATCAGCTGCTAGCATCAGGCTAGTCAACCAAACGCAGCTTTAAACAACAAGGAAAGCCCCCATGCCGCGCCTTCGCTTTACCCATTATGCTGTGCTTGGCCTTGCCATGATTGTGCTGACTGCCATCATTTTGCTGGCTATGGGGCGTGAGCCGATTTGCAAATGCGGCACCATCCAATTATGGACATGGGACGTCAATAGCTCGGATAACAGTCAGCATATTTCGGACTGGTATACCCCATCCCATATCATTCATGGCATGCTGTTTTATGCGCTATTCTGGTGGCTGGGGCGGCGTTTTAATCCCGCAGGTGGCTGGTCCACGGGCTTGCGCATGGTCGGGTCGATTTTTATCGAGGCGGCATGGGAAATTGCCGAAAACTCCAACTGGATCATCAATCGCTACCGCGAAGCCACCATCGCGCTCGACTATTTTGGCGACAGTGTGATCAATTCCGTCTTTGATATTATCTGGATGCTGCTTGGCTTCTGGCTGGCGGCGCGCTTGCCGGTTTGGGTGACTATTGCCCTTATTGTCATTGCCGAGCTTTTTGTCGGCTATATGATCCGGGATAACCTGACCCTGAATGTCATTATGCTACTTTACCCTCTTGAGGGGATAAAGGAGTGGCAACTTCAAGGTATTGCGGGCGGGTAAGAAGCCGGTTGTCAGCTGCAGGGCGCAACTGGTCGGCCACACAGGCCAGAGCATCATTTTGCAACATTGCGGGCTTATCAAGCCATGCTTTTTTCTTGGGCGGCAAAGCAAGGGCCAATAGCTCGCGCTTGCTCATATTGTCTGTGCGATTTTTCATCAGTCGCGCGGCAGCCATAGCACATTGGCCGAGCCATGTCTCGGCCTTTGCAAGGGTATGAATGGCATTGGCTCTGGTGCCAAATTTGGTTTTGTAAGCCTCATCCCCGATGGAGAAGTCAAAGCCGCAAAAGCCGTCATTGATCAAGGATTTGATCATATCTTCGAGCAAAACCAAGCCGGGTGAAAAGCGGGCGTAATTTTCGTAATCGGCTCCGGGGAGCAGATAGACAAAGTCATTGCGGTGACAAAGCCCGAAGCCCACTGCTGCGATATCCTCTCCCACCATCAACTGATAGGTGCGGGCTGTTCCGTCTTTCAGACCCGATTTTGCGAGTTCAATATAGACCGCACAGACCTCGGGATCCTGAATCCATTCATTTTGCGCCTGATTGGAAAAACGTTGATGGCGAAAGGCCTGCAGGGCCTTAAAGGCTGTCTCGATCTCTTCTTCGCACTCCAGAAGGCGGGTCGAAACAGATCCCTGCTCGCCCAAAGCTTTTCTCGCCCGGCGCAGGTTGCCCCGGCGCTTCTTGCTCATGTTTTTTTGCTGCCAATCCTCAAATGAGCCATTAAAGCACGTGCGATGGCTGGAAAAGCCTGCCTCGAGGCGTTCGGCTTTGCCAAACAGATGGCTCAGGATCAGATCGGGGGTCTGGATATGTTTGATCCAGAGCAGATCATAGGCAGGCAGCAAAGCTGCGATCCGCTTGGGCAGATCTTTTTGCTGCAAAAGAAAATGAAGGCGCGTGGGGTCATAAATAGAGGAGGCATAATCAACAAACCCCAGATTGGCAAATTCGAGTATGCGCAAAACACCCTTTCGGCGCCGTAGCATTGGCAGGACGAGAACCAAGCGACCGGTTGCCTGCTCACGAATAGTCAGGGTTATGCCTTCTGCCTTACTATGCTTGGCCATATAGGATTGCAGTTTCGTCAACCATTGTGGATGCTGAAAGGCAGAGGCGTTGGAGCGTTCAAACAGATCCGTGAAATCTGGTGCCAGATAATCGAAGTGATCGCTGATTTGATAGTCAAACATAATTGCCAATCTCACATGTTTATCGGGCAGTCAGGTCTGGCTACCCACGAACCCTTCCGACGCGCCATTATGCCTCAGTGTAGAGAAGATCTCCCCGAATATAAAGTTAACACATTGATAAAATTTGATAATTTCTATAAAAGCTTACTCAAGTCTTACGATTTGCATTCATCTATCTTTAAGATAGCAAGACTGTTTTCTACACATAAGCTCGTTCCTCTGCCAAAATCTGGCAGCCAGCCGGGCAGTCGCTGTTGCATGATAGCGTAATAGAGGAAGACAAGAAGGGCTTTAGGCTAGAGCACGTTTTGGCTCTGGTGTCAGCCAGCGATTGACCTGATGGCCCATGCCGCCTTTTTTGAGGACCTGAGCAAAGGTAACCCCCATACTGCCAAGCAGGGAATGGCCATGCCACAGGGTGTAAATGGGCGTAGCGCTGGTGCCAAATTTGCGTTTATGCGCTTCATCGCCAATTGTGAAGTCAAAATGCTCAAATCCCTTGGCGAGGCAATCGGCGATCATATCTTCCACCATCAAAAGCCCCGGCGAGAAGCGCTCAAGCCGCTCATAATCAATTCCTGGCAGCAGATAATAGAACCGTCCCTTGCTGGCAAGGCCAAAATGCACCCCGACAATCTCGTCATCCAGGGTGAATTGATAGGTGATCGTATAGCCATCTCTCGCCCCGTCCTTCGCCAATTTGAGATAGAACTCAAAGGCTGCCGGGTCTTGGCAATAATCCTTCTCCAACCGATTATGAAAGCGATGCTGGCGGAAGGTCTGTAGCTTGAGAAAAGCCCGCTCGATATCATCCGGGTCTTTTAGCACCTTCAGGGCAAAGACCCCTTGTTTGCCCAATGCCTTTCGTTTGCGATTGTTGCTACGGCGCGTGGTACGGGACATTTTCGCCGCCTGCCAGTCTGCAAAACTGCCAAAAAGATCCGTGGAATGGGCGCTGAAGGCTGCCTTTCGCAATTGGGCCTGAGGGAAGAATTTTGCAATGGCAAGGTCATCGGCCCGCAAATGCTTGATGCGCAGCAGATCATAGGGGGCCAAAACATCTTCCATCTGGCGATAGAGATCAGCAGGGGTTTTAACCTTGCTCCATAAATCTGGATGCAAGATGGGGGCGGCATAATCGACCAGCCCCAGATTGGCAAATTCCAGAATATAGGTGCCCATCAAGGGGCGACGAATGAGAGGAAAGAGGCCAAGAAGCTTGTTATTGGTCTCGTCACGAATGGCAAGACATTGAAGGGAGATGCCTTCCAGTCGTGCGATATGCGCCTGCATCGCAAGCTGCCATTTGGGATGTTGAAATGCCGTTGCTTGAGCAACCTGATAGAGCGCACCATAGTCGGATGAGGCAAAATCAAACTCTGCACTTAATTCAAACTTCACGAACGGATATCCCCAAAATCCTTAAGCTATAATGCCGGAACAAGCATCTTTAATGCCGGAACAAGCATCTTTGCCGTTGAGCCTATAAGACAAGTGATAATCATTTATGAAAAGTCAGCAGATGCGCGTTCTGGTCGCATTTTATCCAAAAGAAACCAAGTAAAAGCAATCACCGGCACGCAATGGACACGTCTTAAGGTCGGTGGTCCATGTCGGCGACAAAGGCGCTAAGCGTCTCCAGCTCCTCTGTTGCTCCTTCAACGACAATTTCAACGCCGGTTTCGTTAAAGATCCGCTCTTTCACGCTTAAAGGCTGGAGGGAAATCTGGCGCTCAAGCTCTGATATTTTATCAAACCGGCAGGAGACAGAGCGTGTCAGGATGCGCTGAAAGGGGACCAGCTTTGCTGCATCAAGGGCACGACTGGCCGCCCCGGAATAGGCCCGCGCAAGTCCCCCTGCCCCCAGTTTGGTGCCGCCAAAATAACGCACCACGATGACGCCGATATTGATCAGCTCGCGCCCGATCAGCACCTTGAGCATAGGCATGCCAGAGGTGCCCGCCGGTTCCCCATCATCCTTGGCCCCTTCTTCAACGCGGTCATCGTCATGGATCCAGCGAAAGGCGGTGACGTGATGATTGGCTTTGCGGTGCTCGGCGCGCAAGTCTTCAAGCCGGGTCTCAAATGCATCATAGGGCATGACAAAAGCCAGAAACCTTGATTTCTTCTCTTCAAGTTCGGCTTCGAATTCTTGATCAATGGTCCAGAATTTTGGAGTTTGGGACACGGAATGCCTTCATCTGGTTTCAGGTGCTGGGACTAGACTGCCTTGAAATGTTTGGAGAGTTTAAGCCCTTGGGCCTGATAATTGGAGCCAATGCCCATGCCATATAATTGGGTCGGGCGGGCGCGCATGGTTTCATAGGCAAGGCGACCAATGATCTGGCCATGCTCGACAATGAAAGGCACCTCGTGGCTGCGCACTTCCAGCACCGCGCGACTGCCCGTGCCACCCGCTGCCGAATGGCCAAAACCGGGGTCAAAAAAGCCTGCATAATGGACGCGGAATTCCCCGACCAGCGGATCAAAGGGCACCATCTCGGCGGCATAAAGCGGGGGTACATGTACCGCTTCGCGCGAGACCAGAATGTAAAATTCATCCGGATCCAGCACCAGTTCCCCGCGGCCCCGCCCGTCTATTGGTTCCCAGAAATCAAGCATATCCTGCGCGTCACGCTTGTCGACATCGATCACCGCGCTGTGGCGTTTGGCGCGGTAGCCGATAATTCCATCCCCCGCCAGATCAATAGAGACAGCGATCCCGTCCGAGATGAAAGGCTCCTGACTGGCAACAAGGGTCTGCTCGTCATGCAGTGCGCGATGCTCGTCATCGCTCAGTCCCACGCGCCCCTGACGGAAACGGATCTGGCTGAGGCGTGAACCCGCCCGTGCCAAAATGGGGAAGGTGCGAGGGCTGACTTCGAGATAAAGCGGGCCTTGATAGCCTTGAGGGATTTTATCAAATTGCTGGCTATTGTCAGCAATGACCCGCGTGAAGATATCAAGCCTGCCGGTTGAGCTTTTGGGATTGGCAGCCGCTGCAATGCCTTGGGGCAAAGCAAGGCTTTCCATCAGCGGCACGATATAGACGCAGCCGGTCTCCAGCACTGCCCCTTCGCTGAGATCAATCTGGTGCAATTGCAGGTGATCAAGCTTTTCTTTCACGCTGCGGCGCGGACCGGGCAGGAAACTTGCCCGCACGCGGTAAGCGGTTTGGCCCAAACGCAAGTCAAGACTGGCAGGCTGGATCTGATCCTCGTCCAAAGGGCACCCCGGCTTGATGACATCAAGATCCACCAGCTTTGCTATATCTGCATCATTGAGGATACCTGCTCCCTCAAATAGGTGCTCTGCTGTCATGGTGCCTGCTCTTTCTTGTCTATCAGAAGATCATCTTGATGTGATCTCTAGCAAAGTCGCAGATGGGACGCAATGGCAGCGCCGAGCCGCCCTTCGTTTAAGAGATTTTTGCGTCTCACGCGTGCGATTGAGAATCTTTTTCTCCCCTCTCTCATTGACGCCCCCGCCAGAAGCGCCTAAGACTGGGGTGTAATTTCCGTGGTCATTTGAGCCGGCCGGCTTGCCGCCACGTTAAAGAAAGCTGCTAAAAGGTCGGGAGAGAAAGAACCCGGCCGTGCAGTGCACCGCTGGGTTTTGTCGTCTTTAGGGACAAAAACTAAGCGCCATTTGTTAGTATGTGTGAAAGTGACAGGAAACAGGTCATGTCAGAGATTGATAACAAGAAGACATCCGCCCCCTCCCCCTTGCGTCCCGCGACACAAATGGTGCATGGCGGTGTGATGCGCTCCCAGTGGGGGGAGACGTCTGAAGCACTCTTTATGACCCAAGGCTATGTTTATGAAAGCGCCGAAGCGGCTGAGCGGCGCTTTGTGGGGGATGAGCCGGGCTTTATCTATTCGCGTTATGCCAACCCGACCGTTTCCATGTTTGAAGAGCGCATGGCCTTGCTTGAAGGGGCGGAAGCAGCACGCGGCACAGCCTCCGGCATGGCGGCAGTTACTGCGGCCATGCTGTCTTGCGTCAAAGCAGGGGACCATGTGGTTGCAGCCAGCGCCCTCTTTGGCTCCTGCCTTTATGTTGTCAGTGAACTCTTGCCGCGCTTTGGCGTTGACTGCACCTTGGTTGATGGCACCGATCTTCAGCAATGGAAGAGCGCCATGCGCCCCAATACACGGGCCTGTTTTCTTGAAAGCCCCACCAACCCGACCTTGAGTGTGATTGATATTGCAGCCGTGGCTGACATCGCCCATGAGGCCGGAGCCAAATTGGTTGTTGATAATGTCTTTGCCACCGCACTTTGGCAATCTCCACTGGCTCTTGGGGCCGATGTGGTCATTTACTCTGCCACCAAACATATTGATGGACAGGGCCGCTGCCTTGGCGGGGTTATCCTCTCAACCGAGCAATTTATTGAAGAGGATCTTAAAGACCTGCATCGCCATACGGGCCCGTCCTTGTCGCCTTTCAATGCCTGGATCATGCTCAAAGGGCTTGAGACTTTCCCTTTGCGTGTACAGCAGCAAACCCGTAGCGCTGGCGTTTTGGCGGATCGCCTTTCTGACCATAAAGCCATTGAGAGGGTGATTTATCCCGGCAAGGCCGATCATCCGCAGGCAGAGCTGATTGCACGCCAGATGAAAGGTGGCTCAACCATGCTGGCGCTTGAGATTGCAGGGGGCAAAGCTGCAGCCTTCCGGCTTGAAAATGCCCTTAAAGTTATTCAGATTTCCAACAATCTGGGTGATGCCAAGAGCCTGATCACTCATCCGGCCACCACCACGCACCAGCGCCTTGATGACGACCAATTGGCAGCAGCTGGCATCAAGCAAGGCACCCTTCGCGTCTCAATCGGGCTGGAAGATGTTGACGATCTGTGGGAAGATTTCGAACAGGCTCTGGCGGCTGTCTAGAGTCGAGGCACATACGGGGGGCTTTTCATCAAAGCATCCCCCTTACCTGTTCAAAGGAGATCCAATGGAGCCGCGCATTTCAATCATCTCGCTAGGAGTGGCCGATCTGGACCGCTCCGTTGCTTTTTATCGTGATGGCTTGGGATGGCCCACATCCTACAAACCAGAGGAAGGCATTGCCTTTTTCAAAACCCGCGGCACCGTCTTTGCGCTCTATCCAATCGACCAGTTGGCGGAAGAATTGCCGGATCCCGATTTCAAACCTTCCACTGGCCCGTGCGGCATCACCCTTGCCCATAATGTGCGCGAGCAGGAAGAGGTTGATGCCGCCCTTGTCAAGGCGCAAGCGGCTGGCGGAGAGATCAAAAAAGCAGGTTGCGACACCTTTTGGGGTGGCTATAGCGGCTATTTTGCAGATCCCGATGGCTATTTGTGGGAGGTTGCTCACGGTGCCTTCCCGCTGGATGAAGACGGGCATTTGATGCTGCCCTAGAGGTCTGAGCCTAGCCGTCAGCCTGCACCGCAGGCTTTCGGCGCATCCATTTGTCCGTTTGTCATATTATGAGGATGATTAGGGGCACCGAGCTGTTGTTACCCAGCCGCGGTCTTGATGAACCGTGCGAGCCAAAAGCTGCGATATGGGGAAATCTTCAGATCATTCCGGGACTTGGTTTGGGGATCCGGCGTTAAGAAGTCCTCTTTTCTATTACCGTCAGACATCTTTGCAAGCCCAGCCGGTTTGGTCCAGCCTTTTGTCACGCAGATAATAGACCAGATCATAAAAGGCTTGCGGGCTGTAGGTATGGGGATTGGGCACCTTGATCAGCTCAGCGCAAAATTCTGAACAAAACCAGCGGCTTTGGGAATGGCGATTGAGCGAGAAAACATGACTGAGCAGGATGCCGGGATAGTCATAATAGGCGCCCTTGGTGTCTTGAAGTAGCTTTGCCACATGGGCTTTATCATAAAAACACGGAGGTAAGGTCACCAGATCCCAGCACTCCTTATGCAGCACAATTTCTTTGCTGCGCACACCACCATCCATGGACGAGGCAGAATGGCACATGACCCTTTCTTCATGCTCGGCTACCTGCAGAATAGCTTCACAGTGGGAATATTGTGATCGTGTCCCAAAGCGAACCACTGCATTTTGCCAAGTGCCTTTGGCCTTATAAAACGCAAAGGTGATGCCGTCCGTCACAGCCAAGCCTCATTATCTGGATCAATCCAGCTTCTATTTAGCGGCTTTTTCGCTCTCATTGGGGTTCGAGCTCTCCTCATCCCCAGTTTTTACTACCCCTCTTGCCTCATCCTCGCTGGATGGCTCGGCAAAGATCTGCATGGCCAAAAGGATACGCGAGAGGGTGGTTAAAGCGGTAATGGCCGCAAAACCATAGGCCAGATAGGGAAAATAGTGAGGGAGCAGGCAAAAGGCTGCTAAGACCGCAAAGGTCTCACCTGCTTCAGCAAGACCGCCAGTAAAATAGAGCGATTTGGAACCATGACTGGCAGTGGAGATCTGGCGCTTTTCCGCCATAATGGCATAGGCGAGAAAACTGGCGCCATTGGCATAAAAAGCCATGAGCAGCACGCTGGCCGCAAGGGCATTCTTTTCTGGATCTGCAAATGCAAAGCTTAGAGGTATGAGCCCATAGAAGATAAAATCATAAACAATATCAAGATAGCCGCCCAAATCCGTTTTGCGGCTGGCGCGCGCAACCGCCCCATCCAAGCCATCCATCAGGCGGCTTAGAAGCAGAATGATCAAACCCGCCCCATAGGCCTGCTGGCTGATGGCAAAAGCGGCGACAGCCCCCAAAAGCAGGCCGCATGTGGTGACCTGATTGGCATTTATGCCCATTGCGGCCAGTTTCTGGCCTATTTGGTTCAGGGGCGGATCAATCAGGCGTCGCAATTTTGCATCAAACATGATAATCGGTTTCTCAGGTCTTCAGGCTTTGAGGATAAGTGCTCATGCACGGGCCTTGTGGCCTCTTCTCAATAGCCTATTTTAGCTCAGTGCGGGTATCACAATTTTGACAGCTCGGTGTGAAGCAGGCCTGTTTGAAGGCAAGTTCGGCGGGGGATAGCAGACCGGTTGAAAGCCAGATGAGAAAAGGCCTATATTTTAAGGTGCCTGATGATAAAATCTTGGGCGAGTTCCAAGATAAAAGGACATGAACATTCAATGTATAAGGCCATTACACATTCTGTTCAGGTTCGGGTGGAGCCCAGCTACCAGCCCCGGCATTCCCTTGCCACCAAAGGCCCCAATAAGAATAAGCATGTCTGGTCCTATACCATCGAGATTTTTAATCTTGGCCAAAGCGACATTCAGCTACGGACCCGGTACTGGCATATTATTGATGGCGAAGGGCGCGTGCAGGAAGTCTCTGGCCGCGGGGTGGTTGGCGAAGAACCCATTATTGCTGCTGGCGAGAGCTATTCCTATAGTTCAGGCTGCCCACTGGAGAGCGAGTCGGGTATCATGTCGGGATATTTTGGCATGGAAGACGAAGATGGTCGGCGGTTTGATGTTGAAATCCCGGCCTTTTCGCTGGATTTGCCAGACAAGCCAAGAATAGTGCATTAACGCACACCCATGATTAAGACAGGACTGCTTGCCGTAAGAAAGCGGCAAACAGGTGAGAAAGAGAATAAAGGCCTGACAACAGCATGCTAGATTTCCGACCTGTCTTTTTGGTGATTGGGGCCTTGCTCAGTGTTCTGGGGCTGGCCATGTTCATTCCCGCCCTGCTTGATCTTGGTTTGGGCGATCCGGATTGGCGGGTCTTTGCCACCTCGGGCTGCGTTACCGTTTTTGTTGGCGGCGGGCTTTGGATGTCAACGCGCGGACGGCAGGTCAATTTCTCATTGCGACAGGCCTTTATGATGACAGTGCTGTCGTGGATTTCTCTTGCGGCTTTTGGAGCTTTGCCCCTTTACTGGTCCGGCACCGCACCAACCTATACCGATGCCTTTTTCGAGAGCATGTCCGGCATCACCACCACGGGTTCCACTATCATGAGCGGCCTTGACCAAATGCCTGCGGGTGTTTTGTTGTGGCGGGGTATTTTGCAATGGCTCGGCGGGCTTGGGGTGATTGTGATGGCCATTGCCGTTTTGCCTATGCTGCAGGTTGGCGGGATGCAGCTTTTCCAGGCCGAGGCTTTTGATACCGCCGAAAAGATTTTGCCGCGCGCCACACAGATATCCTCAGGACTTACCGGTATCTATATTCTTTTTACCACCCTGTGCGGCATATCCTATTATGTGGCAGGCATGTCGGTGCTGGATGCTGTGATTCACGGCATGACGACTGTCGCAACCGGTGGCCTTTCTTCGCACGATGCTTCAATCGGCTATTTCCAAAGCGCCCAGATCGAGATCATTGCCATCATCTTTATGATTTTGGGATCGCTTCCGTTCATTTTGTATATACAAGCGGTACGGGGTCGCTGGGGACGGCTGTTTAAAGATAGCGAGATCCGCACATTCTTGCTGTTTCTCGCTCTATTCATTCCCGTGGCCACTTATTATGCCGCCCGTTATGGGCAGGAGCCGGGGCTGGAAGGGCTGCGCCACGCCACCTTTAATGTGGTCTCCATTATGACCGGCACGGGATATTCTTCGACCGATTATACCGCTTGGGGGCCCTTTGCGATTGGTTTCTTCTTTGCCATCATGTTTATCGGCGGCTGTCAGGGGTCTACTGCTTGCGGGCTTAAAATTTTTCGCATTCAGGTGATGTATCAAACGCTCAAACAGCATATCAACCGGATCGTTTTCCCCCATGGCATCTTTGTCAAACGCTTTAACGGCCAACCGCTTGGAGATGATGTCTCTGCTGCTGTGATGAGCTTTTTCTTTCTTTATATCTGCAGTTTTCTGGGCCTTGGCATTTTGCTTCAAATGACTGGCCTTGACTTTGTCACCGCCCTTGCCGGTGCTGGCACGGTGATTGCCAATGTGGGGCCGGGTGTTGGCGATATCATCGGTCCTGCGGGTAATTTTCAACCGCTTAATGATGTCGCAAAGTGGTTACTTTCCTTTGGTATGCTGCTGGGACGACTGGAACTGCTCACAGTTCTGGTCCTTTTTATGCCCCGTTTCTGGATGGAATAGACCTGAATGAAAGACACACAGCCAGCCACGCACCAGCCTGAGGCTCATCCCAACCGGCAAGACCGCCCCTTGGAGACCGGGCCGCTCTATCGCCTGCATCATGCGCGCTGGACCTTGGCAACGGCGGCAGCTGGCTTGGTCTGGATTATCGCGCAGACCGATCAGCAATATTGGCGGGCGGTTGCTGTGATGTTTGCCTTGGTATTGGTCACTATGATCTGGCCACGGCGGCGCAAGGTCACCCGCCTTCGTGTCAAGGCAGAAGCACGGCGCCGAAGCTTCATGCCAGATCGGCATATGCGCACGCTGGCCGCAGCCCTTCCTGATCCCTGTTTCATTATCGACCCCAAGGGCATTGTCCGCTTTGCCAACAAAGCCGGCTCCAGTGTTTTTGGCACGATCCGCGAGGGAGATCCCATTTCCTTTCGCATACGCCAGCCCAACATGCTGGCGGCCATGGAAGCTGTACAGCTTGGCGGCACTATCCAGAAGGTAGAATTTAATCACAAGAATCACAGCGAACGCATGTATGAGGCCTGGTTCACGCCCATCCATTTGGGAAGCGCCTCTTCACGCGGATCACAGCGAGGAGGAGCAAATTCGGCCAACAGCAATCCTGACTTTATTCTTCTACTCTTCCACGATCAAACCGAGCAGAAAAATACCGAACGCATGCGGGCCGATTTTGTTGCCAATGCCAGCCACGAATTGCGCACACCCCTTGCCTCACTCATTGGCTTTATTGAAACTCTGCAAGGCCCCGCAAAGGATGACAGCGCTGCCCAAGAGCGCTTTTTGGCCATCATGCTGGATCAGGCCGAGCGCATGTCCCGCCTGATCAGCGATCTTCTTTCCCTCTCCCGGATTGAGATGAAGGCCCATATGCTGCCTGACAGCAAGGTTGACCTTACCAAAGTCATTCGCCATGTCACCGACGCCTTAACACCTCTTGCCAATGATATGGAGGTGGTGCTCGAAACCGACTTTGACCAGGATGAGCAGATCGTTATCGGCGAACAGGATGAGCTGGTACAGGTGGTTGAAAATCTTATCGAAAATGCGCTCAAATACGGCAAAGATGGCAAAAAGGTTCTGGTCAGCTCCAACGCTGTGCGCGATGGCATCAGCGGCAAGCCCTTTTATGCGATCAAGGTACGAGATTTTGGCCCAGGCATCCCGCAAGAGCATTTGCCGCGCCTGACGGAGCGCTTCTACCGCATTGATGCAGCCACAAGCCGCGAGCAGAAAGGCACGGGCCTTGGGCTTGCCATTGTCAAACATATCCTCATGCGCCATCGCGGCCATTTGATTGTGGATTCAGTGGCTGGAGAGGGGACAACTTTTCAGGTGCGCCTGCCAATTGATGTCAAATCCTGACCTTTTTGACACGAATCTCTCCTCCAGAATGTCACACATCTCTCCACCTTATAAATAACGCTTATATTTCAACAATTTATAATGTCACAATAATGATATATAAGTGTCATATACTCATCACATCGGATCGCTAGGTTCCGCGGTGTCCCGCTCATATTCTTCGCACAAGACGAAGAGATGTGGCCATCGCATTTGCGAGCGGACCTAACCCTTTTGAAAGGTTCTTACAAAGAGCCGTTCGCAAAACTGACTTATGGAGAGGTCAAGTGAAATTCGCACCTTTTGCTAGCGCAGCCATTCTTGCTGCTTCCACCATTCTTGCCGGAACTGCAGCTCAGGCTCGCGATCAGGTTCAAGTTGCTGGTTCTTCTACTGTTCTGCCTTACGCAACCATCGTTGCTGAGGCCTTTGGTGAGAACTATCCTGATTTCAAAACCCCGATCGTTGAATCTGGTGGTTCTTCTGCTGGCCTGAAAGAATTCTGTAAAGGCACAGGCCCTTCCACTATTGACGTGGCCAATGCTTCTCGCAAAATCAAAGACAAAGAGATTGCCAAATGCGCTGAAAATGGCGTCAAAGAAATCATCGAAGTCAAAATCGGCTATGATGGTATTGTCTTTGCTTCTGACATCAATGGCGCTGATTTCAAATTCGAGCCGATCCACTGGTTCAATGCTCTGGCACCAAAAATCGTAAAAGACGGCAAGCTGGTCGACAACACAAACACCAAATGGTCTGATGTTGATCCTTCTTTCCCCGATTGGGACATTGCCGCTTACATCCCGGGCGAAAAGCACGGTACCCGCGAAGTGTTTGAAAAGAAGGTTCTCTATTCCGGCTGTAAAGCTGCTGGTGCCTTTGATCTGTATAAAGCGTCTGGCATGGAAAAGAAGCCTGCCAAAAAAGCTTGCTACAAAGTTCGTAAAGACGGCAAAGCCGTTGATATTGATGGCGATTACACAGAAACTCTGGCTCGCATCGACAGCAACAAAACCGGCATCGGCGTCTTCGGTCTGGCTTTCTATGAAAATAACACCGACAAGCTGAAAGTTGCTCCAGTATCCGGCATTGTTCCAAATGCTGAAGTGATTGCTGATGGCAGCTACCCTGTGTCCCGTCCTCTGTTCTTCTATGTCAAGAAGGCTCACCTGGGTGTCATCCCTGGCCTTAAAGACTATGTTGAGTTCTTCATGTCTGACGACATGACCGGTGAAGGCTCCCCGACCTCTGAATATGGTCTGGTTCCTGCTCCTGCTACCGAGCGTGAAGAAATCAACAACACCATTGCCGAAGGCAAAACTCTCTAATCATAAGAGAGATTTGAGATTGTCCTGCGCGAGAGATCTTGCGCAGGACTTTGAGACCGAACGGGGGTAAGGCAAAGCCTGAACCGGTTCAAAAAAGACGGATTTACTACATTTTCTGTGTGGGTAGATCCAAAGAGTTTATCGTCAGGGCAATCCATCCGGACCGGATTGCATCTCGCATCCCTTCCAGAGCGTGAGATGTCCTATTCATTTTTGTGCGTTAATCCGCAAGGCTTAAGGGGCAGGTCATCATGAGCCCGCTATGGCTTTTGGCAGCTATCATTCTTATTGCACTGATCGGTGCATTGATGGGCCGCAATCGTGCGCTAGGATATGCTGACGGAGATGTTGCTATCCTTCATTCCAGACCCGGTTATTACGGGTCTTATGTCTTTATCTGGACAGCGATACCCGCTGCGCTGTTCATGGCCGCATTTCTGATTGCCCAGCCCTTTGTCAACCAATCGCTCATTCATGACACTTTGCTTGTCAAATATGACCAAGCCTGCATTCAGGCGCAAAGCGCATCAGGCGGGCAAGACAGTGATGAAGTGGCTCGCATCTGTAAGGATCATTCTGACTATAAAGAGCTGACCACGCGTCAGGCTCTTGTTCAGAGTGTTGTTGGCAATGTGGCCGATGGCCTTGTGCAGCTGAGCGAAGATGAAACCAAACAGCTCTATGCGGGCACCCAAGCCATTCGCCCCTTGATGGCCCAATATGGTATTGCTCTGGCCGAGAATGTAAGCCGCCCCATCATTGATGCTGCAGCCCGTCTGAATGAAGCACGCCAGACAGGACGCCTCCTTCTTAATATCGGCCTTGGCCTGTTGCTGGTCGCTGGCTTCTTCTTTTCCTATCTTCGGATCAAGCCGCAGCTTCGGGCGCGCAATCTGGTGGAAGCCAATATCAAAATCGGGCTGATCCTTGCCTCGTCCATCGCTATTTTGACGACCATCGGCATCGTGCTCTCCATGCTGTTTGAAGCACTGAACTTCTTTCGCCATGTTGAGCTGGTCGATTTCTTCTTTGGCACTGTGTGGGATCCGCGCTTTTCTTCTGCCGCCTCTGAGGGAGGCGTGGAAGCCGGGCAATTCGGGCTTCTGCCTCTTCTTTGGGGCACGATGTTTATCTCCCTTGTGGCCTTGCTGGTTGCCGTTCCCATTGGCCTGTTCGCTGCCATCTATATGGCCGAATATGCCTCACGCTATGTACGCTCCATTGCAAAGCCAATGCTTGAAATTCTCGCAGGGATCCCGACCATTGTTTATGGTTTCTTTGCGCTGGTCACAATCGGCCCTTTCCTGCGCGATGCAGGGGCTGTTCTGGGCCTGTCGATTTCCGCCAACTCGGTTTTGACCGCAGGATTTGTGATGGGGATCATGCTGATCCCGTTCATCTCCTCGCTGTCCGATGACATCATCACCGCCGTGCCGCAGAGCCTGCGTGACGGGTCTCTGGGGCTTGGGGCCACGAAATCCGAGACCATCAAGCGCGTTGTGTTGCCTGCCGCCCTTCCCGGCATTGTCGGCTCTATTCTGCTTGCCGCCTCTCGCGCCATTGGCGAGACCATGATTGTGGTTATGGCGGCCGGTATTGCGGCCAATCTTACCGCCAATCCGTTCGAAGCGGTGACAACGGTGACGGTTAAGATCGTCTCCCAGCTGACCGGCGATCTTGAGTTTAATTCCCCACAAACCCTTGTGGCCTTCGCCTTGGGGATCACCCTGTTTGTTATCACGCTGGGGCTGAATGTCTTTGCCTTGCATATCGTGCGCAAATATCGGGAGCAGTATGACTGATGACTGATACACTTCTCACACCGGCCTCGGCTGAGCCCGCCAAAAAGCCCGCAGATCTGGGCCTTAAAAAACGCTATGCACAAGAGGCACGCTTTCGCCTTTATGGCATCATCGCCATTGCCATGGGCTGCCTGTGCCTGTTCTTGCTGTTCTTTTCGGTCTTCTCCAAGGGCTATACTGCTTTCCAGCAGACCAAGATCCAGCTCACACTGGAGCTAAGCGAGAAAATTCTCGACCCAAAGGGCACCCGTGATCGCAAGCAATTGGCCAAGGCCATTCGCTATAACAAGATCATCGAACCCGCCTTTTATCAGGCCATTGGCATTGATCCCAAGGACAAGGCCCAGAAGAAGGACCGCAAGCTGGCCAAGAAGATCATTTCACGCGGCGCGGCCATTGAATTGCGTGATATGGTGCTGGCCAATCCAGAGCTGATCGGCACCACCCAGACCGTCTGGCTGTTGGCCTCGGGTGATGTGGATTCCTTCGTTAAGGGCCAGATCTCGCGCGATATTGACGAAAAGCGCCGCCAGATCAAAGACAAGCAGATTGTCTGGATTGACAGTCTGATGGATCAGGGTGTTATGGAGAAGAAGTTCAATACCGGCCTCTTCACCTTCGGCGCTTCTTCCCGTCCAGAGACAGCAGGGATTGGCGTTGCCATCATCGGCTCGCTCTTCATGATGGGCATTGTGTTGGTGCTGGCACTGCCAATCGGGGTTGCTGCCTCCATCTATCTTGAAGAATTTGCCCCCAGGAACAGATGGACGGATCTGATCGAGGTCAATATCAACAATCTGGCCGCCGTTCCCTCCATCGTCTTTGGTCTGCTTGGTCTTGCGGTCTTTATCAACTTTGCGGGTCTGCCGCGCTCCGCCTCGATTGTGGGTGGTCTGGTTTTGACTTTGATGACCCTGCCGACCATTATTATTGCAACGCGCTCAGCGCTCAAGGCCGTACCACCCTCCATCCGCGAGGCGGCCCTTGGGGTTGGCGCATCAAAAACCCAGACCATCTTTCACCATGTGCTGCCGCTTGCCTCTCCGGGCATTCTGACCGGCACCATCATTGGTCTGGCGCAAGCTTTGGGCGAGACAGCACCTTTGTTGATGATTGGCATGGTTGCCTTTGTGAAAGACGTGCCCGTAACACCTTTTGAGCCCGCAACAGCTCTGCCCGTGCAGATCTATATGTGGGCGGGGGCGGCCGAGCGCGCCTTTGTCGAGCGAACATCTGCGGCCATTATTGTGCTGCTGGCATTCCTTGCCATTATGAATATTTCTGCGGTGCTTCTGCGTCGCCGTTTTGAACGCCGCTGGTAAGACCGGCTGGCAAGTGAAACAAGAGTTTTAGGATAGAGAGCAGTGATCATGCAGGACATGACCCCGATCAAAACGGACGAGAAGACCAATCCTGTCAAGATATCCGGCAAGGGCGTTACCGTTCATTATGGTGCCAAGCAGGCCCTGTTCGGAGTGGATCTGGATATAGAGGAAAATCAGGTAACCTCCCTGATTGGCCCGTCCGGCTGTGGCAAATCCACCTTCCTTCGGTGCCTGAACCGGATGAACGATACTATCGACATTTGTAAGGTTGGCGGTGAGATCCGTTTGGGTGGACAGGACATTTACGATCCCAAGATTGATGTGGTCGAGCTGCGCGCCCGTGTGGGGATGGTATTTCAGAAGCCCAACCCCTTCCCCAAATCCATTTTTGAAAATATTGCCTATGGCCCGCGTATCCACGGGCTGTGTCGGGACAAGACCGATATGGAAGAGATTGTGGTCTCGAGCTTGCAAAAAGCGGGGCTGTTTGAAGAAATCAAGGATCGCCTTGATGAGCCGGGCACCGGCCTTTCCGGTGGTCAGCAGCAGCGCCTGTGCATTGCCCGCGCCATTGCGGTGAGCCCGGAAGTGATCCTGATGGATGAGCCCTGCTCTGCCCTTGACCCCATTGCCACGGCAAAGGTGGAAGAACTGATTGATGAGCTGCGCGAGAATTACACCATTGTGATTGTGACCCATTCCATGCAGCAGGCGGCTCGCGTGTCCCAGCGCACAGCCTTTTTCCATCTGGGTACACTCGTTGAGCAAGGTCCGACCGAACAGATCTTCACCATTCCGACAGATCAGCGGACCCAAGATTATATTACTGGCCGTTTCGGCTAATCAGCAGCCAAAAGGGCAGGAGAAGCATTACATGTCTGATCATATTGTCTCGTCATATGATGACGATCTTAAAGAGCTAACGGGCAAGATTTCCGAAATGGGTGGCCGGGCTGAACGCTTGGTTGAAGACAGCATCAAGGCGCTCGTCCATATGGATATCAAAATGGCCGAAGAGACCATTGAGAAAGATATCATTATCAATAGCATGGATCAGGAGATCGAAGAAAAGGCTGTTCTGACCATTGCTCGCCGCCAGCCCATGGCGCAGGATTTGCGCGAGATTGTTGCAGCCTTGCGCATTACCGTTGATCTTGAGCGTGTTGCCGATCTTGGCAAGAATATCGCCCGCCGCACCTTGGCGCTGGAAGGCAAAAACCAGCCCAAACAATTGGTGCATGGCCTTGAACATATGTCCGAGCTGGTGCTTGGCCAGCTACGCGATGTGCTGGATGCCTTTACGTCTCGCGATGAAATGGCTGCCATTGCCGTGTGGCACAAGGACCGGGATGTGGATGCGATCTATAACTCGCTGTTCCGTGAGTTTCTGACCTACATGATGGAAGATCCGCGCAATATTTCTTACTGCACGCATCTCTTATTCTGCGCCAAAAATCTGGAGCGGATCGGCGATCACACCACCAATATTGCCGAAACCATCTATTACCAAAAAACTGGCCTGCCCCTTGAGGATCGCCAGTTCCAAGACGAAGACAAGCTGGATTAAGACCCATGAGTCCCAAAGTTATGATCGTGGAAGATGAAGAAGCTCTCAGCCTTCTTCTGCGTTACAATCTGGAATCAGAAGGCTATGATGTTGAAGTCGTCTCCCGCGGCGATGAGGCAGAAGACCGTCTTCAGGAAACTTTGCCGGACCTCTTGTTGCTTGACTGGATGCTGCCTGGCTTATCGGGCATTGAATTATGCCGCCGGTTGCGGGCCAAGGACCGCACCCAATCTTTGCCCATAATCATGCTCACTGCGCGGGGGGAAGAATCCGAGCGCATTCGCGGTCTCTCTACGGGGGCGGATGATTATGTGGTCAAACCCTTTTCCGTACCGGAATTGATGGCGCGGGTACGGGCGATGCTGCGCCGCGCCAGCCCTGATCTTGTTGCCGTCGTGCTCAAGGCCGGTGATCTGGAACTTAACCGCGAAACCCATCGGGTGCGCCGGGCCAATCGCGAAATCAATCTGGGGCCAACCGAATATCGGCTTTTAGAATTTTTGATGCAAAATCCCGGCCGTGTCTATTCGCGTGAACAATTGCTTGATGGTGTTTGGGGCCATGATGTCTATGTGGACGAGCGCACGGTTGATGTCCATGTGGGCCGCTTGCGCAAGACCATCAATCGCGGCAGAGCCAAAGACCCGATCCGCACGGTACGCGGCTCCGGCTATAGTTTTGACGACCAGTTTGCCGCAAGCTAGGTCAAACCGGGTTTGAGGTCAGGCGCGATTGATCAGCCAGATGGCGATGAAGATCAGCGCTCCTCCCACGAGCTGTAGCAGGCTCATAGCAGTGCCGAGCATCAGAAATGATAGAAGCACCGCAAAGAGGGGCGTTAGAAACAAGAAGGAGCTGGCGTGAGACGCGCCTCCCTTGGCCAGCGCAATGGCCCAGAGTCCAAAAGCCCCTGACGATGAGGGGATGGCCAGCCACAAGAACAGGCCCCAATCCCAGCCACTGAGCGCCAATATGGACGCATCCCCCTGTATCCAGCCAGCGACGATCAGCAAGGTTCCACCGATCAGCATATGCCAAAAAGCAAGGGCCAGCGGCTTGATGGTCAGGGCCAGCCGTTTTTGCAGCAAGGTCGAAAGAGCCCAGACCATCCCCCCCGACAGGGCATAAAGGCATCCGATCAGATCACCATCCACTGCTTCGATACCGATGGCCAAAGTGATGCCTGCAACGCCCATCACCAGACCGATCAGGATTGGCATTTTCAGCCGCTCTCCTAATAGTAGAGGCGCGATTAGCCCCACCCATAAAGGGTTGGTGAAAATCAAAATAGCTGTTGCAGGTGGTGTCAGGCTATCAAGAGAGAGAAATAACAACCCCATAACGAGGCCTGTTTGCAGGATCCCGATCAGGATGACCCCACCCCGCTCCCCTTTGGGGATGGTAAGAGCCATACGCCAGGGATTGGCATAGTCCCGGTTCTCCCATGCAAGAAAAGGAAGCATCACCAAGGCGGCCAAAACAAAGCGCCAACCGGCAAGAGGGAAAGGTTCTGCGGTCACCAGTAGCATCTTGCCAACCACGAAGGCTGCGGCCATCAGAAAGGATGCACCCAATAGGGCTGCAAAAAAGATCCAATTGGGATCCTGCTGAGCTTGTTGTTTGAGCACAAAGAGGCCTTTTGGGGTTCTGCTTAGGTCTGGCGGGACAGAAAACACTCTTTTGAAAAGATTTTGGCCGCAGGAGGATTAGTGGCTCAGACAAATCTTGGTGTTTTCTGAAGGCAACAATTTGGCCCACATTTGCAGAAATATCTACATCCCCTTTTGGGCAAAAACTTTTTCCGCTTTGGCACAAATACCCGTTTAGGAGAGCAACAAAAACCCCGCTTCACAAGTGAGGCGAGGTTTTTCCTTAAATATTGATTGATTAGGCTCGTTTAGGCCTAGTTCCGCTTGGCCAGTTTTTTACGGCTTCGCTTTTTTTTGTCTGGCCCTTTCGGCTTGGTCAGAACGATGAAGTCCGTCCCCTGATAGGTAGTCTCACGGCTCAGGCCCTTGTCGGATATCGCAAGGGAGGAGCCGGCGATCAGCAAGGGTGCGATTTGCTCGCGAATTTCCTGAGGAATGATCAGGCGATCCAGCACGTCATTGGCGGCGACCAATCCATCTGTCTGCTCAATTGCCTCTACACCAATACGCTTTTGCATGGCCGGATTGATGCTGTCACCCAGAGAGAGGGCAAGCCATTTGGTTTTGGCGGGATTGTTATCGCTTTTCGACAAGGTGAAGAGATGAGCGCCTAGAGGCTTTTCAGGGTTTTTGAAGGCAATTGGTGCATCAAAGAGAGGCTTGAATTTCTGGCGGATGAAAATATGTCCTTGAGGGACTTCACCCTTACCAGCGGCGGTATAGAGATCTTGCAGCAAGGCGCGATCAAACTTGCCATTCCATGTCTCGACGCCTTGCGCCTTGTTAAAAGAGCGCACGGCGGCAAGTGTGTTGCGGCCGACATATCCATCCACTATACCAGCATTATGGCCCAGTTCATTGAGAAGGGTCTGAATGTCGCGCACCAAGGTTGTGGTCGAGCGGCGGGTGACCAGAATACGCAAGGGTTTGTCCTTGCGGCTTTTATGCTTGGTGACCGCTTTGACCTTGCGCCACATTTCAGAGCGCTCATAGCGGGCTTTGCGCTCTTGGGCCAGATCCTCTTCCATAAGATCCCCGCCCAACACGCTGGGTGACATCGACTTTGCACGCGAAATCTCTACCATTTCATTTGACGGCTGAAACAGATTTTTATGAGCGATCGGCTCTGGCGCAACTTCACGCTGTGAAATCACCACATGGGCGCCGCGCTCTGTTAGCGAGAAGAGCGTCTTGGCAAAGGAATTGGGCAGGCGCACACAGCCATGGGAGGCTGGATAGCGCGGCACGCTGTTGGACGCATGGAGCGCAATACCGGACCAGGTGAGCCGCTGCATGAAGGGCATGGGCGCGTTGTTATAAAGATTGGAGAAATGACGGCGGCGCTTTTCCAAAATAGAGAAAACACCTGTTGGCGTGGTATGCCCCTTTTTGCCCGTTGAGACCGGAGAATGGGCAATGACCTGATCGCCTTTATAGACTTTCAGGGTTTGATCCGCGCGCGAGACAACAACCTGAATTGGCAGATTGTCCTCTTTGTCTTGCATTTTAAGCGGCGGGCGCGTCTCGCTTGCCAGTGCGCTCTGTGCCAAAAGCAGGCCGGCCAGCGCTGCGGTTGCTCCCAGTTTACAGCTCATATCAACTCTCATCCCCAATCACTTCCCACCAATTTGCCATAATCTTTGGCTGTTGTTCGTATAACTTGTATATTTAACTTTTGCGCCACTCTAACACCAATATATGGTCAAGCCGTTAATTGCGCAAAGTGGGACAGCTGTCCTATCAGAAAGGCCGCCCCTCCTGCTCTGTAGGTCAAATATTTGCGGCGCTACAGGCGGTCGCTTTTACTTAAGACGCAATAACTTGAAAAAAGGTTCAAACCTTTCTTAGCACTCTCAGTCTTTTGCTCGGCATCCATTATCTGCGCGCCAAGCAGCCTGATTGCGCCCTAAATTGCAAAATCTATGGTCAGGAAAGAATTCCTCCTTCCCTGACCCCAATCGCAATTTCGGTTTATTCTTCGTCATAATCGTTAATGCTTCAACTTTTATTTAAACTTTCATTGAGACTCTTTTCTCCAGATATCCGATCCAAGGCGAATAATGGAGAATTTTCAGTGGCAACTTCTATTATGCCAACCTCCGTCGAGCGTTTTTTTGATGAAGGTGAGATCCTGGTGAGTAAAACCGACACGCGAGGCAGGATTACATATTGCAATGAATTGTTCCGCGACATTGCAGGCTATACCAATAGCGATTTGATTGGGGAGCCCCATAATTGTGTTCGCCACCCTGAAATGCCCCGAAGTGTCTTCAAGATTTTGTGGGACGCTCTTTCAGCCAAGCGAGAGGTTTTTGCCTATGTCAAAAATCTCTCAAGTAATGGCGATCATTATTGGGTTTTTGCCCATGTCACTCCCTCCTATGATGGCAATGGTGATGTAGTTGGCTATCACTCAGCCCGCCGTGCTCCCAATCGCAGGGTTTTAAGCGAGATTATCGAGCCGCTTTATCGCGATCTTGTTCAGATCGAAAACAAACAGACCAATCGCAAACAGGGGCTGGAAAACGGGTTTGCTCATTTGACCAATTTGCTGAAAGAAAAAGGGGTCTCCTATGATCAATTTATCCTCACTCTCTAAGAGCCGCTATCTCGGCATTGCAGCGTGCGGGATGATCCTGACCGCGGTTCTTGCCACTTTCGCCCTTGGTGATGGTGTAGCCTACTTCTTTGCGGGTCTTTCTGCGCTTTGCATGATGGGAGCGACCTTCTTTACCTTCCGGGCGGAGCGCGCTGTTGTTCACGCCACTGAAACATGCCGTCTTCTGGGACGTGGCGATCTGGAACGCCGCGCAGATGAGGGAATGGATAGTGGGTCTGTGCGCGACTTGATGACAGCCATTAATTTTGCGGCTGATCATTCTGATACTTTCATGCGTGAGGCTGTGGCGTCCACCTCCGCGCTTGCCCGCAACCGCTATTATCGCCGCATTTTGCTAGGCGGCATGCATGGCGGTTACCTGGCCTATTCCAAGCAGCTCAATGCCGCGGTTGGTACTGTGCAATCCCGTATTCAGGATTTTGCAGAAAAAACGACGCATTTTGAGGAAGCCACAAAAGTCATTGCAGCCAATCTCACCGATGCTGGCAATCAGATGACACAAACAGCCAACAATATGGGGGACAGTGCAAGCAGCACCAATGAACGTGCCGCCATCGTGGCATCAGCTTCCCATGAAACCTCTGTCAATGTGCAGACTGTTTCGGCTGCTGTTGAAGAATTGTCAGCATCATCCGCTGAGATCGGCAATCAGGTCAGCCGTTCCGCTGATATTGCCGCTCAGGCTGTGGCCCAGACGCAGGAAGGGGAGAATAAGATCAACTCCCTTACCAAAGCTGCAGAAACCATTGGTCATGTGGTTGAGCTTATCTCTGCTATTGCCGAGCAAACCAACCTTTTGGCGCTGAATGCGACCATTGAGGCAGCTCGCGCCGGTGATGCGGGCAAAGGCTTTGCTGTTGTGGCTGGTGAAGTCAAGGAACTAGCCGGGCAGACTGGCAAGGCAATTGGTGAGATTTCCGAGCAAATTCAGGAAATTCAAAGCGCCACCGCACAGGCTGTAAGCGCCTTTACCAATGTATCTCATACCATTGCCCAGATTGAAGAAATTACTTCATCCGTTGCATCCGCTGCCCAGCAGCAATCTGCAGCGACCGCCGAGATTGCGCAAAATGTGGAAGAGGCCTATGCCGGTACAGAGCAAGTCGCCAGCAATATTAATGGCGTCTCTGAAAATGCTCAAGAAACCGGGCAGGCTGCAGATTTTGTTCTGACATCGGCAGAGCGCATGAATAGCGATGCTCTTACCCTTCAGACCGAAGTGAAAGACTTCATCCTCTCACTTCGTAACGGTCCACTTGATCGGCGTGAGGGGAGAGATTCCGATTTTGAAGGCGAAGACCGTCGCAAATCCGCCTAAAATTCAGGGCGGAAGAAAAGCGCAAGAAAAGATCAAATGCCCCCATGGCTTGGCCATCGGGGGCATTTTTTGTGTTTGAGAGCCAGAACATATCGCCGCAGCCCATTGTTTGATTGACTTCACGCTCGTGTTGCTTATGGTTTCGCCCCAACAGCCTGCTTGTTGATCTTGCCAAAACAAGAGCAAACCAAGGGCAAACCCAAAATGACGGATCGAGTGACGGGACTTCTTGCATGACACAAATTGATATCGCAGCCCTTGAGACCATTATCAACGAGGCTTTTGACAATCGCGACAGCATTTCCACCAGCACACAGGGCGAGATTCGTGATGCTGTTGAAGCCGCGCTCAATCTGATGGATGCAGGTAAGGCCCGCGTTGCAGAAAAAGCTGACGATGGCAATTGGGTGGTCAATCAGTGGCTGAAAAAAGCCGTGCTGCTTTCCTTCCGCCTCAACCCGATGGAAGTCATCAAAGGTGGTCCGGGCGATGCAACCTGGTGGGATAAGGTTGCCTCCAAGTTTGACGGCTGGCGCGCTGTTGATTTTGACAAGGCGGGCTTTCGCGCTGTGCCAAACTGCGTTGTTCGCCGCTCTGCTTTCATTGCCCCCGGCACTGTTCTGATGCCTTCTTTCGTCAATCTCGGTGCCTATGTTGACGAAGGCACCATGGTGGACACATGGGCCACCGTTGGCTCTTGCGCGCAGATCGGCAAGAATGTGCATATTTCCGGCGGTGCTGGCATTGGCGGCGTGCTTGAGCCTCTTCAGGCTGGCCCTGTCATCATCGAAGACAATTGCTTTGTCGGTGCCCGCTCGGAAGTGGCCGAAGGCGTGATCGTGCGCGAAGGCGCGGTTCTCTCCATGGGGGTTTATCTTGGTGCCTCCACCAAGATCATTGACCGCGCCACCGGTGAGGTTTTTGTTGGCGAAGTGCCTGCCTATAGCGTTGTGGTCCCCGGCTCCATGCCAGGCAAGCCATTGCCAGATGGCACGCCCGGTCCTAGCCTTTACTGCGCTGTTATCGTCAAGCGCGTGGATGCCCAGACTCGCTCCAAGACATCCATCAACGAATTGCTGCGCGACTAATTCCTTTCGCGCGCCTGTTACATTTCAAAACCTCGCAGCTTCTGGCCGCGGGGTTTTTATTTGCTTGTCGCCTTTTCCTTGTTCCGTCCCTAACCCTGCAAACGCAGTGCAAGAAAATGCTGCAATTTGCGCCGGATCATGGATTCGGCTGCCAAAAGCTGCTCCTGTGAAGGCAAGAAGCTTTTAAGACAGGGATGGCGATCATGACCTTTGAAAGACTTTTGTTTGACAGCAGTGGCGAGATTAGCCGCAGGGATTTCTGGATGGCTCATTTGCTCCTATTCCCGCTTGAACTTGCTGCTGTCATGCTCTTTCGTGTTCCTGCCAATTACCTGTGCCAGCAAGACCCATCCACCATTATGGGTAAGCTCTATTACGGAGCGCTTCTAGTCGCCGCGCTGACCTTTCTCTTCATGTGGTATTGTGTGGTCATCAAGCGGTTGCGGGCCAAGGGTCGCGGGCATCTAAGCTTTTTTGCCTATGCCGTGCCCATTCTGGCGACGCTCAGCGTTTTAGCGCCTCATTTCCCGCTTTCCTGCTCAGTTGCCTTGCCGGAGCGGGCGCTTTATCTCAGTGCGGTCATCCCGTTTTGGGCCTTTTACTTTTTCGATCTGGGTATTCGCAAAAACAAAGTGCTGCAAAACCAGACAGCGGCTTAAGGGCCGGTTGAAACCAACTCAAGAAATGCCTAACGTGGAGCCGTTTCATCCACTATCATCGCCGTGGTGCCCATTTCTCGTTGGCACCATGCAAGAAAGCCTGCCCCTTTATGTCTCATCTGCCGTCTGCTCTGGAAATTACCCAAAAACTCATCCGCTGCCCAAGTGTGACCCCGCATGAAGGCGGAGCCCTTGCCTATCTTGAGGCGCTGCTTGATCCGGCGGGTTTTGCGGTCTCGCGCCCGATTTTCAGCGATGAAACCGAGACACCGGATATCGAGAATTTCTTTGCCAAGATCAGTGGTGGCGAAGGCCCGCATCTCACCTTTGCAGGTCATACCGATGTGGTGCCGACGGGGGACGAGGATTTATGGACCCTGCCGCCCTTCTCCGGCACGGTGCGCGATGGCATGCTCTGGGGCCGCGGCACCGCCGATATGAAGGGGGGCGTCGGCGCCTTTGCCGCCGCTGCCTTGCGCTATACCAAGGAGCATGGCGCGCCAAAGGGGACGATTTCCTTTCTCATCACCGGTGATGAAGAAGGCCCCGCTATCAATGGCACTGTCAAATTGCTGAAATGGGCCAAAGAGCAAGGCGAGACATTCAGCGCAGCGATTGTTGGCGAGCCGACCAATCCCAATGAACTGGGAGATGCCATCAAGGTGGGACGGCGCGGCAGCCAGTCAGGCACTCTCACTGTCACCGGCAAGCAAGGCCATGTGGCCTATCCGCATCTGGCGCTCAACCCAGTGCCGATGCTGGCCAAGATTGTCGCCCATATCAATTACAAGATTATGGATGAAGGCACGGACTTCTTTCAGGCAACCAATCTGGAATTTGTCTCTTTTGATACGGGCAACAGGGCTTTCAACATCATCCCTGAAAGCGCTCAGGCACGCTTTAATTGCCGCTATAATGACTTGTGGGACAAGGACAAAGTGGGCGAGTTTGTCCTTAAGGGCATTGCAGAATGCGATCTGCCAGAGGGGTTTGAAGCCCGCCTTGATCTTGAGCCTGATGTCAGTCAGGTCTTTTTGACCAAGGCTGATGATCTCATCTCCCGCTTCTCACAAAGTGTAGAAGCGGTGACCGGCAAGGTGCCCGAGCTTTCAACGGGTGGGGGCACGTCCGATGCCCGCTTTATCAAAGATTATTGCCCGGTGATCGAGTTTGGTCTTGTTGGCCAGACCATGCACCAGATTGACGAGAGGGTGGCAGTTAAGGACCTCGAAGATCTTGCAGAGATCTATTACCAGTTCCTGTTGTCCTATTTCCCGCCCAAAGGCTGACAGAATGGATGACAAGCCCGCCAGTTTTGGAACCTTCGCCAGCTCTCTCTTGCCGCTTATGTTGTTGGTGGCGGTGGCTCTGGTGGGCTTTCATTTTACCAGCAATGAGATGCCCCTTATCGGCGCTTTGTTGCTGACCCTTCTCTCTGCTATCCCCTTGTCCATCGGGCCTCTTTTCTTGATGCTGGTTTCGTACGGTTTGGGGAAGGGAGAAGCAATGTATCCGCTGGCGGTGGCGTTTAACCGCTTGCGCTTCTGGCTGGTTCTGCCCATTTTTGCGCTGGTCATGGCAGCCATGGCTAATTTGCTTCCCCTTAAGGTCTCGCCTCTTCTGGCCGCTCTTGGCGGGGCCTATTTTCTTGTTTGCCTTTGGTTTGTTCAGCGTCTTGTTGCGCGCTATCTGCCGCTTTCCACCCTTATGGGATACCTAACCGCATTGGGGGCGATGTGTCTGGCCATTCTTTGACATTGAGCCTTACCACCTTTAGCGCTCACCTGCGGAAGGCTTATGCCTTTCTTATCGAGCCACAAGGCGTGCATCTGGAAAGGCTGGATAGCAGTTGGCGCGCTTTTGTTCTCATCACACTTGCCGGTTTTGTGATGATGCTGCCCTTTGCACTGGCCAATGAATGGCTTGAGCCGGATCTTGCCTATAATGCCCTTAAATTTGCGGGCGGCCTTTGGGTCTTCATCGCCTCTCACATTCTTATTCTTTGCGCCGATTTGATGGTCTGGTTGTATCTCGCGTGGCTCTTTGGCTGGCTTTCTCTCTATCGGCGGCTGGTGGTTGCCATCAGCTGGGTGATGCTAGCCATCAATCTTCCCCTCTCCAGCGCCGATCTTGCCCTTCGCCTTGGGGTCCTGCACTTTTTCCAGTTTGATCTTCTCAATAGCCTTGGCTATTGGCTCTCCTTTGGGCTTGTCGGAATACTGGCTCCCATTGTCTATTCCGGCTTGGTTCTTCACCGCTATGGCAAATTGCCGATAAGAATTTCTGTGTTTGCGGTTGCTCTATGGGTTTGCTCCTTTGCCCTGATCATCTATATGGTACAAGGCTGGCGATATTCCTATTTGCAGAGCGGAGTCCTGTTGCCTTGATCGGTTATAGTCTCTTTCATCTTGAATGCCTGTGGGCCTTTGTTCGCGGGAACAAGGACGCCCTTTACGCTGTTGACGCAACACCGCGTGGCCTCATCCGTTCTTTTACGGCGATGGTGATCGTGGAGGCGGTCAGTCTTGGCTATGCGGCCCTGTTTAGCACCCTTGGCAATAGCCTGATCATGCGAGAGGGCGGGCTTGTCTATCTGCCACTGCAGCTTTTCCTTGACTGGGCAACCGTGCCTCTTGCCTTTTATCTGCTTTCTGGCCCGTTGGGCTTTCGCGACAAGGTTCTGCCGCTCATTGTCAGTTATAACTGGATGAGCGTTATCGTTCTGATGCTGATCCTGCTACCAAGCGCTATGGTCACCGGCGGGGTGATTGCTGGCGGCTTTGTCTTTTTCATCATGATCGGGGTTTATGGCACCGCTTTGTGGCTGACCTACCGGCTGGTGGATTTTATCCTTGATCAGGGGATGAGCATTGCGCTGGGGCTGACCGTTTTGACCATGGTGCTGGGCATTGCCAGTGCAGGCCTTTTGAACAATATTGCACAGTCCTTGCCCGTCGCCGGAGAGCAAGGCGCGATTTCGCAGCCTGCGCAACCGCGCTCATAAGGTAAGGCGCAGGCACCTATCTTGCGTAGGTTCCGCAAAGTCGGCGATCGCTAAGCCGGATTACACCCGCACTCACTTCTTCTTGTTGCCCATCCAAGGCTGCTCTTCGATTTTGTAGATTATGTCCTCAGGATAATCCACCCGGGTGAGATAGAGTCCATCTGGCGGCGCAACGGGGCCGCAGGCGCGGCGATCCCGTGCTTCAAGGATCTCACTAATCCACTCAACCGGTTTTCGCCCCGCTCCCACTTCCACCAAAGAGCCTACGAAGGAGCGGATCTGGTTATGCAGGAAAGAGCGGGCCATGGCATCGAGATAGACCCATTCTCCCTCGCGGCTTACTTTGAGCATTTCCATGGTTCTGATGGGGCTCTTGGCCTGACAGGCGGTTGCGCGAAAGGTGCTTAAATCATGGGTGCCGATCAGCTGGTCACATCCTTTTTGCATCAAATCGATGTCAATGGGATAGCTATATTGCCAGGCGCGCCCCATCTCGAAGGTCAAGGGTGCACGGCGATTGCAGATCCGGTAGCGGTAATAGCGGCGGATGGCCGAAAAGCGGCTGTCAAACTCATCCGTCACCTTGTCGATGCCCAGAATGGCGACGCCCGTTTCCTGCATGAAATGATTGAGCGCTTCTTTCAGCTTTTGCGAATGCCAGTCCCGCTCCATATCCAGATGCGCGACCTGACCTGTGGCATGAACGCCGGAATCGGTGCGCCCTGCCCCATAGAGAACAACCTTCTCATGGGCAAATCTGGTAATGGCGGTTTCTATGGTCTCCATAACGGTGGGGGCATTGTCCTGCCGCTGCCAGCCTGAAAAGGGTCGCCCGTCATATTCGATCAAAAGCTTAAAACGCGGCATCAGATCAGGCTCTCACCCACTTCAAGGCCCGCACCGCGCTGGAAATCTTGAGCTTTCATCGCGCCTTTCCCTGCCCGCTGCAATTCAAGCAAGCGGATCGCTCCGTCCTTGCAGGCAATGGTCATGTCTTCTGACAGCAAAGTGCCGGGCTCGCCTTCACCTTCGACCAATTGCGAGCGCAGGATTTTCACGCGCTGGCGTTTGCCTTTGATCTCCATTTCGCACCAGGCACCGGGGAACGGAGACAGGCCGCGAATATGGTTATGCACCTCGCTCGCCGGGCGGGCAAACTCGACCCGACTTTCCGCCTTTTCGATTTTCTGGGCATAGAGCACACCATCTTCAGCCTGCTCGGTTTCGCTCAAGGCACCGCGAGAGAGAGCCGCCAGCGCGCGGACCATCAGATCAGCGCCGAGCACCATCATCTTGTCATGAAGATCACCGGCTGTCATTTCGTCGCTAATAGCAATGCGCTCGACCATGCAAACGGGACCGGTATCCAGCCCCTCACCCATGCGCATGACCTCAACTCCGGTTTCCGCGTCGCCTGCCATAATGGCGCGCTGGATGGGAGCCGCTCCGCGCCAGCGCGGCAGCAGTGAGCCATGAAGATTGAGACAGCCATGTGCTGGCGCGTCCAAAATGGCTTTGGGCAGCAAGAGGCCATAGGCCACGACCACGGCAACATCAGCGTCAAGCGCTGCAAATTTCGCCTGTTCTTCTTCGCTTTTCAGCGACAGGGGCGTGAAGACTGGTAGGCCCAGCAGCTCTGCTTTTTCATGGACCGGCGTCTTGCGCTCTTCCATCCCGCGTCCGGCTGGCCGAGGAGGCTGGCTATAGACCGCCACCACTTCATGGCCCTGCCCGACGATCTCCATCAGGGTCGGCACTGCAAAATCCGGGGTTCCCATGAAGATGATACGCAGCATGGCAAGATCCTTATATGTTGGTCCAGATCAGTGGGGCGCAAAACAAGGAGCCATGAGCCCCTCTCACCCGCCGTTTACAGAACGGAGCGGGCGCTTTTCTGCTTGGACAATTTGGCGAACTTCTTGATGACACGGTCGCGGCGCAGCTTGGAGATATAGTCAATGAAGAGCGCCCCGTTGAGATGGTCAAACTCATGCTGCACGCAGGTTGCCAAAAGACCATCGCAATGACGTTCATGCTCTTTGCCGAACTGGTCCATATACTGGATCTTGATTTCTGCCGGGCGATCCACCTCGGCATAATAATCAGGAATGGACAGGCAGCCTTCCTCGTAAGAAGACAGCTCTTCAGAGCGCCAGACAATTTGCGGATTGATCATGCAGATGGGATCCTTTTCCTCATCTTCACGGGCGCAATCAACCGTGAAAATGCGACGGGTCACACCAACCTGCACTCCGGCAAGGCCAATGCCCGGAGCGTGATACATGGTTTCAAACATATTGTCGACGAGGCGGCGCAGCTCATCATCCACGCGCTCAACCGGACTGGACTGCTCTCGCAGAATGGGATCCGGCAAAATAACGATATCCATAAGTGCCATGGGGGTGAAATAGGACCAATTGCACGGCGGGTCAATGTCCAACTGTGCAATGGGGCGTGAATTTCAGCAGCTTTGCCATGCAAGCAGATAGAAAATGATATGTTCTCTTTTTGTTTTCATCATTATCGAATCAATCTATAGTCTTCTGATGACTGAAATTGTGATCACCATCGGCCAGTATGGCTTCAGTATTTTTGATGTCTTGATGGCAGGCCTTGGCTGTGTCGTTGTTCTGCTTGTCTGGCTGCTTTTAAGTGCTGCGCGCAATAATCGCGCGCGCGCCGATGATCTGGCTCATTCGCTAGCTCATGCGCAGGCACAGCAGGCCCAAGTGGAGGAATTGCAGCGCCTACAGACCGAGATGACAGGCCGCATGCAAACAATGGCCGAGATCTTTTCAACCCGCCAAAGCGAAATGGCGCAAATCCTGACCAGCCGGGTGGATGGCATGGGCCATCGCCTGGGGCAGTCTTTACATAAAAGCATGGCCGAGCAGCAAAAGATGACGGGGGAGAATTTGCGGGCGCTTAACGAGCGTTTGGCCGTCATCGACAAGGCCCAAGGCAATTTGACCGAGCTTTCAGGCCGCGTGGTGGAATTGCAGACAATCCTTGCCAACAAACAAACGCGCGGGGCCTTTGGACAGGGCCGGATGGAGGCGATTATTGAGGATGGCCTGCCCTCCAATGCCTATGATTTCCAATATACGCTTTCCAATGGCAAACGGCCCGATTGTGTCATTCATCTGCCCACCGACGGGGCTGTATTGGTGATTGATGCCAAATTTCCTCTGGAAGGCTGGTCAGCGGTGCGTGAAGCCACTCAAACCCCGGAGGAGAAGGCTGCACGCACTCAGTTTCGCACTGATATCAAAAAACATATCAAGGATATTGCCGAGCGTTACTTCATTGCAGGGGAGACGCAGGATACGGCCTTTCTGTTTGTTCCATCAGAAAGCCTGTTTGCCGATTTGCATGAGCAATTTGAGGATGTTGTCCAACTTGCCCACCGCATGCGGGTGGTGATTGTGTCTCCCTCTCTTCTCATGCTGTCCATTCAGGTGGTTCAATCCATCCTCAAAGATGTGCGCATGCGCGAGCAGGCCCATATTATTCAGCGCGAGGTGAGCTTATTGATGGATGATGTGGGGCGGCTGGATGACAGAGTGCAGAAGTTGCAAAGTCATTTCAACCAGTCGAACAAAGATATCGAGCAGATCCTCACTTCAACAGGCAAGATTGTCAAACGCAGTCGCAAGATTGAAGATATTGATGTCAGTGAAAGCGAGCAGGCCTTTGCCAGTGGTTCATCAGCAGATGCCTTACGATCAAGAGAGAGCGCTTCAGCTGATCGCGAGCGTCAGGGCAATTTGCATCTGATGCCGGGGGATGACTATCTGCGCTGATTGCCTGCCGCCCGGCTTAGAGTATTTTGCGTCTCACCAATCAATGACGAGAGAGGGTCATGATGCTTTGCCCGTCCGAGCGATAGAGCGAGATGGTCTTTTCATTCTGGCGTTTCCAGATCGAGACCTCGTCCAGCATTTTGCAGATATATTTCTCCAGCTTTTCCTGCGCCTCATTGCAAAAGCGGTCTTCGGCCACCAGCATACCAACAGAGAATTGATCTCGTTCAAGCTTCACGGTGCCCTGATTGCGGCGACAGCCAGCCGTCATGGATATTTTGCCATTATCACTCATTGTGATGACAGCAGGATTGAGCAGAAGCTTTTCCACTTTTTCCATGCTGTTGTCTTGCATACGCAAGGCATCAATCGTCCAGCGTCCTGTCAAATGCTTGGGAAGTGCTGATCGCTGGTAAGGTGCACCAACTTCCTGCCCTGTTGGCGGAATAGATTGCGTTGTCTCAGCTTGATCGGATTGCAATGCCTTTTTACCAGCTTCACTTCTCATCTCACTGGATTGTGCAGGCCGGATCGCTCCAACAGGCTGAAAATCTGCCCCTGCCAGACGCCGGGCCAATTTTTGCTGACCGCTTTTGGCCTTTGGCAAAGCATGCTGAGATTTAATCGGAAAAGACTGAGCTGAATTTTGGTTTACCGCTTCTTGCCCCAACGCAGGCGCGCAAAGAAAAGCCCCACTAAGCACACCAATGCAAAGTGGCAATGAATAGCCCAAAGTTTGTGTCATGTGTCCCCACGCATAACGAAAAGTAGATTGGCCCCCACGCCAAGTACATCAATAATTTTTAGACCAAAAAGTCGAAAAAATCTACCAACCACCTGTATATATGGGATGGTTTTGGGACGGTATGGCAAAAGAAGCACACTTCTTTCGAAAATTACCAACAATCCCCGGCAAAATAAATTGTTCCGGGTTAGACGCTTGTTAGGAGTCTGTCCCGTATAAAGGTCTTAAGTAAGCGTCCAAACATGTATTGCGTAACCGGGACATAATCAATGGTAAAATCCATCATTGCTGAAAACAGCTTCAGTCTTACAGCCCCCATAGCCAAAGCCTCCAGTCCCGGCAGCTTCAGGCGTCTTTATGTGGTTCTTGATGGCACCTTTACTTTGCATGATGGCAAAGCCGCCTCCTACAATATGGATCATGCCTTTTTTCAACGATATAGCCATGCCTTTGATGAAATTGTCGTGGTCGCCCGAAAATTTGACAAAGAAGATTCAGCGGCACGCCCGGGTGAGGGGGGCAATGTGCGGTTTGAAGCGCTGCCATCCTATCAGGGCCCGGTCCGTTTTCTGCGCGCTTTTCCAAAAGTTTTCATGCAGATGCTGCGCATTGCCCGCGACAAGGAAGGCACTGTTATGGTACGCACGCCCAGCACGGCGGGTAATATGATGGGGCATTTTATGGTTATGGTTGGCCGCCCCTATGGCATTGAGCTGGTGGGCGATCCTGTTCATGCCTATTCCAAGGAAAGCCTTAAGCACCCTCTGGCGCGTCTGTTTCAATGGATGTTCACATCTAGCTGCAAATTTCTGTGCCGCCGCTCAGAGACTGCATCTTATGTAACGCGCGATACCTTGCAGCGCGATTATCCCCCAGGCCCCAAGACCCGCGCTTTCCATTATACATCTTTGGATTTGCCCAAAGAAGGATATGTCCAGAAGCCGCGCAAAGCCGAGAGCTTTCAAACCAAAGAGCCACGCCTTGTTCAGGTGGCTATGATGCAAAACTGGTATAAGGGACATGATATTTCCCTTGAGCTAATGGCCGAGCTGAAAAAACGAGGTCGCCCCATGACCTTGCGTCTTGTGGGTGATGGCACCATGCGTGCAGCTTTTGAAGACCGCGCCAAAGACTTGGACATTGAAGACCAGATCGAGTTTGTCGGGCAGCTTAAAGCGGGTGAGGAAATCTGGCAGGAGCTGGACCAGTCAGATATGCTTATCCTTCCCTCCCGGCAAGAGGGCCTGCCCCGTGTTGTGATCGAGGCTATGGCTCGCGGCCTGCCGGTGGTCTCCAACCGCATTGGCGGTGCGCCAGAGCTTTTGGATGATGCGCAATTGATTGATGATCTCTCTGCTAGCCAATTTGCTGACCGGATTGAGGCAACCATGGCTGATCCTGATCTGCTTGCGCGGCAATCAAAGCGCAATCTTGATGTGGCTCACCGCTATAATCAGACCGCTGTACAGAAACGCCGCGATGCCTGTTACCATGCGCTGAAATATCAGCTCACGGCCGAGGCGCAATATATCTAATTGTCCAAGCGTGATGATGACCAGCCATGACCTTGAAGAAAAACTTTCTTTGGATGTTGGTAAGCCAAGGCCTGTTTTCCGGCCTTCAATGGCTGCTGGTTATCCTTCTGGCCCGCATCGGTGGGGCTGATCATGTGGGCCAATATGGTCTGGCGCTTGCTGTCACCACACCACTGCAAATTTTTTTCAGCCTTTCGCTGCGCACTGTTTATGTCACCTATCGGGGGAGTGAATTCTCCTTTGGCACCTTCTGGCGATTGCGGCTTGTCAGCCTTTTGCCTGCCCTGTGCCTTTTGTTGGGCCTTGCTTTTGCCTTTGGCCAAAGCCAGGAAGCGCAATTGGTCATTTTATTGATTGGCCTTGCAAAGCTTGCGGAATCCAGCTCCGATCTTCTTTATGCCCTGCCGCAAAGACAGGATCGCCTTGATCTTGTCGGCCGTTCGATGATTATACGCGCAATCGTCAGCACCTTGCTCTTTGGCCTTCTTTACTGGGCCAGTCAGGATATTGTGCTGTCGCTTGCGCTCTATGCTGCAGCTTGGCTTGGGGTTTTGCTCATCTATGATCTTGGCATTTTGGCCGCGCCCTATCGTGACCGGCAAGATGAGACGCAAGGACTTGAGGCATCCAGCCTTTTGGCCTTGACCCGTCACGCACTGCCCATCGGGCTTGCCAGCTTTTTTACCGCCATTGGCATCAATCTGCCGCGCCTTATCCTTGACCAGAGCGCAGGCACCAGCGAGCTTGGGATTTTTGCAGCGCTTACCTATTTCATTCTTCTGGGTAGCATGGTGGTGAATGTTCTGGGGCAGGCGGTGCGATCCCCGCTGGCTACCGCCTATGAACAAGGCAATGGACGCCGCTTCTGGTCCATTATCGGGGCGGGGTCATCCGTTGCTGCGGGATTGGGGCTATTTTTCTGGCTCGCGACCCTTCTTATCGGGGAATGGGTGCTTAATCTTGTCTATGGGGCGGAATTTGCAGCCCATGCGGATTTGTTCCAGACCATCGGACTTATTTCCATGCCGGTCTTTTTGGGCACTTTCCTTGGCTTTTGCCTACCTTCTGCAGGTTCATACGGTCTGTGCCTTATCGCCGCGCTGGTCTCGCTTGCTGCCAGTGCTGGCGGTTCGCTTCTTCTCGTGCCTATCTATGGCGCGCAAGGGGCTGCTTGGGCTTACGGCCTTTATGGCTTTGCCGCTTGCCTTCAAATGGTGCTTCTTGTCATCCAGTGGCAGAAAAAACAGGCGGCTCTTGCAGCTCCGGCCTGATCGCTTCTTCAGGCTAAAGATTTTAGGCCCTATTCAACGCGCGTGCGCGAGGCGATGGCCTGTTGCAGTGTGCCTTCGTCCAGATAATCAAGCTCGCCACCGATTGGCACGCCATGGGCCAGTTGCGAGATTTTGATGGCTTCAAAGACGGGATTGGAGCGAGAGAGGTCCTTTGCCTGCTCTTGCAGCTGATCCATGATATAATGGGCTGTGGTCTGGCCCTCGACCGTTGCATTAACGGCAAGGATAATTTCCTTCACCTCACCTTTTGCGGTGCGAGCCAAAAGCCCGGCGATATTGAGATCATCCGGCCCCACGCCATCAAGGGGAGACAGAGTCCCCCCCAGCACGTGATAGGCCGCATTGACCACACTGGCCCGCTCCAGTGCCCAAAGATCCGAGACATCTTCCACGACCACGAGCAAGGAAGGATCTCTGCGCGGATCTGTGCAGATGGTGCAGGGGCTGGCGCTGTCGATATTGCCGCAAGTTTTGCAAACCTGCACTTTTTCGACAGCCTGATTGATGGCATTAGCCAGCGGCACCAGAAGCTGCTCTTTCTTCTTGATCAGGTGCAAAGCCACCCGGCGGGCCGAGCGGGGACCAAGCCCCGGCAATTTGGCCAAAAACCGGATCAGGGCTTCAATTTCCGGTCCTGCAACATGTCGTGCCATAATCGTGCCCGCTTTTGGTTCGCCGTGGTGCTTCTGCAAAGGTTGCTGATCAGAATGGCATTTTCATGCCGGCAGGCAGTCCAAGGTCACCGGCCATAGCCTGCATTTTGTCCTGCATGGCAGCTTCAACCTTGACCTTGGCGTCATTATGCGCCGCCATGATCAGATCTTCCAGAATTTCAGCTTCATCCGGCGTAATCAGCGAAGGATCAATGGACATGCCTTTCATCTCACCCTTGCCGGAGAGAACAACCTTGACCAGACCAGCACCCGCAGTGCCTTCGGCTTCCATCTCGGCCACTTCTTCCTGCATCTGGGCCATTTTGGCCTGCATTTCCTTGGCCTTTTTCATCATCTTCATCATATCCATGATGCATATCCTTCCTTGATGCCTCTCATCCTTCATGAAAGCCATCTATCTGTTTCACTCTGCCTTAATGGGCGTAATCAGTATGGGCGTGTCCGTTTGAAATCTATATGCCGCTGCCGTTTGATAAGTTCAAGATCGGCTTGGCCTAAATATCATCATCAAGGCCAAAACTCTCATCATCCTGCCGGACCAGATCAATCAGGCCTTCATCTGTTAGCTCTGCGGTCTCTTCTACGACGGGGGCGAGGAATTCCTCTTCAAAATCGCGATTGATGCGCACATCGACGATGGAGACGCCAGGAAAGGTCTTGCGCACCGCTTCCACCAAAGGATGGCTATCGGCTTCCTCGCGCACCTTTTGCTCGCGCTGTTCCATGCGCTGCGAGAGTGTATCCTGCCCCTGCTGGCGAGAAATCTCGATCACCCAGCGAATGCCTGTCCAGTCTTGCAGGCGGCGGCTTAGTTTGGCCATCAGGGCCTGATCGGGCTTGTCCTCAAAGGCAATTTCCAAAAAACCATGGCGGATGGAGACCGGGCGGACATTCTTTTCAAGGGCGATTTTAAGCGCAATATCACGATTGCGGCCAGCCAGCGCCACGATCTGCTCAAAGCGGGTGATCTGTTGCAGATCGCCCATGGCAGAAGGCTTCCCGGCTGCCGGAGGAGTTGCCACGGGTTTGAGCGGGACTTTAGGGGCATTCTCTGGGGCCGCACTCTTTTGGGAGGCGTTCTCCTGAGGCTGCTGTGGCCTATCTTGTTCCTGACGCTGTTTTTGCTGGATGGCAGCATCGCTTTGGCTTGAGACCAAACGAAGATTGGCAGGTTTGTCCTGGATCGCCTCTGCCTGTCCGCGCTGCTGGGGCGGGGTCTCTTGCGCCAAGGCTCCATTGCCCGCCATTGCTGTGGGGCCAGAAGGAGATGGGCCTTGATGCCCACCATAATTGCTATCCTGCCCCTGAGCATCTTGCCCCGATGGCACAGTGGCATCAGGCGGGGTGGAGGGGCCAGCCCCTGCACCAGATGGCATGGGCGGACGGAAATCCTTGTTGGCCAGCAGTTTAAGCGCTTCGTCTGGGGTGGGCAGATCAGCCACATAGGCAAGGCGCACCAGCACCATCTCGGCTGATGCCAAGGGACGGGGTGAGGATTGCACCTCTGACAGGCCCTTGAGCAACATTTGCCAAGCGCGTGAGAGTACCCGCACAGAAAGGCCTTTGGCATAATCGCGGCCGCGGTTTTTCTCGGCCTCGGTTGCTGCAGCGTCGCTGTGAGCATCCGGCGTTAGTTTCAGGCGCGTGACCAGATGCACAAAATCCGCCAGATCAGAAAGCACCACCGCAGGCTCGGCACCAATATCATATTGGGATTTCAGCTCTTCAAGAGCCGTTGCGATATCCCCCTTCATCAGGGCATCGAACAAATCAATAATGCGGGCGCGATCAGCAAGGCCCAGCATCTGGCGGGTGGTTTCTGCCGTAATCGTTCCGGCCCCATGCGCAATGGCCTGATCAAGCAGCGAGAGGGAATCACGCGCAGACCCTTCACCAGCCCGAGCAATCATCTGAAGGGCGTCGTCCTCGATCTCCACATACTCTTTTTCGCAGATTTTGCCCATATAGTCGGCCATAACGCGAGCATCAATGCGGCGCAAATCAAAGCGCTGACAGCGGGAGAGGACCGTTACCGGAACCTTGCGGATTTCGGTGGTCGCAAAGATGAATTTGACATGCTCTGGCGGCTCTTCCAGCGTTTTCAAAAGACCGTTAAAGGCAGCCGTGGAGAGCATATGCACCTCATCGATGATATAGACCTTGTAGCGCGCGCTTACCGGTTTATAGCGCGCCGCTTCAATAATCTCGCGGATATCATTGATGGAGGTATGGGAGGCCGCATCCATTTCCATGATGTCGACATGGCGCCCTTCCATAATGGCCTGACAATGCACGCCAAGCTCGCCCATTTCCACGGTTGGAGCTTCCACCTTGCCGGGAATTTCGTAATTAAGGGCACGGGCAAGAATACGCGCGGTGGTGGTTTTGCCCACACCGCGAACGCCGGTCATCATATAGGCTTGGGCGATCCGTCCCGAGGCAAAGGCATTGGTCAGGGTGCGCACCAAGGGTTCTTGCCCCACCATATCTTCAAAGCTTTGAGGGCGATATTTGCGCGCCAGCACCCGATAGCCCTGATCAAGCTTGTGGCTTGCCTCGCCCTGTTCCATGCCAGCTTTGCTATCGTCCATGTGCTGCGCCCTTTGCCTTAACGCTTAAATCATGCGGGTATGGCTTGCCCCCTTTGGCATTGATGCCAAGCAAACAAGTCATACCCTAGCAGATGTACATCTTTTAGGGGCGCACAAACAAGGGCCAAGTGCAGCCATGCATAGACAAAAGCGCCTGCGCATTTTCAATATGTAGATTTTGGGGATTTAAGTGGAAGGCTGAACAGATGACCCGCTCTTTAACTCGTTAGGGCTGCTTCCTTCCGGACCTGACCCGGTTGGCGAGGGGAACGTCCATTGCCAACCTTCCGCCTTTCATATGTCATCTTGTCGATGCTAAAGCAAGAGGGTGTTTTGATTCTATTGTGTGCTTTTTTGCCCAAATACCATCAAACCCTAGAAAAAGAGAGAGAAAATGGCCGAATTTACTCTGGATCCTCAACTTGAAGCCGATAGCCTGCCGGTCTGTGAGCTGGAGCTTTGCACCGTGCGTTTGGCAAAAGATGCCAATTATCCGTGGCTGATTATGGTGCCAAAATATGCGGGCCTTGAAGAATTGGTGGATTTGGCAAAACAGGATCAACATCGGTTGACCGACGAGATTGCGGCCCTCTCTACTGCGCTCAGGGCCGTTACCGGTTGTGACAAGCTCAATGTTGCCGCGCTTGGCAATATGGTCCGCCAGCTGCATATTCATGTGATTGCCCGTTTTGAAAGTGACAAGGCATGGCCCGGTCCCATTTGGGGCAAGGTTGAGGCAAGCTCTTATGAAGATGGAAAAGCAGATCAATTGATCAGCGGCCTTCTTGCAGCTCTGTCAAAAAAGTAAGGCTCACAGGACCGAGGGGGAATTTTCACCCCCTTCTTGCCTCTTGCCGCTCTTACTGCAAGGATCAGGGCCCACCCACCTCCCTCTTCTTCCCCTCCATTCCGCTTCGCTAGTTCAGGATAGTTTCATGGCCGATCTTTTTGCCCCCCAGCATCGCCTTCCTCCTATGGATGGAGTGGGATATGTCGCCAACACTTTAATGCGCGATACCGAGCATCGGGGGCCGGAAAGCTTGAGTGATGCCCTGTCCCAGCCTGAGACCCAGCTTTATCTGCTGCATCACGACAAGGTTTTACTGACCCTGACAGAGACCGGCCATGGCGCGCTCTATAGCTTAAATGATGCCAAAAGGCTTGGGGCCGATCTTGATCAGCTCATCCTTTTGGGCAAAGACCCCGGCGCGGACGATGCCCCGCGCCTTGCCGCACCTCTTAAGAAAGAAATAGCCCTTCGCCTTGAGGAGAAAGCAGAGGGCATTCGCAATGATCCCGAGCTTGAAGGATATGAGTTATGGTCTTTGCGTGCCGTTGGTATCAAGGGACTGGTGCCGCCAGATCAATTGGGGGCATTGGCTCAGGGTCGCAGCCTTCTTTTCTGGCATGCCAATCATCAATTTTGCGCAAAATGCGGAGAGAAGACCGAGGTAACCTTGGGCGGGGCGCGACGCGACTGCCCGTCTTGTGGTGCCATGCATTTTCCGCGCACCGATCCGGTTGTCATCATGTTGGCCATTCACACGGATGAAGCGGGTATCGAGCGCTGCCTTCTTGGCCACCATACGCGCTTTCAGGGGCCGATGTATTCCACCCTTGCCGGATTTATGGAACAGGGCGAGACCATTGAAGCGGCTGTCCGGCGCGAGATTTTTGAAGAGGCGGGCATTCATATCGATGCTGTTCGCTATGCGGGCAGCCAGCCTTGGCCCTTTCCCTCATCCCTGATGCTGGGCTGTTATGCCGAGGCAACGAGCGACCAGATCGAGCTTGATGAAACCGAGCTGAGTGACGCCCAGTGGTTTACCCGCGGGCAAGTGCGCGAGATGCTCACCCGCACGGCGGATGATCCCCTGCCCCATGTCCCCCACAGTTTTTCCATTGCCTCCTGGTTGATCAAGGGCTGGCTGGCCATGGAATAGGGCTTTTTTGCAATCCTGTCCGGCAATAAACAGATGCGTATGAGGGCTTGGGCGCGCGCAAAAAAGGCCAAGTGATTCTCTTTTTTGAGCCTCTTTCTTTCATTTTGCGCACTCAGTGCTGTCCAGCATTTTTTGCCACAATCCCCTCTATCCTCAATTAAAAGCACTCAGTACGTCTTTTGATTTTCAAGTGTTTCATTTTGAGCGCAGATGAACATTTTTTGGCGCAAAACTGGCTGTTTTCCGCTCATTTGATCTTGCTCATAACTTTCAAATGAAAGACGACATAGACCTGACTTGGCAGGGTCCTCTTGCCATGAGACTGGAGTTCGGCCCGAAAACAGGGCCGACATGGATGATGCCTGCGCACAACCCATTTTGGTGTGAGGGGGGAATATGAAGGTCAGAGATTATCTGAAAATCGAGAGCGCGACAGATTTGAGCCGCTCAGAGGTTGGCCGTCTGGGAACCGCCATTCTGTTTATCGTTGCAGTGATGGTTTATACGGGCACCCAGTTTGCCCATGTCGAGCAAAGCTTTCTTTTGATTGCTGCTGCCGTGATCGGTGCCTATATGGCCCTTAATATCGGCGCCAATGATGTGGCCAACAATGTTGGCCCTGCGGTTGGCTCCTTTGCCATGTCGCTCACGATGGCTATTTTCATCGCCGCGATCTTTGAGGCGGGCGGGGCTATCATTGCGGGTGGTGACGTTGTCAAAACCGTGAAAAAGGGCATTATCGACCCCGCCACCTTGTCTGACACCGACACCTTTGTCTGGGTGATGATGGGGGCGCTGCTTGGCGCTGCTATCTGGCTGAATGCCGCCACATGGCTGGGTGCTCCGGTTTCCACCACACACTCCATCGTGGGTGGCGTGATGGGGGCAGGCATTGCTGCTGCTGGTTGGGACATCGTCAATTGGGGTTCCATGACCAAAATCGCTGCATCCTGGGTCATCTCCCCTGTGACCGGTGGTATCATTGCAGCCCTTGCGCTTTATACGCTCAAAAAGATGGTCTTCTTCAAAAAGGATCCATTGGACGAGGCGCAAAAAGTCGTGCCCGTGATGATCTCACTGATGGCCTGGGCCTTCACCACCTATCTGGCGCTCAAGGGCATCAAGAAGCTCATCAAGATTGATTTCGTAACAGCACTTGGTGCCGGCTTTGTGGCCGCTGTCATTTGTTATTTTCTCGTCAAGCCAGTCATCGCCAAAGCTATTCCGCGCCTTAAGCAAGATCGCGGCAGTGTGAATGACCTCTTCACCATCCCGCTGATTTTTGCAGCCGCCCTTCTGTCTTTTGCCCATGGTGCCAATGATGTGGCCAACGCAGTTGGTCCGCTTGCTGGTATCGTTGATGTCTTGACGACAGGTGATGGCGGATCCAAAGTTTCCATTCCGCTCTGGGTTATGGTCATTGGTGCGCTTGGCATCTCCTTTGGCCTTGCGCTGTTCGGCCCAAAACTGATCCGCACCGTTGGCTCCGAGATTACCGAGCTGGATCGCTCCCGCGCCTTCTGCATTGCTCTGGCTGCCGCGATTACCGTGATTATTGCCAGCCAGTTGGGTTTGCCGATCAGTTCCACCCATGTGGCGCTCGGTGCTGTCTTTGGTGTTGGCTTCTTGCGCGAGTTCCTTGAGCAGCGCATGAGCATTGTGGTGGAGAATGTTTTGGCCAAGCATGAGGGAGAGCCTAATTTCGATCAGGTAGAAATCGTCCTTCGTGATTTCCAGAACGCCCCTGCGGAAGACAAATCCCGCATGCTGGATGCCCTACGCGAAATGGGGCCGGAAGCTGTCATCACAGCGGCCCAGCGCAAACAATTGCGCAAGGCTTTGAAGCGCCAGCTGGTCAAGCGTTCTTCTTTGTTCAAGATTGCTTCTGCCTGGATTATCACGGTGCCGGTCTCGGCCGTGTTGGCGGCGCTGTTCTATTTTGCCATTCGCGGCATGATGCTGCCCTAACCACCTGATCAAGCAGTATCAATAAAATGCTTGCAGCCCTCGCCATAGCAATGGCGGGGGTTATTACTCGGCGCAAGTCTGATGATTCAGTAAACTTTATTATTTTACAAAACAGATTTTTTCAGCTGTTTAATTATTGCTTTTCCGCCGGAAGCTCTAGGCCCTAACCCTGCGGCTCTGGCGTCCTTAGGTTCGTAAATACAGATTGAATCGCTATTCTGGCACAATGGCAATACTTCACTGTCTTTTCGCAACCCCCAACGCGCCGCACCTCGAAGACAAATCAAGGTAATATCACCTTTCGCAGCGCGTTTAATTAAATTCTGCTTCACATAATCTCGAGCTACATTGACTGATTTAAGATCATCATACCACGCCTTCCATCGAAAGCTCTGCGAAGCATAAGGGAACAATTCGATAGATGCTATTTTATGAGATAGCACAGAAAGAACATCCCAATATTTTTTAGTTTTGTACTCTGCCAAAATATGCCTGATTAAAGGATCAAATTTTCTTTGCCACCATAGAAAATCCCCGACAGCCGACCGGGTTGGATCAAAGTTCTTATTGGGGAAGTGATTTACATCCCGTATGGAGAGACAATCTGGAAGTTCCCCATGATTGGAAAATTCTTGCCAATAATAGCTACTAGGTCCAAAACCAGGGTTCAGTAGTAATATAAAAATTTCCGCTGTTTCCAAATTCCCGGCAAATGGATCAGGATCAAGCGAAAGATGCAGAAAGGTGCTTGAATCTGCGAGAAATCTCTCTTTCGTGCAATAGTCCTTATAACTTTCTATTTGATGGTAGCATTGCTTACTATTCTTTAAAAAAACATCCTTATCTTGCGGATGAATGTTTGGGAAAGCTTCCCTCTTGTACTCATTCCAAAATTCTTGAAGACAAATCATACCCTAAATTCCCGGGCTTGGACGCAAGGCGCGGTTTTCTTTTGGCTCAGCATTGATATGGCGATATTCGTGCGCGGAATAGACACCCAGAATTTTCAGTTCGGCGCAGAAAAATTCCAACTCCTCCAGTGCCAGTTTCACATTGGCATCATCGGGATGGCCCTCGATATCGGCATAGAATTGGGTTGCAAAGAATTTGCCGCCGGTCTGGTAGCTCTCCAGCTTTGTCATGTTCACGCCATTGGTGGCGAAACCGCCCATGGCTTTATAGAGGGCGGCAGGCACGTTGCGCACCCGAAAGACAAAGGTGGTGACAACCGGTCCGTTGCCCGCATCCGCCTTGATGGGATATTTTGAGAGGATGATGAAGCGGGTGGTGTTGTGGTCTTCATCCTCCACATCCTGTTTCAACACATCCAGATCATAAATATCTGCGGCCAGATCCGACGAGATGGCAGCCTTTGTCGGGTCGCCCCATTCGGCAATCTGGCGGGCAGAGCCTGCAGTATCAGCCCCGATCACAGCCTTGATACCAAGTGAGCGAATGACCTTGCGGCATTGGCCAAGGGCCATCACATGGCTCTGCACGGACTGGATATCCTCCAGCTTGGTGCCGCGAAGCCCGACAAGCTGGTGATGGATGGGCAGGAAATATTCGCCAATGATATGCAAACCCGATGTGGGCATGAGGTGGTGGATATCGGCCACGCGGCCCGCGACCGAATTCTCCACCGGAATCATGCCCAGATCGGCACTGTCATTCTGGATGGCGTTAAAGCAATCTTCAAAAGTCGCCATCGGGACCGCTTCAAACTCAGGAAACACATTCTTGCAAGCAATGTGCGAATTGGCTCCCGGTTCTCCCTGAAAAACGACTTTCTTGGTGGTCATGATTGCTGTCACTCCGTGATCCATGTGATCTGTTGGTTCAAGTTAAAATCAAAGTCTTTATTGAGACAGGATCTTTCTTGCTTTTTCAAGATCCTGTGGTGTGTCTACCCCCAAGGGAACATCCTCGACGATGGCGACATCAATGCGCATGCCTGCTTCCAAAGCGCGCAATTGCTCCAGCTTTTCGCGTTTCTCAAGCGGGCTTTCAGACAGATTGACAAAAGCCTCCAGTGCCGAGCGGCGATAGGCATAAAGGCCGATATGATGATAAAGAGGGCCATCACCAAAGGGAGCAGTGGCGCGGGTGAAATACAAAGCCCGCAGATGATCGCGATCAAGGGGACTGCCGACGACCTTCACCACATTGGGATTGCTTTTTTCATCCTCTTCGGTGATCTCCACTGCAAGGGTTGCGATATCAACCTCATCTCTTGAAAGCGGTGCGAGAGAGGCCTTGATGACTGCGGGATCAATGGTGGGCAGATCCCCTTGCACATTGACCACGATGTCATATTGACCATTGGGGTCGAGATGCTCAAGCGCCTCAAAAATCCGGTCCGAGCCGGATGGATGATCTGGATTGGTGACCACAGCATCACCGCCTGCATTGCGGACGGCTTGGGCAATTTCGTGACAATCTGCCGCAACCACAACCGTGCCTATCCCTGCTTCAACCGCCCGTCTCCAGACCTGAACGATCATCGGATCGCCAGCAATATCGGCCAGAGGCTTGTCGGGAAGGCGGGTTGAGGCCATGCGCGCAGGTATCAAAACCACGACATTCGGCGTTTTCTGTGATTGTGGCATACCAATTTCCCCCAGATTTGCGTGAAAAAATGCCTTCTAAGGCATAAGTCTTGGTATCTTAGCCGCTATTCCTATGGACATTTATCCGTAAAAGCTAGTAGTTTCCGCTGGACTTTACGCATTGCAAGGCTAAAAGTGGAGCCACTGCCGAATTCCTGTGACTGGGACTGATGTGGGATCACAGACACGCAGGCTGGCAAAAGCGAAACAAGACCCAAAGCAAGGAATCCGGAGCAAGGACCGATGAATTTTTTCGAACTGAACAAAGCTTTTGGTGCGCTGCTGTTGGCGCTGATCATCGTGATGATCACCGGTATGGTGAGCAGCTTTATCTTTCACTCAGAGGTTCCTGAAAAGCCCGGCTTTGAAATTGCTGTGGCCGACGCTGAAGCCCCTGCTGCTGATACCGCAAAAGAAGAAGCCCCAGAGGTTGATTTTGCGGCCCTTCTGGCTTCCGCTGATGTGGCAGCCGGTGAGAAGCTGACCAAGAAATGCGCAGCCTGCCACACCTTTGATCAGGGCGGCAAAAACAAAGTTGGTCCTAACCTCTTTGGTGTGTTCGGTCGCCAGCCCGCTTCAGTTGACGGATTTAAATATTCCGCTGCCATGCAGGCTTATGCCGAAGGCAATGTCTGGGATGCCGACCAGCTCAACGGCTTCCTGACCAAGCCAAAAGATTTCATCAAAAAGACTTCCATGTCTTTTGCTGGCTTCAAAAAAGACAAAGATCGCGCCAATCTGATTGGCTATCTGCAGAGCCTCAAATAGGTCCTGCCGCCCCATCCAGCAGCCATCAGGGCATCTGGATAGTGACGATAGATTTTATAAGAACCGGGCCTTTGAGCCCGGTTTTTTGTGCGCGGCTTTCAGTCTCTTTTCTCCTGCCTTTTTCTTTAAACGTGCGGGGGCTAAATCGCGATTTGTCTCTTCCCTTTTCGTAAAAAGGATTTCTTTGGTGCTTCACCTTGCTTTTTCAGCCATTTTGCCCTATTTCTTTTGCTCGATATGAGCAAAAGAAATAGGGTCGGCTATGAGCCAATCAGATCTAGAAAGGCGTAAAAGCGCCCTTCTTATCATTGATGTACAGAATGACTTTTGCGAAGGTGGCGCGCTGGCTGTGCCTGATGGATCCGCCATTGTGTCGCGCGTCAATGCCATGCAAGACGAGTTTTCCACCATTATTCTTACTCAGGACTGGCATCCCGCCCATCACAGCTCCTTTGCCTCCCGACATGAAGGCAAAGATCCCTATTCCCTTATCAGAATGCCCTATGGAGAGCAGGTTCTGTGGCCTGACCACTGCGTTCAGGGCACCATTGGGGCAGCTTTTCACCCTGATCTTGAGACAAAAAACGCCAATCTGGTGCTGCGCAAAGGGATGAATGCTGCAATTGACAGCTATTCGGCCTTTTTGGAGAATGATCAGACCACTCCGACGGGCCTTTACGGCTATCTCAACACTCTTGGCATTACCACTCTTACTCTATGCGGCCTCGCCACCGACTATTGCGTTCGCTATAGCGCCGTTGATGCTGCAAAGCTGGGCTTTGAGGTGAAGGTGCGGCTTTCGGCCTGCCGCGCCATTGATCTTGATGGCTCTCTTCAGGCTGCACTGGATGACATGCACGCCCATGGTGTGATAGTGGAAGACTAACGAACAAGCTGCCGGCCCTCCCTCCCCGCCATTGGTCCAAACAATTTGGTTCAGGACTTTGATGGCAAGGCCCCTCGCAAGGAATGAAGCGATCATGACGGATCTTGCAACGCGCGTTTACAATCACAAATGGAAGATCGATCCCATTGTGCGTTCGCTGATTGACACCGATTTTTACAAATTGCTGATGGCGCAATCGGTCTTTTTGAACAAGCCCGATACCCAAGTGACATTCAGCCTGATCAATCGCTCCACCCATATTCCTCTGGCCAATCTGATCGACGAGGGTGAATTGCGGGCGCAGCTTGACCATATTCGCACCCTGTCCCTGTCTCGTGGTGAGAGCACCTGGCTGCGCGGCAATACCTTTTATGGCAAGCGCGCCATGTTCCGCCCCGACTTTATGGAATGGTTCGAGGCCTTGCGTCTTCCTCCCTATCATCTGGAGCGGGTGGGTGATCAATATGAGCTGACCTTTGAGGGGGACTGGCCCTCTGTGATGATGTGGGAAATTCCCGCTCTATCCGTTTTGATGGAGCTGCGCTCCCGCGCGGTGCTGCATGATATGGGCAAGTTCGAGCTGCAGGTGCTTTATGCCCGCGCCATGACCAAGCTGTGGCAGAAGATTGAACAATTGCGCGATGTTGAAGGCTTGGCCCTTGCCGATTTCGGCACCCGTCGCCGTCACTCCTTCCTGTGGCAGGACTGGTGCGTTCAGGCGATGATGGAGGGGCTGGGTGACAAGTTTGTTGGCACGTCCAATTGCAAGATCGCCAAGCAGCGCGAGGTTGAAGCCATTGGCACCAATGCCCACGAATTGCCTATGGTCTATTCAGCCCTTGCCGAAGGGGACGCTGATTTGGCCGATGCTCCCTATCAGGTCTTGCGTGATTGGCAGGACGAGCATGACGGCAATCTCCTGATCATCTTGCCCGATACTTATGGCACCGAAGGATTTTTGCGGCGGGCCCCTGATTGGCTGGCGGGCTGGACAGGCATCCGCATTGACAGTGGTGATCCGGCCACCGGCGCAGAGAAAGCCATTTCGTGGTGGAAGGAACGAGGGGAAGATCCACGCGAGAAACGCATCATTTTCTCTGACGGACTTGATGTTGAAAAAATCAAGGAACTGCACCAGCAATTCCATGGGCGCGCCCGCATCAGTTTTGGTTGGGGAACCTTGCTGACCAATGATTTCCGCAATCTGGTGCCGCAAGATGCGTTGGCGCCCTTCTCTCTTGTCTGCAAGGCCATCTCGGCCAATGGTCGCCCGACAGTGAAGCTTTCGGACAATCCCAATAAAGCCTTGGGCCCGAAAGCCGAGATTGAACGCTATCGCCGCGTCTTTGAAGTTGGCGAACAGCAGGCACAGGCCGTTGTTGTATGAGCATGCCTGCAAAGAAAAAGCGCTCTAGCGAGCGGGTGATGGATGCAGCAGGTGCATTAGGGCTTGAGATCGAAATCCGCACCATGCCCGCATCCACCCGCACGGCAGAGGAAGCCGCCACGGCTTGCGGCTGTGTTGTTGGCCAGATCATCAAGAGCCTTATTTTTGAGCGCTGCGATAATGGGAAGCTTGTTTTGTTGCTGATTTCGGGTGCCAATCAGGCTGATCTTGGCCATATTGAAGACGAGCTTGGATTTACTCTTGGGCGATGTGATGCAAGAAAAGTGCGCGCCGAGACCGGCTTTGCCATTGGCGGCGTTGCTCCGATTGGCCATCTGGTTGCGCTTGATGTTTATATGGATCCCGATTTGCTGGCCTATGACATTGTTTGGGCAGCTGCGGGCAGCCCCAATGCTGTCTTCTCTATCCATCCGCAAAAGCTCGCCACAGCAACGGGTGCCCATATTCTTATCACGCGCCCCTGATCCCTTCCTTTTTGCTCGGCGCAGATGATTTACAAGATCTGGCTAACCAAAATGTAATTTTGCAGCCACAATCCCTTCGCAATTGCGCTTAAGATGAATGTTTGAGCACATTGCCATTCACAAAAAGGTTTGTGTGTAGCAAAGCTCGCCTGCCATTTGTTGTTTATATGTCGCAGAACACTTTGCTAAAGTGGCAGGGAATGTGATTTGGAGGAGCATCTCAGTGTCATCGAACTTGCCTAGCTTTGCGGGAGCTTATCTGCGCACGCGTGCGTTAAAACTTGGATTGGTCCTGGGCGCAGCGCTGCCCTTGGTCTTGGCGTCCGGCACTGTGGGACAGGCAGGCGAGTTTGGCACTTGGCTTCATGGCACCTCCCTGATGGGAGAGGTGAAATATCCAAAAGATTTCCCGCATTTTGACTATGTCAATCCAGAGGCGCCAAAGGGCGGGCTGGTCCGCCAGGCCGTTCAGGGCAGCTTTGACAGTTTCAACCACGCCATTCCCAAAAATGACCCCGCTGCCGGTCTTTCCTATATTTACGACCGGCTGATGACCTCCAGCCTTGATGAGATATCGACCGAATATGGTCTGATCGCCCGGGATATGCTCATCGGCCCCAATTTTTCCTACGTCAAATTCCGCCTGCGCGAAAATGCCAAATGGCATGATGGCAAGCCCATCACGCCTGAAGATGTGGTCTGGTCCTTTGATCAGCAAAAGCAGCTTCATCCGCAGCAGCGTTTTTATTATAGCCATGTGACAGGGGCCGAGATTACCGGCGAGCATGAGGTCACCTTCCGCTTTGATCAGGAAGGCAATCGCGAACTGCCTCATATTGTCGGGCAATTGCTCATTCTGCCCAAACATTGGTGGACGGGGAAAGACGCCAAGGGCAATGACCGGGATATCTCCAAAGGCACCCTTGAGCCACCCTTGGGCTCTGGCCCCTACAGGATTGGCGACTTTTCCGCAGGCAAATTCGTCAACTTTGATCGGGTCGAGGATTATTGGGCCAAGGATCTGAATGTCTCCATCGGGACGAACAATTTTGATCAGATCCGCGTTGAATATTTCCGGGATGACACGGTCATGTTCGAGGCTTTCAAGTCGGATGGGTATGATTTCAGGGCCGAATCCACCGCCAAGGTCTGGGCCAAGGGCTATGAATTTCCGGCAGTGAAAGACGGGCGGGTCAAGCTTGATGTCTTCCCTGATCGGGCGTCCGGCGTCACTTTAGGCTTCTGGCCCAATCTGCGGCGCGAGAAGTTTCAGGATGCGCGCGTCCGCCTGGCGCTCAATTATGTCTTTAATTTTGAGGAAATGAACAGAAGCCTGTTCTTTAACCAATATAAGCGCACCAACAGCTATTTCTTTGGCACCGATCTTGCCGCCAAAGATCTGCCCCAAGGGGATGAACTGGCGCTGCTTGAGCCGTTGCGTGATCAGGTGCCAGCTTCTGTTTTTGAGGCACCTTACGCCAATCCCAAGGTTGAGAGCCGCGAAGATTTGCGGGACAATCTTAAAAAATCCCTTGAGCTGTTCAAGGCCGCTGGCTGGGAGCCCAAGACAGAAATTGATACGGCAAAAATGCCAACGGGTCTTGCTGGCATCTGGCATTCACTTCTTGTTGCCATTGGCCTTGATAGTGATCCGACCAAGACCGTCATGCGCAGCAAAGATGGCAAGGCCTTCGAGATTGAATATCTGGTCGCCAGCCCCAGCTTTGAGCGCATCGCCCTGCGCCTACAGGCTTCCATGGAGCGTATCGGCATTAAAATGACCATTCGGGTCGTTGATAGTGCCCAATATGTCAACCGGCTGCGCGAGCGGGATTTTGACTTCATCTATGCCGGTTTTGGCCAATCGCTCTCGCCGGGCAATGAGCAGAAGGAATATTTCGGCTCTGAGGCGGCTGATCGTCAAGGCTCTCGCAATTATGCGGGCATTAAAAATCCGGCGGTTGATGCTTTGATCCAGAAGATCATTTTGGCGAAAGATCGCAAGGCCCTGGAGGTCGCCACCCGTGCTCTGGACCGCGTTTTGCTGGCCAATCATTATATGATCCCGGGCTGGACGCTTAATGCAACGCGCACCGCTCGCTGGGATCGCTTTAGCCATCCTGATCCTTTGCCGCTCCTTAGCATCGGCTTTCCTGATATCTGGTGGTTTGACAAAACCAAGGCAGATCACGTGGAGGCAAAGAAATAGGCCAAGGCAACCCAATTGCACTGGCACGTTTCTTAGATGCCATTTCTCATCTGGCCCTATCTACGCCAGCCTGACATTCATGAGCGAAGGAGCTGATATGACAAGCCTCAGTGACGCGAAAAGCCGGGCATTGCCCATGGCTCCTGCCCAAAAATCTGACCTTGCGCAGCCCAGTGCCTCGCCTCTGAACCGGCGGCAGTTCCTGCTAGGTAGTGCAGCAGGTCTTTTCACGGCCATCTGCCTTGCGGGACGCCCCCAGATTGGCTGGGCGTCCCAAAGTCGGCATGGATTGTCGGTTTTTGGCCCGCTTAAATATGGCCCGGACTTTCCTCATTTTGATTATATCGAGCCGAAAGCCCCGAAAGGGGGGCGGTTTGTCTTTACTGCACCAAGCCGCCAATATAATCAGAACTTTTCAACCTTTAATACCTTCAACAGCTATGTCTTGCGCGGTGATGCTCCGCCGCGTATCGAGCTTTTATTCGATACCTTGATGACCCGCGCGTGGGATGAAGCCGATGCCATTTACGGGCTCTTGGCGGAAAGTGTCAGCCTCTCTGAAGATGGCAATCGCTTCCGCTTTCATTTGCGCAAAGAGGCACGTTTTCATGACGGCAAGCCTGTGACAGCAGAAGATGTCGTCTTTTCCTATCGCCTTTTAAAGAAAGAAGCCCATCCCATTTTGCGGCAGGCTCTTGCTGACCTTTCCAGCATTGAGATTGAAGAAGGTGATGTGGTGCTGGTTTTCTCTGGCAAGCAAGGGCGGCAAGCCCCTATGACGGCGGCGACCATCGTTCCTATTTTCTCAAAGGCCTATTACGAAAACACTCCTTTTGACAAATCCACCCTTGAGCCACCCATCGGCTCTGGCCCCTACCGGATCGGGCCCTTTAATGCAGGCTCCTTTGTTGAATATGTGCGTGATGAGACCTATTGGGGCAAAGATCTTCCGGTCAATATCGGCCATTACAATTTTGATGTGATACGGGTCGAGTTTAACCGCGAGCGGACCACTTTGTTTGAGGCCTTCAAAAAAGGTGACATCACCTATCATGAAGAGTTCAGCTCCAAAAGCTGGGCCACACGCTATAATTTTCCCGCTCTTGAAGAGGGGCGGGTCAAGCGCATGAATGTGCCGGACCATAGTGCCTCGGGCGCGCAAGGCTGGTTTTTCAATATCCGGCGGGGGAAATTTGCCGATCCGCGCACCCGCGAGGCCATTGCTCTGGCCTTTGACTTTGAATGGTCTAACAAAAATCTGTTTTATGATCTTTATAAGCGCACCCATTCTTTCTTTGAAAATACGGATATGAAATCAAGCGGCAAGGCAGATGGCAAAGTACTGGAATTGCTTGAGCCTTATCGCGATCAGCTGGATCCGGCTATTTTTGAAGAGCCTTATACACCGCCTGTAACTGATGGCTCTGGCAAGGACCGCAAAATCCTGCGCCGCGCCAATCAGCTTTTGCAAGAGGCAGGCTGGAAGCGCACGGGAGATGGCTTGGTCAACGCTACGGGCGAGGTGCTGGAGATTGAAGTGATGGCCAGCAGCTCTGCGTTTGAGCGTGTGGTCACCCCGTGGGCAAACAATCTAGCGCTTTTGGGCATCCCCATGACCTTTCGCCTTGTCGATCCGTCGCAGTTCCAAAGCCGGTCAGATAGTTTTGATTTCGATGTGATCGGGCGGCGTTATACCCTGTCCCAGACATTGTCAGAATCCATTCGCAGTTTTTGGGGGAGCACCGCCGCCGATACAAATGGCAGCAACAATCTGGCTGGTATCAAACATCCTGTGCTTGATGCCATGATTGAAAAAGCCCTTACCGCCCAAAGCCGTGAGGACATGGTTGCAGCCGCGCAGGCGATTGATCGCATTTTGCGGGCGGGCCATTATTGGGTGCCCAACTGGCATAAGCAGAGCCATAATCTCGGGATCTGGGACATTTTTGCTTGGCGCAAAGAACAAGAGGGTGATGATCCTGTACAAACCTTTTTGCCCGAGCGCTGGTGGTGGGCAAAAGAAGGGCAATAGCTGCTCCTTCATCCATGACTTGCTCTTTTGGCGGGATGAGTTGAAGCCTTGCAAGGAATCATAAACCAAATCATGGCTTTATATGGTTAATGATTTTGTGAGCCCTTGAGTTATACGTGTCGTGATGCATCTGGCGTCCTACAGGTACTTACGGGATGCATATACAAAGATGATAGACAAGCCAGCCTTCTTGACAGGGAAAGCTTGGGCCTGAACATGATTGGGAGTGCGCATGGGCGCTTATATTCTGCGAAGATTGTTGCTGATCATCCCCACTTTGATCGGGATTATGGCGATTAATTTTGCGGTCATCCAGTTCGCGCCGGGCGGACCGGTCGAGCGCATCATTGCTCAGGTTACCGGCACCGATGTTGACGCAACCTCGCGTATTTCGGGCGGCGGAAGCGATTTTGCTGGCTCTGGCACCTCACAATCGGGCGGCGGCGGAGGTGATGATATCAGCTCCAAATATCGCGGGGCGCAGGGGCTTGATCCTGACTTTATCAAAGAGCTGGAAAAGCAGTTCGGCTTTGACAAACCTCCCCTTGAGCGCTTTGGCACCATGCTGGTCAATTATGCCCAATTTGATTTTGGCGAGAGCTATTTTCGCGATATTGCCGTGCTCGACCTCATAGTTGAAAAAATGCCGGTCTCGATTTCTCTAGGGCTCTGGATGACGCTGATTTCCTATCTCATCTCCATCCCCCTTGGCATTCGCAAGGCGGTGAGCGACGGCTCCAGCTTTGATGTCTGGACATCGGCTGTGGTGATTATCGGCTATGCCATTCCCGGCTTTTTGTTTGCGGTGTTGCTGGTGGTTCTGTTTGCTGGCGGGTCATTCCTTGACTGGTTCCCGCTCAGAGGTCTGGTGTCTGACAATTTTGCTGAGCTTTCCTGGTGGGAGAAGATTGTCGATTATTTCTGGCATTTGGCGTTGCCGCTCATCTCTATGGCGCTTGCGGCCTTCGCCACCACCACTTTGCTCACCAAGAACTCCTTCTTGGATGAAATCCGCAAGCAATATGTGGTCACCGCCCGCGCCAAGGGTCTGACCGAGCGGCAGGTTCTTTATGGCCATGTATTCCGCAATGCCATGCTGATCATTATCGCAGGTTTCCCCGGCGCCTTTATCGGGGCTTTTTTCGGGGGTTCCCTTTTGATCGAGACCATTTTCTCGCTGGACGGGCTTGGTTTGCTGTCCTTTGAATCGGTTATCAATCGTGACTATTCCGTGGTTTTTGCCACGCTTTATATCTTCTCGTTGATGGGGCTTCTTGTTAGCCTGATTTCAGACATCACCTACACCATGATCGATCCGCGGATCGATTTTGAAAGCCGGGAGGTGTGATCATGGGTCTATTTTCTCCAACCCTGTCGCCCCTCAATCAGCGGCGCCTTGTCAATTTCAAAGCCAACCGCCGGGGCTATATTTCCCTGTGGCTGTTTCTGGCATTGTTCTTTGTCACGCTGTTTGCCGAGCTGATTGCCAATGACAAGCCGTTGCTGATCTCTTACAAGGGCGAAATGCTGTCCCCCTTGCTGGTGGATTATCCTGAAAGTAAATTCGGGGGCTTTTTGCCCAAGACCGATTATCGCGATCCCTTTGTTCAGGACGAGATCAACAATAACGGGTGGATCCTGTGGGCCCCTGTTCGCTATTCCTACCGTACTGTCAATCTGGAATTGCCGACCCCTGCCCCCGCACCGCCCAGCTGGATGCTGAGTATCGAAGAGCGCTGCGCCCCGTTTGAGGCAGGCACCAAGGATGTCAATTGTACCTTGGGCAACTGGAACTGGATTGGCACCGATGATCAGGGGCGTGATGTTCTGGCCCGCCTGATCTATGGCTTTCGCATTTCCGTTCTGTTTGGTTTGACGCTCACCCTCTTCTCTTCTGTCATCGGGGTTGCAGCGGGTGCCGTTCAAGGCTATTTCGGCGGCCTTACCGATCTGATCTTCCAGCGCTTTATCGAAATCTGGACCTCGGTTCCGCAGCTCTATCTCTTGCTGATCATTGCCGCCATCATCACCCCAAGCTTCTGGATTTTGCTTGGCATCTTGCTGCTCTTTTCCTGGGTGGCTCTGGTGGGGGTTGTGCGGGCAGAGTTCCTGCGCGCCAGAAATTTTGAATATGTGGCAGCAGCGCGGGCGCTTGGGGTCTCCAATCACACCATCATGATGCGCCATTTGCTGCCCAATGCCATGGTGGCAACACTTACCTTCATGCCGTTCATTCTCAACGGGTCGATTACCACCCTCACCTCGCTCGACTTTCTGGGCTTTGGCCTGCCCCCCGGCTCTCCATCACTTGGGGAATTGCTGGCACAGGGCAAAAAGAATCTGGAAGCCCCATGGCTTGGGATTACCGGCTTCTTTGCCATTTCCATCATGTTGAGCCTGCTCATTTTCATTGGTGAGGCCGTGCGTGATGCCTTTGATCCGCGCAAGGCATTCAAGTAGAGGCATAAGGGGAATTCGCATGACTACACGCACTGCTTCTTCACCTCTGCTTGAGGTCAAAGATCTATCCGTTGCTTTCACCCAAGACGGCAAGGAAAAGATTGCCGTTAACAAGGTCTCCTTTAATCTGCAAAAAGGGGAAACTCTGGCCCTTGTTGGGGAATCGGGGTCCGGCAAATCAGTCTCGGCCCTGTCGGTGTTGCAATTGCTGCCCTATCCGGCTGCCTCTCACCCAAGCGGTGAGATCTGGTTTGACGGCCAAGATCTTCTGCACAGCTCCAACAAGGAGCTGCGCAAGGTGCGCGGCAACCGCATTTCCATGATCTTTCAGGAACCCATGAGCAGCCTGAACCCGCTTCATACGGTTGAGCAGCAGATTGGCGAGGTTCTCTCCATCCATCACGGCATGAGCGAGAAACAAAGCCGCGAACGGGTTTTGAACCTTCTTCATGATGTTGGTATTCGCGAGCCGGAAAAGCGCCTTAAAAGCTATCCTCATCAATTGTCCGGCGGGCAGCGCCAGCGCGTGATGATTGCCATGGCGCTGGCCAATGAGCCGGAATTGCTTATCGCCGATGAGCCAACCACAGCCCTTGATGTCACCGTGCAGGCGCAAATCCTTGAATTGCTGCGCAATTTGCAAAAGACCCATGGCATGGCGCTTTTGTTCATTACCCATGATCTGGGCATTGTTGAACGGCTGGCAGACAAGGTCTGCGTGATGACAGAAGGGGAGATTGTCGAAACTGGCCCGACGGGAGAGATCTTCTCCAATCCCCAGCATAGCTATACCAAGCATTTGCTCAATTCAGAACCATCGGGTGAGGCGCTCGCCGTTGCCGATGATGCGCCCATTCTGATCAAAAGCGATGATCTGAAGGTCTGGTTCCCCGTCAAGCGCGGCCTTTTGCGCCGCACCGTCAGCCATATCAAGGCCGTTGATGGTATTTCTCTGGAAATCCGGCAGGGGGAGACCCTTGGCATTGTGGGCGAATCCGGCTCCGGCAAAACCACTTTAGGCCTTGCTCTTTTGCGCATGATTTCCTCGCAAGGGCCGATCATCTTTCAAGGCTCCGGCATTGATCAGCTTGACAGCAATGCCATGCGCGATATGCGCGGGGATATGCAGATTGTCTTTCAGGATCCCTTTGGCTCCCTGTCGCCGCGTATGTCCATCGCCGAGATTGTGGCTGAAGGCCTCTCCATTCACATGCCTGATTTAACGGCTGAGGAACAAGACCAGAGGGTTTGTGATGTGCTGGAGGAAGTGGGTATTGATCCAGCCAGCCGCCACCGTTACCCCCATGAATTCTCCGGCGGTCAGCGGCAGCGTATCTCCATCGCTCGCGCCATGATCCTTGAGCCAAAATTTGTGATGCTGGATGAGCCAACCTCGGCGCTTGATATGAGCGTTCAGGCACAGGTGGTCGATTTGTTGCGGGACCTGCAGGCCAAGCATAATCTGACGTACCTCTTTATCAGCCATGATTTGAAGGTCGTGCGGGCCCTCTCTAACAGAGTGATGGTGATGCGGGCTGGCAAAGTGGTGGAACAGGGGGATGTGAACCAGATTTTCGATGCCCCAAAAACCGATTATACCAAGGCCCTGATGGCCGCTGCCCTAAGGCTTGAAGCCGCACCAGACGGCGTTGTTGCAGATTAATCAAGGAGAGACGTCCAATGGCCATCATGCTTTATGCAAACGGGTGGGATCATGAAGAATGGGCGGCTTGCGTAAAAACCGTTCTGCCCGATTATGAAATTTATGGGCCGGATGACGATTTTAATCCGGCCGACATTCGCTATGCCATGGTTTGGAAGCCCGAGCATGGCTTTTTGAGCCAGTTTCCCAATCTTGATGTCATTTTCTCTTTGGGTGCAGGAGCGGATTTTTTGCTTGCCGATCCTCAATTGCCAAATGTTCCCGTGGTACGGGTGGTCGACCCCGATCTGACCAACCGGATGAGTGAATATGTGCTGCTGCAGTGCCTTCTCCATCACCGCCGGACGCTGCGCTATATGCGGTTCCAGCAGGCCGGTATCTGGCGTGAGCTTGATGACGTTCCTGCGCGAAGCATTCGCGTCGGAATTTTGGGCCTTGGTGTCTTGGGGCAGGATGCGGCACGCAAATTGGCCATGGTCGGCTATGATGTTGCTGGCTGGAGCCGGTCGCAAAAATCGCTTGATGGCCTGACCACCTATCACGGCGCAGATGGGCTTGACGCCATGCTGGCGCGGACCGATATTCTTGTCTCTCTGTTGCCGCATACCCCGCTGACCGAAGGACTACTTGATCTTGATCTTTTCAAGAAACTGGCTCGCGACGGGGCTTTGGGCGGTCCTGTTTTGATCAATGCAGGGCGCGGCAAATTGCAAAAAGAGCGCGATATTATGGAAGCGCTGGATGACAGCATTCTGATCGGTGCTTCACTTGATGTGTTTGAGCAAGAACCGCTGAATGATGGCAGCCCGCTTTGGTCTCACCCAAGTGTGATCGTCACCCCCCATAACGCCGCCCCCAGCGCCCCTGAGGCAATTGTGCGCTATCTTGCCCGTCAGATTGGGCTTTATGAAGCAGGCGAGCCTATGGAAAGTGCGATTGATCGCAAGGCTGGCTACTAGACTTGCTGAAAGACAAAGCGGGGCTGTCAGAGACCTGCTCCGCTTTGACTTTTCCTCTATCTGGTGCGGCGATAGTGGCTTTGCACCATTTCTCCCAAAAGGCTTTGTGAGCCAACCAAACTCCATGAAAGGGGCTTGGCAAGATCACCAAAGAGGGATGCCCCTCCCCCCAGCAATATGGGGAGTCTGGTGATGATCAATTCATCAATCAAATCCTCACGCAGAAAGCTTTGGATGGTTTTGCCGCCATCAATATAAAGATGGCGAAAGCCTCTTTTTTCAAGATCTGCCACCACTGCCGGCAAAGGGCCAGAGACCAGCTCGGCCTTGTCCTCATAGCCCTCGGGCAGAGCTTTCAGCGACGCGCTTAAAACAAAAACCGGTTTGTCATAGGGCCATGGCCCACCAAAACCGCACACAGTTTCAAAGGTGCGACGCCCCATCACCAGAGCATCGATCCCGCCCATAAAATCCGCCCAGCCCATATCCTCATTGTTTGGATTGGGCACCATTTCAAGCCAGCCAAGACCGTCATCCTTATCGGCGATGAAACCATCAAGACTGGTGGCGATATAGACAAAGTTGGCCATAGCTGCCCCTTACGAAGCGCTGAGGGCGGGTAGGCGGCGGATGGCGGTCATGGTGCCGTAATCAGCATTCACAATCCGGTCCATGGCTCCGCGCAAGGATTCTTCTGCCACCATCATATGGTGTCCATTGGCGTGAAGCAGTGTATCCTCGTCCGTCATGATGCCCACATGACCGGTCCAAAAGACAAGATCTCCACGCTTTAAGGATGGAAGACCGCCTGATAGATCAAGCATCTCACCGGCTGTTTTTTCCTGCATCGAGGCGTCACGCTGGACATTGATGCCAGCCATCTGGCACGCCAGCTGCACAAGGCCCGAGCAATCAATCCCAAGGGAGCTTTTACCGCCCCACAAATAGGGGGTGCCAATAAGGCTTTGAGCAACAGTAACAAAATCCGCCGCTGCCTCTGTCGCTTTTCTGACATGCTGGCTAACCACCCAATGCTCGCTCTCTTGCGGGCCGGGCATGTTCAGCACCTTGCGATAAAGGGTGCCGCGAGTCTCGACTTCTTCTCCCAGCACCAGTCCTGCGCCCAAAGACAGAAAGCTGGTTGCGGGGAATTTAAGATCGGGCCCTGGATAGAGGAAGGTGCGCGGGGCACTTACATAGCAGGTTGGCTCTCCCCCCATATCATGCCGGTATGGCCCCAGTGCGGAGCTTGGCATATAGCCCACATAATCATCCCCCTCAAGCTGCACCCAGCACCAGCCATCATCGCGGTGCTCAAAGACGCGAACCACCTCGCCCAGCAAGGCCTGACTATCAAGACCGCTCGCCCCGTTTGGCTCGCGCTTTAGCGGCGCGACAGGCAGCTGCACCCGCATGATGGTTGGCTTGACGAATTGATCGGCCTCGACCTGCCCCTGAAGGCGGATATCAGCCAGATCGGGCCGGTAGGCATTAAGCGTGGGATTGAGCATGGATTTGGGTCCTGAACATGAAGGAATCAAGAAAAGGATGGAGGCATGGGCAAGAAGAATCAAGCCTCTATGAAGACTGCACTCTGGTGCGCGCTGCCATTTCGAGAGTCCGGCAAAAGGATTTAGGGATTAGTGCGGCAGCTCAAGGGCGGCTTTTGCAATCTTGTCGCCCAACCGCTCCACATAGAGCGCGCCTTCGATCGTACGCATGATCACCACATTGCGCCGGTCTTTTTCATCACGGCGGCGATCAAGCAATTTCATGCGTCCCATAGTATCCAGCGCGCGGGTAATGGCAGGCTTGGTCACACCCAATTTCTGCGCAAGGCCGCGCACCGTATGGGGCGGCGCTTCGAGATAGACGGTCAGCAGCACGGTCAATTGCCGGGCCGAAAGATCCGTCTCCTCATCTTTGACCAGCCCCAAAGTGACGTCATGCCACAATTTAAGAGCCTGGCTTGCGCGAAATTCATAACCCACAGTGGCTTCCCTATCCTTTACCCAAGCACGAGCCTCTTAAAGACACTCGTTTCGGAACCGTTCTACTTAAGAACATGAGCGGGACGGTTGCAAGTAGCCGAAGGGCAAAAGCGCACTCAATGCACCAATTTTACATTGTCAGGGTTAATGGCGCTCAGAAGAGACTAGGGTTAGGACCCTACCTAGTCTTTGTATCGCTGGCTAATGACACTGAAGAGCGCACGGATGGCCTGTGCCTCTCCGCCTTTGGGGCGGGCGGGCATGGCTTTTGGGGCCCAGCCATAAATATCAAAATGCACCCAGCTTTTTGCCTCTCCAACAAAGCGGCGCAGGAACAGGGCGGCAGTGATCGAACCTGCAAACCCGCCCGATGAGATATGGTTCACATCCGCAATATCAGAGGAAAGATTGGCATCATAGCCATCCCAGAGCGGCATATGCCAAAGAGGATCGATTTGCGCCTTGGCGGCAGAGGCGATTTCACCCACCAGCTCATCGTCATCGCTATAGAATGGGGGCAGATCCGGGCCAAGGGCCACGCGGGCCGCGCCCGTCAAGGTGGCCATATCAATCAGCAAGTCCGGTTTTTCAAGATCCGCCAGCGACAGGGCATCCCCCAGCACCAAGCGACCTTCCGCATCGGTATTGCCAATTTCCACTGTGATGCCCTTATGGCTTTGCAGCACATCACCGGGGCGGAAGGCATTGCCCGCAATGGAGTTTTCAACCGCCGGGATCAAAACCCGCAGGCGTACGGGCACTTTGGCTGCCATGATCATGGAGGCAAGGCCGAGCACATTGGCCGCGCCCCCCATATCCTTCTTCATCAAGAGCATCGATGAGCCGGGCTTGATATCAAGGCCGCCAGTATCGAAACAAACGCCCTTACCGACCAAGGTGACTTTTGGATGGGCCTCATCCCCCCAGACCATATCAAGAAGCCGCGGCTCACGGGTGCTGGCGCGACCAACGGCGTGGATCATGGGAAAATTCTCTTCAAGCAGGGCCTCACCCTTGGTCACCGACAGGCTTGCCCCGTGGGTGTCAGCAAGACCGCGGGTGACGGCTTCCAGCTCATCCGGCCCCATATCGCTTGCAGGGATATTAATGAGATCCCGCGCCAGATTGGAGCCTTTGGCCTGAAGCAGAACCAGATCCTTGTCCACGCCCTCAGGCCAATTAAGCTCGGGCATAGGCTGGCTATTTTCCTTATAGCGATCAAAGCGGTAGCTGCCCAGATACCAGGCAAGGGTGGCAAGATGACGTTCGTCGTCATTCCACACCTTCTCATCATTGGCATAATGATAATGGCCGTGCGGCAGTTTGATCGGCAGTGCGCCCGCCTCAAAAGCTGTGCTGTCTTTGCTCTTATTCTCGTCCCCCAGACCAAAGAGCGTCGCTTCAATCGCACCTGACGCATTTGGGATGATGCATAGCTGTCCCTTTTTTGCCTCGAACCTGTTGGCTTTTGCCCATGCCTGCCCTTCCTTGGGCAAGGCCGAGAGCACGTCATCCAGATTTTGTGAGGTTGCAAAATAAATGGGTGTGGAGCTTTGCATAGTTATTCCTGCCTAATCAGTCTGGCTTGTGGCCGATCTTGTCTGTCTTGTAGCTGCCCAAAAGGCTGCAGCAAGGCCAAATCACTTTGCCTCACCCTAGCTCAAAGACCGTGCGATGGGAATCCTTATCCCGCTCCAACCTCTGTCACCAAACGCACGCCCTTTCTTTGCAAATTGCATGAATTAACCAAGCATTAGGGTTAATTCTTTATTTCTATAAACAAGACATTAGGTGACCGCCGGATCAAAAGACGCACCGGCCCGGCCCTTCCCTTCGATCATTGATGAGGTTTTCCATGCCTGCTCTTGCTCCTTTGCGCAAATCCGTACTGATTACATCGGTTGCCATGGCTTTGCTGGTGGCTGGCTGTTCGTCCAAAAAGAAAAGCATGTCCACCAGTTCTCATGCGGGAAGTGGCTATGCCAGCGAACAAGCCTTGCATGACTCCGTTCAATATTGGGAAAAGCGCTATAAAAAGAACCGCAATGATCGCAAGACCGCGTTAAGCTATGGTCAGGCCCTGCGCCATGTTGGCCGGGTTGACCAGTCCCATGCGGTGCTGGAGCGCCTTGCAACACAAGCCCCGAAAGATCAGGTCGTACTGGCTGCGTATGGCAAGGCTCTTGCCGCCAAAGGTAAATTCCAGCAGGCTCTGGTGGTTTTGGAGAAAGCGCAAAATCCAACAACACCCGATTGGCGCCTTGCCTCTGCTATGGGCGCCATTCATGACCAGTTGGGCAATTTTGATGCGGCGCGTTCTCATTATGACCAAGCCTTGCTACTTGCCCCTGGAGAGCCGTCCATTCTGTCCAATTACGGGCTTTCTTATATGCTTGAGGGCGATCTGAAATCCTCCGAGAGCTACCTCCGTGAAGCTGCAAAACATAGAAATGCCGATAGTCGTGTGCGGCAAAATCTGGCCCTTGTTCTGGGCTTGCAAGGCAAGTTTGCCGAAGCCGAACGCATTGCCAGCAGCGAATTGTCGCCCCAGCAGGCACAAGCCAATATGCGCTATCTCAAAACCATGATGGCCGAACGGGGCAACTGGAACAAACTACAGAAAAGTAAAAAGAAAAAGGCCGGATAAGAGACATCGGACTTCTTTCTAAACACAGATAAAATTCTGAACGCAGACAAAAAGAGGGGCTCCTGGTTTTCAAGAGCCCCTCTTTTATTCGTTTGGTTTGCTTGCTTTGTATATTCCAGTGCATCCCGGCTTACAGCAAAGCTATTGGCTTAGTTACCCCACCAGAAATTAATCGCAGCTGGGCCCAAAACCACCACAAAGATAGATGGAAGGAAGAACAGGATCATCGGCACTGTCAATTTTGGCGGCAGAGCTGCGGCTTTCTTTTCAGCGGCATTCATGCGCATCGCTCTGTTTTCTTCAGCCATTACACGAATAGCATCCCCCAGTGGAGTACCATAGCGCTCAGCCTGAATAAGGCTGGTCATCACCGCACGCACCCCTTCCAAGCCGGTTCTGTTGGAAAGATTCTCATAGGCTGCCCGCCTTTCCTGCAAATAGGAAAGCTCGGCGGTAAGCAAGGTCAGTTCTTCTGCCAATTCAACCGAGGCCGTCCCGATTTCTGACGCCACTTTCTGAAAGCCAGTTTCTGCAGTCATGCCAGATTCCACGCAGATCAAAAACAGATCAAGAGCATCTGGCCAAGCTCTGGTAATAGAGGCCTGGCGTTTGTCCGCCAAATTCTTGAGATAAAGAATAGGGGCATAATAACAGGCATAGGCAAAGCAGAGGGCCATAAAAATCTTCATAAAAGGCGGATGCTCAAGTTTTGCGATAACAAACAGATAGAGCAGCGCGACCACCAATCCAATGAAGGGGCCGGCAATCCGAGCAAACGTGAAGGTCATCAAATGGGCTTCGGTGCGAAAGCCTGCCTGTTTTAGGCGATTGCGGGTGGTCTGGTCCGCAAAGGCATCGCGCATGTTAAAGCGATCAACAATTTGCTGGATCAAGGCTTTGGGTTCTTGCCGCAGCGAAATCCTCTCGGGCGCACCCGAAGCACCACCTCTTGCCAATTTTGCACGTTCTCGCGCCCGGATTTTTTCGCGCTCAGTTGCCACATGCTTCATGCGCGTATTGAGCTGATCACGCTCCAGCATAGGCAGGGCAATAGACAAGATGGACGCAATCACCGCAATGGCGGTTACCACCGCAAACAAGGTCTGAATATCCAGAAAGCCTGCCATAATCTCTACTCTTTTTTCAAAACTCTTGTCATTGCTGGCCCAGCTGCTGCGCTTTAGCAGCTAAGGGTTTGATCAGAAATTAGATATCGAAATTGATCATATTCTTCATCATCATCACGCCTAATGACATCCAGAACAAAGTGCCGCCAAGCGCCAACCATCCCACCTCGTTGGTAAACAAAACCGAGATGTAATCTGGAGAGGTAAAATAGGTCATCAATCCAATGATAAAGGGCATAGCCCCAATAATGGCCGCAGACGCCTTGGCCTCCATAGACATAGCGCTGATCTTTTCCTTCATCTGAGCCCGTGCACGCAGAACGCGAGACAGATTGCCCAGCGCTTCGGAGAGAGAGCCACCGGCCTCGGCCTGAATTGCGATAACAATGGCCAGAAAGTTGGTCTCTGAGATGGGCACTCTTTCATGCATCCGCGGTAGAACGGCAGCAAGGGGAAGCCCCATGGCCTGTTCATCCACCAGCCGTTTAAACTCTCCTGCCACGGGTTCTGCCGTTTCGGTCGCCGCAATGGCAATACAATCCCCCAAAGGCAAACCTGTTTTGACGCCGCGCACAATCACATCAATGGCGCTGGGAAATTCCGCTATAAACTTGGCAAGACGTTTTTTGCGGCGGCGAGCAAGCCATAAATTGGGAATACCAACAGCCCCAACAATTCCAATGCCTGCAGAGAGGACCGGTCCCATGCCACCAACCAAAGCGGCAAGAAAGAAGAAGAGACCAGAGAATGCACAATAAACAAGATATTGTTTTGGGGTAATTTCCAGCCCCGCCTGCGCCAGACGAGCCGTTAAAGTCAGCTTCTTTTTCTTGGTCTGGTTTTCTTTTTCCTCAATCTGCTTGAGATTTTCTTCAATGTCTTTGCGGCGATCAGCTGACGCTTTTTTCAACTTGCTATCGGCCAGTTGGACTCGTGACATCTGGATAGCTGACATCCGCTGATCACGGCTGTGATTTTTGGATAATTTGGGATAAAACAACCCCCAAGCAATACCAATCACCGAAAAGACCACAAGAATGGACAAGGCAATCACAATAGCTGTATTTGAGCTAACCAGATCCATGTTTTCTGCCCCTTTCCCGAGCGCTTTTATTCAGTGTCAATCGTGCTTTCAGCTTTCTAGCTGAGAGTTAGTAAGCCGATTTCTCCGATGCTGCATCCAGAGCGGCAGCAAGATTGCTTTCTTCGTTATAATAGCGGGCCCGTTCCCAGAAATTGGGACGACCAATACCGGTAGAGCGATGCTGACCAATCAGGTTGCCGTTCGCATCTTCGCCTTTGATCTCATAGACAAAAAGATCCTGCGTGGTGATCACATCCCCTTCCATGCCAAGCACTTCGGTAACATGCGTGATGCGGCGCGAACCATCGCGCAGACGTGAGGCCTGAATGATGACATCCACAGACCCCACAATCATTTCGCGGATCGTGCGTGCAGGCAGGTTAAAGCCGCCCATGGTGATCATGGCTTCAAGACGGGACAAGGCCTCACGCGGGGAGTTGGCGTGCAGAGTACCCATTGAGCCATCGTGACCAGTATTCATGGCCTGCAGCAAATCGAAGGCTTCAAAGCCACGCACCTCACCCACGATAATCCGTTCAGGGCGCATACGCAGGCAGTTCTTGACCAGATCGGTCATGGTGATCTGGCCTTCGCCTTCCAGATTGGGCGGACGGGTTTCGAGACGGACCACATGAGGCTGTTGCAACTGCAATTCCGCCGCGTCTTCACATGTGACGATACGCTCGTCATTTTCGATATAGTTGGTCATGCAGTTGAGCAAGGTGGTTTTACCCGAACCTGTACCGCCTGAAATGACCACGTTACAGCGCACTTTTCCGATAATCTTGAGGATCTGTGCACCTTCGGGCGAAATAGAGCCAAATTTGACCAGCTGATCGAGGGTCAGTTTGTCTTTTTTAAATTTACGAATAGTCAGAGTTGGGCCGTCGATGGCTAGCGGCGGTGCAATCACGTTCACACGAGAGCCATCAGGCAGACGCGCATCACAAATGGGGCTTGATTCATCGACCCGGCGTCCAACCTGAGACACAATCCGCTGACAAATATTCATCAATTGCCCATTGTCGCGAAAGCGCACATTGGTCAAAAAGACCTTGCCCGACGTTTCGATATAGGTTTTTTCTGCGCCATTGACCATGATATCGGCAATATCATCGCGTGCCAAAAGCGGCTCAAGCGGGCCATAACCCAAAACATCGTTACAAATATCATCAAGCAGGTCTTCCTGCTCGGCGATGGACAGAACGATATTTTTAAGTGCAATGATTTCCGAGACGATATCGCGAATTTCCTCGCGCGCGGAATCAGAATCGAGACGTGCCATCTGGGCCAAGTCGATAGTTTCGATCAGGGCTCCAAACACCGATGTCTTGATGTCAAAATATTGCTCCGAGCGGCCTTGATCTCTTGTATCGGCCACAGGCTCATAATTCTGCTCAACATGCTCGCTTTTTGCCGGTGCAGCAGCCGCAGAAGACGGAGCTGGCGCGGCAGCTTTTGATCTGGGGCTTGCAGGTTTTGCCTCTGATCCACGTTTTCCGAACATACTTACCTACTCTTTTTGCGACGAGTCGCGCTCGTAATTAATCACTTGGTCTTTTTGAACCGCTCAAGCAAAGGCCCCAAGAGGGACTTGCTTTGTTTCTGAACTTCCAGACGGCCTGTCAGATTTCCTGCCAGCGCGTCAAAAACCTCGGCCATTTTCTTGGCACCGCTCATTTCGCCAATCATTTGGCCATTGTTGGCGGCCATGCCGAAAATGGAGGCATCAAACGGAATTTCTGCAAAATTCTCATAGTCAAGAGCCCCGGCGAAATCCTTGGCCTTGATTTCGGGGCGTTTCTGAACACCCGTCTGATTGATGACCAGATGCGGAGGACGGTCCCCTGATCGTTCCTGATTGATCAGATCAAGCAGGTTTTTCACATTGCGAAGATTGGCAAGATCCGGCTGGGCTGTCACAACAATGTCATCTGCTGATAGCAAAAGCTGCTTGTTCCACTCTGTCCATAGATGTGGCAAATCCAAGACGGTGTAAGGAGCCGATTGTTGAAGCAATTCAACCATATGATTGAAAAACTCACCATCAAAATCGGTGGTTTGATCCAACACAGCTGGCGCGCTCAGCAGGCTAAGGCGCTCCCCGCATTTGGAGAGAATACGCTCCAGATATTGATCATCAAGCCGGTCAGCGGCCTTGATTGCATCTGCGATGGTTTGCGGTGGATCCTGATTGAAATCTAGCCCAGCTGTTCCAAAGGGCACATCAAAATCGGCGACGATCACATCCTGCACCTGATGATGAGAAATAGACCAACCAATATTATGCGCAATGGTTGAAGAGCCGACTCCCCCCTTTGCCCCGATAAAAGCAATGGTGCGGCCAAGTGGCTCTGCTTGCGGATCGTTGTAAAGCTCGCTCAGCACTGTAATCAGATCATTGGCGGCAACCGGGGCAACCACATATTCCGAAACACCGCGACGCACCAGATCGCGATAGACATGCACATCATTGACATGACCGATCAAAACAACCTTGGTGCCCGCATCACAAACATTGGCCAGTTCATCCAGTTCTTCGATGAGCTGTTCGTAATTCTGAGGGGCCTCAAGAATGATCAGATTTGGGGTTGGAGCTTCGTAAAAGAATTCCGTTGCTGCGGGAATGCCACCAGAGACCGCCTTAACATGCACGCGCGCCAGACGGCGATCATGAGCCACGGAATCGATGACATTAAGAATGTCGGGTGAGGTACAAAAAGCCTGCATGGAAATCCGCGGCAAAGGGCGGATTTCTGCCAGATCTTCGCTAGCAGCAGCGCTCGCAAATTCTTCCTCAAATGCCTCATAATCAGAATTGATCTCAAAGCCGGTATCAGGAATAGGTTGTTCACTCATTTGCTGACCTCGGAGCTAGAGCCAATATTGTTACCTAGATCTTCAGACCAGGTTGGAGACCCTTTGCGGTAATCTTCCATCTGCTGGCTACGACGACCGGAATCTCTTGGATCCCACCCGCGTGGTTGGATCAGATCCTGCGGATTGGCAACGGATGCGGCCAAATTTTTCTGGGTCGCGCAACCAAAATTGAAATAGGACCGGTTGGAAGAGATTTGGCCAAAGTCATCCGGCCAAGTACCGCATTCAGGCACTTTTGCTTCCATTTTCGGGTAAGCAAGGCGGATGGGAGCATCTTTCCCGCCCGTCGCAGGATAGGTGATCATATCAATCTGGCTTGACTTAACGCCCGAGCGCATCAATTCGGTTCGTACCTGTTTAGCCATATAGCCAGCGCTGCTTTCATTCCCAGAGCCTGAGGGCACCATCACTTGAATAACCGCAGCCCGATCAAGATGGAAATCTCGCGCATATGAGCGAATGGCAGACCTGCTAGATGGTGTCAGCTGCTCGCTATGAACCCCGACCGGAATATCGATGGTAGCAGCGGATTGTTCCAGGGTGATGGGATGGCGCAGGCGATAATCATCTGGACGCGCATCCCGAATGTTTTTGCTCTCACACCCCATCAAGATAAGGGCACCAGCACTTAAGGCGAGGGCACGACGGGCAATTTTGCGACGTGTGCGAGACGGAGTATTCAAGAACATGGTTCGATTTTCACACTTTTTGGTCATCGGCCTCGTCCTACTCGTAACTATAGCCATAACGGCCGTAATATTTGGTACCGCGCCGACCATTGCCGGACAGGTCGTATTTGCGGTTGATCTGACCCATGAAATAGCTGTTGGCATCCCCTGCAATATCAAGATTGCGCCCGGGATCCTCAAACTTGCTGCGACTGTTGGGCTTGACGATATAGGGAGTGATAAAAATCACGAGTTCGGTCTGATTGCGCTTGTAATCGTTTGAGCGGAACAGAGTGCCCAAAACCGGCAGATCCTTAAGGCCAGGAAAACCATCAATGGATTTGCGCAACTCGTCACGCAGCAAGCCAGCCATCGCCATGGTGCCGCCAGATGGCAGCTCGATCGTGCTTTCGGAGCGGCGCACTTTCAGCCCTGGGATTGCAAGAGCTGCCCCGCCGGTGCCAACCGAAATAGTCTCTTCCTTACTCAACTCGGAGACTTCTGTCTTTACCTGCAGGCTGATGCGATTTTCACTCAGTACAATTGGGCGGAAACCGAGCGCCACACCATAAGGCTTGAACTCGATTGAGATTTTCCCGTCTTCCAGACCAACCGGAACCGGAAATTCACCACCCGCAAGGAAGTTGGCTTTCTCGCCAGAAATTGCTGTGATATTTGGCTCGGCCAATGTGCGTACCAAACCATTTCTCTCCAGTGCTCGCAGCTGGGTCTGAATTCCATCATTGAAGCCACCAATTCGGCTGACAATATTGGTGTCTGACAGGGCCTGACTGTTGGAGGAGAAACTGTTGGCAATGCCGCCGCTTAATGCAAGGATGCCTCTGTTCATGGCATAATTGGTATCAATGCCAAGTTGCTTGAAAACATTGCGCTGGACTTCGGCCACCGTGACCCGCAATTGAACTTGTTCACTGGCCTGTACGGCGATGTAATTGGAAACCTTCTTGGCATCACCCACATAGCTGGCAGCCATGTCCATGGCTTTTTGCGCATCCGCTGGGTTGCGGGCAGAACCCGACAGGATAACCCCTTCGCCAACACCTTCCACCTTGATATTGGATTGCGGGATCATGCGGCGAATAAGAGATTCCAGCGAAGAATTGTCACGGGCAACATTAATTTCAAACGAGGCGATCTGACCGCCCTGACCATCAAACAAGATCACATTGGCCTGTCCAACGGCCATACCAATGAGATAGACCCGGCGGGCTGAACGAACGACCGCATCTGCAATTTTTGGATTGGAGACCAGTATATCGCGTACATTGCGCGGGGTTTCGATAACGATTGATTTGTTAAGCCCCAGCGAGATATGACGCCCATTCGCATTGGCGGCCTTAAGGCGAATGGAAGACCCAGCCGCTTGTGCAGAATCTGTCACAGGCAAGGGAGCTGCTACCATGGCAACCAATGTGGCGGCACAGAGCGCCAGCTTTGTGAGACCTGCGAGCTTGAAGTGCTTGCTCAAACGAAATGACATTGTCTGAAGCTCCCTATCTCATCACTGCTTTACGGTTTTCTTGGAGATCACGCCGGAGCGCACCATCACAATAGTGCCGCTATTGACGTTTTCTTCTTCACCATCGCTTTCTGCATCCTCAAGGGAACGCAGGACCAGAGAGATATTCCCCTGCTGCTGAGCGGTGGTCAGGATTTCACTTTGGTGCGGCATCAGCTCAAGTGTTGCGGTCTCGCCAACAACAACCTTTTCGCCGTCTTTTTCTTCAACATTCTGGTCGATGGCCAAAACGCGGACATTGGTGAGAATAGTCTCGGAAGATACGCCCTTGTTGCCTTCCTCTGTCAGGATCACATCTACCCGGTCACGGGGCAGGATGAAGCCACCGGCACTGGTTTCGGCAGAAATGCGTGTTGCGACCGCCCGGCGGCCTTTGGGCAGAATAGCAGACATAAAGCCCTGGCTGGCTGTTGCTATCTTGCCTTCTTTAATAGGCTCACCAGCGAGGAAAGACCCGCGGGCAACCGCTCCGACCAGATCACTTTGTGCATCGGGCTTTTCATCACGCCGGATATAGCCCTGTACCGCGCTTGCAGCAGGCCATTCTTTCCAGCTTAGATAATCGGCCGTCAGGCTTGTGCCCAGCGGAATGGCTTTTTCGGCTGTTAGAACCTCAACCAATTCCATGGAGGGTTTTTCAGCCTCCATATCCAGCTCCGCAACTTCCGGCGTGTTTGACGTGAGAGATTTTGCCAACATCATGGCAATCAATCCCGCAATGACTGCTACAGCAATGACAGCGATACGCGCTACTTTCATCTCATCCGTTCCCATGGTTTTCACAAACACGCACTTAAAGGCGCACTATGAGTCCCGTGCAGTGTCCAACACTTATGGTTAACGACAGGTAAGCAGTTTTGATTAATCTGGAATTAATTTTGCAAATTGCGGCAATTTGGCTGTTCAATGCGCATATTTTAGGCATGCGCATGCAAAAAGGGCCTCGCGGGCCCTTCTTATTCTCTAACCATTTTATGACTTAAGTGTTTTAATGCCTCAAGCTTAAACGGATCTTTTTGCCTCAGCTTTAGCTTAGCAATTCTATACCCTGACGCATCCAGTCGGATTGAGCATAGATATGAAGGCCAGCCGCAGACAAGGCAATGCCGTAAGGAATGCGCTTTGAGGTATAAAGGCGCTCGATCCAGTCTTGCTTAAGCAGAGCCATAGGCATCGGGCGGGCCCGCACAAGGAGGAAAATCACGGCAAGCACGGCACCATAAATTGAAGCAAGGGCGACAAAGAGCAAGGTCACCTCCGGCCCCAACCACAGGGCGGCGACAGCAGTAAATTTGGCATCCCCTCCCCCGATCGAACCAATTTGCCAGAAGATGTAGGTAACAACCAACACAATAACAGCTGTTAGAACATGCCTACCGACCATCTCCCAGCCCAGATCAATACCCCAGGCAAAGAGTGGGAAAGGCAAAAGAAGCAATAAAGCGACTTTGTTGGAAATTTTCATATTGAACAGATCGGAGCTGCCTGCATAGGCAAAAACCAAGGGGGCAAATAACAAGAGCGCCCATCCAAAAACCGTATCAATCATCACAATGCCTCATGAAAATTCCATCCCGCTCATCTTGGTAATCAGGCGGGCCATTATACTCACTGCCCTTCACTTTAGAGGAAAAGGCTTACCAAAGACTTTAGAGCAACGAGCAAATCTTCCTTAAGTCCCTGAAAGACATAAAAAAAGGAAGGCTACCAAAATGGCAGCCCTCCTCTTTATTCGTCAGTTGCTGAACCTTTAGCGGTTCGCAATCCTACGCTTAGCTGACGCCAGCCAGCTTGGTAGAAGCAGTACCGAACAGAGTAGAGATGTTTGTACCCAGAGTTTCGGCTGCTGTGATGATGCCAACGCCAATCAGGCCAGCAAGCAGAGCATATTCGATAGCAGTTGCGCCAGATTCGTCATTCAGAAAGCGTTTGAAATTTTTCATTTTGGACTCCTAATAATTCCACATTTTGACAGCTCTTCCGCTCTGAGGCTTGTTTTTTGTTTCGCCCCTCGAGCAAGATCAGTTTTAGCCTACAAATCTTTCCAACAAGTTAAAAATGCTATTTTTTCTGTATTCGAAACCCAATGAGCAAGCTATAGTTAAAATTATATTTATTGATATAAAGCATTCACCTAAGGTTCATATGCATTAATATTGAGAATATATTGGTTAATTTTGAATTATATTAAAGTTTAACTTAGTATTTCTCAAATTTTTCCATGAAATAACCTCTTAAATAGCCCTTAAGATGTGAATTTAGAGCCCTTTAATTCTTCCAGATTATGTCTGGGCTTACTCCGCTCTTCTCCCTTGATAGTGCCTAAAGACAGGGCTTAAAGCTTCCTTCACCATTTTTTTCCATGATGGGCACACATTAATCTATCAAACAGTGATATTGGTGGGTCCACCTCATGAAACTTGCAGCTCATTTTTTGTTTCTCTCCCTTGCTGGCAGTCTTTTTACCTCCCCGGCTTTGGCCGCTCAGAAGGAAAGTGTGATTGAGGTAAAGGTTGACCGGGCCAAAGTCATGCGGGTCGCAAGGCCCGCCGCTATGGTGGTGATTGGCAATCCTGCTATTGCCGATGCCACGATCAAGGACAGCCAGACACTTATTATTACCGGCAAGCGCTATGGGCATACCAATCTGATTATTCTGGATGCAGACGGTGAGCCTATTGCGGATGAAATCCTCAATGTCTCCGCCGCTTTTACCAATGATGTTGTGGTTTACCGCGGTGCTACCCGCCGCACACTGAATTGTGCACCCAATTGCGAGCCGGTTTATCGCATTGGTGATGATCCGGAAATGATGAAGAACCTCTCCGAGCAGTTTAACCAGAGCTTCTCTGATGCAACAGCTGCTCCGGCCCAGGGCGTGGAGGAATAGGCAAGCTTTGGCTTGTCTTGCTTCTTTGGTTCTCTTTTTGATTTAGATTGAGATAGGCGCTTTTTTAGGCGCCTATTTTTATGCCTTTCCAGCACCCTATATATAAAGAGAAGATCAATCACTCGTTTTTGGGCTTACGGCATTGGGTCATTGGCTTATTTTGCGTTTAGACAAGTCTGGGCCGCTCTCTTATTCCATAAGTATTTTGGATTTTTCTTCTCCTGCGATCATTTCTACATCCCCTGCCAACGGCACAAGGTGCAGGCCAGATATCCTCGTTAACCAGCTTTCCCAACCATTCTGAAAGGTTTTATGCGCATTATTCTATAGCGATTGATGTTCCGGCTTGCCCTTTTTTTGGAAGGGCTGCATCGCCGGTTTGACGACTTATAAGGATAATCAGTATGGGATCGCTCTCGCAGCTTGTTGCCAGACGCTTAAAAGCCCCGACTATGGCCAGCACCTTTTCACGCTTTTTGAAAAAGGATGAAGAAGGAGCGGCCGCAGTTGAATTTGCGTTGGTCTTTACCCCCTTTATTGCCTTCCTTCTTCTCATCATGACATTATTTCATATGTTGTGGGTCTCCCACTCCATGGAAACGTCCATGCGCATGGTTAGCCGTCAGATCAAAACGGGGCAGGCACAGGCGGCTGGAATGTCTAGAACCGAGTTTCGCAATGCGATCTGCGAAAATGTTGCGCTTTCAGAAGCTATATGCCGGCGCGATCTAATCGTTGATGTTGAGCGCTATGAAGCTTTTGAGGATATCAACTTTGACCCTCCAATGCGGGACGGCAATCTCGACCCGGGCGTAGCAGACTTTGATCCAGGGGTTGGTAGCAGCATCATTATCGTAAAAACCTATTTGCCGATGGATGACATGAGCCCAGTTCACCGCCTTCTCGGAGGCACAGGAACGCTGATGTTGCCTCTAAGTGCAACCGCTGCATTCCGTAACGAACCATTTTCCTAATAGGCGCATCTGACCCATAGAGGAACTTTTATGATGTCCATTCTCTCTCGTCTGACCAAGAATGTCTCGCGCTTTAAGCGCGATCAGAGCGGTATTGCTGCCTCGGAATTTGCCATTATCCTACCCACTATGATTGCCTTGTGTTTTGGCGCTTGGGAAATCTCCAATGCCTATCTGGTCAAAAAGCGGGCGGACCATGCAGCCGCCACCATGGCGGATTTGGTCACTCAGGCAGACAGCATTTCGCAGCAGGGCTTTAATGGCATTATGGAAGCTGTGGACAGCATCATGTATCCCTATGAGGATCACACCCAAAATCTGCATCTGATTGGTGTGAATGTGGACAACAGAGGCCGGGCCACGGTTGCGTGGCAATTTACAAAAAATGGTGGCACTGGCCTGTCCGCTGCCTCATTGCCTTCAGGTTTGGTCGTTCCCAACAGCTTTTATGTGATTGCAGCAACCAGAATCGCCTATGAGCCAATTTTCGGCGCGGAAGTTACCGGCTCGATTAATCTGGAAGATCAAGCCATTATGGTGCCGCGCCTTACCACATCCATTGCACGAACCAATTGATTATCTCTTCCTCTACGTGCAGGCCTAAGGCTTGCGCGTTGCAATCTCCAGCAATGGGGCATAATCGTCGAGGCGGACAGCGCGAAAGCCTGCCGAGGAATGGCGCTCAATCGCATCATAGGCCGCCGGATCATCCTTATTCATCGCTTTCAGAATAGTGGTAAGCTGGGCCCGGTCCTGCTTTGACATATCCTTATGCACTGCATGGGGGCCAAGGGGAATGGAGCGTGACTGCCATATGGTTATAAAGTCAGGCTCTCCCAGCACTTTCTTTTTTTTCCGTATCTTACGTGCTGCCAAATAACTGGCAACAGCTCCCGGGGCTGTCTCCAAACCCTGATTGTAAGGACTGGAGGACCAAACAAGCGCTGCGTCAGCTTCATCTCTGAACAGGCGATCGAGAGCATCAATTGGGCTGTCTTCTGCCAGAATTTCGCCAAGGTCAATAGAAGGATCAAGCCCTGCCTGACGTAGTTCGTTTAGGCCCATATAGTAAGGTACAGCATCTTTTTTGGAGGATAAAATCAGCGTTTTACCGGTGAGGTCTGCTAATGTTCTGATCTGGCCACTCTCCTTGACCACCAAAATCATATAGGTGCCTTGACTACCATTTTGCGGCAAGGGGGCTACAAGAGGCTGAACACAGCCGCATGAGGCATAGGCCAAGGCAAATGCGCTTGCTGGATAGTGGGCATAATCGACCTGCTTGGCTATATGGGCGAGCACCAGGGCCTCTGCCGTTGGAAAAGCGACAATTTCCACCGGTCTTTGCATGTGGGAGGAGAGATATTTGCGAAAGGGCTCAATCCGCGCCTGCAAATACGCTGCTCCACGAGTGGCAACGAGCCCCACCCGCATGATTTCAAAGCCTTCTTGCGCCTCTCCCTGCAAAGGCGGCAACGTTTCGCTTTGCACCGCTTGATCCTGCTCGGCGCTTACCGCTGGCATGATCACTTCACTTGTACCCGATCCGGTTTGCGCCGAAGCTGGCAGTACGGATCCAGCTACAAGAGCCAAGGCAGCCATGGCGGCCACAGTGAAGGATTTAAGCTGACAGCACTTTTTCATTATGAGCATCCATCCAGAGAACAGGCAGCAAGGCAGTTCGAATCATCTTGCCATCTTGCGGCGATACGCGCCGGGTATCAAACCCGCATTCTTCTCTATTGGAAAAATTTGAAGCTTTGAGGGCGAAGAAGCAAAAACTTCTTCGCTGCATGGTGGAAACCTCCCTGCACTTTCGTTTTCACATGAAAAAAGGCGCCAAAGGCGCCTTATTCTGTCTTATCCTTTTTCGGGATAGAGCCGGGCGTTAGCCCTTAAGTGTCTGGTTATATGCGCCCACTTCAGGGTGCTCACGCAGCACAGCATCAACTGCTGCAAACATTTCTTCAAGGCGGGCCTGCGAGACCGGGCTTTCGATCACCACGACAATTTCCGGCTTGTTGGACGAGGCCCGCACAAGGCCCCATGTGCCATCTTCAGCGGTGACCCGTACGCCATTGACGGTGACAGCATCAATCAGCTTCTGACCTCCAAGAACGTCCCCAGCCTCTGCCATGCCAGAGAGCTTTTTCACCACGCGATCAACCACATCATATTTGATCTCATCCGCACATTTGGCCGACATGGTGGGCGAGCCATAGGTCTTTGGCAAAGCTGCATAGAGATCGCTCATGGCTTTACCCGGATTGCGGTCCAGCATATCGCACACTGCAAGAGCGGCGACAATGCCATCATCATAGCCGCGGCCAATGGGTGCATTGAAGAAGAAATGACCAGATTTCTCAAAGCCGACAATAGCATTAAGGTCCGTGACGCGGCGCTTGATATAGGAATGGCCGGTCTTGAAATAATCGGTCTGTGCACCTTGGCTCTTGAGAACCGGATCGGTTTTGAACAGACCGGTGGATTTTACATCCACCACAAATTGCTTGTTGTCGTGAATGGCCGAGATATCGCGGGCGAGCATCACCCCCACTTTATCAGCAAAGATTTCCTGCCCCTTTTCATCCACCACGCCGCAGCGGTCGCCATCGCCATCAAAGGCAAGGCCCACATCGGCACCGACCTCAAGCACGCGATCACGCAGGGCGTGCAGCATTTTCAGGTCTTCCGGATTGGGATTGTAATTGGGGAAGCTGTGATCAAGATCACAATCCATCTCAATCACCTCACAGCCAACAGCGCGCAAGACATGGGGCGCGAAGGCACCTGCTGTGCCATTACCGCAAGCTGCAACCACTTTAAGTTTGTTTTTCAGCTTGGGGCGATTGGCCAGATCATCCATATAGGTTTGGGCAAAGCCCTCAATCACTTCAAGGCTGCCACCACCGCGCAGCTCTTGCTCTCCACCCAGCACGATATCGCGCAGCATGCCCATTTCGTCCGGCCCGAAGGTCAAAGGGCGATTGGCACCCATTTTAACGCCCGTCCAGCCATTCTCGTTATGGGAGGCGGTTACCATGGCAACTGCCGGGCAATCCAAAGCGAACTGGGCATAATAGGCCATGGGCGAGAGGGCAAGGCCGATATCCTTGACCTTACAGCCCGCAGCCATCAGGCCGGTGACCAGCGCCATTTTGATAGAGGCGGAATAGCCACGAAAATCATGACCCACAACGATGGTTGGTTCAACGCCCAATTTATGAAGGACGGTGCCGATACCAGCCCCGAGTGCCTGCACGCCCATCAGGTTCAGCTCCTCGCCAAACAGCCAGCGCGCATCATACTCGCGAAAGCCTGTCGGCTTGACCAAGGGCAGCGCTTCAAATTCATAACTATTTTGGGCAATGGCAGCGAGTGGCTTGGGATACATCGAATGGGCCTTTGAACAATTAGAAGGAAACAGCAGTAGACAGGCATAGTATGACTACAGGCTTACACATTACCCTTAATGTGCATAAATTGCTCAGTTTTCAAGGATCAATTTGCCTTGCTGGATTTCAAAGCGCTTGAGTTTCTTCAAAAAGCTCATGCCAAGCAGGGTAACATTCAGCGCACCCTTGGGTGCAACAAGGCCGGATATGCGCCCCTCGCTGATGCGGCCAATGCGGATTTCGCGCACGGTGACGGGAGCGGCTTTGCCCACGCCGTTAGCCGTATTCACTTTGATCGTATAGTCCGAGGCTCTGGGACGCAGGCCGATTTTCTTGGCGTCTTCATAGGAAAGAGCCAGAGTGGTCGCACCGGTATCCACCAGCACGCGAATAGATTTGCCATTAATCTTGGCCTGAGTGAGAAAATGTCCATCCCTATTGGCTTTAAGCACCACTCGCCCAGACGATGATTTAGGCGCAGACGAGCGTTTGGATACTCCATAAGCTGATTGTTTTTGCGGCGTTTCAGCATAGCCATTGGTCTGCATATAGTCCGAAAGAAAACTGGGCAAAGCGGTAAACACGCCAATGGCCAGAATAGCCATCACCAAAATCCTAATCATTCCCTCGGTCCTTATCTTTTCCTGTGTGATATGCTTGAGCGAAGAGTGCCAGCAAAAGGCGAGAAAGACGTAAAGGCGCGGTAAGAAGAGCCCTCTTTGTGGCGGGTTTCTTTGCTTAATGTAAACAAGTGCTAAAGACGGACTGGCATCCAAATACAAAAAGCGCCTTGAGGAATTTCTCTCGGCGCTTTTTAAATTCTTTATCAGGCGGCAAACTGCTTCAACCGCTTATTTGGTGCCATACATGCGGTCACCCGCATCCCCAAGGCCGGGAATGATGTAATTTTTTTCATTGAGTTTTTCATCAATGGCAGCGGTGATGATGGGCACATCAGGATGGGCTTTGGTAAAGGCGTCCACCCCTTCTGGCGCTGCCAGCAGCGAGACAAAACGCAGGTTATGCGCCCCGCGCTCTTTCAGTTTTTCCAGGGCCAGAATGGCGCTGTTGGCTGTTGCCAACATCGGATCCACAGCAATCACAAGGCGGTTTTGCAGATCTTCGGGAGCTTTGAAATAATATTCAACGGCTTCAAAGGTTTTGGGATCGCGATAAAGGCCAACATGGGCAACGCGGGCCGATGGGACCAGATCCAGCATGCCTTCCAGCAAGCCATTGCCAGCGCGCAGAATAGAGGCAAAAACCAGTTTTTTGCCCGCAATGGTGGGGGCTTCCATTTCCATCAAAGGGGTTTCGATGGTTTTGGTGGTCATGGTCAACTCACGGGTGGCTTCATAGCAAAGCAGGTGCGAGATTTCGCGCAGAAGGCGGCGGAAGCTTGCCGTTGAGGTGTTTTTGTCACGCATGATGGTGAGTTTATGCTGCACAAGCGGATGGTCGACGACGGTTACCTGCTTCATTGCCCTGATCCTTTTTATCTCAGCCTTGCCATAAATCTTGCTGTTAGTCTTTAGCTTAAGCCATCCCTTGCAAGCAAGCTCTGGCCCCTTAATTCATGCAGCGATGAGCGGAGTTTTCCGCCATTATTTCACCCGTGCCAGCAAAGCGCTGCGGGTTGCTTCATCAAGGTAAGCTGCTTCCAGCGACCGGCGGGTAAAGCCAAGCATAATCTCCCGATCCCAGACATCCTCCTGCCGCTCCAGACTGGTCTGCGCCCACAGGGCGTCATATTCCTCACCAATCGTTGTGTGAAAGAAAGGCGGGTCGTCTGAAGACAAAGTGGTTTTGACGCCTGCATCCATCAATGTCTCCAAAGGATGGCTTTTGCGGCTTTCATAAAGCCCCAAAGCAACATTGGAGCCGGGACACACCTCCAGCACGATGCCGTCCTTTGCAAGGCGTTCCATGAGCGCTGCATCCTCATGGGCGCGCACCCCATGGCCGATCCGGTCCACCGGCAAATGATCCAGCGCATCCCAAACGCTCTCAGGCCCTGCAAATTCTCCTGCATGGGTTGTGCAGCAAAGACCGGCTGCGCGGGCAATTTCAAAGGCGGGAGCAAAAGCCTTCTGGCTATGCATCCGCTCATCGCCGCCCATACCGAAACCGGTTACGAGCGGATGGGGGAGCTTTTCGATTGTTTTGGCAACGCCTACAGCTTTTTCCGGCCCCATATGGCGCACGCAGGTTACGATAAAGCGTGCCTCAATGAGAAACCCGTCTGTCATGCTTTTCTCTTTTGCCCGGCGATAGCCTTCCTCAACCCCTTCAAGCAGATTGGCATAGCTCATGCCCATCAGGGCTACATGGTCAGGAGAGATAAAAATCTCGGTATAAAGGCAGCCCTCTTTGGCCGAGCGCCCCAGATAGTCTTCTACCAGATCAGCATAATCTTCCGGCGTTCGAATGACGGCAGCGACCCTGTCCCAGCAATTGAGGAATGAGGTAAAATCCGACCAGATATAGGCGCCGTTGCCATCAATGATATCATCAAGGCTGGCCCCGTGGCGCTTGGCAAGGCGGCGCACCAGATCGGGATAGGCTGCCCCTTCAAGGTGGCAATGGAGTTCTGCCTTGGGAAGGCTCTGGCCTGTCGGCACGAGTTGCTGCTGCATAATGCTCCTTCATTCACAAACGAGCCCCAAAGGGGCCTTTCGCGAGATTCGCCTTCTTCTATTTCAGGTAGGATTGACCATGCCGGCCCGGTGCTAGCCCCAAATGCTCGGCGATGGTCTCACCAATATCAGCAAAGGTTTGCCGCTGGCCTGCATAACGGCCCTTGATATCAGGGCCAAACATCAGGGCGGGCACCTGCTCGCGCGTGTGGTCCGTGCCGTGCCATGTGGGATCACAGCCATGATCGGCGGTAAGAAGCACCAGATCACCCGGCTCCAGCATTGCTTCCAGCTCCGGAATGCGACTGTCGAAATATTCCAGCGCGGCGGCATACCCGGGCACATCACGGCGATGGCCATAATGCATGTCAAAATCCACCAGATTGGAGAAAACCAGATCTCCATCCTTTGCCAGTTTGATCGCATCAAGCGTTGCCTCAAAAATTGCGGGATTGCCGGTGGCTTTGATCTTTTGTGTTACCCCCTGATGGGCAAAGATATCGGAGATTTTGCCAACCGCGATGACCTCCCGTCCCGCGGCCTTGGCCCTGTCCAGCAAGGTAGGTTCTGGCGGCAGAACAGAAAAATCGCGCCGATTGCCCGTGCGCTCAAAATCGGCAGGGCTTTCGCCAATGAAGGGGCGCGCAATGATCCGGCCAATATTATAGGGCTTGACCAGTTCATAGGCGATTTCGCAAATCTCATAAAGGCGCTCAAGTCCGAAATGCTCTTCATGGGCGGCAATTTGATAAACGGAATCCGCCGAGGTATAGCAAATGGGCATGCCGGTGCGGATATGCTCCTCGCCCAGCTCATTGATGACCACGGTGCCCGAGCCATGTTTGTCGCCTAAAATTCCGGGAAGGCCTGTTTTTTCCAAAAAAGCCTTGGTCATTTCAGGCGGAAAGGTGGGAATGGTATCGGGGAAATAGCCCCAATCAAAAGAAACAGGCACGCCTGCAATCTCCCAATGGCCGGACGGGGTGTCTTTGCCCTTGGAAATCTCGCAAGCATTGGCGCACAGGCCTTCCACCTCACCCTCATAGGTGAGATTGGCGGGGCGCTCGCCCGTTGCTTTTTGCGCTACCAGCCCAAGTCCGTAGCGATCCATATTGGGCAGCGACAAGGGACCGGAGCGCAAGCCTTCCTGATCGCCTTTTCCTTGGGCGCAAGCGGCAGCAATATGGCCCAGCGTATCGGCGCCAACATCGCCAAAATCTGCTGCATCGGGCGCATTGCCAATGCCAAAACTATCCAAAACCAGAAGAAATGCCCGTGCCATACTGGCACCTCCTTCTCTCTATCCGGCCCTGTCGCCGGATTGTCCTATTTGCGTTAAGCCTTTTCTCAGGGCTCGATCACTTCATAGAGTGTGTGGCTGGTCACAGATTTCTCGCCAAGCTCATAAGCCCCAAGCACCATTTGCGTGGCACGCTCGACCTGATCTTTTGTGTTGGCAAAGACGCGAGCCAGCGGCTCTCCTTTTTCAACCCTTTGGCCCAAAGTCGCCAATTGGTCCAGCCCGACGCTGTGATCGATTTTGTCCGATGCCTTGCGGCGACCGCCACCCAGTTCCACCACAGCGATACCGACAGCTCGGGTATCGATTCGTTGGATGATGCCCGATTGTGGCGCGCAGATATCAACCACCATTGGCGCAAGAGTGAGGTGTTCATTCATCTTTTCAATGAAATCTGACGGACCGCCGAGCGCTGTTACCATATGCCCAAATTTCTCAGCGGCAGCGCCTGAGCGATAGGCATGCTCCATTTTCTCGGTGCCTTCTTCGCGCGTTGCCACCAAATCGGCAATCAGCAACATTTCAGCGCCGAGCGCTACCGTGATCTCCCAATTGCGCGGATCAATAAAATCACCGGTTAAGAAATCGACGGCATTTTTCATCTCAATGGCATTGCCCGCAGCACTGGCCAGAGGCTCGTTCATATCGGTGATCAGGGCCGAGGTGCGCACCCCTGCCCCATTGGCAACGGTGACCAAACTGTTGGCCAGATCCCGGCTTTCCTCGTGGCTTGGCATGAAAGCGCCTGAGCCGGATTTGACATCGAGCACCAGACCATCAAGGCCAGCCGCCAGCTTTTTCGAGAGGATGGACGCTGTGATCAGATGGATGCTTTCCACCGTCGCTGTTACATCGCGAATGCCATAAAAGCGCTTGTCCGCAGGGGCTAGATCTGCCGTCTGGCCGATGATCGCACAGCCCACCTCTTTGGTAACTTTACGAAAGAGTGCATTGTCTGGCTGGGTGACATAGCCGGGGATGGAATCAAATTTATCAAGCGTGCCGCCTGTATGGCCAAGGCCGCGCCCCGAAATCATCGGCACGAAGGCGCCGCAAGCCGCAAGAGCTGGCGCCAGCATCAGGGAGACATTATCCCCCACACCGCCGGTTGAGTGCTTATCAACCACGGGGCCGCCAAGTTCGGACCAGTCAAGCACCGAGCCGGAATCGCGCATGGCAAGGGTCAGCGCCACCCGTTCATCCAGTTCCATACCGCGAAAATAGACGGCCATGGCAAGGGCAGAAATTTGCCCCTCGGACACAGCCCCTGAGGTGATCCCATCGACAAAGAACTGGATTTCCTCTTGTAACAGGGCTCCGCCATCGCGTTTTTTGCGAATAATTTCCTGAGGGAGCATCAATATCCCTCACCTACTGTGGCGCTTTGGCCTTCCATGGCTGCAAGCAGTGCATCCAGAACGCCGGAGGCTCCAAAGCGGAAGGTTTCGGAGCATGCCCAATCAGCGCCCATAATTTTGTCTGCAAGGCCCAGATAAATGGCAGCATCGTCAAGGCTGCGCACGCCGCCAGCTGGCTTAAAGCCCGCTTGCTTGCCCGAACTTTTCAGCGCTGTTAGCATAATCTCGGCGGCCTCTGGCGTGGCATTGACCTTAACCTTGCCGGTGGAGGTTTTGATGAAATCAGCCCCCACCTCAAGCGCCATCAAGGATGCTTCACGGATCATATCCGCGTCTTTCAGCTCTCCCGTCTCCAAAATGGTTTTCAGCTTTGCCGGAGCAGGCACCGCTTCGCGCACGCGCACGACCATGGTCTCGGCATAGCCTCTGCGCCCGACAATCCAGCATTGATAGGGAATGACGAGATCAATCTCGTCCGCCCCATCGGCAATCGCGGCTTTGGTCTCTTCAACCACGGCGGCGACATCCTCTCCCCCTTGGGGGAAATTGACAACCGTTGCCACTTTAATGCCTGTGCCTTCCAGCAAGGCCTTGGCTTCTTTGACAAAGCGCGGCCAGATGCAGACAGCCGCCGTATTGCCATATGGAGTTTGCGCTTTTTTGCACAAGGCTTCGATATCAGCGCTGGTGCAATCATCATTAAGATTGGTCAGATCCAGAAGGGAAATGGCCTTTTTGGCAAGTGTTTTATCAGTCATTTGTCGTTCCATTTCCTCAGCTTAAGATGCGAGCCGGTCAAGATAGGCCCGGATCACCTTAATCAGTTTTACCGCACCGATGGGGCCGATTTCCTTGGTCTCTTCGTGAGAGAGTTCAGTTCCGCTCATGCCCGCGCCATAATTGGTAATGGTGGAGATCGCCCCCACTTTGAGACCCATCCAGCGCGCCATGATCACTTCTGGCACCGTCGACATGCCAACAGCATCGGCACCCAGCATACGAATGGCACGGATTTCGGCAGGGGTTTCAAAACTGGGGCCGGAGAACCAGCTATAAACACCGCTTTTAAGATCCACACCAGCGCGTGCGGCAGCTGCCGTGAGGTCCGAGCGGATGGACGCATCATAGGCTTCGGTCAGGCCAACGAAGCGGTCATCTGTCTCAATTCCGATCAAGGGATTGCGGCCAGACCAATTGATATGATCATCAAGCATCATCAATTCACCGGGGGCGATTTCCTCGCGCAAGGAACCTGCCGCATTGGTCAAAAGAATTTGCTCACAGCCAAGGGCCTTAAGGGTTGCCAAAGGTACTTTCATTACCGATGCATCGCCGCTTTCATAAAAATGGGCGCGGCCTGCAAGAATGATGACCTTAACCCCCATCAGCGTGCCTGCAATCAGTTTGGAGGCATGGGAGGAGACGGAAGAGACGGGAAAACCCTCTAGCTGGTCATAGGGAATATGGGTGGCATTTTCCACCTCATCAGCCAGTGCGCCAAGACCGGAGCCCAGCACCATACCAACCTGAAAGCCGCCTTTCGTCAGATCGGCGGGCAATTTGGCGGTGACGAAGGCTGCCAGTTTCTTAGCCTGATCCATATGGGATGACATGGCTTTATCCTTCCAAATGAAATGCCGCTGGCAACAGAGCGGCCAGCGTGTATGAGTGCTGAATGCCCGCAAGATCCGCTGCATGAATGCGCGTTTGGGGCGTTGCAAATTCCTTGATCCGCTGGCGGCACCCCCCGCACGGGGTGATGGGAGGTGTCAGATCGGCGATTACTACCAATTCGGCAATCTCGCGATCTTGAGCACTCTCTGCCCCCATAATCATATGGGAAATGGCGGAGGTTTCTGCGCACCAGCCTTCCGGATAGGAGGTATTTTCGATATTGGCACCGCTATAAACCTTGCCAGAGGCCGTGCGCAAAGCCACTCCCACCGCAAAGCGCGAATAGGGGGCATGGGCTTTGGCGCGGGCCTTTGTTGCTTCTTTTAGAAGCGCAAGGCTGTACTCGGTTATCTCAATTCCATCGCTCATGACACTCTCCCTAGCGCTCTTTGGTGTAAGCCACGCCACCTGCTTTTGGCGGAATGGCTTTTCCGATAAAGCCTGCAAGCAGGATCACCGTGAGGATATAGGGCAGCGCCTGCATGAATTGAACGGGCACCTCACCCACCACCGGAAGGACCGTGCCCTGCGCGCGGATGGCAACCGCATCAAGGAAGCCGAACAGGAAGCAGGCCCCCAAGGCGTTGACCGGTTTCCATTTGGCAAAGATGAGAGCGGCAAGCGCGATAAAGCCCTTACCCGCTGTCATATCTTTGGAAAAGCCTGCCGATTGGGCAATGGAGAGATAAGAGCCTGCAATGCCGCACAGAATGCCGGTAATGATAACCGCGCGATAGCGAAGCGAGATCACCGAAATCCCTGCTGTATCCACCGCACCGGGATTTTCGCCCACAGCGCGCAGGCGCAAGCCAAAGCGGGTGCGATAGAGCACCCACCATGTAAAGGGAACAGCCGCAAGAGCGGCATAGACCAACAGGCTGTGACCAGACAGCAATTCTGAATAGATCTGCCCCACAACGGGCACATCTTTGACCGCTTCTGCACCCGGCAATTCAATAGGGGTAAAACGCGCACTGTTGGGCAATTGCGGGGTTTTGCCACCCTGATGGAACCATGCTTGCCCCAAAAGGGCGGTTAGGCCCGCTGCAACAAAATTGATGGCAACGCCCGAGACGATCTGGTTGCCTTTTTGGGTGATGGAGGCATAGCCATGGACCAGCGCCAGACCAACAGCAACGGCAATAGCGGCAAACAGTCCAAGCCACGCAGAGCTTGTGACATAGGCAACCGCGCCCGCGGCAAAGGCTGCGCCCAGCATTTTGCCTTCAAGGCCGATATCAACCACGCCCGAGCGCTCGGAATAAAGTCCAGCAAGACAGGCCAATAGCAAGGGTACGGACAGACGCAAAGCTGAATCAAGGATCAAGGTGAGGGTTTGCAAAAATTCCATTGTCTCTCTCCTATCCTTATGCGCTGGCAGTTTGCGGGGTGCGCACGAAAATGCGGATAAGCGCTGGGCGGAACATATGCTCCATCGCACCGGCAAACAAAATCACCAGACCCTGAATGGAAATGATCATGTCGCGGGTGATTTTGGGCATTTCAAACGCCAGCTCCGCACCACCCTGATAGAGCATGCCAAAAAGGACAGAGGCCATGATGATGCCCACGGGATGGGAGCGCCCCATCAAGGCAACCGCAATGCCCACAAACCCGTAACCTGCGGTGAAATCAAGCAGCAGCCGGTGCTGGGTTCCCATCACTTCATTAAGGGCCAGCATGCCCGCAAGGGCACCGGAAATCATCATAGTGATGACAATCAGTTTTGAGACATTCATCCCCGCATAAACGGCAGCATTGGGGTTGGTGCCCATGGTGCGAATGGCATAACCAAGGCGAGTGCGCCAGATCAGCGCCCAAACGATCACACAGGCAACCAGCGCTACCACAAAGGAGAGGTTAAGCGGGCTGTGATCGATCTTGATACCGACCCATTCCAACACTTCATGCACAAATGGCAAGCGCCCCCCTTCCAGGAAGGTGCGACTTTCCGGCTGCATGGAATCTGGCTGCTTGAAGATATTGACCAGAAGATAGGCCATCACCGCCGAAGCGATGAAGTTGAACATGATTGTGGTAATAACAATATGGCTGCCGCGTTTTGCTTGAAGGTAGGCCGGGATCGTGGCCCATGCGGCCCCGAATAACGCACCGCCCAGCACAGCGACGGGGAAGGTCATCCACCATGGCACATAATGATCAAGCGCAAGACAGGCCAGCGCCACACCAAGTCCGGCAAAATAGGCCTGTCCCTCGCCACCGATATTAAACAAACCGGCATGGGCTGCCACAGCCACCGCAAGTCCGGTGAAAATAAAGTTGGTCGTGTAATAGAGCGTGAAGCCGATGCCCTCGCCATATCCCAAAGAGCCTTGAACCAGCCAATAGACGGCTTCAAGGGGGTTTTCGCCGATCAAAAGCACAACAAGACCGGAGACAAAGAGAGCTGCGGCAAGATTAAGAAGCGGGATCAACCCATAATCGACCCATTTGGGCAGTTTGGCCAGAGGGGCACTCATGAGAGGTCTCCTTCTTTGTGGGAGATTGTGTCATCAGCATTGGTGGCATTGGCGGCGTCATCTTGCTTATTGATGCCAGCCATCATCAGGCCCAGCTCGCCTTCGCTGGCGCTGTTATCGCGCTCGCCAACAATTTTGCCTGCAAACATCACCAGAATGCGGTCGGATAAGGAGCGGATTTCGTCCAGCTCGACCGAGACCAACAAGATGGCCTTGCCCGCATCGCGCATTTGGATAAGGCGCTTGTGAATGAATTCAATCGCCCCGATATCCACCCCTCGGGTTGGCTGACCAACCAGCAGGATATCGGGATCGCGCTCCATCTCGCGGGCCAGAACCAGCTTTTGCTGATTGCCGCCCGAGAAATTGGCAGCTTTCAGATTTGGGTCCGGCGGGCGCACGTCAAAATCCTGCATGAAGCTTTTGGTCTCTTCCAGAATAGCCCCAAGATCAAGGAACAGCCCTGCGCCATATTTCTCCAGATCCTGATAGCCCAAAATCATATTTTCCGTTGCCGGGAATTTGGTCACAAGGCCGGTGCGGTGGCGGTCTTCTGGCACATGGGCCATACCGCGATGGCGCAGCTCATTGGCGTCGGCCTTTTCGGTCACCCCAATCGGGTCACCATTTAAAAGCACCCGGCCGGAGCTTGCCTTGATCATACCGGAGATTGCTTCCATCAATTCCGATTGGCCGTTGCCAGACACACCGGCAATGCCGACAATCTCGCCCGCGCGCACAGAGAAAGAAACATCATCCACCAACGTCACACCACGCTTGTCGGTAACGGTGAGATTTTCCACCCGCAGCACTTCGCCGCCCGGCTCATTCTCGTCCTTCTCCACTTGCAGCAAAACATGGCGACCAACCATCAATTCGGCCAGTTGCTCGACCGAGCTTTGAGCCGTTTGTACCGTCGCCACCATTTCGCCGCGGCGCATGACAGAGACCTCATCGGTGATGGCCATGATTTCGCGCAGCTTGTGGGTGATCAGGAGGATGGTTTTTCCCTGATCGCGCAATTGCTCAAGAATGCGGAACAAATGATCGGCCTCAGCCGGTGTCAGCACCCCTGTCGGCTCGTCAAGAATAAGGATATCGGCACCGCGATAGAGCGCCTTGAGGATCTCGACCCGCTGCTGCAAACCAACGGGGAGTTCTTCAATCAAGGCATCTACATCAATATCAAGCGCATATTCGTCAGCCAGATGCTGCAATTCCTTGCGCGCACGCGCCATGCCGCCTGCAAGGGTCATTCCCCCTTCAACGCCCAGCACAACATTTTCCAGAACCGTAAAATTATCCACCAACATAAAATGCTGGTGCACCATGCCAATGCCAATGCTGATGGCTTTTTGGCTATCGGTAATCTGTTCTTTCTGACCATTGACGAATATCTCGCCCGCATCGGCGGAATAAAAGCCATAGAGGATGGACATCAGCGTGGATTTGCCTGCGCCATTTTCCCCGATAATGCCGTGGATCGAGCTTTTCTTGACCGTCAGATCAATATTTCTGTTGGCATAGACATCGCCAAAGCGCTTTTCGATCCCAACCAGCTTGATGGCCGGGATGTCAGCCACAGCTGTGCTGCCCGGTGCAGCAGATGAGCTTTCGGTGGTGGATTGCTCGCTATCCAAGATCGTCTTCCCCATCTATAGGCCCGGCATCTGGTCCCCGTCCTGTGGCAATCATCCTCGATTGCTTCAAAGCGGCTCTGGCTACATGGATGCATGAAGGCATAAGCGCCATGCAAACCAGCCAAGGAGTTCAGGATCATGCTCTTTGAAAGACATGATCCAACAGGGAAGCGATTGGGCTTGTCAAACCTAACTATCTGTTTTCGGGGTCAGGACTTCTTTGCCCGAAAGCCGTCTGTTTTTGGTTTCGGCTCGGCGGTACACCGCCTTGGGTGGCGGGCAAGGGCCGAACTTCGGTTTGCCAAAGATTTCCGAGCCAATAGCGAAAAGTCGCTTCAAGCTCAAGATCTGAAATCAAAGAATGCCCCGATCACTACAGGAGACCGGGGCATCTGGACTTTTACTTCTTATGGGCAGGTATTATCTGCACGATAGTCATGCACAACGATTTTGCCGGAAATAATGTCTTTGGTTGCCTGCTCGACAGCGGCACGCATGTCATCATTGATCAAAGACTTATTGTTTTCATCATCAGCCCAGGCAACACCGTCTTCAGCCAGACCCAGAACATTGATGCCTGAAGACCAATTGTCTTCGGCCAGATCTTTAAAGGCATTATAGACAGCAACATCAACGCGCTTGACCATGGAGGTCAGAACCTTGCCGGGATGGATGCCGTTCTGGTTGGAATCAACGCCAATGCCAAGCTTGCCAGCATCTGCTGCAGCCTGCAGAACGCCAGCGCCTGTGCCACCTGCTGCGTGATAGACAACGTCAGCACCGCGATCAATCTGGGATTTTGCAAGCTCGCCACCTTTGACCGGATCATTCCATGCAGCACCGGTGGTGCCGGTCATGTTTTCAAAGACTTCAACCTTGGGATTGGCAGCCATTGCACCTTGCTTATAGCCACAAGCAAAGGCGCGAATCAAAGGAATGTCCATACCCCCAACAAAGCCGACTTTGCCGGACTTTGCGGCTTTTGCAGCCAAGAGGCCAACCAGATATGAGCCTTCATGCTCTTTAAAGACCACGGAGCGCACATTTGGCAGATTGACAACCATGTCGATGATGGCAAATTTGGTGTCCGGGAATTCAGGCGCGACTTTCTTCAAAGCTTCGGCCTGAGAGAAACCGATGACAACAATTGGGTTATAGCCCTTTTTCGCAAAGCGGCGCATGGCCTGCTCGCGCTGGGTGTCATTCTGGATTTCAAAGTCCTTATAGGCGGTGCCTTTGTCCTTGGCATATTGATCAGCCCCGGCATAAGCTGACTGGTTGAAAGACTGGTCATTCTTGCCGCCCATATCATAGACGACCGCAGGCTTGATTGCTGCAGCAAGTGCAGGTGCAGCAACCATCATGGTTGCAAGAGCTGCAGCACCAAAAAACTGACGCAACATAAGGCTTTCCCCTTTAACGATTTATCATTCCATACTGCTTTGAATTGTCGCGGATTTCCCTTAGTCGCCCATCAGATAAATGCACGGATCAGGACTGCCGACGGCAATATTAGACATTAGTTTGGCATGCAATTGCATGCATTGCAGCCAGAATCTTTGATTTCCCCCATGGAGAAAAGGTTTTTGGGCATAAACTTTGCTTTGATCGGACTTTGCTATCCCTTGCTCCGCCCCAACGTCAATATTGATGTTTTTTTGCGCTCTTTGTGATGATTTTTTGTTAACAATCAAAGGGTTTATCAGCGCCTTGGCTTGGCCCGCCGTGTGGCCTCTGTCGCAAGGGGATCATCCGGCCAGACATGGCGCGGATATTGTCCTTTCATATCCGCTTTAACGTCTTTCCATGAGCCGCTCCAAAAGCCCGGCAAATCCCGCGTTAGCTGGATGGGGCGATGGGCGGGCGAGAGCAAATGCAGCAAAAGGGGAATTTTGCCACCCATAATAGTGGGGTGATGGGCCAGTCCGAATAGTTCCTGCACTCGCACCGCCAGCACCGGACCATTTTCCGCTGCATAATCAATGGGGATTTTCGAGCCAGTGGGGACAACAAAATGGCTGGGCAGGGCATCCTCCAGCGCCTGAAGGCGATCATAGGGGATGAGGGCTTGCAAAGCGGCCTGCACATCGGCTGCGGTGATGTCTGCCAAGGACATTTTGCCCGCAAGATAGGGCTGCAGCCACTCATCAAGCGATGCCAATAGAGCCTCGTCGGATAAATCCGGCAAGTCTTCGTCAAAGCGAGCAGCAAACTGGATCCGTCCGCGCCAGCGCGTCATCTCTTTGCTAAAGGGAAGAGTCCACAGACCTTTTTTGCCAATGGCCTCAATCAAAGCGGTTTCAATGGCTTCAGAGGACGGATTTTTCAGCTTTTTCTCAGCAAGGACAAGTCGGCCAAGACAGGTCTGCATCACGGCATTAACCGCACCGGTTTGCTTGTCAAAGCTCACTTTTTCCTGCTCTGTGATTTGCCCCTCAAGATCCGCTTCGATTTCTGCGCGCGTAATGGGGGCAGCAAGGCTGATCCGGGCATTGCTGGCCGCACCATGCAGCTCTGCCACGACAAGGAAAGGCTCCACGTTGAGCGGGTCATCCCCTTGCAACGCGCCCCCGCGCCCGGAAGCCAGCAAGTAGCGCCCTTCCGCCCCGCGCCGCATGGCCACCCGATCAGGATAGGCAAGGGCAAGAATACGCCCCGATTCCTGAGGTTTCAGTTTGGCTGGTCTGTCTTTCATCCAGCGTTTGGCAAGTGCCTTGATTTCCTTTGCCCGTGGCAGGCGGCCTGCCTCCAGATCCTGCAACAGGCGGCGCATATCATTATGGCGCAAGCGTCCGCCTTCGCTCAAGATCGCAGCCATGCTTGCCGCCAAACTCTCCTGCCCCTTTTCTCTTGCACACACCAGCATGTGGCCCAAGCGGGGCGGCAAAGGCAGGCTGGCCAAGTCTTTGCCATGGGCGGTGAGGCGACCCTCATCATCCAGCGCGCCCAAGGTTTTGAGCAATTTCACCGCCTCCTGCCAGCCAGCCTTTGGCGGCTCATCGAGCCAGCGCAGGTTGGCAGGGTCCATTTCTCCCCATACGGCCAGATCAAGCACAAGGCGCGAGAGGTCTGTTTGCAAAATCTCTGGCGGCTCAAAGGCTGGCAGGGCTGCTGTTTGCCCCTTCTCCCACAGCCGGTAACAGATGCCCGGCTCGGTTCGCCCCGCACGCCCCTGTCTTTGGTCGGCGCTGGCGCGCGAGACCTTGACCGTCTCAAGACGCGAGAGACCAAGGCTTGGCTCAAAACGGGGGCGGCGCACAAGGCCTGCATCGATGATGATGCGCACCCCGTCAATAGTAAGCGAGGTTTCAGCAATGGAGGTGGCCAGCACAATTTTGCGTGTGCCTTTCGGGGCTGGCTGGATTGCCCGATCCTGATCGCGTCCCTCCATCGCCCCGTATAAGGGAGCCAAAAGGCAATCGGCAGGGAGCTTTTTGGCCAGTCTTTCTTGCGTGCGGTGAATTTCTGCCTGACCAGGGAGGAAAACAAGGATTGAGCCTTCATCTTCATCCAGCGCCTGATACACCGCTTGGGTGACCACATCTTCCAGCCTGTCACGGGGTTGCCTCCCGATATGGCGGGTTTCAACCGGATAGGCACGACCCAAAGATTCGATGACAGGGGCATCATCCAAAATGGAGGCAACGCGCCCTCCATCCAAGGTGGCCGACATGACAACAAGGCGCAAGTCTTCCCGCAAGGCTTCCTGCGCGTCGAGCGCAAAGGCAAGGCTCTTGTCCCCATCCAGATTGCGCTCGTGAAATTCGTCAAACAGGACCGCGCTTACCCCTTCAAGGGACGGATCCTCGACAATCATGCGCGCAAAGACCCCTTCGGTCACCACTTCGATCACGGTGTCTTTGGAGATACGGCTTTCCATGCGTACGCGATAGCCCACCTGCCCGCCAACCTTCTCCCCCAGCATCGAGGCCATGCGGCGAGCCGAGGCTTTGGCCGCCAGTCGGCGCGGCTCAAGCATGATGATTTTGCCGCCCTGCTCGTGCCGCCATTCCTGATGAAGCAGCGCCAGCGGCACGCAGGTGGTTTTGCCGGCGCCCGGTGGTGCAATCAAAACGGCTTTATTGCCCTTATCAAGGGCTGAGAGCAGCGCGGGCAGCGCCTCTTTAATCGGCAAATCGGGGAGTTTAATCTTTGGCATAATCTCGCCTACCCCGCCACCGAAAGAAGTGCAAGGAAAAAGCGGCCTCTTCTGTCTGGCTCTTGGATCATCCCAGCTGGATTAAGGGACCATTTGCCGCTTTTGCATCCTCTTCATCATGGGTGACGAGCAAGATCGGCACGCCTTGCGCCTTGGCTTTGTCAAACACCCACTGGCGCATTTGGGCGCGCAGGCTGGCATCAAGCTTTGAGAAAGGCTCATCAAGCAATAGCGCCTTGGGCGCAGAGAGTAAGACACGGGCAAGAGCCACCCGTGCCTTTTGCCCGCCAGACAGGGTTGCAGGATCACGGGCATAAAAGTCCGGCATATTGATATCCACAAGGGCTGCATCCACCCGCTTTCGCCTCTCCTTTTTATCCTTGATGGCGGCATCAAGACCAAAGGCCAGATTTTCCCCGACCGAGAGATGGGGAAAGAGAAGCGGGTCCTGAAAGAGAATTCCGATCTGGCGGCGCTCGGATGGAAGCGTGGCCACATCGACGCCGTCAAGGCGTACAGCGCCGCTTGCTACAAAGTCAGAAGCCAGAAAGCCGCCAAGATAGGCCAGCAAGGTGGATTTTCCCGATCCTGATGGCCCCATGATGGTGGCAATCTCTCCCGGCTCAACGCTCAAACTGACATCGACAAGGCACTGCCCATCCAGTGAGATGACGATGGTGTCAAGCTCAAGCCCGTGTGCCTGATCCTTATCCTGCGCATTTGTCATATCAGGCCTCTTGCCAAAATCGGGTTTGTTGCATTGTAAGTTTCCTTTTCGGCTTGCTGGCTTTAATCATGGCGGGCGGGCTGCAAATCTCGGCGATCCCGATGAAGAAAGGCGGGAATTGCCAAGGCCAGAGTGAAGCCGATAAAGGGCAGAGCCATTTGCACCAGCGCATAGATGCCGATCACCCGGCGATTGCCCCCTGATGACAGAGCCACCGCTTCGGTGGTGATGGTCTCCCAGCGACCGCCACCGATCAGCAAGGTTGCAAGATATTGCCCGATAGAGACCGCAAAGCCGACGGCTGCTGCGGTAAGGATCGGGCGCAGCAGAATGGGCAGGCGCAGAGAGAAGAAAATCTTCCACGGCCCTGCCCCCAGACTTGCCGCCAGTTGGGCATAGCGCGGATCAAAGGCCCGCCATGGATCCCCCAACGAGAGAAACACATAGGGCAGCACAAAAACGAGATGCGAGAAGAGAACGCCGCCAAAACTATTCTCCCATCCCACCAGCAAAAACAGCAATTGAAGCCCGAAGAGAAAGGCGACTTGCGGCACGATAAGCGGCAGATAGATAAGCGCAAGTGATCCTTCGCCTGCGGGCCGCTGTGAGCGATTTTCCTGCTCAAGGCAGAGAAGGGTGATGATCAGCGCAATGAAAGCGGCAAGAAGACCAATCGCCACCGAATGAAGGGCTGGCTCAGCCAGTTGGGCGGCCTGTTTCATCCATGTTTTGGTTGTAAAGATTCGCGGCAGGCTTTCTGGAAAACGCCAAAAGCCCGCAAAGGACCAGACCAGGAGCCCTAAAAGGCCGATGATCAGCGACAAGATGGTCGCCAGCACCACCGAGCCGGAGGTGATGCGCAGCCACCCGTCGCGCCTGAACCGAAATCCGCTTGTCACAGACCGGCGAAACAGGAAGGCGGTGATTTTCTCTCCGCACCACCACAGGGCCAGCGCAAAAAGCGTGACCAGCAATTGCAAAATCGCCCCGCTTGAGGCCAGAAACCGCATTTCAAGATCAGGGTCCGCCATCCAGCGCAGCAATTGCACGGCAAGAGGCGGCGGATTGGTGGGCCCAAGGATCAGCGCCACATCCACCACGGAAGATGCATAGGCGATGACGGCAAAGACAGGCAGCCTGATCTGGGCATAAAGCCGGGGCCATACCCCATAGATCCAGCTGGCCATGGGGCCATAACCCAAAGTGCGGGCCACACGTACCTGACGCTGCGCATCCAGCTGGGGTAAGGCTGCCAGTGTAACCAGCAGCAAAAAGGGTAGTTCCTTGGCGGTCAGGCCTGCAATCAGCGCAAGGCCCGCAGGGTCATGGGGAAAAATCCAGTCCGGCGGGCGGGTCCAGCCGGTCAGGTCCGGCGAGATGAAGCGCACAAGCCAGCCGGAAGGTGCAAAGAGAAAAGCAAAGCCAAAGGCGGTCGCCGCATGGGGAATGGACAACAAAGGCGAGACCAGATGCTGGACAAAGCGAAAAAAGCGCGTTCCGCTCCATGCGCTAACCAAAGCCATGACCATTAAAAGCGCTAAAAAGGTCGTCACCAGCCCAGAGGCAAGGCTAAGCCAAATAGACGCCCCAAGGCCCGGAGTTGTGAGCAACGTCTTGAAAGGGGCAAGGCTGAACTCGCTGCCCCCCAGCACGGGTAGCCAACCAAAGGCCGGAGCGAGGGATCCCGCAAGCCCGAACAGGATGGGACCAAGCATCAAGCCAAGAGCAAGAAGGGGTGCCAAACGCAGCAACATGGTCACTCTTGCCTTTTCTTTTTCTAAATCATCACCACAGCTTCGGGTGACTGCTTGCCACATCCTGACAATCAGGAGGAAATTTCAAGACGAGAGAGGCAAAGGATCTGTGGGAGCATATTGGGTGCATGCCCTTCACATACCGCCTCTCTCGTCCAGACAGGTGCCCACTTTTAAGATCAACACCATATTTGAAGAGGCCTATTGCACGCCATAGCGCTTAAGCCAATCTTTTTCGATCCGCTCCATCCAGCTGGCATGAGGTTCGGGCAAAGCCTGACCAAATTCTTCGGGTTTCAGCGTTGCAACACCCAGATCAAGGGCATCAAAACGTGCCTTGTCCTCAGCGCTCAAAGAGGCAAGATCCAGAACGGTCGGGTCTCCCCAGACGGAAGGGTCTTGCTTACGGGCCTGCGCTTTGGGGGAGAGCAGGAAATTGGCCACAATAAAGGCACCGGCCTTGGCGTTTGCATTAAAGGGAATTGCCACAAAATGACTATTGCCGATGGTGCCGCCCTCGAACACAAAGGAGCGGACGCTGTCTGGCAGCTCGTTATTGGCAATGGCAGAGGATGCAGAGCCGGGATTGAAGGTAAAGGCGATATCGATCTCGCTGTCTGCCAGCATATTTTTCAGGCTTGCGACATTATCAGGAAAGACCTTGCCCTTGCGCCAAAGATTGGGATTAAGCTCGTCAAGGAAGGTAAACAATTTGTCGGCGACCGGCTTGTAACTTTCTTCGCTTACCGGCTTTGAGAGAACGGACGCATCAGGGGCAAGCTCGAGGGCGATCTGCTTTAGGAAGGTCGAGCCGATAAAGTCCGGCGGCTTGGGATAGGCAAAGCGGCCGGGGTTTTTCTTGGCCCAATCAAGCAAAGCGGTTGCAGATTTGGGCACCGCTTTGGTCACAGCACTATCATAATAAAAAGAAAGCTGCGCCATACCCCATGGCGATTCCAGCCCGTCCGTTGGCACGGTGAAATCCGTTGTCAGGGTTGGCTTTCCTTTGATATCGGCAAATTTGTAATTGGGCAGGTCCGGCGCCCAAGATGCAGGCAAGAGCAGTTTCTTGTCTTTAAGAGAGGCAAAATTCTCGCCATTGACCCAGACCAGATCCACCGAGCCGCCGGACACTTTGCCAGCCGCTTTTTCGGCAATCACCTGTGAGACCACATTGGCGGTATCGCTCACCTTAACATGCTTAAGAGTGACGCCATATTGCGCCTTGATCTCGTCTCCCACCCAGGCAATGTAATCATTGATGCGATCACCACCACCCCAGGCATGCCAATAGACCGTTTGTCCTTTGGCCTCTTTGAGCACCTTGTCCCAATCCTTGGCGCTTGTCAGCCCTCCATGCCCATCGGCAAAGGACGGGCTGGCGGCAAGAAACATGGTTGTCAGCGCAAGACCAGATAGCAAGCGGCGGCGAGTAAGATTTGATGATGGGCGAGGGCTTTGCCTTAAGGTCATGGTGAATTCTCTATTCCTTCAAAGATCAATTGACTGACAAATCTGCCTGCCGAGGCAGGCTTGCAAAATTTCCGTGTCAGCATGAATGCAGCTGGTTTTCTTTGTTCCAGCTTTCAAGATACACGGTCAATTCACAATCCTTTGAGCTTGGGAAAATTATCCCCGCTTCGCAAGCACCCATCTGGTCTCATCGACGCTTTCTTTTCTCTTTTTTAGGTAAGGGACTGCTCTTGAGGTGCCGCTCTTCTGTGAGATCTGCATGAAAAAACCCGCGCAGCCTAAAGGCATGCGCGGGCTCCTTATAAATTGTAGCTTGAACCCCAAGGGCTCCGGCAGGGATAAAATCCCTTACCGCTTGAGTAATAGATTACTCGCCAGCCCCTGCATCTTCTGCCTGAAGCTGGGCATATTTCTCGGTGCCCAAAGTCTCCAGCAGATTAAGCTGGGTTTCGAGGAAGTCGATATGGCCTTCTTCATCACCGATCAGCTCTTCAAACAGCTTCATGGTCATAAAATCGCCAGCATCGTTACAGGCTTTGCGGGCTTCCATATAGAGTTCGCGTGCAGAAATCTCTGCCTTGAGGTCGCTTTCCAGAATTTCTGCAATGGACTGGCCGATCATCAACGGGTCCAGCTGCTGCAGATTCGGATGGCCTTCCAAGAATAGGATGCGCTCGATCAGCTTGTCCGCATGCTGCATTTCTTCAATGGATTCTTCCCGCCATTTCGCGGACATTTTGGTAAATCCCCAGTCATCCAGCAGGCGATAATGCAGCCAATACTGGTTCACTGCTGTCAATTCGTGGCGCAGGGCTTTGTTCAGGAATTCAATTACGGTGTCATTACCCTTCATGATGATCCTCATCCTTTTATTATGTTGGGTGCCTGCGGTCCAGTTGGTCCCCCGCCAAGCTTTTTAGAACGATTCTAAACTAAAGGGATTCTGGTGAAAGGTCAATCACCGCCTCTCCTTTGGATGAATATTTTATCCTTCATCTACAGCTTTTCCCGCCTTGGATGCCAAGGCCACAGCCAGCAGTTTCAAACCGGTCTAACGGGCCATACCCATTGTCGCGAGGATTTTAAGAAAAACCCGGACAATCATTGGTCGCCCCGGTAAAGCGGCGCTGACGCAGGCGATCCAGATCCTCTTTTTGGGCCACACTTACATCATAGCCGCAATCCAGCAGCAAGGCTTCGATCATAGGGCGACAACAGCCGCATTTGGCTTTGCAGCCCCGGCCCCGATAAATCTGGTTGGAGCGCAAGGGCTGGCCTGGATTTTCCTCTGCCAATTGTTTTGCGATCTCCCGAATCTCGTGGTCGGTAATATGATTGCAATGGCAAATAATCATCAGGTGCGCACTTTCGCTTCTTTATCTGGCACGCTTTCCCCATGGCCACACATTATGATCCCATGCCGTACCAGCCTTCACCTTATCGGGAAAAGCCCTTAGTGCAAAGGTCTGTTCGGCAAGGCGAGGCAATCTGCTTGTGACTTGGCACATAAATTTTGCCCAGAACGCATTTTCTACTCGCAACCTTCGTAGCATCATCCTATCTATAGGGCGAAGGGAGCTTAATATGCCAGACTCAGAACGTAAAACCCTCGTCTTGACGGGTGCAAGCCGCGGAATTGGGCATGCGACAGTCAAGCGTTTTTCCCAAGCGGGATGGCGGGTCATCTCCTGTTCGCGTCACCCTTTTTCTGATAAATGTCCTTGGCCGATGGGGCCTGAGGATCATATTCAGATTGATTTGGCGGATCCGGACAATCTGGGCATGGCAGTGGGCGAAATCAAAAGTCGTCTTCAGGCCGAAGGCGGGCGCCTGCATGCGCTGGTCAATAATGCCGCCATCAGCCCCAAAAATGAAGAAGGCCAGCGCCTTGATAGCCTTGAAACCCCTATGCAAATTTGGCGGCAGGTCTTTCAGGTCAATTTCTTTGCGCCCATCATGCTGGCGCGCGGCCTGTTTGATGAGCTGAAAAAGGCGCAAGGCTCCGTAGTCAATGTCACCTCCATTGCCGGCGTTCGGGTTCATCCCTTTGCAGGCACCGCCTATGCCACCTCAAAGGCGGCGCTTGCTTCGCTCACGCGCGAGATGGCCGCGGACTTTGGCCCCCATAATATCCGCGTCAATGCCATTGCCCCAGGTGAGATCAACACATCCATCTTATCTCCTGGCACAGAAAAAATCGTGGAAAGCATTCCGCTTCGCCGCCTTGGCGATACCGCAGAAGTTGCCGACACCATCTATTATCTGTGTTCAGAAAATAGCAGCTATGTGACCGGTGCTGAGATCCATATCAATGGCGGCCAGCATGTTTAAGCCGCATGCCTACTCATAGTTGCCGGATTTTCGCTTTTCCAATCTCTATCTCAAGGCCCGCTTTCCAGCGGGCTTTTTGCTGCATTCGCACAAGCCTGCTGCTCTTTTCTCTAAAGCGGCAAATTAGCTACCAGAAACAAAACAGCTGTGTATTTTGGCCTAGAAATAAAAAACCATTGCGCCAATGGCATTAAATTTGCCACTTAAGGCGAATATATTTCAGCAATATTATCCTTGCCGGGGAAAAGTTTTAAAAATCTATTGTGCGCTGCATATGATTTTCTGCGCACAGCTTTGGCTGACTTCTAGGCAATACTAACGGCCACCATTCCAATAGGTACTAGTGCTTATAACAAACTGAATTCAGTCTCTTTTTAGGCCTCTTTGACGGGAACGTCATTTTACATTTGATGCCAGGATCCTATTTTTCCACCCACTTGCAATCTTACTCTTCTTACAAAAATCAATCTAAATAGCTCCAAAATCTCTGCACTGCAGCACAAAAATACCATTTTGAGACATTGTGTCGCACTGGGTTCGCGCTAACATAGATAGAAAGAATTGCATATTTCTCCGCCTGATCAGCAAAAAAGGCCAACCCTTCTATCAGATCAGAGTTGCGGAGCTTGATTGTCGGGAGAGATGATAATGAGTGATGTAATGGAAGGCGCAGCTGCGGCCCCTGCGAAAGAAAGCGAGGCCAGACCAGTTATTAAGCCCATCATCAATGATCTATCCACTGATGACATTTCAGCGGCCCTCAGCGCCGGGCTTAGGGATTTTCAAAAAACAGCTCAATATGGTCTGTTTTTTGGCCTGTTCTATGCGTTTGGCGGATGGCTGATGATCTGGTTTTTGGCTGGCATTGATATGCCTTATCTCGTCTATCCTTTGGCATCCGGCTTTGCCTTGATCGCTCCATTTGTAGCCGCAGGTCTTTATGAGGTTAGTCGCCGGGTAGAAATGGGCGAAGAGCTAAACTGGGGCGATGTTTTAGGGGCTATCTTCTCCAAACGGGGTAAGGAACTGCGCTGGATGGCGATTGTGACCGGCTTTGCCTTTATCATCTGGATTGATATTGCCATTTTCCTTTATGTTATTTTCTTTGGCCTTCAGGAAATCAATATTTCTGATCTATTGAGCGTGGTTATCGGCACTCCGGAAGGCGCGTTATTCCTAACCGTTGGTAATTTGGTGGGCGCGGGGCTAGGCATGACGGTTTTCTCCCTGACCGTCGTTGCCTTCCCTCTGCTTCTGCATAAGGATGTAGATTTTGTAACCGGTATGATCACCTCGGTTCAGAGCGTTTTGAAAAACCCCAAAACCATGATTAGCTGGGCAGCTTTTATTGCTGTTATGCTGGCCATTTCTTTGGCTTCTTTCTTCATCGGTATCATCGTAATTTTGCCTCTTTTGGGTCATGCTAGCTGGCACCTTTATCGCCGGGCTGTCAGTTTCCCTGAATGAGGATTCGATATTGAGGTGTAGCGCCAGTCCCCACATGAGGCGCTATTGAGCGGGTTAAATGCGGCAAAGTGGGAATAGAAGCTGGGAGACATCCCGGCTTCTTTTCGTTCGTTCCAGCTTCTGACGCACATATTTCTTCACGCCCGCACCACAAAAGCCCCGAGACATCTTTCATTCTCGGGGCTTTGTGGTGCTTGTTCTCCGTCCTTAGCGGGCAGGTAGAAATGGGCGCTTGCGGCCATGCAACATCATATGAACAATGCGCTTGATATCGCCCCCGATCCCGAACAGGGTTGGCACGAGGAACAGCACGAACAGCGTTGCCACCGCAAGGCCAAAGACGATCGTCACTGCCATGGGCTGAAGGAATTGCGCCTGCGTTGAGGTTTCAAACAGCAAGGGTGTCAGGCCACCAACTGTGGTCAGCGATGTCAGCAACACCGCGCGGAAACGATCACAGCTCGCCCCGATGGAAGCGGTCTCCAGATCCTCTCCCCGCGCCAGCCTCTCATCAAGGCGGCTGACCAGAATAATGGAATCATTGACCAAAATCCCCGCAAGTCCCAACAGGCCGATCATGGACAGGATGGTGAGGTTAAAGCCAAGAAGGTAATGGCCCAAAACCGCTCCGACAAACCCAAACGGAATAACCATCATAATGGCAAAGGGGCGGGCATAGGAGGCAAAGACCCAGGCAAGGATTATATAGATGACAGCAAGGGCAATGATGACACCGGTTCGCAGATCTGCAAAGGCCTCTTTCCGCTCTTCGTCGCGGCCACCAAAGACATAGCTGATGCCATACTCTGCTGCGATGATGGGCATCAATTCTTCGTCCACCTTGGCCACCAGCTCCTGCACCGTGGTGATATTGGAATCAACATCTGCGGTGACCGCAATGGTGGTTTTGCCATCTTCGCGCTGGATCAGCGAAAAGCCCTGACGCTCGGTCAAATCCACCACTTCGGTAATGGGAACATAGCGGCCAGAGGGGCTTTTGAGCCAGATTGAACGCAGGCTATCACTATTTTCGCGCGCACTCTTTTGCAGCACAATATCGACTTCCTCATCCAGAATGGCCAGCTTTCGGGCTGTCCGTCCTTCGAGCAAATCACGCACCTGATCCGAGACAGTCTGGGCGGAGAAACCAAGGGCCGAGCCGCGCGGCGTCAGCGTCATGGTCAGTTCGGGCTTGCCGTAAGGCATGTCATCATCAATCTCGGACACACCGGCATAAGCGGTAAGCCGCGCCCGCAAATCAAGGGCGGCCAATTTCAGGACATCGGGCGCTGCTCCAGAAAGCTTGATATCAAGATCCGCGCCGGGAGGGCCACCGCGCTGGCCGCGAATGGAGACAGATTTAAGGCCCGGCACCTTGGGCATGGCTTTGTTCAGCGCCCGAACGATGGTTTTGGTGCGAATGGTCCGCACTTCAGAAGCGGTCAGGCGCAGGCGGATCGAAGCCACATTGTCCGCCGTGGTCCGGCCCGCTTTACCCAGTGTCGTAAAGGCCGCTTCAACCAGCTTCTCGCCCTGCCCCAATTCTTTCTCGGTTGCGTAAATAGCTGTGTCGATTTTTTTGATAATGGCAATGGCATCTTCTTCCAGAATACCGACATTGAACGTGACCGACATATTTACGGTCTCGGATTCGGGGGACGGGAAGAAGACAAAGCCCAAACGGCCACCGGCAAGAAGGCCGGACATCAAAACAAGGGAGGCGACGCATAAGGTCAGCGTGGTATAGCGCCAGTGATAGGCAAGGGTCACCAGAGCTTTGAATGGTCCATCGCGCAAAGCGGCAAAGCCGGAATCAAAGGCCTTTCTGAAACGGCCAGCCTTGAGCGGCTCACCCGCCCCTCCTTTAGAGCGTTCCCGCAGTTTTTTGGCTTCCGCCCGATTGAGCAGCAATTCAAGCGTGACTGCGATTGCAAAAGACAGGGCTACAAACACCGGAATGGCAATGGCTTCTGCCAGCAAGCCATGCATGGATTGCCACGCGCTTTCGACGACGCCGCCAAATTTGCCAGCAAGGCTTTCGGAGATGGAATAAAATCCAGCGCTAAGCAGAAAGAAAACCAGACCGACAACACTCACCCGTTTGACCGACCAACCGCGATGCTGATTGGGGGTCAGGGAATGGGCCAGGTGACCGGGCAGAATGAAAAAGCACTCAATCAGGCTGGCAATCAGTACGGCGATGACCACAACGGGGAGAACACCCATCATCTTGCCAATGGTGGAGCCGATCAAAAAGATCGGGGCAAAGGCTGCGATGGTGGTCATGGAAGCTGCAGCCACAGGCATCAACATCCGGATGCCGCCATTCTCTGCCGCTACCGGACCGGGATCACCTGCAGAAAAGCGCGTTGCCGTATCTTCCGCCACCACAATTGCGTCATCAACGATGATCCCCAGCATCATGATGAAGGCAAAGAGCGAGATCATATTGATGGTCTCGCCAATGGCAAACAGTACCACGAATGCTGCCAGGATGGCGACAGGAATACCGGCGGTGACCCAAAGGGCGATCCGCAAATTGAGGAAGATGGCCAGAATGATCATGACCAGCAAAAGGCCGGAGCCAGCATTTTTCACCAATAGCAAAATACGGTCGGTCAGATATTCTGCGCGGGCATCATATTTGATCACCTCAAGCGTTTTGGGCAATTGTGGCTCGATTTCGGCCAGATAGTCCTCGACAATAGCAGCCGCCTTCAGGCTGTCGGCCGAGGGCGCGCGCTGGATGGTAAGCTGAATGGCCGCCTTGCCATCAAGAAGGCCGCGCACCTGATCAGGATCGAAACGCCGCTCGATCCGGGCTATTTCATCAAGTTTGACGCGCGATCCGTCCTTTTGGGAGACGATCTCGATTTTGCCAATCTCTTCCGGTGTTTCTTCCGAGCCAAGGGTGCGGACCTGTTTTTCAATGCCATCATTGACTGAGCCCGAGGGCAGATCCTGACTGTTGGAGCTGATCTGACCTGCTATATCCTTAACCGTCAGGCTAAGGCGGCGCAGGTCATAGTCGTCAAGGCCGATGAAAAATTCCTCATCGCGCACACCGGTAAATTCAACCTTATCGATGCCGCGATCAAGCAAATCATCGCGCATGCTTTTGGCAAATTTCTTCAATGCCCCTTCGGAAAAGGGTCCGGTAAGGATCAAGCGTACCACGCTGTCCCGAAACTGGAAGTAAGACACTTTGGGCGTGTCCGCCCCGTCCGGCAGGGTCGAGATGCCATCGACCGCAGCCTCCACATCACTGAGCGCAATTTGCATATTGGCTTGCGGTTTAAAATCCAGCACCACCGAGCCATAACCTTCACGGGCGATGGATTCGATGGAATCCACCCCATCAATGAAGCGGATTTGGGGCTCGATAATCTCCAGAATATTGGCCTCGACATCCTCGGCGCTGGCCCCGTTCCACGTGACAGCAACGCGAATGGCGTCCGTATCAATATTTGGGAAGAACTGGCTATTCATTTTGGAGAGGGAAAAGAGCCCAGCAATGATCATCAGCACCATCAACAGATTGGCTGCATTGGGGTGACGAACAAAGAAGGAAACAGCGCTCTTTTTGCGCGGATCAAGCTGGCTCATTGCTTCGCCCCGCCTGTCTTAGCTTGCGCTCCGGCTTTGCTGCCGACCTGTTTTCCGGTCTCTTCGCCCTGCTGATTTCCCTTTTGCTTTCCCTGTTGTTGTCCGGCGCGCTTTTGGCTTTGACCGGGCAGAATGACTTTAAGGCCATCCCCAGCTTCCGCAATCCGCGTGGTGATCACCAAAGCCCCCTCATCCAGAGGACTTGCATCGACCAAAACATCGTCGCCAAGATAGGCCTTGATCTCAACCTTATGTGAGACCATACGGCTGTCAGCATCGGCTATATAGAGACGGTTATCATCATAGATGGCCGCTTGCGGCACACGGATCACTCCTGTGTAAGTCTTGTCCGGCACGGACAGCTCAACAAAGGTGCCAGAGCGCAGGCCCGCCTCTTTTGACAGGCGCGCAAAGACCTCAATGCCGCCATTGGTGGCGTCAATTTCGGGGGTAATCCGCTCGATAGTGGCACGATGGGTCTGGATATCATCCCCAAGCCGCCAATTGACAGTAATGGGCGAGCCAACCAGATCCTTGCCCCCTGAAATCAGGCGCCCATATTGCGCATCCGATAAGGTGAAGCGAACATCCATTTGCCCGGGATCATACATGGTGACCAGACTGTCATTGCCTGAAACATTGCGGCCCAGATCAACATTCTTCTTTTGCACGAGACCGGTGAAAGGGGCTTTGAGGTTGGTATTGACGAGATTGCGCTCGGCCTGATCCAGCCGCCATTGCAGGCGCTCGGAGTTTGCCTTGAGCTGTTCGACCTTGGCTTTGAGCACAGTCAGATTGTTGCTGCGCGCTTCCACCGCCTGCTCGCGCTGGGAGAGAACGAGGGTGCGGCTTTCAAGGGATTGGACCGTCAGGGAGCCGCTTTTGACCAATTTGCGCGCACGTTCCAGATCCCGCTCTGCCAGTTCAGCCTGTTCTTTAAGGCGGGCTATGGCCGAGGTTTCGGACGCAATCGTGGCGCGGGTTTCCGTCATTTTAGCCGTTGCTTCGGCCAGATTGGCCTTTGCCTCGCGCACCGCACCTTCATAATCAAAGGCATCAATACGGACCAAGGCTTCCCCCTCTTCCAGAACCTGCCCCTCTGCAAGACCTGGATTGACCCAGATGACCTCGCCGCCGACCAAGGCGCGCAGATCAACCGAGCGGGCAGCCGAGACTGTGCCAAACAGGGTGATGTGAGGCTGGATGGATGCAGGTTTGACCGGGCGGGTCTGGACAGCATAGGCAACCTCTCGCGCCGGACGTTTTTTTACCTCCGGCTTTGAAGCAACCAAGGCCTTGAAGACAAATCCCGTTGCGGCAATGACAGCCAAGGGCAGAAGCAGACGCGCAATCCAGCGCAATACGGCGCGCAAACCGTAAGTACGCTTGGCGGTGGGGCGCTTGTTTGATAACCGGTCAGACGTCATGGTTGGTTGTCTTTGTCCTGTCAGAGGGTGATGAGGCTCTTGGGTCACGATCTTGCTTCCAGTCATACTTGACTTGTCATATTCGGCTTGGCCGGTGGGCGCATTCAGCTATTAGGTCCAGCAATGGATTGGGTCATTGGTCATGGCCCAACCCTTGCGCTAAGCACTCTGCCCCAAAGATAGATAGCAAAATGCTAAAATAAGAACTTAGTCACAAGAGTGCGGCATTTCCATGCCGTATCCCGTGCGCAAATTGTAGCACATGCCGTCGGGTGCCTGCCGCATCCTTTAAATTTATGACAAATGGCAAGCATTCCGTCAGTTGCTGATATTTGACACGGGAAAGGCAGCAAGGGTCAAGATTGCCGCTCAGGCTTTGCGCCAGATTTTTGTAACCAAATGTCGCCGCCTTCTGGCGGTTGTTACAATCAGCGACTCTTTTTGCCGTGCTGGCAGGAGGGGGAAGCCGGATTTTGGGTTTGATTGCAAGACCAATCAAACGAGACAGAAGCCAGGAAAAGCGCATAAAAAACCCCGCCTTCAGCTTTGCTCAAGGCGGGGTTTACGTTGCTTATTTTTCAAGCCATGGCTTGGGGTCAAAGTGATAGCTGACCCCGCAAAACTCGCATTTTACATCGATCTGCCCATCAACGACCATGTCTTCAACTTCTTCGCGTTTGAAGTTACCCATCATAGCCTCGATACGCTCTGACGAGCAGCTGCATTGATGCTTGATTGACGAGGCATCAAAGACGCGCGGGTCCCGCTCATGGAACAGGCGATAGAGCAACCGCTCTGCCGAGACTTGCGGGTCAACCAGCTCGTGATCCTGAATGGTGCCGATAAGGGCTTCCGTCTCGCGCCATGCATCCACTTCCTCGTGATAGGCCTCTCCCTGCTGCTCAGGATCAGGATGATCACCGGGATGCAAATCACGATGGGGTATATCCTTGGAGCTTTCCGGCAGATATTGCACGAGCAAGCCGCCCGCCATCCAGCTTGATTTGGCCGCGCCATCCTTACCGGGCTGCATCATTTCGCTTGCGGCAAGACGCACAAGGGTCGGCAGCTGCTCTGATTGCATGAAATAGTCATGGGCCACACGCTCAAGAGACTGACCCGTTAAGGCGACAACCCCTTGATAGCGGTTCATATACTGGCCTTGGTCAATGGTCATGACCAAATGCCCTTTGCCCAGCAGATCTTCCGGCTTTGTGGTGCCTTTGGCAACCAGATTTGCCAAAGCGTCCTCGTCATAGCGCAAATAGGCCCGCACAGCATCAGGAGCAGTATAATCCACCACCATGACACTCACGGCTCCTTCGCTTTGCACCTGCAAGATGAATTTGCCTTCAAATTTCAGCGACGAGCCCAAAAGTGCGGTCAGGGCCACAGCCTCGGCCAGCAAACGATTGACCGGCTCTGGATAATCATGGCGCTCAATGATGGCGGTGATTGTTTCATTGAGGTGAACCATGCGGCCACGAACATCCAGCCCGTCGACCTGAAAGGGGAGAATGCGGTCAAGCTGGAGGCTTTGTGCCTGTTCTGTGTTGGCTTCGGTCATGATCAAGCTGTTTCCTGTCAAACGGCAAAGGGCAGATGCGACCGATCGCATCCACCCCTTGGTAAACTTTTATGGCTGGCGTTTCAAATGAGGGATTAGCTCATATCGCCTTGAGCCTTGTGGAAGCACCATGCCAGCACCCCTTTTTGGGCATGCAGGCGATTTTCTGCTTCGTCAAAGACCACCGATTGCGGCCCATCGATTACCTCATCGGTCACTTCCTCGCCCCGGTGGGCAGGCAGGCAATGCATGAAGAGGGCATCTTTGTTGGCCATTTCCATCAATCTGGTATTCACCTGATAGGGTTTCAAGAGGTTGTGACGACGTTCTGCATCTTCATCGCCCATGGAAACCCATGTATCGGTGATAATCAGATCGGAGCCGGTGGCTGCCTCTTGGGCTGTGTCGCACATTTCGATGCGCAGGCCCTTGTCTTTGAGGCGATTGATCTCGTCCATGCTTTCCATCAGCTCGGACGGCACAGCCACCTTGATGGTGAAATCAAAATGCTCGGCTGCATGAAGCCACGAGACCAGCACATTGTTATAATCGCCAACCCAGGTCACGGTTTTGCCTTCGAGCGAGCCGCGATGCTCCTCGTAGGTCATGATATCCGCCATAATCTGGCAGGGGTGGGAATAATAAGTCAGCGCGTTGATCACCGGAACAGTGGCATTTTTAGCCAGTTCGCACACAGCCTCATGGTCCAGCATGCGGATCATGATGGCATCCACAAAGCGAGACAAAACCTGCGCGGTATCGGCGATGCTTTCACCGCGACCGAGCTGCATTTCTGCTCCGGTCAGCATCAAAGGCTCACCACCCAGCTCGCGCATACCAACATCAAAGGAGACACGGGTGCGGGTGGAGGGCTTGTCAAAGATCATGGCAAGGGTTTGGTCCTCAAGCAGATCAGAGCGGCGCTTGCTTTTGCGCGCATCCTTGATTGCGTGGGCCGTTTTGAGAATGTCTTTCAGCTCTGCCGTTTCCATGCCTTCAATGTCAAGAAAATGGCGTACAGGACTGTTCGTCATAGATCCAATCCCCTTTTCGTTACTGTTCGTTCCGGTCTGCCTTGGACATGTCATCCCGCACCTCATTAAGGGCGGCATCCAAAGCAGAAATGGCAAAATCAATTTCTTCGCGACCGATGGTCAAAGGTGGCAGCAGGCGCAGGACATTATCGCCTGCCGGCACGGTCAACAGGCCATGCTCGCGCACTTTGGCAAGAAGTCCCGCTGGTGCCATTTTGCATTTAAGGCCCAGCAAAAGGCCTTCACCGCGGACCATTTCAACAAGGTCGGGATGACTATCGGCAAGAGCGGCCAGTTTTTGCTTGAGAAGAAGGCCGGTGGCCTGCACTTGTTGCAAGAAGCCGTCTTCGAGCACCACATCCAGCACTGCATTGCCAACCGCTGTGGCAAGCGGATTGCCGCCATAGGTGGAGCCGTGGGTGCCCGGCACCATGCTTTCAGCTACCTTGGCTGTGGCAAGGCAAGCCCCAAGTGGGAAGCCGCCGCCGATACCCTTGGCAATCGCCATGATATCGGGTTCAATCCCTGCCCATTCATAGGCAAACAGCTTGCCGGTCCGTCCGACACCGGTTTGCACTTCATCAAAGATCAGTAAGGTGCCGGTCTCATCACAAAGCGCGCGCAAAGCCTTGAGGAAAGAGGGGTCAATCTCGCGAATGCCGCCTTCCCCCTGAATTGGCTCAATCAGGATAGCTGCTGTTGTCTCATCGACGGACTTTTTGACCAGCTCAATATCCGTATCAGCCAGATTTTCAAACCCGGCTGCCTTGGGGCCGAAGCCTTCAAGATATTTTGCCTGCCCGCCCGCTGCGATGGTGGCAAGGGTCCGACCATGAAAAGCCCCATCAAAGGTGAGGATGTTAAAGCGCTCTTCCTCACCATTGGCGAAATGATAATGACGTGCGGTCTTGATGGCGCATTCCAGACTTTCGGCACCAGAATTGGTGAAGAAGACTTTCTCTGCAAAAGTGGCCGCGCATAAGCGCTCGCCCAACTTGCGCTGACCGGGACTGTCATAAAGATTGGAAACATGCCACAGCTTGTCTGCCTGCTCTTTTAAGGTGGCGACAAGATGCGGATGACCATGACCGAGACTGTTTACGGCAACCCCTGCCGCAAAATCGAGAAATCGTCGGTTATCCTCCGTCGTCAGCCAGGCTCCTTCCCCATGGACAAACGCCAGGTCAGCACGCGCATAAGTAGCAAACAACGGATTTTGGGTCATTGTTAGCATCCTCGTCCCAAGATCTTGGTCTCCCAAAGAATGTCAATAAAAAAAGCCGCGGAACCCGCGGCTAATGAGAAGGCACCTTTGTGCAAGAAATGGCCGGCTTTGTCAATGCGAAAGCCACTCATACGATTGCCTAGTGGCCCAAAGCTGGTTAATCCGCCATGCTTGAATACATGTAAAGATACGTAAGAAATGAATAAGCGGTTTATCACTCCACGCTCGCCTGAGCGTGTATCCCAAGCTTGCGCACATGTTTTCCACTGTTAATGCACATTTTTTGCCCAAAATTGAAATAAAAGCTTGGCGAGCATTTTTTCGCGCTCAACCGATTCGAAATTCTGGGGAAAAGGACCATTTTGATTCGCCGTGCTGTTGCCGGAACGCGTTGGCATATAGTAGTTTACAAAGTGTTAATCACTATATCTCGTGCGGCAAACACATATATTTGAGAACGGCACACCTCTCGGTTGCACTATGCGCGACCGATAACGGGAGTTTTGTGTCAAATTTTACAGTCTAGACGGAGGCCAAAGAATGTCTTGGACTGACGAACGCGTCGAATTGTTGAAAAAATTATGGACTGATGGACTGAGCGCCAGTCAGGTTGCAGCGGAACTTGGCGGAGTGACGCGCAATGCTGTGATTGGCAAGGTTCATCGTCTTGGTCTGTCCGGTCGGGCAAAGACCACAACCACCACCCAGCGGGCACGTAGAAGCCGTAGCCAGACCAGCCGTCCGGCTCGTCAGACCAGCGCTTCCGCTCCAACTGTTGGGGCAACTGCGCTGAAGGCAGAGGCAAAGCCACAAGCAGCCCCTCAAGCCAAGCCAAAGGAAAAGCCACAGGAAGATGCGGTCGTTGTGCCCATTTCCAAACGCGCTTCCATCCTGACCCTTACCGAGAATACCTGCAAATGGCCAATCGGTGATCCAGGTGACGGGGATTTCCATTTCTGCGGCCATAAATCAGAAGCTGGTGCCCCTTATTGCAAATATCATGCGGAAATCGCCTATCAGCCAAGTGCTGATCGTCGCCGCAAAAAGGTTGGCTAAAGCAAGAAGCGGTTAAAGCGCTCGATATTTTCACAAAGGCCGCTGCGGATGTCTGTCCCGGCGGCCTTTTGTATATGTGCTTTCCTGCGTTTCCCCCATCAGCACTCTTAGTCTCATCCATTCTTTTAGCGCTTGCCCTATTCTGTTCTTAATGATCGGTCATAGAAGGCCATCTTGGTTTTTGGCTCAGGTTTCTCATGATCTCGCGCATCCTCTTTCCCTTCTTTCTTATTCTTATCTCCATTATCGGGTTTTTAAGCTGGCAAAGTCGGGCTATCTCCGCCCCGCCCTCTCTTGCTTCAAACAGTGAGAGAATTGATCATATTGTGGTCGAGAAAGCCGCGCGGTCTTTATCGCTTTATCGCGGCGGAGCGCTTGTTAAGCGCTACTCCATTAAACTGGGCTTTGCCCCTGTCGGTCAAAAGGCACAGGAAGGTGATGGCAAGACTCCAGAGGGGATCTATCGCATCAACCGGCGCAATGGCCGCTCCAAATATCATCTCTCACTTGGGCTTGATTATCCCCTGCCCGCACAGCGCCGGGCCGCAAAGGCCAAGGGGATCAACCCGGGCGGCGATATTTTCATTCATGGTCAGCCCAATCAGCTCAAAAACATACCTCTGGCTCCTTCTCGTCTCCCTCATGATTGGACGGATGGCTGTGTTGCTCTCAGCAATGACGAGATTGAGGAGATCTGGAAGCTCACTCCCATTGGCACCAAGGTTGAGATCCTGCCCTGATCCCACCACCTTTGCCGACCAAGATGGTATCCGGATTGGGCATATTTACGACAATCCAATTCATGACTTGAAGAGAGACGAGAACGGCCCCATATTGAGGAAAATGCCGAATGCTTGATGAAGGTTCGGCTTAGTGTGAAGGTTGCCAGTTCAGATATGCGTTAGATGAGTTGGGGCCTTGCGTGTCGCTTAAGAGTAAAGGACCGCCCATGTCTCGTATTTCAGCCTTTTCCAGCCCGTTTCTTTTGGGGTTTGATGAAGTTGAACGCGTGCTTGATCGCGTAACAAAAGGGGCCAATGAAGGCTATCCTCCCTACAACATTGAACGCCTTGTCGCTGCTGATAGCCAGTTTCTTGATCACGATCAGGAAACGGGCGACATTCTGCGTATTACCTTGGCTGTTGCAGGCTTTCGCCGCGATCAGCTAGACGTGTCCCTTGAAGACAGCCAATTGGTGATCCGGGGTCGCCAGATAGATGAGCAAAATCGCCATTATCTGCATCGCGGCATAGCCGCACGACAGTTCCAGCGCGCTTTTGTACTGGCAGAAGGCATTGAGATTTTGGGGGCTGAGCTCAAAGATGGCCTGCTGTCGATTGACCTTGCCCGCCCCGAGCCCGAAAAAGTCATCCGCAAGATTGCGATTGACGTGAAGGACTGATACATCCTGCCCCAGCATAGGTGTTTTGGGAAACAAATGGATTAGCCTTTCCTTTGCAATCAGTTCCATAACTGAAGCTGCAGGCATGGCGCATGCCTGAGCGGAGTTTTTTATGAGTGAAGATCAATATCAGGATTATGATGAAGCTTCTGATGGGCTGGAATCCATCATGCTGGAACGGCGCATGGCCTATATCAGGCAGGTGAGCATTGAAGAAGTCAGCACCATGTTCCCCGAAGCGCCAGAAATCCCTGACGATCAGGAGCTTTGGGCCCTTTTGGATATTCAAGGCCAGCCGATTGCGCTTGCCAGTTCACAGTCTGCGGCGAAACTCAGCGCCATGCGCCATGACATCGAAACGGTGAGCGTGCATTAACGTCTCTCACCTTTGTCACTCGGCGCCTACTAGCAAAGTGGTGCGCCAGAACAGTCTCTCAGATTAGGCGCGTCCTATTTGTGCCGGGCAAATTGCCCAGCTTTGCGGCCCTTTATTTTCAATGTAAAATTTGGATCAGATCCCGGCCTCAGCCTTTTGAAGCTACTAGTCGGCGCGGGCAAAGCCTTGCCAGACGTCAGTTGCCTGCCTTGTCGCCCGATTGCGCAATCAAGCGGCGTTGGATGTTTCCATTTCGCACAAAACAGCCCGGATCGCATCGCAATCAGTTGCTGCGCGCAACTTGGCCAGCGTATCGGGATTGCGCAGCACGCGGGCAATGCGTGCCAAAGCTTTGAGATGGTCTGCTCCGGCCCCTTCTGGTGCCATCAGCAAGAAGACAATATCAACGGGCTGATCATCGAGAGCTTCGAAATTGACCGGTTTATCAAGAAGGGCAAAAATGCCCCAGATCCGATCCAGTTCGGCCAATTTGCCATGGGGAATTGCCACCCCATGGCCAACTCCGGTTGAGCCCAGACGCTCGCGCTGCAGCAATTTGTCAAAAATCTGCCGTTGCGGCAAGCCAGTCAATGTGGCTGCACGTTCCGATAACTCCTGAATCACTTGCTTTTTGCTGCTTGCCTTGAGCAAGGGAACAATAGCATTGGGAGCAATAAGGTCGTTCAGTTCCATGACTCTCTCATGCTTTTGAGCGAACACCTTCCGGGCACGCTAGCCTAGAATAAGGCCCCTTCCTTGGAAAGAAAGGGGCCGTGGATCAGGTTACTTGGCTCTGATCGCTTTATTTGGCGAGGGTTGGATTGACCCAACCGATATGGCCATCTTTTCTTTTATAGACGATATTAATACCATCATCGCCAGCATTTCGGAAGACCACAACTGGTGCTTCGACCAGATCCAGCTGCATGACTGCGTCACCCACAGACATAACCCGGATTGGTGAGGTGGATTCTGCGATAACCACCGGCGTAAAATCTTCTGCAACTTCTTCGTGCGCTTCTGGATGCTCGATCACACCATAAGCTGCCTCAAATGCATCGGCGCCATTTTTCTCGTTCCGATGATTTTTGAGTTTGCGCTTATAACGGCGCAGGCGCTTTTCGATATGCTCAGCTGCAAGCTCAAAGCTTTTCTGCGGATCGACATCCGCACCGCTTGCCTGCAAAACCGTTCCGGTATCGAGGTGAACCAAACAGTCGCTTTTGAAACCAATGCCCTCTTTTTCCAAGGTCATATGGCCCGTAAAACCACCCGTAAAGTATTTGTCTACAATTTCAGCAACGCGTGTTTCTGCATAAGTGCGTAGAGATTCCCCTACATCAACATGCTTTCCAGATACTCGAAGCGTCATAAAACCCCCTGATATTTTGGGTCAAAGAAATGATCTCATGAACCATTCTCACCAAAAGAATGGCTACAGCACTGACATAGGTCATTGCTACTCACTTGACCATAGGCACCGCACAATCCTTTCCTATGCAAAAGGTCTATTCTTTACACAAGACCTTAAACCATTGTCGGGACATGCCCAATGCTTCCTTGAGGCTGAACCATGTAGGCTGTTGCTCGGCAAATGTCAATGTGATGGAAGAAAGTGTGGTGCATGGTTGTAGTGTGCCAAAAAAAAGGCGACTTGACCAGCGAACGGGCGGCTTTTGGTTCCGAAAGGCCATTCTTTCAGATCTTATCCACCGGCACTCAAATAGGTAATAACAGAAAATAAATGATGAATTTTTTGTTATAATATTAGGTGAGGGATTTTATCCATCCTGCGCTGCCGTTAGGGAAGGATTTGGATGACTTTTTCCAGATTTTTGTCGGGAGTGACACGCATTTATCAGCCAAGCGCGGCTTTTTTCTCGCGACGGCGCTGCACAGACGAAGGAATATGCATAGCTTCACGATATTTGGCGACGGTTCTACGCGCTATTTCGATGCCTTCTTCTCGCAACAATTTGACCAAGGCGTCATCAGAGAGGATCTTTTTCACACTTTCAGCATCAATGGCCTGCTTGATTCGGTGCCGGACCGCCTCAGCTGAATGGCTATCATCACCCGAGGTGCTGGAAATTGCCGAGGTGAAGAAATATTTCATCTCGAAAACACCGCGATTGGTGGCAATGAATTTGTTGGATGTTACACGGCTGACCGTTGATTCATGCATGGAAATGGCATCTGCCACTGTTTTAAGGTTTAGCGGCCGTAAGTGCGCCACTCCATAGGCAAAGAAAGCATCCTGCTGACGCACAATCTCTGTTGCTACTTTCAAGATCGTCTGGGCACGCTGATCAAGACTTTTAACCAGCCAATTGGCGCTTTGCAGGCAATCAATCAGGAATTCCTTTTCCTTGTTGTCTTTGGTGGATTTGCTCACTTGCGCATAATAGCTGCGATTGACCAGAACACGCGGCAATGTCTCGCTATTGAGCTCCAGCTTCCAGCTGCCGTCGGCCTGCTGATTGACAAAAACATCCGGGATGACCGGCTGCACCGTCAGTGGCCCAAAGGCACTGCCCGGACGCGGATCAAGGGCGCGGATCTCGGCCACCATTTCGGAGAAGTCCTCATCATCCACCTTGCACAGGGCTTTCAGCGTGGCAAAATCCCGTTTGGCCAAAAGATCAAGATTATTCAAAAGGCAAGCCATGGCCGGATCATAGCGGTTCTTTTCTTTTAGCTGCAGTGCCAGACATTCTGCCAAATCACGCGCAAAAACTCCGCTTGGCTCAAAGGTCTGAAGAACAGCCAGCACTTCTTCAACCTCGGCTGTTTCAATACCCAGACGATTGGCAACCAGAGTAAGATCAGATTTGAGATAGCCATGGTCATCCAGCTCATTGATCAGGAACTGGCCAATGATGCGGCCACGTGGCTCGGCAATCGCCGTTGATAGTTGCTGCTCTAGATGATCCACCAGTGAGACGGTTTCCGCCAAAATGCTTTCCAGATTAAAGTCCGGATTGGCCCCACCATTACGGCTCGGGGTCGACATCCATGGATCATTAAGTTGGGGGCCCGTCTGTTCTGGGGCGCTACCAGCATCATCGGGAAAGACATTATCAAGGCGCGCATCAAGATCCTGATTGATGGCCTCGACATGCTCGGCGGCCCCTTCCCCCATTTGGTCGGCCAAGTCGGGTCCGTTTTGGGCATCCTCGCCACCGGCTTGCTCGCCAGAGCGTTCCGAAGACACCTCACGCGGCTCATTCGTGCTTTCCAAGGATTGTGTGCGCCGGTCTTCCTGATCCCCAAACTCACCCGTTGCTGTCTCCAACAAAGGATTGCTCTCCAGCTCCTTTTGAACATGCGCGACCAGATCCAGGTTTGACATTTGCAACAATTGAATGGCTTGCATCAATTGCGGCGTCATTACCAAAGATTGGCTTTGTCTTAGATCCAGTCTGGGTGTCAGAGCCATAAAGTTATGCTTTTGCTATGATTGTTTCGTCTGCGCACATACAGGGATAAAGCCCACTATAGCAGGGCACTGCCAGCAAGCACAAATCCTATCTCCAATAGGTAAAAGTGCCATTAAGGGCACTGAGCGCCCGCGTTGTTTCAGCGCTTACCCCAAGAGCATGGCTTACATGGTAAAGCTTTCACCAAGATAGAGGCGGCGCACATCGGGATTATCAATAATCTCTTGTGGTGTTCCGTTGGTCAGCACTTGCCCTGAATGGATGATAAAGGCGCGATCAATGAGTGAGAGAGTCTCGCGCACATTATGGTCTGTGATCAAAACACCAATACCGCGGGCCGTCAGATGGCGCACCAATTGCTGAATGTCACCAACGGCGATGGGGTCCACCCCCGCAAAAGGTTCATCAAGCAGCATGAAAGAAGGGCGAGAGGCCAGTGCGCGGGCAATCTCCAATCGGCGACGCTCACCGCCCGAGAGAGCAATTGCAGGGCTTTTGCGCAAATGGGTGATGGTGAATTCTTCAAGCAGCTGGTCCAGCTGCTCTTTGCGCTTTTTGCGATTGGGTTCAACCAATTGCAGAACGGCCAGAATATTCTGCTCGACATTCAGTCCGCGAAAGATCGAGGCTTCCTGCGGCAGATAGCCAATCCCCAAACGGGCCCGGCGATACATGGGCAGTTTGGTAATGTCATAGCCATCAAGCGAGATATAGCCTTTATCGGGGCGCACCAGGCCGGTGATCATATAGAAAACCGTGGTTTTACCCGCTCCGTTAGGGCCCAACAGACCAACGGCTTCCCCGCGCTGTACAGCCAGCGAGGCGGAGGTGACAACGGTGCGCCGCTTGTAGCTTTTGCCAATATCATGGATTGTCAGCCAGCCTTGCCCGTCTTGCAAACCCGCCTCGTCATGCTGATCCATTGGCGAGGCCATGGATAGCTGCTGGGTCGCTTGATCAGGTTGGGAAAAGGTATCTGACATATCAATACTGGTACTATCTTATCAATTCCGGCGCCTTGGGGCTTTGCCAGGAATGGTGTGATTGCTTGCTTAAATCCAATTGCCGCCGATGTCGAGTCTCTTTCATACCCGCCCCATCTTTGGCACGCTCTTTGGAAGCGATTTGCAGAGCTGACTTTATCGCAAACTCATCTGCCTCAGTAGACTACTTTTTCTTTAGATTGCGGTTGGGGATGAAGAGCCCTTGAACCCGCCCCTTTTTGCCGCCACTTGCTTGCTTGGGCTTGTTGGAGGCAAGACGGGCGGCACCGGTGCGCATATTGATGAAAAGCTCGGTCCCGCGCAGCACATTTCTGCCTTGGGTCAGGACAACATTGCCCGACAGGGTAATCTGCTCCGTTGTCATATTGACAAAGGCGCGATTGCCGGTGGCTTTTTGATCTTTTTGAGAGACCACCACCCCTCCATTGGCCTCAAGACGGGTGATAGACTGCGCCGTGCCAGAGCCGCCGCCGGAATAATGAATGGTCAGGCTGGCTGTGGTGAGGCGCGTTTCCCCTTGGGTTGCAATCACGTTGCCCTTGAAGACCGCAATCTTCTTTTGATCATAAATATCAAGCTGATCCGCTTCCACTTCGATGGGGGCGTCCGGATCTGTGCGCAGGCCCGAGACCACCTCGGCCATGCCTTGCGCCTGTGCTACCCCCACCCCAGTCACCAGAAGATCTGCTGTCAGAACGAGAAAAAGAGCCGCTAAAATACGCGGGATGAGGGTCACAAGTCTGATCATTATTGCGCCTCACTATTGGTCGGAGCAGCATTGCCGCCGGCTGCCCCTTGAGGCGCAGCAGTTGACGGGTCGGTCTTTGTTTTTTTATTCATAAAGGTTTGATCTATGCGCAGGCGCACCCGTTCGGTAAACCGGAACTGCTTGCCATTATCAATCACTTCCAGCTGCTCGGCGGTGAGCAGAATATCCTTGGAGCGAATGGCAACCGGCTGGGTTGTGCGCATATAGCCCACTTTCATTTCCACCTCGGCCCCTTCGGTTTTCAGCCCATAGCCCAGCGAGGATTTGACATCCACATTGCCCGAGAGGGAAAGAGTTTCCTTTTCCTGATCAAACAGGCCGGAAAGCGCGGTGAGCGTGGCCCACTGGTCCTTTTCATTATTCACCCGCGCTGTCATCTGCTGCAGATTGATAATATGGGGGGTAGCCACTTTCTGGATGGCTTGCTCTGCAACCACCTCATAGGCCCGCCCTTCGGAAAAGCCGTTAAGCTTGGGCTTCTCCATGATCAGCTCATCTTTTTCAAAGCTGGTCTCTTCGATGGTGACAGCAACTTCTTTTGGTTTGTTATCAAGGGTCCAATAGATAAAGCCGCTAATGCCAAACAGTACGCACAGAGGAACCGCGAGCTTTAGGAATTTAACCCGCGAACTATGCCTGCGGGCACTGCGAAAGGCCCGCTCCTGATCCTGGGCTGAAATGATGGTGGGACTGGAGGCAATCTCTTCGCGGCTGCGGGCAGCACCAAGCTGGCGCATGGGGCCACGCCCGCGCGCCGATGCGCTCTCATCAGAGATATGAGTAGACTTGTCCTGCATTCCCACCTGTTCTGCATTCTTGCCATGTTCAGCAAGTTTGTGGGGGCCTAAAAGCCCCCCTTCGTCTGGCATGCGCTTTCGCTCTTGCCCATCCAATGCCTGCTTGTCCTTTCAACCAGACAATCAAGGCAAGATTGGGATCGTTGATTAGGAATGGGCAAAAATATCTGTCTCTGACCAGCCAGCCAAATCAAGCTTGGCGCGGGTTGGCAAATAATCAAAGGTTGCCTGAGCCAGTTCCTTACGGCCTTCGCGGGACAGGCGCGCCTTGAAAATGCCCATCAGACCATGGAGATGCAACACATCAGAGGCGGCATATTTCTTCTGGGCATCGGTTAGCATATCCGCTCCCCAATCCGAGCTTTGCTGCTGCTTGGAAATATCGACATCCAGAAATTCCCGGCACACATCTTTCAGGCCATGACGGTCGGTATAGGTGCGGGTCAGTTTGGAGGCAATCTTGGTACAAAAAACCGGCTGGGGCATCACACCGAATGTGTGATAAAGAACAGCAAGATCAAAGCGGGCAAAATGGAAGATTTTGGTCAGATTGTCATTGCCGAGCAAGGTTTGCAGATTGGGCGCTTCACTTTGTCCCTTTTCAATCTGGATCAGATCAGCACTGCCATCACCAGGAGAGAGCTGGACCACACAAAGCCGGTCGCGTAGCGGATTCAGCCCCAATGTTTCTGTGTCGATAGCCACTGCAGAGATGCCATCATAATGATTGAGATTGGGGAGATCGCCTTTATGCAGCCGAATGGTCATGGATGCTCTTCTTTCTGAACCGTGCAAGCTTTGGGCCTGCCAAGCTTGTCTTCCAAATAACTTGCCACCAATTTGTGTCGGCTCGACCTTAAAAGGTTCCTTGCCTCCTCACAAGAGAAGAAGGCCAAGAATGGGGATAGGCTCCAGACTATCTTAACATTGCATCACAATGGCCTGCTCTTAACGCACATTCATGGCTTTAAGGTTGCGACCAACAGGCGGGCTGACAGTTCACATTGTTTGCGAAAGCCCTCTTCAAGATGGGACAGAAAGGTAAGGGAATCAGCATTGAAGTAAATACCCAAAACCCCGATTGCCACCTGATGGCGCTTTTCCTTGCAGCTTTTGGGAAAGGCATGGTCCAGCTCGGCTTCAATCACGTTGGAGAAGCCTTCAACCCAGCGGGCTAACTTGAAAGAGAGATCAGGATATTTGGGGGCAACAGCAATAAGGGCACTCGCCATCAGCCCCAACTGGGTATCGACATAATCGGGCGAAAAGAGCCATGTCAAAAAGACATCAAGACGATGGGGAAGATCCGCGCTCGCACTCTCGTCCATATCACTTGCAACACTGCCAACAGGCGGCAAGGCACAGACAAACGCCTGCATGACCTGATCGGAGCGTTCAAAAAAACGCTCAAGAAGAGCATCCAGAAGTTTATCCCGGTTGCCGACATGATGGCGCAGCAATGCTCTGGCAAGGCCAGCTTCCTTGGCGAGTAGTTCAAGCGTTGTTCCCTCAACACCATATTTGACAACACAGGCCTCATAGGCATCGAGAATTTCTTGCGTGCGCTTTTCTTTTGTACTGGGGCGCCCCATTCGTCTCTACCTTTCGCTCCAATGCAAGTGATGGCCCGTTATCACTATAGTGATTTGGTTGCCAATTGGCTTCTTTTCATTTCTTTCTTGACAATTTTCAAATCGGCTCTATCTATTTATTATCTTTTTTGATAAATAACTATTTTCAGTGATCAGTCAACCTTTTTCCGGCCAATCGGACAGAGATGGCGATCACAATAGCTGCGAGCAAAGCGAGGAAAGAATGCAGGACTGGCTAGAAAGTTTCTGGGCTCATCATTTTGCCGATACGCAAATTTATGCATGGGAGCTTTTGATAGAGGATTGGTTCTTTGTTTTCGCCATGGGTTTTCTGGCTCTGGAACTGGTACGGCTTTTGATCAAAAAGCAAATGGACTGGGCCACCTTAGGAGATGTGGCCGCAAATTTTGTCACGCTTGCTACCCATCTAGGCATTATTGCCCTGAGTGCTGGTCTTTATCTTCTTGTGATGTATAGCGTCTATGATGCGCTGGCGCTTACCTATCTGCCTAATAATGGCTGGACCATTGCCCTTGCTATCTTGCTCGCTGACTTTGCCTATTACTGGGAACACAGGGCTGCTCACCGTATCGGGCTCGGGTGGGCCACCCATACGGTTCATCACAGCTCCCCTTATTTCAATATCTCAGTCGCCTATCGTCATGGCCCCCTTGATGCCTTGTTTGGCCTGCCTTTTTTGTTGCCCCTTGTTATACTGGGCTTTGACCCGATCCTTATCCTGTTTGCCGCTGCCATGGTGCAATTGTTCCAAACTATGCTGCATACAGAGACGATTGGAAAATTGCCTGCCTTTATTGAAGCTATTTTCAATACTCCCTCTCATCACCGCGTCCATCATGGGGCAAACAAAGCCTATATCGACAAGAATTATGCGGGCATTTTGATTATCTGGGACAAGATGTTTGGCACCTTTACCCCTGAAAAGGACAAGGTGATCTATGGGGTTAGGCCCGCCATTGAAAGTGTTAATCCGCTGGTGGTTTTCGGCCATGGCTTCTACCGACTGGTGAAGAAAATGAGGGCCGTAAACGGTCTGGGCAACAAGCTGGCTTGCCTTATTCAGCCCCCCGGCTGGACCCCGCGCTCTAGCGATCCCTCAAAAGATCACAAAAGTTCCAAACTCTAAGAGAGGAATGTGATTATGGCAGCCCTCATCACTGTTAATCTTGCCTTTGCAATCGCCCTTGCCTTCATGATTGGCTATGGCGTCACCTCTAACCCCATCTGGCTGGTTTTTCTTGTAGTCTGGTGCGTGGCGGAAGCCTTGCTAGCGCGCAATAACTCCATCGGCTGGAAAAGCTGGTTGTTTTTATTGCTCGCACTCACCTGTTTGGATTTTGCGATTGTTGCTTATCTTCGCTAATCGGGCGGTGACGAGCAAAGGCTTGCGACCGAGCCGGAAGATGGAAGACATTCTCTTGCTCACCGACACAAAGGAAATTTCCTATGCGCCTCTTTTGGTCAATCATTGGCATCTTGTTGCTGGGTTGGGTTATCTGGGATTTATATGCCGGTTACACCCTTATCTGGACCCTTGTTTACAGGGATGAGGAACCCGTCCTTTATTGGTCTGCAGTCTCGGCATGGGCTGTACTTGGGCTGAGCTGTTTCTTTGGCTGGAGAGATTAAAATCCCATTGAAAGCTCTGACAACCGGTTGATGCTGTAAGGCCTTGCTTATTCAAGCAGGGCCTTGATCATGGCGGGATCAAGCTGGCCGGTTTGAGGATCGGCAAAGCCAAAGCCATCGGAATATTCCCAGTGGGCCCAGCCAAGGCAAGCATCTTCTGCTGCCTCTCTAACGCTTTGGATCCATTTTGTCCGTGCGCTTTGCGCAACCGCAAAATTTAGCACGCCAAATTCATTTAAAAGAACCGGGGCTTGCGCCTCCATTGCCCACTCTTTTACCTTTTGAAGATCAGCGGCAATGCGCTCCCTGGTCCAAGGGCGAGCCAGAACTGTTTCAATCTCTTCTACCGCTTTTCGTTTGCCGCGTATTTTAAGATCATAGAGCTGCGCCTTGACCGCACCATGATCAAGGCTTGCGGGGAAGGGAAGGAAAGCGATGTCTTTTAAAGGGCTTGTGTCGTCCCAGCTTATGCCCTGATGGGTAAAAACAAAGGGATCATAATAATGGATGGCATAGATCAGCCCCGTCCCTTGCAAAGGCTTGCTTGCAACCAGTGTTTCAAAGCGCTGGTAGTTGGCCGGCCCTACCACAAGAGGGAGCGTGATCCCGCTTTTTCGCAAATGCGTCACCAGTTTTTGCGCCTGTGGCCACCAAATGCCCTGCGGGGGAACTGGCTCGTTCAAAAGCTCAAGAACGAGACGCTTTTGCACTCCCGCAGAAGCCAAGGAGAGACCATTAATAAGCTGCTCCCAAGCAATGCGCAATTGCTCAAACCCCTGCTTCGGTTTTGTTTCATGAAGTGATGAGAAATCCGGGCCGGGATGCATATCAAGGCTAAGCGCAAAGCCAAGGCGCTGGAGCTGTTGAACGCTACGTTTCAGATGATCGAGAAAATCCTTTGTCTCCTCAGAAGAGGAGAAAGCAGGCATCAGCTTCTCGCCTTCAATCGGCAAACGCAAATGAGTGAAGCCAAGCTCAAATAGTTCAGCCAATTGCCCTTCACTGGGCTTAAATCCGCGGTAATCCGGTGCCCAATTGGGAAAGTTTATGCCCCTTGCAAGATCGGGGTAGTGCACCGCAAGCGCAGCCTCCCCTAGCTTTGAGCAATGGGCTAATGGCTGCTCGGTTCGATCTTTGCCAAATGCAGTGCTTGAAGAAAGGGAAAAGCAAACAAACGCTAACAGGCCCAAAAGAAATGCCCAAAGCCAAACCGCAGCAAACAGGGGCTGCCTGACATGGTCAGGGACGGCACCTGTTTGATGGTTTGATTTTGATAACACCGGCAGAGCCTAGATTTTACGCAAATGCTATGACCCTAGTGTGAGCGGGTCAGCAACAAGAGAAGAGCATGGGGATTGGTGGTCAGATATCGCCAAGCCAGACGGCGCGGCTCCAACCAGGTGCGGTAGGCCCATTCAAGGCCCAATTTTTGCATCCAGGGGGCTGCCCGTTTATTCTTGCCAGAGAGAAAATCAAACAATCCGCCACAGGTTTTGATCACGCCAACACCGGTCAGGCGGTTTTTGTTGCGAGAGATAAATTTCTGCTCCAACGGCACGCCCATGCCGATCCATAAGATATCGGGCTTTGCAGCATTGATCTCTTCGATGACGGTATCTTCTTCCTCCTCCGAAATATAGCCATTTCTCGCACCGGCAAAGACAAGCCCCGGATAGAGCTTTTCCATATTGGCGCGAGCGGTTTCAATGACCTCTTGTGAGGCCCCGAGAAAATAGAAGCTGATATTTTCTTCAAGCGCCAGCTTGGCAGCATTATGCACCAGATCTGTGGTTGCTACCCGCTCTGGAAGACCGGTATGACACAGAAGGCGGGACAGTTTGACCATTGGCTCACCATCAGCATGGATGATGTCTGCTTCTTCAAACAATGCCTTGATTTCAGCGTCCGTTGCGCACATGGACAGGACCTGACCATTGGCCGAGGTGATATATTTGGGCGCTTGCCCTTCGTCGCGATCAGGGCTTCGTCGCGCCAGAGCCTCATCCACCATATCACGCGCGGCACTGTCGCAGCTCGCAACGGTGATTGGCAGTCCGCCCAATGTGATCACATCCTTGGCCATCTTCATTTCCCTGGCAGTCAGCTTTTGCAAGACTGCCTTTGTCTTCTTGTCGCGCCTGTCTGGCTTTCGCCAAATTTTCTATATCCGGGTCTGATCAAGAACCAGCCCGGCACCTGTTTCATAGGCCCAGTCCTGCCACTCCAGCAGATCTTCGTCATCAAGGGCTGCATCATCCAGCACCAGCATGGTCAGATCGAACCGGGGCAGCATCTCATCAAGATCGTCTTCATTCAGATCTTGCGGAGCCACCACAATCACATAGTCATAATTCTGTTTGCACAGATCGATGAACTGGGCAAACTCCTGTTCAAACAATACATCACTGGCTGCATCGGGCCCCATCGGGTACGGTCCTGCGCTCAGTGAAGGCAGGAATTCGATGACGTCAAAGTCCTCATATTCCTGCAAACCGGAGAACCAGTCGCCCTCTCCTCTTGCATGAGAGGGACGTCTTTGCCCAGCTTGTGACAGGGTCACCAAAATCGGGCGATGGCCTTCTTCGATCGCAAAATCGATTAGCAGATCAGCGCTCAATGTCTGGCTGTCCGCCGAAGAAAAGGACGAAACCAGAATGGATGCCGGACCATCTGTCCCTGTGCCGTGCAGGAAGCTTTCCAGTTCCCTAAAGTTATCGTTCAAAAGCGCTGACAATTCAACATCGCGGCTCAGGACATTGTCGGCAAGGTTACGGATTGTTAAACCCCTCTCGCCATATCCGTACGGCCGTTTACCAAGAGCACTCGGCGGAATGGCAAAGACGAACCCATCCAAGCCGAGAGGGATGTCCTCGTGATCCTGCCCTGCATAAAGCTGATGGATATTGTCTCTCTCATAAGCTTGAGGGACACCCATATAATCTGTGTCAAAAGCCGCAGCACCATCGCTGTAATAAGCAGACGGTTCGTAGGCTTCTCTTCCATCCGGCTCATAAAATGCGCGCGACGCAACATCGTGGCGAGGCTCTCTATATCTCTCATGGCTTGCGCCAAAGTCCGCCCCTTGCGCAACACGGCGATCACTGCCCTGCCGCCGGTCAAAGAATGATTGATCCCCTTGAGCTCTTGCGCGCGCGACAGGACGAGGATGGCGCGGCGCTTCCTCTCGAACCAAGCGGGCCTTGCGGCGCGCGGGCCGCCTTGGGCTCATTCGTTCTTTCTGACGCTGATTGTGGGCATCATAAAGATCTTTCAAAGACACGGAGCGATGCGCAGCCAGCGTTTCTTCGTCATCATCTAGCCCGCCCTCTTCAAGCGCGCGGTCCTCATCTTCCTCATGACCGGATTTTATTGGAAAGAGCTTGCGAGTTTTGGCAGATTTCTTCTCACGCCGAGGGCTTTTGGCCTGCATTTCTCTTGCTGCTGCCGGTACGGGCGCTGCAAAAGCTTCCAGAATGAGGGCCGTGATCAGGCCTGCGACAGTGCCAAGCACAGCAAGGACCGGAAGGACTAACTTCAGGGATGGCTTGTTTGATTTACGTGGCGGCGTGGCGGCAGAGGCAATTTTGGCCTCATCACTTAACAGCTGGCTCTGCTCATCGGTGATTTTGTAGCGCGCCAGAAATTGTTCATACAAATCGCGATTGGCTTTTGCCTCGCGCTGCAAATTGGCCAATTCTACTGACTTACGCCCCAAACGGATGGCGCGATTGCGCGCGTCTGCAAGCTTGCGCTCAAGTGCCTGCTTCTTGGCTTTTGCGGCGGCATAAGCTTGACCGGTGCGCTGAACAAGGCGGCGCTTCTCGGCCTGAATTTGCGAGGAAATAGTTCTCTGCTGTTCTTTGTTGGCAAGAATTTGCGGATGACGGGAGCCCAGCGTCTGGTTAAGCAGGGCTGCCTGACGGCGCAGATTGCCTTGCTCTTGCAGTAATTGATTGAGATTGAGGAATTGGCCGCTTTGCCCCGATGAAGAACTGGCAGGCACGCCATCCCGCTTTGCCTGATCAAAACGAGCTTTGGCGTCTTCTACCTCGGTTGCAGCACTGGCGAGCTGATTGACCAGCGAGGTTAGTTGCTGGCTATCAAGGGTATTTTGGTTGCCTGTCTCTACGATGCCATTTTTGGCCTGATAGCTGGCCACCGAATCTTCGGACTTTTTAAGATTGCTGCGCAGGGATGTAAGGCGCTGGGACAACCATTCAGCTGCCTCGGTGCTGGCATCAAGACGGCTGCCATTTTGCTCGCTCACAAAGGCCTGCGCGATGCCATTGGCATAGAGGGCGGCCTTTTGCGCGTCTTTCGCCGTATAGGTGACCTCAACAATATAGGTTGCCCCTTGCCGATCAGCAGTCATATTGCTGCGAAAGGCATCAATCAGCTCTTTTTCCGAGCTGGCAAAGGAGAAAGCCGGATCGTCCCTTAGATTGAGCTTTTTCACCACCTTGGCCAAAAAGCCGTCAGAGCTCATAATCTGGACAAAACTGGCCAAGGTTGCCGCATCACCACCAATGCCGGGCAAAACACCTTCGCTCAAGGTGACCCGCGGCTGGCGCGGATCCACCAGAATAAGAGCCTGTGCTGAATATTTGCCCGGATAGAGCATATAGCCTGCAAGCCCAAGGCCAAAGACCATGGAAGCAACCACAAAGATGGTAAAGAAGCGGCGCCGGAAGAAAGACAGCATGCTTCTTGGATGCACAAGACCCGTCCAGACCTCGTCGGACTGCGCTCCAACCGCAGTCTCCCCGTCATGAGGCTGCCAATCCAGTCCATTTTGGCTGTTATTCCGATTACGCATTCAACTCAATTCCACCAACCTGCTGCCTTAAATCCTTGGCAGCGCAGTTTCTGGCTCTTTTTTGCGGCACATAAAAATAATGCCGCAAGAACCACTCCTTGTTGGACCCACTATGCAAGGATGAGATTGAGGTTTGGTTAACCATAATTTTTATGCGTGATTTTTCGCCCGTTACTCCAAAGGGCAAGAAGCAGGGTACTTCACTCGTCTATCTGGTTACGAGCGTTTGGGCGCAAATTTGCGGTCAAACCAAGGGCGCAAGGCCTGCCATCTTGGGCGCAAAACGGCCCCGTCGATTGCTTCAAGACGACCAGAACGATTGAGCGTATGGAGCTTGCGCCCCGGCCAGACATCGCTTGGCCCCAGTTTTTTAACCACTTTTTGCTCAAAACCGTCTTTATCAAGCCGGGTCACCTCACAAAGGGCAAGCTCTGCCCCATATGAGAGGGTGCAATCCTGGACGGGGCGATAAAGCCGTCCCTCATCCCAGCGCATAGCACCTGCCGGACGGGCTGTGGCCTTATCAATCAGAACCGGATTTTGGGCATGGGGCTGCCATGGGCCGAACAGGCTGTCGGCATAAAAAAGTGATAGGCAATCGGAATAGCCGCCAGCTCCATCACGGGTTACACAGAACATCCAATAGGTGTCGTCCTTTTTGGTAATGGTCACATCGGCAGCATCCAGCCCTTCCAGCAACACTTGCTTGCGCTGCCAGCCAAAAGGAAAATCCTGTGCCTGATAGAGGGCTACATCCCCGTTGTTAGATGTTTCGGGGATCATATAAAGCTCGCCCTCTTCTTCGATAAAGAAAGGATAGGAGAGATGATAATCCTCAACAAGGCAGGGCTTTGCAGGTCCTTTGGGCCCTTGCTCGTCAAACTCCACCACCGACAAGATGCCCTTTTCATCGGCATGCTTTAGATCTTCAAAAAAGAGATAATGCCGCCCCTGCCAATAAAGAGGGAAAGGATCTGCGTAAAAATGATGGCCGGGATCATCCAGCACCTGCCAAGTGGGGCCCTCTAGGCTTTTTTGCGACCAGACATCCTCTTCATCCACCCAGCGCCAGCCAATGCGCCAGTGGCTTGGGTAAAAGAGCCGCCGGTAGCTTGCCATCACCATATATTTGATGGTTGAAAGCAATGCCTTTTTTGCCAAAGCCAAGCCAGAGGGCAGAGAGGCCTCTCTCATCTCAATAGGCGCAACTGTACGCTGGGGCATTTTAAGCGTTGCAACAAGCAAAGTGATCAAACGGGCATAGGTTTGATCGAGACCACCAGCAAGCCCGGCCGCCAGTTCTGATGATGGAGATGCCGTTGCAATGATGGCGCCTTGAGCACGATCTTCAAGGGCGATTTGCGGCAAACCTCCTTGCAGGATCGCTGCCATAGCAGCCTCTTCGCCTAGCTTTCCACCAAAGAGCGGCACAAGATGGCTTTTTGCTTCTGGTGCGGTTGATCCTTCGCCCTCACCCGACAAATCTACAATGACATCAATCTCTTGACCGTCAAGAAGCGGAAGGAAATCCTGACCCGCCTCCCACGGCTTGGAGCCATTGGTTGGTGCTTTTGCATAGAGCCAGCGCTCAAAAACCATAAAGCGCTCAAGCACTTTATGGCGTGGTGATGGTTTTGCGAAGGAGACGACCAGATTGCCCAATTCCTCTTTTTGAAGGCGCTCGATCAGGCTTTTGTGCCAGTGGCGCAAAGAGGAAGGGTCCAAATGCAGGCAAATGATCATGCTGGCTGTTGCTCCAGCTTTTGAAGGCCGCTTTGTAAATGCTCGCGGATCAGATCGTCATAGCGCCCCACCATGGCATCAAGGGAGTAGAGCTCTTTAAGGCCGCTTGCTGCTTTGACCAGTTCCTCAGCTTCTTGAGGATGATTTAGCAAGTGCTCCGCGCTACGGGCGAAACTGGCACTGTCAGCGCTTGTTGCAAAGAGCGCGCAAGGTTTGCCACCGGTTTGCAACACTTCGCGCATGACCGGAATGTCATTGGCAACAATGGGCAGGCCCGCTTGGGCTGCTTCCACCGCAGCAAGACCAAATGTTTCGGCTTCTGAGGGGAAGAGGAAGATATCAAGTGCCGCCAACAACTGTCCCACATCATCTGGTTCCATCTCACCGATGAAATGAACCCGGTCCGCAACTCCCAGATCCTGGGCTTGCGCCCGCAGATTGGCTTCTTCCGGCCCTTGTCCGCCAAGGGCCAGATGCCAGTCAGGATCGGCCTTCAGGCAATCAATAGCTACATCAAGGCGTTTGAGATGGTTAAGACGGGCCACACTGCCAAGAATTGGCTTATCCAGCGGCAAGCCAAACATGGCACGGGCCTTGGGTTTGCTCAAGCGAGAGCTTTTATCCTTAAATCCGTGCGGCACATGCACAATCCGCTTGGTATAGGCTTTGGGGAAGTGACCATATTCGCCCGCTGTATCCATGCTATTGACGGTGATTTTGTTGAACATGCCAAGAGAGCCGAAAATCTGGTCAATCCGGCGGATGGTGTCATTCATTGTGGCTTGGGCCGAAACCTGATTGGCAATCACGTAAGGAACGCCGGCAAGGCGGGCAGCAGGGGCGCCAAAGAGGTTGCCATAATGCTGGAAGGTAAGAACCAGATCAGGTTTGATCTGCCTGATTTGCTGCACCAAGGTGATCAGGAATTTGGCAAACCCGAGGGCTGATCCGGGGCGCTCGGACGCACAAAAGACTGTATTGGGGGCATGATCGAAGGCTTCTGTCTTGCGATAGAAAAACAGATGATGGACGTCATAGTCGCGGCTCTCCAGCCCCTCACCAAGCAGGCGGGAGATTTCTTGCGCCCCGGCATTTTCTGCTTGGGTCTGGATGAAAAGGATACGCGGCTGCTTGGTCATTATGCTTTGTGCCTGATTGTCTGGTTCTAGTTTACGTCTTTGATTTCCATAAGGGTTGCGGCCCTTCTTCAAAGAAAGGCCCCATTCTATTCCGCCGCCAAGGCCTCTGGCGGAGGGGAGGCATTTTCCTTGGCCGTTGGCTCGATCACCGGATCACGGAACAGACACAGGATGGAGGGATCCATTCCCGTCTGTTTTCTGCACTGATAATTAAGATACAAAGACATGACGGCCAAAATGGAGGCGGTCACGATGGCTGCGCCGATTATGCCAAAATAGGGAATGATCACGATAAAGCCGATAATGCGCAAAATAACAGAGCCTGATACGACGCTCATATAATGGGCTTCGTGGCCGGTTAGCTTCAGATAGGCCGGTGCTGGACCAACAGCTGCAGAAATAGCAGTGCCCACCGATAGAATGACCAAAACCCAGTAATAGGCCATATAATCGCGGCCAAAGATCAAGAGCAACCAGTCCCCTGCAATCAGAACGGTGCCGACACCACCCACCACAATGGCAAGGCTCATCAGCGCCATCAGGCGCAAGCTTTGGGATAGTTCGCGCTTTTCACCTGCAAAATAAAGTCCCGGCACGCGGCGAGTGCCAAAGGTATTGATGCCATCGGCTGCAAGGGCAAAGGCATTGGCAAGGCGGCTTGCCACAAAATAGGCCCCCGCTGCCAGAGGATGCAGCAAAACACCAATCATGAACACTTCAAGATGCTGGTTAGAGGCCTCCATAATGGATGCAAGCCAAAGGCGGAAGCTGCGCGGGTTCCATGTTTTCAGATCATAGTCCGGCTTGGCATTGCCAACATCTAACGCCAATTTTCGATTGATATAAACGGTCTGGATGGCAATCACCAGCATCAGCCCCAGAGCCGAGACGGCAAAGATTTCGGTGGTGGTGATCCCATGCCCCATAATCAGGCTTGCCAGCAAAATTGCAATCACAAGGCTGCGCCACGTAAGCTCATGATGACCATCTCCTACCTGAATGGACACAATTGCCCGTGCCAGATGGGCGGTGAACAGGGCAATGGTATTGGTTGCCATAAAGGCGATGGTTGCTAAGGCCAACAACCAATCGCCACCGATTTGCAAGGGGGTGATGGCCAGATCAGCCAGTAAAAACACACCAAAAACCACGGCCACTATAGCGGTGCCGACAAGGGTGAGGATCCAGCCATAACGCACAGCGCCAAGCGCCAGTGCAGGCTGTTTTTGCGCCATATATTGGTTCCAGGCGCGCACGACTTTCAGCTCCTGCCCTGCTGCTGCTACGATAGACATCATGGAAGCGACAGAAAAGAATACTGAGAATTTGCCGAATTCCTCAGCCCCTGCCGCATTGGCGGCAAGCGAGAAAAGCGAAAAAGCGATAATGGCGCTGGCAACTTTGAGCATCATGGTGCCGACAATGCCTTTGGCAATGGAGCTTGCGCCCAGATTTTTAAGGCGTGAGATGAGAGAAGCCATTGCTGTTGGAGCCGGGACTGTGTGATCTGGTTTCATTATAGGCCTTGCATGGGTTGCAGGCTCCTCCCTTATCGCTCAGGGAGAGCCAATGCAGAATAGCTCTTCAAGCATAGAGACATGATGAGAATATTCCGTTTACAGGCAGGGTTAATGAAGGATTATGTACGGCGTAAAGCTGAGCCGAGAATATGCCCGTTTAGTGCCATTAGCGCCCCAAGCGCGAGAGGAGAGAAAAGTGCCTCTTCCTGAAAGACCCCATTGACGAGAATGATCAAAAGCGCGAAAGCAGCAATGGAATGCAGATTGACCCGGCTATACCATGAAAGCTTGAAGGTTTGGATCGCGATCCAGGCATAGCAGGCAAGAAGCCCAAAGGTCGCGACACCCAGTTGCCTGAGCATCACCCCAACGGCACTTTCCATCGCCGTTGGAGTTCGGCCCGCAGCCTGATAGGCAGACCAGTCAAGTTTGCCAAATTTGGTGGCCAAATTGCCCCCATCCCCTAATCCGCGCCCCAATGGATTGCCGATAAAGTCATGCACCCCGCCCATGAAGCCAAGAACGTGGAAATCCCCGATATCTAGTCCCACCACAATGCCCAGTACGAAATAGAGAATCAGCACAAGCACGAGAGAGGCCAGTGCAAAGGCGGCCCCGAATAACTTGCGTGCAAGGAGAGCACAGCAAGCAAGGAAAATAAGAATGATCGAGCCTTTGGCACTGGCAAGGACCAGAAGCGGAATAAGAGGCAGCACCCACAGGGCCCTCCCCGAGAATAGCAAGACAAGGGCCAAGAAACTGAGCATATAGGAATAGGAGATCGGGTGCAGATTGGGCCCGTTCATGCGCACAATCACCAAAGCTCCCTTGCCCAGAAGGGGCGTATTGAGAAAATCCACCCGCATGGAATCAATCACGCCCATGGTCACATAACCAGTTTTTCTGGCCGCTGCGTCCCAGACGAGATTAAGAATATCTTTCTCTAAAATTTTGCCCCAATAGGTCCAGCCATTGGTCAAGCTAAGCCACAATTCCCGGTCCAGCATCTCGATCCAACCCATCATGGCGACAAAACCAGTGACTGTCACAAAAAATGGCAAAAGAGACTGGCGAAAGCGCAGAGCTGTCAGAAAGAAAATCTGGAACATCACCATAGGCGTGATGATGTTGCGCAGATAAATTATGGCTGCCATGGGGTTTTTTGCCATGCCCAGCAGTAGATAGATCGCAATCATAAGAAAAGCGATCAGTCCTGCGCCCATAATACGGTTGACCTGACGCGAATGGCTGCGCCAATTCATGGCATAATGGCCAAAAAGCCACAGCCAGCCGATCATCATGGATAGAAAGTTAAATCCTTTGAGGATGTTAAATGTATCCGCATCATCCACATAGCCCGAGAAAAGGGAGATGATGATATTCTGGAAAACGAGGGCAAAGAAAATAACCTTTGGGGCCACTGGGGTGAAATAGATCGCCAGAAGCGACATCAGCAGCACCTGCCCCAGGACGGCAATCAAGGGAGAGTAAAGGAAGCCTGCAATGGGAAAGATGGTGACCACAAGGCAGGCAAGCAGGGTAAAGACCAGCCTGTTGGTGGTAAAAGCCAGTTTGGCAAGAGCGATCTGAGCGGGTATCTGACCTGACATCTGGGGCGAGTCCGCCCCGCCTTGTGAAGCAGAGGCAGAAGGCAGCGCTGACGCCATATCCGGCGCGCCATAGGAGACAGATTTTGCCATTGCCTTCATTCACTCAACCTTAAGCCGGTGCCTTCATTCACCGACTGTCAATTTTCCTGTTTTGCGGCTTATTACCCTGCTCATCTCCCGGAACGAGGGTGCAAAGAGGGCATTTCATTTATCTTTGAACCACTGTAAATCGCGGGCTGTTGCAAAAGGCTTAAGAAAGTCTCTCCTTAACAGTGATGAACCTTGTTACGCATAATTTTACGCCCTGTTTGCCCTTCAGTCCGGCCGAACCTTTTTGGCTTAATGGTTTGAAAGGCGATGAGAGCATGGGAAGCATGCGGCCTAACCTTGCCTCTATCCCCCCTTCGTCTAACCGCGACCTTTTTGCAGCAAAAAGAGATTGCACAGGGAGAAAAGATAGGGCTAATTATAAAACTAACGAATGTGCGTTTATATAAATCTACCCTCCTCTTTGCCTGCTGACATCACCACAGGGGCACCGAAGATGCAGGGAGGCAATGATAGATCAAAACAGATCAAACAAAGAGGCTGCCATCTTCATAAAAAGGCAGACATGGAGGAACTCATGAGTGATTTGGAAAGTATTCTGGCGGCGGCACGCAATCACGCCGACACTGTCATCAAGCCCGAAATTCACGATTGGAACAAGGCCGGTGTCTGGCCTCGTGCCGCGTCTGACAAAGCCGCAGCAGACGGGCTGTTGGGTCTTTATTGCCCACCGGAATTTGGTGGTCAGGGCCTTTCCCTCGGTGATGGCATTCAGGTTTATGAAGAGCTTGGCAAAGGCGACGGGGCCTATGCTTTTGGTCTATCCATGCATAACATTTGCTCTTTTGCCCTGTGCGGCTTTGGAACCGATGCGGCAAAGGAAAAATGGGCACGGGATCTGACAAGCGGCAAGAAACTGGCAGGCTTTGTCCTGACCGAGCCCCAGTCCGGCTCCGACCCGATGGTCATGCATACAAAAGCAAGTGTTGATGGCGGCTCCGGCTCCTACACCATTTCCGGTCGCAAGGCCTGGGTTTCCCTTGCAACGGAAGCGGATGTCTATTTTGTTGTGGTCAAAACCTCTGATGAGCCGGGGCACAAGGATATGGCGATGATTGCCGTGCCTGCTGACGCACCCGGTGTCAGTTTCGGCCCGCGCTATGAAACCGCGTCCTTCAACTTCCTGCCGTTGGCCGATATGTATCTGGACAATGTGGAAGTGCCTGCAGAAAATATTATCCTGCCCCCGGGCAAAGGCCTTTCCGGCTCTTTGATGGCGATTGATATTGCACGTGCCTCTATTGCTTCTGGCTGTTGCGGCCTGATGGAAGTCGCGCTTGATACGGCTCTCTCTTTTGCCAAACAGCGCGACATGTTTGGGGGCAAGGAGTTGGATCTGGAAGGCATCCAGTGGATGATGGCCGATATTGCCACCGATCTGGAAATCTCGCGCCTTCTCTACAAAAAAGCAGCTGGCCTCGTTGGCACGCCAGACGGCCCTCTTGCCGCTGCCCATGCCAAGCGCTTTGCGCCAGATGCAGCGCTGAAAGCGGCCAATGCCTGTACCCAGATGCTGGGCGGCTATGGTCTTCTCAAGCAATATGATCTTGATCGCCTCTCACGCCTTGCGCAAATGCTCAAGCTGGTGGATGGCACAACCGAGATCCAGCGCGTGGTGATTGCCCGCTCGTTGCAAAAGCGGGCCAAGGGCCTTGCTGATGTTGACATGCCATAAGGGCAGCAGTGTTTTAGGGGAGGGATCATCCCTCTAAGGACAAGAGCAAGGGCCATTCCCCACATGGTCCTTGTTTCTTCCCCCATAGGTCCCCACACCTTTTTGTCCTGCCCGCCCTTATTCTAGCTTTGTCTTGATTTTCAAGTCTTGTCCTGGATGGTCGGGCTTTTGGGCGATACCTCCCCTATTTTCCGCTTTCTCAATGCTGACACACCAAAGGCAGGCCGCTTGGTCTGCCTTTTTATTTTCTACTTTTTGACCGTTTGAAGCAAAATTCTTTCTTAGCTGGCCTTTAGGCTGGGGCTTCATCTAAAGATTAGCAATTTTGCCTAGGCAAAGAGCCTTTATCCGACTAAGACACTGCCACTTGGACTTGCCCGACCCGCACAGACTATCCATTGGGCAGCGTTCCGTGATGGTGGAGAAGAATGCAAAAAGAGCCTCAACAGATTGCTGGCGCATCCGCTCTGGCCCGTTTTTCCAAAACGCTTGAGCGGTTGGAAAAACGTGATCAGCGGCGGGTTCTGATCCCGCGCGCAGGGCTTGATTATGCCTCCAATGATTATCTGGGCCTTGCGGGTGATCCGGCCATAAAGCAAGCCCTTTGCGATGCCATGGCATCCGGCACACCGGTCGGGGCGGGCGGCTCGCGCCTTTTGCGCGGCAATTGCGCTGAGCATGAAAAGCTTGAGCATAAAGCGGCCCGGTTTTTCGGGGCTGAACAGACGCTCTTTTTCGGCGCGGGCTATATGGCCAATCACGCCCTTTTGACCACCCTTCCCCGTCAGGGCGATTTGATCCTTTATGACGAGCTCATTCATGCCTCCAGCCATGATGGCATTCGCGGCTCCAAAGCCCATAGTCAGGCCGCTCGTCATAATGACCCTGAGGCCTTTGAAGAGGCAATCAAGGCGTGGCGCGCGGGTGGTCACAAAGGCCAGATCTGGATTGCGCTTGAGACCCTTTATTCCATGGACGGGGATCGGGCAGATCTTCTGGCCTTTGATGCAATCGCCAAGCGCCATGATGCCTTTCTCATTCTGGATGAAGCTCATGCCACCGGGATTTTCGGCCCGCAAGGGCGCGGCCTCTCTGCCAGTCTTGAAGGGCAGGATCATGTGATTGCCGTTCATACCTGCGGCAAGGCTCTGGGCGCGCAAGGGGCGCTGGTTTGCGCAAGCAAGATTATTTGCGATTATCTTATCAATCGCTGCCGCCCTTTCATTTATGCAACGGCCCCCTCGCCCCTTAATGCGGTGGCCATCTGCAAGGCGCTTGAGATTGTCGAACATGAACCGGAGCGGCGCGAGACGCTTTTTGATTTGATCGCCCATGCAGGCCTTAAGCTATCCGAGCTTAACAATGTCATTGCTGATCAGGCGGGCACAGAACAACAATCCGAAGGGCCGGCAGATCAGTTTGCAGCAAGCGGCACACAGATCCAGCCCCTTATTTTAAGGGAGAATGCGCGCACCATGGCCATGGCCGCGCATCTGCAAGCCGCGGGCTTTGATGTGCGCGGCATTCGCCCCCCGACCGTGCCGGATGGAACGGCCCGGCTGAGACTGGCCCTTACCATTCACAATGATCCGGCAAGTCTTGATCTTCTGTTTGCCTCTTTACGCGAAGGCCTTGGATATAAGGACGATCTCTTATGATACTGCACCATTCTCCCCTTGCTGTTCTGGGCACAGATACCGGCATTGGCAAAACCATTTTCTCTGCCGCGCTTGTGGGTGCGCTCGGGGCCTCTTACTGGAAGCCGGTTCAGTCTGGCCTTGAAGAAGAAACCGACAGCTCAATCGTTGCGCGTCTTTCCGGTGTTCCGAGCGACAATATTCTGGAGGAAGGCTGGCGGCTTTCAGCCCCTCTGTCCCCCCATCGCTCTGCCGAGCTTGACGGGGTTGAAATCCATTGCGCGTCGCTCACACCGCCGCAGACCCAAGGCCCTTTGATTATTGAAGGCGCGGGCGGCCTGATGGTTCCTCTCACCCGACAAGTGCTGCTCATTGATCAGGTTGCCCGATGGGGCTGTCCTGTTGTTTTATGCGCTCGCACCGGACTTGGCACGATCAATCACACGCTTCTATCTCTGGAAGCCCTGCGCCATCGGGGCGTGCGCGTCATTGGCGTGGCATTTATCGGCGAAGAGAATGATGATAATATGCGCACCATTGGTGATTTTGCCCAAGTGAAGGTGCTTGGCCGCCTTCCCGTCTTGTCGCAGCTGGATCCGCAAAGCCTTAAAGAAGCCTTTGCGTCACATTTCGACATTGCCGATTTTCAAAGCAATCCCGACTGATGGCCGGTGCCGCAGGTCCGCTTTTGACCATTCTTTAGCGCCATTAAGAGAGCAAGACTAATCATGACCCATTCATCCCCCGTTTGGCACCCTTTCACCCAGCATGCGGTGATGCCTGATTTTCCTGTGATCGACAGCGCACAAGGGGCCTATCTGACCGCCAAGAATGGGCAAAGATTGTTTGATGCCATTTCCTCCTGGTGGGTCGTGACCCACGGCCATTGCCACCCGCAGATCATTGAGGCCATTCAGGCGCAGGCAGCCAAGCTGGATCAGGTTATTTTTGCCGGTTTCACCCATGACCCGGCAGAAGAGCTGGCGGAGAAACTGATCAAGCTAAGCCCGGGCGGTGATAAGAATGCAGATGGGCTCAGCCATGTCTTTTATTCCGACAGTGGCTCCACCGCCGTGGAAGTTGCCCTTAAAATGGCGCTTGGCTATTGGAAACATAGCGGCGAAGATCGCACCCGCATTCTGGTTATGGAGCACAGCTATCACGGCGATACCATCGGCACCATGAGTGTGGGTGAGCGCGGCGTCTTTAACGCCCCTTACCTGCCGCTGATGTTTGGCGTGGAGAAAGTGCCATTCCCGCAAGTGGGGGCTGAGCAGGCAAGCCTTGATGCTCTTCAAACCGCCTGTGCCAAGGGGGATGTAGCGGCCTTCATTCTGGAGCCTCTGGTTCTGGGCGCTGGCGGCATGATGATGTATAGCGCGGACTGCCTTGCCAAAATGGCGGCCATTTGCAAGGCCCATGATGTGCTATTAATCGCCGATGAGGTGATGACCGGATGGGGCCGGACCGGCACGCTCTTTGCCAGCGAACAGGCCAAAATCTGTCCCGATATTCTTTGCTCATCCAAGGGCATTACGGGCGGGTCCATGCCACTTGCGGTGACCTTGTGCAAGTCAAAGATTTTTGATGCGCATTATTCGCAAGACAGGACAAAAACCTTCTTTCATTCAAGCTCCTATACGGCGAACCCGATCGCTTGTGCGGCTGCTGTGGCCAATGTGCGGCTTTGGGAAGAGGAACCAGTACAAGAGCGAGTTGATAATCTGGCACAGATGCAAAGTGCCATGCTCTCTTGTTTGATGGCCTCCGGCCTGTTTGCCAATCCCCGTCAGGCAGGCACGATCATTGCTGTGGATGTTGCGGTTGAGGATGGTGGGTATCTTGCCGATATCGGCCCTCGTCTCTATCGCCATTTCCTTGCCGGTGGTTATCTGATCCGTCCGCTTGGCAATAGTCTTTATCTGATGCCTCCCTATTGCAGCACGAAAGAGGATCTAGAAGGCGCGGTCGCCTGCATGATCGAGGGCGTGAAAGGGCTTTGATGAGACAGGGCAAACCAGTAAAGGAACGAGGGATACACGCGCCGCGCCTTAAAGGCGCGCAGCTTGTCGGGCTCGGCCATTATGCACCGCAGCGCATTGTTCCAAGTGCCGAGATAGAAACAGCCTTCGGGCTGGAGGCTGGATGGATTGAAAGCCGCACCGGCATTGCCAATCGCCGCTATGCAGCGAAAGGGGAAACCCTGAGCGATATGGCCGCCGCCGCCGCAGAGCAAGCCCTTAGCGCCGCCGAGGCCAAGGGCGTGTCGCGCGATGAGATCGGCATGACCATATTGGCAACCAGCACGCCTGACCATTTGCTGCCACCATCCGCGCCGCTTCTGGCCCATAAACTGGGTCTCTCCCGCTCCGGCGGTATTGATATGGCTGGAGCATGTGCCGGTTTTCTTTATGCGCTCACATTTGCCGATGGCTTTGTGCGCCAGCATAACAAGGCCTGCCTGATTGTTGCGGCCAATTTGCTCTCTCGCCGAATTAACCCCGATGAGCGCGACAGCGCCATTTTGTTTGCCGATGCTGCGGGGGCGATGGTTTTGACCCCTTGTGAGGATTCTTGCAAAGGCGTGCTCTCGGTTGATCTGACCTCGGACGGGTCAAACTATGACCTGATCAAAATACCGGCGGGCGGCAGTGCCCAGCCCTTCCAGCCGGGTATGGCCGTGAGCGAAACCCTGATGACCATTGCCGATGGACGGGCTGTCTTTTCCCATGCTGTGCAAACCATGGCAGAGACTGCAAGTGAGACACTAAAAGCTTGTGATCTTGAAATCGGGGAGATTGATCACTGGGTGCCTCATCAGGCCAATAAGCGCATTTTTGGCAAGGTTCAGCAGGTTTTAGGGTTGGATGATAGGCAGCTTTTAAGCTCCATTGCCAATTTTGGCAATTCTTCGGCGGCAACCATTCCCTTCACCCTGTCCCATGAAGTGGCTCAGGGTCGCGACCTCACAGATGGAGATCTGTTGCTCTTTTCTGCCGTTGGCGCAGGCCTTACAGGCGGGGCTGTCATTATGGCGATTTAAGGCATAGCCTTAAAAGACAAAACCGGAGACCTACAAAGTCTCCGGTTCATTTTCTTTTCTGCATCAAAGCTTATTTTCCAGCTTCGGTTCGTGACCTAAGCCCGGCCAATGGAGCTATAGTCAAAGCCAAGAGCACGTACATCCTGCGGGCGATAGATATTGCGCATATCAATAATGGTTTTGCCTGCCATTTCCTCTTTCAGGCGAGAGAGATCAAGGGCGCGATACTCGTTCCATTCCGTCACAATGGCCACGATCTCGGCTCCTTGCGCGGCATCATAGGCATTGTCGCACCATGTCACCCCGTCAAGCTGTGGCTTGGCCTGCTCCATGCCTTCGGGATCATGGGCACGGATATGGAGGCCCGCCTCTTGCAGGATAGGGATGATCGCAAGGCTTGGGCTTTCACGCACATCATCAGTATTGGGTTTAAAGGCAACACCCAAAATACCAACAGTTTTGCCTTTGGCATCCTCTCCCAGTTTTTTGAGGATGCGATGCGCCATATCCGCCTTGCGGGCTTCATTGACCTCGATCACGGTTTCAACAAGGCGCTGGGGGGCTTCAAATTTCTGGCCAGTTGAGGCAAAGGCGCGGGTATCTTTTGGGAAGCAAGAACCACCAAAGCCCGGCCCGGCATGCAGGAATTTGCCGCCAATACGATTATCCAGCCCGATAGCAGAGGCAACCTGCTGCACATTGCCGCCAACCTTCTCGCACAGATCTGCCACTTCATTGATGAAGGAGATCTTGACCGCCAAAAAGGCATTGGCGGCATATTTGATCAGTTCGGCATCTTCAAGACCGGTAAAGACAATGGGTGTTTCGCGCAGGAAAAGCGGACGGTAAAGAGAGCGCATCATGGTCTCGGCCCGCTCATCTTCCACGCCGACCACAACCCGATCAGGACGCATGAAGTCTTCAATGGCAGAGCCTTCACGCAGGAATTCAGGATTGGAGGCAATGGAAAAATCAAGGTCGGGATTTTCCTTTCGGATAATCTCAGCCACCTTGCGGTTGGTGCCCACAACCACCGTCGATTTGGTTACAATCAAAGCGCCCGGCTTGGCTGCATTGGCAATCTGACGGGCGGCTGCCCAGACATATTGCAAATCCGCTTCGCCATCCCCGCGGCGCGATGGCGTGCCCACAGCAATGAAAATCGCATCCCCTTGAGAGACCGCACTGTCAAAATCTGTGGTGAAAGACAAACGCCCTGCCTCGACATTGCGTTCAAGCAATGTATCAAGGCCCGGCTCAAAGATCGGGATTTTGCCCTGATTGAGTTGATCAATCTTGGACTGGTCAACATCGACACAGGTGACATTGAAGCCAAATTCCGAAAAGCAAACACCCGATACAAGCCCAACATAGCCTGTACCAATCATTACAACATTCATAGCGATCTCAATCTTCCGTCTTTGAGCGTCTGTGTGCCTGACCGTAGCAAGGAGAGAAAGATACCAGTCCTTCGCCAGCTTTATCCGCTGTTCGCTGCCAAGCCCGTTCCTTTTAGGCCATAATCTGTAAAATTTGTATGGCAATTCCATCGCCAGGACAGGTTTTCGTGATGTTTTCCAGCATTTCGGCCCCCACCCTTGCTACTTTCCGCCCTTGATGGGCCTATCAGACGCCTTACCAAGGATGGCCTTCGCCTTTTCTTCACTTTAAAATATAAAGATTTCTTTATATCATTATTGCTTTCTTGATATGTTCAAGCTATATGATGGCCAACCAAGTGGGTCTTTGGCCCCTTTTTGCTATATCCGCAAAGTTGCCCAACCCTTCTGGCACTTGAAAGGAAATGACTATGAGTGATTATGTCGTCAAGGATCTGTCTCTGGCCGATTGGGGCCGCAAAGAGATTAAAATTGCTGAAACCGAAATGCCTGGTCTCATGCAAACCCGTGAAGAATATGGTCCATCCCAGCCTTTGAAAGGCGCAAAGATCACCGGTTCTTTGCATATGACCATTCAGACCGCCGTTCTGATCGAAACCCTGCAGGCACTGGGTGCCGAGGTTCGTTGGGCGACTTGTAACATTTTCTCCACTCAGGATCATGCTGCTGCTGCCATTGCTGCAACCGGCACTCCTGTTTTTGCCGTTAAAGGCGAGAGCCTTGAAGAATACTGGGATTATGTTGACCGCATTTTCGATTGGGGCAATGGCGAAGGGCCGAACCTCATTCTTGATGATGGTGGTGACGCGACCATGTATATCCTGCTTGGCGCAAAAGTTGATGCTGGTGAAGATGTTCTGGTCAATCCAGAAAATGATGAAGAGGAAGTGGTCAAGGCGCAAATCCTGAAGCGCGCGGCTGCCACACCGGGCTGGTTCACCAAAATCCGTGACGGCATTCTGGGTGTGTCAGAAGAAACCACCACGGGTGTGCATCGTCTTTATCATCTGGCAAAATCCGGTGATCTGCCTTTCCCTGCCATCAATGTCAATGACTCTGTGACCAAGTCCAAATTCGACAACCTTTATGGCTGCCGCGAATCTCTGGTTGATGGCATCAAGCGCGCCACTGACGTGATGATTTCCGGTAAAGTGGCTGTTGTGGCTGGCTTTGGCGATGTCGGCAAAGGCTCTGCCGAATCCCTGCGTTCTCAGGGTGCTCGCGTAATCGTCACTGAAATCGATCCGATCTGTGCATTGCAGGCGTCCATGCAGGGCTATGAAGTCACCACCATGGAAGACGCCGTACCACAGGGCGACATCTTTGTTACCACCACCGGTAACAAGGACGTTATCACCATCGACCATATGCGCGGCATGAAAGACCGTGCAATTGTTTGTAACATCGGTCACTTCGATTCTGAGATCCAGATCGGTGCTCTGAAAAACTACGAGTGGCACAATGTGAAGCCGCAGGTGGATGAAGTGGAGTTCCCTGATGGCAAGCGCATTATCATTCTGGCGGAAGGTCGCCTGGTCAATCTTGGTTGCGCCACTGGCCATCCATCTTTTGTGATGTCTGCTTCCTTTACCAACCAGACCCTTGCCCAGATGGAATTGTGGGCAAACCACGCCAATTACGGCAAAGATGTTTATGTTCTGCCCAAAACACTGGATGAGAAAGTTGCAACCTTGCATCTTGAAAAACTCGGCGTGAAATTGACTACCCTTTCCAAGGATCAGGCTGACTATATTGGTGTGCCTGTGGAAGGACCATACAAGCCAGAGCATTATCGCTATTAATCTTTTGTTAAGGAAGTTGGCGGCTTTCCTAGCTTTGTGATCCAATTTTCTTATCATTTGCAATGAATGCGTCCCGACTGATCCGGTCGGGGCGCATTTTTTTTGACTTTTTGCAACTGGACTCTGTTTCCAGATTCCATGAACAGGTAAAGTAAAAGTGATTCGGATGGTCATGGAAGGAGGCTCCATTTCCGTCCAGACAAAGTGCGTGCGTTTACTCTGTAACAGTTCCTGATCAATACGCCCTCCCCCTGATTTTGGCAAAAATCAGAGCGGGAAAGCGCGACCGGAGTCCGGATCGGTCAAACTGTGCAGCCTAGATGCAACATTGATGATGTTGGGTTGTAAAAGGATTGTATGCCAGAGCGTCTGGCTATGCGGCGGAAAGGGCAAAGACATGCCGATATACGGCTTGTTTAAACAAGAAGGGTGTCTGAAATCCCGGCTCAAAGACACTGTTTTCCTGATTGGAGCAGGCCTGTCATGGTGCGCAATGGCTCCACTGGCTTTTGCTCAGCAAGCCAGCTCTGGTTCCTCCCTTCCTGTTGATCTGACTGAAAATGAGACCGAGGCACTCGTCGCATTACCGAGCCTGCCTGACTTACCTTCCGATCAAATGCTCGGAATGGGTGATAGCTTTACCTCATCCTCTATACTTGGCCTTGCCGCATTTGGTGGTGTTCTTGCCTTTGCTCTCATCACCGGCTGGTCCATGGTGCGGACCCGCCGTACGGCCAACAAGCAGCTACGCGATGCACATAAAGCAATTATGGCGCTGCAAACCCGGCTTGATCAGTCCGAGGCGCTTCTTAATGCCTCAGATCAATTGATGATCATTTGGGATCATCCCGGCGCGACACCGACCTTATCGGGCAGTCTGGCATCTTCTGGTCAACTCCCCAATGACGAGAGCATTCTTGCCTTTGGCAATTGGCTCAATAGTGAGTGTGCTCAACGACTGGACATTGCCACCGAGCAACTTCGCACCTCAGGTCAGCGTTTCATCACCAATGTCGAAACACGTCTGGGTTCTTTTGTCGAGATCAGAGGCCGCACATCCGGAGCACGAGCGCTGTTGCAAATGCGTATTCTGGAAGGCGAAGAGCATAGTCGCGCGCATATGAGCCATGAAGCAAGCCGTCTGGCTCATGAATTGGGACGCATGAAGAGCCTTCTTGATGCCGTGCCGATGCCTGTTTGGTCCCGCAACGAACAGGGGCAGCTAAGCTGGATCAATGATGCTTACCGCAAGGCCGTTGATGGCAGCGATCTGACACAGGTACTGGACGATCAGACCGAGTTGCTTGATCAGCAGGGGCGCGATGCCATTCGCGAAACCCACCAGCTGCAAATGAAGCGCAGCGCCGAGACAAAAGAGAGCAAGAAAATTGCCCGCACCGATGTCGCGGTTGAACGACTGCCAGTTATTCTGGCAGGCAAACGCCATATCCTTGATGTGATCGATATTGCAGCAAGTCAAGGCAATGTGGGTATTGCCACCGACGTCTCCGCCGTTGATCAGGCTGAAAAAGCCCTGTCACGCATGCAGGCCTTCCATGCCACCACCATGGATCAGCTCACCACAGCCGTGGCTATTTTTGATTCAAGCCAGCATTTGCAATTCTACAATGCCGCCTTTAGCGCTCTCTTCGGGCTGGAAGCAGGCTTTCTGGATCAACAGCCCAGTGACGGGGCCATTCTTGATCGCCTCAGAGCCAATCGCCGCCTGCCGGAGCAAGCCGATTTTGCCGCTTGGAAGGCCGAGCTTTTCCAGGCTTATCGCGCAGTTGATACCCAGGAGCATTGGTGGCACCTGCCCGATGGCCAATCCTTGCGCGTGGTTGCGGCTCCCAATCCCGATGGCGGCGTAACCTATATTTACGAGAATGTGACCGAGCGGCTTGATCTTGAAAAGCGCTATAATTCTCTTATCCGCGTTCAGACCGAAACGCTTGATCATCTAAGCGACGGTGTTGTGGTGTTTGGTTCAGATGGACGCGTGCAGGTCTCCAATCCGGCTTTTGCCTCCATGTGGAATATCGGGGCCAATCTTCTGGATGATCAGCCCCATGTTAGCGCTGTTCTGGAATGGTGCCGCCGCAAATTCTCCGGTGAAGGCGTTTGGAGTGAGCTCAAACGCGCCGTTGCCGGTTTGGCAGACAGTCGCGAAAGCCTGTCCGGGCGCATGGAATGCAATGACGAGCGCATTCTTGATTATGCCTCTGTGCCACTGCCCGACGGGGCGACCATGATCACCTTTGTCGATGTCACCGACAAGGTGAATGTGGAACGGGGCCTGACCGATCGCAACGAAGCGCTGATCGCCGCCGATCAGCTGAAAAACACCTTCATTCAGCATGTGTCTTACGAGCTGCGCTCTCCGCTGACCAACATCATTGGCTTTACCGAACTTTTGACCGAAGAAACCTTTGGTGCGCTTAATGCCAAGCAGCGTGAATATACCGACCATATCATGACCTCCAGCTCATCTTTGCTGGCAATCGTCAATGATATTCTGGATCTTGCGACCATTGATGCGGGCATTATGGTGCTGGATACGGGCGAGGTTGATCCGGTTCAATCCATTCAGGCGGCTGCCGAAGGCTTGCAGGATCGTTTGGCCGAGAAAGATATTCGCCTGACCATTTCTGTTGCCGAGGATATGGGACATTTCATTGGCGATAGCAAGCGCGTCCGCCAGGTGCTGTATAACATGATCTCCAACGCCATTGCCTTCTCACCAGAACAATCACGCATTTCAGTTGTTGCGGACCGGACCGCGCAAGACGTGGTGTTTAGCGTGCGGGATCATGGGTGCGGCATGCCAGAGGAATTTGTCGACACCGCCTTTGGCCGTTTTGAGAGCCGCAAGATGGGCGAAACCCGAAAAGGGGCCGGCCTTGGACTTTCCATTGTTAAAAGCTTTGTTGAACTGCATGGCGGTGATGTGAGTATCGAATCTATGGTGGGCGAAGGAACTGTTGTTACCTGTCGTTTCCCCGTCGAGCCCAAACCCTTAAGTCATGCCGCTGAATAGGGCCACTGGGCAGGTATCAAGCCTCTTCCCAGTCATCGCCTCATGTCTTCTTTAGGATCAGATCAACGTTAGCAAACTAGGGTTTTATTTCTTTCTGACCTAAAGTGGTTCTCTTCCCTCCACTCACTAAAGGGGTTTGCCATGTCTCATATTTCTGCCTCACCCAGCCGGAGCAAAATCCAAGGCAGCAAGACACATGACACATGGAGCTTTTGTTTTACCTCACTTGCTGAAGATGAAGCGGCTGCTTTTGCGGCTGATTTAGCACAGATTTTACAGGCAGGAGATATTCTTGCGTTTGATGGTGAGGTCGGCATGGGCAAGAGCAGCTTTGCCCGCGCTCTGCTGCGCGCCTATGCCCAAGACCCTGAGCTGGAAGTGCCAAGCCCAACCTTTACTCTGGTGCAAGGCTATGATCTGGACGGGATAAACGGCCCCTTGGAGCTGTCTCATTTTGATCTTTACCGCATTTCCGATTTTGAAGAATTGTATGAGATCGGCCTTGAAGAGAGCTGGCAGACCGGCGCTGCACTCATTGAATGGCCAGACAGGGCCGAAGAGATCTTGCCCGCCTCAACATTGTGGCTTCATATTAGCGATGGCGCTAAGCCCGATAGTCGGCAATTTTGCCTCGGCGGTTCCCAAGACTGGGGCGCGCGTCTTCAGCGCCTGTGCGAGAAGCGCCAGCTTCTCTTAAAAAGTGGCTGGGGTGCGGGTCAGAGCCAGCCCATTGCGGGTGACCTATCCCCTCGCTCCTATGCCCGCATCAGAAAAGATGCAAAGCGCGCCATTTTAATGGATATGCCTGCCCGCCAGCCCGGGCCTCTTTTGCCTGATGGCAGGCTTTATGATCTGGTCGCCCATAGGGTCACCAGCCTTGCGCCGATGGTCACCTTGTCTGGACATTTGAAAAAAGCCGGCCTCACCGTGCCCGCCATTTATGGCCATGATTTAGCCAACGGGCTGATGCTATGGCAGGATTTTGGCACAGAGACCTTGGCTACAAGCGCTGACCAGCCCATTCCCGAGCGCTACAAGGCCACTCTTGCCGCCTTATCCGATTTTCATCAAAGCGGCAAAGACTGGACGGCCCCGCTAGAGGGTGAGGGCGGCGCTTATCAACTATCCCGCTATGATCGCGACGCCTTTTTGGTGGAACTTGATGTCTTTCTTGATTGGTATTGGCCGCATTGCAAAGGCGCAGACTGCCCAAAGGACAAGCGGGAAGACTTTATCGCCCTATGGCGTGAGCCTCTTGAAATTTTAAACAATTCCGAGCAAGTGCTGGTGCTTCGCGATGTTCAGGATCCCAATTGTTTTTGGCCGGGAGATCAAGAGGGGCGGACGGATCAGCCCGCTATTGGTTTTATTGATTATCAGGATTGCCTCATCGGACCAGCCGCCTATGATATTGCAGCCCTTTGCATGGATGCCCGCATTAGCATATCGCGGGATCTGGAAAGTGAGTTAAAACAAACCTATATTAGTTTACGAGATTATTCTTCCCACCAACAGGGGCGCTTTGAACAGGCTTATGCTATTTGCGGTTTGCAGCGCACATCCAAAAATCTGGGAGCTTTTGCCCGCGCTGCAGCCAGCCTTGGGCGCGATGATTATCTGGCCCATATTCCAAGGGGGCTTGATTATTTAAAGCGCTGCCTTGAGCATCCTGCTCTTGGCCCCTTGCAGCTTTTCTATCGCGATCATGGTTTGCTTGAGTGACGCAGACCTGCACGCTTTATGACGATACGGATATTAAAATGACAAGAACAATAACAAAGCCTATTTCCTTTTCTCCGGCCCCACGGGCCGCCCATGCCCCCAAAGCGGGTATGATTTTGGCCGCGGGGCTTGGCACCCGCATGCGCCCATTATCTGCGATCACGCCAAAGCCGCTCATCTCTGTCGGCGGTGAGGCCATGATTGACCGCGCCCTTCATAAGCTCGAAGAAGCAGGTGTTGAGCGCATTGTGGTCAATGTCCATTATCTTGCTGACCTGGTCGAGGTGCATGTCAAGCGCTCGGCTTCCCAAGGCAAGGATATCGTAATTTCTGACGAACGGAGCGAATTGCTGGAGACCGGCGGCGGTATTGCCAAAGCCCTGCCCGCCTTTAACGAGGAGCCTTTTTATCTTCTCAATTCCGATAGTTTCTGGATGGAAGGGGTTGCCCATAATCTGCAGCTTCTGGCCGATCATTGGGATAATGAGACAATGGATGCCCTTTTGTTGCTCTCCCCCACCGTCAATGCCGTTGGCTATCAGGGAAAGGGAGATTTTTTGATGGATAAGGATGGGCGGCTTCGGCGGCGGGATGCCCGCTCTGTCTCTCCCTTTGTCTATAGTGGTGCGGCCATTTTGCATCCCAGATTGTTTGCAAATGCCCCCTGCGGCAAGCATTCTCTTAATCTGCAATTTGATGAAGCGATCAAGACGGGGCGTCTTCATGGCCTATCCATGGATGGCACATGGATGCATGTGGGCGAGCCGGAAGCCATCGGGCTTGCCGAGCGCTCCATCGCCGAAAGTACGCTGACCGGCCTGATCTAGATCGGGCCAAAGCTTGGCAATCATATAATGAAAAGGGCGGGCTATGGATCTTTTTGAAGCGGCAGGCGTGAGCACCGGCTCCTCATCTGAAGCCTCCCCCCGTTTTCGCCCCAATGTTTTCTCCATCCCGCCGGGTGCCGCCTTTCTTACCACCTTGATTGATGGCCTGATCGACGGGGAGCTTATCAAGGGCTTTGATATTGCTGATCCTGCCCAGCTTGCCGAGGTGACTATCTATGTCCCGACCCGGCGCACGGCTGAGGGGTTGAAAGCCGCCTTTCTCACCCATTTGCGCAAACGCGGCTGGCAAGCGCTGATCCTGCCCACCATCCATGTGATTGGCGATGTTGATGAAGATCTGCTGCCACTGAAAGTCGGGATCGGATCGGATGACGGGTTCTGGTCCCTCCCCACAGCGATGGATAGCCTTGAGCGCCGCCTGATCATGACCCAGATGGTGCATCGCTGGGCACAGGCAAGGGCGCGGGCGGTATTGCAGCTTGGGCCCGCGCAAGCCTTGCATGTCTCGGCCACCCCAACTGATGCAGCCTATCTGGCCATTGATCTTCTGTCTCTTATTGATGCCGTTCACCGCGAACAGACCGATTGGCAGTTGCTGTCCTCACTCGTGCCAGAGGATTATGGTGCCTACTGGCAGATGAGCCTTGAATTTTTGAAGATCGCCACCGAAGTCTGGCCCGATATTCTGGCCGAACGTGAGCTGGTTGATCCGATTGAGCGGCGCAACGAGGTGCTGGATCTGGAGCTTGAGAGCCTTAAAATCCATAAAGGCCCCGTCATTGCAGCAGGCTCGACCGGCTCCATTCCCGCAACGGCCCGCTTGCTCTCAGCCGTTGCCAACCATCCGCAAGGAGCTCTTATTCTACCCGGTCTCGATTTTGCCCTTGATGAGCCAAGCTGGCAGGCGATTGGCACGCTTCACCCGATCGAGGGGCAGGGCGAAGGCATTGCCGGCCATCCGCAATTCAACCTTAAGCAATTGCTTGACGGTATGGGCCTTACGCGCGCGGATGTGCGCCCTCTTGGCGAGATTGGCAAAGCCCTTTCCATAAGGGAGCGCCTTTTAAGCGAGGCTCTGCGCCCCGCAGAGACAACCGATAAATGGAATGAGGCTCTTGGCGCATTTATGGGCGACGAGAGACAGATTGCCTTTGCCGATGTTGCCCTTGCCAAAGCTGCCAATGAGCAGGAAGAGGCCCGGATTGCCGCTCTTGCCTTGCGCGAGACCCTTGCCGAGCCGGGTAAGACAGCCGCTTTGGTCACGCCAGACCGTGCCCTTGCCCGCCGGGTGATGATTGAGCTTCGGCGCTGGTCAATCAATGTGGAAGACAGCGCTGGTATGCCCTTGGGCGAGACGCCCCCTGCCCTCTTACTGCGCTTGATGCTGGAATGCTTGGTGGATGATCTGGCCCCTGTCTCCCTACTTGCGGTTCTCAAACATCCTCTGACCGCCTTTGGCATGAAACGCAGTGACGTGCGCCGTGTTGCCCGTTTTCTTGAGACCGAAATCCTGCGCGGGCCACGCCTTGGCAAGGGCCTTACCCCCCTTATAAAGGAATATGAGCGCCTTAAAGCAAAGCGTCTTGAAGAGGACACCGGCGAAGAGCTGCCAGAAATCTGGTCCTTGACCGAAAGCCTTCTTGAGCGTCTTCAGGCAGCCTTTGCTCCGCTTGAGGCCAGATTACAAGCCGCCGAACCTCTGCCACTTTCTTTATGGATGGCAGATCTTATCGCCATGGCCGAAGCGGTTGCTTTGGATGAAGAAAAGAGCCCCCAGCGTCTTTATGACGAGGCCGCAGGCCGGGCTATTCGCAGCTTCTTTGAGCGGGCCACGCAACAATCTTCTGATGGCATATTGCTAAGCGGCACTGATCTTGCGCCCTTTCTCGTTGCCATGATGTCGGGCGAGACCGTCCTGTCCCCCAGCTCTGCCCACCCGCGTCTTCAATTGCTCGGCACGCTGGAAGCGCGGCTTCTTGATGTGGACCGGGTGGTGATTGGCGGGCTTAATGAAGGCTCTTGGCCTGCCCAGACCAAGTCCGATGCCTGGCTATCCCGCCCTATGCGCGCAGGTATGAAGCTGGAACCGCCCGAGCGGCGGACAGGGCTTGCCGCTCACGATTTTGCCCAAGGGATGGGACGGCGTGAAGTGATCTTGCTGCGCGCTGAAAAAATGGCAGGCTCCCCGACCGTTCCCAGTCGCTGGCTCTTGCGCCTGCAAGCGGTGGCGGGGGAAGAGGCCAGCAGGGCCATGGCGGCCCGAGGCGCCAAATATGAGCGCTGGGCCAAGGAGCTGGATGCCCCGGGAGATGCCCGCCTTATTCCCCGGCCCAATCCCAAGCCCGCCCTTGATCGACGCCCACGCTCGTTGTCCGTTACCGAGATTGAAACATGGGTGCGCGATCCTTATGCGCTTTATGCGCGCCATGTCTTGGGCCTTCGGGCGCTTGACGGCATTGGCCTGCCGCCGGGTGGGGCAGAGAAAGGCTCGATCATTCACGAAGCACTCGGACGCTTTACCCAAGAATGGGATAGAGCCTTTGATCATCGCGCCTATGAGCGGCTGCTTGAGATTGGCCGCGAAGAGTTTGCACGCATGGAGAATTTCCCCGATCTTCTTGCTTTCTGGTGGCCACGCTTTGAGCGCATTGCCCATTGGTTCATCTTTGATTGGGAAGCCCGGCGTGATGAGCAAACCGCCAGCCGCTTTGCCGAGATTGGCGGCGGCGTGGTGCTTGATATGGCCCACGCCCCTTTCGAGCTGCGCGGCCGCGCTGACCGGCTTGATATTCTTAAAGATGGCACATTGTCGGTGATTGATTTCAAAACCGGTCAGCCCCCTTCTGCCAAGCAGGTGTTACCGGGGTTTGCGCCGCAATTGGCGCTGGAAGCCTATATGGCCAAGCTTGGCGGCTTTAAGGATATTCCGCCCAATATCGAAGTCTCCGATATGGCCTGGATCAAGCTTTCAGGCGGCCGGACAGCAGGCGAGATTAAAAGCGGCATTGAGAAAGATTATGCCGCCGAAGATATTGTCGAGCTTATTGGAAAACGCCTCTTGGCGCTGATCACGGCCTATGACAAGCCCGATCAGGGCTACCAGTCCCGTGCTCGCCCGATGTTCGAGCGGTTTGAAAGCCCGTTTGATCATTTGGCCCGCGTCAAGGAATGGTCCATGCAAAGTGAGGGGGAGGACTGACGATGGTTTTTCAAATCCCTGAAACCACACGCTCGGCCCAAGCCTTGGCGTCCGATCCCTATCGCTCCTCTTGGGTGAGCGCCAATGCGGGCTCTGGCAAGACCTTTGTTTTGTCCCAGCGGGTTATTCGCCTGTTGCTCGCAGGCACCGATCCCTCCCGCATCCTGTGCCTTACCTTTACCAAGGCAGCGGCGGCGGAAATGGCGAACCGGGTTTTTCAGCGTCTTTCCGAATGGACCAGCCTTGATGATACCAAGCTTGGCGAAATTCTCCATGAGCTGGAAGGCAGGCCCGCAAGTGATGAGGAACAGGCCCGTGCCCGACGGCTGTTTGCGCGGGCGCTAGAGACACCCGGCGGGCTTAAAATCCAGACCATCCATGCATTTGCCGAGCGGCTTTTGCACCAGTTCCCGCTTGAAGCCAATGTGCCAGCCCATTTTGAAATTCTGGATGAGCAACTGGCCGCCGAAATGCTGGACAAGGCCTTGGGCTATGTCCTGACCGCCGCTCGCACACAAACACGAACAGATTGGACCAAAGCGCTTGACCACCTGATCGGCAGCATGGGCGATATGGATATTCGCGCAGCCCTTGCCAGCCTCATCCGCAACCGCGAAGGGTTTGGCCGCTTCATAGAAAGTAGCGGAGCGAATTGCCCGCAAGATCCATCCGCCCATAATTCGTCAGCGATGGATGACGATATGGGCGCGACCGGCATTGAAGCGGCACTTTCCCATTTGGCCGCGACGCTGGGCATTGCCCCCAATGACAGCCTTGAGGCCTTGCAAAAAGAGTTTGTGCCAAGCCCTCATTTCAGCCCTGACTATCTGGCACAGCTTGCTGATCTGTTTGAAGGAGGCGGCAAGCGCGACAAAGATCAGGCAGCTTTATTGCGGGCTATTCTCTCTCATACAGATCCGGCATTGCGCGTGCGGGACTGGCTTCAGTTCTTTCGCAAAAAGGATGGCGCGGCCAAGTCCCTCAGCTTTACCGCGTCCAAGAAAATGCTGACCGCAGAACCATCCCTTGAAGGGACCATTGCGCGTGAGCAGGATCGGCTGGATGCACTGGCCGAACGCCGCAAGAGCATATTGACCCTTGCGGGCAGCCGCTCGCTCTTTATTCTCGCTGAAGGGGTGATTGGTCATTATGAGCGCGCCAAAACTGCACGCGGTTTGATGGATTTTGATGACCTGATCATCAAAGCCGCTGACCTTTTAAAACCGGTCAATGCCGCCGCTTGGGTGCATTACAAGCTTGATCAGGGCATTGATCATATTCTCGTGGATGAGGCGCAGGACACCAATCCGCGGCAATGGGAGATCATCCAGCGACTTGGCGAGGAATTTTTTGTTGGCGACAGTCAGCGCGCGACCGAGCGTACCATCTTTGCCGTGGGGGATGAAAAGCAGTCCATCTATAGTTTCCAAGGGGCCGAGCCTAAATGGTTCGCCGACATGCGCAGCTTTTTTGCAGGCCGCGCAGAGCAAGCGCAAAAACCCTTTCACAAGATTGATTTGCAGCTCTCCTTCCGCTCGACCCCGCATATTCTCAAAGCCGTGGATCAGGTTTTCAGCCAGCAGGATCAATATCATGCCCTCACTGCTGACAATGAGCCAACCGTGCATGAGGCCATTCGCCATCGCGACCCCGGTCTTGTGGAGCTTTGGCCGCTGCTTCTGCCATCCGAGCAGGAAGAGCAGGAAGACTGGGCCGCTCCGCTTGATGCCCAGACCGATGCCAGCCCGCCCGTTCAGCTGGCGCGCGATATTGCAGCCACCATTAAGGACTGGATTGATCGAGGCGAGCATCTTGCCGGATCGGGCAAGCGGATCACCCCGGGGGATGTGCTCATTTTGGTGCGCAAGCGTGGCGGCTTTGTCAATGCGGTAAACAGAGCGCTTAAAGAAGCGGGGCTGCCTGTGGCCGGTGCTGACCGTTTGGCGCTGCTTGATCATATTGCCATTATGGATCTGCTCTCCTTAGGTGATGTTATGCTGCTGCCGCAAGATGATCTGTCTCTGGCATGTGTGCTTAAAAGCCCGCTCTTTGACTTTAGCGAAGATCAGCTTTTTGAGCTGGCCAAAGTGCCGGACGGGGCGAAGAAGCGTGACACATCCCTGTGGGATCTGCTGCGCCTTGCCTATGAGCGCGACCCCCAGACCCTATTTGGCCGGACATTTTCCCAGCTTCGCGAATGGCAAAAGAAAATTGATTTCCAGCCTCCTTTTGATTTTTACGCCCAGCTTTTAGGGCCGGGAGGCAAGCGCGCTGCCTTTATTGAACGACTGGGGCCGGAAGCCGATGAGGTGATTGACGAATTGCTATCCCGCGCTCTGGATTTTGAAAAGAAGCAGACCCCGAACCTTCAAGCCTTTCTTGCGGCCATGCGTCAGGGCGGGGGAGAGATCAAGCGCGATATGGGTGCGGCGGAGAACCAGATCCGCGTGATGACCGTGCATGGCTCTAAAGGGCTTGAAGCTCCCATTGTCTTTTTGGTGGATGGCACCGGCAAGCCCGCCAATCCACGCCATCACCCCCATTTGGTCACCTTGGCCGCCAAAGGCCAAAGCGCCGATCTTATGGCTTGGAAAGGAGCAAGGGCCGACCAGCCAGCCCAAGTCTCTGCCAGCCTTACAGAGCTTGACCAAAAGGCCGAGGAAGAATATCTGCGCCTTCTTTATGTGGGCATGACGCGGGCCGAAGACCGGCTCTATTTATGCGGCTATACCGGCAAAAGCGGACCGGCGGATAAGTGCTGGTATAATATTATGTCAAACCGGCTGAAAGAGGATGCCAAAAGCGTAAAACATCCGGTAACTGGCGGCGATATTTTGCGCTGGGAGCTTGCGCAGGATTTTAGCCCCCGCGAGGCAGATGAAAGCATAGGGCTGCTTGCCCCCAGCGCACCCGCCCATTTGCCAGACTGGTTTCATGTACCAGCAGACGCCGAAGAGGTACGCCTTCCAGCCCTGCAACCTTCAAAAGCTGCCGATCTGGCAGAAGAGAGAGCCCCTGGCCTTGCTGGCCCGATGCAAGCAAGCAGCACCTATGAATGGGAGCCGCGCAGGCGCGGCACCTTGCTCCATACCCTGTTTGAGCATTTGCCCATGATCCCTCAGGATGAATGGCAGATGCGCGGCCTTGCCTATCTGGCGCGCCTTGCCCCGGATATGGAGCCCAACGCCCACCAAGCCTTGCTTGAAGAGGCGCTAAGCGTCTTGCAACATCCCGATTTCTCTGCCCTCTTTGACCCTAGTAGTCAGGCAGAAGTGTCGCTTGCAGGATGGGTTGAGACAGAGCAAGGCCCAAGAGATGTATCAGGACAGGTTGACCGGCTGGTCATCAAGGACGATACGATTCTCGTGCTTGACTACAAAACCAACCGCCAAATCCCACAAAGTGATGCTGATATTCCCACTGAATATCAAATTCAGATGGCGCTCTATGCGCACTTGCTTGAACCGCTCTATCCCGGTAAGGCACTGAAAACAATCCTGTTATGGACATCCGGTCCAGAATTGAGAGAGGTCAGCGCCCATCAGCGACAAAATGCGCTTGATCACATTGGGGTAAGATGACACTTCTTCATCTTGACGAAGTGGGTGGGAGTACCTACTTTCAAGGCAACAGGTCTATATTCACAATTCAACGAATATAGATATTTCAAACCTTCGGTATTAAGCCAGCCGTCCTGGTGGTGAGTTTCAGGGCAGGCCAACCTTACGAGGCAAATTGATGGCTATTGTGAATGCGACCGATGCGAATTTCGCATCTGAAATCAACGCGGATGTTCCTGTTGTTGTTGACTTTTGGGCAGAATGGTGTGGCCCTTGTAAAATGATTGCGCCTATTCTGGACGAAATTGATACCGAGAAAGCCGGTAGCGTGAAAGTGGTTAAAGTCAATGTTGACGAAAACCCGAACACTGCTGCCCAGTTCGGCGTTCGCTCTATCCCGACTTTGCTTCTGTTCAAAGGCGGTGAGGCTGTTGCCATGAAAGTGGGTGCCGCTCCTAAAAACGACCTGATCAAGTGGATTGAAACCGGCAAATAAGCCTTTTTCTCCATAATTGAGACAAGAAACCCCGCCTCTTAGCTGAGAGCGGGGTTTCTTTTTGCCAGCTAAATTTTTACTCGGGAGCGGTTCCATTCTCGGTTAGCACTTCGCCCGCCAGATAAAGCGATCCAGCAATCAAAATACGGGGCGGCGCTTCACGCGGGATCAGCGCCAGTTTTTTAAGCGCATCTTGCACCGAAGCGGCAGCTGATGCAGGCACGCCTGCTTCCATAGCAAGGCCTGCCAAAGCGACCGGATCCTGTCCGTTGGGCTGGCTTTTCACCGGCACGGTAATGACATCCCGTGCAAGGCCTTTGAAAGCGGCAAAATAGCCTGTCGGGTCTTTGGTTTTCAGCATGCCGACAATCATATGGAGCGGGCGGGGAGAGCGATCTTCAAGATCGGCAAGAGCGGCGGCAAGAGCCTGGCCTGCCTGAGGGTTATGACCACCATCCAGCCAAAGCTCGGCTCCTTTCGGGACCAAATCGAACAGGGTGCCGCCGGATAGTTTTTGAAGGCGGGCGGGCCAGTCTACTGTTTGAAGGCCCTGCAAAATGGCATCGTCCGAAAGCGGGATCTTTCCCTCTCGCGCCAGCATGCGCAAAGCCGCGATGGCCATGCCTGCATTTTGTTGCTGGTGATGGCCCAATAGGCGCGGCAAAGGCAGATCAAGAAGGCCGGTTTCATCCTGAAAAATAAGGCGACCATGCTCCTCATACACCATCCAGTCTTGTCCGGCGATTGAGAGGGGACCGGTTCGCTTTTTTGCAGCTTCCTGCTCTAACGTATCGCGGACTTCATCTTCTTGCAGGCCGACGATTGCGGGCACTGATTTTTTAAAGATGCCAGCCTTCTCGCGGGCGATCAAAGGCAGGCTATTGCCCAGATATTCCTCATGATCGCGCGCAATGGGGGTTATGACAGAGAGAAGCGGTGCATCCACCACGTTGGTTGCATCAAGGCGGCCACCAAGGCCGACTTCAAGTAAGGTTATATCTGCTTCGTGCTTGGCAAACAGCAAGAAGGCCGCTGCTGTAGTGATTTCAAAGAAGGTGACCAGATCATCATCATTGGCCTCCTTACAGCGGACCAGAGCATCGGCCAGCGCTTCATGAGAGACAAGCTGGCCGGCCAGGCGAATGCGCTCTCGGAAATCCACCAGATGGGGGGATGTATAGACATGAACCCGCAGGCCTTGCGCCTCCAGCATGGCGCGCAGAAAGGCAGAGGTTGAACCTTTGCCATTGGTGCCAGCCAGATGGATCACGGGCGGCAGTTTTTCATGCGGATTGCCCAATTTCTCCAGCAAACGGACGAGCCTTTCCAGTCCCAGATCAATATCCTTGGGATGGAGGCCCATCATGCTGGCAAGCAGAGCTTCGACATGCTGCTTTGAGCTTTCAATCTGGTTGCGCTGTTCCATTGGGGGCCCTCATTATGGCGGCGCGAATGATATGTTTGGAGGCCTTTTGCAGCCTAGACCTCGCTTTGGGTCTGCTGCATTCCATCCAGAAAAATCTCATACGGGAAAAAGCGTTATATCACAAGAAAAATGCCCCGGCTCAATCCTGACCGAGGCATTCTTGTCAAATTACGACATTGGCTGATCAAGCAGGCTTCTCAGCACTCTCTTCAGCGGCGCTGTTAGCATCTTTGTCAGCTGCCGGGGCAACTTCCATTTGGGCAGCGTCAGAACCGGCCTCGGCGACAGCACCATCGAGAGCCTCTGGCTCTTCGCTTTGCGCCATTTCAGGCTTGTCCTGGTGGGTGAAGAAGCGGCAAAGGCGAGCGATTGTGGATTTCATCTCATGGCGATGCACCACCATATCCACCATGCCATGCTCTTTAAGATATTCAGCGCGCTGGAAACCGTCAGGCAGCTTTTCGCGAATGGTTTGCTCAATCACGCGCTGGCCAGCAAAGCCGATCAAAGCGCCGGGTTCTGCCAGATGGATATCGCCCAGCATCGCGTAGGACGCGGTAACGCCGCCGGTCGTTGGATCTGTCAGCACCACGATATAAGGCAAACCTGCATCGCGCAGGGCCTGAACGGCAACAGTGACGCGCGGCATCTGCATCAAGGAGAGAATGCCTTCCTGCATCCGTGCGCCGCCAGAGGCTGCAAACAGGATGAAGGGGGTTTTCTCTTCTACTGCGTGAAGCATGCCGGTGATCAGCGCTTCACCCGCAGCCATGCCCAAAGAGCCACCCATGAAGGTGAAATCCTGAACAGCAGCAGTGACTTTCAAGGTCTCGATGGTGCCGGTTGCCACCAGAACACTGTCCTGACGGCCGGTTTTGGCCCGCGCGTCTTTCATGCGGTCTGCATAACGCTTGGTGTCTTTAAACTTGAGCGGATCCGGAGCAACTTCAGGAAGGTCGATCAGGTCAAACTTGCCATCATCAAAGAAAAAGCCGAACCGCTGGTTGGCGTTGATCCGCATATGGAAGTTTGAGTTTGGCACAACAAACTGGTTGGCTTCCAGATCTCGGTGGAACACCATCTCACCCGTTACCGGGCATTTGATCCAGAGATTTTCCGGGGTGTCACGACGAGAAAGGATAGAGCGAATTTTCGGTCTAACGACGGTGTTAATCCAGTTCACGAGCCAATTCCTGACAATAGCCCCACATTGAGCGGCGGGCCGTCTCAATCATGGGATGATCATAAAACCAAACAAAGTCCCTCTGCGGCATCATGGTTGAGCCGACAAGGATTTAGTCGGGTCATGCTTTAGCACCCAATTGTGGTTATGGGGAGGCCAAAAGTGTGACTTTGGCCTCCTTTTTCCCTTTTTCAAAGCTCCAGAGCGGCAAATCTTTTCAAAAGATTAAGATTTGGCCGCCCGAGCGCCTTCCGCAAGGCCTTCAATGATGTCTGTCACCGCAGACACCGTTTTATCACTTGCCTGTCCGTTTTCATCAAGGCTGTCCAGAATCGCATTAACGAGAACAGAGCCGACAACAACCCCGTCCGCATTTTTGCCAATCGCCTTGGCCTGATCCGGAGTTTTCACCCCAAAGCCGACAGCGACGGGAAGATCGGTTTTTTCCTTGATGCGATCTACCGCCACGGCCACTTTATCTGCATCCAGCGCACCCGTGCCGGTAATGCCGGTAACAGAGACATAATAGACAAAGCCGGAGGTATTTTCCAAAACCTTGACCAGTCGTTTGCCATCGGTCGTCGGGGTTGCAAGGCGGATGAAATTAAGACCGCCCTCCTTGGCAGGCAGGCACAATTCATCATCATGCTCAGGCGGCAGGTCCACCACGATCAGACCATCAACCCCGGCCTCTTTGGCATCGGCAACAAATTTTTCCGAGCCCCAGCGATAGATCGGATTGTAATAGCCCATCAGGATGATCGGGGTCTCGTTATCCTCTTTGCGAAATTCGCGGACCATATCCAGCGTCTTTTGCATGGTCTGGCCACCGGCCAGTGCGCGCTGGGTGGCAAGCTGGATGGGCACCCCTTCCGCCATCGGGTCGGAGAAAGGCATGCCCAGCTCAATTACATCAGCGCCAGCTTTGGGCATGGCCTTGAGGATTTTGAGCGATGTTTCAAGATCAGGATCCCCAGCTGTGATGAAGGTCACCAAAGCGGGGCGGTTTTGCTCTTTGCAGGCAGCAAAACGGGTATCAATGCGTGTTGTATCCATTGTTTCTTCTCTTTGCTGCTTGTCTATTTCACGCCCAGATCAACGCCCAGATGGCCACCAACGGTAAAGACATCCTTGTCTCCGCGGCCACACAAATTCATGACGATGATCTGATCCTTATCCATGGTAGGGGCCACTTTCATGACATGGGCCAGTGCATGGGCTGGCTCAAGCGCGGGGATAATCCCTTCTGTGCGGCACAAGAGCTGGAAGGCGTCGAGCGCTTCCTGATCACCGGCCGAGACATAGTCTACCCGCCCTGTATCTTTGAGATAGGAATGTTCAGGGCCGATGCCGGGATAATCCAGTCCGGCAGAGATCGAATGGCCTTCAAGAATCTGTCCGTCATCATCCTGAAGCAGATAAGTGCGGTTGCCATGAAGAACACCGGGCTGGCCTGCATTGAGGGAGGCGCAATGCTCCTCGGTATCAAGGCCCTTGCCTGCCGCTTCCACTCCGACAATCTTGACATCTTCATCTTCAAGGAAGGGATGGAACAGGCCAATGGCGTTGGAGCCACCACCAAGACAAGCCACCAGCATGTCTGGCAGACGCCCTTCGGCCTCCATCATTTGCGACTTTACCTCGCGCCCGATAATGGACTGGAAATCGCGCACCATGGCTGGATAAGGGTGCGGCCCTGCTGCAGTACCAATAATGTAATAGGTGTTCTCGACATTGGTCACCCAATCGCGCAGGGCTTCATTCATGGCGTCTTTCAAGGTGCCAGCCCCTGCCGTGACGGGGTTGACGTCAGCGCCGAGCAACTTCATGCGAAAGACATTGGGAGCCTGACGTTCGACATCGGTTGCCCCCATATAAACCTCGCAAGGGAAACCAAAACGGGCGCAGACTGTGGCAGACGCCACGCCGTGCTGTCCGGCACCGGTTTCTGCAATGATGCGGGTTTTGCCCATGCGTTTGGCCAAAAGAATCTGCCCAAGGCAATTGTTGATCTTGTGGCTTCCGGTATGGTTCAGCTCATCACGCTTGAAATAGATTTTTGCTCCGCCCAGCTCTTCGGTGAGGCGCTCGGCAAAATAGAGCGGGCTTTCGCGGCCTACATAATGCTTGTGCAAATAGGCCAGTTCATCGTGAAAAGACTGATCCTTCTTGGCCTCTTCATAAGCCTCGCTCAAATCAAGAATGAGCGGCATCAGGGTTTCTGAGACGAATTGTCCGCCATAAAGGCCAAAAAAGCCGCGTTCATCCGGGCCTGCGGCCACGCTGTTGGGCGCCACAGAGTTAGAAACATTTGCCTGTTCTGTCATAGCTATACCAGTATTGCTGTCTGTGCTTGAACGGCCGCGCCTTTAGAGATCGGCGGCAGCCTGTTTTGCAGCACTTATAAAATCAGTGATTTTTTTGGGGTCCTTGACCCCGGGCTCGCTTTCAATGCCCGATGAGACATCCACCCCTTGTGGCCGGGTCAGCTTAATCGCTTCGGCCACATTGTCCGGGGTCAGACCACCGGACAGGATGAAAGGCTTTTTGAGCTTTAGATTTTTGATGAGCGTCCAATCGAACGATATCCCGTTGCCGCCCGGCAGTTCGGTTTTCATATCTCTGGGCGGTTTGGCATCAAACAGAAGAATGTCGCACACAGCTTCATAAGCTGGAATGGGATCAAGATCTTCCTTGTCGCGAATGGCAAGGGCCTTCATCACCGGACGGGCAAATTTCTGCCTGATCTGTGCCACCCGATCGGGGCTTTCACTGCCGTGCAATTGCCAGATATCTGGATTGATGGCCTCATCAATGGCCTTAAGCTCCTCATCGGTCGCATTGACCGTTAAAGCAACTATGGACGCTTTGCCGCGTACCGGACCCACCAGTTCCTGCGCTTTCCCATAACTTACATGCCTTGGGCTTTTTGGAAAGAATACAAATCCTATCCAGTTGGCCCCGCTTGCAAGGCCGGTTGTTATTGTCTCGGGCGTGGAAAGACCACAGATTTTTACATACATTGCAATCCACCCCCGCGCGTTTTCTATTGTGTCTTTTCGTAAATATATTGCGCTGCGGCCAAATCTTCAATCGCTGTTCCGACAGATTTGAAAAGAGTTATGGCGCTGTCATCCGTACGACCTTTTTGCTCTCCGCAGCATAGATCAAACAGATCCCCCTTAATCGCGTCAAGGGTGAGGCTGCCATTGGCTAAGGGCTGGACCAGATCGCCGCCTTCCTTGGTGGCACCTGCAATCGTATCGCAATAAACATCTGCCCGCATGACCGCTTCATCATCACTTTCGCGCATATCCGGACGATAAGCGCCAACCAGATCAAGATGGCTTCCCTCTTTCAGCCAGCTGCCTTTGATCAGAGGTTCCGACGACATAGTGGCGCACGAGATCAGATCTGCATTGCGCGCTGCCCCTTCAAGATCATCAGCCACGTCTACTTCAAGAGCCAAATCCCCCAAAGAGGTAGCAAGCTGCTCTGCCTTGGAGCGGGTTCTCCCCCAAATCGTCACCCGTTTGAGAGGATGAACGGCCAGATGCGCCCGGATCAAATGTTCAGACAATGCACCCGTACCCACCATCAGCATATCCGAGCAATTGTTCCGCGCCAGATATTTTCCAGCAAGAGCAGACGCACAAGCCGTGCGCCAAACGGTGAGTGACGGCCCGTCTATAATACTTCGGATATCACCTGTTGCTCCATCAAGCAGCAAGTAGGTGCCCAAAATAGAGGGCTTTTGGGCCTTTTTCTCATTGTCTGGATAGACAGAAACCATTTTGATGCCAACATACCCATCTTTTGAAGTGCCTTTGGCTTTGGCATCGCTCCAAGCTGGCATCAAAAGCAGGGTCGCATCGGCCTGATCGGGCATTTCGATCGTGTGGTGGTGCCGAACTGGCGTAACAATCTCTCGTTTGAAAGCATCCTCCAAGGCTTCGATCAAAGATGCATAATCCATGGAGCTATTGACATCGGCGGCAGATAATACACGCATGAAAAGAACTTTCTACTATCTTTAATCCTGCGGCTGATAAGCCTGTAGGGAGGGCTGAAAAAGAGGGAGGGCAAACCGGACAATTCCGGTTTGCATATCATCGCTTACAGCGTGGAGGGAAAAGACTAAACTCTTTTTTGATTGAAACCGGCGGCGTCAATCAAGTCTTCCCAGTAAACAAAGGATTGCATCACGCTTATGGGAAGACAAATTGCAAATTTATCACCGGTAATGGTGAAAACATCACGCCCTTTAGGCGGCCGTCTTGGTGCCAGGTGCAGGCAGTGCGGGACCTGCAGCTACCGCCGCTTTTGCCTGATCTTCTATCTTCTCGACCCGTTTTTGCTGGCGGTCTGCTTCATTGCGCCATTTTTTCGCATCGTACCGATTGGTCCGAGCAGCCTTGCGATGACGGCCCTGCTTGAGCCAAGCCATAAAGCCACCGATCAGAATTCCACACAACAGAGCACCAAAAATTACCACAAACAAAGGCACGTCCACGGCAAGTGCGGGATTTTCCGGTGAGAAGGGATCCAGCGCCAATTTAACACTCTGGCGATTGGCGACAGCCAATGAGACCAGAACAATCGCGACTGGGAGAAGGACGAGAATTTGAAAAAGACGCTTTAGAGCTTTCATTTGTGCAGTTTACTCTTATATGGCACGCCTGACCACAAGAGGGGTTAAGGTCAGGCATTTTGGTCTTTGGGTGAAATGCAACGACTATTCGAGGTCTTCACCATCGTTCAGGCGCTCACGCATTTCCTTGCCAGTCTTGAAGAAAGGTACAAATTTTTCTGCAACCGGCACGCGCTCACCTGTGCGTGGATTGCGGCCGATTCGAGCCGGGCGATTCTTGACAGAAAATGCCCCAAACCCGCGCAACTCAACCCGGTCTCCCCGCGCAAGCGCATCAGAGATCTCATCAAGAATAGCATTTACAATATGTTCCACATCCCTTTGATACAAATGTGGATTCTGCTCCGCAATATGCTGAACAAGCTCGGACTTGATCATTGTCCGTGTCCCTTCTCCTAAAGCCTTCCCCCGCCCTGACGTATACGTCAGGACACTTTCTGCATTGCTGGCTTAATTGGTTCTTATTATTTGCTTTTTTGAGCCTGCCAAACTGAAACCAGTCCGTCAAGTTTATGGCTCTTATTTTGAGAAATAAAGAGGTCAATAATTGATTGAGGCAACCATTTTGCAACAAACGCGCTAGCCAACCCGAAGGGGAGGTCCTCCCGCAAAGGGGCAGGCTTCCATTCTACCAGCTTTAGATCGGCAGGTAATTTATGCTTTTTGACCAGCCAATCCTTGGCTTTACGTGGGCCGCCGAGTTCGTCAACCATTTGCAAAGTCACGGCTTGACCCCCGGTAATCACCCGGCCATCGGCCAGCTCCAGCGCCTTTTCCCGATCAAAGGGGCGATGTTTGGCCACCAAATCCACAAACCATTGATACGAATCATCAATCATATTGGCAATCATGGCTTCTGCTTGCGGGGTGTAGGGCGTGAACGGACTTGGCTCGGCTTTCAGCGGCGCGCTCCTGATTGAGCGCATTTCCACCCCGACCGTATCCATCAATTTGGTTACATCGGTATATTGAAACAAAACACCAATGGAGCCGGTGATGGTGGAGCGACGGGCAAAGATGCGCTCGGCTGGCAAGGCGATCATATAGCCGGCTGATGCTGCGATGCCATCCATGGAGGTCACAAGGGGCTTTTTGCTCGCAAGCTCTGAGAGGGCCTCATAAACAGCCTCGCCACCAGATGTGGCACCGCCGGGGCTATTGATGACCGCAACGACGCCTTTGACCGCATCATTTTCCTGCAATTTACGGATCAGCTCCAGCTTGCGCTCTTCCCCCAAAATCACCCCGTCAAAGGTCATTTTGGCGATATGATCGCTCTGGCGAGAGAGGCCGCCCTGATCTCCAGCGACCATGGATCCAAGTGCAATGACGCCCCCAATGGCAATCAGCACAGCAACGACCCGCCAGAAAGTCACTTTGCGAGACAGGCGGCGGCGTTCAATCATTTGGTCGGCATCAAAAGGCATGGATCCATCCGTATTATCTGCCCCAAGGATTTTGAACAAACATGTGGTCATTCAAAATGCCTCATCGGCAAATCAGCTGCGTTGAAATACTGGATCTATGGTTATCATCCCGCTTGCAAGATTGGCAATCGTTAAGTCGGTCTATTTGCACCCATAGGGTGAAGGCGGCTTTAACATGCTTAGGGATTGATTAAAGTGCGGCCTATCTGGCCGAATACCAAAAGAAAAGGGCCGCAAATCCGGCATGGATCTGCGGCCCTTAATTTTTATCGCCACAAGGTGGCGCAAGAGATCTCTCTTACTCGTCGCGAGCTTTCAAAGCTGCACCGAGGATATCGCCGAGAGACGCACCAGCATCGGAAGAACCGAACTGAGCGATGGCTTCTTTCTCTTCAGCAACTTCCAGCGCCTTGATGGAGACAGACAGCTTGCGGTTTTTCTTGTCGAACTGGGTCACGCGAGCGTCAACCTTTTCACCAACCTGGAAACGGTCGGTGCGCTGGTCAGCGCGGTCACGGGCCAGATCGCCACGGCGAATGAAGGAAGTCAGATCGGAATCGGTGACTTTAACTTCAAGACCATTTTCTTTTACTTCGGTGATTTCGCAGGTGATGATTGCACCGCGCTTCAGCTCACCGGAAGCATCTTCAAATGGATCGCTTTCAAGCTGCTTGATACCAAGGGAAATACGCTCTTTGTCGACATCCACATCGAGGATGACGGCCTTGACCATATCGCCTTTGTTATACTCTTCCAGAACCTGCTCGCCAGGGCGGTTCCAGTCCAGATCGGACAAGTGAACCATGCCATCAACTTCGCCTTCCAGACCAATGAAGAGACCGAATTCGGTTTTGTTCTTCACTTCGCCTTCAACGATGGCACCAGCTGGATGTGTATCAGCAAAGACAGACCATGGGTTGTCGAGGGTCTGCTTCAGGCCGAGAGAAACGCGGCGCTTGACCGGATCAACTTCCAGGATCATCACTTCTACTTCCTGAGAGGTAGAAACGATTTTGCCAGGATGAACGTTTTTCTTGGTCCAGGACATTTCAGAAACGTGGATCAGGCCTTCGATGCCCGGCTCCAGCTCAAGGAATGCGCCGTAATCGGTGATGTTGGTTACGCGGCCAGTGAATTTCTCACCAACTGGGTAACGCTGCTCGATTTCGGACCAAGGATCGGTTTCCAGCTGCTTCATGCCCAGAGAAATACGATGTGTTTCCTGGTTGACGCGAACGATCTGCACCTTAACGGACTGACCGATGGTCAGCACTTCGCTTGGGTGGTTGATACGGCGCCATGCAATGTCGGTGACGTGCAGCAGGCCATCGCTGCCGCCCAGATCGCCGATCGCCCCATAATCGGTGATGTTCTTGACGATCCCTTCGACAGTCTGACCTTCTTTGAGGTTCTGTACCAGTTCAGAACGCAGCTCGGCACGGGTCTCTTCCAGAATAACACGACGGGAAACCACGATGTTGCCACGGCGCTTGTCCATTTTCAGAATCTGGAAAGGCTGTGGGTTGTGCATCAGTGGGGTCACATCACGTACTGGACGGATATCAACCTGGGAGCGCGGCAAGAAGGCAACAGCACCATCCAGATCCACGGTGAAGCCACCTTTGACCTGGTTGAAGATGACACCCTGGACTTTTTCTTCTGCTTCGAAGGCTTTTTCCAGTTTGCCCCAGCTCTCTTCGCGGCGGGCTTTGTCACGGGACAGAACAGCTTCGCCCAAAGCATTTTCGATACGCTCGAGGTAAACTTCAACCTCGGAGCCAATCTCAAGACCACCGTCTTTTGCCTGTGCTCCGAATTCTTTCAGAGACACGCGGCCTTCTACTTTAAGGCCAACATCGATGATCGCCATGTCTTTTTCAATGCCGACAACGACGCCTTTGATCACAGAACCTTCATGTGGCTCTGTCGCGGAAAAAGACTCGTCCAGAAGGGCGGCAAAATCGTCCATGGTTGGATTAAGATCGCTCATAAAAACTCCTATATGGCCATTTTAGGCCTATCACGCCAATCGGGTTGGTGTTGCAAACGCCTCTCTCTTGCCGCGGTTTTTTCTCAAAAACGACCCTGCCCCATCCTGATAACAGGACAGAAAACAGTTTGGCGTGAAGCCGGCCAGAGAGGGCTATGGTTTCAGTTCATTGTGCCAACAGTCTGCAAGGCAATGAAAAAGCGCATTTTTTCGCAAAAAAGCCACGACAAAAAGGGCGCAAGGAGCACCCTCAATCCCGTCACCTTTATGTGCGGACGCTTTCCACCATGCTTACAGCGCGTTGGAATGCGCCTTCTATATCCAATTTTGACGTATCAAGCAAGTGGGCATTTTCTGCGGGTTTGAGGGGGGCTTCCGCCCTGTTCATGTCCCGCTCGTCGCGCAGTTTCACATCTTTGAGGATTTGCTCATAATCCGCTTTGTCACCCTTGGCGAGCATCTCGTCGGTGCGGCGCTGGGCTCGCACCTCGGCCGACGCAGTGACATAGAGCTTAATGTCAGCATCGGGACAGACTACCGTTCCGATATCACGGCCGTCCAGAATGGCACCGCCGGGCTGCGCAGCAAAGTGGCGCTGGGCCTCCAAAAGGGCCTGACGCACTTTTGGCATGACCGCGACCTTGGATGCCGCCTCTCCGATATGATGAGCCGAGAGGACAGAGCGATCAAGTGCGCCCAGATCCACCTTGCGCGCGATAGCCGCAGCAATCTCTTCATCATCAAGGGGTTGCCCTGCTTCCAAAAGGGCATGGCCCACAGCGCGAAAGGTAAGGCCGGTATCAAGATGAGGCAGGGAAAAGTGCTCCGCCAATTTGCGGGACAAAGTCCCCTTGCCTGAGGCAGCAGGGCCATCAATTGCGATAATCATGGCAACTCTCTTTATTCAGCGGTGGCAGGAACGGGCTCAAAGCAAGCACCCAAGGCACTCATAAGCTCGATGAATTGCGGAAAGGATGTTGCAATGATGCCCACATCATCAACGCTGACCGGCTTTTGAGCCTGAAGGCCAAGCACCAGAAAGCTCATGGCGATACGATGGTCAAGATGGGTTGCCACCATGCCGCCGCCAATCTTTTCAGCGCCGCCGGTGACAATCAGATAATCCTCACCCTCTTCATGGGGCACATTATTGGCAGCCAGACCCGCTGCAACGGCGCTCAGGCGATCACTTTCTTTGACGCGCAGCTCTTCAAGCCCTTCCATGCGGGTCTCACCTTTGGCGAAAGCCGCTGCCACTGCCAGCACCGGATATTCATCAATCATGGAGGGAGCACGGTCCGCAGGCACCGTCACACCGGAAAGAGCGGAATATTTGACATGAATATCCCCGATCCGCTCTCCGCCACTTTCGCGCTCATTCTGAATAGAGATATCACCGCCCATTTCCATCAGGGTAGTGAGCAGGCCGGTGCGAGTTTCATTGAGCAAAATATTCTCAACCACCAGATCAGATCCCGGTGTGATGAGTGCTGCAACAATGGGAAAGGCAGCAGAGGACGGGTCACCGGGAACGGTGACATGCTGGGCGGTCAGCTCTTGCAGACCTTCAAGGGTAAGGATGGTCTCCCCCGCTTCGTTGGTGCTTTCCTCCAGCTTTGCGCCAAAGCCGCGCAACATCCGCTCGGTGTGGTCGCGGGTTTTGACCGGTTCGATCAAGGTGGTGGTGCCAGCCATATTGAGGCCCGCCAGCAGCACGCAGCTTTTCACCTGCGCGGATGCCATTGGCACGCGGTAGGTGATGGGAGAAGCCGGATCGGAGCCTTTTAAGGTCAGCGGCAGGCGATCTTTGGAGCGCGCCAGAACCTGAACGCCCATTTCGCGCAAAGGATTGAGCACCCGCGCCATGGGCCGACCAGAAAGGGACGCATCCCCCATAAAGGTAGAGGCAAAAGCATGAGCGCCAGCCACGCCCATCACCAGCCGTGCGCCTGTTCCTGAATTGCCGAAGTCAAGAATGTCGGTTGGCTCCAGCAAGGCCCCTGTTCCAAGGCCGGACACGGTCCACTGGCCGCTTTCCTCTTTTGTGACAAGAGCGCCAAAAGCCTGCATGGCTTTGGCTGTGTTGAGAACATCTTCCGATTCGAGCAGGCCATCAATGCGGGTCTCGCCTTTTGCCAACGCGCCAAAAATCAGGGAGCGGTGCGAGATTGATTTGTCACCGGGCACGGTCAGCCGGCCAGCAAGAGCCTGCGAGCGCCTTGCGCTCAATGGGGACAGATTCGAGGCGTCATGAGTCATAATATGTCTATTGGCCGCATTCATCGCGGCAGTTTGCAAAAAAGCCAATCGCAGAGGCATTTACACGATTTTTGCAACAAGGTCACGTCGTAAGACTGGGACAATTGTGGGTTTTTGCCCGCAAATTGGCTTTTTTGCTTTTGACAGGCCGCGCAAGGTTGTCTAATGGAAGTCCTCAAAGTTTTCTATATCAGGCAAAGAGGCAAAGCTGTGGCACGACCAGAACTAGGAACAAAGCGGATCTGTTTGGAGTGTAACGCCAAATATTACGATCTGAACCGCGATCCGATCACCTGCCCCAAATGTGGCACGATCTTTGAAGTTGCCAAACCTTCTGTTCCCGACATTGAGGAAGCTGAAGAGATCAATGAAGAGGAAGGCATCACAGTAGAGGCTGATGCAGCCGCAGAAGAAGCGGATGCGGAAGTGATTTCTCTGGAAGATGCTGATGCCGAGCAGGCCAACGATATTGATGTTCCTGATCTGGATGATGATGCCAGTGGTGATGATGCAGACGTTTTCCTGGATGATGAGGAAGATGAAGCATCCATGGCAACTATCGGGCTGGATGTGGCCGTGCCGAACAATGACGACGAGTAACCAAGGCAAGCCCTTCTCTTTTGGCTAGGTATGTTTTCCTTGGATGCATGATGATTGTTAAAAACGCAGCAGGATTCTGCTGCGTTTTCTTTTGCCTAATCTCAACGCCAAAACTGCTCTCAATCAATATGGGGAAAAGTTCCACAATCCTTTTTGCAAAAAGTGAAAAAGGGATTGATTTCAATCCAGCGCTTGAATATGGTCCCGCTCACCACTTGATGGCCGAGGCCGATCAGACAATGTGGGGCTATAGCTCAGTTGGGAGAGCGCTTGCATGGCATGCAAGAGGTCAGCGGTTCGATCCCGCTTAGCTCCACCATTTTTCCCTTTTATTTGCTTCTTTTAAGGAATGTTTGATTTTAGGCGATTGCTCTGCTGTATTGGTGCATAACCCACCACGCACTTTCAGTCACGGCTTTAGCCCTGATCGCAAACCTTGAATGCGCATCTCCACTAAAACCGGTTTGCGGACCAGAGTTTAAGGCAAAATAACCATCGTCACCAAGCAGGTACTCTTGCCAAACACCCTTTTAAAAAGCCTTTGGCCTTGGATCTGCTTTCGCCTTCCTCTCCACACCAGCATTTAAACGCTGGTTTTTTCGATAAACATAAGGGTAAGCTTAATGGCAAAAGGGTATTGGATTGGCCGAGTTGATGTTCATGACGCAGAGCAATATCAAAAATACATCGACAGCAATGGCGAGGCCTTCACCAAATATGGTGCCAAATTTCTCATCCGTGGCGGACAGTTTGAAACAGCTGAAGGCACCAGCCGGTCACGCAATGTGGTGATTGAATTTAAGGATTATCAGACCGCCGTTGACTGCTACCATTCACCTGAATATGCAGCAGCCAAAGCCCACCGGTTTCTTGCAAGCGATGCTGATATCATCATCATTGAAGGCTATGATTTGTAGCAATCAAAACGCAAATCGAGACACTGATCTTACGGCACGAAATGCGGCGCAGTCAGATACCTTCATCGTACCATCTGACTGGCCTTTATTAGCACGGCAGAAGCCCGTCGCTTGACTGAGACTGGAATGATCTAGGTTTTCGCCAGGCTTCCAACAAATTCATCATAGGCGACATTTTTTGACGCCAGCAGATCAGTGACCATTTTCAGGCCAGCATACATGCCCTCTTTCCGATTGGCGTGCGCATTCTCCACTTCACAGATCGCCTGATATAACGGGATGATATGCTCCTCTACGACCTGACGATCCGGCACGCGCCGATTGGAGTGATAGCCAATTAGATTGTCTTCTTGATCCCAGCTTGGTGAGACATGGGCATAAACCCAATAATGGTCACCATTTTTTGCCCGATTGATCACATAGGCGAAGATTTCCTGCCCCTGCTCGATGGTATCCCAAAGCAGTTTAAACACACAGCGGGGCATATCAGGATGACGGATAATGCTATGGGGTTGCCCCATTAGTTCTTTCTCCGCAAAGCCCGCCAACGTGGTAAAAACACGGTTGGCATATGTAATGCGGCCCTTAAGATCTGTCTTACTAACAATCAATTCATGTGGTTCAAAAAACCGCTCATTTCCTGTGAGCATGATGCGATCTGCCATATGCCATCAACCTTCAAAGCAACCAAATGACTTGCTAGTCTAGAATCCCCTTACCCAATAGTTAGTAGAGTATAATTACCAAATGTTTAAATACATATTTTTACTTACTCATTAACCAGATCCTGACCCCAAGCTACTATCTGACCTCTTCGCCCGAACTTGGACTAACCCTGTTTTTCTTTGACAGAGCCAACGAATTTGTTTCGCATTGGAAGAATTTGCCTGAAAATTCAGAATTCGGCACAGAAGAAAGATTCCAAGCCAACCGATTAATAAAGACCGCAAGTGCTACCGCAGGTCTTTGGGTTCGTCTTCGATGAGGAATTCTATGCTCCACTATCTGGTTCGATTTTTCGGAATCACTTCAAATTCTTACCATTGCAATCAAACCAAGGCTTGCCACTGTTACATTTCTTTCAACACACATTATTCTAACCCTTAGAAACGGGTGACATATTGGCGTGAGATGGACTATAGTCCCTCGTCGAAGAGTGACAATCCGTGCCCAGGCAAATGGATGCGCCACTCAATGCGCGCCCTTGTTGCAAGGAGTGGGTAAATTCGATTTGATGACTAGCAAATTCACGATAGCGATATCCGGAATTAAGGTGGCAGAGCTCCTATACTTTCAGCAATGAAGCCATTCCAAGGAGTTTTGGCACCTGAGGCGACAAGACAGGTTCCCAAACATATGAATAAAAAATTCGTACACTTGAGCAATAAGGTTGCCCGCAAAGTACAAAAAGCAGTTGATGTATGGGCCCGCAGTTACTGGCACACTTTTCCGTTTGGATCGGAACCACGCGCCACAAAAGATCAATATCTGGAATTGTGGACACAGGAAAAATCGCGCAACTATCCTGAAATTGATAGCTTTGAGCAAGAAAAAGGCGTGTCCATTGATTTAGACTGGTTCCATAATTTAGCCCTGCACACGCAAATTGTGATCAAGGACTCGAACCTTTGCTACCAACATGGCCGCGTTCTTTATTCGGCGTTGCGCGACTATCTAGCATCCACCAAAGATCAATGGGACAATGGTGATCTTCCCGCATCTGCCCGCAGCATTACCATTTTGGAGACAGGTACTGCACGCGGTTTTTCCTCAATCGTGATGGCAAAAGCACTTTGCGATGAGGCCGTGTTTGGCAAGATCATGACGTTTGATCTTCTGCCTCATACTCAAAAGATGTATTGGAATTGCATTGACGATCTTGAGGGCACCAAGACACGGCAAGAGCTTCTTTTGCCTTGGAAAGATCTGGTTGATCCCTTCATTACTTTCATGGAAATCGACAGCCGTATCGGTCTCTCTCGCACCGCAATGGGGCGGATTAACTTCGCTTTTCTTGATGGGGCCCATACCTACGACGATGTCATGATCGAATTTGACATGGTGCAGAAACGTCAGGAAGCAGGCGATGTGATTGTTTTTGACGATTATAATATGGCGCTATTCCCCGGGATCGTCGAAGCCGTTGACGAGGGATGTAAGACATGGGGCTATGAGCAAACCATTCTTCGATCTCGCGACCAGCGGGCTTATGTGATTGCTCGCAAAAAAGGATAAAATCAGCGTGTCTGATGTAGCGCCGAAAATTTCCGTCCTGATGTCTGTCTATGATGCGCAAGATGATTTGCACCGCAGTATGGACAGTATCCTGAACCAGACTTTTCGCGATTTTGAGTTCATCATCATCAATGATGGATCCAAAGACGGGTCTGCCAAAATTCTAGAGGACTATGCGGCGCGTGATGATCGCATACGGCTGGTTCATCAAGCCAATACAGGCCTGACGATTGCCCTCAATAGAGGTATAGAGCTTGCTCGTGGTGATTATATCGCCCGACAGGATAGCGATGACATCTCTTATCCCGAGCGATTTGAGAAACAAATTGCGGTGATGGCTCAAGAGCCTGACGTCGGTCTTATTGGCGGAAATTGTGATGATCTGTATGAAGACGGTCTGACAGGGCAATGGGGATATTCAAGTGATGAAGAGTTAAAAACCATCCCATTCTTCAAAACCGCCTTTGCCCATAGTACAATTATGATGCGCTCGCAGCTTTGTCGCGACCTTGGTCGATATGATGAAAGTTTTAAAACATCACAGGACTTTGAGTTCTGGATGCGATTTGCAAAAGCGGGGCGTATTACGATGCTCTCAGAGCCTATTTTGCAAAGAAGAATTATTGGCAGTTCGATCAGCAGCAAAAGGCGCTGGCGCCAGTTTTATGATGCCACCCGGGCCCGATGGCGGCACAATGATGGCTTGTTTATGCGCCTAAAGGCTGTTTTCTATGGGGTGCGCATACTTTTGATCACAATGCTCCCTTACAAGTTGGTAAGCGCCATAAAGCAGATACGTTCCTCATGAAAGATTTTGCAAAGATTTTTGGTTTCTTTTTCAGCAATTACAAAAAAGAAACCCTGATTGCCATTTCCCTTGTGGTGATTGCAGGAATATTCGAAGCCTTTGGAATGGCGGCATTCCTGCCATTTTTTCAGCTGGTGCTGGATGGCTCTGCCAGCATGGATCACATCCCTGATGGCGCTTTTCGCGATATTTTGGTCCAATTTGGTATTGAGCTCACCCTTCTTAATGTAAGTTTGTTCATTATTGTGGTTATGGGGCTGAAGGCTCTTGTTCTCTGGCTGGGCCTTCGCAAGGTTGGCAAAACTGTTGCCCATATATCGGCACGCCTGCGTCGCCGCTTGCTGGAGGCCTTGTTAAATGCCCGCTGGAACTTCTTTGTCAATCACACCTTGGGGGTGAGCCTGAATGCCATTGTCATGGAGACTTTCAACTCCTCCATGGCTTTCATGTCCATGGCTCGCGTCATCTCCGCAATGGTACAATTTCTGGTCTATGCGATCGGTGCTTTGCTCTTGTCATGGAAAATGTTTTTGGCAGCTATTACGGTTGGTTTGCTGTTAGCAGCTGCTTTATGGACCTTGGTGCGGGTTGCCCGAAGTGCAGGGCTTAAGCAAATTGATCTGTCTAAAAAAATTCTGACCCATCTTGCTGAAATGCTTCAGGGCATAAAGCCCCTTCGCGCGATGGCTCTGGAAGGCAAATTTATGAATTTGTTGACCAGACATTCCCAAGGCTTGGAAAAGGCTCAGGCTGATCAATTGATTGCCAGCCAATCTATGCGCGTATTTCATGAACCATTGATGGTTCTAACCGCGATTTTAGGCATGTATGGAGCGGTCACTTATGGAGGCCTTTCAAGCAGTGAATTGGCGGTTTTGGCCGTTATTTTTATTCGTTTGCTCAGCAGTATGAATATCGCCCAAAGCGAGTTTCAACGATTGATGACACAAGAGGCCGCTTTGTGGTCGCTTATGGATACGATTGATAAGACAGAACAAGCCAAGGAAGAATGGAGCGGTACAAAAGATGTCCCCCCAGCCATCAATTCCATTCGCTTTGAAGATATTGATTTTGCCTATGATGAGGCTTTGATTTTGCAAGATGTCAATCTTGATATCAAACCTCGCCAACTGACAGCACTCATCGGCCCATCCGGCTCTGGCAAAACGACAATTCTGGACATGTTATCGGGTTTTCATGGCCCCAAAGTTGGGCAACTCTTAATTGAGGGTGACACTCTGGAAAACATTAACCTTACAAAGTGGCGACGATCTATCGGGTTTGTTCCTCAGGAGGTGTTCCTCTTCAATGATTCAATTCGCGAAAACATCCTCATGGGGCGCGATGAATATAGCGAGGATGATGTGTGGCTGGCGCTTGAGGCCGCTGGTGCCAGAGAGTTTGTTGAAAGTCTGCCAGATGGTCTGGATTCAGCTGCAGGTGAAGGCGGGCGAAAATTGTCTGGTGGGCAGCGCCAGCGTATTGCTATTGCCCGCGCCATGATCCATCAACCCAAGCTTTTGTTGCTTGATGAAGCAACAAGTGCTTTGGATACCGATACTGAGAAGCGACTTCTTGAAACCCTGAAAAATCTGGCCAAGGACGTGACGGTTATCTTCATTTCTCATAACAAGATCGTTCAAGATTATGCCGATGAAGTGTATATCGTGGGCAACAAGACAATTAAACCAATGGAAAGCCAATAGATATGGACAATGCAAAGTTGGATATTGATGCCATTATATTTGATTTTGATGGTGTTCTGGCCGAGTCGGTGGATGTAAAAGGGCAGGCTTTCTACGAATTATATGAAGATGCCGGGAAGGATATTCAGGACAAGGTTCTGGCCTTTCATGAAGCCAATGGCGGCGTCTCTCGTTATGACAAAATACGATATTATGAGCAGACGTTATGTGGCCGCACTCCGACGGAAGAAAGTGTCCAGAGCCGCGCCGAACGCTTTTCGCAAATTGTGGAACAGCGCGTGATCGAATCTGATTGGGTCAAGGGTGCAAAAGACTTTCTGGAAACACACAGTAAGACTATTCCCTGTTACATTGCCTCTGCCACCCCTGAGGACGAGCTGAGAAGAATTACTGATCGCCGCATGATGTCTCATTATTTTGAGGGCATTTTTGGGACGCCCAAGAAAAAATCGGCCAATCTGAAAATGATCATCGAGGATAATGGCTATTCGGCTGAGCGGGTCTTGATGATCGGTGACGCCATTACCGATTTTGATGCAGCCCAGATCAATGGCACGCAGTTTTTAGGACGCCGCATTCAGGGAAAGGAGCTTCCATTTCCCGGCGACACCGAGATCATTGATGATCTGCAAGTACTATCCTCATTGCTGGGACGCTAATACCAGATGCCTCAAAAAGAATATTTTTACGATAGTCTGCAAGCCCAAGCCCAGGCCCTCAGCCTTGCGATTACGAAGGCTCTAAAGGCTGCTCTTGACCAGAAACCTGCCTCGCTTCTTTTGCCGGGCGGGAGTAGCCCGCATTTGCTTATCAAGGAATTGGCAAAATCCGATCTTGCATGGGATCGGGTGCAAATTTCTGTGGGAGATGAGCGCTGTGTTCCGTTAAATGATGAGCAGAGCAATGCAGGCCAGGTAAAGCGCCTGTTTGAACAATCCGGCGCATCCTGTCAGATCACGCCCTTATGGGATCATGAAACGAACAGCATTATGCTCCCTGATCTCCCTCCAACCCTATGTGTTTTGGGCATGGGAGCGGATGCCCATATTGCCTCCCTTTTCCCCAAAGGGCGCTGGGAGGCTCAAGGGGAGAGTGTCATTCACACGAAGGCGCCCTTCAGGCCTTATGAACGTGTGAGCCTTTCCATGTCATCCATTCTTGCATCTGAAAAGATCATATTGCTTGTCAATGGCCCCGAGAAGCACACCGTTTACAAGCACGCAAAAGGGTCGAGCACACAGGATCTTCCTCTAGAATTTCTTCTTAAAAACCACCAGGGGACTCTTGAGTGCCATATTATGGCATCAGCATGATGGAATAAAACCGTTCTGCTGATCCGCCTTTGGCAACTGGCAGGGCTCAAGTTCCAGCTTCGCCCTTTGGCTATTTCAGCAAGTCTGAATAGACCTGGGTTGTTTGCCGGACGATGTGAGGGGTTGCAAATTCATCTTCGGCAAGCTGGCGGGCTTTTGCCCCCATTTTCACGCGCAAGTCTTTATCAAGAGCGAGGGTTTCCAGAGCATCAGCCAACTCGCGTGAGGTTTTTACCGGCACAAGAATCCCGCTCTCCCCATCCACACAGATCTCGCGGCAACCGGGAACATCGGTGGAAACAATCGGGCGCTTACAAGAGGCGGCCTCCAGCAAGGATTTGGGCAAACCTTCGCGATAAGAGGGAAGAACGGCAATATGAGCGCGGGCATATTCGCCAACTACATCATTGGAATGCCCTGCAAAATCAATCACGCCCTCTTCATGCCAAAGATCAAGCTGTTCTTGAGGGATTGAGGAGGGATTTATGTCTGTGCCGCCGACCAGACGCACTTTGATGGGAACATTTTTCTCTTTTAGACGTCGGGCAGCTTCTACAAGTTCGCCAATCCCTTTATCCCACAACATGCGAGAGACACATAAAGCAACAGGTGTTCCATCGGGCTCGTCAGTCGCATGATATCTATCCAGATCAACGCCAGAGCCACGGATCACGACGATTTGCTCTGCTCTTACGCCTTGGGAGAGAAAGGTCTGCTGATCATCGCGATTTTGCACGACCAGAGCTGTGTTCTTCCTGTTGCATAAAGTGACCAGCAGTTTTTGAAAAATCCCTCTGAGCAGGCGGGCTTTCATTCCTTGCGATATGAAGAGATAGCCCAAACCTGCCATTGCATTGAGAATAGCAGGAACACCGGTGAGCCATGCAATCAAAGACCCATACAAAACCGGCTTGGTCGCCACATGATGTATCAAATCAGGCCGGACTGCGCGGTAAGTGTTCCAAAGAAACCATAATGTGGTGATGTCTTTGAGCGGATTAATTCCGGTGCGGTCAATGGGAGCATCCCAAAGCTCAAATCCTTCCGCCCTGATCTGATCTGCATGTTTGTTGACACGGCACACCACAACGACTTTTGCACCCGCGTCTCTTGCCGCGCGAGCAACCGGCAAACGGTGAGACCAGAAATACCAATCTTCGGTCACAAGAAAGAGGATAGTTTTGCCTGACATAGTCTGCGAAATCATTGTGACCCTTTTTTCACCTTCCGGACTGCAACCAGATTGAACAAACTGCAAAAAAGCGTGGTTCTGTGCAGTTAAAGACACCGCCCCATCTTTTATGGCATCTGACTATCGCGCTCTGTGGCAGATAGCAATCTTCTTTTGAAAGCAAAAGGAGAAATGGCCAAGGTTAGATCAGGTATTTGACCTTTTTGCCACTACTTGATGCGCTTTTGAAAAAAGGCCGTTCCTGTTGATCGCTGTGCCATATTCTTGAGGCGCTTCACAAGCCATTCTTCATCTTTGCGCTTTCGTTTTAGAGACGGGGCTTCAATGAGATACCAACTAAAAATGGCCAAGAGGATTGTCAGCACAAGGGATAGGCTGACCAGTACTGGAAAGCTGAGGGTTTGAGCGTAAAGCAACGACAAGGTCTGCTGAACCGGAAAGCCATAGATATAGATACCATATGAAATATCTGGCAGGCCGCGTATTTTTTGCAAGGGTGCCATTTGCGAAAAGGCAAGGCAGTGGACCAGATAGGGCAAGGTTAAATAGAGCGCATAATCATAATATGGAGTTTTCACCAGCAAGGCCGTTGCCAATGCCGCGACAAAAGCGAGTCCCAAATTGCGGAATATGTGATCTTCCCAGGCAAATAATACGGCTCCTGCCGCAAAATAATATCCATAAGCCCACAGAGATGTATGTTTCCCATCCTGTTTGAATGAAAAAACCATATCGGGGACAGTTAGTCTGATGAGTAGAATGAGCGCAAAGGCCAGCAGAATATATTTTAGATAAGGGAGATATTTCGGGATCAAGCGCAGGAGAAACACAATGAGACCAAAGATAATATACATCTTGATCTCGATTTTTAGTGACCATAGGGAACCATTGACGGCGCTTGGATAGATATTGTCCTTAAAGACCCCTGGAAGATCATATTGAACCGCAAACAAGAGCGTATTGCGCACCAGAAACGACCAGACCCTGCCTTCGGACAGATAGTCACCAAGAGAAAGTGTCGTGAAAGCGATGCCCAGAAAAAATACCATCCAGACAGCGCAGATAAAGGCTCCGGGCAGAAGGCGATAAGCCCGCGAGATAGCATAAGACAGCAAGCTGCGTGATCGTGTTGCAGAGCGGGTCACCAAAATGCCAGACACCACAAAAAAGGCCATAACGCAGAGCTGACCAATATTATGATGCGTGCCGTAAGTTTGCCAAGGATCCGCATAGCCCAAAAACAATGGGTAAGAGTGGCTGACGATCACCAATGAAGCCAGGATGAGGCGGATAACATCGAAGTTGTTGTTGCTTGGAACCCATATGTTGCTATTGGATTTAGAGGGCATTAGGATCAGCCAGCATTAAGATTTTACCAGATTGAATGGGCGTAATATGGCACGGGTGACAGTCGGAATACCAGTCTATAATGGCGAAACGATGCTTGAGGAATGCCTTACATCTGTATTGGCGCAGACTTATCAGGATATTCAGGTTACCATTTCCGACAATGCCTCTGACGATCGCACTTCTGAGATTTGCCAAGATTTTGCTGCCCGCGATAGCCGCATTCAATATATCCGTCAGGATGAGAATATCGGACCACTTGCCAATTTTAAGTTCTTACTGGATCAGTGTGAGACCGAATATTATTTATGGCGGGCGGATGACGATTATACCAATGACAGATTTCTCGAGGTTCTCATCGCCAAGCTGGACGAAAACCCCAATGCCCATCTGGCCGTGCCGAGAGTGAAAACTATCCACGGGCCTGAAGATGAGATGCCTTGGGCGAACTATAGCCCGGATCAATCAAATGACCTCCTAGAGCGCCTCCTCACCCGGTTTTATAATTATCATGTCAGCTGGTTTTATGGCGTTTGGCGGACCCAATATGCCAAAGAAATCTGTGATCGGATCTGGACAGACTATCCTTACGCCTTTGCCGGAGATCATCTGACCATTCTTTCCCCCATTTTGGATGATGCAGTGGTCGGAGATAATGAGGCGGAGTTTATTCAGCGCACTTATTCTCCCCCTAAGGGTAACAATCTTAGAGGCGAGATTACTCTTTCTCAGCGCATCGAGCGGCTGGAGACGCTGCTTCCCGTCTTTTATGCCTCTTATGACAAAGAGATCCGTCTGCGGCGTTTTGATCGCAAAATTGAAAAGCGTCTTTTGAGTGAACGGAACCGATATGCCAAGGAGAAGCTAAAAGCCTCTCGTCCCAGAATTGCGCGCCTGAAACTCAAACGCATGCTTGGGCTGGGGCGCTAGAGCATAAAGCAATAGGCAAAGCCATGCATCAAATTCTAATCTTTGGCGGCAAATTCAAAGCCAAGATTATGGTGGAGCTTATCCGCGAGCATAATCTTGGGTCTATTGCAGCAATTTATGATCCAAATCTCGATCATTTGGATTTTGATACTGACGTTCCCTTTATCAATTCACCCGGCCCGCTTTTAGAGATTTTGCCAAACTGTTCGCATGTGGTCCCCGGCATTGGCGGTGAGCACGGGCTTGCGCGATATATGTGCGCGCAATATTTCAACCAAGTCGGACTGAAAAGCCTGAATATAATCCATCATCGCGCATGCGTCGAAACGCAAACCATGCTGGGTGTGGGAAGCCAGATTATGGCTGGGGCTGTTTTGAACAAATTTTCATCCCTTGGCGATCACTGTATTTTAAACACCAATGCAGTGGTTGATCATGATTGCACCCTTGGCAATGGCGTTCATATTATGGGCGGGGCGGCCGTTGCGGGGAATGTGTCTATTGGCGACTTTGCTACGGTTGGCACCAATGCCACTCTTCTTCCCGGCCTTACGATAGGCAAAGGGGCTTATATTGGCGCAGGCGCTGTCGTTTTGCAGGATGTTCCTGATTTTGCGGTGATGGTCGGCAATCCATCACGCTATCTTCGAGACAATAATCTTGTCTTTGATCCAAAGCCCTATCTTCAGCTTGGCATGACAAAGATTAGTACCAAGAGCACCAGACTGTTTATCTAACTCAAGATAGGCAGTCTCTTCCGCAAGCCTATCTGAGTGAAACAGACGACTTGCTTTAAGTGCTTGATCGAGAATTCTTACTATATTGCAAGAGCCCCAGTGCCCAGCCAATTGCAAGCCAGGTAAAGAAGTTTTTATGCTGGCCAAACGCTTCCGAGTAAGTTGAAATTGGCCATAAGGCAGCCGTTAACAGGACGAGAGATTGAACTTGGGCCAGACGGTCGGTGTTTTTTCCAGGCGATAGAAGTTTGCCTTTGAGATCGTATTTTCGAGCCACTTTATAAAAGAGTGCAAAGACAACCAACACAAACAAAATCAGGCCGGGCAATCCTGTTTCCGCAAAAGTCTGGATATACAGCTGGTGCGGATGAACATGACAATACGGAACCTGTAAGAGCTCCGCGCCCCCCTCTTGCTTGCATACAAACTCAAAGTTATTTGGCCCAATACCGGTCACAGGATTCAGCTTGCCGGCTTCAATGCCACCCATCCAAGCGGGATAATAGTCGCTTGTTTCTTTCCAGGGCAACCTGCTTTCAATACCATATTGAAAGCGCTCCAGAGTTTGCCTTCCAAACGCAAACATCACGCCAATACTGGCGATACCAAAGGCCGCAACACCTGCGCTCAATTTCCACCCCAGACCACCAAATACAATAAACAATCCAATCCCGAAAAGAAGAAGGATAGTCATATAGATCTCGCCTGTATTGGCGGTAATGGCGACAATCAGCCCAACCAGAGGAAAGACCCATTTGAACGAACTTGTCTTCTTTTGTAATTGGCCCAATGCCCACAGCGATACCGGAAGGCCAAATCCGACCATAAACCAGGCCGCTTTGAGGTGCTGTCGCCATGTTCCAAACAATCGTTCTGCGTCTGGATTGTTTATCCGCTCAATTACCAGAACAATCATCATGATGATCACGCCGGCCAAAAATCCATACATAACGCCTTCATGAAGGTTTTTGCTTCTTGAAACAAAGTAAGCGAAGGCAGCAGCAAAGAGAGGAAATCGAACCCAAGGGACTGAGTGCTCAAACGAGTTCATTGGCCAAGGAGAAATTGCAGAGGTAAAAACCATCCAAAACCAGAACAAAAATGCTAGAATGATCCAAGGCTCATAAACCCAGCCCCACTCCTTGTCCAAGACAGATTTCCCAAGGAAAGCCAGCACAATCAAACATAACCAAATATCCGACCCTGCATTGCCTAACATTGACGCAAACGGACCGCACACCAAGGCAACAAACGAGAGTACAGCAAACCATTTGTGCGACATAGTGTTATTCATTCTATCTATAAACTTCATTTGGCGGGCCAATGCTTAGCTTGGTGGAGTTTTGGTTTGAAACGCGCTTTTAAAAACGTTCTTTAGGGCATATTTGTGAATACTGCATTATTCTAAGCCGGAAATCACATTCCCATTTCTTTTTGAAATTTTTCTCATATCTTCGGTCAATTCTGGATTTCACAAAGCCGTGCTGTTTTGGCGATACCTATATCATTTGTCAATATTATTCTGGAAATGGGCTGCTGCCGGAATTTTCCAACAATTTGGCTAACGATCTCCCACGAAAGGCCTTTTTATCCTTGGCCGGTTACTCGCCAGAAAGAGCAAAATGTCAGGGCTTTACAAAACGCCGCCTCAGCCAAATGAGTGCGCCCAGGATTTATATTGGTAAGACGATAGGAAAAGCGGGCCCTTTAATGGAAACTCAGCTCACTAATCCTTATGATTGAAGTTTTCCGGTTTTTGTTAACAGGGCTAAAGGGTCTTGGGCCTTGCTTTATCCGATCAGATCGACCTATGGTCCGAGAAATCCGGGGCCAGCAATTCATTTACTTCACCCCTATCTTCAATATCTCTGCCTGATTGCTCAAAGACTATAAAGTTACTGCTTGGGGGTTCTCGTATGCGAGTGCGTTATTTTGCGATCAATGTTAAATCAAACACCTTTCGCAGAGATAGAATTCATCAGCAATGTGCGAAATTCTCAATTCCGCTCGAAATCTTCGAAGCAATAACACCTGACACTATAAGCCAGGTTCCCAACTCTTACGACCCGGAGCGAACCCGCGCTCATTGGGGGCGGCCTCTTATGCCCACTGAACTGGCATGTGCATTAAGCCATATTCAACTCTGGCGCAATTTGTTGCAAGATGAAACGGTCGATGCTTATGTGATCATGGAAGATGATGTGACCCTTGAGGCCAGCATTCCTTCCTTGCTTGACGCGATCAATATCCCCGATAATGTGTTGCTGAAAATGTCTGGTCAACATGACAGACCATCGCGCTTGTTGTTTCAGCTTCCATCTGGTCAGAAGGTCTACAAGATGGCCTATGGGCCACTGGATGCCTCTGCCTATCTTGTCAGCAAAAAAAATGTGGCCCAATTGCTTGCCTATTGCGAAAAACTACACTGCGCAATTGATGTCATGATGGATAGAAGTTACGAGCACGGCGTTGAGATCTGGAGCATTCAGCCCTATCCGGCCATTTCTCTCAATTGTACCGATGAAAATAACCCCTTATTTTCGGACATTGGCAATCGCTATTGGAAATATGACCAAGACACGACATTTTTCCAAAAATATGTCACGCGGTTTCTGCGGATGAAATCGAGCCTTGCAAAACGTTGGGCTGAAGTCAGATTGAAAATTTGGGGCTAATCCTTCACATGAAGCTTTATTGAGCTTGATTGTTGTATTGGGGATCCCTCATCCCATTTGGTTAGGACCTGTCGTTAGTATCTTCCGTTTTAGTAAAACGGAGTATGAACACCTATTGGGTTTCCAAAAAATCTCAAAATGTTGATGAGAAAACCTCTTCCTTCAATAGCCCTGTATGCGATTGGATCGTGACCCAATCAATTCATTGAAAACACGGGTAAATTCAGGCAATAAAAAACCCCGCCGGACTGAACCGAACGGGGATTTTGGTGCCCAGGAGAGGACTCGAACCTCCACTTCTATACAGAAACTAGCACCTGAAGCTAGCGCGTCTACCAGTTCCGCCACCTGGGCATCTCAGGTGTGAGGCGGTTTTTAAGGCCAGCCTTGGTCATTGTCAACGCGATGAATGGAAAAATGTGCACAATTAACATGATAATTTCCCCCAATGGGCGCAGTATCGGGGAAAGTCTGCCTTTCTGCCCTTCACACAGCGCTGTGGAAGGATTATTGAGAAGGGAAAGAGGTATTGGTTATGCAAGGAACCAATACCAGCTGCGTTTGCTCGCAAAGGGACCAGAAAAATGATGGCAAACCAATCGTCAAAGATTGTTACTGTATTTGGTGGATCAGGCTTTTTGGGCCGCCACGTTGTTCGTGCTTTGGCAAAGCGCGGCTATCGCGTTCGCATTGCAGTGCGGCGCCCTGAGCTGGCCGGCTTTATGCAGCCGCAAGGGGGCGTTGGCCAGATTTTTCCGGTACAGGCCAATTTGCGCCATGACTGGTCTATCGAGCGCGCAATAGAAGGAGCTGATGCGGTTGTCAATCTGGTTGGCATCCTGCACGAGACTTCAAAGCAGGGCTTTGACGAGGTTCACCGCGACGGGGCGGCAGCCATTGCCAAAGCCACGGCAAAGGCTGGTCTTAAAACTCTGGTTCAAATCTCTGCCATTGGCGCAGATCAGAATTCCACCTCCGCTTATGCCCGCTCAAAAGCTGCTGGCGAGAAAGCTGTGCAAGAGGCTTTGCCTGACGCCATTGTCATTCGCCCTTCCCTGCTCGTTGGCTCGGACGATGGTTTCTTTAACAAGTTTGCGCAGATGAGCCGCTTTTCTGTTGCCTTGCCTTTGATTGGCGGCGGGATGAACAAGTTTCAGCCAGCTTTTGTTGGTGACGTTGCCGAGGTTATCGCCCGCGGTGTTGAGGGTAAGCTTGAGGCTGGCAAAACCTATGAGCTGGGCGGCCCTGAAGAGAAGACCTTCAAAGAGTTGCTCGAACTGATGCTTGAAGAAACCCAGCGCCAGCGCTTGCTGCTGCCAATGCCCTTTGGTGTGGCAACCGCTCTTGCCTGGTTTACCGAGATGATGCCAAATCCGGTTCTTACCTGCGATCAGGTGGAGTTGCTGAAAAGCGACAATGTTGTCAGTGATGAAGCCAAAGCTGCTGGCCTTACCTTTGAAGGGCTGGGCATGACACCCCAAAGCGTGGAAGCTGTGGTTCCTTCCTATCTTTGGAGCTATCGTGCTTCTGGCCAATATGAGGCTAACCGCGCGCGCTAGGCTATACTCTCCCGCGCTGGCCTCTCTGGCGCTTGAGACATGATTGAAAATCCCCGTCCCTTGGCGGGGATTTTCTTTTTAATGATCATAGAAGGGCAGGCGACTATATAGCTCGCCTGATCTGCTGCCGGTTAGGCGATCAAGACGGTCAGATCCGGCACGCCCTCAAGGCTGGCTTTGAGCACATCGCCTTTAACCACTGGCCCAACCCCTTCCGGCGTTCCGGTAAAGATAAGATCGCCGGGGCGCAAGGTGAGATAGCGGGACAATTCGGCAATCACTTCAGGGATTGACCAGATCATGTCAGACAAATCACCTTTTTGCGCAAGCACGTCATTGACGCTCAGCGCAATGGTGCCGGTTTGCGGTACATCCTGCCCCATAACAGGCAGCATTTCCCCGATAATGGCAGAGGCATCAAAGCCCTTGCTCATATCCCACGGACGGCCGGTTTTCTTGGCTTCGGCCTGCATATCACGGCGGGTAAAATCAAGCCCCAAGGCCACCCCGTAGATGTGGGAGAGTGCATCATCAGGGGCTATATCCCTGCCGCCTTTTTTAAGGCCAATCACCAGCTCAACCTCATGATGCATATCATGTGTCATAGGCGGGTAAGGCATGGTGCAAGTGCTGCCAGTTAGCACCGCATCGGCTGGTTTGGAGAAGAAAAAAGGAGGCTCACGATCGGGATTTGCCCCCATTTCGCGTGCATGGGCTGCATAATTGCGCCCAACGCAGAAAATGCGGTTGATAGGAAAGGTGCTGTCAGCCCCTGTAAGCGGAATGCTGGCGGGGCCGCCAATATCAATTGCAAAGGTCTGTGTCATGCTCTCTCACCCTCTTTTAGGTATTGTCTTTTGGCTTTGGCGCTTCTTGAGACAGTCGCGAGGATTGCCCCCCTTCCAATAGGTGATGGTCCCCTTACATATTTGCCTTCACGCCCGTCACATCAGCGGCATTTTGGGCATAAGGCCCACACGGCCACGGAAACTGGCCCAATCCTTCTTCTCACGCTCTGTCCAGGCCCGCTCCGCAATCGCAGAGAGGCGGGGAAAGACCATATGATTGAACCGCGCCCGACTGGTCAGATTTTCGCTCCAGATGCATCCCTGAATGCCAATCAGTTTTGCCTCTTGCTCGGCTGAAAAGCCTTCTGCAGGCTCAAACTCATAGCATTCCTCTACCGAAGTAGTTCCAGCCCAGCTCAGGCCCGGCTCCTGCCAATCCTCGCAATGGGCCATATCAAGATAATAGGCCTCACCCGGTGTCATGATCACCTCATAACCCTTGTCCGCCAAGGCGGGGCCGCTTTCTGCCTTCAGCCAAGCCATGATGGCTGTATCTTGCCGTCCAATTCCTGCGCCTTTGGCTGCATCTTCCCAAGCAAGGCAGGCCTTGCCCCTTTTTGCGAGATGCGCCTGAACAAAGGACAGAATTCTTGATTGCATGGCGATGGTATCCGGCTCGCCCGTCTCATCCACCAGCCCTTTGGCTTTGGCCCAGCTCATGGCGGCTTGCGAGCCGCGCCAGGCCTGATCAGCCACCTCATCGCCTCCGATATGGATCCACGGCGAGGGAAACAGCTCGGCAACCTCATCAAAGATGGTTTCAAGGAAACGCCATGTTGCCGCCAAGCCGGGATTAAGCGCATTATTGACATAGCCTTGCACAGAGGCACCCCCATCAAGGGCGCTTGGATCAACCAGATCATTGATGGCAACAAGGGCTGCATTGCAATGGCCGGGAATATCAATCTCGGGCACCACAATGATGCAAAGCTCCTCTGCGCGAGCGAGAATATCCTTCACATCCTCATGAGAGAAAAAGCCCCCGTGGCGATCGGGGCCCGAGCCATGCTGGGGTTTGAGCCGCAAACCATGGCCGCGATAGGCCCCGACTTCCGTCAGCCACGGATAGGCCTTGCTTTCCAGCCGCCAGCCTTCATCATCACTCAAATGCCAATGGAAGCGATTGAAGCGGTTCCATGCCAGAATATCAAGAAAATCAAGGATATCCTTTTTACTATAAAGCTGACGCGAGACGTCAAGATGCATGCCGCGCCAGCCAAAACGAGGGCTATCAATGATCATTCCTTCTTTGGGGAAGCGATAAAGCTGCGGATCTTTGCGGGTGGCAAGGGTCATTTGCGCAAGAGCGATGAGGGCATAAAGGCATGCCTCGCCCTGATCTGCGGTTAGCATGATAAGATCATGCTGGAAATCCAGCAGGAAGCTATCGGCCTCGTCCTCATCCATTTCTTCTTCGCTTGCGTCCCCCTCGCCTTCTTCGTCCCCCTCGTCGTCATCATAATAGGTCAGGCTGACCGACATCAGATAGTCAGCTTCCAGAGATGAAAAAAGCGGCGGCTCTATGGGGCCAAAGAGGCGAGTGATGAGCGAATTTACCCGCTCACACAGATCTCCATCACGCAAATAAAAGCCAAAGGGAGCGGTATCGGCCCAACTTTCAATGCGAGCAATTTCCGGCCATGGCAAAAGCCCCAAGGGTGGACGCTGGGCAGCTGCCGCCCTCTCCTTCTCCGGCGGCACAGGTCCTAGTTTGGCTTCCTCGTCAAGGAAGGGTATTGGCTCACCTATAGCCTCCCCCTCACGCGTGAGCGGAGTGCAGTCAATGGCTTCGGTGCTGCCATCTTCATGGATTAGAAAGGCACCGGTTGGCCCGTCTGTAAAGTGAAGGGGCTGATGGCTGAGCTGAGGGATCGTAAAGGTCCAGACAAGGCCCTCACCTGCTTCATGGTCTGAAGCTGGCTCCAGATCTTGAAGCGGGGACACTTCATGATAATTGGCGGTGCGGGTGACAAAGCGGGCATTTTCAAGCTCGGTTCCGGGAGGAATACGCGTAATGGCCGTATAGGCAAGGCGGCTGGTAGCGGGGAGCGCGCAAGACGGGGACTGGCCGCGCAAGACAAGCTGCATAACTCCAGTGTCTGCGCCGCCCGATGGTTTCCGATCTTGCCACTCGCTCTCCAATTGCCAATTCATAATGCGCCTTGCCTCTCTCTAAATTTTATTGCGCCCGCAAAAAAGGCGGAGCCATGCCCCGCCTCGATCTTTCTTGCCATACAGCAATGAGATAGTTAGTCCAGTGACGGAATGCGCAGGACCTGACCTGGATAGATCTTGTCTGGATGGGTCAGCATTGGTTTGTTGGCTTCAAAAATGCCTTCATATTTGGCACCATTTCCATAATGCTCAGCCGAAATTGCCCAAAGGGTATCGCCTTTTTGCACGGTATAGAAAGTCGCCTCAGGCTCTTCGTTGCTGACTTCGATGTTTTCTTCCACCTTGGAAATGCCCAATGTGTTGCCCAAGGCAAGAACGATCTTTTCGCGCAAAGAACTGCTCTCGGTCGCGCCAGCCACTTTCACGGTGTCGCCTTCAACCTGAATATCGAGATTTTGAGCTTCCAGACCATGCTTTTCAACTTCGGCCTTCAAATCTTCTGCTGCCGGGGACTCATCTTCGGAAGTGATGCCGATTTTCTCGCCAACAGATTTAATAAAATCAAATACGCCCATGTTCAAACTCCATCAAACCGTTTTACAACGGACAAATTAATTGTCTTCGCACCACCTTCAGGCAAAGCAGATTTACGGCCAAAAGACAATATAAGAATGAGCCGAAGGTGCATAACCTCCGGCTCATTCTTATATTTTGTCTCTATTACGTTGTGCCTAGAACGAGCGCTGAACATCCTGAAGGAAGGAGCCAACCATCTGGCGCAGCTCGCCTGCTTGTCCGGCAACGTTGCGCGAGCTTTTGAGCACATCATCAGCGCGGTGGGTGGTCTCGCCCGCCTTGGTTGTCACCTCGCTCATATTGGAGGCTACGGTTTGAGTGCCTTGCGATGCTGTTTGGACCGAATTGGCAATCTCGCTCGTTGCGGTGCCTTGCTGGTTGACCGCGCTGGCGATAGAAGCCGTGTAAGAGGAGACATCTTCCATGATTTTGGCAATAGCGCCGATTGAAGACACTGCATCGCGGCTCGAATCCTGAATATCATGAATCTGCTGGGAAATTTCCTCTGTGGCTTTAGAGGTCTGGGTCGCAAGCTCTTTTACCTCAGAGGCAACAACAGCAAAGCCCTTGCCCATCTCGCCTGCTCGTGCCGCCTCAATGGTTGCATTGAGCGCCAGCAAATTGGTTTGCTCGGCAATATCGCGAATAAGGCTGACCACTTCGCCAATTTTGCTGGAGGCATGTTCAAGGCTTTGGACCTTGACGTTGGAAGTCTCAGCCGCCTTGGTCGCTTCATTGACGATATGCTGGGTCTGTTCCACCTGCTGGTTGATATCACCAATAGCTGCGGCCAGCTCTTCCGTTGCAGTCGCTACGGTCTGAACCGAATCAGCTGCCTGACCGGATGCTCCATCGGCCTCATTGGCTCGTTCAGAAGTATCCTGCGCGATAGAGGTCAGCACTTGCGCATCATCTTCCATACGTTTGGCATTCTCGCTCACCTCAACAAGGGTTTGCTGAATGGCCGCATCAAACCCGACCACCAATTCATGCACTTTCTGGTGGCGGACGTCTTCCTGATCACGGCTTGCCTGCTGCTCATGAGACAAGTCATCTGCCAATTTGGCTTTTTCGCGGAAGACTTCAAGCGAGCGGGCCATTTTGCCAATCTCGTCCCGACGCTCCTGATCTTCAATTGTGCAGGTCAGCTGGCCAGACGACAGCGCCGACATGGACTTTTGCAAGCGAGAGAGAGGTGCGGTGATGGAATGGGACTGCCAATAGCCGATAAGCCCGCCAATTGCGATCAATGCGAAGAGAATGGCCCCGCTGATCATCAGATAATTGGTCCAGACCGTTACAAAATAGCTCGCAGGCACCAGAACATGCAAAAGACCAATGGGTTTGCCCGAAAAATCCCGGATGGGATGAAGGGCCGAAGCATAGCTCTCGCCCGCAAGGGTCAGATCCTCAAGGATCACGGTGTCTTTCACTGCGCTTAGCAACTGCTCATTGCCCAAAAGCGCGTCTTCTCCTGTGGTGCTGGCCATAAGAGCAATCTCTGCCGCCTTGGCACCGAATTGCTCAAAACTGGTATTGGGGAGCAAATAAAATTCGGTTTTCACACCGCTTTTGTCGGTAAAGACTTGGAAGAAATCCTTACCAAATGAAAGACCGAACTCGATTGAGCCAACATGATCGCCCTCATGGGCAATGGGAACAACCCCGCGCACCCCGATGCCCGCGCGGCCCCGCTCAAGCCCCATAATTGTATTTTTGTCTGTATTGGTTGCCACAACCGTTTTACGGAAGCCTGACAGATCATCACCAAATTTTTGTGGTTTATGAACACGCAAAAAGGAGGTTGCGGGGGGCAGATGGAACTGGAACTGACGCACACCATTTTGTTGCTTCCAGCTTGAGAATCCTTTATTGAACAAAGCCCCCAATTGCTCCCGGTCGCGGTCTGCCATTGCCTGCTGCACCGCAGGAATACCCGCAACAAGCGCCGCCCTGTTCACCGCATCGCGGTTCCAGTTCTCGATCCGGCTATCAAGCTGCGCAATATAAGCCTTCAACTCACGCTGCTGAGCTGTATCAATCAAATCACTGATTACAAAGCCGGTTATTATGGTCATCAAACACAGGACAGCAAAAACAATGCCCGAGAGTGTGACAATGAAGCGATTTCGGAGGGACATGGGCGGCTCAACTTCTTTGAATAGATTAAATCAAAAAAATTCAACCACATGATAGTTAACAAAGTAAGAAACTTTAATATTCGCAAAATTTAAAATATTTTTATTCTATTTTGTCTCAGTAAAAAAACTTATAGGAGGATCATGAATGGGTATATTACGCATTTCAACTGGCTCTGATATGGAGAAGGAAGCTGGTTATTCGCGCGCCATCGTGGACGGAAACTGGTGCTTTGTTTCAGGCACTACAGGCTATGACTACAAGACAATGAGCATGCCAGATAATGTGGTTGATCAAGCGCATAATTGCTTTGCCACTATTCGTCAGGTTCTTACTGAAGCGCAGTTTAAGCTTGAGGATATTGTACGTATTAAATATTACGTGACATCCAGGAGCTATGCCGATGCGGTGTTTCCGGTTTTTGGCCATTATCTTGGGGACATTCGCCCGGCAGCGACCCTTATCATCTGTGATTTGTTGCGGCCGGAGATGAAAATCGAAATTGAAGTGACGGCCAAAAAGAGTAGCTAGCCAAGCTCTGGTTGCTCAGACAGAACGTAAAAAGCCCGCATGAAGCGGGCTTTTATTTGCATAAGGATTAAATTTGAAAAGACAAATCCGGTTCTAGAATTTGAACGCAAAATAAAGGGCCAGATCCTGCCAGAACCACAAAAGAGCGGCCGTGCCCAGCATCATCAAGGCAAATGGCCACGCGCCGCGCACAACTTCCTGCAATTTGGCTTTACCAACGGCCTGAATGATAAAGAGATTCATGCCCACAGGCGGTGTGATCAACGCCGTTTCAATCAGGACCACAAAGAAGATACCGAACCAGATGGGGTGAATACCCATGGCCTCAAGGGACGGATAGAGAACTGGCACCATAATCAGCAGCATGGAGATGGATTCAAGGAAGAAGCCCATCAGCAACAAAACGCCGCCGACAGCCAGCATGAAGATGTTGGGGTCGGAAATATTCGCCGTGAGCATGGCCGAGATATCTTGCGGGATTTGAAAGAGAGTGATCGCATAGGAAAAGACCTTGGCACCGGCAATGATGAGGAAAATCATGATCGTGGTGATCATCGCCTTGTGTGTTGCTTCCTTGACCTTGTCCCAAGACATCCGGCCCATGGCATAGGTCATGGCAAGAGCCAGTACAAAGCCGACACCGGCACTCTCTGACGGAGTGGCAATACCGGCATAGATCGAGCCAATAATGGCTGCTGCCAGCGCAATGGTAGGCAGTGCCATCAGGGTTGCGCGGCGGCGCTCGGCCCAGTTTGCTTTGGGGCTTGGTGTATATCCGCCGCCAAAGCGGGAATAGAGCATGCCATAGATGATGAAGAGGCCCGCCAGAAACAGGCCCGGCCCCACGCCGGCCAAAAACAGGCTGGGGATCGATTCTTCCGTCACCACTCCATACAGAATGAGCGGAATGGACGGAGGGATGAGAATGCCAAGCGTCCCCCCTGCCGCGAGCATGCCAAGGGTGAAGGAGCGATTATAACCCCGCTGCTCCATCTCAGGCAGGGCCACCGTGCCGATGGTGGCTGCGGTTGCAACGGACGAGCCGGAAATGGCAGAAAAAAGCGCGCAAGAAATGATGGTGGCAACCCCAAGACCACCCGGCCAATGGCCGACCCAGCTTTGAACCGCCGCAAAAAGATCTTTCCCGACACCGCCCTTGAGCAGAACGCCCGACATCAGAAGGAACATGGGCACGGCCAACAGCTCAAAACTGTCCATGGTGCCATAAAGCCGCTGCGGCACCCCGACAAGGGGGAAGCCCTTCCACCACAATAAGATGACGCCAAGGCCACCAAGCGCAAAAGCAACTGGCACGCGCAGCCCCAGCAAAACCACCAAAGCGCCAAGAATGATCGCAGCTTCCATTATCCTGTCTCTTTCACTCGTTCCATATGCCAATCAACTCGGCCAAGAAGGGATAAACTTGATGGAGGGGACGATCGCCCCCTGTGCCTTGGGTTAGGCGGTCTGTTCCCCCACCCATTCGTCTACCCACTAGTCCGCACCATGGGCTTCCAGCTCCGGCACGCCAATGGTCCAGACTTTGACGATCTCGGCAAAGGCCTGAATGAACAACAAAGCGAGCCCTACCCAGATTGAGCCATGGGTCAGCCATTTGGGTGGGGCCAAAAAGGAATCTGTTGTATGGCCTGCCAAAGTTGCCTTGAGCCAGAGATCAAAGCCGAACTTGACCGCAACAGCACAAAAACCGGCGATAATGATCAGGGAAAGCGTTTCGACAAGTTTGCGAGACAGGCTTTTTGTGTCTTTAAAGAAAAGGTCGATCACGATCAGTTCTCGATGTTTGAGAACATAGGCTGATGCCAAAAAGGGCGCCCAGATCTGGAAAATCCGGGAGACTTCATCAACCCAGATGGTGGGTGCGGTAAAGACATAGCGCATGACCACTTCATAGGTGACGAAAAAGCCGACGGCAAACAGCATCCAGGCTGAAAGTTTGCCTGTTCCTTCTGCAATCTTGTCGATCAATGCAAGCATTGGCCTTCCCCGAAAGAGAGGAAGGGTGGCACAAAATGCCACCCCACCCTGCAATGGTTTGATTATTTCGCCGCTTCGATCACTTTGGCAGCGGTCTCACCGCCAGCCTTGATGAAACGATCAACCACAGTTTTGGTGGCCTCGCGCCATTTCGCGCGCTCTTCATCGTTCAGATCAACAATGTTGATTTTATCTTTGAGGAAGGCAAGGGCGTCATTTTCGATCTGCAGCATGTTATCGCGCAGTTCTTTTTCAACCTTCATGCCGCATTCATTGACGATCTTCTTGTTGCCATCGGACAGGCCGTTATAGAAGTCGTTATTCATCACGGCGACAAATTCGATGTCAGCGTCATAGGACAGGGTCATGTTAGGCATGACTTCATAAAGCTTGCGTGACTTCACGCCAGTAATACCGGTAATGCCAACATCCACGGCCCCTTGCTGATAGGCAAGGAACTGCTTGGAGCCGGACATCAGGGTTGGTGCGCCACCAAGGGCTTCAACGGTCCAGCCAAGCAGCTTGCCAAAGGTGCGGACTTTTTTGCCTTTGAGATCATCCGGCACGCGCACCGGCTCTTTGGAGAGGTAAACCGTGCGGCCATAAGCCTGCCACCACAGAATGCGGGCATTGGTCTGCTCAAGCACTGCACCATCAAGAATTTTGCGGACGTCAGAGCCGGGAGCTGTTGCCTTTTTCACCTTCTCTTCGCTGTCGAGCAGGAAGGGAACATAGATGGCATCAACCGCAGGCACGGTGCCCGCAAAGCGGGTCAGGGATGCGGCGCCCATTTCAATAGCGCCTGAGCCAACAGCTTCCGGGACCTGCTTGTCCTTATAAAGCTGGGCAGAGGGGAAGATTTGAACTTTCAGATCCTTGGCCTGACCTTCAACGCAGGATTTCCAGGCATTGAAATTCTGGCCCAATGGATGTTTTTCAGGCAATTGCAAGGTGATGCGGATGGTTTTTTCTGCCATCGCTGCAGAGCTGGCAGCGGTGAGTGTCATGGCTGCAACGGCGCCGAGCAAAATCTTTTTCATAAGTTTCCTCCCAAAATAGTCTTTGCCCTTAAGTGGTTTTGCCGGTGGTGGGCTTGGCAATAGCGGGCTCTTTATAGGCGGTCAGGACGACCAAAGGCGGGGATCCGATGTTACGGACAGCGTTCTATTTGACGAACGTTTGTTGCAGGCTAATAGAGAAGTGCGCTGGTTGCAAGCCTTCACATAAACGCAATTTGCAAATCTTGCGCGCGGCTGTACAAAAAGGACCAAAATGGCCACAGCATTCTTTTCATTCGTAATTTTGGAAAAATATCTGAAGAGTCAGGGAAAGTGGCCTTTAAGTCTCTTCATCTGGCAGGGAGGCAGCCAGTCTTTTGGCGCTTGAGCGCATTTCCTGCAAAATTGCGTCGCGCACACTTTCATTATACCGGCTCAGCAGCCCTGAGACAGAAAATGCCCCGGCAAGAAGTCCGCGGGCGTTAAAGACCGGAATAGCGACCGAGAAGAGATCAGGATCCCGCTCCCCTAGGGAGACATAATAGCCATCAATGCGGATCGAATCGTAAGGCGCGCCTCTTGCACCGCTAAAAGCCAGCAGAATACGACCGGTTCCTCCCATTTTTAGCGGTAGGCGCAGTCCTTCGTCCAAATGGTGGCGCACTTCCTTCTTTGAATTTTCGCGATAAAGGCAAAGACGCTGATCCCCTTCTCGCACAAAGAAGGAGGAGGTTTCCCCCGTAACACGGGTGAGATAACGCAGCTCTGGGCGGATTTGATCTCCGGCGGCAAAATTCTTGCGATAAAGGGAGCCAAGTCGCCAAAGGCCGGGGCCCAGATGATAGCGCCCCTCTTCATCTTTACGAATATAGTGAAAGCGCTCAAGGGACGCACAGAGGCGCAATATGGTGCTTTTATAAAGCCCCGTTGCCTCGGCAAGCTCTCTTAAAGAGAAGGAAACCTGCCCTTCGGAGAAGGATTCTAAAATAGTCAATGCTCGCTCGACAGCCTCGACACGCTGCTCGGATTTTTGCGGTCTATTTTGATCCTTGATCGAGCCTGCCATGGAGAATTTGCCCCTGATTGTTCTGAAATTAAGATCAAAGTTTCGCTTAACAGAACGATCTATGTCAAGTGCTCATGGCAGGCACAGATTTTATCATGCCAGCAATAAAGCCTTATGGCCTGCTGCGGGCCTCGCGATGGATGATATAAAGGGATGCCGCCACGATGAGCGCTGCCCCAAGCCATAGCTGGCCGGGAGGGGCAAAGCCAAAGGCAAGCCAGCCCCCGAGCACATTGAGCGGCAATTTAAGATGATCAAAAGGCTGGACATAGGCGGCATCTGCCTTGGCATAGGCTTTGGCGATGAGCAATTGGGCCAGCATGGTCAAAAGCCCTGAGCCAATGATCAGGGTGATCATAATGCCGCTTGGGGTTTCAAACCCGCCACCCCAAGCAAGAATGCCATTGATCGGGGTCATTAGAACCAGAAGATAAACCGTTACGGTCTCAGGCGCTTCTTTGCCTGTCAGCTGTTTGGTGAGAACAGAGGTTGCCGCCCAGAAAATGGCTGCAACCACCGGCCAGAGAGCATGGAGCGTAAAGGCATCGGACCAAGGGGCAAGAATGATCATCCCACCGATAAAGCCCACCAAGGTTGCCCCCACGCGGTGCAGGCCGATCGTCTCGCCCAGAAAAAGCTTGGCACCCAAAGTGACAAAAAAGGGCGAGGTCATGATAAGGGCAATGGCTTGCCAGATAGGCACATGGGCAAGACCGGCCACCCAAGCCTGAACCCCAAGGGCGGCAAACAGCACCCTTAAACTATGAAGTCCGGGATGGGCGGTTTTCATCGCCCCGAGGCCAACTTTCATGAGCCAAGGCAAAGAGAGGATGAGGGCGACAAGATATTGCCCAAAGACCACAACGGGAGAGGATAAACCCAACCGCATGGTCAGATATTGAGTGGTAACATTGACCAGCGCAAAAAAAGCACCGGCAAGAATCATGAAAAAAGCTGCCAGAAAAGCGGGAGAGCGCAACAGGCTCGCATTGGCAGCTGATTGGGATATCTGATTCATTTGACTTCCTTTCGCCCATTGGGCTTGAAATATCAGTGAATCAGGACGCACGGACAGGCATTCGCATAGGCAGCATGGAGCATGGCCCCAGCCGCCTTTGCTGTCGCTTTGCCGTTCTCTTTCATCCGGACTGTAACCGTCGGCTCTGGATTGGCACCAGATCTGCTGACCATGAAAGGGCGTCAAAGCCCCGCCATGCGCTCGCGGGCTGACAAATCTCTTGATTTGAGATTTGAACACCGCCGGTGGGGACTTTCACCCCGCCCCGAGAACATAGCCTCTCTTAGGTCTGCCTGATTGATAACCAGCCTTGCCAAACAAAGAGAGGCGGGGGAAATGTGGGGCTTTTTGGAGATAAATGCAAGAAAAGATACCAAGAAGGCATGAAAGCCTTCTGGAGACGACAAAAGAGGTCGCCTATGAGGGGAGGCAAAGCAACAGGTCATACCCAAAACGACAAAGGGCGGGAGTCAAGGTCCCGCCCTTTTGTCATTTGCTGCCATAGGGTCGGCAGCCTCTCGTGATGCTAACAAGGCATCTTAAGCGTCAGGTGTCTTTTTTGACGTATCATCCTCTTTTTCTACTGGTGCCGAGCTTTTGCGATTGTGACGTGCAGCCATGAAGCGATCAAATTCTTCCTGATCTTTCACGCGGCGCAGCTCAACCAAGAAGTCTTCAAATTCTGCTTTTTCCGTTTCCAGCTTACGGCGCTCTTCTTCCAGACGCTCCATTTCAGCCTTGCGATAGTCATCAAAGGCCACGTTACCGGTTTGGGCAAATCCTCTATGGCTTCTGGACGAGCCACAACAAGAGCCACCTGTGTGATGGTTCATCCGGCTTTTAAAGTCCCGAAACATTTCACGCATTTCATCTCCCCATATATTATAGGCCAGCATTGCAAGACCAAGCGGCCAGAAGAAAATAAAGCCAAGAATCATCAAGAAAATATTCTGAGCTTTCCAAGATGATTTTGCAGTCGTTGCCTGTGACATTGTCTTCCTTTCGAATGGTTATAATCATAAGAGAGTTTATTCTTTATTTTCACTTGAGAAATAACACTCTCTCCTTCACACACTATGAGATGGTATGGGAAATGCTTGTCTTCAAGATAATTTTACTAAAATTTATTTTTCCCATTCTCTCTTGAAATTGCTTTTTCTTATCCCAGTGGGCCGTGAAATCGCTCTTTATGCCTACAAAAAGAGCACTAAACGAGCAATTGCCAGTGACGAAAAAGCGCATTTCGTGAATGACATGTTGTCTTTTCAAAGGGATAGGCCATTCACGCTGCGTGATCGGCAGCGCTGGGAGGGTGAGTTTTCCTCCTCAAAAAAGAAAACCGGCATGGAAGCCCATACCGGTTTTTCTTTCACTTTTGCGCATTACGCAGGGAGATGTGCGATCAGCTCTTTTTGGCAAGCGTCTTTGCTTGTTCAACCCAATTTTCGCGTTCGATCCGGCCTTTGAAGCTGAGGAAAGTGGTCACCCAGTTGATCTCATCACGAGACCATCCTGCCAATTGATCAAAATGGAAGATACCAAGTTTGTGGAGTTTCTTCTCAATCACCGCGCCAATTCCCTTGATCTCTTTAAGATCATCGGCCTTACCGCCGCGCGGCTCGGAGAGAACCGCCTTTGGGCGAGAACCGACCGCATTGGCCTTGTCCTCATCGCTTGCATCTTTTGGCAGCTTTGCAATCAGGCTTTCAAGGCGGGCTTCTTCGGCTTCAGGGGAAGCTTTGGGCTCTTCTTTCTTGGCAGCCTTTACCGGCTTTGCCGCAAGGACGGTCTTTTCAGACTTTGCTGAAACCGGGGCCGCCTTTTTTGCCACTTTGTCCTTGGATGCACCCAAGTCATGATCCTGGTCGCGAATGAAGCTTGAAATACGCGGTGCAATTTCTGAGCGGAAGCGGCTGCCGTTAAACACACCATAATGGCCGACGCCTTCTTGCTCATAATGGGCGCGCTTGCTATCGGGCAGGTTAGAACAAATAGTGTGGGCCGCCTTGGTCTGGCCGACGCCGGAAATATCGTCCTTTTCCCCTTCCACACTCATCAGTGCGGTTTGGGTGATTTTTGAACAATCCACCTGACGGCCGCGATATTCCAGAGTGCCGGAAGGCAGGGAATGGTCAAGGAAGACGGCCTTGACAGTCTGGAGATAGAATTCCTCTGTCAGATCCATCACTGCCAGATATTCATCATAGAAATCACGGTGCTTTTCAGCTGAATCCCCGTCGCCGATCACCAGATGATTGTAGAATTCCTGATGGGCAGAGACATGGCGATCGAGATTCATGCCCATAAAGCCACCGAGCTGCAGGAAGCCGGGATAAACTCTGCGGGTAAAGCCTGCATGGGGGAATGGCACCTGCATGATGACATTTTTCTCAAACCAGCCATCGCCCTTGCTCTTGGCAAAATCATTCACTGCGGTTGGAGAAATCCTCGTATCAATCGGCCCGCCCATCAGGGTCATGGAAGCGGGGGCCATTGGATCCTTGTCTTCATTCATCACCGCAGCCGCTGCAAGCACCGGCACGGATGGCTGGCACACCGCCATGATATGGGTATTGGGGCCAAGATGATGCAGGATATCGATGATATATTCGATATAATCGCACAGGCCGAAATCCCCGTCAGATACCGGCACGAGGCGGGCATCAATCCAATCGGTGATATAGACATCATGATTGGGCAGCATAGTCTCGACCGTGCCGCGCAACAGAGTTGCGTAATGGCCTGACATTGGGGCTACGATCAGCAGCTTGGGATCTTTTTGATGATCGCCGGGCACCATGCGCTCAAAATGCAGCAATTCGCAGAACGGGCGTCTCCAGACCACTTTTTCATGAACCGAGACAGTCTCCCCATCAATCTGGGTGGTCTCAAGGCCGAATTCGGGTTTGCCATATTGGCGGGTGGAGCGCTCGAACAATTCGCAAGCTGCGGCCAATGAGCGGCCAAATGGTGTGTGGGAGAGAGGATTGACCGGGTTTTTAAGATAAATCCGGGTAGCATCCGCTGCTGCGCGCCAAGGGCTCAAAACCGCATGGTTCCATTCATAGAGCTGGTAGAATGGCAAAGGCATGGTTGAAAGATCAAATTCAGGCATCTTTCCCTCTAACCAATCGGTTTGATTTGTCATTCGCTCACTCTCCTGTTGAACAGCCCAAAAGGGGTTGGCTCCTTGCCGATTATGCTTCCGCCTTGCTTCTCCGGCGGATCTTTCTTGCACCGATCTGGCGCATTTCCCACAAAGTGCGGCTGATCAATCAACCCAGCCTATGAGTAATTTTCCAGATGCAAAAAAGATTTTTTTGTGCATCGCACTACACTAATGCGTTGATCTAGGTAGTGACAAGGAGGAAAATACGAGACTTTGGGGGAATGCCGCCAATATGGCAGAAAATTTGCTGCAATGCAATATTTTTCACTATTTTCCTTCTTTCTAAACTACGTATTTATGGCTAATGTGTCTTGCATGGCTTTGCTTTGCAGCCCATAGTCGTTCCTGCACCCGCTCGCTTTCTCACTGTCTTTCAGGCATTTCATGGTCACCTCTTCCCTTTCTGATCCCAGCTTTGGCAATCGGCAGATCAAGCTCAACACACTGGTTAGGCTTCGCTGGCTGGCTATTCTTGGGCAGACGATTGCCGTTTTGTTTGTGTATTTAGTGCTGGGATATAATTTCGAGGCTTGGCTCTGTCTGGCGCTGGTGGGTCTGTCGGCCTGGCTTAATTTTTATCTGCAATTTCATTTCAGGAAATATTTCCGTCTCAAATCCGAGATGGCAACCGCGCTTTTGGCCTATGATTCCTGTCAGCTTGGGGGCCTGCTTTACCTAACGGGCGGGCTGCAAAATCCCTTTGCACTTTTGTTGCTGGTGCCCGCTGTGGTTTCGGCCACCACACAGCCAGCCCGTTTCACCATTTTTTTGTCAGCGCTGATCACTCTTATCGCAACCTTGCTGATCTGGTTTTACCAGCCGCTGCCATGGGCGATGGATCGCCCCCCTCAATTGCCGCTCTTCTATATAATTGCGATCTGGATTTCGATTGTTGTGACCATGGGCTTTCTGTCCATCTATGCTTACCGCGTTGCGCAAGAGGGACAATTGTTGGCCGATGCTCTGTCTGCCACCGAGCTGGTTCTGGCCAAGGAGCAGCATCTCTCCAATCTTGATGGTTTGGCCACAGCCGCCGCCCATGAGCTGGGCACTCCCCTTGCCACTATCACGCTTGTCTCCAAGGAACTGGAGCGCGAGATTCTGCCTGATGATCCCATTTATGATGATATTTTACTGCTCCGCACCCAATCCGAGCGCTGCCGAGAAATTTTGGGCAAATTGCGTTCCCTCTCCAGCTCGGATGATGCCACCTTCTCAAAAATGCGGCTCAAGGCATTGATTGCCGAAGTCTGCAGCCCCTTTGAAGGCTTTGGCGTTGCGATCAATCAGACATTCCCGCCCAATCTGGAGCATCAACCGGTTTTGCTGCGCAATCCCGGGCTGCTTTATGGCTTAAGCAACCTTATTGAAAATGCCGTTGATTTTGCACAGAACGAGGTGGATATCTCTGTCAGCTGGACCGATAGCGAAATCAGCTTGCGGCTTATGGATGATGGCCCCGGTTTCTCGCCCGAGATCATGGACCAACTGGGCGATCCCTACATTACCAGCCGCGCCCATCGCTATCAGAGTATGCAGGATGAGGGCGGCGAAGACGGGGCGGCGAGCACAGAGAAAGGCGCCATTGGCGGCGGGCTGGGCTTGGGCTTTTTCATTGCCAAAACCCTGCTTGAGAGAACAGGAGCCAAGGTTTCCATCTCCAACCGACAGAAAATCAAGAAGCAATCTGATAAAAAAAGCGCTGTAAAAACAATACCCAAGACCGGTGCTATCATCCAAATCGTCTGGACAAGAGCGGAACTTGAGGCAGATCAATATAAAAGAAGTAAGTTTGATGCTAGATTAAGCACCGAGACCGAATGACACAGGCCCTGCTTCAGTTTCACGCAGGGATAAGAGACCAGATAACACGGACCAAGTCACGAACAAGGCAAAGAGACGAGCCGACATGACACTGACAGCTGAAACCAAGCCAATTGAGCCCGGATATTTGATGCTCGTTGATGATGATCGCCCTTTCCTCATCCGACTGGCACGCGCCATGGAAAGCCGGGGATTTTCGATCAAGACAGCAGACACTGTTGCCGATGCTCTGGCAATGGTCAATGAAGAGCCCCCCCGCTATGCCGTTGTTGATATGCGCCTTGGGGACGGGAATGGTCTGGATGTGATTGAAGCCATCCGCAGCTCCAATCCTGAAGCCCGCACAATCATGCTAACCGGTTACGGCAATATCACCACCGCTGTGACTGCCGTCAAACTGGGTGCGATTGATTATCTGGCCAAACCGGCAGATGCTGATGATATTTATGCATCGCTGATGAATACGGGCGAGACAAAAGCCGCACCGCCGGAAAATCCCATGTCGGCTGATCGTGTCCGCTGGGAGCATATTCAGCGGGTTTATGAGCTGTGCGACCGCAATGTGTCCGAGACCGCACGCCGGCTCAATATGCATCGCCGGACCTTGCAGCGCATTTTGGCCAAACGCGCACCGCGCTAAGCAAAAGCTGCGACCTATGATCATAGAAAAACCGGGTAAGGATCATCCTTGCCCGGTTTTTTGTTTCCCTATCAGCTTAGGGTCCTGACCCTAGCAAGCTTTGCCTATCCCAGCACTGTCATCACAGCCTTGCGGAAACCATCGGTAAAGCGCTCGATATGGCTTTCCTCCAGAATAAACGGTGGCGAGACCGCAATGGCATCCCCCAGACCGCGGATCATGATGCCTTCATTCCAGCATTCCTTCAAAAGGGCCGCCCCAATGGCACCGGGCTTTCCTTCCAGCGGTTCAAACTCGATGGCACCGATAAAGGCCATACCGCGTGCATCAATCACCCGTGGCAGATCTTTCAGGCTTTGGAGGGCATCCTGCAAGGCATCCCCCACAGGGCCGGATGCGCGGTCCCACAGATTTTCGCGGTCATAGATATCAAGGGAGGCAAGGGAGGCCGCACAAGCAAGCGGGTGAGCCGAATAGGTATAGCCATGGAAGAACTCAATGCCCTGATTGCTGGCATAGACCGTATCCTTGATGAAATCACGGCACGCAACAGCCCCCATTGGCACAGTGGCTGAGGTGATGCCTTTTGCCATGGTCATGATATCAGGGGTTACGCCGAAGGTTTCCCCCGCAAAGGCCTTGCCGGTTCGGCCAAAGCCGGTGATGACTTCATCAAAGATCAGCAAAATACCATGCTTGTCGCAAATCTCGCGCAGGCGCTGCAGGTAACCTTTAGGCGGCAGCAAGACGCCACCGGCACCGGCGATAGGCTCAACAATGACCGCAGCAATGGTTGAGGCATCATGGAAGGCGATCAGATTTTCCAGCTCATCCGCCATTTCCACGCCGCCATGCTCTGGCTGGCCAATGGTAAAGGCATTACGGGACAGATCATGGGTGGAATTGAGATGGTCAACCGGTAGCCATTGACCGAAGGCGCGGCGGTTTGCAGTCAGACCTCCAAGGGAGACCCCGCAAAAATTGACACCGTGATAGGCCCGCTGGCGCGAGATGATACGCTTTCGGCCTGTCTCTCCCTTGGCATCATGATAGGCATAGGCAATCTTGATGGCGGTGTCTGCCGCTTCCGAGCCGGAATTGACAAAGAAGAGATTATTGATGTCGCCGGGCAGCATCTTTGCCAGTCGCTCGGACAATTCAAAGGAGAGAGGATGACCAAAATTGAAGCTTGGCGCAAAATCCAGATCCTTAAATTGCTGATGTACCGCATCGGCAATCTCTTCACGACCATGGCCCAGATTACAGCACCAAAGACCGGCGGTCATATCCAGAATGGTGTCGCCACTTGTTGTGGTATATTCAACACCCTTTGCACTTTCAACAAGGCGGGGATTTGCGGCAAAATCCTGATTGGCCGTGAAAGGCATCCAGTGATTGTCAAAGCTGATCGGCTTGTTCCGGGAATAATTGGTCATTGAGTTCCTCTTCTCATCCTGCCTTGCTTTTTTGGGAATGCAGATCGTGCTTGTCTGAAACGACAGGCTGCCTACACAGGCAGGTTTATTCTGTGTTTGAACAGACATTGTAAGGAAATTGCCGCAATGCCAAGTCTTTTTTGCGCAAAATGCTCAAAATATAGAGCAAGCCTGTGCGCCGCTCTCGCGGTAAAGTCTTTAAAGGTTGGATTTGGAGCGCTTAGGCCTTGGCTACGCACTTTGTATAATCACTCAGCTGGATTGCTCTCTTTCCTTGCTTTTTGTTGCTCAAGGAACCGGGCGATATAGGCATTGTGATAGCGTTTGCGCAGTGACCAGCGATAGGCATAGGTCCAGAATTGCCGAAGACTGGGCGCTGTATAGATCCAGACAAAGGGACGCAGGAACGGAACCAGACACCAGACCGCAGCAAAGGCTTCGATTTTCACCAGCCAGCACCCATCCTCATCCTGAACATGCAAAATAGCCATCAGGGAATTGCGCTTAACTCTTACAGCGCCATGCCTGCCGCATGGCCAGAGGACCAGGCCCACTGGAAATTATAGCCCCCAAGATGACCGGTGACATCCACCACTTCCCCGATGAAGTAAAGGCCGGGCACCTCATTTGCTTCCATGGTTTGGGACGACAGGTCCTTGGTATCCACCCCGCCCAAAGTGACCTCGGCGGTGCGATAGCCTTCTGTTCCCATGGGGGTGATTTGCCAGCGGTGCAGATTGTCCTCAATCCGCCGCAATATCTTGTCGCTCTGCACTGCCATATGTCCGCCCAAACCATCACGGGCGGCGATGGCCTTGGCCAGTTTTTTCGGCACAATATAGCTCAGGGCATTGCTGATATCCTGCTTGGGATGCTCCTTGCGGGCTTGTTGCAGCGTTTCAAGCACATTCACATCCGGCGCCAGATCGATAGTCACCGCTACCCCTTCCTGCCAATAGGAAGAGATTTGCAAAATGGAGGGACCGGACAGGCCGCGATGGGTAAAGAGAAGCCCCTCGCGAAAAGCTGTTTTGCCGATTTTGACCTGTGCATCCACGGCAACGCCGGCAAGCGGCACCGACCAGAGCTTTTGTTGCTCAGAGAAAGTAAAAGGCACGAGAGCTGCTCGTGTTGGCAAGACATTAAGCCCGAACTGGCGCGCCAGTTCATAGCCAATTCCCGTTGCTCCCATTTTGGGGATGGATTTGCCGCCTGTTGCCACAATCACCGCATGGGCCATTTCCACGCCCTTGGTGGAGGTTACAATAAAGCGCTGCTCTTCCTTGATGACTTCTCGCACCTCGGCACCAAGGCGCAATTGCCCGCCCGCATCGCGCAATTCCGTCAGCAGCATATCGATAATCTGCTGGGCGCTTTCATTGCAAAAAAGCTGGCCCAAAGTCTTTTCATGATAGGCGATGTTATGGCTTTCGACCCATTTGATAAAATCATGCTGGGTATAGCGCTTAAGCGCTGAAATGCAGAAACGGGGATTAGAGGACAGGAAGTTTTTGGGCTTGATATCAAGATTGGTAAAGTTGCAGCGCCCACCGCCGGAAATCCTGATTTTCTCAGCCGGTTTTTTGGCATGGTCAAGCACCAGCACGGACTTGCCCCGTTTGGCCGCTGTGATAGCAGCCATCAGGCCTGCGGCACCGCCACCCAAAATGATGGCATCCCAAATGCGGGTGCTGACTTTCTCGCCTGTGTGATCCTGTGTCATACCATGCCCTATTGGCTATGCAGGCCAGAGCAACAGGCTCTAGCTGCTGGAGATGAAAAACCAGCGCACGCCGGATTCTTCCTTGATTACCGGCATGCTTAGCGGATTTGCGGCTCTTTTGGCAAAAAAAACCAATTTTTTTGAATTTTTTTTCTTACCTTAAATCCGTCTATATCCAGATACGAAATCTCTTAGGTCCAGAGAGTCTAGAAAAGGATTTCTTCTGATCGTCACTTCGCAGAATGGCGCTGTCCATTGCCTTGTTTCGTAACAGCTTTCACGCCCTTGCATGCCCTCGACACGAGAATATTTTTCGGTATAACGCCTTGGAAATGAGGTGTTTGAGCAAAACATTCTAATAGTACGCATTTCTTACGATTTGCAGCAAAGACCCCGAAGGCGGGGCTGCAGATCCGTTAACGAAGGCCAGGAGGCAAGCATGGCACTTGTTCGTCAATCCCATTTGGCACAGCTGGAAGCTGAGGCCATTCACATTTTCAGGGAAGTTGCAGCCAGTTTCAAAAAACCGGTGATGCTCTATTCCGTGGGTAAAGACAGCTCCGTCATGTTGCATCTGGCGCGCAAGGCTTTTTACCCATCGCGCATTCCCTTCCCCCTGCTGCATGTCAATACCGGCTGGAAGTTTCGCGAGATGATCGAGTTTCGGGACCAGATGGCCAAGGATTATGACTTTGATCTGATCAGCCATACCAATCCCGAGGGTTTGCGCGACAATGTCAATCCGTTTGATCATGGCTCCTCGCTTTACACGCAGGTGATGAAGACCGATGCGCTTAAGCAGGCACTGAATGCCGGCGGCTATGACGCCGCCTTTGGTGGTGCACGCCGCGACGAAGAAAAGAGCCGGGCCAAAGAGCGGATCTTTTCCTTCCGCTCGGAAAATCATGGCTGGGACCCAAAGAACCAGCGGCCGGAATTATGGTCTGTCTATAATACGCGGATCAAGCCAAAGGAGAGCATTCGGGTCTTTCCGCTGTCCAACTGGACCGAGCTCGATATCTGGCAATATATCCTGCAAGAGAATATTCCCATTGTACCGCTTTATCTGGCTGAAAAGCGGCCGGTGGTGGAGCGCGACGGCTCGCTGATCATGGTGGATGACGAGCGCCTTCCTTTGCAGGCAGGCGAAGTGCCGCAACAAAAACTGATCCGGTTCCGCACCCTTGGCTGTTACCCGCTGACCGGCGCGGTTGAATCAAGCGCCAACACGCTGGAAGAGATCGTCGAAGAAATGCTGGTCGCCAAAAGCTCAGAACGCTCGGGCCGCATGATTGATCATGACGATTCCGCCTCTATGGAAAAGAAAAAACGTGAGGGATATTTCTAATGAACCAGGCTGTTTCTCTCTCTTCGGCCATCGCGACCGATAACGCCCCCTCTGCCCTGTCCAATTATCTGGCAGCCCAGCAGGAAAAGAGCTTTTTGCGCTTTATTACCTGCGGCAGCGTGGATGATGGCAAATCGACCCTGATCGGGCGCCTGCTTTATGACACCAAGCTGATTTTTGAAGATCAGCTTTCAGCGCTGGAGCATGATTCCAAGCGCCACGGCACCGTGGGGGAAGATATCGACTTTGCCTTGCTGCTGGATGGCCTTCAGGCCGAGCGCGAACAGGGTATCACCATTGACGTGGCTTATCGCTTTTTTGCCACCGACAAGAGAAAATTTATCGTAGCGGATACACCCGGACATGAACAATATACCCGAAATATGGCGACTGGTGCGTCAAACTGTGATTTGGCTGTCATTCTGGTCGATGCTCGCCATGGCATTGTAACCCAGACTCGCCGCCACAGCTTTATCAATAGCCTCATCGGTGTGCGCCATGTGGTTCTGGCCGTCAACAAAATCGATCTGGTTGATTATGATCAGGCCGCTTTTGACAAGATTGTCGAAGATTACAAGCAGTTTGCCTCCGGCTTTGACTTTGATTCCATCACGGCAATTCCTCTCTCCGCCCGATTTGGCGACAATGTGGTTGAGCGCGGGCCGAACCTTTCCTGGTATGAAGGTCCGAGCCTGCTTGGCCATCTTGAATCCATCGAGATTACCAAGGACGAGCAAGCGCGGCCTTTCCGTTTTCCGGTCCAGTGGGTGAACCGCCCTAATCTGGATTTTCGCGGTTTCTCGGGCACGCTGACCTCTGGTCGCGTACGGGTTGGGGACGAGATTGTTGTTGCAAAATCCGGCAAATCCTCACGCATCAAAGAGATCGTGACCTTTGATGGCACCATCGAAGATGCAGTGGCAGGGGAAGCGGTGACGCTGACACTTGAGGACGAAATTGATATCAGCCGGGGGGATATTCTAACCCAGCCAGATCATCGCCCCCATATCAGCAACCAGATTGCCGCTCACTTGATTTGGATGGATGATGCCGCCTTGCTGGCCGGTCGCTCCTATATCCTGAAAATCGGTGCGCAGGAGGTGACCGCCTCTGTCACTGCGATCAAGCATAAGGTGGATGTCAATTCCTTTGCTCATGAGGCCACCACCAAACTGGGGCTGAATGAGATTGGCTTTTGTAACCTTTCAACCTCCCAACCCATTGTCTTTGACAAGTATGAAGAGAATCGCGAGACCGGCTCCTTCATCCTCATTGACCGCTTCAGTAACCAGACCGTTGCTGCTGGCCTTGTCTGGTTCGGCCTTAATCGAGCCGACAATGTGCATTGGCAAGCTATGGATATCGACAAGGCTGTTCGCTCTGAGCAAAAGCACCAAAAGCCGAAAGTGCTCTGGTTTACCGGCCTGTCCGGCTCTGGCAAGTCAACCATCGCCAATCTGGTGGAGAAGAAACTCCATGCCGTTGGCAAGCATACCTATGTGCTGGATGGCGACAATATCCGCCATGGCCTTAACAAGGATCTTGGTTTCTCGGACGAGGATCGGGTGGAGAATATCCGCCGCATTGGCGAGGTGGCCAAATTGATGACCGATGCCGGTTTGATCGTGCTGGTCTCTTTCATCTCACCTTTCCGGGCAGAGCGGGACATGGTGCGTTCCATGCTTGATGATGGGGAATTTGCAGAAATCTTTGTCGATACCCCGCTTGAGACTTGCGAAGCGCGAGACCCCAAAGGGCTTTACCAAAAAGCGCGCCAGGGAGAGATTGCCAATTTCACCGGAATTTCCTCACCTTATGAAGCACCGGAGGCCCCTGACGTCCATATCAAAACTGGCGATCATAGCGCTGAGGATGCAGCCTTGAAAATTATCCGTCAGGTGCTGGGGGATGATGGCATTGACCCTGATCTGGCTGACTTTACCATTTAGGTTTCGCTTGATCCCATAGCCAAAACAAAGGGGCCAGCTTTGATGAGCTGGCCCCTTTTTGTCTTTTTAATCAAGATATTTAGCTTGCAGCCCGTTTCTGCTGCCGGGGCTTGATCAGTGCTTCCATTTCTTGAGCTGGTTTGGGGCGGCCAAATAGATAGCCTTGTCCGATATTGCAATGCTCGTGAGCCAGAAGCTCGGCGACATCGAGATCTTCAACCCCTTCTGCAATAACTTCCATTCCCAGACTATGGCCCAGACTGATGGTTGCGCGCACAATAGCGGCATCAGAAGGATTGATTTTCATATCCCGCACAAAGGACTGGTCGATCTTGAGCCGGTCAACCGCGAAATGCTTGACATAGCTAAGGGAAGAACAGCCTGTACCAAAATCATCAATTGAGACTTTCACACCGAGCTGACGCAATTGGGCCAGCTGGAAGGCCACAGCATCAGTATCGTGAAGCACAATGCTTTCTGTCAGTTCCAGATCAAGAAGATGCGCCGGATAGCCGGTTTCTGCCAAAATGCGCCCCACGAGAAGAGGCACTGATTGTTGCTGGAACTGAACAGGTGAAAGATTAACACCGATGGTCATATCCGGCAGCCCCGCTTTGCGCCAAGCAGCCCCTTGCCGACAAGCCGTCCGCAATACCCATTCATTGATGGGAATGATCATGCCATTGCGTTCCGCGCGCGCCAGGAAGTGTGACGGCGGAATGATTTGATCATATTCTGAATGCATTCGAAGCAACGCCTCGCACCCCAAGACTTCTCCGGAATGCAGATCCACCTGCGGCTGATAGTAAAGCTCAAACAGCCCCTTTTGCAGCGCCTGCCGCAATTCATCATCAAGGCGGGATTCTTCCTTTTCTCGCTCATCAACATTGGAGGAGAAAAAGCTGAATTTGTTGCCTTTGGCCGCTTTTGAGCGATACATGGCAAGATCGGCATTGCGCAACAGGCATTCAAACGTATTGCCATCTTCGGGATGAACCGCAATACCGACAGAACCCGTTACATTGGATGCCGCTTCCAGCGCTTCAATTGCCTTGGGCAGTGCTTGTTTGATTGCTTCACCCAGATCTGCAATGTCCTTATCGGACTGGGCATTGGCCTGCAGGATAGCGAACTCGTCGCCACCAAGGCGCGTTACCAGATCATCGCGACCTGCGATTGATTGCAATTGCTGGCCAACCTTGACCAGAAGTTCATCCCCCACCGCGTGGCCATTGAGATCGTTGACTTTTTTGAACCCATCAAGGTCAATGAGGTGAATAGCAAAACGTCCATCGCCGCGTCGGCAACGTCCGATTTCGCGATCAACCCGATCTCTTAAAAGTGTCCTGTTGGCCAGACCGGTGAGCGAGTCATGGTGGGCCAAATGATGCAGATGGTTTTCAGCAGCTTTTCGGTCGGTGATATCCTGAGAGTTGGTCACAACGCCGATAATCTCGTTGTCTCCATCAGTCAGCGGCGATTTGGTGGTTAGGAAAATCCGTTTGCCACCATCGGAATTGTAGATTTCCTCCTCATAGGGGCGGACAGGCTTGCCTGAGGAGATAACCAGTTTATCAAGCGTCCTTGAGCTTTCGCCGCGATATTCTCCCAAAACATCCGTAATGTTTTTGCCAATTACTTCTTCAGGCTCAAGGCCGACATATTTGGCCTTATAAACATTCATAAACAGAAAGCGGCCTTCAAGATCTGTGGCGCTAATCATGATCGGGATCGTATCGATCACATTGGCAAGGCGTGATTCCGCTTTTCGGGTTGTCGTGGCTAGATTGCTCTGGCTTTGCGATAAAGATTGCTCCAGCAATTTGGCACGATCTGCCACTAGCTGGCTCTGACGATGCATATGCAGAAGATTGCGGGCCCGGGCGCGAAACTCACGATGATCAACGGGGCTAAGCAGAAAATCAGTTGCGCCCGCGTCAAGTGCCTTTATGCGCAACTCCTTGTCTTCAAACATGGTGATGACAATGATGGGTACTTCACACAGATGCTGCTTCTCACGCACCAGATGAATAAAATCATCCGCATTCATGCCCGGCATCATAAAGCCGGTAATGATCAGATCTGGCTCATGTTCCGAGAGCCAGTCAAGCGCTTGTTGCGGATGGGAGACAGCAAAAACACCCGTTGTTTCCTCAAGCGTTTCGGCAATACAGCTATAGGTCAGACGATTGGCGCTGTGATCGTCGACAATTAAAATATTTGCCATCTGTTTTGCCCACACTATTGATCAACAATCCATGGCCCTTTTTGGAATGATCAAGGGCAATATTTTGTTTGAATAATGAGTACAGCCTAGCCAGAAACTCTTAAATTTTAATAGAGGAACGGACCTCGCTGGCGAGGGAGGGCCTCAAAGTCATTTTAGCGTTAAAAAGGTATGAGTAATTATCTGTTTGGGCGAAGTTAGATTTACGCATCCATTCCAAATGTATTGACCGCACATGCTCTAGCGCAGGCCACTCCATGGATCTTTTACTGTTCTGCCTTTGGTTGGAGTACGCCGGTTCTGACGCTTGGCCGCAGCCTTGGCGCGATCAACGGACGAGCGAGGGATGGCGCTTGTTGCTTCATCATCCCCTTGGATATAGGGATCGTGTTTTGCATTGGCTTGCGCGAGGCGCGAACCTGCCACCGTCAATTGCCCCGAATAGGACAGATAGGAATAGAGCGCGATCACACTGTCCGCCTGTGCATAGACTTCAACCTCACGTGCATCGAGCAACGCAACTTCGGCGTCCAGCACATCAAGAAAGGATCGCTGGCCTGCCTTTTCTTCAATTTTAATGCCCCGCAAGGTGTCGCGGGCGGCTTTTACCTCAATCTTTGCTTGAGTAACAATTGTCTTGGCGGCCTTATATTTCAAATAGCGTTCTTTGGCTTGAGCACGAACGGTTGCGGCAAGTGAATTGGCCTGATAGCGCGCCTGACTATAGTCGGCGGTTGCCTTGCGTACGTCTGCTTTGCGGCCCCCACCATCAAAGATGGGCAAACTCAGCCGCAAAGAGAGAGACTTTTCAAGATCAGGTGTTGTGCTGGTGCGCGATGTGGAAGAGCGGGTGTAACCGGCAGAGAGATCCACACTTGGCAAGAACGAGCCTTTGCTGGCTTTGACCTGATGTTTGAGGGCCTTGCTTTTGGCCCGTGCCGAACGAAGTTGAGGATGCAGTCGCAAGGCTTTGTGCTGGGCATCTTCTACGGTTTTTGGGACATAACGACTTGGCATCTGCGGATAAAGGATCGAGCGCGGCTTATATCCTGCCAATGCTTCAAAGCGGGCTGAGGCTCCGCCCAAGTCGGCTTGAGCGCCGGCAAGGGATGCCCTGGCCCTCGACAAGAGCGCATCGGTACGTGACAGGTCCGTACGGGTCAATTCCCCTGCTCTCATCCGCGCTTTGGTAGCGCGGCGCTGCTTTTGCAAATTGGCAACATGCTGGCGACGCAGCCCCATCATTTTACGCGCTGCATAAACATCCATATAAGCCCGAACCGCGTCAAGCAGAACCAGTGTTTCACGATGGCGAACATCATAATGCCCGGAGCGTTCCTGATAGCGCGCTTTTAAAATCTGGTTGCGATCCTGAAACCCGTTAAACAGACGATGACTGGCCGTCAGGCCATATTGGGTTGTTCGCGTGCGGCGCGATGCTCCGCTTTTGGTGTTCTCATCCGCCAGTTTATGGGAAGCGGAGGCGGACAGGCTGGGGAACATAGCCGACCGCGCCTTGTCGGTCACGGCCCTTCGGGATTCAAGCCCGGCTTCCTCGGCACGGATATCAGGATTGTTGTCATAAACATCCTGAAGCATTTGAGACAAGCTATCGGCCTGTGCAGGCATTGCAACGGTCCAGCCGATCACGAACAGAGTCGCAATCATCGGCCCTGCTTTGCCAACAAAATTCCTATTTTGCCGAGGCTTCATAACCATTCCTGCCAAACACATAAGCGTAGGTGTTTCAATTCCCTAAAATCTGGGCATAGGCATGAGAAGTAACCCCTATGCCTCCCTCTCACTATTAGGAATTTATGGTTAATAAAGTGTGCAAAGGCACTGGTTATCGCCTAACAAAAGCGCAAAATTGCCTGTAGCAGGGCCTTTCATCAGATAAAAAACATGGCCTACAATCTGTAGGGGCAATAGGACTTAGCGCTCGGTAAAGGCTTGATCGAGCGAGCGGAATACCGGTTTGAGCAAATAACGAGCAAGAGACTTCTCGCCCGTTAAGATATCTGCTGTTACCACCATGCCTGGCAAAACCGGATAGGCGGCTTCCCCTCTCATCAGGGCATTATCATCCAGCGCAATCTGGATTTTGAAATAGGGCTCACCGCGCTCATCTTCAAAAGAGCTGGCGGAGATGGTCTTAACCTCCCCTTCCAAGGTGCCAAAGACATAAGGATCAAAGGTTGAGACACTGACCTTGGCATTGGCCCCTTTTTGGATATGTCCGATATCTTTTGGCGGGACGCGAACTTCGGCCACGATATCACGATCATCAGGCACGATGCGGGCAATAACTTCGCCCCCACGGATCACCGCGCCAACCGTATTGATGGCCAGCTCTTGCACAAGGCCGCTCGAAGGGGCGACCAGATCAAGGCTTTGCACCCTGTCCTGCTCTTTGGTGAGAATGTTATCAAGCTCGGCCAATTCGGCCTGTACTGTCTGGCGCTCCTTGGCATATTTGGCTTTGCTGGAGGCTCGTAATTCCTCAAGTTGAATTTCCGCCTCGGTTACCTGCTCTTTTGCAGCTGCAATGCGGCCCTCAAGAGCAAAGGAGCGGGAGCGGGCCTCCTCAAAAGCGGCTTCAGCTTCCAGCACTGACCGGCGAGAGGCATATTGCTGGCGCAACAGGCCGTCCAGAATCTTGTATTGCTCGGCGGCAATTTCCATGCGTTTGGCAACACTCTGTTTTTCAGCCAGCAAGGCTTGCAGCTCAGCCTTGCGGCGAGCCACCTGACTGGCCAGTTTTTCCTGCTCGCGCATCATCCGAACTTTCTCGGATGAGAAAACACTGTCAGCACTTTGCGCCAGTTGCGGATAGCGGCGCGTATCAGCCCCATAATCGGGCCGGATCAACTCAAGCGCCAGTGCATCATAATTGGCAACACTCATGCGCAGGCTCGCAGCACGGACAGCAAGGCGATCGCGATCACTTTGAGTTGCGGTCGAGCGCAGACGCATCAGGGTTTGGCCCTTTTCAACCCGGTCCCCTTCCTTGACGAGCACCTTGTCGATATAGCCCCCTTCCAGATGCTGGACGAGCTGAACAGAAGATGACGGCTGGATCTGCCCTGTTGCGTGGGTCACTTCAAGCACGGAGGTAAGAAAACTCCAGACAATGAAGGCAACCACAAAACCGAAACAGCCCATAACCACATAGGAAAATAATTGTGGCGGATGCTCTAGCTCCAGCGCCAAAGGCAAGGTGAGCGCCTTTGCATCAAGCTCTTTTTGTTTGGGTTTGAACCACTTCACGGTGAGACTTCCTGACTCAGCATTGAGCAAATGGGCCTTGGGCAAAAATCTGCAATTCAGGCACCATTATATCTTCCTTAATCTTAACGCTTGGTTGCACTTGTCACTCTTGGCTTGCTCATTTCATCTTTTTGAACAAGCGGAGCATGCCCAGCGCTGAAAAGAATAAGCTTTTTTAGGCGACCGATTTATTGAAAGCATCGAGCTGGGGCAGGATTTTCTCTGGTGGACCATTTAGGATGAGCTGCCCTTCATGCAGAACAATCACCCGATCTGCCATTTTCATATGGCTGGGCCGCTGGGTGGTGAACAGCACCGAGGCCTTGCCGCGCAGCTCTTCCATATGCGCCATGAATTTCTTGTCCGTTTCAAAATCAAGATAACTGGCCGGCTCATCAAGGAAGTAATAAACAGCCTTTTTGCAGAAGGTCCGGGCGAGCAGCAATTCCTGCTTTAGCTGATCGGGCATTCTGTTCAGCGTATCAACGCGCAGACGGGTATTAATCCCTTCGGGCAAATCGGGGTGATCATGAGGGATATTGAACTGGTCCATCATCCGCCTTGTATCACTTGCGGTAATTTCCGGATCATTGAGCTGGAAATTCTGCACCACCGTTCCATAAAAGAAGGTGGGATGATCGGGCTGGTAACTCACTTCGCCACGTAATTCTGACAGATCAATCTGGCGAATATCCAGATTGTCATAACTCACCGATCCGGTCGTGGGGCGATAGAGGCTTGCGAGCAATTTCAGCAAGGTGGATTTGCCACCACCACTTGGTCCGGTAATGGCCACAAGCTCGCCGGGCTGGATTGACAGATTGATGCCCTTGATGGCCCCTTCGGAGGCTTTGGGATAACGAAATGAGACATTCTTGATGGAGATCTGCCCTTCAAAAACCCGGCTGATATTGGGCACCTCACCGGGATTGCTCTCAACCGGCATCCGCATCAGATTGTTGATCATGCGGATGGCTTCAACCAGCCGGCCAATCCGCGACAGGCTGAGAAACGCATTTTGCAGCGGTGCGAGCACCCGCCAGATCAGCGCCATGATAGCAATGAGCGCCCCGATATTGACATAGCCGGACATCACCGCCAGCGTGCCCAGCCCTAAAGTCAGCAGGCCCGTTGCCATGGACAAGGCTTGCGAGATGATCTGGACTTTTTGCGAGAAATGCTGAGAGCGGAAATCAAGCGCGGCAAATTCTGCTGCTGCTTCATCAAAGCGCTGCTGCCAGATGCGCTCGCCGCCAACATTGCGAATATCACGCTGCATCAAAAACAGCTCCATCATGATATTCTGCTTTTTGGTTTTTGCTTCGCCCGTTTGCATCGTCTGGCGTTTGGCAATGGGAAGCGCCACAAGGGCCAGCACCCCATAACAGAGAACCAAAACTGCCGGAATGGCGGCAAGCCAGCCCCCAATCATAGCAATGGCGATAATAAAGAGGCCTACAAAAGGCAAATCGAGCAAGGCGGTGCCAAGGGAGCCCAAAAACAGCTCGCGCAATTTCTCGAACTGCCGCAATCGCGCCAATTGCGCCCCCATGGGTGCATTCTGCACCATGTGAAAGGGCATATAGAGCAGCCGCTGGAACACTTCGACCGACAGGGCCGTGTCGAACCGGGCTCCGATATAGGCAAAGACCTTGGAGCGCAAAATCCGCAAGGCAAAGTCAGCCCCGATGACCATGCCGATGCCGACCATGAACATGGCAAGGCTATCCAGCGCCTTGGACGGGATGACATAGCCATAAATCGACATGATAAAGATGGGCACCGCAAGCGCCGCAAAATTGATGCCGAAATTGATCAGGAACAGATTGAAGAACAGTTTTTTAAAAGCTGCTGCTGCCTGTGTGACCCAACCAAATGACTGGATCTTTTTATTATAACCTTCCAGATCGAACGGTTTGACATGCAACAGGTTTTGTCGATCCTTAGGGATCGGCCATTCTTCTTCTTCTCCGGTGCCACCATTAAACCGAGTAAGCGTCCCTCTGATCGGGTCGATCGAGAGAAGAACCGATAATGTGCCATCTTCAGCAATATGCAGGCAGGGCAATTTCTCTGCTGTCAGAGTGGCGCACTGCATCTTTTCGCAACAGGTGGTCAGATTGAGCCGTGTCAGCACCGCGCGCAAACCGGGCAGATCGGACACACTGTCAAAATGCGGCAAAGCCTGAACCAGATGGCGCCCCTCACCACCCCAGCCCAGAACCGAAAGCAATATCTGCAGGCACCGGCCTGCCGAGCTTTGATAATCAATACCCGGCCAATGTTCCTTGACCCCGTAGCGCATTTCACTGTCGCTAATCGCCGTCACCAATGCTTCTTCAGCTTCCAGATCTTCGGCATAGGCCTGCCAATCTTCTTCCCGCGCTTTCGGGCTGGACAAATCCAGACGGCCGGAATGGTCTGGAGCGCTCGTAAAATCTGAATCAGGCTCAGCCTCAAGCCCTGCTGCTGCGCGGGCCAGATCATCCAGCAATTTGCGTTGCTCGGATGCGGCCAAGGCTTGCAAGGCGTCAACGGGGATGTCTTGTGGGCCACTTGTTTGAGACGTCTCTTGCAGTTTCGCGTGCTCCAACGGCTCTTTGGCAACCTCGGGCTTTAAGGTCACGCCCCCCAATTGCAGGCGGATCCGGCCTTCTTGAACTTCAGGTGTTTCAGGGCTTTGAGAAGCTTTAGAGCTTTCCTGCGCCTCTTGGGCCTTTTGGGACAGATGGCTGTCTTTTTGATCGCTCATGCCACCCCTCCCAGACTTTGCCCGGCTTGTAACTGGACCTCATTCTGCTGCACTTTTTGCGGAGCCTGATTGGGTGGGACATAGTCCTGCAGGCCGCCGTTTTTTAGCGTATGCAGCTCATCCGCCATAGACAGGAAAGACGGGCGGTTGGAGAGGAAAATGATTGTCATCGACCCTTTGAGGCTCTCCAATCCTTGCCGCAACAATGTATCTGCCCGCTGATCAAGCAGGGCATTGGCTTCTTCCAGAACAAGGATTTTGGGCCTTTTGGCAATGGCACGCGCAATGCAGATGCGCTGCTGGAAACCGGGCGGCAGGCTTTCATAGCCGCCAGAGCCGACCATCATGTCATAGCCATGAGGCAATTGCTGAATATCGCTTTCAAGCCCAATCAACTGGGCTGCTTCCCGCGCAGCATGTAAGTCATCACGGATATTAAACAGAGTGAGATTTTCCAAAATGGTGCCGCGGAAGATAGCCGGACTATTGGGCACATAGGCGATAGACTCGGTCAGATCTGCTCCCATCAGCTCCGCGCAGTCCATGCCACCAATCTTGATTGCCCCTGCCTCCGGCAGGGCTTTGCCACGCAGCAATTTTAAGAAATGATGATCATCATTGGCATCACAGCCCTTAAGCCCGACCGATCGCCCATGGGGAATGGTCAGTGACATGTGATAGGTCTGCTCACTTTTGCCCCTTGATGTCATCGTCACCTGATCAAGCTCGATGGCCCCATTTTCAAGGGCTATATATCGGGTCTCTTCTTCTGCTTCATCATTGATAGAGAAGAGCTGATCTACATTCTGCTTGACCAGATCAAAATTGCTCATCTCGCTCCACGACCGGACCGAGCGAACCAGAACTTCCACCGCACGCCCGCCCAGCAACAGGCAGCAAGCCAGCGAGCCGATGGACTGACTGCCTTGCACGACCAAAAAAGCGCCGGACGAGACAATTGTCACCATCGTAACCGATGCGAAGGCGGCACTCATGGACTGGGTTATGCCATCAAGGCGCACCGAACGATGAAAGGCCACCGCAATGGTTTCCTGCAGCCTTTCATAGCGGCGGATCATTTGAGGCTCGCATGCCATGGTCTTAACCGTTTCAAGGCCGCTTAGCACCTCGATAGCAAAGTCATATTTGCGCCGGTCAAGAATCTGCCGCTCTTCCTGAAGTGCCTGAATTTCGCGGGTGCGTGACAAAAGACGCCAGGCAAACAGGGCAAAGAGCCCAACCACAAGAGCGGCAATAAGCGGGCTGACCACCGCCATGACGCCCAGAAAGATGAAAATGAAAGGAAGATCAATCAGGCCCATGCGGGCAGGCCCGGCAAACATTCTAGCTGTTGCCGACAGGGCATTCATCCGGTCAATATGCGTGCTGGCAGGGTCTTTCTCCACCCGGTCAGGCGTCGCTTGCAGCGTACGCTTGATGGCTTCAATGGATGACACATAATCAATATAAGAGGCGGACCAGCCGGAAATATGAGAGCGAATCACTTTCAGGACGGTATCAATGACCATCACGACACAGAGACCGACCATCATATAGAGCAAGGTATCGTAGGATAGATTGGGAATGATGCGATCATATATCTGCAAAATGACAATGGGCATCCCGAGGCCCAGCACATTGATGACAAAAGACGCCGCTATAATCTTTTTGGGGACACGGATCATGTCCGAGAACCACAAGGTCCGCATGGAAGCTGGCGGCTCGAAGATCATGCGCAGCCGTGACCATGCCCCCTGACGGGACCCAGCCTGCTCTTGCCTTACATCATTTTGCAGCTGCTCTTGCATCACCACTCAACAATCGCTCAGGTACCAAAATCCGCATTTGAGACATTGCCGCACATGCATTCCTGCAAATTTTAAGCAGAAAAGCTGTCCTGTATATCCAATCCACCACCCTTACTTATGACCTCAAGGTCTTTATCCTTTCTTAACCACGTTGACATTTTCTTCCCTCCAGCGCCCTTTTTTGTTTGAAAAATAGGATGTTAACGACAAATTCACCTCGTTTAAAAAGATCGGGTTAAGCCCTATTAATATAGCGTCAAAGCCATGTATCCCGCTTTCTGTGCAAAGGAAGACTTTCATGGCTGACGAAAAATCCACCCCTTCGGCGCCAACCCCTGCCAATCGTGCGCATGAGACCCATCAGGCGCACAATTCTATCCAGAAGGCTGAGGCAGACAAATCTGCCAATGCTGTTCATGACTATGACACCGGCGAAGTGAGCGCTGCCCGTCAGGATATTCTCAACCCTACCCTGCATTTTGGACTTGGAACTCAGGAAGAGTTGCTAATTCCCGACTATGAGGCTGGCCCCGGG
>JAOAQZ010000019.1 GCA_025210795.1 Cohaesibacter sp. | reverse complement strand
CAAGGTTATGCTCTACCCCTGAGCTACGCCCGCGAAACTTGATCCGGCTTCAAACCGGTTGCAACAAGCTGTCGCTGTGATCAGCGCTCCATCGGCTGTCAACGGAGGCTTATATGGACGACCTCCCCGCGAATTGCAACAGAGAAATTACATTTTCAAAAATTTTCTTTCAAACCACACAAATTTTCCCAAGTTCCAAAGCTCTCATGGCTTTTTCTTTTCCCTTTCAAACACTTTGAACCAATCAGAACCCCAAAATTCGTACAGTTTTTGCCTACAAAGCAAAAAGCTTGCGATCCCTCCAAAAGCTGCATAGGGTCATTTGAAATTTTTCACTCTCTGGAATCCCGGCCCATGTCCCAAACATCCCCAGCCACCCGACAAGATCTGTTTGATTTTTTCGATGCCATCGGCGTCAGCACAAAAACCCATGATCATGAAGCAGTTTTTACGGTGGCCGAAAGCCATAAAATCAAAGAATCCCTTCCCGGCGGCCATACCAAGAACCTGTTTTTGAAAGACAAAAAGGGCACCCTGTCACTGGTAGTTTGCCTCAATGACACGGATGTCGATCTCAAAAGCTTTCATAAAAAAGCCGATACCGGCCGCGTCAGCTTTGGCAATGCCGAGTTATTGTGGGAGCATCTGGGAGTTAAGCCGGGGTCCGTTACCCCTTTTGCGCTGATCAATGACAAGGATGCCCAATCAGTCCGTCTTTATCTTGATTCCAATATGATGCAGGAAGACTTGCTCAACTATCATCCGTTGGAGAATACCGCCACCACTGCAATTTCCAAAGATGATCTGCTCAAATTCTTTGCAGCAACGGGGCATGAGCCAACCATTCTAAAGCTGGAAAAAGAGGATTGAACCAATCCGCCCCCTTCCCCATATAAACCTCAAATGGTAGGACGTGGGCAGCAAAGATAGGCACGCAAAAATATTGCAGCCTTTCGCAACAAGCTATGGCAAGACAAAAAGGTCAGACAAATATGAGCAACAACCCATATGGATATGGCAGTGGCATGTCTGCCAGCTTTTCCTCCTCTCAGGCGACAGCAAAACCGGCAGCCCAGCAGCCTGCAACTTCTGGCGCAGCTGCAGCTCCAAGCCCAAACTTTAGTCCAGCCGCCTCTGCACCGGCAGAAACCGGCCCGCTGATTAAGGACACCACCACACAGGACTTTGTGGCCGACGTCGTCGAAGCATCCAAACATACAACGGTTCTGGTTGATTTCTGGGCGCCATGGTGTGGCCCGTGTAAACAGCTCATGCCGATCCTTGAAAAGGCCGTCAATGACGCAAAAGGCCGGGTCAAACTGGTCAAGCTCAATATTGATGACCATCCCGCCATTCCGGGGCAAATGGGCATCCAGTCCGTACCTGCGGTTCTGGCCTTCAAGGACGGTCGTCCGATAGATGGCTTTATGGGAGCTCAGCAAGAAAGCCAGATCAGGGCCTTTATCGACAAAAATGGCTCCGAGCCTGCTGCCGATCCCCTTGATCAGGCAACGGAACAAGCAATCGAGTTGCTGGAAGCAGGCGATGCAGCACAAGCCCTGCAGATTTTTGGCGCCATCTTGCAACAGCAGCCGGATCACGTGCCCGCAATTGCCGGTCTGTGCAAATCCTTTCTTGCACTGGACGAAATCGAGCGCGCACGCGGCGTCTTTGACACACTGCCGCAAGAATCTTTGAAGGAACAGGCCATCACCGCCCTTAAAGCAAGCCTTGAGCTTGCCGAGCAGAGCGCCGATCTTGGCGAAGTGGGCGAGCTGGAAGCCAAACTGGCCGAGAACCCCGGGGACAACCAGATCCAGTTTGATCTGGCGATTGCCCTTAACGGCAAGAATAAACGGGAAGAAGCCACCGATCACCTCATCGCCATCATCAAGCGCGATCGTGACTGGAACGAAGATGGTGCCCGCAAGCAGCTTTTGCAATTCTTTGAAAGCTGGGGCGTCATGGATCCTGCCAGCATCTATGGCCGCCGGCAGCTCTCTTCTATCCTCTTCTCCTAGGCCCTACATCTAAGACAGATCGGCAAAGCTACACCAAAAAGTGAAGCCCCGACCATAGTCAGCACCATCCCCAGCCCCCATATTAGAGTGGCTGGGGATTTTAATTGGACCCGTCATCAAAAGGAGGCCGCTATGGCACAGGCAGGCAATGTTTTTTATGATAGCCCGCGCGACATTCCGGCTATTATCCCGCTTTTCCCTCTGGAAGAAGCGCTTTTGTTGCCGCGCACCCAAATGCCGCTCAATATCTTTGAAGACCGCTATCTGGCAATGATCGATCATGCCATGCGCAATGACCGGATCATCGGCATCATCCAGCCGCAGCAAAGCGAGGAGGATGAGGCGGACGAGACAAAGGAAGGGCAAAAGAGCGAGCTTTATCCCATAGGCTGCCTTGGCCGCATTTCCGCCTATGGCGAGACAGGAGACGGGCGGGTTTTAATCACCCTTGCCGGTATCTCCCGCTTCAAACTGGTCAAGGAGCTGGAGACAGACACCCCTTATCGCCTTGGCGAAGTGGAATGTGAGGATTTTGCCGAAGACCTGATTGAAGGCTTTGGTGAAGATGCGGTAGAGCGCAAAGCCTTGCTTGATGTTTTCCGCTCGTTTCTTGACGCCAATGGTATGGAAGCCGATTGGGACAGCGTTGAAAAATCCTCAACCGAAATCCTTGTCAATTCCCTCTCCATGATGAGCCCTTACGGCATTGCCGAAAAGCAGGCCTTATTGGAAGCAGAAAGCCTTGCCCTGCGCGCCGAAACACTGATCGCTATCACAGAAATTCATTTGGCAAATGAAAGTGATGCCCCCTCGACAATCTTGCAATGATCCACTAGCGTGGGGCCGATTTGCAGGAGAGGCCGAAATCAAAGTCCAAAAGCTCGGCCCGAAGGCTAGCCAAGAAAAAGACAGGCTAAGGATACAGATATGGCAGAGACTGAAAAAACCGGCTTGATTGACCCAAAGCTTCTTGAAATTCTGGTCTGCCCTTTGACCAAGACCACCCTTGAATATGACGCAGAAGCGCAAGAGCTGATCAGCCGCAAGGCAAAATTGGCTTACCCGATCCGTCAGGGTGTGCCCATCATGCTGCCCGAAGAAGCGCGGCAGCTGGACGATTAAGATCGCCATCTTTTCAAAGAAAAAGGCAGGCCCCGCGATAAACCGGGCCTGCCTTTTTTATTGGATAGAATACAAATGCTTTACAGCTTTTCACCGCGCAGCAATTTGGGTACTTCACCGCGATTGCCCGCAGCCTCTTCAATGAAATAGCTTTTAAGCCCCGGCAAGCGGTCCACAAGGCCAAGGCCAAAATCCCGCATATGGCGCAAAATATCGCTTTTGTTCGAGAAAAGGCGATTGAGCAAATCACATGTCATGCCCATTTGCACCACATCAAAGCGCCGCCAGCGCTGATAGCGCTCCAGCACATCCACCGCGCCGATATCCTGACCAAGCCGCGCTGCATCCACCAGCACTTCGGCCAGAACCGCAACATCCTTAAAGCCAAGATTAAGCCCTTGTCCGGCAATTGGGTGGATGCCGTGGGCTGCATCTCCCACCAGGACAAAGCGGGGATCGATATAGCGGCGGGCCAGCGTCATCCCCAAAGGAAAGCCCTTGCGAGGCCCCAATTCCTTTAATTTTCCCAGCTGTTTGCCAAAACGGCGCTCAAGCTCCAGCGAGAAAGTAAAATCGTCCATCCCCAGCATGCGTTTGGCATCATCCGTGCGCTCATTCCACACAAGAGAAGAGCGATTGCCGGTAAGCGGCAAAATGGCAAAGGGCCCTGCAGGCAGGAAATGCTCAACCGCCCGCCCTTCATGGGGGCGCTCATGCTCAACCGTGGTGACGATACCAACCTGATCATAATCCATGCGCAAGGTGGGAATGCCAGCAAGGGAGCGAAGATGGGAACGCACCCCATCCGCTGCCACCAGCAAATTGGCCACACATGTCTGACCCGATTTAAGACTAACAGAGACCTTGCTGCCTTCCAGCGCAAAGTCCGTAACACTGTCCCGCTCGACAAGATCAACCCCGGCTTCAAGCGCTGCATCAGCCAGACTGCCCACCATGGCCCCGTTGGGCACCATATAAGCAAAGGGCTCGCCCTCCCCTGTCTCACCTTCAAAGGTAAGAAAGACCGGACGCACCACGTCCGATACCTTACTATCGGTGACCACCATTTCAAGGATGGGCTCACTATGAGGGCGAATTGACTGCCAGACGCCGAGCCGGTCCAGCATTTTGGTGGCAGCAGAGGCAATAGCCGAGGCCCGCTCATCCTTGCGCAGACGCTCAGACGGCTGGGGATCCACCACCAGCACCTTCAAAGAACTGGCCTGCGCCACCGATAAAGCCAGCGACAATCCTACATAGCCCCCACCAGCAATAACTATGTCATACTGGTCTTGAATGGGGGATGCTGACTTGTCATCACCCTTATGACTGCCATCTTGTGTAGCGGGTTTGCTATTGGAATTGCTCACCAGAAATTTCCTTTACCTTTGCGTAAATGTCATGCACATTTAAGGCAATGTCATAACCAATCTGCGCAAGTAAACTGTATCGTTGCCTTCATACTTGCTAAAAGCAAGACCCTGATAGACCAATCAGGTCTCTAACCAGACTTGTAACGCACCTTTAAGGACAGCACATCCATTATGTCTTCGGCTGTAGATAAACTTCTCACAATTCTTGATCTGGAACCCCTTGAGCACAACCTGTTTCGTGGCCGCAGCCCTCAGGATGGCTGGCAGCGTGTCTTTGGCGGCCAAGTGATCGGCCAGGCGCTCGTCGCCGCCTCCCGCACGGTAGAAGCAGATCGTGAAGCCCATTCCCTGCATGGCTATTTCATGCGGCCCGGTGATCCATCCGTGCCCATCATCTATGAAGTTGACCGCATCCGCGATGGCCGCTCCTTTGTAACACGCCGCGTCGTGGCCATTCAGCATGGCAAAGCCATTTTCACCATGGCGGCTTCCTATCATAAAAAGGAGCCGGGCCTTTCCCACCAGATGGAAATGCCAAAAGTACCAATGCCAGAAGATCTGCCAGACGAGCGAGAACTGGTCGAGGCTTTCATGGCCACAGCTCCCGATAATATAAAAGCCTATTTCCGCAAAGAGCGCCCCATCGAGCTGCGACCGGTTAATCTGGAACATTATACCAGCAGCAAAAAGTTCGACCCCGTTCAACATGTCTGGGTGCGGGTCACCGGAAAATTACCGGACGATCCGGCCATTCATCGCTGTGCCCTTGCCTATCTGTCAGACATGACCCTGCTCGATACCTGTCTCTTCGCTCATGGCCGCTCGGTCTTTAACAAAGATGTCGCTCCGGCCAGCCTTGATCACGCCATGTGGTTCCATGACGATTTCCGCGCCGATGAATGGCTCCTCTATAGTCAGGACAGTCCATCCGCCTCTGGCGCGCGCGGCTTCAATCGTGGCTCTCTTTATACAAGAGATGGTCGCTTGGTTGCCTCCGCCGTTCAGGAAGGCTTGATCCGTATTATTGACAAGAAAGACTAGATCTTTCATCAAACAGCCCATCAGCAGTTATATTTTTCTCAACCATAGAAATGGGTAATTTTTTATCCCGCTACCTTAAGAGTAGCGGGATTTTTTATGCATAAATTTTGCGCATATTTTTCGCACTGCACAATTTTTCAACAAAGCGTCGCCCATTTCTTTTGCCTCAAAAAGTATCAGAAAATCCCCCAAAATCTAAAATTGATACATATTTTCAATAAGTTATAATTTTTTTTCAAAACTGGCACGCTCCTTGAAAGGAAGAAGGACAGTTCACCACTGCTAATCCGCCACCCAATCACTGGCGATTAGTGAACGGTCCCTCTCTTGTCGCACAGACAACAAACAGGAAGTAATGCCATGAAATTCATCACCGCCATCATCAAGCCCTTCAAGCTTGATGCCATTCGTGAAGCCCTCGCAAATGAAGGGGTGGAAGGCATCACAGTGACTGAAGTTAAAGGATTTGGACGCCAACGCGGCCATACCGAAATTTATCGCGGCACAGAATATTCCGTCAGTTTCCTCCCCAAGCTCAAGCTGGAAATTGCCGTCCCTTCCGCCAAAGCAGACAGTGTCGTTGCCGCAGTGCGCGAAGCCGCCTGCACCGGACAAATTGGCGATGGAAAAATTTTCGTCTTCGATCTGGGCCATGTCATGCGCATTCGCACCGGCGAAACAGACGCTGAAGCCCTTTAACCCCTCTCTCTTTTAGTAAAGGCACCGCAAAATCCGGTGCCAAGGACAGTAAAATGAAGAAACTTATCCTTCCATCCCTTACAGCAATGGCGCTATGCCTTGCTGCTCCGGCAGGCGCTCAGGAAACCGCTGCCTCTGCTGATCTGTCAGCTTTTGCCAAAACAGCCGACATTTCCTATATCCTCAACACCCTTCTGTTTCTGATCGGTGGCTTCCTGGTGATGTGGATGGCCGCAGGCTTTGCCATGCTCGAAGCTGGCCTTGTGCGCACCAAAAACGTCTCCATGCAATGCCTAAAAAACATCACTCTCTTCTCTGTTGCAGGCATCATGTTCTGGCTGGTTGGCTATAACCTGATGTATGAAGGCGTTGATGGCGGCTTTATGGGCTCTCCTTTCCCCAAAGCAATCCCTGATCCCGGCAGCGATGCAGGTGATTATTCTGCGGCCTCTGACTGGTTCTTCCAGATGGTCTTTTGCGCCACCACCGCTTCGATCGTCTCTGGCACTCTTGCCGAGCGTATCAAATTCTGGCCATTTGTGATCTTCACAATGATCCTCACCGGCATTCTCTACCCAATCACCGGGTCTTGGGAGTGGGGCACAGGCTGGCTCGACGCTAAAGGCTTCTCCGATTTTGCCGGCTCCACCCTTGTTCACTCCGTAGGTGGCTGGGCAGCTCTGGCTGGTGCACTTATCCTTGGTGCTCGTACCGGTAAATATACAGCAGAAGGCCGCGTTATTCCTCTTCCAGGCTCTTCCATTCCGCTCGCAACTTTGGGTACATTCATTCTGTGGCTTGGTTGGTTCGGCTTTAACGGTGCATCCCAGCTCGCTATGGGCACCATCGAAGATGCGTCTTCTATCTCCCGCATCTTTGCCAACACCAATATTGCAGCCGCCGCTGGCGTGGTCGCAGTGCTCGTCCTTCTGCAGATTCTGTACAAAAAAATTGATATCACCATGGTGCTCAATGGCGCGCTTGCCGGCCTTGTCTCCATCACTGCAGAACCATTGACCCCTAACCTGTTTGAAGCAGCATTCATCGGTGCCATTGGCGGTGTGATTGTTGTCTTTGTAGTACCACTGCTCGACAAACTGAAAATTGACGATGTGGTTGGTGCGATCCCTGTTCACCTGATTGCAGGTATCTGGGGCACACTGGTCGTACCATTCACCAATGCTGATGCCAGCTTCTCTGTTCAGCTGCTTGGTGTTGTCGCAATCGGTGCCTTTACCTTCATCGCAAGTGGTGTGATCTGGTATATCCTCAAACTGACAATCGGCATCCGTGTTGATGAATCCGAGGAAGCATTGGGTCTGGATAAAGTCGAGATTGGCGTAGAAGCCTATCCCGAGTTTGGGCAAGGCAGCGCTAGACTGTAATAAAAAGCCATAAAGGGGCCAATCACCCCCCTTTATGGCAATGCCCACCAGACCGAGAGGGGGGAAGCCAGACGGATTTTCAGCCAAAAACCGTCTGGCTTCTTTCACAAGCCTAAAAATGAATATTTTTTAGGCAAAAAAACGCAATTGCATCAATTTCAAGCGCTCTTTCAATAAAATCGCATAAAAATTACGCAATCAAGAAAGCTTAACAGCAGTCGATTTTACAAAAATTTCCCAACATATTGAAAAATAGCAATTTTTCAGATTTGCCTAAAATTGGCACAGATCTTGAAAGAAACCCTCCCTGAAAAACATCTTTGCATGATTATTAGGCAATTTTGCCTTGGGGAGTGAGTAACAAATGGAAAGCCACGTAACAGGAGCAGATGTCTTTTTCGTTCTGCTGGGCGCAATTCTCGTCTTTGCGATGCATTCGGGATTTGCCTTTTTGGAAGTTGGCACCGTCCGCCATAAAAACCAGGTCAATGCTCTGGTCAAGATTCTGGTCGATTTTGCCATTTCTACCGTCGTCTATTTCTTCTTCGGCTTTGCCATCGCTTATGGCACCTCTTTCTTCGTCAGTGCCAGCGAGCTATCAGGCGGCACCGGCGGCCTGTTTGAAGCCAAAGGCCTGACCTTGGTGAAATTCTTCTTCCTCACCACATTCGCTGCTGCCATTCCTGCCATCATTTCCGGCGGCATTGCCGAGCGCATGAAATTTGCCCCTCAATGCTTTGCAACTGTAGCTCTTGTCGGCCTTCTCTATCCCTTTTTTGAAGGCCTGATGTGGGGCGGCAATTATGGCCTGCAAGACTGGTTTGCTGCCACTTTTGGCGCGCCATTCCATGACTTTGCCGGCTCCATCGTCGTGCATGCCGTTGGCGGCTGGATCGCCCTTGCTGCTGTTATGCTGCTGGGAACCCGTATCGGTCGCTATACCAAAGATGGTCGCCCAATCGGCATTCCCCCATCTTCCGTGCCGTGGCTTGCTCTTGGTTCCTGGCTTCTGTGCGTGGGCTGGTTCGGCTTTAATGTCATGACCGCACAGTCTCTTGAGAACATCTCCGGTCTTGTGGCCCTCAATTCCCTGATGGCCATGGTCGGTGGCATTCTCTCCACCCTTGTGATTGGCCGCAACGATCCGGGCTTTATCCATAACGGCGCACTGGCTGGCCTTGTCGCCGTCTGTGCCGGATCCGACATCATGCACCCAATCGGATCACTCTTTGTTGGCGGCGTGGCTGGTGCCATCTTCATCTATGCCTTCAATCTGTGCCAGAACAAACTCAAAATCGACGATGTGCTCGGCGTTTGGCCCCTCCACGGCCTTTGCGGCCTGTGGGGCGGAATTGCTGCAGGCATCTTTGGCACCAAGGCCCTTGGCGGCATGGGCGGCGTAACCTTTGCAGCCCAGCTGGCAGGAAGCCTGATGGGTGCCGTTTACGCTTTTGTCGGTGGCTATATCGTCTATGCAATCCTCAAGGCAACAGTTGGCATTCGCCTCTCTTCCGACGATGAACGCATGGGGGCCGATCTTGCCATTCACAAAATTTCGGCCAATCCAGACACGGATATCACCCGATAGATCTCCCCGCAGAAGAGTTCTTTTCCAGAGCTCTCTAGGCTGCACAATTGTCCCCGTTGTGCAGCCTGTCTCGTAAAAACCGATAGGGGCGCAAACCTTCTCTGGCCCTGACCTTAATAAAAGCGGGTTAAGCCCTTGGCTGGCCCGCTTTTTCCATACCATTGCGGCGCATCCTGTCCGCAGCGAAAGGCTTCAAGCTGATGATCGGCAATATCCCGCGCCATCTCATTGGCACCGGCATTGGCCGACGCATCCACAAAAGCCGCGACGCAGGCTTTGTCTTCCTCAAGTTTGGTAATCACCAAAATCTGGTCATGACGATCAACATTGATCTGCACATGCCAGCGCAAAATGGTGGCATAGGGCACCTTCAGGCCATCGCTCTCTTTAAGCCGCCATTCCATCACATTGCCGATGGTGTTAAAGGCGGTAAAAGAAAAGAAGCCGTCTTTTGATTTCTGGCTGCGATAGGAAACACTAATTCTGATATCCCCCTCGCTGATAAAAAGGGCAATACCGTCATAGCCCTTACAAACTTGCTGCGAATAGGCCTCTTCCTCATTCAAAATAAGTGTAAGACAAGAGGCTTCATCCAGTTTGGTATAGGCATGCTCTTGCGCCTTTGCGGCAAATCCCCCGGCAATAGCACTTAAAACTAGTGCCAAAATCAACAATCGAGCAAACCGGGCACAATAATATTTCATCATAATCACAACCCTCTAATTCAATCTCCCAATTGCTCTAGAATAGCAGACAATGCCCCATTGAGGAAAAGAAGGAGAAGCGGGATGCAAAAGGGTGACGAAAGCTCTGAACAATCCCCCCACTAGACCTAAGGTTTGTCTTGCCAAGGCCCCTCCAACCCCCTAAACCGCTATCAAAGACTTTTTCTTTCGAACCATGTCCGAATGGAGAGACATTCATGAATATTAGCGAAATCCCAGCTGGCAAAGACGCACCTGAAGATATCTATGTGGTGATCGAAGTGCCAAAAGGCTCCTCCGTCAAATACGAAGTTGAAAAAGACTCCGGCGCTGTCTTCGTGGATCGTTTCCTCTTCACCCCGATGGCCTATCCTTGCGATTATGGTTTTGTTCCAAACACCCTTGCCGACGATGGCGACCCGATCGACGTTCTGGTTGTTGGCGACGCCCAGCTAAGCCCCGGTGTTGTGATGCGCGCCCGCCCGATCGGCGTTTTGATCATGGAAGATGATGGCGGCAAAGACGAGAAAGTGGTTGCCGTACCTCACTCCAAGCTGACCAGCCATTATGACCACATCAAAACCTACGAAGATCTGCCAAAGAACCTGATCGAACAGATCAAGCATTTCTTTGAGCATTACAAAGATCTTGAGCCTGGCAAATGGGTAAAAATCGAAGACTGGGCAGGCCCTGAAAAAGCCAAAGAAATGATCCAGACTTCTATCGACAATATGAAGAAGTAAATCTCTTTTCTCATCCCGGCGAGATGATCCATGATCATTGCTGTAAGGGTAAGAAATCAGATATTGAAAGCGCAGCTCACCCAAGCTGCGCTTTTTTTATGAGCCCTAAAGAGAGCCACAAAAAAGGGCTACGAAAAAGGGGCCCCAAAGGCCCCTTGCATTGCTCTTGTCTTTAATGGCTGGGCTTAATAGATGCCCGTACGCAGCAAGTTGCGCACAAAGAAGATGCCCAAAAGCAGCACAATCGGTGAAAGATCCATACCGCCCATTGATGGCAAAAAGGCGCGAATACGTGACAGGATCGGTTCAGTCAGTTTCCAGCACATTTCATAAATAGAAGCGACAATCTGATTGCGCGGATTGACAATATTAAAAGCAAAAAGCCAGGAGAAAACTGCGCTGGCAATTACAACATAGGTGTAAAGCCCCAAGACGAGATCGAACAGATTGATAAGTGCTGTCATGGTTTCCTCAACTGGACCGGTCACGAAAGAAATGGACAGACCTGCAACAAGGCAAGGCACTATCCTTTACATCCTTCATGTAGCGAGCATAATCCATTCCTGCAAGAGCCGAGAGGGTAGAAAGTGACCCGACTTTTCTCCAAGCCCCTTTAGAAGGCATTGCGGAGCAGATTTAGGCATGGATCATAAGGGAGGCATTGGGTGGTTCCGATAGGATACGCATTATAAATTCGATACCGGAACCATCCAAATCACAAAACTGGCTACGCAATACAAATGCCAGTTGGCAAAAGGATTGCAATCGCCGTGCCAGTTTGACAGGAACAAACCCAACACAAGATATTGACGAAATTTGGAAAGCAATCGCCTATATAGACTTTGCTAAAGCTTTCTTAGCATCTTGCCTCATGCAAAATGCACGATCTGTTTTGCAATTTGCATGATATGCCAAATAGCAGTGTCAAATAGTAGGGCCTTAACGACCCGAATAATCCTCGCCCTTGCCAATCCATAGATCGAGAAACGCATTCAACCAGCGCTCCACAGCCGGATCAAAAATGGGGCGACTGTGAAAATGATCTTTGCGATGCTTGGCACCGGGTAGTTTAAGGCGCGCTGAGGCTTTTACCGTCCAGCGATGCATCATGGCAAGCGTCACTTCAGGATGGAATTGAATGCCATAAGCCGCCTTGCCATAGCGAAAGGCCTGATTGGCAAACAAATCACCACCCGCCAGCAGGCACGCACCCTTTGGCACAGAAAAGCCTTCCCCATGCCATTGATAGACCCTCTCAGGCCAGTCCATCATCTGTTTGCCTTCATCGGTTGGCGCAATGGGATAATAGCCAATTTCCACCTGCCCGTCCTGACGGCCGGTTACAGTGCCGCCCAATTGCTTGGCCAGCATCTGCCCACCAAGACAAATGCCCAGAAAAGGCTTTTCTTCATCAAGCGGCACATGCACCCAGTCAATTTCGCGCTTCACAAAAGCATCCGGATCATTGGCACTCATCGGGCCGCCAAAAATCACCGCCCCGACATGATCATCCATATGCAAAGGCAGCGGATCCCCGAAACGCGGGCGGCGGATATCGAGATAAAAGCCCCGACGTTGCAGCATCCAGCCAACGCGGCCCGGAATGGACTGTTTCTGATGGAGAATGATAAGAATTTTCGGCTGATGAATAGACATAGATCAGTGGGTGTCCTTTTGCGCCTGAACAGATTGGCGCAACCGAATGCGATCTCTTCGCGACACCCCTAAAAGCTCGGACACGCGCCAGACCAGATTGTCTTCAAATTCGTGGATATGCCCGTCCGCCAGCACCAATTCCCACATCATTTCAATGATCTGAGCACGCCCGTCTTCATCCAACTCACGCTTGAGAACGGACGTAAAATTATAAAGATCCACCGCCTCATTGTCCCGCTCACCTGCAATTCGAATAAGGTCTGCAGTTTCCTCATCGGAAAGATCAAAGCGGGCTTTGAGGGTTTTGCGCAAAACATCCTGTTCGGACTTTTCAATCACACCATCGACAGAAACCAGATGAACCAGCAAGGCAGCAGCGGCCACTCGGTAGTCTCCATCAGGAAACAAACGTGTTTCCTCTGAAGCCCCAGCCAATCCTTTAAAAAGCTCCACCAAACTGTCGAACATTGAAATTCCTCATCTTAAAGTCAGCACAAATTGCGCGTGCATCGCTGACGCATAACCCAAAGTTACGCGCCCTCCCCTTTAAGATAAAGATAGAAAGAAGGCTATTTCAAGCACAGGCAGAATAAAGAGCCGATAAAGGAACAACTTAACGCCAGAAAGGCTTTGAAAGGCCCAGAAAGAAGGAGAAAGGCCCAAAAAAGGTGAGAAAGGACGAGAATCCCAAAACTCAATCAAAAGGCAATCATGTGATTGTCAAAGGAAAGACCGGGCTGGTGGGACATTTGCTCATATTCCGCTTCACCGGGCAAAGCCACGCGCCCCACAGCCCCGGCCCCGTTGCTTATGGCAAAACCTTGGCCCCAAGCGGCAACACCGCACCCGTCGCGTACAGAGCTATCCCCCACAAACGACCCGCTCTTTGCTTCCCAATAGAGGATCTTGCCCGCGCGAGGGCAGGAAGTCGCAACAAGAGACCCTTCGCTATTGCACATCACCGATCCCACATAATTACGCAAGGAAGAGGCAAGACTGTCCGGAATGATGGAAAAACGCACCTTACCACCCCGCTGATAGGAGCCCACAAGTGGCACCTCCTCAGTAACCGCCCCTTGATGCTGACAACCAAACCAGACCCGTCTTTGCGCATCAATACTCATATGGCGAATTGAAAGCTGGTGTAGATCTGGCGCCAGTTCAGCCTTTTCAAGCAAATCCCCGCTTTGGGCATCTACAAAGGCAAGATTTGGCTTCATATCATCAAGATTAAGCTTTACCCGGCGATAATCGGGATGGGTCATGATGCCCCCATTGGCAACAACCAAAGTGGCCCCATCCGGCATCAGCAAAATTTCGTGGGGACCAATACCGTGCGAGAGATGCTCCCCGATGCGGCGAAATCCATTTTGCACATCATAAATGCCAATCACGCCGTGCGTTTCTTCATCCTCATCGGTAAAGGCATTTTCTGTCGCATAAAGAAGGCGACCATCGCTTGAGAAAACCCCATGGCCGAAAAAATGCCTGTCCTTGGGCGCCCAAAGGAGCTGCGGCTCCCCTTTGCCATCACGTCTGAAAACCAGCATGAAGCGCCCCGGACGCCGCGCAAAGGCAACACAAAGCTCCCCATCAGGCGAGAGAGCAACATCATGGCCTCGATCTTCAAGATCGTAAGTGGCAAGTGCGTCCCCCCGCTCACTTAAAAGCTGAACCGCAAAACCGCCATCAGGCAGACGAACAGCACTTGCAAAAAAGGCTTTTGCCTGCGCCAAAGCCTCACCCTGATGGGGCAACAATCCGGCCAGAAAGGCCGCGCCACCCGCCACCAGAATTTGCCGCCGATCAAGCTCAACGCCCGCCATATCAGTCACCATCAAGGGAGTTAAAACCAATCACAAGACCGGACGCTGCAGCATAATCAGCAATCATCAAATCGCCAAATCCCCGCACTGTGGTTTCAAGATACTGAAACTGCTTGCGCCCGTCTTCATCACGAACAGCCTTGGACATGCCGATTTTTTCAATCGCATCCAGTGCCTTATGAGCATTTTTGAGCTCAAAATCGGTACTATTGAAGATCCACCAGGCCTCTTCATCCAAAAGCGAGGCAAAGTCGGCTTCCTTGATCAGCCTCTTTGCATGATCAAGGCTGGAGGTCATGGAAATAATGCTGGCACCCGAGCGACGGAACATTGCCTTCTTTGGTCGCGCTTTTTTAGCGCTTTTCCCCACAACTGGTAGCAACTTTACATCGGTAAAATATTGGCCATTTGTGCCGAGCGCCTTCACCAGCTCGGCAACCACTTCCTTGCTTTCGCGATAAAGAGGATTATCCTTGCCCGGCTGGGTAAAGATCTCGCCAAACCCCTCCATGGACCAAGCCTGAACCAGATCAGCACTGGTCGCAACAATATTGCCAGCAATTGCCTTGGCCAATTGGCAGCGATACCCGCCAATGCCATCAGCTTTTACCCACAAATCCTCAAAGCCTGAGCCAAAAAGCACATATTCAAGCGCATTTAGCCCCTGATAAGCCACCGACCCCTTGGCAAGCTTTTCCGCATCAAGCCGCACCGGATCTTGGTTCACAATCGCCCGTCGAACTTTCTTTAAAGCAGTTCCTTTACGGTCCGGCCAAAAAAGCAGGCGCTCAAAACGGTTGTTGGATTGCATAGGCCCAAATCGCAAAAATTCCACCGAACCCCAGCGGTAAATCAAGCGGCCAAAATCCTTGCGCACACTCTCATGCTCTGCCTGTGATGGTTTGGCGCAAAAATCCCCGATCCGCGCTTCCACCTGTCGGGCGACACCTTCCAGCCCCTCAAAGGATGGCAGGATGTAATTTGCATAGGCCTTACCGGCAACTCTTTGATAATCCTCAGCCGCCGGGGCAGCAAAAGCCACACCCTGATTGCCAACAACCATGCTGAGCGCAAGAGCGAAGGATTTCCAATATGCCATCATCAAGACTTTCTATAACAAGCCGGTTTGAACCACTAAAGTGAGTTCAAAAAAGCTATCAATGCATCACGTTGCTCTTTGGGTAAAGAGACAATCTTGTCGCGCGCCGCTTGGGCCTCGCCGCCATGCCACAACACCGCTTCCAGCAATGTGCGTGCCCGCCCGTCATGCAGAAAAGTTGCCTCCGGATCAACCGCTTTGGCAAGTCCAATCCCCCATAAAGGGGCCGTGCGCCATTCTGATCCGCTGGCATCAGCAATGGGGCGATGATCAGCCAGATCCTCCCCCATATCATGAAGGAGCAGATCGCTATAGGGCCAGATCAGCTGAAACTGATGCTGTTTGGCCTCGGCATCCCGGCGGGTGACATATTTGGCCCGGTGACAGGAAACACAGCCTGCTTCATAAAAGACCTTTTTCCCCGCAAGAACTGTTGGATCTTGCGCATTGCGCCGCTCGGGCACTGCCAGATTGGCGGTGTAAAAGACCATAAGATCCAGTGGCACCTGCGGAATTTCCAGCCCGCCCAGATTTTCCTGACCGCCATGGGGAAAGCGATTACAGATCTCTTGCACCTTGGTGCAATCACCAACATGAGAGGGAAGAATAGGAACAGAGAGACCCAAATCCCCAACCGCTGCATGGGACGATTGCTGATAGACATTGGGCTCGGTTGCCTTCCAGCCAAAGCGGCCCGGCACGATCTCGCCTGATCGTTTGTCTTTCACCCAATTGATTTTGCCTGAAATACCATCGCCATCCTCATCATCCGGATCGGCATTGGCAGCAATGTCTGCAGGATGGATGGCATCAAGAAGGCCAAGCCCGACCATAGCTGTCGCAATGCGCGGCGATGTTTGCATATCCTTGCGCGGCTGACCATATCCATAATCTTTGAGAGAGAAACTAGGTTTGCGAAGCGCAATCACCTCACCTCCTGCCAAGGTCACGTCTCTAGTTTCATAGGAAACAGCGATTTGCGCTTCAGCAGGCAAGCCGGGCAAAGCCCTATCCTGCAGCTGCCCTCCATAGGTCGGCTCTGAAAGTGCATTGACCTCTTTGCTTGAAAGCAGAGCTTTTTCCTCGTCGCTTACCGCAGGCACGGACAAACGCATCAAAAAGGTGCGGGTATCAGGATTCCCCGGTTCAAGCCCATGGCCCCGACCATTGGCCGGATGGCAGCGCAAACAGGAGCGAGCATTATAAAGCGGCCCCAAGCCATCCGACGCCTTGGTAGAGGCCGGTGACGACACCCAGAGCTTTTTAAAGATGGAAAATCCAAGCTGGAACTTCTGCCTGTCTTCCCGGCTCATGGGAAGATTAGGATGGGAATAGGCTTTGGCTGCAGGCTCCGCTCTTCCTGTGGCTTTGCCCGCACTTAATTCTTCAAAGCGCTCAATAGTCTCAAAAGAAGAAGGAGCAGCCAAAATGGCTTCAACCTTGGCAAGATCCGCCTTGGTCAGATCATCACGCGTTAAAGCCTGATCGGTGCCGGTAGCATTTTGTGAAAAGCTTGGAGCAACAAACAGCAATGCCACTGCACTGCCAGCCATCAAGCGCGAAACCCGCTTGAGGAGACACAGGTAAGGTGCCATGACTCGGTCCTGAATTACTGGCTTGCACCGGCTGAAATTATCGGCCCATCCCGACAAACCAACCTGCAAGAAACAACAACTCCATTCATCACCCCGATCCGAAACTATACAAAGCACATAGTTTCAATGATCAATGGATCAAAAAAGATGGGCTGGATATCCAGCCCATCTTCTAACTCTTATTCAAAAACAGCTTTTGGATTATCCAAGCTGTCAGAGCCTTCCAGCTCGATTTTGCCCAGATCAAGCTTGGCGATCACGCGCTCGATAGATTTGGTCTGATCAACAAGGCTATCAATCGCTGCCTGAACGACCTTATTGCCTTCCTCGTTGCCTTCACCGATCATCTGATCATAGGCTTCCACTGTCTCGGCACGCTCTACCATGGCAGAAAATGCTTTGTCAGACGCCATCAGCTTGCCAGACATTTCCTTGGCAAGACCGGCATCAGCGGCTGAAACCAGATCTTTCAGACTTGCCCCTTTGACCATAGAACCATCAACGCGCTTGTAAGAGCCGTTATAGACATTGATGATGCCCTTCACGTCATAATAGTGAGAATTATGCGTGTTGTCAGAGAAGCAATCATGCTCTTCTTCAGGATCGTTAAGCAGTAGGCCAAGCTTCATGCGCTCACCAGCCAGCTCACCATAAGAAAGGGAGCCCATGCCGGTCAGAATACGGGTCAGACCATCTTTATCGCTCTGCGCCATCAGATCCGTGCGCGCTTCACCGCCTTTGCCCCAAGCTTTGGTGATGCCTTCCAGATCAGAGATCATCAGCTTGGATGCTGCCAGAAGATAGTCGGCACGGCGATCACAATTGCCGCCGGTGCAATTCTTGGTGTCAAAGTCGGACGCAGGGCGAGTACCCGCACCTTTGCCAGTACCGTTTACATCCTGACCCCAGAGCAAGAACTCAATAGCGTGATAGCCGGTTGCAACATTGGCTTCGTTTTCGGCAGCTTCGTGCAGTTTTTCAGCCAGCAGCTCAGCCGTGATTTTCGCCGCATCAATCTTCTCACCATTGATGGTGATTTCTTTGTTGGCAATCACATTGGCAGTGAACAGCGCATTTTCGTCTGATTCGGTGCCATAATAATTTTTGTCGGTGTAATCGATCATGCCTTCATCCAAAGGCCAGGCATTCACTTTGCCTTCAAAATCATCAACGATCGGGTTGCCGAAACGGTAAACTTCTGTCTGCTGGTAAGGAACGCGAGCCGCAAGCCAAGCTGCTTTGGCTTTGGTCAGGTTTTCTTCCGTTGGGCTTGCAACCAGAGCTTCAAGGGCCTTATCCAGAGCCTTTGCTGTGATCACAGAATCCTCATAACCAGCTTCAGCAATATCAGCATAATTTGTCAAAACAGCTTTTGCATCCATTGCGATAGCAGAGGCTGTCATCATCAAAGCTGGCACAAAAGTGGCCAGACCCAGAGCTTTTTTCATCATTGGTTCCTTTTGGAAATCAGTCAAATGCAGGCTTGCATCCGGCTCGCTCTATCAGCTCCGGGCAAGCGTGTTTCTCAATCCAGATCACTGTTGGTCTGGGATCGTGCACAAGCAGGCAGAGGAGGATTATCATCCTCCAGTGTCACGCCTTTGGGGGACTCAAAGAACGTTGGTTCATAAAAACAAAGCCCAACCATTTCGCGAAATGCACCGTAAAAATCAGCCATTTTTGCCTCCAATCATCGGGGTTCAAGGCCCCACGCTCAAAGGGTTTATGAATATCACTCTCAAGTTAAATACTGAGAGTGATTTGCAATGTCAACAAATTTACCAATAAAACCAATTATTTATAATGATTCTAATTTAATCTTCCAATCGCATAAAAGAGAAAACCGCTAAAAGTTGAACTGAATCAGCAACTTATAATCATTTTATCTAGAGAATAAAACTCATCTTTTAAGATCCCGTAGTCCCCAACTGTTTCCCGTCCTGTCGGGCAACAAAAAAGCTGGCAGAAAAACATCTGCCAGCCTCTATCAATTCGCGCTGGAATTGGACTCTTTACTCGGACCATTCCCAAGGCCGGACAAACTGCCCAAGCAGTTGTTCAATCGCCTCTTCATCCACATCGCCCGATTTATCAAGGATCGCAACCAAACCACGCTTTTTATCTTCAATCACTTCACTCACCCGTGCAGATTGGCCGCTTTCTTCAAGCTCGGCATTATAAATCCGCGTAATTGCCAGCTTGCGCAAATCGGGCTTGAACACCTTGCCAACCGCTGTTTTTGGCAGCTCTGGCAAAATTTCAACATATTTGGGAATGGCCGCCCGCTCATGAATATGGCGCTTGCAATAGGCTCGCAGCTCTTCCTCGTCCACGCTGGCCCCGGCAACAAGCTCCACATAAGCGCACGGGAGTTCACCTGAATGCTTGTCCGGCTGGCCAATGGCCCCCACAAAGGCCACAGCCTCATGGCCCGCCAAAGCCTCTTCAATTTCCGCCGGATCAATATTATGGCCGCCCCGAATGATCAGATCCTTGGCCCGTCCGGTAATCCAGATATAGCCCTCGGCATCAATCCGCCCCAAATCACCCGTGCGCAAATACCGGTCATGATGGAAAAGATCATGATTTTTGTCACTCTCGGTATAGGTAGAGCCAACAAAGACCCCCGGATTATCGATGCAGATCTCGCCCACTTCATCAGTTGCGCATTCCACTGGTCCATCAGGCGTATGATTGAGAATTTTAACCGTCGTATAGGGGAAAGGAATTCCCACAGAGCCAATCCGCTTCTCACCATCCAGCGGATTGCAGGACACAAGGCAGGTAGCTTCCGTCAGGCCATAGCCTTCAATAATCTCCACGCCGGTTGCATCCTCAAACCGGCGATAAAGTTCAACCGGTAGCGGCGCCGAGCCGGAAAAAGCAGTCTGTACCGAAGAGACATCCGCATCAACGGGCCGCTGCATCAAAGCGGACAAAGCCGTTGGCACCGTAATGATGAAACTGACTTTCCAGCGCTCAATCAATTTCCAGAAATTGTCAAAAACCCCGTCACCGCGATAACCCGCTGGCGTTGGGAAAATACCATGGGCGCCGGATGCTATCATAGACATCACAATCACATGGCAGGCAAAAACATGGAAGAGCGGCAGGGGGCACATGATGTTATCCTGCTCGGTAAAGAGCAAAGTATGTCCGACCCAACCATTATAAACCATGCCGGAATATTTATGCTGCGCCACCTTGGGCATGCCGGTGGTTCCGCCCGTATGGAAGTAGGCGGCCACCCGATCGCCCTTACTATCCTCAAAAGTCAGTCTATCTGCGGGCTGGGCCTGCAAGGCGGCGTTAAAATCGAGCATATCGACATAATTATGCTTACTTTGCGGATTTTTTGGGCGGATCAAAGGAACAATCAGCTTTTTAAGACCCGTCAGATAGCGCAGCAAATCCACTTCCAGCACCGTGCGCACATTGGGCGCGTGCTTGACCGCTTCCGCCACTTTTTGCGCAACGTCCGTTTTGGGGAAGGCCCTGAGCGTGACCACAATTTTGGCATTGGTCTCGCGCAAAATGGCGGAGATTTGCTCAGCTTCCAAAAGCGGATTGATCGGATTGGCAATGCCCGCAATCATACCGCCGACCAGTGTTACCGCCGTCTCGTTACAATTGGGAAGAATATAGGCAACCACATCCTCTTCCCCCACCCCAAGGGAGCGAAACAGATTGGCTGCCTGCAAAGCCTGACCATAAAATTGCGACCAGGTCAGCGTCTCTGCCGGATCATTTGGGCCTGAAAACATCTGATAGGAAAATGCCGGACGAGAGCCATGATTTTGCGCCACATTGCTTAAAAACTGATACATGGTCTGGGGAACCGCACGATCATCCCAGCTCATTTCCCTCTCAATTTTCAAAGCGTCTTCGCGATTCGCAAAATGTGCCATTCCTGTTCCTCCCATCATCCTGTTTTTATAATTGAGCGCGGATGATTATCTCTTTTTGGAAAGGATAGAAGGCAGACTATCAATGGGCAAGAGTAAGCGGCACCATTTCCTACCCTTCACAAGACACGCTTAAGAAAAATTATTGATTTTGTTGGAAAAGTCAGTCCATCAAGCAAAGCATAACAAGCCGTGATGCACCCTTTTCAAGGATGTGCGTAAGCAAGCAAAGATCCCTAATCAGGATCTGTGAGCAGCAGCGCAGAAAGAGCATCCTGCCATTTTTGCGGCAGAGGCAGAGGCTTGCGACTGTTCCGATCTACATAGACATGAACAAAGCGCCCCTGCGCCGCCGCCACATCTTCACCTTTGCGAAACAAAGCCACGCGATAAACCACAGAAGAGGAACCGATCCTCTCGATCCCGATCCCCGCTTCAATCTTGTCGGGGAAAGCGAGCTCGGCGAAATAATGGCATCCCGTCTCCACCACCAGACCAACTTGTGAGCCGTGATGAATATCAAGCAAGCCCGCCTCGATCAGCCATTCATTCACCGCCGTATCAAACAGCGCATAATGCACCACATTATTCATATGGCCATAAATGTCATTATCAGCCCAGCGGGTCTGCAAAGGCTGAAAAACCGAAAAATGGCTTCTTTGGAAGGGAACAGGGCGGGCCATGCGGAGCTTCTCCGTAAAACTTCAAGATCCAGCGGATTGGTGCTTACTGGTCAAAGGGTAATCACGAACGGCAAGAGAGAAAAGCCAAAAGGCATCTTAGCTTTGAAGCCATATAGGATTTTTGCCAATTTTCTGAAGAAGAAAATCAATGAACAGGCGCACTTTGGCTGTCAGCACATTTGATTTTGGATAGACAAGCCACAAGGCGCTTTGATCATCTACCGCATAATCGGGCAAAACCGGCACCAATTTTCCCGCAACCAGATCTGGATAAGCGCTCCAGAGCGAATTGATCGAAATCCCCGCCCCTGCCGCAGTTGCCACTCTTTGGCTCAGGCCATCGTCAACAATCAAAGAGCATTTGGCCTCGCGCGGCGCAAATTGCCCCCTCTCCCCACCAGGGCTGAGCAGGGGCTTTACAGCTAAATCGCGAAAAGCAACCAAATGATGATCGCAAAGATCATCAGGATGAGAAGGCGTGCCGTGGCGCGCAAGATAAGAGGGAGAGGCACAAAGAATGCGCCGGTCATCAGCAAGCTTTCGCCCTTTAAGGCTGCTATCCATCATGGGCAAATTGCGCAAGGCCAGATCAAAACTTCCTTCAATCAAATCAAACTGCGCATCAGACAGGCGCAAATCCAGCCGCAAATCGGGGTGGCTTTCAAGAAAATCGGGTAAAAGAGGAGCAATATAGAGCTGGGCAAAGGTGCTGGGCGCTGCAAACCGCAAGGTGCCGGTGACCGATGGACTACCATGGCCCAACGCGGCGCGCGCCGCTGCCTCTTGCGCCAGAATTTCCTTGGCGTAGGGCAGGAAATCCACCCCTTCAACCGAGAGGGAAACCTTGCGGGTAGAGCGGCGCAGCAAATCCGCCCCCAAAGATGTTTCCAGCTTGGCCAGTTTGGCGCTTGCCACCGCCGGTGCCATTGAAAGCTCGCGTCCCGCAGCGCTGATATTCAGCTTTTCAGCGGCAAGCACAAACAATCTGACGCTTTCTATATCCATCTCGATTTATCATCTTATTATATGCAAAAGCCGAATTATGAACTCAAAATTACGGTCTTTATATAAAATTATCAATCTATATTTTCAAAAACACAGTCATTCCAACCTCTGAGGACTGGGTTGCAGATTATATCGCCCATGCCAATCGGCTGGTTGCTCACTATGGCGGCAAATATCTCGCTCGCACCTCAAGCCATGAGCAAATCGAAGGAACAGACCAGCCTGCGGCCCTGCGCATCCTTATTGAATGGCCATCAAAAGACGCAGCAAGCAACTTTATGAAAGATGCAGACTATGCCCCTCACCTTGCCGCCCGAACCGCAGGTTCGGACAGTTTTCATTTTCTGATTGAAGGAAAAGACGAACTGGCTTGATAATAACAAAACTTGGAGAGAAAGATGCAAAAGACCATTCTGATTACCGGCTCAACCGACGGCATTGGCCTCGAAGCGGCCAAAAAGCTGGCCCAAAAGGGCCACACCATCCTGTTGCATGGACGCAACGAGGAAAAGCTGGCAAAGGCTGCCCGCACCATCTCCAATCTGACAGAGAAGGCCAAAATAGACAGCTATCTTGCTGATCTTTCCGATATGGAGAGTATCAAACGCTTGGCCGATGACATTGCCAAAAAACACGATAAGCTTGATATCATCGTCAACAATGCCGGTATTTTCCGCACGTCCGACCCCATCACCAAAGACGGGCTTGATGTCCGCTTTGCCGTGAACAGCTTGGCCCCAGCATTGCTGACAAAGAAGCTCCTCCCCCTGCTCACAGAAGATGCCCGCATCATCAATCTGTCTTCCGCAGCGCAAGCAAGCGTCAACCCCGATGCGCTTTTGGGCAAAGTCCGGCTGGAAGCAATGGAGGCCTATTCCCAGAGTAAATTGGCGCTCACGATGTGGTCAGCCCATATGGGCCAGAAGCAAGAAGCCAAAGCTCCAGTCTATATCGCCCTTAATCCCGGCTCACTTCTTGCCACAAAAATGGTGAAAGAAGGTTTCGGCATGACCGGAAATGACATGCAAATCGGCGCGAATATCATCGTCCGGTCCGCCTTGGACAAAGAATTTGCCACAGCGTCAGGGCGCTATTTCGACAATGACCAGGGCCGCTTCGCCCAGCCCCATAGCGACGCCCAAAATGCAGACAAAAACAAAGCCCTTGCCGAACTGATCGACACGCTCATCTAGCAAGACTGACTAAATCTTCTCTTATAATTGCGATAGTCATGGCAATCTCCCGAAAGGGCAAAAATGGATTTGTTTATGGATTAGTAGAAGCTTTGGAAAGCATGCCGCAAAGCGGCAAAATATAAAGTGATGAACGCGAACACCAGAGCCAACAGCCCAAGCGCTTGCCGTTGCCCCCAGCCCTTCCATGCTTGGTAGGTTTGGTCACTCTTCCTCTCGGAACATGTTTGAATGATAGCTTTCATCGCTCACATTCCTTCAAAGGTGAGCGCATTCCCTCGGGAATAGCTATCGAAAGCAAGCAATGCATACAAAGAATATGATTGAGTATTTGTCATTTCTGAATTTTCCTAAAGTGGCCGTGCTCAATAATTCTAGGGAATGGCGGGTTTGCAGACCCGTCAGGTTGTGCAACCAAGCGTTTCTGCGTGTCTTCAGTTAACCAAGTCAGTCGTTTCCGGATGCCGGTTGTGACAGGGGCATCTGTAATTGTGATGCGAGCGCCAACAAATTTAATACCAGGTCCCAGAACCTGTTCTGGCTTATCTGGAAATATTCTTTCAATAGAGGATGGATCCGTTTCTTCCCTAAAGCGCACCATAACAGGCACATCTTTTGGCTCGACTTCGCAAGATCCGGTGAACCCGCCGACAAATCGGACATATCCTGCAGGCCCTAATTTCCCGGCTTTTTCTCTTAGCTTGCATATTGAATTTACAAAGAAAATCTAGCTTCCAGAACGAAAGTCAACAGAGCCATCGTCTCTGGGAGAATTCATCAATACGAAGACAGACGATCTATTGGGCAGGTCAACAATCACAGCATCGCCATAAACATCAAAGTCGTAACCTATATCTGGGAAAACGGACCAGATGGGCAACGCTAATACAAATTTTTGCACCCCACTGCCGGTGACTTGCTTGCCGTCGACTTCAAAGGTCACATCGAGGCGAAAATTCAATTGGCGGCTAGGGCATATAATTCCATAAGGCCTAGAAAGCCAAAATAAAGAAGAGCACAAATCACCCCAATCCGAATGATGCGCTTCTTCGTGCCTGTTACCCGAGCACCTTCTTCAGCCATAAGCAGTTCCTAGGATATACTGATCGGCAAGCAGTAAAATCGATTGCTGCCTTATAGAAGAGGTGATGGCTTTCATCTTGCAATTTCCTTCACGTCTTCACCGAGCTTTGTTTTGATCTGCCTTGCCACAGCCTCTGGCCCGGTCAGCAGCATCAATCAGAGGCGGTTGCCGCAGGACCGTCTGCGGGCAATACGTGATTATATTTTGGTTTCTTGTTAAGGGAGCCGCTTTTGCGCGTCTCTTTAAAATGAACAGGTTAAAAAAACTAAGGAATAGAACACCCAAAGCCACCCTATCAATAAAGAGATTAGGGAGTGCTAAAGATCCAGATTAAAACTTGAAGCAACGCGGAAAAAACCTTCAAACCAGACCCAATGTCTTGGGTTGGTAGGCGGCAAAGCACCAGAAAGACATGCGCTTTGGGTTGGTGGGCGGCAAAGCGCCAGTAAAAATGGTGCCGCTGATAGGACTTGAACCTACGACCCACGCATTACGAATGCGTTGCTCTACCAACTGAGCTACAGCGGCCCATGGCCATGTTGGCCAACCCTTCAAGCAAAAGGAAAAGAGCGCCAGCTTAGGGCGTCCTCACCATATGCATTGAGAATGCGCTTCTCTTAAACCATTTGGCGACATGGGTGCAAGAGGGAATTTCTTTTCCTGTTGCTTGAAACCAGACACGAAAAAACCCGGCTCAAAAGCCGGGTTTGATCTCGTCCAGAGCATACCGCGCTCATTGAAATTCACCGCGCACGCTCAAATGTTTTTTAGTGCAAATCTCTTGCATTTGATTGGGTCCGCAATCAAACAGAACAGGCACTAGAAAAGCCGGAAGCGTTTTTCCGGGCTGGCTGGCAGCTCTTTCTTTTTAGGCCCCGGATCATCGGGAGCATGAGGCAAAGCAAATTCAACCTCGTGAGGCTTGTCATCCTCAGGATCACTTTTGTCTGTCTCTCCAGTATCTAAAGACTGCTCCTCAGCTTTTTCCTCAGCTGCCTCTTCCTTAGCAAGATCCAGCTCTTTGTCGTCACTCTCGGTTTGAGAGACGACAATCGGCTCGGCATCGGCAGATTTAGCTTCAGATTTCTGCTCAGTTTTTGGTTCAGCGTCTGCTTCTTTTTCCGGCTCCAAAATCTCGACATCCGGCTTGGATACCACTTCTGCCGCTCCGGCTTCCGCGGCAGGCACGGACGCTGTCTCGCTTGCAGAAAGAAGAACAACCTCTTCATCCGCAGCCTTGTCTTCGGCCTCAGCTCCGTCAATCAAAGGACGATCAAAATTGGCCAGCTCGGTGACCGGCACTTTCCACTCAAAAGCATCAAGCTTGCCGGTAACAGGAGAGGTCGGCTTCCAAACATCACTCACCTGACCATCGGCGGTCCAAGACGGATCTCGATGGGCACTGACAGCGCGGGCAAGCCACTGGCGAACACGGCCAAAGTCGTTATTCTCACCCTCTTCCAACTCTGCCATCAACATACAGATACGCGGGGTCAAATGCGCCTCGGCCATAGACTCAAGAATTGCACGGGCATCGGACCATTCGCGCGCTGCCACAGTGGCGCGGGCAAGCGCCAATTTGGATTCGGTGTCATCAGGCATCAGGCCGGTCAAGCTGCGGATACGCTTGAGGCGATCAAGGGCAGTACCGTCCGATTTGATATCCGCATAGGCTTCGGCAAGGTCCCCATGAGGTGCCAGTTTCCACGCTGCTTCAAGAATTTTGCCAGCCTTGCGGGTCTCGCCAAGATTTTTGAGAACACGAGCCGACAAAAAGGCCGCCGCCGTAAGGCCAGGCGCCAGTTTAACAGCTTCAAGCAGAAGCGGACGCTGCAACTGGTCTGCCCCTTCACTGCCTTCCAGCTCTTGGGCTTGAGCGGTGAGAATAACAGCACGCTTGCGGCGAAAGTCTTCTTTGCTAACCTGCTTTGCTGCCTGATTCTGCGACAGGGTATAAAGTGCGCCCTGCCAATCTTCGGCAGCAGTTTGCATATCGAACAAGGCAGAGCCGGCCCAACCGGCAGATTTACCGCCGTCCATAGCAGCTTGTGCCATTTCCATGGCCTCATCCGCATCACCGCGGCGCTGGGCTTCGATAAACAATCCGCGGCGGCCAAGGGCACGGGTATCATCATGGTCGAGCATCGCTTCAAAGCTCTGGCGCGCCTTGGTGACATTGCCAGCCAATTGTGCGGTTTGCGCTTCCAGCATCATGGTCATGGGCTCCTGACCAATCAGCTTGCGCGCCTTGGTGGCCTGCTTTTGTGCCAAAGCCAGATCACCAACCCCGACTGCAATCATACCGGTTGAAAGCGCTTTATAGCCTTTGTCGCGTCGGCGCGCGGCAAAGAAGCCACCAACCATTTTAGGCGACAGCCAGAGAGAGCGCACAGTGATCCAAAGCGCGATGGCTGCAACGATCACTGCAAGCGAGGCAACTACGCCCGTCATCAGCGATGTTTCCAGCCGGTAATCCATCCAGTCCACAGTGATAAAGCCGGGACGATCTGCAAGCCAGGCTCCACCAAAGGCAATAACAAGCAGCACCGCAAAGAAAATGAGTGTCTTAATCATGGTCCAAACTCTCCAACTCTACTGTGCTGTTGCTTCTTTGCCGAACTCGGCACGAATGCTCTGCATGGCAGCATCAACCGCCAGACGCGCTTTCAAACTCTCATACCAACCCTTGCCAGCCTCTTTGGCAGCATCAGGCAGGCTCTCCCATTCTGGCGCAACTTCGCCAAGACGGCCCTCTTTAACGCGCACTTCAATGCGGGCAAGCTTGGCGCTCAGGCTTTCACCTTCCTGCTCACCCACCGGACGCACACGCACCAAATTCTGGGCATTGAGCATAATCTTATCAACGAGCGAGGTCGCTCCTGCTGCCTCGGCCGCTTTCAACAATTTGCCAGAGAGGGAGCGGAATTCATCAGCCAGAACCTGCTGGTCCGGCGCGCCTTTCTCGGCATAGGCTTTAAGAGCCTGAACCGCTTCATTGTCAGCTGCTACTTGAGCAAATGTATCAAGGGCTGCGGTAAATCCGCGTCCAGCTGCGACAGCATTTTCAAGCCCCGCAAGCGCAATGGTGCGCGCAGAAGATTGCATTTTCTCCGACAGATTATTGTCTTCAAGCGAAGAAAGCCGCGCCTGCAAAGCCTTGGCCTCTTCATTGATGGTGCTGCTCATATTGGAGAAATCAGTCACCAGATTGTCAATCCGCCGATCGGCAGAGGCCAGAATGCTGGCCTGCGTTTCTTCAAAGCGGGCAGCCACTTTATCAGCCTGCTCGCTTGCCTGGCTCTCAAGCCCTGCAAGCTTGTCTTCGGCTGCCTTGAGCTGCTGAGAGAGGCCATCAAAGCCCCCAAGCTGCTCTTTCACACCAGCAAGATCAGTTGCAAGGACCGACAATTGTTCTTCAATCGGACCCAGATCCGGCATAATTGGCGCAGGCGCAGCACTAGCTGGCGCACTGCCATCTGAGGATGCATCAGCTGAGGCCTCGCCGCTTGGGGCCGCGATTGCGCCAGCACCCGCAGAGCCGGTCGCCGCTTTAACAGCATCTTGCAAAGATGCCAATTGGGCTTCAGCATCAGCAATCCGGCTTTCAAGCCCGGAAAGATCAACCGGAGCTCCCGCTTCGGGCAGAGCTGCAATTTTGCTCTCAAGACCGGCAATGGTCTGTTTAACCGCAGAAAGATCTTGTGCTTGCTGGCTTTGCGCGCCTTTATCCGCCGGGCTTTGCGGCAGAGAGATAAGCCCTTGCTGCAGGCCGCCATAACCAAGGCCCAGCGCGACAACACCGCCCAAAAGGCCACCAATCAGGCCGCCACCGAGCGATCCACCATTTTTTTGGGAGGAAGGCTCATTCGCAGAAGAAGCAGCTGCGCTCGTCTCAGCGCTTTCTTCTTCTTTGTCTTGGGCAGCATCTTGAACGGGGTCTTGATCAGCATCAGATGCTTCCGCCATTTCATCGGAAAGATCAGGCGAATCAGTCTCGCTCGCATCCTGCTCCTCAGAAGCCTCGACCTCATTGGTATCTGCTTCGCTCTCAGATTCCGCTTCAGCCTCGCCTTCCTGCTCGCCTTTATCGTCACCCGCCTGTGCAGGCTCCTGCTCGTCGCTTTGTGCCTGCTCGGTGATATCATCGGCTTCCAGATCAATGATCGGGCCAGCATTTGCCTCGATTTCGGCCGCCTCTTCTACCACTTTATTCGTTTTATCGGATTTGCGAGCTGTCATATCGTTCCTCAAATTCTCGCCGGTTCGGACCTGCCCATTTGGTCCTGTCGGGATCGGGTCCAATTTCAGACCTCTATCCGTGCCACCAGCTCTTGGCCAGAGCATATCGCTTCGCCATCTCTAGCGATATTATCTTAAATAGTTATGGCCATTTTCCGCGCACGCAAGAAGAGAAGCTTCATTTGGTGCGTTTGCCACAACCAAAGGATAATTCTTCTCCCCAATTGGCGCTGCTACAGCCTGTGACAGACAATAAAATGTCAGATCCGCAGCTTTTTGCGTCAGATTGTCTCGCTCAAGCAAGTTTAGGAAAAGCTGTGCAGTTCGTGCCGAATAGAGCAGCACGCCATGGATGAACCCATCCTGAATGGCACGTCTTACATCATCAGAAAATCGGGCAATTGGCTTGGTTTCATAGGCTTCAAGCAAGGTAACCTCAAAACCGCGTTTCCGAAGATCAATATCAATCTGCCCGCTCCGGTGCAGGCCGGTAATATAAAGAAGCGGCCCCGCATCCGGCGATAATTCGCCCGCCAAACAATCAGCAAACCCTGATGCCTGAGGCTGAACCCGCGAAATCGTCTCAAAGCCCAGCTCTTTTGCCAATTGCGCGGTTTTGCGGCCAACGCAAAAAACCGGCACGTCGAGCAAAGAAGAAAGCTGCGCCTTATCAAGAGATCGCAGCCCGTTGCGTGAGGTAAAAATAACCCCCTGCCATGCCTTTTGGGGAAGAACAAGGGGCTGAAAGGCAACAGACATGACAGGCGCAGATACAGGCTCAATCCCCATCTCTGCCAAGGCCTGACAGGTTTGGTCCTGATCTTCAGATGGTCGGGTGACCAGCAAACGCATGCCTGCTCCCACTTTTTTTAAAAATCGCTTAGGAGCTTTGCATCAGGGATCCAAAACTCCGTTTGAGCGAAAATCTGCGCCATTAAAGGCCCAAAATGGCTTCAAAGAAGGCTTCACCCGCTTTTGAGCGAATCTCTTTCGCAGCATCAAGACCCAAAGCTTCAGGATCAGAGGCCGGGCCTGTTTTCACGATTTCATGATATTTGGTCCCATCGGGCAGCAAAACAAGGCCGGTAAAGGCAAGCTGATCCCCTTCAAGCACCGCATTGCCCGCAATAGGCGTACGACAAGAGCCATCAAGCGCACCCAAAAAAGCACGCTCACAGCGAAGAGCCTTTTCAGTCTCGCTATGATGAATGGCGGAAAGCATACTCTTGGTTTCTTCATCACCAACGCGGCTTTCAATGCAAATAGCCCCTTGGCCAACAGCCGGCAAAAAGTCATCAACCTCGATGGCAGAGGTAATAACCTCAGCCTGACCAAGACGGCGCAGACCAGCGCAAGCCAGCAAGGTGGCATCGGCTACGCCTTTTTCCAGCTTTTCAAGGCGGGTCTGGACATTGCCGCGATAGGTGATCACTTCCAGATCAGGGCGCAGCTTCTTCACCATGGCCTGACGACGAAGGGAAGAGGTGCCAACCACAGCGCCTTCAGGCATGTCAGCCAAAGTCTTGTATTTGTTGGAGATGAAGGCATCGCGCACATCTTCGCGCGGCAGAAAGGTTGAAATCTCCAACCCGTCAGGCAGAACGGTCGGCATGTCTTTGGAGGAATGCACCGCCAGATCAATGCGGCCATCCAGCAAGGCTTCTTCAATCTCTTTGGTGAAAAGGCCCTTGCCTCCCACTTCCGACAAAGGCCGGTCCAGAATCATATCGCCAGTGGTTTTGATCACCACAATCTCAAACTGATCTTCTGACATGCCATGGGCATCCATCAGTCTTTGGCGTGTCTCATAGGCCTGCGCCAAAGCCAGCTTGCTGCCGCGGGTCCCGATTTTCACGAATTTGGATTGCATCAAATGTGATCCCTGAACTTATCTGGCCCAAATTCTGTGCCTCTATCTTTGGCAACAGATCGGCCCAATCTGTGAACAATTGCTCCATCCATAGAACGCAAATTGCCCGTCCTCTTTGAAATTGATCAATTGCAGAGGCGGCAAAGCAATAAATTGCTGCCAATTGCCTCACAATTGCTCTAAAAGCATCACTTAAAGGCTGACACTAGGCAAGCTCAAGTGAAATTTTCCTCATGAAGTGCTTCTCCTGTCAGCTTGGTCGGGCAATCAAAGAGTTATCAGCCTTATGATCGTTTTGGGAATTGAAACCAGTTGTGACGAAACGGCCGCAGCCATCGTTCGGCGCAAGGCCGACGAGCAGGGAGAGATTCTCTCCAATATTGTCTTAAGCCAGATCGAGGATCATGCAGCCTTTGGCGGCGTCGTGCCAGAAATTGCAGCCCGCGCCCATATTGATGCACTTGATACTATCATCCGCCAAGCCATGAAGGAAGCGGACCTCACATTTGGTGATCTTGATGGCGTTGCAGCAACCTCTGGTCCGGGCCTGATCGGCGGCGTGCTCATCGGCCTGATGAGCGCCAAAGCCATCGCCGCCGCCCACAATCTGCCTCTTCTCGCCATCAATCATCTTGAAGGTCATGCCCTCACGGCACGGCTGACCAACAATGCCCCCTTCCCCCATTTGCTGTTGCTGGTCTCCGGCGGCCATAGCCAGATTTTGCTGGTCAAGAATATTGGCGACTATGAGCGCTGGGGCACCACCATCGACGATGCCCTTGGCGAAGCCTTTGACAAAACAGCCAAGCTTTTGGGCCTGCCCTATCCCGGCGGTCCGCAAGTGGAAAAGGCAGCAGCGAAGGGCGATGCCAAACGCTTTGCTCTTCCGCGCTCCATGAAAGGGCGTGAGGGCTATGATTTTTCCTTCTCGGGGCTTAAAAGTGCCGTCCGGCGCGAAGCTGAGAAAATCGCCCCCCTCACCGATCAGGATGTTGCCGATCTTTGCGCCTCATTTCAGGCAGCCATTTGCGATATTCTCGATGACCGGATCAGCAAAGCGCTCACGACCTTCAAAGAGCGTTTTCCTGATATCGCCCAGCCACAATTGGTGGTCGCTGGCGGCGTTGCGGCCAATCAGGCGATCAGACAAACCCTTGATCGGGTCTTAAGCGCCCAAGACACCCAATTGATTGCCCCGCCCATTCCCTTATGCACCGACAATGGTGCCATGATCGCATGGGCAGGCGCTGAACGTCTGGCCCTTGGCCTTATCGATTCTCTTGACGCCCCGGCCCGCCCAAGGTGGCCACTAGATCCGGATGCCAGCAGTAAAATCGGCTCGGGCCGAAAAGGAGCCAAAGCATGAGTAAGCCCTTTCAGCGAATTTCTGTTCTTGGTGCAGGGGCTTGGGGCACCGCTCTGGCTCTCAACGCCGCCCGCTCGGGATGCGATGTTGTTCTATGGGGGCGCAATCGCGAGGCCCTTGAGACAATTGCCACAAAACGGCAATTGCCAAGCTACCTGCCCGGCATCACTTTTGATCAACCCTTGGAAGTTACCCAAGACCTGACCGAAGCCGCTGATGCCGACTGCATCCTTATGGTCACACCAGCCCAGACAACAGCCCAGATTGCGCAAGATATCGCCTTTTATGTGCGCAAGGACACACCGGTTATTCTTGCCGCCAAAGGTCTTGAGAAAAACACCCAGCGCATGATGAGCGAAGTTCTCCTCGATTATCTGCCGCAAGCAAGGGCCGCGGTGCTTTCCGGCCCCTCTTTTGCCGCCGATGTGGCGCGCGGCCTTCCAACAGCGGTGACCATTGCAGCACAAACCCCGTTGCTCGCTGAGCAATTAAGCGCCTCTCTCTCCAATGCAACTTTCAGGCCCTATGCCAGCGCCGACCTGACAGGCGTGCAAATGGGTGGAGCCCTTAAAAACGTGCTTGCCATTGCTTGCGGCATCGTCATGGGCAAGGAAATGGGCGCAAGCGCCCATGCAGCCCTGATGACCCGCGGCTTTGCAGAAATCCAGCGCCTTGCCATCAAACTGGGCGCACAGAGAGAAACCCTGATGGGCCTCTCCGGCTTTGGCGATGTCACTTTGTCCTGCTCCTCCCGCCAAAGCCGCAATTTCTCCTTCGGCTATGATCTGGGGCAAGGCAAGAGCCTGTCGGATCTGTTCGGCCCCAATGCCAAATTGTCCGAAGGGGCCTATACCGCCCGCGTCGCGGTAGAATTAGCGGGCCAGCATGGCATCGAAATGCCTGTTGCACAGGCGGTCGCCGACGTGCTTGACCGCTCCATCACCATCGACGAAGCTGTCGCCGGGCTCATGTCCCGCCCCTTGCGCCGCGAGACCGACTAGCCAACCATAACCGGGCTTTAAAGCCTTAAAAGAGTTAAGGATATCATCCATGCATTTCATCGTAACTTGCCTTGATAAAGACGGGGCACTTGAGATTCGCAAAGCCAACCGCGAAGCCCATTTGGCCTTTCTTGGTGCCAATTCAGCCACTGTCCATGTAGCAGGCCCGCTCTTGTCTGACGAAGGCGATATGATCGGCTCAAGCCTTATTTGCGAAGCCGAAAGCAAAGCAGATCTTGAAGCCATACTGGCCGATGATCCTTATAAGAAAGCAGGCCTCTTTCAGTCCGTTGACATCAAAGCCTGGATCTGGGCTATCGGCAAACCTGACTAATATTCACGCCTGAGGGAGGGCATCATGGCATACTGGCTTTTTAAATCCGAACCCAATACATGGGGCTGGGATCAACAGCTGGCCAAGGGCGAAGAAGGCGAACAATGGGACGGCGTTCGCAATTATCAGGCCCGCAACAATATGCAAAAGATGAAACTGGGCGATCGCGGTTTCTTCTATCATTCTGTGAATGAAAAACGCATCGTTGGTGTGGTGGAAGTCTGTGCAGAAGCCCATCCTGACACAACGGATGACACCGGAAAATGGCACTGCGTTGACATCAAGGCCGTGCGTTCAGTGGTCAATCCGGTCACGCTGGAAGATTGCAAGGCCCATCCCGATCTTGCCAATATGGTGCTGGTCAACAATTCACGCCTGTCCGTGCAACCGGTAAGCGAAGAGGAATGGGCCATTGTCTGCCAATTGGCAGGCATTCCTGCCGCTTAACATCTGTCAGGCAAAAGCGAGATCCCAATGGGCAAGATCGAGAACAGGCACCAATTCATATTGGACCATACCACTCTCTTGCCCGTTCCCCTCACCCCCGATATCTCTCTTCATATGGCAGACGACCAAACGCCTCTCTGGCGCATGGGGGAAGAGGATCTTGAGGATTTGGGGCTGCCCTCCCCCTTCTGGGCCTTTGCCTGGGCCGGAGGGCAAGCTCTGGCCCGCTATTGCCTTGATAATCCATCTCTTACCAGCGGCAAAAGCGTGCTCGACTTTGCCTCTGGCTCCGGCCTTGTCGCCATAGCTGCAGCACTTGGTGGGGCCCGATCGGTTCTCGCCACCGATATTGACCCGTTTTCAGTTGAAGCCATTCAAATCAACGCATCGAGCAACGGGGTCACGCTTGAAGCATCAACCGAAAATCTGCTCACCGAGACGGCAATCAAAGCCCTTTGCGCCAATCCGCCCGATCTATTTCTGGCCGGTGACGTCTTTTATGATGAAGACATGACCAGAGCCGTGCTAGCGCTCCTGGAGCCGCTGGCGCAAGGGGGCACCCAAATCCTTGTGGGCGACCCAAATCGCTCCTATCTACCCCTTGAGCGGCTGGAGCTGCTTGCCACCTATGAGGTGCCGGTCACCCGCGAGCTTGAAGATTTTGAAATCCGCTCCACCAAGGTCTGGCGCTTTTTGGGATAGGCGCCGCACCTACTTCAATAATCACCCAAAACAAAAAGCCCTTCGGCGTAACCAAAGGGCTTTTCAACTCAACAAAGCAAGGTGTCTTACTTGACCTTGGTATTCTCTTCATGAATGGCCACAGCGACGCGAACATTGGCAGAGCTTGACAATCTGGAGACCTGCGCGATTTTCTCTTGCTGGCTTGGAGATGGATTATTCCACTGCAATTCCAGCCAATTGCGCTCTTGCCCGATATCAGCCAGCGCTTCGATCATCGCTTTGGTGATGCCATTATTGCGAAAATCCTGTTCCACAAACAAAACATCAAGATGCCCTACCCGCTTGCCGGATACAGTCTCGGGCAAATCAAAGAAAGTCGCAAAAGCTGCCAGCTCATCGCCCAAAAAAGCGCCCAGAACTTCAGCAGTCCGATCATTGAGGAGCGTTTCTGCATAATAGAGATCTGGCTGGCGCGGAGCACCACGCTTGCGCTCTTGCGCATGGGCAGAAATCAGCGGGGCCAGGCTTGCAGCTGCATTCTGATCCAGAATTTTAATTGTCATCTTGCTCATACGATTAACCGCTCTCTTTTAGTAAGCCACCAGATCCATTTCATATGGCAATGGATCCCGGACATGGCAAGGCCAAAAATGGCCCTTCAAACCGACTGTTGAGTAAATCCTATCAAGTCTTGTTTGTCTACCACAGGACATAAAACAACCAGACACAAAAATTGACAGATTTCACCAGTTTAGAACAAGGGATCATAATAGGCACAAACAAAAAAGCCGGACCAACGAGGGCCCGGCTTGTATTCGCATAATGCGCTTAAGCTCTAGTCCAGATCGCGCACATCAATAAAGTGGCCTGCAACCGCTGCAGCTGCCGCCATGGCAGGGGACACCAGATGGGTCCGGCCTTTAAAGCCTTGGCGGCCTTCAAAGTTACGGTTGGAGGTGGATGCACAGCGCTCGCCCGGAGCAAGCTTGTCTGCATTCATCGCAAGACACATGGAGCATCCAGGCTCGCGCCATTCGCAGCCAGCTTCGATGAAAATCTTATCAAGGCCCTCTTCTTCAGCCTGATCTTTAACAAGACCGGAGCCGGGCACGATCATGGCATGAACGCCATCCTTGATCTTGCGACCCTTTAGAATGTCAGCCGCTGCGCGGAAATCTTCAATACGGCCATTGGTGCAAGAGCCGATAAATATGCGATCAATCGCAATGTCGGTCATCTTAGTGTTTGGCTCAAGACCCATATAGTCAAGAGCGCGCTCAACAGCTGCACGGCGTGCTGCATCTTCAATCTTTTCAGGGTCTGGAGTGGACCCATCAATGGTCACCACATTTTCAGGGCTGGTGCCCCAGGAAACAACCGGCGGCAAAGACGCAGCATCAAGGGTTACGACAGTGTCAAACTCGGCCCCTTCATCGGTGTAAAGGGTCTTCCACCAGGCAACAGCCTTGTCCCAGTCAGCGCCTTTCGGTGCTTTCGGGCGACCTTGAATATATTCAAAAGTCTTCTCATCCGGCGCAATCAGACCTGCGCGGGCACCGCCCTCAATCGCCATGTTACAAACGGTCATGCGGCCTTCCATGGACAGATCGCGGATCGCCTCACCGCAAAATTCAATCACATGACCGGTGCCGCCAGCCGTGCCGATTTTGCCGATGATTGCCAGAACGATGTCTTTCGCAGTGACACCTTCACCAAGCTTGCCGGTGACTTCCACCTTCATATTCTTGGCTTTTTTCTGAACGAGCGTCTGAGTGGCCAGAACATGCTCCACTTCTGAGGTGCCAATACCATGGGCCAAAGAGCCAAAAGCGCCATGAGTGGAGGTGTGAGAATCACCACACACAATGGTCATACCGGGCAAAGTAAAGCCTTGCTCGGGACCAACAATGTGAACAACACCCTGACGCTTATCGAGCTCGTCATAATATTCCACGCCAAACTCGGCAGCATTGGCAGCCAGCGTTTCCACCTGCAATTTGGATTCAGGATCATCAATCCCCTTGGTCCGGTCGGTTGTTGGAACATTGTGATCAACAACAGCCAATGTGCGCTGTGGTGCGCGCACCTTACGGCCAGCCATGCGAAGACCTTCAAAGGCCTGCGGAGACGTGACTTCATGAACAAGATGGCGGTCGATATACAGCAGGCAAGTCCCGTCTTCCTGTTGATCAGCCACATGGGAATCCCAGATTTTGTCATAAAGGGTCTTTGGTGCAGACATTGCTTTTTACCAGTCCTCTAAAGAGCGTTGAATGAGAGGCCCCAAATCCGGCAATTTTTCAAACCTGGCAAAGAGGTTGAAAATCGCCCGGCAAGCCGGATTGGTCAATCCTTGCTATGGGCCAGAAAATGCTGGCACTGTCATGCGATAGAATGAGGGCCAACGTCAAGCAATATCCGACAAGAAATGCAGCCTAAGGCGATACTTTTGGCTAAAGTTGCCTCTGCAATGATTGGAATTGCCTTTGTGATCTCTCTGCCAGCAATCTTATGCGCTGAAGCAGACGTGATCAGATCACTGAATATAACACAAAAAAGGCCTGACACCATTTTGGTATCAGGCCTTTTAAAATCAAAAGAGATCGCGCTCTTATTCAGCTTCTGCATTCTTGGCAGCTTTTGCAGCTTCCTTGGCAGCAGCAACTTTTGCCTTGGCAGCATCATTGAGGTTGCGTGCACGGGCGTTGGTTGCTTCTGCAATACGAGCAGATTTACCGCGACGGCCGCGCAGATAGTAAAGCTTCGCACGGCGAACTTTACCACGGCGAATAACGTCAAGGCTGTCGATCATTGGGCTGTAAAGTGGGAAAACACGTTCCACACCTTCGCCATAAGAAATCTTACGAACGGTGAAGTTCTCGTTCAGGCCGCCACCGGAGCGGGCGATGCAAACGCCTTCATAGGCCTGCACACGGGTACGGGTACCCTCGGTCACGCGTACGTTAACGCGAACGGTGTCACCTGGAGAAAATGCAGGGATTTCACGCTTGGCATTGATTTCTGCCATTTGCTCTTGTTCGAGCTGCTGAATGATATTCATGATGTTCACTCTTGTTGTATAGTCACGCCCAGAGCGTCCAATGCAGTCCCACCGAGCTGTTTTCAGCATGCTCGGCTTGCCACAAGGGCCGGTTCGCCGTACTTCTTGGAAATCAGATTGGCGTTCTTTAGCCAATGAAGAACGCTTTGTCACCCCAAAAATGACTCAAATCCGCGATTTTTCTGGGATTTTTCTGGAATTCTTGCAGTTTTTACGAAGCAAGCCACCAGATCAGCCCCAGAGCATTTTAAATGCCGGATTTGAGCGCTCCAAAACGCTTGGTGTTACTGCAAAGCTTAGTCACCAAAATAAAATTGTGCGGCCATTGTCAGCAGCACAATCATCTCGGCTTCTTCCGAACTATCAATTGGTCAAGAAGGGAGCAGATCATTTGGGTATTATTAGCAACTTGGAGTAGAAAAATCCTTTAAAACGCATCTCGACATCACTATGTTGTGATGAAATGAAAATTAAACTCAAAATATGGTGCCATTTTGCCCCAATCAACTGACCTGACAAAGGCTTATGAAGACTCTGAGAAGATCAATGCAACTGACGTGCCCGCACGTACGCAACTTCCATTCGATCTGTTGCACGGCAAGAGCAAGAAAACAACGAAACTGTTAGCCAATTCAGGCTTTACGGAGCCGATGAACGGTTCAAATCGTTGGTACGATTTTGAGTTTACTGAGCCGGTTTTTCTCAATGAAATAGTTGTAGATGAAGAAAACTATAGTACTTACAATGAATTCGAGTTCCGCTGGACGTTGGCTCAAGGGGGTGAAGTCACTCAGGAACTATCAAAGAAGAATGACGGTAGCTTTCGGGCACCCATAAACCAATTAGTGCGTCAGGTCTCTTTTAAGCCGCCCAAAAAGTGGCTGACACAAACCAAAATCACGCGAGTCCAGCTGGTTGGGTTTCAAATAGAAGAATTAGAAGATTTTATTCGTTTAGTTGCGAGGCTAGACAGATACAAATCAAATGTCTTTTCGGAGGCTAATAAAGCAATTGAAAATGCCGAAGAAGCCAACCAAAAGGTAACACAAGCTGAGCTTGACCGTGATGCAATAAATAACGAAATCGCGGAAGCCAACCAAAAGATAGCAGACCTTAACGCAAACATCGGTCGCCTGTCAGAGCAGCGGCAAGGGCTTCTTGATGATATTACTAAGAGAGAGGAAGCCATCTCTACTTTGGATGAACGCCGCAGCCAAATCCAAGAAAGAATTACTGAACGGACGACTGAGCGTGAGGGGTTGGCCAGAGAGGTAAGTGAACTGAAGCAAGAACTGAGAGCTCTTGAAGATGATGTGAACATGTTTCCAACCGAAATTGGCGCTTTCGTATCTCAAGGTGGTCAGAACATTCGAACCTATTGGAAGCTAGCAGCTGTCCCCATTGCGTTGATGGTGATTGTTACAGGTTTGCTCGTGTTCAATGCGGCTAATCTCACAACAGTTTTTGACGAAGTGGATGGCGCAAATATTTGGTCCATTTTGATAACGCGCATTCCGTATGTGATCATTTCAACGGCAATCATCACGGCATCTTACAAATTGGCCCGCGTCTTCGTTACAGAGATTATGAGGATCAATCAACAAAGACTAAACCTATCGAAAATCAGCATTGTGGCAACAGACACATCGAATACATCACAAGATGGACTCACTGATTTGACCGACCGTGAGCTTTACGAATTACGCACTGATTTGAAAATGCAGCTTCTAAGGGACCATCTTAAAGAATATTTGTCGTCAGACTTCCGCTATCAGGGAAAATCTACAAATAATTGGGCGCGTTTGTTGGAGAAGCGGAAAACGCCGAAAGCATCAGACTTACAAGACGAAGAAACGAACGAAGAGTAGATAACGGCACACTGTTTCACTAAGGCTTAGTGCCTACTCCGCAGACGTCCCATCGACCGCTCTGGTGAATTTTCGCCACTTACAACACGAGTGCTCGGACGATTTCCCAAAGTCTGTAATGTAGGTTGCAGATGCAACAATATGATTGGTTTTAAAGTCGGCTTTGGGCCATTTTCTCCAAAAATTCCCAATCACTCAAGACATCACTCGTCTTGCGCCCAAGCCTTATAAAGATCGGGACGGCGCTTGCGGGTTAGCTCGATTGCCTGCTCTCGGCGCCACTGGGCGATTTTGCCGTGGTGGCCAGAGGTAAGGATGTCGGGGATCTCCCGATCCTCCCAAATGGTCGGGCGGGTATAGTGGGGATATTCCAAAAGGCCGCTTTCAAAGCTCTCATCCTCGCCGCTTTCAACCTTGCCCATCACACCGGGCAACAGACGCACGACCGCATCCATTAAAACCATCGCGCCAAGCTCGCCGCCTGAGAGAATATAATCGCCAATGGAGATTTCCTCCAACTCACGGCCATCAATCACGCGCTGATCCACCCCTTCAAACCGACCGCACAAAAGAATAACGCCGCCAGCCTCTTTCAGCTGCCGCACTTTTGCTTGCGTCAGTGGTTTGCCGCGCGGTGAGAGCAAAATGCGCGGGCGGGTGTCCCCCTCACCGGTCACATGATCAATCGCTGACCCGATCACATCGGGCCGCAAGACCATGCCAGCGCCACCACCAGCGGGCGTATCATCCACATTGCGATGCTTGCCTTGGGCAAAATCGCGAATATGAACGGTCTCCAGCGACCAGAGCTCTTTCTCCAGTGCCCGACCGGCAAGTGAGGTGCCAAGCGGCCCGGGGAACATGTCCGGATAGAGCGTTAGGACAGACGCCTTCCACGGCGAGGAGCTTACATCATCACCCTCTTGCATGATCACTCCTTACCACCCGAGCCATTATCAGAGCTGGTTTGCGGCAGGCCTTCAAGAAGCTCGGGCGATTGTGACAAATCAGCCCCCTGCCCCTCACGCTGCTTCTCCTTGGCATCATCTCCGTCCAACAGCCCTTGCGGCGGCACAATCACAACCCTTTGGCCAGCAATATCGACGAGCGGCACTGCCTCGCGGGTAAAGGGAATGAGCACGCTTTTGCCGCTCTTTGGCGCGATATCGAGCAATTCGCCCGCGCCAAAATCATGGACCATCAGCACCGTGCCAAATTCCGACCCGTCTTCCAGCTGAGCACTAAGGCCGATAAGATCGGAGTGATAAAATTCTTCTTCCTCAAGATCCGGCAAAGCATCGCGCTCAATATAAAGCTTTGTGCCATTGAGACTTTCGGCATCATTACGCGAGGTAATTTCGCGAAACCGCACCACATAAACCGTCTTTTGTGGTCGGGCGCTCAAAGCCTCAAAGGACCGGCTACCATCAGCCGTTTGCAAGGCACCATATTTAACAAGACTGTCGGGATCATCGGAGAAGACTTTGACCCGAACATCACCGCGCACCCCGTTGGGCGCACCGATTTGAGCAATGCAGACTTTGCCTGCCGGATCTGTTTCTGGTGCCTTTGCCATGCCTTGGTCCCGCAATTATCAGTAAGATAGAATCAAAAAGGGAGTTCTGGCGTGAACCAGAACCCCCTTAAAAGAAAGCAAAAGCTTATTCAGCGGAAGCTTCAGCAGCTTCTGCGGCAGCAGCAGCGGCTTCTTCTTCTTTCATGCGCTTTTCTTCAAGACGCTCCTGAGCCTTCTGGCCAGGCTTTGCTTTGTTCGGGTTGTTGCGCTCGGCGCGTGTTGCCAAACCAGCAGCGTCAAGGAAACGCAGAACGCGGTCAGTTGGCTTTGCACCCTGGTTCAGCCAATGCTGAATACGCTCGGTTTTCAGCACAACGCGCTCTTCATTGTCTTTTGCCAAGAGAGGGTTATAGGTCCCAACGCGCTCGATGAAACGACCATCACGTGGGGAACGAACGTCAGCAATAACAATGCGGTAAAAAGGACGCTTTTTAGAACCACCGCGTGCGAGACGAATTTTAAGAGCCATGGAATTTCCTTTCGAAGTTCGGCAATCTTATTCTAGATAGAGACTGATGATCTTTTCCCATCAGCTCAAATTTAAAGTGCTGTCCAAGAGCTTGGTCTTGTCTAGCGTTTCTTCTTACCCTTGCCGGGCATACCGCCCAGACCGGGGAATTTCGGACCGCCCAATCCAGGCATGCCCGGTAAACCACCGGGAAGCCCACCGGGCAAACCTCCAGGCAATCCGCCTGGCAGGCCTTTGGCCAAATCGCCCATATCAGGCATCTGACCGGATTTTTGCATGGCTTCAAGTTGGGCTGGATCCACTTGCGGCATTCCGCCACCGAACAATCCGCCAAGCCCACCTTTTTTCTTGCCCAGCATCTTCATCATGTCAGCCATCTGACGATGCATTTTCAGCAATTTATTGATCTCGGACACCTGAACGCCAGAGCCCGCCGCAACACGCTTCTTGCGTGAGGCATTTAGAAGCTTGGGGTTGCGGCGCTCGGCCCGTGTCATGGAATTGATGATCGCAACCTGACGATTGACGATGCTGTCATCCATATTGGCGGCAGCCATTTGCTTCTTCATTTTGCCAACACCGGGCATCAGACCCATAATGCCGGACATACCGCCCAGTTTGGCCATCTGACCAAGCTGGTCTTTCAAATCTTCCAGATCAAACTTGCCCTTGCGCAGCTTCTCGGCAGCTTGCGCAGCTTTTTCCGCATCAATGCTCTCGGCAGCTTTTTCAACCAGCGATACAATATCGCCCATGCCAAGAATACGGCCAGCAACACGCTCGGGGTGGAATTCTTCCAAAGCATCGGCTTTTTCGCCCACACCCAGAAGCTTGATAGGCTTGCCTGTCACCGCCCGCATGGACAAAGCGGCACCACCGCGCCCGTCACCATCCACACGGGTCAGAACAATACCGGTCACTCCGACCCGCTCATCAAAGCTTTTGGCGACATTGACAGCATCCTGACCGGTCAGGCTATCAGCCACCAGCAGGATTTCATGCGGATTGGCAGCGGCCTTGACCTCGGCCATTTCCAGCATCAAAGGCTCATCAATGTGAATACGGCCAGCAGTATCGAGCATCACCACATCAAATCCGCCAAGGCGCGCAGCATTCATGGCGCGGTTGGCAATCTGAGTGGGCCCTTCCCCTTCCACAATGGGCAGGGTTTCAATATCATTTTGCTCACCAAGAACACGCAGCTGCTCCTGCGCTGCCGGACGGCGCGTATCAAGAGACGCCATCAGGACTTTTTTCTTGTCGCGATTTTGAAGGCGCAGGGCAATCTTGGCAGTAGACGTCGTCTTACCAGACCCCTGAAGACCAACCATCATGATGGGCACAGGAGCAGGTGCATTAAGGTCGATCACTTCCCCGTCAGAGCCGAGCATCTCGACCAGTTGGTCATGAACCAGCTTGACCACCATCTGCGCAGGGCTGACCGATTTGATCACCTCAACGCCAATGGCCTTTTCCTTGACTTTCTCGGTGAAGGAGCGGACCACATCCAGAGCAACATCGGCCTCGATCAAGGCACGGCGAACCTCTCGCAGCGCAGAATTGACATCACTCTCCGATAGCGCACCACGCTTGGAAAGCTTGTCAAAAATGCCGCTCAGGCGATCTGATAGAGATTCAAACATCTATTGCTCCTTCAATGCTCTCATTGCATGCTAGTCAAAATGGGCATTTTCTGCCTCTTTGCAATCGGCCAAACAAAGAAAGCCGCATAGCAAAAAGACACCCGAGGGCGCGACGCGCTGTCGGATGATGACCTGCAGGCTCTATTTATACCATAATGGGGCCGCTCGGTTGCTCAAATTGTCATTCTGCATCTGAGAATGGGCGTCTCATACGCTCAATTTGGCCAAAGGTCAACAAGAGTCTTCAAAAGTCGCAGTTTCTGGCCACTTCTTGCAAATTTTCTGCCATCAAAGCACTCTTTGCTCACTCTTATGCCCCTAAATCACACTCTCGGTCTTATCCGCTCCATCCTAAAGGCCTTTATGGGGTTCTAGAGGGAGGAAGGCCGGATCGCACCGCGGCGCGCCAAAAGGCTCAACTGGCGGATTTGCGAGAGGATGCATTGCGCCCCCGCTTCCTGCAATTCGCAGCGGCTGCCATAGCCCCACAAAACACCGGCCGATGCAATGCCATTGGCATGGGCACCGACAATGTCATGCTTGCGATCCCCGATCATCAAGGACTGATGGGGATCTGCCCCACTCATCTGCAAGGCATGGGCCAGTAACTCAGCCTTATTGGCATTTGTACCATCAAGCTCGGAGCCGAAAATATGGGCAAAGAAGGGAGACAGGCCAAAATGGTCAAGAATACGCTGCGCAAAGATATGCGGCTTGGAAGTGGCCACATATAAGGTCGCCCCGCATTCCTTGACTGTCGTCAACATTTCACGCGTGCCATCAAAGACCCGGTTTTCATAAAGGCCCACATCGGCAAAGCGCTCGCGATAGGCGGCAATCGCCTCTTCGGGCGGGATATCCGGTGCCAATTGGCGAAAACTATAATCAAGAGGCGGGCCGATACACCAATCCAGATCCGCAGGCTGCTCGGTAATTCCCAATTTATCCAGAGCATAACGAATAGAGCCAACAATCCCCGGCTTGGGATCGGTTAATGTTCCATCCAGATCAAAAAAGACGTGACTGACCATAAAAGGGGCCATCCTCTCAACAAAGCTACTCAATACACAGGCTTGCCCAAAAACACGGGCGAGGTCTTTTCAGTCATAAAGCGCCAAAACTTCCAAAAGCCTTAACCAAGCCTTTGCCTATGGGTCATGATTTTGGTGCTTCTCAACTGCCTAGCCCCAGCTTTTGCCTCACTTTATCCGCTCTTTATCCCTGACTTATCCCGTCTTCTATTCGCATTTTATCCACGCCTTTCTCACAAGAAGACAAGATGAGTGCTATGGCCTCATGGAAAAGCCAATGCGGGCTGACCGAAAGCCTTGCAAACCACTTTGCGGTCCTGATCAGCCTTATGTCTTGCCCAATCTTGCCTGGGCGATAAGACAATCCGGCAATTTGCCGGACTTCACCCACAAAGCTAACAGCAACCAACGTCTCCCCCTCTATCATTTGGCAAGCAATTGGGTAATGGTGCGTTTCAAACAATCCCTTGTCGATAAAAAGATAGACACACGACCGATGGAGGTTCCTATGGTTCATTTCTGGCTCCGTGATGAAGACCGCCCAACCGAGCGCCGCACCGCTCTTACGCCAAAAAATGCAAAAGCCCTGATTGAAAAGGGGTTTCAGATTACGGTGGAGCTGAGTGACAAGCGAGCCTTTTCCAATGCCGATTATGCGGCCGTTGGCTGCGCCATGGCAGAGAGCCGCTCATGGGTCAGCGCACCAAAAGACGCCATTATTCTTGGCTTGAAAGAGCTGGCCGAAACGCCTGCAGAACTTACCAACAAGATGATCCATTTCGCCCATATCTATAAAGACCAGACCGGCTGGGAAGCGGAAATGGCCCGCTTCACCAAAGGCGGCGGCCTTCTTTATGACATTGAGTTTCTGGTCGGTGATAATGGCCGCCGGGTCGCAGCCTTTGGCTATTGGGCCGGCTGGATGGGTGCCGCTCTGGGAGCCCACCGCCTTCTTGAGCGCCGTGCGGGTAAGGATGAAATCACAGGCGGTGTCTCTCCTTACGAAAGTCAGGATGTAGTGATTGCAAAGCTCAAAGCCTTAGCTGCAGAAGGCACAGGCGAGATGCCAAACGCCATCGTCATCGGCGCCAAGGGTCGCTCCGGCACGGGTGCTTGCGAATGCCTTGAAGCCATTGGCATGACAGTCACCAAATGGGACATTGAAGAAACCAAAAATCTTGATCGCGACGCTTTGCTCTCCCACGATATGATGGTCAATTGCGTGCTGATGTTTGGCCCTGGCCTGCTGCTGGCAACCAAAGACCATCTGGCAGCAGACGGCACCAATATGAAGGTGATCTCTGACGTCTCTTGCGATCCATTTTCCGACTTCAACCCCCTGCCTATCTATGCAGAGCCAACAAGCTGGGATGATCCGGTGATTGAAGTAGCCAAAAATGGCAAGGGTGACGCAGTGGAAGTGACCTCCATTGATAATCTCCCCTCACTGCTGCCTGCCCAAGCGGCAGAAGAATTTTCTGACCAGTTCCTCGCCTCTCTTGCCCGCTTCCCGCACGGGCCAGAATGGGTCAATGGTGAGGCCAAGTTTAACGAGATTCGCCAAAAAGCCGGTCTGTAAGATCCGCCAGGATCTTGATAAGACAAATAAAAAGCCGCCCCTTATTTGGGGCGGCTTTTTCATCTCTGTAAATATCCCAGCGGCAGCCTATTCATTCAGCTCCAGCTGAGCTGCTCCATAAATCGGGCCGGGATAACCGCGAACATCGGCCTGCAAAAAGACAGCACAGCCATCAAAGCCCTTTTTGCGCACTTCACTCATCGGGAGTTCAATGCTCAGAGCATCCCCCTTCCACATACCAATTGTGCGTATATCCCCCACCACATTGTGATAACGCACCGTCTCGCCACGATTCTCGCCGCGCTTGATATCAACTTCCACTTCACGCTTGTAATAGGCAATCAACACATTGCCTTCAAACTCTTCGGAGAAATTGGCAGGCCGCGCACCAATATCAATGGTCAGAACATCCGTTTTGCGCGTGACTTCCAAGGGAACAGAGACATCCTTTTCAAACCGCTTGATGGCAGAGGCCACATCACCGCGGCGGCTCCCCACCACATGAACACGGCCATTGATCACCATTTGCGGTGTATAGACCCGGCGGTCTCCGCGCATGCGGGCATAGTCGCGCTGGCGCGCCGAATGCTCTGGCCGGGCATTCTCATCTTTCCACCCCAGATAGTCCCAGTAATCCACCGCTTCGGTGAGCGCAATGATATTGCCATCCCCCACCATTTCGCCAAGCAAGCGATCAGCGGGCGGACAGGAGGAACAACCTTGCGAGGTAAAAAGCTCTACCACGACGGGGGAAGACGCATGTGCTGGCATAGCAAAAGACAAGGGCAAAGCCAGCATCAAAGCAGAAGCAGCGACCACCGGACGCATAAGAAGGCTGTGAAAGCGGCCGGAAGGCAACATCTTGAATAGCGGCATCAGGCGCTCCCTAAAGATTTTTGGGATTATCATCATGCCCGCAGTTAACAAAAAACCGGGATCAAGTACCAATCACATTCCCTTGAAAAAGCCGTGTAGGACCGAGCAGCCAAAAGAAAAGCCCTGACAATCTACGAAATACTGCGTAGCATCATCCGCGATAAAATTCGGAGATTATGATGCCATTAAATGAAGTCAACTGGCTCTCTGCCGTCCTGTCCGCGTTCTTTGGTTATGGCCTTGGCGCAGTCTGGTATATGACACTTGCAAAACCGTGGATGGCCGCAGCAGGCCTTAGCGAAAGCGACATCAAGGGCCCCGATGGTAAACAAAGCCCCATTCCCTTCATCATCGCCGCTTTTGCCAATCTGGTCATAGCGACCATGCTCTATGGCATTCTCGCCCATGTAGGGGATTTCACCCCGTGGCGCGGCTTTGTCTCTGGCCTGATGCTCTGGATCGGCTTTGTCCTCACCACCCAGACCGTCAATTATACCTATCAGATGAAGCCGGTCCGCCTTCTGGCAATCGATAGTGGCTATTGGCTGCTTAATCTATGCGCACAAGGCACGATTCAAGGCTGGTTTGGCGAGGGATAAACGTGTCTTGATGTGCCCGATCTAGGGTTCTGACCCTAGACTGTGCTGAGCAAAATGGAGGTTTCGCTATTGAGCACCCCCTCAATCAAGCGAACCTCCCGCAAGACCCGATCAAATTCGGGCAAACTGGGGGCCTGCACTTCCGCCACCAGATCCCAAGCCCCATTTGTGGTGTGAAGCGCCTGCAATTCCGGCAGGCCCCTTAGGCGGCGAATAACCTGAGAGGTGGATTTTCCCACCACTTCAATCAGCATAATCGCTCGAATACCATCCAGTTCATAATCTTCCCGCACCCGAACCGTAAAGCCAAGAAGCGCCCCTGATTCGCTCAGGCGATCAAGCCGGTTCTGAACGGTTCCGCGCGACACGCCCAAAATATCTGCAAGCTTGGACAAGGGTGCCCGACCATCATGGCGCAGCAGCGAGATCAGCTCACGGTCCAACCGGTCATAGACATGTTTGGCTTGCGTCATGGAACTCTCCAAAGCTTATTAAAAATGTCAATTTGCTCAAAATATCTATACAAATTGCAATTTTAAAGCTCAAAATTTGTAGAACTTTGCCATTTTGTCTGAAAATCCGCATGGCTACCATTTGAGATAAGGGAAATATCCCACTCTCTTTCCAGCATTATCAGGCTTCACTTTACGCAAGAAAAGCCCTTATCACGGAGCTGCAAAATGGCTACACCGCAAATTGACAATCTCAATGTCGTTCCCTTCGTCAGCGTCGACAATATGATGAAACTGGTTTTGACCATTGGGGTTGAAACCGTCATTTGCGGCATTGCCGAGCAGATCGAAAGCGACTTCAAGCGCTGGGAAAGCTTTGACAAAACGGCCCGCATCGCCTCTCACTCCAAGGAAGGGGTAATCGAGTTGATGCCAACGAGCGACGGGGAGGTTTACGGCTTTAAATATGTTAATGGTCACCCCAAAAACACCAAGGAAGGCCTGCAAACCGTAACCGCCTTTGGCCTGCTGGCCGATGTTGATACGGGCTATCCGGTTCTTCTGTCGGAAATGACCATCCTCACAGCCCTGCGCACCGCGGCCATGTCGGCGGTTGCTGCCAAATATCTGGCCCCCAAGGGCGCCAAAGTGATGGCCATGATCGGCAACGGAGCTCAATGCGAATTCCAGGCCCTTGCCTTTAAAACCATTTGCGGCATCGACACCGTCCGCCTGTTTGATATTGACCCGGTTGCCACCGACAAAGCCGTTCTTAATCTTCAAAAGAGCGGCCTTACTGTCATCAGAACCCACTCCCATCAGGAATGCGTCACCGGCGCTGACATCATCACCACCTGCACCGCCGACAAGCAATATGCCACCATTTTGACCGACAATATGGTCGGCTCCGGCGTGCACATCAACGCCATCGGTGGCGACTGCCCCGGCAAGACGGAACTGCATAAGGACATTCTACTCCGCTCAGACGTCTTTGTTGAATTCCCCCCACAAACCCGCGTGGAAGGGGAGATCCAGCAATTGGATGAGGATCACCCAGTGACCGAGCTTTGGAAGGTCATCAACGGGGATGAAAATGGGCGCACATCCGAGCAGCAAATCACTTTGTTTGATTCGGTCGGCTTTGCCATCGAGGATTTCTCTGCCCTGCGTTACCTGCTCAACGCTATCAAAGGCAGTAATTTCTATGACGAGCTTGATATGATAGCCGATCCTGATGAGCCACGGGACCTGTTCGGCATGGTCCAGCGCGCCAAGGCCAATCTGTAAATCCGGCCTCATCCTCAAGGCAATATGCCCCCATCTGCCCCCATCTACCAATGCCTGAATGAAAGGATCATAAGAGCAATGACACGCCCCTCTCACCGCCCTTCCATTCAGGCGCCATCGGCCGTTGTGATGATTCGCCCCCATCATTTCACCGTCAACAGCCAGACCGCCACCGACAATGCCTTTCAGCGCTCTCCTGCCAACCCGCACCAGACCGCTCATTCTGCCTATAACGAGGTCAGCAAAATGGCTGAAATCCTCACCAAGGAAGGCATCAAGGTGCATCTTTTTGAAGATGAAGGCACCACTACTCCTGATTCGGTCTTTCCCAATAACTGGTTTTCTACCCATGCTGGCGGCCATGTCGCCATCTATCCAATGAAGCCGAAAAACAGGCGTCTTGAGCGCCGCAGCGATATAATCGAGCTTCTAAAATCTCACTATCGCGTGCAGGATATCATTGATTATTCCGGCCTTGAGGCCGATGGCCTGTTTCTGGAAGGTACAGGGGCCATGGTGCTTGACCATCTGGATCGCGTTGCTTATGCCGCCCGTTCTGACCGCACCGATCCCATTGCTCTAGAGCGCTTCTGCACCCATTTCAATTATGAACCCATGGCTTTTGATGCGGTGGATGATAATGGCAACGCCATCTATCACACCAATGTTCTTATGTGCATCGCCACCGACTTTGTCCTGATCGGACTTGATTGCATCCCAGATCAAGCGCGGCGCAATGAAATCATTGCCCGTTTTGAAGCCTCGGGCCGCACTGTCATCAATCTCACTATGGAGCAGATTGCCAGCTTTGCAGGCAATACGATCGAGCTAAAAAGCCCGCAGGGGCATATTCTTGCTCTGTCGCAAACCGCTTTTGACGTGCTGCGCCCCGACCAGCTTGCCATCATCAAGCAAAGCACCAAACCTGTCGCCCTGCCCATCCCGACAATTGAACTGGCAGGCGGCTCTGTACGCTGCACTCTTGCAGGGATCCACCTCACTGCACGTCTCTCTTAAAGCTATTTGCTTTTATCAGTCAAAGCTGCACCATCCTTTAACAAGTCAGGCAAATTTGCTAGAACACCCGACGACCAAAGCCATCAATCAATCATGGCTTTAACGACAGGGCCAACCATGACTGACCAGACCATCTTTTTATGCAAAAAATCCGATTTGGCCCCAACGGGAGCTTTTGGCGTCACCATCACCACTGATCAAGGCAATCTTGATATTGTGGTGGTCAGCATGGATCATGATCCGTCCAGCCCTCAAAGCAAAACACCTTCCAAAACTGGCTATAAAGCCTATATCAATTCCTGCCCTCATCTGAGCATGCCCATGGAGACTTTCGAGCATGAATTTCTTGATCGAGAAAATCCTGCCCTGATTGTCTGTTCGACCCATGGCGCCCGCTTTCGAAGCAACGACGGTCTGTGCCTCTCCGGTCCGTGCGACGGGGCGTCTCTTACATCTATTCCACTTACGTATACGGAAGACGCGATCTTTATGGAAAAACCGCATAAGACTAGATAAACAATTGAATCATAATCACGAATCTAAATATTATAGGCTTATCACCCCATAAAGATCTTCTGAAATGTGCTTAAAATTACTCCAGCCACAGTCGACCAAAGAGGCATGCAATGCCTGTGGACGCTGGGGGGTGGTCTGAGCATAATGGGGCCTGACCATTGACGCTGATCCGCATGGGTCAGCTCTTCGTAATCTATAGGACAAGTTCTGGGAGGAACGCATGTCGGAGAATGTCTATCCCGTACCGGCGGATGTGGCTAAGAAGGCCTTGATTGATAACGATGCCTACCTGTCGATGTATAAGCAATCAGTCGAAAATCCCGATGCGTTCTGGGGTGAGCAAGGCAAGCGCCTGGACTGGATCAAGCCTTATACCAAGGTAAAGAACACCTCATACGACTATCACAATGTTTCCATCAAATGGTTTGAAGACGGTGAGCTGAATGTGTCAGCCAACTGTATCGACCGCCATCTGGAAACCCGCGGCGATCAAACTGCCATCATCTGGGAAGGCGATGATCCTGCCGATGATGAGCATATCACCTATAAGCAGCTGCATGAGCGCGTGTCCAAGCTGGCCAATGCCTTTAAAGAGCTTGGCGTTGGCAAAGGTGACCGGGTCATTCTCTATCTTCCAATGATCCCCGAAGCTGCCTATTCCATGCTTGCTTGCGCCCGTATCGGCGCTATCCATTCTATCGTCTTTGGCGGCTTTTCCCCTGACGCTCTGGCTGATCGTATCAATGGCTCTCAGGCCAAATTGATCGTAACCGCCGATCAGGGCCTGCGCGGTGGCCGTAAGGTACCACTGAAAACCAATGCCGACGCAGCGTTCGAGCGCGTGGATCACGACGCCAAGATGCTGGTTGTCAAGCGCACCGGTGGCGACATCCCAATGGAAGATGGCCGCGATGTCTGGTATGACGATGTAGTAGGCCCAGCCTCTAGCGATTGCCCGCCAGAGCCAATGAATGCCGAAGATCCGCTCTTCATCCTTTATACATCCGGTTCAACCGGCATGCCAAAAGGCGTGGTTCATACCACTGGCGGTTATCTTCTTTATGCCTCCATGACCCATCAATATGTTTTTGACTATCAGGATGGTGATATCTATTGGTGTACAGCTGATGTGGGTTGGGTAACCGGCCACTCTTACATCGTCTATGGCCCGCTCGCCAATGGCGCGACCACCGTTATGTTTGAAGGCGTTCCAACCTATCCATCCCCATCCCGTTTCTGGGATGTGTGCGAAAAGCATAAGGTCAACATCTTCTATACTGCACCAACCGCCATCCGCTCCCTTATGGGCGCCGGCAATGAGCATGTAGAAAAAGCCGACCTGTCCGATCTTCGCGTTCTGGGCTCTGTAGGTGAGCCAATTAACCCAGAAGCCTGGAAATGGTATTATGAGGTTGTTGGCAAGGAAAAATGCCCGATCGTTGATACGTGGTGGCAGACTGAAACCGGCGGCATCATGATTACCCCGCTTCCTGGTGCAACAGCCCTTAAACCCGGCTCTGCGACCCGTCCATTCTTTGGCGTTCAGCCGGTTATGCTGGATAATGAAGGCAATGAAATCGGCGAGACCGAATGTGAAGGCATTCTGTGTATCGCAGACAGCTGGCCCGGCCAGATGCGCACCGTCTTTGGCGACCATGATCGCTTCGTCTCAACCTATTTCGAGACCTTCAAAGGCTATTACTTTGCCGGTGACGGCGCTCGCCGTGATGCCGATGGCTATTACTGGATCACAGGTCGCGTAGATGACGTGATCAACGTATCCGGTCACCGTATGGGGACCGCCGAGGTCGAAAGCGCTCTGGTTGCTCATCCTAAGGTCTCTGAAGCCGCCGTGGTTGGCTATCCTCACGACATCAAAGGCCAAGGCATCTACGTCTATGTCACTTTGATGGAAGGCGAAGAGGAATCTGAAGAGCTGCGCAAAGAGCTGCGTAACTGGGTTCGCGGTGAAATCGGCCCAATTGCCTCACCAGACCTTATCCAGTTTGCTCCCGGCTTGCCAAAAACCCGCTCCGGTAAGATCATGCGTCGTATTCTGCGCAAGATCGCCGAAGACGATTTCGGCTCCTTGGGTGATACCTCTACCTTGGCAGATCCAACCGTTGTTGATGACCTCATCGACAACCGCCAGAACCGCTAAGATCGATAGGGTCATCTAAAAGGCCCGATAGAACAAACAAACCCCCCGCAGATCAGCTCTGCGGGGGGTTTTTCTATGCCAGATTTTTAGGCCCAAATTTCTATAGTTAGCGGCAGAAATCCCTAAGGCTACCGGCCCTTCTTCACTTCAAAACCAGCTTCAGGAATTATCTTTCATGGCAAAGGCCATCGCATCTTCCATCGAGGCAGGCTCTTGGGGCAAACGATCAAGAATATCCACCACCTGATCAAGATCGCCCACCAGATTGGCAAGACGGCTCGCCATGCGATCCTGAATCTGCCCTGCAAGTCCAGGATATTCATCCATCACGCGACGAAAGAGTGATCGCCGGATCTGGATGACCCGCAAATCCTCAACCGCAGTTGCCATGGCTGCACGACGGGTTTCAGCAATCAGCGCCAATTCCCCAATCAGGCTTCCGGGATAAAGATGCTGGCTATCGAGATCCATGCCGTCCTGAGAGATCGTCATCCGGACCTCCCCTTCAGCAATGATAAAGCCCGAATCGGCCAAATCCCCCTGCCGGAATAGAACCTGTCGCGCACGATAGGATCGTGTCTCGGCACCAAAAGCCAAAAGCCGCAGCTGATCTTCTGTAAAATCGGCAAAAAACGGCACACCGCGCAGCAATTCGATTTCGTTGATCAGGCTCATTTCATCATCCTTTAAAAGCCATCCACTTGCCAAGACTTTGCAGCCTTTACCAAGCCTAGCATATAAAAAAGCGTATCACACATATAGTGATACGCTTTAAAAGGTAAGAACAATCCTGCAAAATCTGCCCAAAAAGGCAAATCGCGCCTTATGGCACCAACTTGTAACCGCCTGCTTCCGTCACCAACAATTCAGCGTTGGAGGGATTTTTCTCGATTTTCTGGCGCAGACGGTAGATATGGGTCTCAAGCGTGTGAGTGGTCACCCCTGAATTATAACCCCAAACCTCATGCAACAGCACATCACGGCCAACCGGCTTGTCTCCTGAGCGATAGAGAAACTTCAAAATAGAGGTTTCCTTTTCAGTAAGGCGCACCTTGCCGCCTTGCTCGTCAGAGAGAATTTTGGCAGCTGGCTTGAAGGTATAGGGCCCCACAGCAAAGGTCGCATCTTCGCTATTTTCATGCTGGCGCAGCTGCGCCCGGATGCGAGCAAGCAAAACGGCAAACCGAAATGGCTTGGTCACATAATCATTGGCCCCGGCTTCCAGACCCAAAATGGTATCGGAATCGGTGTCATGACCGGTGAGCATGATAATCGGGGCCTTGAAATCCCCTTTACGCAGAAGTTTTACCGCTTCACGCCCATCCATATCGGGCAAGCCCACATCCATAACCAGCAAGTCAAAATGGTCAGAGCGGGCAGTTTGAATACCCTTGGTGGCACTTTCTTCCTGATAGAGGTCGAACTCCTCATAGAGTGAAAGCTGCTCCACCAGAGCTTCACGCAATTCGGTATCATCGTCTACAAGCAGAATTTTTCTAGCAGTCATAATCGCATCCCCAGATTAGCTCCAGATTGGATCAGACCTCTGATCCACCCGCTTTGAGCCTTTGCGACCAAACAAATTGGCATCTTGAATTTTTATCATCTAAGTGCTGCACTGTGCCGAATGCAAATCACATGCAATCACGTCGATGTCAGCGTGAATTGAACTATCAATCAAAAAGTCTCAATTCTTGATGAATCATATCACAATCCGCGTCAAACCCGGCTCCAGAACCAAGGGTTTTCTCAAACTGGACAACAAAGTCTTTCCCTGTGCTCTGGGCCGCGGAGGTATCAGCTCTCAAAAGCGCGAAGGAGATGGCGCAACACCCCTTCTCAATTGCCGCCCCTTATGGGGATTTTATCGCCCTGATAAAGGCCCAAAACCCGAAAGCCGCCTTCCCTTCATTGCCCTCTCCCCCCGGATGGGATGGTGCGACGAAATAGGGCATGCAAGATATAACCAATTGGTAGATTTACCTTTTTCAGAATCCCACGAAATTATGTGGCGCAATGATTGTCTCTATGACATCGGCGTTGTGCTCGACTATAACATCACCGCCCGCACGCAAGGGGCGGGAAGCGCAATCTTCTTTCATATAGCGCGGGATGGCTTCACCCCCACCGAAGGCTGCGTTGCAGTCACTCATAAAGCCATGCGGCAATTGTTAAGACATATCACCCCGGACACACATTTTCGTGTGATGACCTAGAGATTTTGGGACAAAGGGTCGCAAATAATCCGCAATCAAAGCGCGGACCAGCAACGCTCTAGGCAGGGTAATCGCGTTTTCCAAAGATCGCACTGCCCACTCTTACATGGCTGGCACCGGCCTTGATGGCCTCCTGATAGTCGCCGCTCATGCCCATGGAAAGCTCTTCAAGGTCATTGCGCGCAGCAATCTCAGCCAAAATCTTGAAATGCGGGCTAGGGTCTTCATCAAAGGGCGGAATGCACATAAGGCCCTTGATGGGCAAAGCCAGTTCATTGCGGCAAAAAGCGATAAAATCATCTGCATCCTGAACAGAAATACCCGCCTTTTGAGGCTCATCTCCGGTATTAATCTGCACAAACAAATCAAGATTTCTATTCTGCTTTTCCATCTCCAGACGAATGGCCCGTGCAATCTTTGGCCGGTCCACCGTATGGATCACATCAAACAGAGCCACAGCTTCCTTGGATTTGTTGGATTGGAGCGGTCCGATCAGATGCAATTGGGTATCAGGGAATTCTTCCAGCAATTCAGGCCACTTGCCCTTGGCTTCCTGCACGCGGTTTTCACCAAACACTCTGTGACCTACTTGCAAGGCTGGACGGATATGGTCCGCGTCAAAGGTTTTGGAGACAGCAATCAGGGTAACACTCCCCTCGTCGCGCCCAGCTTCCTTTTCAGCCTTGCCAATGTCATCCTGAACCTGCCCAAGTTGTGTCTTAATGCCCATCGAGTGTACCAATGATTGTTTGCTAGTGGGGACCGCTAATCAGCACGGCAATGAGCGGCATTATGCACGTCACACGCCATGCTTCAATTCCCGATATGCCACATTGTGCTCGAATGTGCCACAATTGGCCTTTATATCGCCACTCTAGGCCGATTTGGTCTTGACCCAAGGTGCAAATTCTGGTGATGGTCAGGCCAGAAAATGACGAAATATCGAGGCATTCCAGCATATTCATGGCTAACGAACGCTACAACGCACGCGAAGCGGAAATTCGCTGGCAACAGACCTGGGACAACCAGGAAATTTTCAAGACCGAAAATGAGGATCCACGCCCAAAATATTATGTTTTGGAAATGTTTCCCTATCCATCCGGTCGCATCCATATGGGCCATGTGCGCAACTATGCCATGGGGGATGTTGTAGCACGGTTCAAACGGGCCAAGGGCTTTAACGTTCTTCACCCAATGGGGTGGGATGCCTTTGGCATGCCAGCAGAAAATGCAGCCATGCAGAACAAGGTCCATCCCAAGGACTGGACCTATGAAAATATCGCCACCATGCGCAGCCAGCTGCAATTGATGGGTCTGTCGCTGGACTGGAACCGCGAATTCGCCACTTGCGATGTCGATTATTATCATCGTCAGCAAAAGCTGTTTCTCGATTTTGTCGAAAAAGGTCTCGCCTACCGCAAAAATGCCAAAGTCAATTGGGATCCGGTCGACCAGACCGTGCTCGCCAACGAGCAGGTGATTGACGGGAAAGGTTGGCGCTCCGGCGCAGAGGTCGAGCAGCGCGAGCTGACCCAGTGGTTCTTCAAAATCACCGATTTTGCCGAAGATCTCTTGAGCGAGATCGACAATCTTGATCGCTGGCCAGAAAAAGTGCGCACCATGCAGCGCAACTGGATTGGCAAGTCCGAAGGCCTGCAAATCCGCTTTGAGCTGAGCCAACCCGCTCCCAATGACGACACCGATATCGAGATTTTCACCACCCGCCCGGACACCCTCTTTGGTGCCTCCTTCATGGGCCTGTCAGCAGATCACCCGCTTACCAAGGCTCTTGCCAAGGATAATGCAGATCTTCAGGCCTTTGTTGAAGAATGCCACAAAATGGGCACTTCGGCAGCCGAGCTGGAAACAGCTGAAAAGATCGGCTTTGATACCGGCCTTACCGTCAAGCATCCGCTTGATGAGAGCATCGAGCTGCCTGTCTATGTCGCCAATTTCATTTTGATGGATTACGGCACTGGCGCAATTTTTGCCTGCCCGGGCCATGACCAGCGCGATCTGGATTTTGCTCGCAAATATGGCTTGGATGTGACCCCCGTTGTTCTGCCAAAGGATGCCGCAGCGGACGAGTTCACCATCGAAAATGAAGCCTATACCGGCGAAGGCACGATCTTCAATTCGCAATTCCTTGATGGAATGAGCATTGAAGACGCCAAAAATGCTGTTGCAGACAAACTTGAGGCAATCAGCCTGACCGGTGCACCACAAGCCCAGCGCAAGGTGCAATATCGCCTGCGCGACTGGGGGATTTCCCGTCAGCGCTATTGGGGTTGCCCGATCCCGATGATCCATTGCGATAGCTGCGGCGTTGTTCCGGAAAAAGCCGAAAATCTGCCCGTTGTGCTGCCAGAAGATATCGACTTTGAAAAGCCGGGCAATCCGCTGGATCGTCATCCAACATGGCGTCAATGTTCCTGTCCAAAATGTGGCAAGGATGCCCTGCGCGAAACCGATACCATGGACACCTTCGTTGACAGTTCCTGGTATTATGCCCGCTTTACCGCCCCATGGGAGAATGATCCAACCGACAAGAAAGCCGCAGATGAATGGCTTCCGGTTGATCAATATATTGGCGGCATCGAGCACGCTATTCTGCATCTGCTTTATTCCCGCTTCTTCTCCCGCGCCATGCGCGAAACCGGCCATGTCAGCGTAAAAGAGCCTTTCAAAGGCCTCTTTACCCAAGGCATGGTGGTGCATGAGACTTATAAGGGCAGTGATGGCCGCTGGCTTTCACCCATGGACATCACCATTACCGAGCAAGAGAACAAGCGCTCTGCCACCCATCGCGAGACCGGTGAAGTGGTAACCATCGGCTCCATTGAAAAAATGTCCAAGTCCAAGAAGAACACCGTGGACCCGACAGACATTATCGAAAGCTTTGGTGCAGATACCGCGCGCTGGTTCATGCTCTCTGATAGCCCGCCAGAACGCGATGTGATCTGGACAGAAGCCGGTGCAGAAGGCGCTCACCGCTTCGTGCAGCGCGTCTGGCGCCTCACACAGGATGCAACAACCTATTTGGGGCAACTAAGCACGCAAGATGCCGACAAACTCTCTGCGGACGCTCTCAGCCTTCGCAAGAGCACACATAAGGTGCTAGCGGCCGTTGATGCCAACATCGAACAGCTTGGCTTTAACCGCGCTGTTGCCCAAATCTACCAATTGGTCAATTCCATCGCAGCATTGTGCAAGAAAGATAAGTTGGACAAGGATCCATCTCTTGCCAAAGTCGTTGATGAATCCATGGAAATTCTCATCCAGTTGATGGCACCAATGATGCCGCATCTGGCCGAAGAATGCTGGTCTCATCTTGGAAAAGACGGCTTGATCGCCACCAAGGCCTGGCCACAGGTTGATCCGGCCATGCTTGTGGAAGACGAGATCACATTGCCCATCCAAATCAACGGCAAAAAACGCGGTGAATTGACAATTGCTGCCGATGCAGCCCAAGCTGACATCGAACAAGCTGTTCTGGCCAGTGAGCCAGTGATCAAGGCATTGGATGGCAAAACCCCTCGTAAAGTCATCATCGTGCCAAAGAGGATCGTCAATGTTGTCATTTAAGCATCCATCTTTTGTAAAGTCTGCAACCCTGGCCAGCCTGATTGGCCTGGGGGCGCTGCTCTCTGCCTGTCAGGTCAAACCACTCTATTCAGAAACAAGCCAGTCTGGCCAAACTCTGGCAACGGAATTGGCAAGCATTGAGGTAGCTGCTGCAAGTGATCGAGTTGAGCAAGAGATCCGAAATCACCTGATTTTCGCTTTCACCGGCGGTGGAGAAGCTTCGGCCCCGCTATACCAATTGGATATGGAAGTAAGCAATTCAGCCTCCAGCTTCGATATTGAAGCCGGATCTGGCCTATCTACCGCGGCTCGCGTCACCCTCAACGCCTCTTACACGCTGATTAGGCTGTCGGACCGAACAAAGATAACAAATGGATCAAGCTTCTTTACAGCATCCTATCGCAAGGGCACACAGCGCTTTGCCAATGACAGGGCGCTAAGAGACGCAGAAAACAGAGCTGCTGAACAGGTCGCCAACGACATCCAGCTGCGCCTGTCATCCTATTTTGCCAGCAACAAATAACAGCAAATTTTTGCTTCTTCTTGAAATCAATTAAGGCGGCAGACTAAAATCAGTCTGCCGCCTCTTTCTTGCCCCACCTTCGAAAGGAATTCCTGACATGGCTCAAATCAAGGCCAATATGGTTGATTCCTTTTTAAAGCGGCCTGACGGCAAATACCGCACCATCCTGATCTATGGCCCCGATATTGGCTTGGTTGCAGAACGGGCTGACAATCTTGCGAAAAGCTATCTTAAAGACAATTCAGACCCCTTTGCCTTCTTGCGCCTTGATGGAGCAGAAATTGCCTCTGATCCTTTAAGACTGGCCGATGAAGCCAATACCATTTCCATGTTTGGCGGCAATCGGGTGATTATGATACAGCTCAGCGGCAACAAATCCATTGTGCCCGCCTTGGAGCCCATTCTCTCTACCCCGCCCGCCGATGCCTTTATCATCATCAAGGCAGGCGATCTCAAAAAAACTGCTCCCGTCCGCAAGGCCATTGAGAAAGCTGCCAGCGCAGTTGCCCTTCCCTGCTATATCGACGCCAGAGACGCCCTTAACGGCATCATAGACGAGGAATTACAGAAGGCTCAGCTCACCATCTCCCAGGAAGCCAGAATGATGCTCCTTGATAATCTGGGAGCCGACAGACTGGCATCGCGAGCGGAGGTACAGAAATTATGCCTCTATGCCATGGGACAACAGCAAATTACGGAAACCGATATTGAAAATATCGTTGGTGATGCCTCCAACCACCAAATTGATATGATTGTTGATTCCGCCGCTTTAGGCGATATTGATGAACTTGATCACCAGCTGGAACAGATTTTGGGAAGCGGCCAGAATGCATCAAGCGTTGGCATTGCCAGCTTGCGCCATTTTCAAATGCTCGAGCGCTGCCTTAACCTCATGGATAAAGGGCAACCAGCTCAATCAGCCTTACAAAAAACCGGCCCGATGATCCATTTCAAGCGAAAGGCACGGGTACAAAATCAGCTGCGCCTATGGACCAGCAAGAAAGCATCCAGAGCCTGCGAATTGCTGGCCCAATCTTTGAGCAACAGCCGCAAACATTATCATCTCTCGAATACGGTCATTTCAGAAACATTATTGATGATTGCAGCAACCGCCCGAAGAAGTCGCCGATAAATCCTTTTGCGTTAAGACCTACCCTTAAGCTGGTCACCGCTTTCCCATAGCCCCCGTAATTCAATCCCCGAAACGATTGGCATTTGAGCGGTCGTTTCACGTGAATCAATCATAGCTGTATATACCGCTTCACCGGCCTCATTCCGCCTCTGGACCTTGCTTAAGCTTTCCCCTAGCTTGGAGCCTTCTTCCTCCCACAGGTGATGAATGTCCCAAACTCCTGAAAAAAACACCAAGGCCATCTGGTTTATTCTTTTCACCGTCTTTCTCGATGCCATGGGTATTGGCATTATCATGCCGGTTCTGCCCGATCTGATCCAGGACATTAGCGGCACCAATCTGGGCCAAGCCGCTATTTTGGGCGGTTACTTAAGCTTCATTTATGCCTTCATGCAATTTTTGGCCGCCCCTACTTTGGGCAATCTGTCCGACAGATATGGACGGCGACCGGTTCTGCTCGTCTCCCTCGCCATGCTGGGGCTTGATTATATCATTATGGGGTTTGCCCCAAATTTTGCCCTTCTCTTTATCGGCCGTCTGATCGCTGGCATCGCCGGTGCCACTCATTCAACTGCTTCCGCCTATATCGCAGATGTGTCCGCGCCGGACAAACGGTCCCAATATTTCGGCTTGATCGGCGCAGCCTTTGGCATCGGCTTTGTTGCAGGACCCATCATCGGCGGCCTTGTCGCAGAATTTGGCACCCGCGCCCCTTTCTTTGCCGCTGCCATATTAGTACTGATCAACTTCTTTTATGGTCTTTTCATTCTGCCGGAAAGCTTGGCAAAAGAGAAGCGCCGCCCCTTCGAATGGAAACGAGCCAACCCTGCAGGATCATTGCTACAGGCAATGAAAATCCCGGGGCTTCTTCTCTTCTTCGCAGCTTTCTTTCTCTATCATCTTGCCGAACATGTTTATCCATCCATCTGGGTCTATTACGGCAAAGAGGCCTTTGCCTGGTCAAGTGCCGAAGTTGGACTCTCACTTGGCGTCTTCGGTATTTTCTATGCAGCTGTCCAGGCGGGCCTTATCCGCTATCTTTTGAGAATCATGAAGGAATCAAGTGTTGCTCTTTTGGGGCTTTTGCTCAATGCAATGGGCATGGCAGGCCTTTTGTTCATCACCCAGAGCTGGATTCTATTCGCCTATCTTCCCTTTACCGCGCTGGGAGGCATCGTAAACCCCGCGCTACAAGGCATCATGTCGCGCTCTGTTAGCGAAGAAGCACAAGGGGAACTGCAAGGAGCTCTGGCCTCTATACTGGGTGTGACCACCATCTTGAGCCCATTGATAATGACGCAGATTTTCAATCTCTTTACCACGCCGGATACCAGCTATTATCACCCAGCTGGCGTATTTGGCATCGCCGCCATCATAACTCTCTTTGCCATCCCGGTATTGTGGAAGGCCCTTAAAACCCACGCCCGTCTGCGTTAGCCCAACTTAACTGCCTCGATAGGCATATCTCATGGCAATCAGATTATTGCAGACAGACAACAAAAAAGCGGGCCGAAAAGCCCGCTTTTTCTATGTCCTAATCTCTGAAAAAAGAGATCTTATGTCCGTTCAAGAAGCGCAATAATCGCGTCGAGCTGTTCAAGAGACTTATACTGGATTTTCAATTCCCCACCCTTTTTCTTGGGCATCACTGAAACATTCCAGCCAAGGTGATCCGTCAGGCGCTTTTCCAAAGCAACCGTATTGGCGTCTTTTTCTTTTTTGACCTTGGGAGCTTCTTCTTTTTCAGCCGCTTTTTCCTGACCGGCTTTTTCGGCATCACGCACTGTCATGCCATCTTCAACAACCCGGCGTGCCAGCTCTTCCGGATTATCCGCCGTGATCAAAGCACGAGCATGACCTGCTGTAAGCTCTCCTTGCTTAAGATAATCCTTGATGCTGTCAGGCAATTTAAGAAGCCGCAACGTATTGGCAACATGCGAGCGGCTTTTGCCAATCACTTCGGCAAGTTCCGCCTGCGTATAATCAAATTGCTGGATCAGCTGATCATAGCCAAGGGCTTCTTCAAGGGCATTGAGATCTGCGCGCTGAACATTTTCAATGATAGCAAGCTCAAGCGCTTCCTTATCATCCACATCGTGAATAAGAACCGGTACCTCATGAAGACCTGCCCCTTGCGCCGCCCGCCAGCGACGTTCACCGGCAATAATTTCATAGGCGTCAGTTTCATCTTTGACTTCTCGAACAAGGATCGGCTGCATAATGCCTTTTTCCTTGACCGAACGGGTCAGATCTTCAAGATCCGCCTCGACAAAATCCTGCCGCGGATTTCGTGGGTTGGGACGTAGAAACTCAATAGGAACCCGGCGCTGAGACCGCGCGCGCTCCACTGCTTCCACTTCATTATCCATATCACCAATCAGGGCAGCAAGGCCGCGCCCCAACCGTTTTCCTTCAGCCGCTTTTTTTGCCATTTGCTCCGCATCCGAATCGTTTGGATTTATCTGACCTCAATAAATCCCGGTTTTATCATATCTGTCAAAACAGGCTAGCAATCCTTGGATCACGCAGCCTGATGCCTCAATTTCTTTTCTCGCTGAATAATCTCTGAAGCAAGCTTCAGATAAGCCTGACTGCCGCTGCATTTCAGATCATACAGCAAAGCAGGTTTGCCATAAGATGGCGCTTCCGAAACCCTGACATTACGCGGAATGATGGTCTCATAGACCTTGTCACCCATATGCTCGCGCACATCTGCCACGACCTGATTGGCCAGATTGTTCCGCTTGTCATACATGGTCATCACAATACCATGGATAGACAGATCAGGATTAAGCGCTCCTTTAACCTGATTGACGGTCTGGATCAGCTGCGTCAAACCTTCCAGCGCAAAAAACTCGCATTGCAGCGGCACCAAAATGGAATGCGCTGCTGCCATAGCATTGATGGTCAAAAGGTTCAGCGATGGCGGACAATCGACCAGCACATAGGTAAAGCGCTTCTCCTCAGGAATATCATCCCCCAAATCCGCATGCTCTTTCAAAGCTTCTCTTAAGCGGAAAGCACGATCCTTGGAGCCTGAAATCTCCTGTTCAAGTCCCAACAAATCCATAGTGGAGGCAGCAACGCTAAGGCGCGGAACCGCTGTCGGAATAGCCGCATCCATAATGCTTGCTTCATTGAGCAGCAATTCAGCGGTCGAGACAGAGCGAGCCTGCCGATCAATACCAAGCCCGGTGCTGGCATTGCCTTGCGGATCAATATCGACAATCAAAACCGTCTCGCCAATAGCAGCCAAAGCGGTTCCCAGATTGATCGCTGTCGTAGTCTTGCCTACACCGCCCTTTTGGTTAGCCAGAGTAAGGACGCGAGGTGTTTTCGGCAAAGCACTCATCAAGTTGCCTCTTATTGCGGTTTTGAAAGTAATTCGCGCAGTATAACAATGCACGCATCAGGATCAGTTTTGCTTGTCTGTTCTATCAGATCTATCTCCCAGCTGTGAGAGGCCTCTGCCAATTCACGCTGAAACTCTCGGCCTTTGTGGAAAACACCAACAGTCCCATCTCCGATAAAGGGAGATACGAATTCGCACAATTTATCAAAACTGGTCAGAGCCCGTGCGCTAAATGCATCAATCGGACCTTCCCAATTTTTCAAAACGCTTTCGATTCGATCATTATGCACCGTAACATTCAAACCAAGCTCCCGAGCAACCGTACGCAAGAACATCACTTTACGGCCATTGGATTCGATCATGTGAACATGATAATCCTCGCCTTCTGCCTTCAGCAAAATCGCCGTAACAAGGCCAGGAAAACCTGCACCAGACCCCATATCAACCCAGATCCGAGCTTGGGGATAAGCTGAGTATATCTGTGCACTATCTGCAATATGGCGCACCCAGATCTCGTTAAGTGTTTTTGGTGCAACGAGATTTTGAGCAGGTTGCCATTTTTTAACAAGCACCTCATATATCCCCAGCCTGTGGACAGTTTCACGTGAAACACCACAGCCCTCGGGAAGCATCGCCTCGATCAATGCTAGTCCTTCCGCTTGCGAATCCATTTTTGCAGCCTCTTAAATCTTCTCGTTTACTTCTTCTTACTATGCGCCAGAACAAGGGTCAGAGCAGCAGGTGTCATGCCTTCAATGCGGGAGGCCTGCCCCAGTGTTTGCGGCCGGATATGATCAAGCTTTTGCTTCAGCTCATTGGACAATCCATTGATTTCTTCAAAATTCAGATTGGCCGGAATGGGCAAAGCCTCATCCTTTTTAAAGGTCTCGATATCGTTTCTCTGCCGATTCATATAGACCTGATATAACGCTTCGATCTCAAGCTGTTTTCTGGCACCAGCCGAATAATTCAAAAATTCCGGCCAGATCTCAGAGAGCTTATCCAAATTCAAATCAGGATAAGCAAGCAATTCATAGGCAGAGCGGCGCTGACCATCTTTGTTTATTTTTAATCCGAATCGATCTGCCTCATTCGGCGTCAAACTTTTCTCTTTTGCCAATTCCGTAATCGCGCCAAGTTCGGACACCTTTGCCTGAAAACGAGACCGGCGCACTTGATCAATCAAGCCCCATTCATCTGCCTTACCGGTCAGGCGCTGATCGGCATTGTCAGCCCGCAGCGACAAGCGATATTCAGCCCGTGAGGTAAACATGCGATAAGGCTCCGCCACACCCCGGGTGATCAGATCATCCACCATCACCCCGATATAAGCATCAGAGCGCTGAAGCGTCACACCCTCCTGACCATCAGCCAACCGGGCTGCGTTCAAACCAGCAAACAAGCCTTGCGCACCTGCTTCTTCATATCCAGTCGTGCCATTAATTTGCCCGGCAAGAAAAAGTCCCCTCACCTTTTTGGTTTCAAGTGTCGCCTTCAATTCCGTGGGATCGATATAGTCATATTCAATCGCATAGCCATATTGGAAAATTTCAACCTTTTCCAAACCAGGGATCGAGCGAATATAATCAAGCTGCACATCCTCGGGCAATGAGGTCGAAATACCATTAGGATAGATATGCGGAACATCCAAACCTTCGGGCTCAAGAAAGATCTGATGACCATCGCGATCACCAAATCGCGCAATCTTATCCTCGATCGACGGACAATAGCGAGGACCATTAGATTCGATCCGACCCGAATACATTGCCGACTTATGCATGTTATCGCGAATAATCTGATGGGTTTTATCAATCGTTCGCGTGATATAGCAATCAATCTGCGGGGTCGTGATCTTATCCGTCATATAGGAAAAAGGCACAGGATCATCATCGGCGGGCTGTTTTGCAAGCGAATCGATATCAATTGTCCGCCCATCCAGCCGCGCTGGCGTCCCGGTCTTCAATCGCCCGAGACGAAAATTTTCAGCCATCAATCGCTTAGATAATTCATTGGTAGCAGGATCCCCCATCCGGCCAGCCGGATAAGTCTTCTCTCCAATATGAATAAGTCCACGCAAAAAGGTCCCGGTCGTCAAAACAACAGACCCGCAATCAAGCCGGCAACCATCAGCCAAGCAAACAGCAACCACCCGCCCCGATTTAATATCAAGATCCGTCACTTCAGATTCAATAATATCCAAACCAGTTTGATCGAAAAGCAAATCATGAATAGCAGCACGATAGAGCTTTCTATCAGCCTGGGTGCGAGGCCCCTGCACGGCAGGCCCTTTCCGCCGATTAAGAAGCCGAAACTGAATCCCGGCCCGATCTGCCGCAAAACCCATCAATCCACCAAGCGCATCAATCTCTCGAACAAGATGCCCCTTTCCCAATCCGCCGATTGCCGGATTACAAGACATCTCACCAATGGTTTCTTTTTTATGCGTCACCAAGGCAACCTGAGCACCAGCACGTGCAGCAGCGCTCGCTGCTTCAGTGCCTGCATGCCCACCCCCTACAACAACCACATCATATTGAGACATCAATCTCTCCCAACCAAAGCCACCAAAGGCCCAGACCGTGATTCACGTGAAACAGCCTTTTACATCACTTAAGACCAAAACCCAAGGATTCACGTGAAACAAACCGCATTCGAATCGAATATTAAAAAGGACAAAATCCAGTGACGGGATTCACGTGAAACATTTCCTAAACTCAAAACATTTCAGATCCTGTTTCACGTGAAACTGTCCACTATTTACCCACACAGAATTGTGAGAAAATAACACCAAGCATCTCTTCAATATCAATCTGTCCCGTTATTTTCCCCAACTCGTCCCCAGCCATACGGAGATATTCAGATCGAATTTCAATTGGAGATTCAGAATATATAAGAGCATCATCTAAAAATTTCACACAGGCTGTTAAAATATCGACATGCCTTTTTTGAGTAACCAGCGTATTTTCTGAACCAGTAAAGGATTTCTCAATATGTTTCACAAACGAATCATAAAATTCATCCATCCCGATTTCAGCCTTCACTGAAACCGCAAAAGCATCTTCATCGCCCATTTGTTCACCCAGATCGTAAGCTTTATCGGATAAACAAAGATCTGTTTTATTGAGCAGCACAAGACGGGTGGCCTCGCTTTCTACCTCTACCCGTTCCTGATCAGCAGACATATCAATAAGCTCGATCAGCAAATCAGCATCACGCGACCGATCAAGGGCGCGTCTTATTCCTTCTTTCTCGACAATATTAGAAGCATCACGCAAGCCCGCTGTATCAACCAGCGTGACCGGATAGCCTTCAATATCGAGATGAACTTCAAGAAGATCGCGTGTTGTTCCGGCTTCTTCTGTCACGATTGCCACCTCACGCTTGGCAAAATAATTCAGCAGCGAAGATTTACCCGCATTGGGATGGCCGATCAAAACAACAGACAAGCCATTTCGAAGCCGTTCTCCCCCAGAGGCCTTGCCAAGATGGTGCTCGATATCACGTTTCAATTTTGTAATTTTGGGCCAGATCACGTCCGACACAGATCCGGGAATATCTTCCTCATCAGAAAAATCAAGTTCGGCTTCAATCATGGAACGACCATAAAGCAGAACGGATCGCCATTCATCAATCTGCTGGCGATGTTGACCACTGGCCTGGCGCATCGCTTGTCGGCGCTGCATTTCGGTTTCGGCATGAATAAGATCGGCCAAGCCTTCAACCGCAGTAAGATCCATTTTGCCATTTTCAAATGCGCGCCGGGAAAATTCGCCAGCTTCGGCAAGACGGCAATCGGAAAATGACCCCATCACATCCAGCATGGCCTGAACCACAGCCCGGCCACCATGACAGTGAAATTCCACGCACTCTTCACCGGTAAAGGAATGAGGGGCCGGGAAATACAGAACCAGTGCCTGATCAATCAGCTCCCCATTTCGCGGATCCCTGATCAGACGAAGGGCGGCATCCCGTGGTTTCGGTTCCGACTCAACCAAGCTGTTCATTACGCTTTTTGCTTGTGGTCCAGACAAACGAAACACGGCCACTCCGGCAGGAACAGCACCGCTTGATAGAGCAAAGATCGTTGACATAGAGGATCTCCTAAACGTCACATAATCAGGAAGATATCATAATCATTCCGTAGCCGACTCATTCTAATAGCTGCAAAAATCAAAGCTCTGAATGAAGAAAAATGGCTAGGAATTATAAGGATCGTTTTTAAACCGACTCGATTTTTAGCATGACTCTCAATCCAAAGATAAAAAGCCGCCCGATCATCATCAGGCGGCTTTTAGCATATTCTCTCGCTTTGAAAAGCAAAAATAGTCTGATCAATCAGATCAGGTATTCATGGTATCAAAGAAATCCGAGTTATTCTTGGTAGAGCGCAACTTGTCGAGCAGGAACTCGATCGCATCGACATTGCTCATTCCGCCCAGGATCCGGCGCAGCACAAAGACCTTCTGCAGCTCTTTACGATCAACCATGATCTCTTCTTTACGGGTACCGGATTTCAGAATATCCATAGCAGGGAAGATACGCTTGTCAGAGACTTTCCGGTCAAGCACGATCTCGGCGTTACCTGTGCCTTTGAATTCCTCAAAGATCACTTCATCCATGCGTGAGCCTGTGTCGATCAGAGCCGTTGCGATAATCGTAAGGGAGCCACCCTCTTCGATATTGCGCGCAGCACCAAAGAAACGCTTGGGCCGCTGCAACGCATTGGCATCCACACCACCGGTCAGAACCTTACCAGAGGATGGAATAACCGTGTTATAGGCGCGACCAAGACGCGTGATGGAATCGAGCAGAATAACAACGTCCCGCCCATGCTCAACAAGACGCTTTGCCTTTTCGATCACCATTTCAGCAACCTGAACGTGACGGGATGCAGGCTCATCAAAAGTGGATGAAACCACTTCACCATTCACCGTCCGCTTCATGTCGGTCACCTCTTCCGGGCGCTCGTCAATCAGCAAAACAATCAGGCAGCTATCAGGATGATTAGCCGTGATAGATTTGGCAATATTCTGAAGCAGCACAGTTTTACCGGTGCGCGGTGGCGCAACGATCAGGGCGCGCTGCCCTTTGCCAAGGGGCGCAACCAGATCAATCACACGGCTGGACATATCCTTGCCGGTTGGATCAACAGATTCCAACTGGAAGCGCTCATCAGGATGCAATGGTGTCAAATTGTCGAAATGGACCTTATGGCGGGCCTTATCTGGATCTTCAAAATTGACACTATTGACTTTGAGAAGCGCAAAATAGCGTTCGCCATCCTTGGGACTGCGGATATGTCCCTCCACTGTATCACCAGTCCGCAGCGAAAAACGGCGGATCTGGGATGGGGAGATATAGATATCATCCGGTCCGGGAAGATAGTTGGCATCAGGTGAGCGCAAAAAGCCAAAGCCATCCTGCAACACTTCGACGACGCCTTCGCCGATAATGTCTACGTCCTGATCTGCCAATTGTTTCAGAATTGCAAAAAGAAGCTCTTGCTTTCGCAAGGTGCTTGCATTTTCAACCTCAAGATCTTCTGCAAAATTGAGAAGCTCGGTGGGTGATTTTTGTTTGAGTTCTTGTAATTTCATTTCGCGCATAGCGAAAGTCTCGTTAAGCCAAAGCAACCAAAGGGGAAAAATACGGTAGGGATAGAACAGAACGCTATTCTTGTTTTTGCGTTCCGTAAGCTCTTCAAGCCAGAAGGCAAATTCTTGCGATTCGCCAGCCTTAAGAGTTGGCGGACCATAGCTGCTTGAATTTTTCTTGCCAACCCCAAAAACAAAAGAAACCCGATTCTCGCTGAGAAAATCGGGTTTCACAAAGAATTCTGCTCATTTCTGCAGAAAATCAGAATGGCTTTACCACGGCCAAAATCACAATTCCCAACATCAAAAGGGTCGGAACTTCATTCAAGACCCGATAGAATTTATGGCTTTTGGTGTTCTGGTCTGCGGCAAATACCTTCACGCATTTGGCCAAATACATGTGATAAACCGTCATTCCGCCCACAAGCAAAAACTTGATATGAAGCCAAATCGCATCCGGCTCCCAAATCTCGTAATAAAAGGCAAGGGTTAGCCCGACGACCCAGGCAATGATCAGGGAGGGATTCATAATCGCCTTGAGCAACCGGCGCTCCATGATCTTGAAGGTCTCGGATTGCTGCGTGCCGCTTTCCGTCTCTGCGTGATAAACAAAAAGCCGCGGCAAATAGAAAATGCCGGCCATCCAGGTGATGATGGCAATGATATGCAGGGCTTTGACCCAAAGATAATAATCCATTTTGCGGTCCTTGTGTCTGATCAAAAGAAAACCCGCATCAGGCAATGCGGGCTTTCAAAATCACAAATTCAAACTCTAGCCGTGATAGTCACGAACCCGCTTGATCAGCCGGTGCACATTATCGATCTCGCCTTGCGGTGTGATGCCATGGCCAAGATTGAAAATAAATGGCCCATCTGACCAGGCTTCCATAATCCGGTCGATGGCCTCATCAAGATCACGGCCACCGGTAATCAGCAAGATTGGGTCCAGATTGCCTTGCAAAGCAACTTTGTCCTGCAGCTCATCGCGCGCCCAATCAAGAGGCACGGTCCAATCAAGCCCCACAGAATTGATACCGGTTTCCTTGATAAATTGCGGCAAGCGCTGCCCGGCCCCTTTCGGGAAACCGATAATCTTTGCGTCCGGGATTTCTTTGCGTACACCTTCAACAATCCGCTTGATTGGATCCTGAGAAGCAGAAAGGAACAGCACATCATCAAGAACCCCTGCCCAGCTATCAAAAATCTGAACAGCATCAGCACCGCATTTGAGCTGTTTGATGAGATAAAGGATAGAAGCTTCAACCAGAACATCAATGAGCGCCTTGAAAGCTTCTGGCTCGCGGCGCGCAAAAAGACGGGCCGGTGCCTGATCAGGTGTGCCATGTCCGGCGATCATATAGGTCGCCACGGTCCAGGGAGCGCCACAGAAGCCCAAAAAGGTGGTTTCATCAGGCAGAGCTGCCCGGATGCTCTCAACGGCCTCAAAAACGGCTGTAAGCCCTGTCAGCACTTTTTCAGGATCAAGTTTGGCAATTTCAGCTGGTGTGATCGGATCAAGCTGGGGGCCTTCGCCTTGCACGAACCGAACGGAGCGATCAAGTGCATCAGGAACAACCAGAATATCTGAAAAGAGAATAGCACCATCAAAGCCAAAACGGCGAATTGGCTGAAGGGTAACTTCGGTTGCCAGTTCCGGATTATAGCAAAGATCGAGAAAGCTTCCTGCATCTGCTCGGGTTGCCCGATATTCTGGAAGATAGCGACCTGCTTGCCGCATCAGCCAGATAGGAGGTGTTTTCTCGGTCTGGCCATTCAGAACATTTAATAGGCGTCGGTTGCTCACGTTCACTCTCACTTTCTATGAAAACCAGCTCATTTGGTTTTCCCTATAAGAATATTAGTAGAGTTTAAGGATTTTTTTATTCTTATTGGCCGTGGATAGCGGGATATGTTTTTCACCCACATATATCCCACAGGCTTTCTAAGAGTGGGTCCTTTTCTCTGAATTGTCTTTGATACCTGCTTACTGGAATTACGGGGACAAGTCTATTTCAATAGTAAATCCAGCCTCCTTGTGCAGGGTCAATTGCGGGATATTTTGGAAAACTTATGGTGAGCGATTTTGGAGAAAATGTGCATTTACACTTCATTAATCTTTCTAAACAGAGTGTTAATAAATCAAATCCCCATCCTTCATGCATGTTGATGAAATCCGGCATAGCGGGCATGCTTTTCCTTCAGTTGGTTTAAGGGGCGTTTTATCCTCATTTGCCCACATGGGTTGGGGAGGAATCACTTTTGCAGTCCTTGGAAAAGTCAAGCCTGAAAGGGAATTTATGCGCGGACATTTCTTTCATTTGCATCTGATTTCGGACGCAACAGGCGAGACTTTGATTGCGGTGGCGCGAGCCGCTGCGTCTCAATATACCAACACCCAACCCATTGAACATGTTCATCCTTTAATCAGAACCGATCAACAATTGGAGAAAATTCTGCGCCGGATTGAAGAAGAGCCGGGCATCGTTCTCTATACGCTGGTCAATCCTGATCTGTCTGCACGACTGGAAGCTCATTGCCAGAAACTGCATATCCCGATTTGCAATGTGCTAAGCCCGGTATTCGGCCTCTTTCAAACCTATTTGGGGGCGTCCGAGCAAGGTTTGGCTGGTGCCCAGCACAGCTTAAATTCCGACTATTTTAATCGGATAGAGGCGATGAACTTCACCATGATGCATGATGATGGCCAGTCTCCCCATACCGTTGGAGATGCTGATATCATTATTGTGGGTATTTCGCGCACGTCCAAAACGCCAACATCGGTTTATCTGGCCAATCGCGGCCTAAGAGTGGCCAATATTCCCCTTGTGCCAAACATTCCCCTGCCCGCCCCGATTGATAGTTATCACAAACCGATGATCATCGGGCTTATCGCAAGCCCGAGCCGGATTATGCAGATCCGCCAAAACAGGGTGCTGGGCTTTGGCAATGAAGGCAATCAAAGCGATTATCTCAATCGCAATATGATCGGGGAGGAAATTGCCTATACGCGCAAGATGTGCCAGCGCAATCAATGGCCTATTTTGGATGTGACGCGAAAATCAATCGAAGAAACGGCGGCCGAGATTTACAAATATTACCAAAGGCACCGAAAAGCACGGCTTGAAAAGCTCGCAAAAGATCCAGATTAAAGATGTCAGGCAATGCTGCGCGTAGAAATTGCCCCTGCCCTTTTGATCGCATCTGGAAAAAGGCTTTGCTTGATTTGCAAATTTTCTTTTCTCTCCGGCTAATTCCTGCTCTAAAAGAGGGCAAATCACTCACAAAAGACCTGTTTGATCATGATGCCACCACTTATCCTTGCCTCCAAAAGTCAGGCGCGCGCCCAATTGCTGACAAATGCAGGGCTGACCTTTGACTGTCACACTGCCAATATTGATGAAAGAGCCGCAGAAGCACCGTTGCTTGAAGCCGGTGCACCACCAGCCGATATTGCAGCAATTCTGGCCCAGGCCAAGGCGGAAGAAGTCTCAAGCCGGTTTCCCGGTGCTTTGGTAATCGGGGCAGATCAGACCTTGGGCTGCGGGGACTTGCGCTTTAACAAACCGGAAAATGATGAGGCCGCCCGCAAGCAATTGCTGGCACTTGCCGGCCAAAAGCATCAGCTTCATTCGGCTGTTTGCTGCGCAATGGATGGTGAGAGTCTATGGCATAGTGTATCCACCGCCACCTTATCCATGCGCCCGCTAAGTCCGCAAGAAATTGGACGTTATCTCGCAAGGGTTGGCGAAAATGTTCGATCCTCCGTTGGCTGCTATCAGCTTGAAGGAATTGGCGTGCAATTGTTTGACGCCATTGAAGGGGACTATTTCACCATCCTTGGCTTGCCACTCCTTGATCTGCTCGGCTATTTGCGTGCCGATCAGGGCCTTGAGCTTTAATCCCGCAAGCCCTTGCGCTTTTGCCGCAATTTGTCACAAAGAGGATCGTAACGATGTCAGAACAAAGCATGCCAAAAGTCTTTGTGATCGGCTCTCCTATTTCGCACTCAAAATCCCCACTCATACACAATCATTGGATAAAGCAGAAACAACTACTTGGAATATATGAGAAAATTGAAGTTCTTCCCCAAAATCTCAAAAGCTTTATCAGGGATTTTGCACAAGAAGGCTTTATTGGCGGCAATGTGACTATTCCCCATAAGGAAGCTGTGCTTGAGCATGTTGATGTAATCCATCCCACAGCGCAGCGCCTGTCGGCGGCCAATACCTTATGGCTGGAAGAGGGGAAAATTCACGCTGACAATACCGATGGCTATGGCTTCCTTGCCAATCTTGATCAAAATAGCCCGGGCTGGGATCAAGGGTCGCTTTCCAAAAAAGCGCTTATTCTGGGCGCAGGTGGTGCCAGTCGTCCTATTATCGACGGGCTGCTTGATCGCGGCTTTGATATTACCATCACCAATCGCACAGCGGCAAGAACCGAGAGCCTTGTGGATCTATTTCACACTTTGGGGCGTGGGGAACGGGTTCAGATGGCACAGTGGCAAGATCGTCAAGTGCATCTTGGTGATGCTTCCCTATTGGTCAATACAACCTCCCTTGGTATGACAAATCAGCCTCCGCTTGAGATGGATCTCAAAGATTTATCTGCAAGCTGCCTTGTAACCGATATCGTCTATAATCCGCTTAAAACCGAGCTCCTTTTGCAAGCGGAACAACGCGGCAACCCCACAGTTGACGGACTGGGAATGCTTCTTCATCAAGCGGTACCGGGATTTGAGAAATGGTTTGGCACTCGCCCTGTGGTTGATAACATCTTGCGAGAGATTATTCTTGCAGCCTAAATGAGTGATAATAATAATATTTTCAATAAGTTAAGAGGGTATCATGATCAAAATCGGTTTGACTGGCTCCATCGGAATGGGAAAATCGACAACCGGCAAGATGTTTATTGCCCAAGGCTGCCCTTTGCATGATGCTGATGCGACCGTTCACGCGCTTTATGAAGGGCGGGCCGTTCCTTTGATTGAAGAAGCCTTTCCCGGCACCACCAATGAGGAAGGTGTTGATCGGCAAGCGCTTTCAAAAGCGGTTCTGGGCAATAAAGAGGCGATGAAAAAGCTCGAGGCCATTGTCCACCCTCTCGTGCATGAAGAGGAGCGTGCCTTTTTTGACCGCGCATCAAAAGAAGGCGCCCAGATTGTGGTTCTGGATATCCCGCTTTTGTTTGAAACCGCTGGTGAACATCGCTGTGATGTGATTGTTGTGGTCTCAGCGCCTGAAGAGGAGCAAAAGGCGCGGGTGCTGGCGCGTCCCGATATGACGGAAGAAAAGTTTGAAGCTATCAAGGCAAGGCAAATGCCCGATCATGAAAAACGCTCCCGTGCCGATTATGTGATTGATACGGGTAAAGGGCTGGAGGCAGCGAAGGAACAAGTTACAGACATTCTCGCGTCCATTAGAAAAAACTACGCCCATTTGTTGTAGCAAGAAGCGTTTTAATAGTGCAGTCTTAAGCAGCGCTTGGCGAAACCCAGATGAACAGCGGCAGGAGTCTCGGTCATAAATGGCATTAAGAGAGATCACATTTGATACCGAAACCACAGGTCTTGATCCCTTTACCGGTGATCGGGTGGTTGAGATTGGCTGTGTTGAACTGATTAATCACCTGCCCTCCGGCAACACTTTCCATGTTTATATCAATCCTGAGCGTGATATGCCTCAAGAGGCCTTCAAGGTGCATGGCCTATCGGCCGAGTTTCTTGAAGATAAGCCCAAATTTGCCGAAATTGCGCAAGACTTTCATGACTTTATCGCTGGCACTCCCCTTATCGCCCATAATGCAGGCTTTGATATCAAATTCCTCAATTACGAGCTGGAAAAAGCGGGCTTTCCGCTTATCGACAAGGAGTTTGTGATTGATAGCCTTGTGCTAGCGCGGCAGAAATTTCCAACAGGGCCCAACAGCCTTGATGCTTTGTGCAACCGGTTTGGTCTTGATAATTCAAAGCGTACGCTCCATGGCGCGCTTCTCGATAGTGAAATTCTGGCCGATGTCTATCTGGAGTTAATCGGTGGCCGTCAGACCAGTCTCATTCTCTCCGCCGAAGAAGAGCAGGTGAGTCTTTCGGAAGATGGACAAGTCTCGCTAAAAAGATCGCCTGCGAAACAGCGCCCTACACCCTTGCCCAGCCGCCTTGATGCGGCAGATGAAGAAGCTCATCTTGCTTTCATTTCGGAAGGGAAAAGTGAAAGCCTTTGGCTTCCTTATTTCAAGGATTACCCAAAAAAGGAAGATACAGCTTCCGAAACAAGCTAGAGAAAACAAGGGCCGTTTCGAAAGCGTTGCAGATGATATGAAAAAAGCCAGTTGGATCAACCAATTGGCTTTTTTCATATTTACTCTAAGACAATCTGGTGCGAAATGATTTCGTTTCGCACCAGAATCCGATCTTATTGCTGGGTCTGGTTTGCCTGCTCTTGAGCTGCCAGTTCCATCATGCGCTGACGATAGAGAGCGGCAAAATCGATCGGGTCCACATTCAGTGGAGGGAAGCCACCGCGCATGGTCGCATCGGAAATAACCTGACGGGCAAACGGGAAAAGCATTCTTGGGCATTCGATCATCACAAATGGATGCAGCTGATCCTGCGGAACATTCTCAATCGCAAAGATACCGGCAAACAGCAGCTCAACGTTAAATAGGGTGGTTTCACCATCTTTGGCTGTTGCATTAAGGGTCAGCTCTGCTTCGAACTCTGTCTCAGACATAGGAGCAGCATTCACATTGATCTGAATGTTGATCTCTGGTGCATTTTCCCGTGGGCGCAGGGAATCAGGAGCGTTTGGATTTTCAAAAGAAAGATCTTTGATATATTGCGCGAGAATGCGCAGGTTTGGCATCTGAATTTCCTGGCCTTCAGCTGCGCCATTTTCTTGTGCGTCACTCATTGATTCATGTCCTGATTCAAAAGTTTCAATTCATTGCGGTGGTTTGCAAGCAACACCACCATTCACTCGTCTATGCGCCTAGCATGTTCAAATGGTCGAAACAAGCGCAAGGCTCATTCCTAGGCGCGGCAAAGCTCGCTTTTTTGACCTTTGCCCAGTTTATTGCCTGCCAGTTTAAGCTGGCCTGCTTTTTCAGTCATCCTTGCCCCATGGGGAGTTCCCGCCTTTGGATTTTCCATTTTCAAGGCCGGGCCGGTCGGTAACCTCATCAAAATCCCCTTCCTCAAGATCAATGATGGACGGATCAGAGGGACGATTGGACGTTTCTTCATACGACCGATAGGTAAAATGTTCGGAATGATAGGTGCCCTGCCCGCCAGAAGAACGGAAATTGGCCGACTGGGCCCCAAAGCTGGTAACCGTCATGCGTGAGGCAAAGAAAGACCAGATGCCATCGCGCACGGGCGGTACAAAAAGAAGAAAGCCAATACTATCGGTCACAAAGCCCGGTGTGAGAAGCAAAAGGCCGGCAACCAGCAGCATCACTCCATGGGCAAGGGCTTTTCCTGGCACTTTGCCTTGATCAAATTCGCGCTGGACCTGTCCAAGCAAGGCCAATCCCTGACTGCGAAGAAGGAAAGAGCCGATCATGGCGGTAAGGATAATACCCAGCAAGGTATAGGCAACACCGATTTGTCCCCCAACCAGAATAAAGACCCCAATTTCCAGGATCGGGATGATCAAAAGGACAAAAGGAAGGAGAGGAAAGAGGGATCTTTGCATATTAAAGCTGTGCTTTCTTCAAAAGTCTGTGTTTTTTTGGCTCAAAACAGGATCGTTTCTGGATTTGAACCAATCCTTTCCCTACATATAGAAAGAAATATGAAACTTGCAGGTCTTTCTGCATTCTTTCTTTGAATAAGGCACTCACATGTTTGGTCTCGATCTTATCTCACTGGTTTTTCTTGTCATCGCCGTTTTTCTGTTTATGCGGCTGCGCGATGTTCTGGGGACAAGAACAGGCAATGAAGGGGATCCTTATGACCCTTATGCAAATCCGGACCAGAATCAATCTGCTGATCCGTCCCGCATGCCAACCGCTGATGATGTGGGAGACAATGTGATTTCCCTGCCGACCCGGGCTGATGCCGAAGCCGCTCAAGCCGAGCGCAAGCAGGAGCAGCTGGAAAAAATCGCACCGGAAGGCACGGCCCTTAATGCAGCTTTGGTGCAATTGATGGCCAAAGACACCAATTTTGACCCCAAAGGCTTTGTCGATGGCGCCAAGATGGCCTATGAAATGGTGGTGACAGCCTATGCGCAAGGGGACAGAAAAACCCTTAAAAAGCTGTTGGCAGCCGATGTCTTTGCTGGGTTCAGCGCCGCGATTGATGAGCGGGAAGAGCAGAACCACCGGGTAGATTTCACCTTCATCGGTATCAACAAGGCCGCTATTCTGGAAGCCGAGCTTGCTGGCAAAGAAGCGTTCATCACGGTCCGCTTTGTTTCTTCCATCACCTCCTGCACCAAAGATGATATCGGCCATGTCATTGAAGGCGACCCCAACGCTGTTGAAGATGTGACCGACATCTGGACATTCAGCCGTGATATCACCAGCCGCAACCCCAACTGGCGTTTGGTGGCAACGGAAGCGGCCCAATAACGGCGCGTTCGAAAAAGCAGTAGCTTATCAGCATCATGGCTGAGATGAGGAGAGCCCGATCATGACAGGGATAAAACCCATCGGATTTGATCATTTGCCCGGCTGGGCCAAAGAAGACCACAAGGCGGCATTTGCCGCCTTTCGTCACTCTGCGGCCTATCTCATCAAAAACCCGCCCCGCCTCCATGGAGATGAAGTTGATATCGATGCCTTGCTCGCATGCGCGCACAAAGCGCTGGAATTGGGCGAGGAGTGCGATGAAGAAACAGCCAAAGGCTTTTTTGAAGATAATTTTACCCCGCACCGCATTGATGAAGAAGGCTTTGTAACGGGTTACTTTGAGCCAAGCTTTGAAGGATCACGCGAAAAAAGTGCGCAATTTCCTGTCCCCCTTCATAGGCGGCCAGCAGATCTGGTTGCTGTCACAGAAGAGGATGATGTCAGCCACCTCTCGCCTGAGACCAGTTTTGCTCGTAAAAGCGAAGACGGTCTTAGCTATCATTTCAGCCGGGCTGATATCATGGGTGGGGCACTTGATGGCGAAAATCTGGAGCTTGTCTGGCTCAAAGATGATGTCGATGCCTTTACAATCCATGTTCAGGGCTCCGCGCGGATCAATCTTGATAAAGAGGATACCATGCGCGTTGCCTTTGATGGTAAATCGGGCCATGCCTATCAATCAATTGGTAAAATATTGATTGGAAAAGGGATTTTTACCAAAGATACGATCACCATGGATAAGGTGATTGCCTATCTGCGCGAAAATGAGGAAGAAGCGCAGTCCCTGTTGAGGCAAAATCCAAGCTATATCTATTTTAAGGAACAAGCGAGCCTTGAGCGTGACCAGGGACCACTGGCCGCGGCGCAAATCCCGCTTTTGCCAATGCGTTCAATGGCGGTGGATCGCCATTGCCGGACCTTTGGCATTCCCATCTGGCTCGAAACCTGCCTTCCCATCAGCAAACACGCCCTTGCTCCCTGCAAGAAACTGTTTTTTGCCCATGATACCGGCTCGGCCATTAAGGGCGAGGCTCGGGGAGATCTCTTTGTTGGCACAGGGCGCGAGGCTGGCAGCCTTGCGGGCCAAATCAAACAGCAAGCCCGTTTTACCCTTTTGCTTCCAAAGGGATCGTGATGAGCCCCAAGCGCCCTCCTTTAAGCTCAAAAGATCTCAAGCTTTGGAAAAAGGTTGCCGATAGCGTGCAGCCTTTGGAGGGGCGGGCTTCTGACCTAAAGGCATTGATTGAAACATTGGATGGCCACAATCCCTCTCTCCATCCGGACAAGAGCGAGGGACAAAATCCTGACAAGCCTACCGGTCCCAAAATTCAGCGAGCCAGCCAAAAGGACCTTGAAGCCCTCAAACATGCCGGCATGTCTGGCAATCCCGTTCGCTCACAAGACCATATTGCGCCGCTCCATCCGCTTGATAAGCGGGAGAAGAAATATATCCGCAAAGGTCGTATCGGCATCGAATCAAGGCTTGATTTGCATGGACTGACGCAAAAAGAAGCCCATGCCGCACTCTTTGGGTTTCTGCGAGCCAGCCAAGCCCAAGGCTATAAACATGTATTGGTGATTACAGGCAAAGGATCGCGCGGTGAGCCGGATCCTTATGCAGCGCGAGATGGGCAAGGCATTTTGCGACGGGTGGTGCCAAAATGGTTGGCAGAGCCGGAAATCCGGTCCATCATTGTCGGATTCGAAGAAGCCCATCGCTCTTTGGGTGGGTCTGGCGCGCTGCATATTCGCCTAAGATCCCGCAACAAGCATAAACCGGCATCATGACACCATTTGGCGCAAAATTACGGCAATTACGCAAAGAGCGGAATATTACGCTCAAAGCCATGGCAGCAGGGCTTGATGTATCAAGCGCCTATCTCTCGGCCCTTGAGCATGGCAAACGGGGCAAACCCACCTGGTTCTTGGTGCAGCGGATCATCGCCTTTTTTAATATCATCTGGGATGAGGCAGAAGAGCTGCAAAGACTGGCAGAAGTCTCTGACCCCAATATCACAATCAATACTGCGGGCCTTGACCCCAAGGCAACGGAGTTGGCCAATCTGCTTGCCGACAGGATTGACCGGCTATCGCCAGAAAGTCTTGAAACTTTAATCTTTCAGCTAAGATCAGCCTCAAGCCGTGATAGTTAAGGGAAAGCAGAGATTTACATCAGCCATTTGAGCAACCAGAGCATCAAAAAAGGCTGCAGGGATGTTGATCCTCCCCACAGCCTTATCTTTTGTCTTCAGTCTCTAAGCCCTGAAAGAGTAAGTGCTAGAGAATATAGCGGCTGAGATCGGTATTCTTGGCAAGTTCGCCCACATGATCGCGGACAAACTCCCCTGTAATCTCCAATACCTCACCAGCGCGATCAGGGGCCGTAAAGGAAATATCCTCAAGGATTTTCTCCATAACGGTCTGCAAGCGCCGCGCGCCGATATTCTCAACCGAGCTGTTTAGTTCCACCGCAATATCAGCAATGGTTTCAATCGCATCTTCGCTAAAGGTAAGGCTCACCTCTTCGGTGGCCATCAAAGCGGTATATTGCTTTGGAAGGCTTGCCTCGGTTTCAGAAAGAATGCGGCGGAAATCTTCCTTGGTAAGGGCGCGCAATTCAACCCGAATGGGCAGGCGGCCCTGAAGCTCGGGCAGCAAATCCGACGGCTTGGCAACATGAAAAGCGCCGGATGCAATGAAGAGAATATGGTCCGTTTTCACGGGGCCATATTTTGTGGTGACAGTGGTGCCTTCAATAAGCGGCAGCAAATCACGCTGAACCCCTTCGCGAGATACATCAGCCCCGCGCCCTTCGCGAGCACAGATCTTGTCGATTTCATCAAGGAAAACAATACCGTTATTCTCAACGAGAGAAACGGCCTCGCCTGTTAGCTGCTCCTCATCAAGAAGATTGTCCGATTCTTCGGTAATCAACAGCTCATAGCTATCCTTAACCGATGTTTTGCGGGTTTTGGTGCGGCCACCAAAGGCTTTACCAAACATATCCGAGAGGTTCATAACCCCCATCGAGCCGCCGGGCATGCCCGGAATGTCAAAATTGGACATGGGCGAAGAGGTATCACGCACCTCGATCTCGATCTCTTTGTCATCAAGCATGCCCTCGCGCAGTTTCTTGCGAAACGAAGCGCGGGTGCCTTCAGAAGCGGTTGGCCCGACAAGGGCATCAAGAACGCGATCTTCCGCAGCACCATGGGCTTTGGTGCGGACATCCTTACGGCGGGTTTCGCGCACAAGGGCAATGGCTGTTTCGACCAGATCACGCACAATCTGGTCAACATCACGGCCAACATAGCCAACTTCGGTAAATTTGGTCGCTTCGATCTTGATGAAGGGAGCATTGGCCAATTTTGCAAGACGGCGGGAAATCTCGGTTTTGCCGACGCCAGTTGGGCCAATCATCAGGATATTTTTGGGCAGAACTTCCTCTTTAAGGGAATCATCAAGCTGCTGCCGGCGCCAGCGGTTGCGCAGGGCAATCGCAACGGCCCGTTTGGCATCCGCCTGTCCGATAATAAAGCGATCAAGCTCGGAGACGATTTCGCGGGGTGAAAAATTGGTCATGTTCATTCGTCTTTCTAAACAGAAACAGGCAACAGGTGATTGTGGCGCTCTATGCAGCCAGAGCCGGATAAGGATGGGGAGGAGACAGTCATCTTGGCGTGAGTGATGTCAGGCCCCAAATCCGGCATATCATCCCTTGTCATCAAGGACTTCCACGGTCAGATTGTCATTGGTATAGACGCAAATTTCCGCCGCAATAGCCATGGCTTTACGGGCGATGGCCTCGGCATCCATATCGGTCTCAAGCAAGGCACGGGCTGCAGCAAGGGCATAATTGCCGCCCGATCCAATGGCAATAACGCCATTTTCCGGCTCCAATACATCGCCGGTTCCGGTCAAAACAAGGCTGGTTTCCTTGTCTGCCACAATCATCATGGCCTCCAGCTTGCGCAAATAGCGGTCGGTTCGCCAATCCTTGGCCATATCAACACAGGCGCGTGTCAGCTGATCGGGATATTGCTCAAGCTTGGCTTCCAGCCGCTCAAACAGGGTAAAGGCATCAGCAGTCGCCCCTGCAAATCCGGCAATCACATTGCCCTTGCCCAACGGGCGCACTTTGCGGGCATTGCCCTTGATCACGGTTTGGCCAAGGCTCACCTGCCCGTCACCGGCAATGACAACCTTGCCCCCTTTGCGAACGGTTACAATGGTGGTGCCGCGCCAGCCCGGAAAGGCATGATTGGATGAAGAGGTCTCAGGCATTGATACATATATCCTTCAAATAGCAAACCTGTCCGGTCTGCCATTTTGTCGTTAAGATCTGGAAGCAATCTCGCGGGCTTGCCAAGAGACAATCTTGGGCTTACCTGCTGATTTTCTTTCAATGTAAGCATCGCGGCGCAAACTTCAATCATCCATATGAAAAGCACAAAGCTGGCCCACCATATTTATGACTTGGTTACCTAGGCGGAATTCAAGCTCAGATTTTGGGCAAATGGCGCACAAATGGGCCATCTCGCCTATGGATTTGTTAAAGCCCGCCTGATACATAGATCACCAAGACTGCCATTCTCTAATAGGGTTTGGGAGCAAAGGAAAAGGCGCAAGCGATAAATGAAGGGAAAGCCAATGCGGCAGGCTCAGGTCGAAAGAAGCACCAATGAGACCGAAATCGCGCTCTCGATCAATCTTGACGGTACAGGCCGTTACGATATTCAGACCGGAATCGGGTTTCTTGATCATATGATTGATCAGCTCTCGCGCCATTCCCTTATCGATATGGAGATCAAGGCCAAAGGCGACTTGCATATTGATCAGCACCATACGGCAGAAGATGTGGGCATTGCTCTGGGTCAGGCATTCCGTCAGGCTTTGGGCGATAAAAAGGGTATCACCCGCTACGCCGATGTGCATTTGCCCATGGATGAAGCAATGACTCGCGCCGCAGTTGATGTATCTGGCCGGCCTTTTCTGGTTTGGGATGTGACCTTCACTCGTGACAAGGTGGGGGATTTCGATACCGAACTGTTTCAGGAATTCTTTCAGGCCTTTGCCCAGAATGCAGGCATCACGCTGCATATCGCCAATCTTTACGGAACCAACAACCACCATATTGCCGAGACCTGCTTTAAAGCTGTAGCCAGAGCATTGCGCCTTGCGGTAGAGCTGGATCCTCGCCAGTCGGACAGGGTTCCTTCAACCAAAGGCACGCTTAACGGTTAGGCAAGACCTATCTTCCAACGGCTTTGATAGTTGCATCAAAGCCAAAGGATACGACGTTAAGGGAAGGAGCATTCCATGCCAGCCTTCACAATCTATGAAAAGCCGGGACTTCCACTGGAGCAAACCGTGGAAGAAGCCGTCATTATCAAACACAAATTCTCCTATTTTGTGTTTTTGGTGCCCGGTATCTGGATGCTGGCCAAACGCCTGTGGTGGGCCTTGGCCGCTTACGTCATCGTCTCATTCGTGCTTGCCTTTGTAGACACGTTTATCCCTCTTTGGGCCTCAATGCTGGTATCGCTGTTCATGGCCATCTGGATTGCTGCCGAAGCCCCCAATCTGCAAGGTTGGGCGCTTGAGCGGCGCGGTTTTCAAGCAGTTGGACTGATTTTTGCCGAAAATCTGGAACATTGCGAAGCGCGCTATATCAATGCGCGCTTAAGCGCGGATAACAGCGATGGCGAGCTTGTTTTGCCGGAAGATGAGAAACTGGCTCTTGCGCCCCTCGCACCAGCAAAATCCCGGCCCTTGCCACAAGGGATCCCAAAAGATCAAGACCAGCCCGTCCTTGGGCTCTTTCCTAGTTCGGAGAATGCTTAAATGAGCATCGCTATCATTGATTATGGTTCGGGCAATCTATGCTCGGCTGCCAAGGCTTTTGAGCGGGCAGCAAACATGATCGACCTTAATGCCAAAGTGATTGTCACCAGCGACCCCGATGCGGTGCGCAAGGCCCATCATGTGGTTTTGCCCGGCGTGGGCGCATTTGCTGACTGTCATGCAGGGCTTAATTCGGTTGATGGCATGGTGGATGCTCTGCGCGAGGCCGTGCTGAAAGACGGCAAGCCATTCTTCGGCATCTGTGTGGGCATGCAGCTTTTGGCTTCGCATGGTCTGGAGCACGGTTCGTGCGATGGGCTTGACTGGATCGCTGGCGATGTTGTTGCCATGGAGCCGCAAGATCCGTCTCTTAAAATCCCGCATATGGGCTGGAATACAATCAACAAGCTGGCGGATCATCCCATTTTAGGTGGCATTCCAACGGGCTCGGACGGATTGCACGCCTATTTCGTGCATTCTTACCATTTCGTCCCGCAGAATCCGGCACATGTGCTGGCCACATGTGACTATGGCCAGACGGTTACCGCCATTGTTGGTCGTGACAATATTGTGGGCACACAATTCCACCCTGAAAAAAGCCAGAAATTGGGCCTGACCCTCATTTCCAACTATTTGAAATGGACCCCGTAATGATTCTTTTTCCTGCGATTGATCTAAAAGACGGCCAATGTGTTCGCCTTAAACTGGGCGATATGGATCAGGCCACCGTTTTTAATACGGATCCGGGTGATCAGGCCAAACAATTCCAGGATCAGGGCTTTGAATGGCTTCATGTGGTCGATCTGAACGGTGCCTTTGCCGGAAAGTCCGAAAATACCGCCGCGGTGGAAGCCATTTTGGCCAATACCACTAATCCGGTACAGCTCGGTGGCGGTATTCGTGATCTTGATGGCATTGCCCACTGGCTGGACAAAGGCATTGCGCGGGTCATTCTGGGCACCGTTGCGGTGCGTGACCCTGATCTGGTCAAGGAAGCCTGCAAAAAATTCCCCGGCCGCATTGCCGTGGGCATTGACGCCAAGGGCGGCAAAGTCGCCGTTGAAGGATGGGCGGAAACGTCCGAGCTGTCCGTCATCGATCTTGCCAGGCAGTTTGAAGATGCAGGCGTTGCGGCCATCATCTATACCGATATTGATCGCGACGGCATTTTGACCGGCCTTAATATCGACAGCACCCTTGAGCTGGCCCGTGCGGTCTCCATTCCGGTGATTGCCTCAGGCGGCCTTGCTTCCATCGATGATGTCAAACGCCTTGTTGAAGAGGATTGCATGATCCTTGAAGGGGCCATTTCCGGTCGCGCTCTTTATGATGGCCGCCTTGATCCCGATGAGGCTTTGGCTCTGACCAAAGAAGCTGTGCGCAAAGCAAAGGAACAGTCAGATGCTTAAAGCGCGAGTGATTCCCTGTCTTGATGTGAAAGATGGCCGCGTAGTGAAGGGCGTCAATTTCGTTGATCTGGTTGACGCAGGCGATCCGGTGGAATGCGCCAAGGCCTATGATGCAGCCGGGGCCGACGAATTATGTTTTCTTGATATCACGGCAAGCCATGAAAATCGCGATACGATTTTTGATGTGGTTCGCCGCACCGCCGAAGAATGCTTTATGCCGGTCACCGTCGGTGGCGGTGTCCGCACAACAGATAATATTCGCGATTTGCTCAAAGCTGGTGCAGATAAGGTCTCGATCAATACCGCAGCTGTTACCCGCCGCGAATTTATCCGCGAAGCGGCAGAGAAATTCGGTTCTCAATGCATCGTTGCCTCGGTTGATGCCAAACGGGTGTCCAAAGAGGGCGAACCGCTCAAATGGGAAATCTTCACCCATGGCGGCCGCACTCCGACCGGCATTGATGCCATCGAATATGCTCAGGAAGTGGTTGATCTGGGAGCGGGTGAAATTCTCCTCACCTCTATGGATCGTGATGGCACGAAAATCGGTTTCGATATCGATCTGACCCGCAGGATTGCTGATATGATTTCGGTTCCGGTCATCGCCTCTGGCGGTGTTGGGACACTGGATCATCTGGTGGAAGGGGTGCGCGATGGCCATGCAACCGCCGTGCTCGCTGCCTCAATTTTCCATTTCGGAGAATATTCCATCACTGAAGCGAAACAACATATGGTTGATGCAGGTATTCCCATGCGAATGGATGCCACGTTCTAAAGGATTTGCCACAAGGGCACCTAAAGACGAATAAGGGATAATCCGAATGTCGAATTTCACTTTGAGCGATCTGGAGTCCATTATCGCCGAGCGCGCAAACAGCCAGGACGAGATGTCCTATACCCGTAAATTGATGGGGAAGGGCATTGGCAAATGCGCGCAAAAACTGGGAGAAGAAGCGGTTGAAACGGTGATCGCTGCCATGAAGCATGACAAGGCAGAGGTAACAACAGAAACTGCCGATCTGCTCTATCATTTGCTTGTGGTTCTTAAAATGAGCGATGTGTCCCTTTCTGACGTAATGGCGGAACTCGCCACCCGCACAGGCCAGACCGGCCTTGAGGAAAAGGCCTCCCGCCCCAAAGACTAGGCCAAACGCTTTGCCCAAAGACCAATGAATGGAGAGGGTGTTTGGGCAAATGATGCTTTGATCTTTGAGATCAATCAAACCAATTATGCCGCATTGCAGTAATGTAGCGTAAAGATCGATCAGAAGGGGAAAGGAATGGAACAGCAGGCAACCCGGCACCTGTCTCCGTACCGAGCCTTTACAAAGGAAGAATGGGCGATGCTGCGTGCAGACACGCCCATGACCCTGAATAAGGATGATCTGGAGCGTCTCCAGAGCTTGAATGACCCCCTGTCTTTGTCAGAGGTGGAAGAAATCTATCTGCCTCTTTCCCGTTTGCTCACATTCTATGTGGAATTTGCCAAAGGGCTGAACCGCGCAACCCAGCGCTTTCTTGGCACCAATGAGCCAAAAACCCCCTTCATTATCGGAGTTGCTGGTTCTGTATCGGTTGGAAAGTCCACAACGGCCCGCCTGCTTCAAGCTCTGCTTTCGCGCTGGCCGGCAAGTCCCAAGGTGGATCTGGTGACAACCGATGGCTTCCTCTACCCAAATGCCGTGCTGGAAGCAGAAGGTCTGATGCGCCGAAAAGGCTTTCCTGAAAGCTATGACCGCGCGACTTTGCTACAATTTCTAACCGATATCAAAGCAGGCAAACGCCATGTGCGTGCGCCTATCTATAGCCATTTCTATTATGATGTGATGCCCGATGAGGGCGTGACCATTGACCAGCCGGATATTCTTATTCTGGAAGGGCTGAATGTGCTACAAACCGGCCTTTTGCCCAAAGATGGCAAGGAAATCCCCTTTGTATCGGACTTCTTTGATTTCTCCATCTATATTGATGCCGATGAAGATATCCTCCATCGTTGGTATATCGAACGCTTCATGCGCCTGCGCGAGACGGCTTTTCGCGATCCCGGTTCCTATTTCCATCGCTATTCAATCATTGAAGAAGACGAAGCCCAAACCATCGCCAATGATTTATGGACCTCGATCAACCTGATCAATTTGCGAGAAAATATCTTCCCAACGCGCCCGCGCGCCGATCTGGTGCTGCGCAAAAATGGCTCCCACGGGATTAAAACGGTAATGCTACGCAAGCTTTAAAGAGAAGCGATTGAGAATCAGCAGATGAACAAAAAAGGCAGCTCAAAGAGCTGCCTTTTATATTTGATTAACAAGAGAAACAGGCAGTGCCTAAAGCAGGCCCACCTGCTCTGCCCCTTGTTTGAGATTGATGGCTGGACGCGGGCCGATATGCTGGATCACTTCCGCAGCTGCATAGCCGCCCAGAAGTGCGCATTTTTCCAGATCCATCTCATTGGCCAGCCCAAACAGGAAGCCGGACGCATAAAGATCGCCAGCACCGGTGGTGTCAACCAACTCGTCGATGGTGTGTGCCTTTACATGATGAGTTTCATCTTTGGTAACCGCCAAAGACCCCTCTTCTCCCAAGGTGATTGCTGCAAGTTTTGCATCTTTGCGGATTTCGTTGATTGCGGTGACACGATCAGCAGTTTGATAAAGGCTTTTGATCTCTGGCTCATTGGCAAAGACAATATCAACCTGACCGGATTTGATCAGCTCAAGGAATTCATCGCGGAACCGGTCAACACAAAAACTGTCCGACAGCGTGATTGAGACTTGCCGGCCAGCCTCATGGGCAACGCGAGCCGCTTTACGGAAGGCATTTTTAGCCCCTTCTTTATCCCACAAATAGCCTTCCATATAAGTGATACCGGAATCGGCGACAATTGTTTCATCAATGTCGTCCTCACCCAGTTCCACACAGGCCCCAAGATAGGTATTCATGGTGCGCTCCCCATCAGGAGAGATAAGAATCATGGAGCGAGCGGTCGGGGCAGAACCGGTCAGCGGAGTACTTTCAAAATGCGCTCCGAGCGAGCGCATATCATGGGTAAAGATATGACCCAACTGATCATCAGCCACTTTGCCAAAATAAGCGGGATGACCGCCCAAGGATGCGATACCGAAGATAGTATTGCCAGCGCTGCCGCCCGAGGCTTCAATGGCTGGGCCCATCTTGGAATAGAGATATTCTGCACGCTCTGCATCAATCAGGTTCATAGAGCCTTTATGCAGGCCCTCAGCCACAAGAAAATCATCTTCTGTCTTGGACAAAACATCAACAATCGCATTGCCAATACCAAGAATATCAAACCGAGCTGCGCTCATAAAACTCTCCATGGAGGATTGGGCCAAGAAGGTGGATGACAAGACCCAGCCACAGGCCAATAATGTGTTGCGGCGCAGTATAGGCAGCAAAGAGAGGAGCGCAACCGCCTTTTCTCTTCTTTTGCCTTGCACAATGGCAAAGCGAGCCCTATGTGAAGGAAAAATCAGATAGTTTGAAAGATATAAAGGGATTTTCACCCATGATATCGTCTGCCTCCTTGGCATTCAGTCAACTCTTTACCCAACCTTTCCGCTCGGTTCTTTGGAAAACGCTTGGCATCACGCTTCTTTTGCTGGCGCTTATCTGGGCGCTCAGTCAGGCAGGGCTTGCCCATTTGCTCACTCTGGAGGATTTTCTGCCCGGTTGGGCTGAAACTGTGGCCTCTATTATTGCAGGCCTCAGTGTGGTTTTTGGCCTGTGGTTCCTGATCGTTCCCGTTTCAGCGGTTGTCGCGTCCCTGTTTTTGGATGACATTTCTGAAGTGGTTGAGCATACCCATTATCCAATGGACACGCCTGGCAGGTCTTTGGGGATGGGTGAGGCCATGATCCAGGCCCTTCGCTTCCTTGGGGTTGTATTGCTCGTCAATATTGTGGTTTTGATGATGGTGCCATTGCTGGGGCTTGGCTTCATTATCTTTTTCCCGGCAAACGGTTATCTTCTGGGTCGGGAATATTTTGAGCAGGCCGCCTTGCGTTTTCGCAGCCCCGCCGAAGTGAAAGAGCTGCGTGCCAAACATGGTGCCAAGATCTTTCTCTGCGGCTTGGTGATTGCAGGCTTTATCGCAGTTCCGATCCTCAATCTGCTCACGCCACTCTTTGCCACCGCCTTTATGGTCCATGTCCATAAGCGCTTGAGCGGCTCACGGCCGATTAATACTGACATTGAGTAAAATACAGGGACAAGAAAAGGCCGGGAAACCGGCCTTTTTGCTGCAAGCATGATCAGCGCTGATCTTGAATAAATTGCCGGATATGGCCCCACAATAAGGCTGGCTCACTATGGACAAAGAGCTGCCCTCGATCTTCTAGCTCCAATAGTTGCATATGAGGGCAATAGCGCGTGAAGCCCCGAATGGTCTCGATCTTGTCAACGGGGTTTTTCTGCCCGTGAATAGACAGGACCGGCGAGACAATGCCCTCAAGATAGCGGGTCCAATTGCTGCCGGTGAGCATCAAATCCCGCTCATGGGCTTGCGTGCCTTGGGCAAAGGATTGCTCGACCTGCTCGGCAATCAGGGCCTGAATTTCCGGCAAATTCCGAGCTTTGATATCCGCCATGGGGCTTCCGTAAAAGCCTTCCATAAACTTGGAGACTTCCTTACGAAACAAAAATTGTCGCATGCCCCGTACAAGGATTGGAACCACAGACGGGGTATAGGTAATGGCATAGGCAAAGATCCGCTGCCATCCTTCCATCTGCCTCAGTTCTGATTTGTCGACAATTGGCTGAGTGGGAGAAACCAAAATTGTCGCAATGGCACGTGAGGCCAATCTTTGTGCGGTAGCTGCAGCATAGATACAGCCGGTAAAACGGCCAACCAATGCGACCTGTTCAAAATTATAATGCTTTAAAAGCTCTTCAATTTGTCGGGCAAAAAGCTCGGGAGCTTTTGTCCGATCTCCGGTAAATGCCCCCGATTGACCCCAATCGGGCCGCCATGGTGCGATGATCCGCAGCCCGCATGAAGCAACATAAGCAGAGGCTTGTTCGGTTAAGCCAGTGCCAGTAAACAAGCCATGGAACATGATGACGGGAAAGCCGGTTGCGGACCCATATTCATCCACTTGTAACTGAGGCATTCCATCAAAGCCGACCATATTGCTGCGCAAATGATGAAAGGGCTTGCCTATAGAGCTTTCGGTTTCTTCGCGAAGGGATGGCACGGACAGGCAGATGGCTGCAAAGAGTCTAACCAACCCGGCTTGGGACTTTGCACCTGTTTTTCGAAGAAGGCTTTTGGATTGGGTCCGGATGGTTTGTACCGATCGGCCACGTTCTTCGGCAATGTCAGAAAAGCTCTTGCCCTCCACCACGCCTTTCAAGACTTCCTGTTCGGCAGAGCTAAGCCCAAAACTGGTCTCTAGCGTCAGGCCAATGGCATGTTTCCATCCCAATTGGCAGCAAATAAGAGAAAAAACAGTTCCATATGCTTCCTTCTGTTCCTCATTTTGCGTCAACAGGAACAATTTTTGGCTCTGGTGATTGAGCGGGTCCGTGTGAACATAAACGCGCAACTGGTTGCTGTTCTTTGCGGCAGGCCGGTTTATCTCGTCGCGCAAAAAAGCGTGAAAATCAGGATCATCTAGGATTTTGAAAGAAGGTTTGCCGATTTCAGCACTATCAAACATTTGGCTGGCTGAGGCATTCATGGAAAGGACTATTCCGTTTCCATCGAGCAGGAATTCGGGATTATTGAGCTTATTGCTCGAAGTCGTAGAAGCGGCTGTGGCATCTGCAAGGCCAATGCGGTCGAAAATTTGGGCAGCGCAGGCAAAATGATGATCAAGATTGGAGGATTTTGAAAAATCCTCATATTCCTTGGTAAAGTCCTGAGCGGAGAGATGATCCTGTCCCAAACTGATCAATTGGTCATCCAGTTCTGTCAGGAATTCCTGAAAATCATTGGGATCTGACAAAAATCCATAAAGTGCTTGTAGCAACTTTGCGTGCTGGCCCTCATCATTTGAATTTTTATTCTGCGGGGATTGGTCTGAAGGCTGGATTGTTTTGTTAAATGTCATTGAGAATCTCAAAACCCGAACCAATAGGGCTCGATAATCTTGGTAACGGGAAAGTCAAAAAGGCGGGTCAAAAGTCAGGCATTACCCCGAGTGGGGTATTATCAAGTAGCTACCAGTTTTGTACCGTACTGAAATTGCAAATGTTTGTCCAACTTTGCCGGGGGAGGTTTAAGATGCTTGCTGGAGCACGTCCATTGCCCAATTGAATTGGCTCGAAGAATATTGGCTTCTACCTGTTCTCCATTTGGTAGTTTAAAGGCCAGACCTTCCCCGTTTTCTTCTCGACCATGATGACCAAAAGCTGGTGATGCACCGGCTTGGCGGAGCTTTGCCATGATTGCGTTCGATCTTATTGCTGCTTACTGCCTGTCCGTCATTGTTCTGGCATCCATTCCCGGGTTAGCCGTTTCATCTCTTACAATTCAAACTCTGCAATTTGGTCGCCAAGCTGGAATAGAAATGGCCTTTGGCATCAGTATTGCGAGGCTAAGCAAATTGGCGCTCATTTTGATTGCACTGCCAACCATTCAAACAGCAAGCCCGGCAATTTTTGCAATGCTTGGCTATTGTGGGGCTGCGTTTCTTATTTGGAATGCGATCCGTATCTTGCAGGCTCCTTCACCCTTCAAAGTCAAGGCTCTGCATTTTTCCTGCCCACGAAAAGCCCGCAGCAGAGTGATTTCGGGGTTTGTGATTTCCTGGGCCAATCCCAAAACTATTATTTTCATCGCAACCATCTTGCCCCGGTTTGTACAGGAAACGACAGATTGGATGGGAATACAGATTGCTTTACTCGGCTTTATCTGGCTTCTCATCGCGATGGTGGTTGAAACACTCTATATTTGGGGAGCGGAGAAACTTCAGGGTCGGTTACAGAAATACGATATATTTGTAGCACCAGCCATAGCGTTTCTGATGCTCATCATTGCTCTTTGGATCGCGCTTAATCCGCCTTATATAAATGCCATGTGAGAAAAGCTGCTATGCGGTCGGCTTTTGCTGCTTATTTTCATAGGATGACAATTCAACAATTGGCGCTGGTACCGAATAGGTCTTTTCCTTGAACTTGCACAAGTCGGCAATGATGCATTTTTTGCAATCAGGCTTGCGGGCTTTGCAAATATAGCGTCCATGCAGAATAAGCCAGTGATGGGAATGGCGCTTAAAAGCTGGGGGAATAATCTTGTCGAGCGCCAACTCAACGTCATCGACATTTTTGCCCGGAGCAAGCCCAACGCGATTGGAGAGACGAAAAATATGGGTATCAACCGCAATGGTGGATTGGCCAAAGAAGATATTCAGCACCACATTGGCGGTTTTGCGACCTACGCCGGGCAAGCTGACCAAGGCATCCCGGTCTGCTGGCACTTCTGAGCCAAATTCATCAATCAGCTTCTGGCTTAAGAGAATGACATTTTTCGCCTTGTTACGATAAAGGCCAATGGTCTTGATATAATCGCGAACCGTGTCTTCCCCAAGCGCCACCATTTTTTCGGGGCTGTCAGCAATGGCAAAAAGTGGCCCCGTGGCCTTGTTAACCCCCACGTCGGTGGCTTGGGCTGAGAGAACCACAGCAACCAGCAGCGTATAAGCATTGGAATAGTCAAGCTCTCCCTTGGGGTCCGGTCGCTGCTGCTCGAACCGGGAGAATAGCTCTTCGATCTCTACTTTTTTAAGCTTGCTCCAGCGTCGGCGAACAGGCTTTTTAGCTTGGCTGCTTTTGGCGGTTGGCATGGCTTTGGTCCAGTGCTGACATTTCTAGAATTGGTCACTCCCGTTCTTTATCTGGCCTCTTGAGCCATTAGGCAAGATGGAGTTGGCAAAAGGAAACAATAATATTCTATGGGAAAATACGTAAAAATCCCTTATACTTTCCCAATGCCTCACCCAAGCGCACAGTCTGACCCAGCAATTCAAAGCGGCCCACCGGCATGCAGTGATCAATTGATCAAGGAGGGGCGGGTCTTTTTCCATGCAAGCCTGCATCCCCATAGATCACTAAGCCGCAAGGGCTTTATTGTGCTGATTGCATTTATCGCCATCATCATGGCTGTTGTCTCGGCCTATTTCTGGTCCTTGGGAGCGTGGCCTATTATCGGTTTTGCCGGACTGGATGTTTTGGCCATCTGGTGGGCCTTTCGTGCCAATTATCGCGATGGCCGTATTTTGGAGAAAATCCTGCTCACACGAGATGTCTTCCGTCTGGCGCGCTACGATGCCAAAGGGCGTGAGAGATGCTATGACTTCAATCCCTATTGGGCAAAGCTTGAAACCGTTTCAGAAAAAGAAGAAGGGATGACGCGCCTAAGCCTGCGCTCCCACGGTCGGGAAATTGAAATCGGCTCTTTCCTCAATGCACCTGATAGAGAAAGCCTGGCAGATGCATTGCAAAAAGCCCTGCTTCAGGCCAAATCCCCACCTCTTACAGCGGATTAGCCGTATAATTGCAATAAATAACTGAATTTAAGTTAATTATTGTCTCTTTTCTTGCCAAATGAGACTTTTACGCCCTTGCGCAAGTTTCGGGTGGTTCCGCTGCGAGGATCTTTCTAAACTGAAATCGAAGTTCCTATCGCAGTTTGAAGAAGGACCATTGCAATGCAGACGATCGAGACAATGCAGCCTTCAGCCCGGTCAGACATTTTTGTTCACAACCCTGTCAGCAAAGAAGACTTGCAGGATTATGATGTGATCCGCCGGTCTATCGAATATTTAACGCATAATTGGCGCAACCAGCCCAGTCTGGAGGCTTTGGCCGACCATGTGGGCCTGAGCCAAAGCCATCTTCAGCGGCTTTTCACCCATTGGACCGGAGGTCTTTCTCCCAAAGGCTTTGTGCAGGCGGTAACGCTTGATCATGCCAAAGATTTGCTCGATCAATCGGCCTCTTTAATGGAAACAGCCTTTGAAGTGGGCTTGTCCGGCCCGTCTCGGCTTCATGATTTGTTTGTAACGCACGAGGCCATCACGCCGGGGGCTTATAAAAGCAAGGGCCAGGATTTGACCATCCGCTATGGGTTCCATCCCTGCCCCTTTGGCATCGCTCTTGCCATGATCACCGATCAGGGTCTTGCAGGCATGGCCTTTTGTGATCCGGGGGGCGAGCAAGACGCCCTTGAAGATATGTGCAGCCGCTGGCCCAAGGCCAAGTATGTGCAAGATCAGGAAGGAACCCTGCCCTATGTCAATCGCAGTTTTAATATGGGGAGCTGGAGCGAAGACCAGCCTTTGCGAATTACCCTGATCGGAACCGATTTTGAAGTGCGGGTCTGGGAGACGTTGCTGAAAATCCCGTTGGGTCATGCAACGAGCTATTCGCGCATTGCCCAGCATTTGGGCAAACCCTCAGCCTCACGCGCCGTTGGAACAGCGGTTGGTCGAAATCCCATTTCCTTTGTTGTGCCGTGCCACCGCGTGGTTGGCAAAAGCGGAAAATTGTGCGGCTATCACTGGGGGCTGACGCGCAAACAAGCCATGCTCGGCTGGGAAAAGGGCCACAAAGCGGTTTAAAAGTCCGTAGAGAAGAGAAAAGGCGGCCCAATAAGCCGCCTTTTGCATTCAGTCAATGAGAATGATCTTTAAAGCTCAAGGGTCTCTTTGGACGCAATGCTTGTATCGGCATTGAGCTTATAGATGGTCGGTACGCCCGTTGCGATATTGACATTGAGGATCTCTTCGCGGGATAGACGATCAAGCACCATCACCAAAGATCGCAGGCTATTGCCATGGGCAGCAACCAAAACATTCTGCCCTTCCATCACCCGCGGCAGGATATCGGTGATGAAGTAAGGCAGCGTGCGGGCTGCGGTATCTTTCAGGCTCTCGCCACCCGGAGGAGGAATATCATAAGAGCGGCGCCAAATGTGAACCTGCTCCTCACCCCATTTCTTGCGGGCATCATCCTTGTTCAGACCAGCAAGATCGCCATAATCGCGCTCATTCAGCGCTTCATCGCGGATGGTGGTCAGATCAGACTGGCCAACACCGTCAAGGATCATTTGGCAGGTACGCTGGGCGCGAACCAGCTCGGAAGTGAAGGCAACATCGAACTTCATGCCCATTTCATTGAGCTTCTTGCCCGCTGCAATGGCCTCAGAGACCCCTTTCTCGGTCAAATCAGGGTCTTTCCAGCCTGTGAACAGGTTTTTCAAGTTCCATTCGCTCTGGCCATGGCGCACCAACACGAGTGTCCGTTCCATCACTCTCGCTCCTTCACTGCGATAAAATTGGCTGTCACTGACGATTATGACAGTCCTAAAACATCCATCATGGAATAATAACCAACCGGCTTGTCCTTGGCCCAAAGGGCCGCTTTTACAGCGCCGCGGGCAAAAACAGTCCGGTCCTGTGCCTTATGGGTAAGCTCAATTCGCTCCCCTTCCCCGGCAAGAATAACCGTATGCTCTCCGATGACCGAGCCACCGCGCAAGGTCGCAAAGCCAATGCTGCCGCGCTCGCGCGCGCCGGTAATACCCTCGCGGGACATAACCGCATTGCTGCGCAGATCTATCTCGCGCCCCAGGGCAGCGGATTCGCCAAGCAAGAGTGCTGTGCCGGATGGCGCATCGACCTTGTGCTTGTGGTGCATTTCAACCACTTCAATATCAAAATCCGCATCAAGGGAGCGGGCAGCCTGTTCAACAAGCTTGCCAAGCAGATTGACCCCAAGGCTCATATTGCCGGATTTGACCATAATGGCACCTTTGGCGGCGATTTGGGGCAATTGCTCTTCTTCTTCAGCGCTAAAGCCAGTGGTGCCAATGATATGAACCTTGCCAAGTTTGGCGGCGATCTCACCAAAAGCCAAGGTGGCAACAGGGGCGGTAAAGTCGATCAGTCCGTCAGCCTCTGTAAGTGCGGCTTCAAGATCAGAGGTGACCTTTACGTTAAGAGGCTGCAAGCCAGCCAGCGTACCAGCATCCAGGCCGAGACTGTCAGAACCTTCCTGCTCGATGGCTCCTGCAACGCATATGCCGTCAGCTTCAGTGATGGCGGCAATCAAAGCACGTCCCATGCGCCCCTGAGCGCCCATCACAACAAGTCGCATATCTGCCATCTGTTCAATCCCCGTCTTAAATAGCTGCGTCTGCTAGCCGGTTTTCAATAGGTTGCCTGTTCTTAGCAGGTTGTGGCCCATTGGCAAGAGCGTTTGGCTTATCAATTGGGTGATTTCCTTGCATAGACTAAAGCTTGTAAAGCTCGGCAAGTGCCCAAAATGAGAAGCCGGGTTTATGCGTTTGCCCAGAAAGAGCGCGTAATTTTTTTGAATTAGGGTAAATAGGCAAGAAAATGAATACTCAGCCCCATCCCCTCTCTCGGTAAAACTGTTAATAAAAACTGAATAAACAAAACCGCCAAAAACCGCCTAGACTCTGACCTTTTACCCCGACAGGCCAGTTAGACTCTAGATTCCCATTTTAATTCTTTGCTCAAAAGCGGATTCCTTTTCGTTTGACTCTGGCAAATTAATGAAGATTCAAACTTTCCCGTTCATATATCTGGCACACTACAATCTATTGTGGTTTAATTGATTAATACTTTAATAACTTTTAAAGCGTTTTGGAGTGGGGGGAATGCGATATCAGAAGGCTTATGCCTATAACGGCAAGAATTTTCGACCACAAGAAGCCGATCAGCAGGTAGAGCGATGGCAGGGTTTGCAGCCAATCCATTTTCAGGTGACTGCGACACCTTTTGTCCGCTCGGTGCGGTTTCTTGCCGTTATTGCGTCTTTGTTGGTATTCATCGTTGGTATTGCGCACTATTTTACGGCAACTCTGGCCACAACTTGGAAGCAAGTTACGGTTGAGATTACCCGTGCAGAAGTTGCTCGCCTGAAATATGACAACAGCGTACCACTCTTCACCACAAATCTGGCCTATTCCTACACGATTGACGGTCAGCTTTATGAAGGGACACGCCTGTCCGTGGCCCCGACCCGTTCCCGTTCGCCCGGAGAGATCAAAAAGCTGCTCGCCTCTTTCTGGCAAGGGCGTCAGGTTCTCGCATACGTCAACCCACAAAAGCCAGGGCAAGCTTATCTGACAACCAATCCGGACTATTATTTGATGAATTTCATCTTACCGGCGCTGATTGTCCTCACCATAAACTGGCTCATTGGGCAGTTGCAGGTCGTGCGTGAGGAAAGGCGACGGCGAAAAAATTGGCGATTTGGAGAGTTGCAGCCTGCTTACAGGCCAGCAGTTATCTAGAAAAGAACCAAAATATACCCAAAAGGACTTCTTGCGCCTCTGGCCAAAGGAGGCGGCAATAATCAGGGAAACAGCCCTAATTTGGATAAGGCAGGGCTGTGACGTGGCAGAGAAATTGGCAAAGGTTGCACCAGCCAAACGGCAAAAATAGCCCCGAAGCTTTCAGCTGACAGTCGGTCAAAGAGCACCGGCAATATCATCGGTAATGCGTTTGGCCATATCAGGGCGGCTGTTTGCCTCAAGGATCGGGCGTCCAACCACCAGATAATCTGCCCCTGCCTCGATCGCGCGAGACGGTGTCATCACCCGCTTCTGATCACCAATATCAGTGCCAGCCGGGCGAATGCCGGGGGTGACAATCGCCATATCCTGCCCAACAATATCGCGCATGGCAGTTGCTTCCTGAGCAGAGCAGACAATACCATCCATGCCCGCCGTCCGTGCATCTGCTGCCCGTTTTGCAACAAGGTCAGATGCGCGAAAGTCATAGCCGGCATTTTTAAGATCCTCATCATCCATGGAGGTCAAAACGGTCACGCCAAGCAATTGCAAGCCAGTGTCCCCCTTGCCTTTAACCGCTGCTCGCATGGCTTTGGGATAGGCATGAATAGTCAGAAATTTCGCACCCATATCGCAAATGGAGACGACGCCCTTCTCGATCGTGTTGTCGATATCCAGCAGTTTGAGATCCATAAAGACGTCTTTGCCATCACGGATCAACTCACGGGCAAGATCAAAGCCGCCTGCATATCCAAGCTGGTAGCCGATCTTGTAAAAGGAAACACTGTCTCCCAAATCCTCAATAATGCGCTTGGCATCATCAAGACTTGGAACATCAAGGGGAACAATGAGGCGATCACGTGGGCTAAGAGAAGAGGAAGGCATGGGCAAAGAGGTCTCCGGCATCAGCTAGAAAGAGTTGAGAAGTGATCTACACCGATTTGCCTCAAAGGCCAAGAGCTTAGTCTATAGGTCTTTTCATCCCTGCCAAGACGATACTGGCAAGCCCGTACCCAAAGGGTCTAAACCTGGCGGGATATGTCGAGCAATTTTGCAGCAAGCGCAGATAAAAAGCCAGCAGCGCGAGGATCGCTCAAATCCCCCTGATCATTAAAGGCATTGGTGGCTGAACCCACGCTGACCTGCTCAGAAAGCACCAAAGCACCCAAGGCAACCAGAACCTGACGCAAATGGGCAAGTCCGCGCATTCCCCCTAAAGCACCGGGAGATGCAGCACCAATCGCAAAGACCGGTGACTTGAAAGGATGAGGATCCATGGGTGGCACGCGTGAGATCCAATCAAGAGTGTTTTTAAGAAGCGGCGTCAGGCTTGCGTTATATTCAGGTGAGGCGATGAAAATACCATCATGGGCTGAAAAGAGCCGGGCCAATTTTAAGGCATTCTCGGGCACGCCCTTGGCCTGCTCCTCATCCTGATCAAAGAGAGGCAAGGGATAATCTTGCAAGGAAATCATGGTCACTTCGCAATTTAAAAAACTCAGTTGCTTTGCCATAGCGCCAGAGAGCGCCTTGTTAAAGCTCTCAGAGCGATTAGATCCGGCAAAACATAGAATTTTGGGAGTGGTCATGATCATTCCTTTTTAAACGGGCCTTCTCTCGTCAGGGCCTGCGATAAACCCAAACCCGGGCCGGGGGCAAATTACCGATAATCCACGGGCTGACCTCAAGAGTAAAGTCACCTTTTTCTTCAGGAACCGGCGGGATTAGAGCGTAAGAGAATTGAATGAAAGGAGCACCCGGCTGCAGGGAATGCAAAGCCAAGTCAATCAGCCTTTTACGTTGCTCCATTGGCTTGGTAAAAAGCGGCAGTGAGGAAACAACGGCAGCGAGAGGTTCATGAATATGATGCTGCCGCAACGCCTCAAAATCATAAGCATCCCCTTGCATCACATGGGCACCGGCAAATCGGTCTGAGAGAATATCGACAAACTGGGATGAATATTCAACGGCCAGAATTCGAGAAGGTTGAATACCATGCTCAATCACTGCTTGGGTTACCGCCCCTGTCCCCGGCCCAAGCTCCAGAATCTTGCCTGATGTGTCAGGATCAATATAAGAGGCCATTTTGCGGGCCAAAGCAGGGCTGGAAGGGGCAACAGCACCCATTTTAAGCGGATTATCAAACCACTGACGCAAAAAACGGATCTCGTCGGGAATGCGGGCTTTCAAAGGACTATTACGCAACTGCTTTAACATGCTTTCCTCATAAGCCGCTGGCTTTCTTGTAGCACAAAGTAACGTGTATCTGGCCTTAACGGACCAGTATGGAGCAATTATGACAAGTAGAACCAGAAGCACAAGACCCATCTGTCATTGAATCAATTAGTAAGTCTTACGGCTTTTGTGAAGGGCTACAAGATTATTTTTTCTCTATCCGCAGATCATACCATAAGTGAAGCCAGAATAACAAAAGGGCGGCCAGAATAGGCCACCCTTGAATCTTGAAAGATCGAATAAACAGTGCCGATAAGCTGCGATATAGCCTCAGCATGCATTTCTTTAAAAGAAATTACTCGGAGATTTTTTCAAAAAAGTCCTTAACACGGCTGAAGAACCCGGTGCTATCGGGATGGTTGTCCTCATGGGAGATTTGCTCAAATTCCGAGATCAGCTCTTTTTGGCGTTTGGTCAGCTTGCGCGGTGTCTCGACATCCACCTGAATATACATATCGCCATATTGGGCAGAGCGGAGAACCGGCATGCCTTTGCCGCGCAGGCGGAATTGCTTGCCCGTCTGGGTGCCTTCAGGCACTTTCACGCGGGTTTTGCCGCCGCCCACAACAGGCACCTCAAAGGTGCCACCCAAAATGGCTGTGGTCATGGAAATGGGAACCTTGCAAAAGATATCGGACCCATCGCGCTGGAACAGATCGTGGGGATCCTGGCTGATAAAGATATATAGATCACCCGCAGGACCACCGCGAACGCCCGCTTCGCCTTCCCCTGAGAGGCGAATGCGTGTGCCGTCTTCAATTCCGGCAGGAATATTGACAGAAAGTTTGCGATTTTCTGTGGTGCGGCCAACACCGCCACAGCTATCACAAGGATCTTCGATCATCTCGCCACGGCCATGACAGCTTGGGCAGGTCCGCTCAACGGTAAAGAAGCCCTGACTGGCACGCACTTTACCCATGCCGCCACAGGTCCGGCACGGCTTGGGAGACGTTCCGGCCTTGGCACCGGACCCGGAGCAAGAGGTACAGGTAACCGATGTTGGGACTTCAATCTCGGCTGTTTTGCCATGGAAGGCTTCTTCCAGCGTGATATCCAAATTATAGCGAAGATCGGCTCCGCGCTCACGGCCGCGGGAGCGGCGTCCGCCGCCCATCATGTCACCAAAGATATCTTCAAAGATATCATGCATGGAGGTGCCAAAATCCGAGCCAAAGCCCTGACCCATACCGCCCTGCTCAAAGGCAGCATGACCATAGCGATCATAGGCGGCACGCTTTTCAGCGTCTTTTAGAACCTCATAGGCTTCGTTCACAATTTTGAACTGGGCCTCGGCATCCGGATTGTCTGGATTACGGTCCGGGTGGAACTGCATGGCTTTTTTGCGAAAGGCACTTTTCAATGCCTTGTCATCAACACCTTTGGACACACCAAGCGTTTCGTAATAATCAGCTTTAGACATAGCGGGCCGTTATTTTCCAAACTGTCTGCGGTGGGGCCGGGCAAAGAAAACAAGTCTTCGTCAGATTGCGATACCACCGAAAGCACCTTGCATGTCCTACCGGCTACAAGGCATGAGAAAAAGGGCTTCTCACCAACCGGCTGTCAGGCCGAAAGGAAAAGAAGCCCCTTCATTCGTCAAAATCAAAAGGCGAAAGCCTTATGATTTTTTGTCGTCTTCATCACGGACTTCTTCAAAGTCAGCATCAACAATATCTTCGTCCGCTGCTGCATCAGCTGCTGCGTCTGCGGCCGCACGGGCTTCTTCGTCAGACTGCTGAGCCGCATACATGGCTTCCCCCAGCTTCATGCTGGCCTCGGTCAGAGCTTCAGACTTCTTGTTGATGGCTTCGACATCGTCCCCTTCCAGAGCTGTCTTAAGGGCAGCAATAGCAGATTCGATCGCAGATTTGTCAGCCTCAGAGACCTTGTCGCCAAAGTCAGCCAGAGATTTCTCGGCAGAATGGGCCAGAGCTTCGCCCTGGTTTTTCGCTTCGACCAGCTCTTTACGCTTCTTGTCAGCCTCGGCATTGGCTTCGGCATCCTTGACCATTTGATCGATCTCGTCATCAGACAGACCACCAGAGGCGCGGATGGAGATTTTCTGCTCCTTGCCGGTGCCTTTATCCATTGCCGACACATTCACAATGCCGTTGGCATCAATATCAAATGTCACTTCAATTTGTGGCACACCGCGTGGTGCTGGCGGAATACCGACCAGATCGAACTGACCCAGTGCCTTGTTATCGGCAGCCATTTCGCGCTCACCCTGGAAGACGCGAATGGTTACGGCATTCTGGTTGTCATCAGCAGTTGAGAAAACCTGGCTTTTCTTGGTCGGGATGGTTGTGTTGCGGTCGATAAGACGGGTGAACACGCCACCGAGTGTTTCGATACCAAGAGACAGCGGGGTCACGTCAAGCAAGAGAACGTCTTTCACGTCACCCTGCAGAACGCCAGCCTGAATGGCAGCGCCCATGGCAACCACTTCATCCGGATTCACACCCTTATGAGGCTCTTTGCCAAAGAACTGCTTGACGGATTCCTGTACTTTCGGCATGCGGGTCATACCACCCACGAGAACAACTTCGTCGATCTCGGAAGCGGACAGGCCAGCATCTTTCAAAGCAGCTTCACAAGGCTTGATGGTGCGCTTGATCAGATCATCAACCAGAGCTTCAAATTTGGCGCGGGTCAGTTTCAGGGTCAAATGCTTGGGACCGGACTGATCTGCGGTGATGTAAGGCAGGTTGATCTCTGTTTGGGTAGAGGAAGACAGCTCGATCTTTGCTTTCTCGGCAGCTTCTTTCAGGCGCTGCAGAGCCAGCTTGTCATTTTTCAGATCAATGCCGCTCTCTTTTTTGAACTCGCCAACCAGATAGTCAACAAGGCGCATGTCAAAATCTTCACCGCCAAGGAATGTATCACCATTGGTGGATTTCACTTCAAAAACGCCATCGCCGATTTCCAGCACGGATACGTCAAAAGTACCGCCGCCAAGGTCATAAACAGCAATGGTTTTGCCGTCATTCTTGTCAAGGCCGTAAGCAAGGGCTGCAGCAGTAGGCTCGTTGATGATACGTTTGACATCAAGGCCGGCAATCTTGCCTGCATCCTTGGTTGCCTGACGCTGGGCATCGTTAAAGTAAGCTGGAACGGTGACAACGGCTTCGGTTACAGTCTCACCAAGATAATCTTCAGCGGTTTCCTTCATTTTCTGAAGGATCATCGCGGAAACCTGGGAAGGAGAGTATTTCTCGCCTTCTACTTCAACCCAAGCGTCACCATTGTCGCCCTTGACGATCTCGTAAGGCACCAGCTCTTTGTCTTTTGCCACAGCTGGATCGTCATACCGGCGGCCAATCAGGCGCTTGACGGCAAACAGGGTATTCATTGGGTTGGTGACGGCCTGACGTTTCGCAGGCTGACCGGCCAGACGCTCACCATCGTCGGTGAAAGCGATCATGGAAGGAGTGGTCCGTGCACCTTCCGCATTTTCGATGACTTTTGGCTCTTTGCCATCCATGATGGACACACAAGAGTTTGTAGTGCCCAAGTCAATACCAATGACTTTGCTCATATTTGTTCTCCTTGTCGGCAGGCCGGTCAAGCTCTTGGAAAAGCAGCTTGCCAATACCAACCCTTGTTGGTCCGGCCCCCATGAAGATGTGCCCTGTGCGGGCAGTTCATTTCACGTTCACGGCACATATAGGGGCGTCTTCAACGTCCTGCAAGGCACCGCGGCCTTAGATTTGCGACATTTTTGAAAATCAGCGCTCTCTTTAAGCGAGAGAGGCGGCAAAATAAAGGGGGTGATTTTGGTTAAAGCCACGTTAAGGGTAAAAATATCCCCATCTCTCTTTATGCCCTGTTCCTCTTGCCGCTGGGTGCAAGGATATGACGGACAGCCTGGAAGTGTGATAGTCTTGGGTGCAAGAGAGATGGCAAGTGATTAAGAATGACAGCTCAAAGGGAGTGTGTGATGCATAAAGGATGGCTTCAGCAGGTGGGAAAATGGATGAGGATCGGCTGGCTTGTACTTATATGCATGATGACAGCACCAAGCCTTGCAGCCGCTGGCGAGGTTTATAGCCCGCAAAGAGGCACGCCTGAGCGCGGGGCCGTGCTCAATGCTATCCGCCCCATTCTGGAAGTGCGGGTGGGCCCGCCGGTGGAATTTGTCGTCTCATGGCTGCGCATCTATAAAGACTGGGCCTTTGTTGCGGTTGAGCCCCAGCGCCCCGGTGGCGGTGCGATTGATCCTATAAGCCCTCATTATCGAGTGTCAGAATTTCAGGATGGCCTGCACACCATCGCTCTTTTGAAATTCTCCTATGGCCGATGGAATGTAGTGGATTATGCCATTGGCCCGACCGATGTCTTTTGGGATGGGGATCCGCTTTATGCTCAATTTCCAAGGGCCTTTACCCATCCCTGATCTTGGCTTGGCATCACAACTCGTCGTCCTTTTGGGGGAATAGAGGAAAAGATGAAACTGTATCCGGCCTATCTGGATCGCGCCGCACAAGAAGCTTTGCTTGAGCAAATTCGCGCCATCGTCGAAGAAGCGCCGCTCTTTACTCCATGTATGCCGCGCAGTGGCAAGGCATTTTCGGTGCGGATGAGCAATTGCGGGCCCTTGGGCTGGGTCTCGGACATCGGCGGTTACCGGTATCAGCCCTATCATCCCGCAACGCAGAGGCCATGGCCTCCTATTCCGCCACTTTTGCTCCAGTTTTGGCAGGATCTGTCGGGCTGCGATGCAGAGCCAGAAGCGTGCCTGATTAATTATTATGGGCCGGATGCTAAAATGGGGCTTCATGTCGATAGCGATGAAGAAGACTTCTCGGCACCCATTTTCTCCCTGTCACTTGGGGATGACGCCCGCTTTCGCCTTGGTGGCACCACGCGCAAGGATCCGACCAACAGCTTTAAGCTTTCGTCAGGGGATATCCTTTTGCTTGATGGCAAGGACCGCAAGGCCTATCACGGCATCGACCGGATCTATCCGGGCACTTCAAATCTTCTAAAGGCACCAGGCCGCATCAATCTGACCATGCGGCGGGTGAAGCCAATAAAGGGATAATCCTTATCCCCGGTCCTTGACCGCTTCCATCACCACAAAGGTAGAGGTTTGCGAGACATAAGGCAGGGCCGAGATTTTCTCACCCAGCACTTTGCGATAATTCGCCATGTCGCGGGTTCTGATTTTCAAGAGATAATCAAAATGACTGGCAATCATATGGGATTGCTCGATCTCGCGGATCTGCCGTGCGGCAAGATTAAAGGCATTGAGCGCCTCTGATCGGGTGTCGCTCAAAGTGACCTGAACAAAGGCAATATGCCCCTCCCCCAATCGCTCGGGATCCAGCACCGCCCCATAGCCAAGAATAAAGCCCGCTTCTTCCAGCTTTTTCATGCGCAGCTGGCACGGGGTCTTGGAAAGGCCCACCTGTTTGGCAAGATCGGTTACGGTAATCCGCCCGTCTTGCGCCAGAATTTCCAGGATTTTTCGATCAATTTTGTCCAATTCGTCCATATATACTTCATATCATAGGGAAAAAGAAAAGAAAGAGGAAAAAATAAAGTCGACTTTCCTAAATATGGAAAATCTATAGGCACTCAGACTAAGCGACTTCTTGTATTCTTGAACTGAAAACAGCCATTGCGAACATGGCCGTCAGAGCCATGACGCTTGTTTGCAACATTGTATCAGGGAGAGCTCATCAATGACCGACACACTCGACGCCATGCGCCAGGAAATCCGCCAATTGATGCGTGATCATTATCTGGCCGATGAAGCAACAAATGTTCGCCGCCTGATCAAGGAAGCGGATATGGATGAGGCTCTGTGCGAGCGGGCTTCTGCGCGGGCTGCCGATCTGATCCGTACCATCCGTTCCTCAACCAACCCCACCATGATGGAAAGTTTTTTGGCAGAATATGGCCTCTCCACCCGTGAAGGGGTAGCGCTGATGTGTTTGGCCGAAGCGCTGTTGCGTGTGCCCGATGCCGATACCATTGATGCCCTGATTTCAGACAAGATCGCGCCCAGCCAGTGGGGTCAGCATCTGGGACAGTCTGCCTCCTCTCTCATCAATGCCTCGACATGGGGCCTGATGCTGACCGGAAAGGTCTTGCAAGGGGGCGAGGAAGACGGCCTCATCTCCACCCTGCATGGTATGGTGCGCCGCCTTGGCGAGCCGGTCATTCGCACAGCAGTGGCACAGGCTATGAAGGAGTTGGGCCGCCAGTTTGTCCTTGGTCGCACCATTGAGGAAGCCACCGATCGTGCAAAGGGGATGGAAGCCAAGGGCTTTACCTATAGCTATGACATGCTGGGGGAAGCGGCCCGCACTGAAGGGGATGCCAAAAAATATCATCTTGCCTATTCAGATGCCATCACAGCCCTTGCACCAGCTTGCAAATCTGATGATATTCGCAAAAATCCCGGCATTTCCGTCAAGCTCTCCGCCCTGCACCCACGCTATGAGATGGGCAAAAAAGAGCGGGTCCTGACCGAGCTGACTTCGCGGACAGAAAGTCTGGCCCTTCTCGCCAAATCCGCCAATATGGGCTTTAACATCGACGCGGAAGAAATGGACCGCCTTGATCTGTCCCTTGATATCATTGAGGCCGTTCTGTCCAATCCGGCGCTTGCGGGCTGGGACGGGTTTGGTGTCGTGGTGCAGGCCTTTAGCCATCGGGCATCCTTCGTTCTTGACTGGCTTTACAATCTGTCGATCAAGCTTGATCGCAAAATCATGGTCCGCCTTGTCAAAGGGGCCTATTGGGACACCGAAATCAAGCGTGCGCAGGTTATGGGGCTTCCCGGATTCCCGGTCTTTACTCGCAAGGTCAATAGCGATGTGTCTTATCTGTCCAATGCGCGCAAGCTTTTGGGTATGACTGACCGCATCTATCCGCAATTTGCCACCCATAATGCCCATTCTGTTGCTGCCATTCTGGAATTAACCCAGCATCTGGACATTGAAAAAGAGCAGTTTGAATTCCAGCGCCTCCACGGCATGGGTGAGAGCCTTCATGACACCGTTGTGGCCGGTGAGAAAACCAATTGCCGCATTTACGCGCCGGTTGGGGCCCATCAGGACCTTCTGGCCTATCTGGTGCGCCGCTTGCTGGAAAATGGCGCCAACAGCTCCTTTGTGAACCAGATTGTTGATGAAACAATCAGCCCTGAAGACATCGCAACAGATCCGTTCCAGCAAGTTGCCGAGCTGGGTGATGAGATCGCCAATCCCTATCTGACCCGACCGGAAGACATTTTTGGCAAAGGCCGGATCAATGCCAAGGGCTGGGACATTACCGATCCGCTGGAAATTGATGCACTGGATGAAGCCCGCAACAAGTTCAAAAACCATATCTGGCAGGCAAAGCCCCTTATCGCGGGCCCTGTTGCCGCAACCAAAGCCTATGACGCTCTTAATCCGGCCAGTCCGCAAGATAAAGTCGGCACGGTCATTGAGGCAGTGCCGGAAGATGTAGAAACAGCCCTTGCAGCCTCTAGAGGCGGGTTTGAAGCTTGGTCGCAAACAAGCGCAAAAACCCGCGGCGATGCCCTGCGCAAAGTGGCGGATTTGTATGAAGCCCATGCAGATGAGTTTTTCGCTCTTGCCAGCCGTGAAGCGGGAAAAATGATGCTTGATGCCGTTGGCGAAGTGCGCGAAGCGGTCGACTTTGCCCGCTTTTATGCCAATGAAGCCGAACGACTGGCAGCGGAAGGTGAAAAGCAGGCCCGCGGCACCATTTCCTGTATTTCGCCTTGGAACTTCCCGCTTGCCATCTTTACCGGCCAAATTCTGGCAGCCTTGGCCGCTGGCAATGCGGTTCTGGCAAAACCGGCAGGTCAGACCCCGCTCATGGCACACCGCGCCGTTGAATTGATGCATGAAGCTGGCATTCCGGCAGCGGCCTTGCAACTGCTGCCCGGCGATGGCCCCACCATTGGTGCGCCAATCACATCTGATGCACGCGTTTGCGGGGTTTGCTTTACCGGCTCCACCGCAACGGCCCAGCGCATCAACAAGGTTATGGCCGACGGGGTCGCACCAGATGCTCCTTTGATTGCCGAGACCGGCGGTCTAAACGCCATGATCGTTGATTCAACCGCCCTTCCAGAGCAAGCGGTGCGCGATATTCTTGCCTCGTCCTTCCAGTCCGCAGGCCAGCGCTGTTCGGCTCTGCGCATGCTTTATGTGCAGGAAGACATCAAGGATAAACTCCTTGAAATGCTGACAGGGGCAATGGACGAGCTGCAGGTGGGTGATCCGTGGGAATGGGCCACCGATGTTGGTCCGGTCATCGACCAATTGGCAAAGGACAAAATCGATGCCCATTGTGCAAAACTGGCGGCACAAGGCAAGCTTTTAAAACAATTGCCGGTTCCCGATAATGGCCTTTTCTGCGCCCCGACCTTGCTAGAGCTTTCCGGTATCGAAGAGCTGGAAGAAGAAATTTTCGGCCCCGTGCTGCATGTCGCAAGCTTTAAGGCAAGCGAGATTGATAAGGTGGTGGAGACCATCAATAGCAAAGGCTTTGGCCTCACTTTTGGTCTTCATACCCGCATGGATAACCGGGTTCAGGAAATCGTTGATCAGGTCAAGGTTGGCAACTGCTATGTCAATCGCAACCAGATCGGCGCGGTCGTTGGCTCTCAGCCATTTGGCGGGGAAGGTCTGTCCGGCACCGGTCCAAAGGCTGGTGGCCCCCATTATGTCGCTCGCTTCTTTAAAGCTCCGAATGTGCAGGCAGAAGCAGACTTAAGCGCCCCACTCAGCTTTAAAGATCTTCAAAAAGCCGCTGACAAGCTGGCAGCAGATCAAAAGAAACGCAGCCATTGGGCGGAGGACGCTTACCGCCTTGCCGCAATCAAGGGTGCTGTTGATTTGCCCGTTGCTTGGGATGCAGATCTGCAATGCGATCTCAGTGCAGTTGATCTACCCGGCCCGACAGGGGAATCCAACCGCCTGTCCCTTGCCCCGCGCGGCACTATTCTGGTGACAGGGCCTGACAAAGAAACAGCCCTGATGCAGGCAGTCTCAGCGCTTGTTACCGGCAATACCGTGATCATTGCCTGCGGCAAGGGGGACGAGCTGGCCAAGCAATTGGCAGCATCCGGCGCTCCGGTGATCGGTCTTAATGGCAGTCTTGATGTGACCGCACTTGAGCAACTAAGCGGCATTGATGCCATTGCCAGCAATGCCGATGAAGCCCATCTTCGGGCGCTTCGTCAGGCAATGGCGGGCCGTGATGGCGTGCTCCTGCCGCTCATTACCGAAGGTCTGGCCCCGTGCCGTTATGTGCTTGAGCGCCATCTTTGTATCGATACAACAGCTGCGGGTGGTAATGCATCACTTCTGGCTGCTGCAGAAGGAGGTGAAGCGGCTTAGATCCCCACCGCTTCAATGGTCCCTTCTTCTGCTCTATCCATGCTGGGTAGGCAAAAGCCCCGGATAATCTGATTATCCGGGGCTTTTTTGTCTGCCAATGTCTCATCCTAAATGCACAGAGCTTGGAATAAACTTTGCTATGGGGCCAAGTTTGCCTTACCCTAAAAGGGCAATAAAAAAGTGGGCCTGTTGATTCTCGGCTCATGTCGATAACTTGGTAAATGCAATATCTTCAAGTGGATAGGAGGAGGTCTTGCGACGACATCTACCCCCGTTCAGTGCAGTGAAAGCCTTTGAAGCCGCTGCCCGTCATGGCTCTTTTGCACGCGCCGCGCAGGAAATGGATGTAACCGCCACTGCGATCAGCCAGCATGTCAAAGGTCTGGAGACATGGCTGGGAAAGGCCCTGTTCGAGCGCCGGTCCAATGGCGTGGCCCTGACCGCAGATGGGGCTGAGCTTCTTCCTAAAGTGAGTGCGATTCTGGATGAGATTGGCGAGCTGCTTCCCTCTCACAAGCAAAAAACCAGAAAGACCATCAGCCTCACCCTGTCGGTCCTTCCCGCCTTTGCCGAGCGCTGGCTGTCACCCCGGCTGCCGGATTTCCTGTCCGCAAATCCTGATATCGACATTGATATCCGCACTGAAGATCATTTAATCAATCTAGAGCAGGCCCCGGATATTGATTTTGCCATTCGCTATGGGCAAGGGGACCAGCTTGGGGCGGCATCGGAGATTTTGCTTAAAGACGAGCTTGTACCGGTGGCAAGCCCCTTCTATCGCGACAAATTCGGGCTTCAGGATCCGCTCAATTGGTCCAAGGCAACCCTTTTGCATGACGCCCAATGGGGGGGTGACTGGCAGCAATGGATCAAGACCCATCCAAGTCTGGGGCTTGATGGCCAAAGCGGCTCTCGCTTTTCGCTCTATTCCATGGCCATTCAGGCGGCAAAAGATTCGCTGGGCCTCTTGATGGGCCATCCCGCTCTGATCACCCAGGAGTTGGAAAGCGGCCAATTGGTGCCTCTGATCGACAAGGGCCTTCCTGCCTCCAAGCATTTTCTGCTGCTGCGCCACAGGGGGCATAACCAGCCCGCCGCTATTCAATTCCGTTCCTGGCTTCTGGCTACAGCGCGCAAGTAAGCGTAACGAACTTTCTTTTTACAAACTGAATTTTGGGACGTGGGCAAAAAAATAAGGAGGCCCGAGAGAAGCCTCCTTTGGTGTGTGGTCCATGAGCTCTAATCAGTAGAGGAACGTCGAGGGAGGAGAGAGACGAACTGACCGATTGCCCGAACCACAAGTGTTGAAATCACATTAGCGATTCTTGGGCGCATAAATCTTGATGAAAGTCATGTGGTAGATAAAATACGACTTTTTATCTGCTTTTTTGCAAATTTCTTGAAAAAGAAACCCAGCTAAGACAGTGCGCAAAAAGGCCAAAGAAAAAGGGCCGCTTATCCGGCCCTCATCAGTCTTTTCAATTATCAGATCAGCTGCGATTAAGCGCTGGTATCCAAAGTGCCGCCTTCATCACCTTCACCTTCCGGCTTGGCAACAAATTTGGGGCCACCCTTGGCAACGCCGACCATGGCAGGGCGCAACATGCGCGTGCCGATCACATAACCGGCCTGTACCACTTGAATGACGCTGTTATTGGGAACGTTGGGGTTTGGAACCTCAAACATTGCCTGATGATAATTGGGGTCGAACTTCTCGCCTTCAGGATTAAGTTTTCTCACCCCGTGCTTTTCAAGCGCCTTGAGCATTTCGCGCTCGGTAAGCGCAGTACCATCCAGCAAGGCTTTGAGCGCGCCATCGGCGGCTGTGCGCTCTTCCTCGGAAATAGCTTCCAAACCGCGATGCAGATTGTCTGCAACACCCAGCATGTCACGGGCAAAGCTGGCAATGGAGAATTGCTTTGAATCCTTGACTTCCTTTTCGGTCCGGCGACGCAGATTTTCCATCTCGGCCACGGTCCGCAGCAGCTGATCTTTCATCTCAGCATGCTCTTTTTCCAATTCGGCAATGCGCAATTCTGCCGCTTCCAACGGGTTCAAATAAGGGGTCTCTTCCTTATCCGCTACAACGTCCTCATTGGTATTGGGTGTTTCTGCGGCTTCATTTTCGCGGATGTCTTCAGACATATACCAGCCTCGGTCTTGGTCAAATCTTGTCACGGAAAAGGACGGCTAGGGCCATCACTCTCTAATCAAAAAAGGGATATCAGGCTTTCTGAGGCAAAAATCAAGATCAGAGGCCCCCTTGACCCGCATTTTCTTGATATTCGCGCAGGAAAAGCGCGTTTTTGCTACAAACTTGGCCCTAAGTCAGTGCTCGGAAATAAGCGAGCTGAGCACTTTGGCCGTATAGTCAACCATCGGCACTATTCGTGCATAATTCAGCCGGGTTGGACCAATCACCCCCAAAACGCCAACAATCTTTTGCTCGCTATCGCGGTAAGGGGAGACAATAACGGAGGAGCCGGACAGCGAGAAAAGCTGATTCTCCGAGCCGATATAAATCCGCACCCCTTCTCCGTCCTGCGCAAGTTCCAGCAATTGGATGAGATCCTTTTTACTCTCAAGATCATCAAACAGGTGGCGGATGCGATCAAGATTGTCCCTGGTGGTGACGTCATCAAGCAGGTTGGAGCGCCCGCGCACAATCAGGCTCTGGGGCCGGTCTTGGGAGGCCCCGGCCCAAGTGGCAAGACCGGCATCAACCAGCTTTGCGGTCAGCGTATCAAGCTCGCTTTGCAGCTGGTGGCGATGGGCCTCCATCTCATCGCGCGCCGCATTGAGGGTTTTGCCGCGAATATGGGCATTGAGAAAGTTGCTTGCCTCGGTCAGAGCAGAGGCGGGAAGCCCCATGGGCAGATCAATCAAGCGATTCTCCACCTTGTCTTCCTCATCCACCAGCACAACAAGCGCTTTTGTGGCTTCAAGGCGGACAAATTCAATATGCTTAAGGCGGGTATCAAGCTTATTGGTCAGCACAAGACCGGCACCGGATGACAGACCGGACAGCATCTGGCTTGCTTTGGTCAGCAATCCGTCAAATGCACTGTCTGGCTGGTGGTTATGGGCCATCTGCCGTTCGATCTGGTGGCGCTCGTCATTGGACAGATCGCCAAATTCCATCATGGCATCAACAAAAAAGCGCAGGCCCAGCTCGGTTGGCAAGCGTCCGGCCGAGGTATGCGGGGCATAGATAAGACCCAATTGCTCCAGATCGGACATCACATTGCGCACGGTTGCGGGCGAGAGGGATTGAGGCAGCGCTTTGGAGATATTGCGTGAGCCAACGGGCTCACCATTTGTTAGATAAGATTCCACGATATGGCGGAAAATATCTTTAAAACGGTCATCCATCCCGGCAAGTTCGGGCAATGTGGTCAGGAAATCGCGGTCAATCATGCAAGGTGATGCCTAAGCTGCGCCCAAGCCGGAGCGGGTGGCTCTGGCTTTAAGCTTTCTGTCTTCTTCCCCCTTTATGCCTCAAAAGGGGGAAAAGCTGCAAGCGTGCCTTGTGCTCAAGGTAAGGGACTTTTACAAGCAAAAGAGAAAAGTGTCCGATCTGGCAAAAGGAACAAGCCATGCGTCCATCCAAGCGAAACCCAGATGAAAAGCGTCAGATAAGCATCGAGCGCAATGTCTCCAAACATGCCGAAGGCTCCTGCATCATCCGCTGTGGGGATACCCATGTGCTGTGCACCGCCTCGCTGGAAGAGCGGATCCCGCCTTGGCTGCGCGGACAAAATCGCGGCTGGGTTACGGCAGAATATGGTATGTTACCCCGCGCAACCGGCGACAGAATGCGCCGAGAAGCGCAAGCGGGCAAGCAATCTGGCCGTACGCAGGAAATCCAGCGCCTGATCGGTCGCTCCTTGCGCGCTGTGGTGGATCTTGAAGCCTTGGGCGAGCGCCAGATCACAGTTGACTGCGATGTCATTCAGGCCGATGGCGGCACGCGAACCGCTTCAATCACCGGCGCATGGGTTGCCTTGCGCGATTGCATCGAATGGATGCGCGAGCGCAAAATGATTGCAGAAGATGCGGTGGTGCTCAAAGACCATCTCGCAGCCATTTCTTGCGGCATCTATAATGGCACACCGGTTCTGGATCTTGATTATCTTGAAGATTCCGACGCCGAGACTGATGCAAATTTTGTCATGACCGGCAAAGGCGGCATTGTTGAAATTCAGGGCACTGCCGAAGAAGAGCCTTTCTCGCAAGATGAATTGATGACCATGCTGTCTTTGGCCAAAAAAGGCATTGGCGAGCTGGTCGAACTGCAAGCCTCTTCCAAAGACGACTAGGCTTTAAAGCGCGCTTACCTGTTCATTAGTCAAAAGAAAGGCCTTCCCATGGCACGCAAATTGACCGCCGAGACTCCCCTTGTCGTGGCCAGCCACAATAAGGGAAAAATCCGCGAGATCCGCGATCTTCTGGCCTATTATGGCCTTTCTTTAAAATCTGCCGATGAACTGGATCTGCCCGAGCCGATTGAAGACGGCGACACCTTTGAAGCCAATGCTAAAATCAAGGCATTGGCAGCTGCAACAGCAACAGGCCTTCCGTCTCTCGCCGATGATTCCGGCTTTGCTGTAGAGGCGCTGGATGGGGATCCGGGTATCTATTCCGCGCGCTGGGCGGGGCCGGACAAGGATTTTGCCCTTGCCATGCGTAATGTCGAGGAAAAGCTCCAGCAAAAGGGTGCAACAAGCCCCAAGGATCGGGCGGCAAAATTTGTCGCTGTTCTGTGTCTTGCATGGCCAGATGGCCATTGTGATCTGTTCCGCGGCGAAGTGGAGGGCGAATGTGTCTGGCCTCCAAGAGGCGACAAAGGCTTTGGCTATGATCCGGTCTTTCAGCCCGAAGGTTATGACATCACCTTTGGCGAGATGACATCAGAGCAGAAACATGGCTGGAAACCGGGAGGGGAAACCGCTCTTTCTCACCGCTCGCGGGCCTTTAAATTATTTGCGGAAGCCTGCCTTGCCCAGTAAGATTGCCAGGTTCAAAACCAGACAGGGCATCTTACGTGGCTGATCAGGCATCTCCATCCCTTATAGAGCCGGGACCCGACCATCCCGGCTTTGGCATTTATGTCCATTGGCCCTTTTGCGCGGCCAAATGCCCCTATTGTGATTTTAATAGCCATGTGCGTCATGATCCGGTGGACCAGATGCGCTTTGCCCGCGCCTTGGCAAAAGAGCTGTCCCATTATGCCCAGCGGACAAGGGGGCGCTTGGTCACCTCCATCTTTTTTGGCGGCGGCACCCCGTCCCTTATGGATCCGGCAACGGTTGGCTTTGTTCTTGATGCAATTGCCGATCTCTGGCCCCTCTCCCCGCAGGTGGAAATCACACTTGAGGCCAATCCAACTTCGGTTGAAGCGCAGAATTTTAAGGGCTATCGCCATGCGGGCGTTAATCGCGTCTCCATGGGGGTGCAGTCGCTCTATAATGACCAATTGCGCTTTTTAGGGCGTCTTCATGATGCCGATCAGGCTAAAGAAGCCATCAGATTGGCGCGCGAGATCTTCCCGCGCATGTCGTTTGATCTTATCTATGCGCGCCCAGGCCAAACCCCTCAAAGCTGGGCGAAGGAGCTGGACGAGGCCATTGAACTGGCCGTGGATCATCTCTCGCTCTATCAGCTAACCATCGAGCAGGATACACCCTTCTTCAAGCTCTATCGCAACGGTAAATTTGATTTGCCCGATGAAGAGACTTCGGTGGCGCTTTACGAAATGACCCACGAGACCTGCGAAAAGCATGGAATGCCAGCCTACGAGATTTCCAATCACGCCAAACCGGGCGAGGAAAGCCGCCATAATCTGACCTATTGGCGCTACGGGGATTATGTGGGTGTCGGGGCCGGAGCCCACGGACGGTTGAGCCTGCCCAACGGGCGGGTTGCGACCTCAAATGAATATAATCCCGAGCGCTGGCTCAAGCTTACCGAGGAAAAGGAAAGCGGCGTGATCAGCGAAGAGATCCTCACGCTGGAAGAGCAGGGCGACGAGTTCCTTCTCATGGGCCTGCGGGTGCGAGAAGGGATTGATATTGGCCGCTATGAGCGCCTGTCAGGGCGCGCAATCAGCCCCTCACGCATTGCCGATCTTATAGAGCATGGCATGATTGAGCGGGTTGGCAACACGAGAATCCGCGCAACAAGAGAAGGCTTCTTCGTACTTGATTCCGTCATTGCCGATTTGGCGTCATAAGCGAATTGCTCGTCTAAGGCCATCAAAGAGACAACAAAAAAGGGAGCCAACAGGCTCCCTTAATCTTTTCGCAAAATGCGCAATCGTTATCTTGGCAAGGCCGCTGCAGACATTGGCGCATTATCAACGACGGTTACACCGGATGTGCCTATTTGCTTGATGGCGAGACTGCGCTGGGATGTACCATCGGCACGGAAGCGGAAGAAACCATCGCCAAAGCCGATAAAGCCTTGGGGATCGGTCAGTGTCTCATGGGCAAAGCGTCGCTCGCCGCCTTGGGCGACAAGAGCCGCTGCCAGAATAACCGCATCATAGGCAAGCGCTGCAACCCTTGGAGGCCGCGCACCAAATTGCTGGCTATAGCGATTGGCAAAAATATCAAAGCCGATGGTGCGGCCATCGAGATTGCGCAAGGATCCCGGAGGAGACGGATACCAGGCCCCTTTCAGCATTGGCTCGCGAGAAATGGAAGGATGCTCCCACTGGCCGGAGCCAAGGAAAGTGATCTTGTTGGCGCGAATGCTCTGGCCTGCCAGCAACTGGGCCGCCGGAACAGCTGCAATGCCTTCAGGAATGAAGAGTGCATCAATCTGGTTCTTGATCTGGCCAAGCTTTTCGGCTGCTGCTTGCAAGCTGAACGGATCGGCCTTGCCGCCGCTTTTATATTTCTCAATTGCGACAATGCGCACCCCATAGCGGGCCGCTGTCTGGCGCAAAGCTCCTTCAACCACCGAGCCATAGGGGGTGGAGGGAAGAAGCGCTGCAAAAGAGCGTTTGCCCTTGGAGGCAGCATAAGAGACGATGCGATCAACGTCATTTTCAGGTGTGAAATTGAGCAGATAAACGCCCCGTGCCGCAGTTCCTGTATCGGTGGTAAAGGCAAGCATGGGAACGCCGGCAGGCTTAAGCACAGCGCCTGCGGTGCGAACCTGCGCCGAGCGCATCGGGCCGATGACCAACTGGGCCCCTTCGCTTAAGGCCGTTGCAGCCTGCTTTGCAGCAAGATCCTGCCCCACATCTTTAACGATCACCTGCAAATCAGCGCTTGAATAATCCTGCAAGGCCATCGCGGCCGCATTGCGGATGGACTGACCGGCGGCACCAAACTGGCCAGCGGCCGAGCTGGGGGTGAGAAGAGCCACGCGTACAGAGCCGGTGCCCAGCACTTCGCCGGTTGGTTCTGCTACGGTAAGAGGCTGGGTCGGACCGGTTGGAGTTCCAATGCCGGGGCCGCCAAGGGAGACGGGCTGACAGGCCGCCACCAAACCTGCAAGCAGCAATGAAGAGCCGACCTTGATAAGAGATTGGGCAGATCGAACCTTTTTGCCTTGCTCCAGATCAGAGCAATCGGTCACTTTCACTTGCCTTTGAAAGAAACGCATCGAGTTTTGGCCTCCTCGGACACCTACATTTCACATTGGGCGTTTGATTTGTCAGAAATAACCTGCCAAAACAACCTGATCACGGTCGCCTGGCAAGATTCCCGACTGAAAAGGCGAAACTGTGACCATTATGTCGCGTATTTGACACAAAATACACATTTTCGGCCCCGGTCACCTGCCTTTTTGGCTGATCGCCCGGTCAGGCTCAAACGCTTCGGTGCATATTAACAACCATGACAAACTCAAAAGAGTTGCCACAAGACCAATCCCATTCTGCATTCTCTGTCTCTGGAGAAGAGGATGCAGAAACCAGAAACCCTGATTCTTCGCAATCAGACTATATTCTGCTTGGTCATAAGATGAAAGCACCCAAGCTGCAAGGCGGACTCTATATTGCGTCCACACCGATTGGGAATTTAAAAGACATCACCATCCGCTGTCTTGAAGTGCTGGCCTCGGCCGATGTGATTGCCTGCGAAGACACCCGCGTATCGCGCAAATTGCTCAGCCATTATGGTATTCGCAGCCAGTTGGTGACTTATCATGAGCATAATGCCGACCGGCAGCGCCCTTTCCTGCTTGAAAAACTGGAACAGGGCCAAGTGGTTGTTTTGATCAGCGATGCCGGCACCCCCCTTCTCTCTGACCCTGGCTATAAACTGGTCGAGGATGTGGTGAACAATGGCTTTGATATTATCCCCGTTCCCGGAGCATCAGCCTTGCTTGCAGCTTTGGTGCCAGCGGGCCTTCCCACAGACCAGATCCATTTTGCCGGATTTTTGCCTCAGAAAAGTGGCGCACGACAGGCAAAGCTTGAAAATCTTGCCTCCATTCCCGGTACATTGATTTTTTACGAAAGCCCTCGCCGCCTTGGGGCGGTGCTACCCGCCATGGCCGAGCAACTGGGCGCGGACCGCAAAGTGGTGATTGCGCGCGAGCTGACCAAAAAATTTGAAGAATTTCGCCGCGGCACGCTTGAGGAGCTTTCAGCCTATTATAAAGATGCCGAAGCTCCCAAGGGCGAGGCTGTGATTTTGGTGGGACCTGCCATTGCCAAAGAGCCAGATGCCGAGGATATCGACGCGATGATCCGCCAAGGGCTTGAAGAGGGACTGCATGTCAAACAATTGTCTGCAGACATTGCCCAAAAGACCGGCCAGAAGAAGAACGAGATCTATAAGCGCGCTCAGCAGATCAAAGATGCATTAAAGTCCCGGGCTTAAGCGAGATGGAAAAATCCAGCGCAACTTCAACCCCGCCTAAGACCCGCAAACGCTCGCAAACCTATCTGCAAGGGTTAAAGGCCGAACGCTGGGCTGGTTGGCTGTTGCGCGCCAAGGGCTACACGATCATTGCGCGCCGCTTTAAAGCCCGTGGCGGCGAGATTGATCTGATCGCCAAGCGCGAAAAGACACTGATTTTTGTCGAGGTGAAATTCCGCCAGTCTCTGGAAGAAGCGCTTTACTCCATAACGCCGCGCAATCAGGCCAGAATCATTGCCGCAAGTGAGGCTTATCTGGCCAGCAATCCATGCGAGGATATAGAGACATTCCGCTTTGATAGTCTGGTCTTTGCTCCCGCTCTCTTCTGGGTTCCCCAATACCAGCATCTGGAAAATGCCTTTGAGGTCTTTTGAGCCTTAAAACGGTATGAGACCTGCCAGATAGGCTAAAAGTTGAAAATTATTTTCATCTTTATGCTCTTCTGTGCGAAATGGCTTGAAATCGAGCCAAGACCCCGACATATAGAAAGAGACAGACAGAAGTAAGACTATGGGCTGTCTCTTGGCTGCACTGGCCTTTTGTTTACCGCCCATATTTTTTACGTCCAAGACAGCCCGAATTTGGAGCCCCGCCATGGTCAAGCCGCTCAAGGTCGCCTTTCAAATGGATCATATTGCCAGTGTCAATATTGCAGGGGATTCTTCCTTTGCCTTGATGCTGGAAGCCCAAAATCGCGGGCATCAGCTCTATCACTATACGGTAGACACTTTGGCCATGGAAAATGGCGAGGTCTTTGCAACCGTTGAGACCGTTATCGTGCGTGATGAGGTCGGCAATCATTTTGAGCTAGGCGAGCCTGTACGCACCAATCTGGCTGAAATGGATGTTATCCATATGCGTCAGGATCCGCCCTTTGATATGGGCTATATTTCAGCAACTCACATGCTGGAGCGCATCCACCCCAAGACGCTGGTGGTGAATGATCCGGCGCAGGTCCGCAATGCACCAGAGAAGATTTTCGTCACTGAATTCCCCGATCTGATGCCGCCGACCCTGATCACCCGCTCTGAAGATGAATTGCGCCGGTTTAAGGAAAAACACGGCGATATCGTCATGAAGCCCCTTTATGGCAATGGCGGTGCGGCCATTTTCCGCCTGCGTGAAAAAGATCAGAATTTCGGTTCACTGATGGGCCTGTTTGGCGAGATTTTCCGTGAGCCATGGGTTGCCCAAAAGTTCCTGCCCGACGTGAAAGACGGCGACAAACGCATCATTTTGGTCGATGGCGAACCGGTCGGCGCGATCAATCGCATTCCGGCAGAAGATGATCTGCGCTCCAACATGGTGCAGGGTGGTCAGGCCCAGAAAACGGTCCTGACCGAGCGAGAGAAGGAAATCTGCGACCGCATCGGCCCTTACTTCAAGGAGCGCGGTTTCATCTTTGTCGGTATCGATGTGATTGGCGGTTTCATAACCGAAATCAACAATACGTCCCCCACCGGCATTCGGGCAATCCAGCGCCTTGATGGCATCGATATCGCAGCCCTTATCTGGGATAATATCGAGACAAAGAAAGCAGCGCTCGCCAAGTCCTGAGCAAATTGAGACAAATAACACAATCCGGGCTGCCTTCTTAAAAAGGCACAAACAAAGGGCAGCCCCTTTGCCCAGTTGAGATGAAAATGCATAAGATCTATCGGCAATCGGGCTTTTTGGCCGCAGCTCTATTCGCCCTGTCCCTGCCCCAACAAGCTTTGGCAGAAGACCTCCCCACCCTTCCAACCGATAAGGCAACTTTGGAAGGTTTGGGTGCCGCTCTCTTCTTTGATGAGGATCTTTCCAAAAATCGCACCATGTCCTGCGCCACTTGTCACGCGCCTGAACAAGGATTTTCCGATCCACGCGACAACGGGTTTGATGAGCCGGTCAATATGGCGGTCTCTCTGGGGGATGACGGGGAATCCATTGGCGATCGCAATGCCCCGCCAGCTGGCTATGCCGCTTTCACGCCTGATTTTCACAAAAATAAGCAAGGTCTTTGGGTCGGTGGCCAGTTCTGGGATGGCCGCGAAAAGGATCTTGAAGGTCAGGCAGGTGGTCCTCCGCTCAACCCAATTGAAATGGGCATGCCCGATAAGGTATCGGTTGTTGAGCGCATCAAGGAAGATGATGAATATCTCAATGGCTTCAAGCTGTTATTTGGCGATGATATCTTTGACGATACCGATAAGGCCTATGCAGCCATGACAAAGGCCATCGCAGCCTTTGAAAGAACGGAATTTTTCTCGCCCTTTGATTCAAAATATGATCGCTACCTGCGCGGTGAGGTGAAATTCACCAAGCAGGAAGAATTGGGCCGCACGCTTTTCTTCTCGCCGCAATTTACCAATTGCAACATTTGCCACCAATTGCGCACCACTCCGGGAGCCGAGAAGGAAACCTTCTCCAATTACCAATATTTCAATATTGGTGTTCCGGTGAACAAAGCAGTACGACAGGCAAATGGCTCCAAGCCCGGCACCATCGACCATGGCCTTCTTGCAAATCCTGCGGTCAAAGACAAATTCTGGGATGGCAAGTTCAAGACCACCACTTTGCGCAATGTGGCGGTGACCGGCCCCTACATGCATAATGGTGTCTTTAAAGACCTGAAAACAGTGGTGCTGTTTTACAACCGTTATAACAGCTTGAAAAAATCAGCCCAGATCAATCCTGAAACTGGCAAGACTTGGGGCCTTCCTGAAGTGCCAAAAACGCTTGATATCAAAGAACTGACCACCGGTCCGGCCCTTGATGAAAAGCGGGTCAATGCTCTGGTGGCATTTTTGAAAACGCTTACCGACAAACGCTATGAGCATTTGCTGGAAGACTAGGAAAAGAGAGACTTAGAAGGAAAAGGCCATTTGGCCCGGTGCCTTGATGCTTGAGGGCATGATGCCCTCATGCTCAAGCAGCCAGATTTTAGTCTCCATTCCGCCACCAAATCCGACAAGCTTGCCGTCACTGCCAATAACGCGGTGACAGGGAATGATAATGGGCAGGGGATTGGCATTATTGGCAAGCCCGACCGCGCGGCTGGCACCTTCATTTCCCAAAGCCTTGGCAATGTCTCCGTAAGAGAGCAATTCCCCATAAGGGATTTGCGCCAATTGCTCCCAGACCGAGATTTGAAATGCGGTCCCCTCAAGATGGTAGGAAAGATCAAATTGGGTAAGTTCTAAGGCAAAATAGGCGGTAAGTTGGGCAATGGCCTCTTTAAAAGGCTCGGTATTTTCTAACCAATGATCCTGTATCTGGCGGCGACGGGCGCTTTTGGGAAAATGCAGAAATTGAAGGCGCCCCCCTTCTCCGCCCATGAGCAACGGGCCCAAAGGGCTTTCCATATGGCAATAGTAAATTCTCGTATCACTGTCCGGCCCGCTTGTGCTCATGCTCTCACCTGATTGCTTGTCTAATCGCAAATTTAGGCTTGATCGCAAGCAAGGTAAAGGCGCTTGCTTTTGCCGTTTTTTCCTTGTTATCGTCCTTTGCTTTCTCTTTGGGCACGAGCTTATGGATGTGAAATCAAGCTTGGCCTTTTTCTCTGATCTTGTGTGGGGAGATGGATATGTCTTGGGAATTGTGGATCCTTTATGTTGCAGCGTCCGCTGGCCTGTCGGTGACGCCCGGGCCTAACACGCTCTTGGCCCTCACCCATGGAGCACTCTATGGCGTGCGCAAAACCGTCTTCACCTCCCTTGGAGGGGCCGCAGGCTTTGCACTTTTGATGGCAATTTCCATGGCAGGGCTTGGGGCCCTGTTAACTGCCTCGCCCGAGGCCTTTACTGTCACCAAATGGTTGGGGGCGGCCTATCTCGTCTATTTGGGCATCAAGACCTGGCGCTCTCCTCCCCTTCAAATGGATGCCGCCCAGCGCCAGCAAACTTTAAGTGATGCACGCCGCAGGAACCTGTTTTCGCAAGGCTTTTTCGTAGCTTCCTCCAATCCCAAGGGCCTCATCTTCTTTGCAGCCTTCTTGCCGCAATTTATGGACCCGCAAAGCTCACCCGTCGTGCAATATTTCATTTTCGCAGGCACCTTTATTGCAACGGAGTTGGTGGTTGAAACCTCTCTCTCTGTCTTTGCCAACAAGGTGTCCCCATGGCTTGCAAAAGCCTCGGTTGGCCGCTGGTTCAACCGTATCACTGGCGGCACCTTCATTGGCATTGGTGGTTTTCTGGCAGCCATCAATCGCTAAAGCTGAAAAGCCTTTGTGGCCTGATCAAACCTCTTTCCGATTTTTGTTCTCTTTGTGTTCTTGAAATACAAATGCAATCCCGCTATGGTTGCAATCATTGCTGATCCTTAATCATAAGAAGACAGAGATAATGTGATGGTTGCCCATATCCATACGGTGTCCTTTCAGGGCGTAAGCGCTGTTGAGGTGGATGTTCAGGTGCAAGTGGCCTCAGGGTTGCCAGCTTTTACCATCGTTGGGCTTCCCGATAAGGCTGTGGCCGAAAGCCGCGAGCGGGTGCGGGCAGCTCTTGCAGCCTCGGGCCTTTCCTTGCCGCCAAAACGCATCACCATCAATCTCGCCCCTGCCGATCTGCCCAAGGAAGGCAGCCATTTCGATCTACCCATCGCCCTTGGCTTGATGGCAGCCATTGGTGCCATTCCGTCCGATGTGCTTGATGCCTATGTGGTGCTGGGGGAGCTGGCGCTTGATGGGGAGTTGGCGGGTGTTGTGGGGGTGCTTCCTGCAGCCATTGCCGCAAATGCACAGGATAAGGGCCTGATTTGCCCGTGCGATTGCGGGCCCGAGGCAGCATGGGCGGATGCGGATATGAGCATTCTTGCGCCCAGCAGCCTTATCTCGCTCGTTAATCATTTCAAGGGCAGTCAGGTTCTCTCACGTCCTATGCCAGCCATTCGTCAGGATCAGGAGAATCACCTTGATCTTGCCGATATCAAGGGGCAGGAAATGGCAAAAAGAGCTTTGGAAGTGGCAGCCAGCGGTGGCCATAACATGGTTATGGTTGGACCACCCGGCTCTGGCAAATCCATGTTGGCCTCGCGCCTGCCCACCATCTTGCCCCCTCTCAGCCCCAAAGAATTGCTGGATGTGTCTATGATCCAGTCCATTGCCGGCCTTTTGCCCCAAGGGCGCCTGTCCTCTGCGCGTCCCTTTCGCTCACCCCACCATTCGGCATCCATGGCGGCTATGGTCGGTGGCGGCGCAAAGGCCAAGCCGGGGGAAGTGGCTTTGGCCCATAATGGTGTTCTGTTTCTGGATGAATTGCCGGAATTCTCCCCTCAAGTGCTCGATAGCCTGCGCCAGCCCCTTGAAAGCGGTGAGACAATCATCTCGCGCGCCAATCACAGGGTTTGTTATCCCTCCCAAATTCAGCTGATTGCCGCAATGAATCCCTGCCGCTGCGGCCATGCGGGAGAGCCGGGCCATGTCTGCAAAAGGGGTCCGCGTTGCGCCGCTGACTATCAGGCCCGTATTTCCGGCCCTTTGATGGACCGGATTGATTTACGCATTGAGGTGCCCGCGGTTTCGGCAACAGATTTAATGCTGCCGCCGCCCAAGGAAGGGTCAAAAGAGGTGGGCGCAAGGGTTGCCCGCGCCCGACAGCGCCAGAAGGAGCGCTTTCAAAAGCTGAACCGCCCCGACATCCTCACCAATGCCCAATGTCCTGCCAGCCTCATCGAGCAGGTAACCCGGCCCGATGACAATGCCATGGACCTTTTGCGCCTTGCGGCCCAAACAATGAACCTGTCGGCCCGCGGCTATCACCGTATTTTAAAGGTTGCGCGCACTCTTGCCGATCTTGAGGGCCGCGATCAGCCGGGGCGGGAAGAAATTGCCGAAGCGCTAGGCTATCGCACCACCAGCGCCACCTCTCTTGCAATGGTATAAAGGCTCGGGCCTCACAAACCCTGGCGAAAAGGCCGGATTTGCGGGGCTGATGGGTTATCCGGTCAATCATTTGGTAGCAGATGCATGCTAGAAAAGGGCATCATAGTTACAGCAAAGATGTTGCCACCATGTCGGATTCTTCTTCCAGCACCTCTTCAGATCAAGCAAAAGCAACAGACGCGGCTTTGGATGCCCCGCATGCCCCGATGCTTGAAAGGGGATTGATCTGGCTTGCAGAGCATAGCCTTCTTTTGCTTCTTCTCATCAGCTTTTTAACGCTTTTGGGCGGCTTTCTCTTCTGGCTCTATCCACCATTTGCTTTCGTGGCCGGGCTTCTTTGGGCCTGCGTGGGCCTGCTTGTCATGTTGCTTCTTGCACCCCCCTCCATGCGCCGGCCTGTTGTGGTACAAACTGAGCAAGACGCAAAAGAAAAGATGACAGAGCCGGGTGAGGCCCTTCCGCAAGGGGTGGATCTGACCCATCATCTTAAAGTACTGGATGCCGAACTTGAGCAATTGCACGACCAAAACTGGGAATTGCGTGAAGCCGAGCTCAAATATAACGCCCTTCTTAATCGCCAAGGCGATGTGATCATTCATCAGGGAGACGACGGCTCTATTCATTATGCCAACAAGGCCTTTGATGAATGGTTCGATCGGGACCAGACCTCTGCACCCTTTCATATGGGGCAGGACTATCTGGAAGAGGAAGGAACCGGCCACGCCTTCACAGCGGAGGATAGCCCCCAGCCGCCCGAAAGCCGTGAGAGAGATGATATCCGCGGCTTTGAGCGCCAGCTCCATGTTGCTGATCCCTTGCATGAAAGGCTGATCGAAACCAAAAAAGGGCCGCGCTGGTTCCGCTGGACTGAAACGCTGATGCGCTCTGCCCAGCGCAAGGAAACGCTGCGCCTGATCATTGCGCGCGATATCACCGCCTTTAAGCGGGTGGAAGCAGCCAGTGAGGCAAAATCGCGATTTTTGGCGACCATCAGCCACGAAATGCGCACCCCTCTTAATGGGGTGATCGGAATGGCCAACTTGTTGCAAGCAACCGATGTCAGCCCGGAGCAGGAAAGCTACATTCAGGCCCTGCGCCAATCGGGCTCGTCGCTCCTCTCGCTGGTCAATGATGTGCTTGACCTGTCCAAGGTCGAGGCGGGCAAACTATCCTTGAAAGAAGACTGGACCTCACCGGTTCGAATCATTGAGGAAGTGGCCGAATTGCTGGCGCCGGACGCACAGGAAAAGGGTCTCTCAATCGCTAGTTGGATGGCCCCGCAAGTGCCGGAAAAAGCTCTGTTTGATCCGGTACGGGTACGCCAGATTCTGATCAATCTCTTAGGCAATGCCGTCAAGTTTACCGAAAAAGGCGCGATCAATATCACCCTTGAGTTCAAACAAGGTGAAGAAGCGGACCAGCTTCTTGGTAAGACACTGGATATGGAGCAGTGCCTCCTGTGTTTTCAGGTCAAAGATACGGGCATCGGCATTGAAAAAGATCAGTTGGAGCGCCTGTTTGGGGAGTTCGAACAGGTCGATACCGGTCGCAGCCGCCGCCATGAAGGCGCGGGCCTTGGCCTAGCCATTTCGCGTCGCCTTGCCCATCTGATGCAAGGGGATATTGTGGCAACAAGCGAGCAGGCACAAGGAAGCCTCTTTACCTTGCTGCTGCCTGTCTCCTTCATGAGCGCAGAAGAGGGCGAGCTGTCCACGGCACCTCTGTCGGTCAGTCTGGACAATCAGGTGATGGTGGGTATTGATCTCACGGAAGCGGACCAATCTGCCCTTGCCTCTTATTGCCGCGACTGGAATATGGAATTTCGCTCTCTCTCCTTAAAGGAATGGGAGCAGGACGACACCCAATTCGGGATTGATCATATGCTGATCAATGGCGCAGATCCGGCAAAGGCTGTGCGCATCTTGTCGGCCTTTGATCCGGCCAAAACCGGCATTCTCACCCGCCCTGCCCCCAAAAGCCGGATCATTTTGCTTGAGCCGACAGAGCGCCATGTCATTGCTGAAATGCGCGAATGCGGGATTACCAATTATCTGGTCAAACCGGTGCGAAAATCCTCGCTCCTCTCGGCGCTTAAGGGTGAGGCTTCTCACACCACAGCGCTTAAGGACCAATCTACACCCTATTCTGAGCAGTCACCGAAAAAAGATCCAGACCACATCTCTCTGCTTCCGGATGAAGCCTCTAAAGCGGTACAAACGGAAAAGGGAGAGGATCAAGCCGCCGAAAGCACGCTCACTCAGGAGGCGGATCAAGACAAAGATCACAAGATGCGCATCCTGCTCGTAGAAGACAACAAGATCAATGCCATTTTGGCGAGCTCTATCCTTACCAAGGCAGGCATGAATGTGGTTCTGGCCCATTCTGGCAAAGAGGCGCTTGATCTTTACACCATGGCCGAGGCACCAAATTTTGAGGTCGCCTTGCTGGATTTGCATATGCCAGACATGGATGGCCTTACCCTGTTTGATGAAATGCAGCAGCAAGATGCCTCATCAGGGATCATGGTGCCCAAGATTGCCTTTACCGCCGATGCCCTGCAAGAAACCCGCAAAGCCTGTCTTGATCACGGCTTTGATGATTTTATCGTCAAGCCGATTGATCCGCCCGTTCTCGTCTCCAAAGTGCGTGCCTTTGCAGAGCAGGGCAAGGGCCAGAGCGATCAGGAAGGCTAGAGGGGAGAGCGCCTTAAAGTTGCGTTGGGGCTTTTTCTTTTGTCATATAGCTGTATCCTTTTCCTGCTAGGCCGTGAAAATGGTTTGATGCACGGGTCTGAACCACGCTCAACCCACTATATGCAAGGTGAAGCGAATGAAGATGACAAAGACAGCCTATTCCCAGTCGGCGGACCTTCCGCGCAAGCGTGATTTACGAGCATTCACTCCTGCCCTGTCGAGAAAATTAATCAACGCCATGCGGCAAAATCGCATTCGTGATCGTCGTTCGCTACAGCAGGAGCCCTTGACCTTGGGCCGGATAGGATCGCTGGAGATCCGCCTTGCCCAAACCGAAAGAGAGGTCAAAAAAGCCCAGCGTTTGCGCTATAAGGTATTCTACAAGGAAATGGCCGCCAAGCCGGACCCCCAGACCAAACTGACCCGCCGCGATGCTGACGCCTTTGACGCCATTTGCGATCATTTGCTGGTGCTTGATCACGAGCCACCAAAAAAGAAATTTCGCCGCAAGGAACCGCGAGTTGTGGGGACTTACCGCCTGTTGCGGCAGGAGCGAGCCAATCTGTTTGGCGGCTTTTATTCAGCCAATGAGTTTAATATCCAGCCCATGCTCGACCAGCATCCGGGCGAGCGGTTTTTGGAGCTTGGGCGATCCTGCGTTTTAAAGGATTATCGCACCAAACGCACCATCGAACTGCTGTGGCAGGGCATCTGGGCCTATGTCCAGATCCACAAGATTGACGTTATGTTTGGCTGTGCCTCGCTGGCCGGAACAGACCCTGCCGAACTGGCCGAACCCCTTTCTTTTCTGGCCAAGGCCAATCCGGCACCGAAGGAATGGGCGGTTGAAGCGTGGCCTGACAATCAGGTGCCTTTGGCGCAGATGGATCCCTTACTACTGAATGACAAAAAGGCCTTGCGGCAATTGCCGCCTCTTATCAAGGCCTATATGCGCATTGGTTGCTATTTCGGCTCCTCTGCCATGATTGATCATCAATTTGGCACAACAGATGTGTTTATCGTCATCCCGATTGAAAATATCGACCAGAAATATATCCAACATTACAGCACCGAGACGGTCAAAGGCGCTGTCGCCCAACATGCCTGATGAAGCGAGTTGAACTGGACCTATAAAAAGGGCCCTGATCTTGATCTGATCAGGGCCTTTTGCGTGTTACGTGCTTTATGTCGCTTATAATCTTGGTTTATGCACCCAGATTGTAAGCGGCTAAAGCTGCCATATTGACGATCTCGCTATCGCGCGCGCCAAGCGAGACAATCTGCACCGGCTTGTTGAGGCCGACCAGCAAGGGGCCCATAATGGTGGAGCCGCCAAGTTCCTGCAGCATTTTGGTAGAGATAGAGGCTGCATGGAAGGCTGGCATAACCAGAACATTGGCCGGACCGGAGAGGCGGCAGAACGGATAAGCGGCCATCAAATCGCTGTTAAGCGCGACATCGGCAGCCATTTCGCCTTCATATTCAAAATCAACCCGGCGGCGATCCAGAATACGAACTGCTTCGCGCAGATTGTCCGAACGCTCGCCTTCGGGATGACCAAAGGTGGAATAGGCCAGCATGGCAACCCGAGGCTCGATGCCAAGCTTACGGGCAACGCCTGAGGCTTCCTCAGCAATATCGGCCAGCTCTTCTGCGTTTGGCATGTCATGCACGGCAGTATCGGCCACCAGAACGGTGCGTTCCTTACACAAGGAGATCGTAACCCCGATAACCCGGTGGCCGGGGCGAGGATCAATCACCTTCTGCACATCTTCCAGAACAATGGAATAATTGCGCGTCACGCCAGAAATCATGGCGTCCGCATCGCCCATAGCCACCATGGAAGCGCCAAAGATGTTGCGATCATTATTTACCAGACGCACGCAGTCGCGATAGAGATAGCCCTTGCGCTGAAGGCGGCGATAAAGATGGTCGGCATAATCTTCGCCGCGGCTGGAGCTGCGGGCATTGACCAGTTCAATCCCCGGGCGATCAAGCTCAATCCCGGCTTTTTGCGCGGTGCGGCGCACATCATCATCACGTCCGACCAGAATTGCTGTGCCCAGTTCTTCGTTGGCAAAAGAAATAGCGGCACGGATGACCTGTTCTTCCTCCCCTTCGGCAAAGACAACCCGTTTTGGATTGCGCCGAACCTTGGAATAAACGCGCTGCAAGGTCGAGGCCAGCGGGTCGCGGCGGGCAGACAATTGCTGGGCATATTCGGCCATGTCCAGAATAGGCCGCTGGGCAACGCCACTATCCATAGCCGCCTTGGCAACTGCGGGGGGAATGGCAGAAATAAGGCGCGGATCAAAGGGAACCGGAATGATGTAATTGGGACCAAATTTAGGGCGATTGCCCTGATAGGCATTGGCCACTTCATCGGGCACATCTTCGCGAGCAAGCGCTGCAATAGCGCGGGCCGCTTCCACCTTCATATGATCATTAATCTCGGTGGCCCTGACATCCAGCGCGCCGCGGAAAATATAGGGAAAGCCCAGAACATTGTTGACCTGATTGGGGTAATCCGAGCGACCTGTTGCCACGATGGCATCTTCCCGCACTGCATGGGCTTCTTCAGGTGTAATTTCCGGATCAGGATTTGCCATGGCAAAAATGATCGGGCTAGGCGCCATGCTGCGGACCATATCAGGGGTAAGTGCCCCTTTTACCGATACACCAAAGAAGACATCTGCCCCTTCCATGGCTTCAGCAAGGCTGCGCGCCTCGGTCGGCACTGCATGGGCCGATTTCCACTGGTTCATGCCTTCTTCACGGCCTTGATAGATGGGGCCTTTGGTGTCGCACAAGATCACATTTTCGTGCGGAATACCCATGGCTTTGACCAGTTCGATACAGGCAATACCAGCAGCGCCAGCACCGTTACAAACAACCTTGGTATCCTTGATTTCGCGTCCGGTCAGATGCAAAGCATTGAACAGGCCAGCGGCAGCGATAATCGCGGTGCCGTGCTGATCGTCATGAAAAACCGGAATATCCATCACTTCCTTGAGCTTTTGCTCAATGATGAAACATTCAGGAGCCTTGATATCTTCCAGATTGATGCCGCCAAAAGACGGGCCAAGATAGCGCACACTATTGATAAAAGTATCAGGGTCTTGGGTGTCGATTTCCAGATCAATCGAATCGACATCTGCAAAGCGTTTAAAGAGGACAGATTTGCCTTCCATCACCGGCTTGGAGGCAAGGGCTCCCAAATTCCCAAGGCCTAGAATAGCTGAACCATTGGTGATGACCGCAACAACATTGCCGCGCGCGGTATAGTCAAAGGCGCGGGACGGATCATCGGCAATAGCGCGAACAGGAGCTGCAACCCCGGGAGAATAGGCCAGTGATAGATCACGCTGTGTCGCCATTGGTTTGGTTGGAATAATTTCCAACTTGCCCGGGCGACCTTGCTGATGGAATTTGAGAGCTTCTTCATCGGTTACGCTAACACCGGATTTCATTCTATCTTGTCCCACGATGGGCCTTCCTCTTGTTTATTTGTTCGCAGACCGGATCTGATATGTCATGGTCCGGTGCAAGCCGAAAAATCTGAACCTGTCGCAGCTCACATGCGGCAGCCATGCAAAAAGCGGGGCCGGGCGCAGATCAGGTAGACCTACTCGCATTCGGATCATAAGTTATGCACATTAAGTCAGCTTGCTTCCAGTCTCAATCGGCCAAAAGGCTTCCTTTTATGGTCTCAATCCAGGCTTTGTTGTTAATGTGCCAGAAAATTAAAGGGGGATTCGCCCTCTCTTTGATCAAGTGCAGGCAGAAAATTTAACTCAATAGAGCAAAGCAGGCATATGCCTGTGCTCATTGAGGAAGATCAGCAAGGACAAACCAGGCCCAAAGCATGGAAAAACAACAAGAACACTCTTCTCCCACATCCAGAAGACTTGCTGGCGGAAAAATAGCGGTGGATCCCGGACAAAAGGTCACACCGATGATGGAGCAATTCATCGAAATCAAAAACGCCAATCCAGATAGTCTGCTTTTCTATCGTATGGGCGATTTTTACGAACTCTTTTTCGAAGATGCTGTCCATGCAGCTCAGGCTTTGGGCATTACGCTCACCAAACGGGGCAAACATCTGGGGGAAGATATTCCCATGTGCGGTGTGCCGGTCCATTCCGCCGATGGATATCTCGACCGCTTGATTGCCTTGGGCTTTAAGGTAGCGGTTTGTGAACAGACGGAAGATCCGGCAGAGGCCAAGAAGCGGGGATCCAAGGCCGTGGTGCGCCGTGATGTGGTGCGTCTGGTTACTCCAGGCACCCTTACCGAAGACACATTGCTGGATGCGGCAAGCTCCAATTATCTCGCTTCCATCGCTCGCCAGCCCGGCGGGGAGGGGGAGGAAGCCCGCTATGGCCTTTCCTGGCTGGAGCTTTCAACCGGGGAATTTGGCGTTCAGATGGTCTCCCAGCTTCGCCTTAATGCAGAATTGGCTCGTCTTGATCCGCGTGAAATCATTCTGGCGGATACGATGCTGCAAGATGAGGATATTCGCGCATTGGGTGAGGAAGTGCGTGCCTCTCTCTCGCCTGTCCCGCGCGCCTTCTTTGACGGGGCAACGGCAGCCTCTCGCCTCTCGGACTATTTCAAGGTCTCCACTCTGGATGGCTTTGGCCAGTTTGAACGGGTGGAGCTGATGGCAGCAAGTGCAGTCCTCGCCTATGTCGAGAAAACCCAGTTGGGTGCCCGCCCTCCTCTAAGTCCTCCTGTGCGCGAACTATCCGCCCGCAGCATGTCAATTGATGCTGCAACCCGCGCCAATCTGGAACTGGTACGCACCTTGGCAGGGGAGAAAAAAGGCTCACTTCTGGCGACCATTGACCAGACGATGACAGGGGCTGGCTCCCGTCTTTTGGCCGCCCGTCTTGCCTCACCGCTTGCCAATCTTGACGAAATTGTCGAGCGGCAGGATTCGGTCGGCTGGTTCATTGATCAGATGAGCCTGCGGCTTGATCTTGAAGAGCATCTCAAAGCCGTGCCCGATATGCTGCGCTCCCTTTCGCGCCTGTCGCTTGAGCGTGGCGGCCCCCGCGATATGGTGGCTATTCGTTCTGGTTTTGCCGCAAGTCTCAGCTTGCTTGCCCGCTTTGGCCAAAGCACCGGCCCCGATCAATTGCCTGCAGAATTGCGACGAGCCTATGAAGCCCTGTTTGCCCTGCCTGATGATCTGGGATCGCTCCTGGCCGCAGCACTGGATGAGGAAGTCCCGCTTTTGGCCCGTGATGGCGGCTTTGTGCGCAAGGGTTATGACCCAAGCCTTGATGAGTTGCGATCCTTGCGTGATGAAAGCCGCCGGGTGATTGCCTCACTTCAGGCCGATTATGCCGACATGACCGGCGTTAAGAGCCTTAAAGTCAAGCATAACAATGTGCTGGGTTATTTCGTCGAGGTTACGGCCAACAATGCCGAGAAACTAATGTCGGTGCCGTTGAACGAAACCTTCATTCATCGCCAGACCCTTGCCAATGCTGTGCGCTTTACCACCACCACTTTGGCAGATCTTGAGGCAAAAATCGCATCGGCTGGCAGCAAGGCAATGGCGATTGAGCTGGAAATATTCTCCCATCTTGCCGGGCAAATCCTTGCGGCCAGTTCTGCCATCAAGGCGGCGTCCCATGCCTTTGCGGTCTTTGATGTATCGGCCTCCCTTGCCGCTCTTGCGCAAGATCGCGGCTATTGCCGCCCTGTTATGGATAACAGCCTTGCTTTTTCCATTGAGCGCGGGCGCCATCCGGTGGTGGAACATGCGCTGGCGCAGGAGGGAAGCGAGCCCTTTGTTGCCAATGATTGCGCACTAGGTCCCCAAGAGGGGCAAAATCATGGTAATATCTGGTTGATGACCGGCCCCAATATGGCCGGTAAATCGACCTTTTTGCGCCAAAATGCGCTTATCGCCATTATGGCGCAAATGGGGTCTTATGTTCCGGCCAAAAGCGCGCATATCGGCTTGATAGACCGGCTCTTTTCGCGCGTTGGCGCAGCGGATGATCTGGCGCGTGGCCGCTCGACCTTTATGGTGGAAATGGTCGAGACCGCTGCCATCCTTAATCAGGCTGGCGAGCGCTCTTTGGTCATTCTGGATGAGATCGGGCGCGGAACGGCGACCTTTGATGGTTTGTCCATTGCATGGGCCACCATTGAAAATTTGCACGAGGTAAACCGCTCGCGGGCTCTCTTTGCCACCCATTATCATGAATTGACCGTTTTGCATGAAAAGCTGGCGCGCCTGACCAATGCAACGGTCAAGGTCAAGGAATGGAAAGGCGATGTTGTCTTCCTGCACGAAATCGTGCCCGGAGCGGCTGATCGCTCTTATGGTATTCAGGTGGCCAAGCTGGCGGGTTTGCCGCTTGCAGTGGTTGAGCGAGCCAAGGCGGTGCTGGAACATCTTGAAGAGGGTGACCGGCAATCAAGCGCGGTCACCATGATTGACGATCTGCCGCTCTTCTCGGTCGTCGCGGCGGCTGCCGCGCCAGAGGCTCAGGAGCCGACCAATGACGAGGTAAGAGAGGCACTTGCCAATATCAATCCCGATGACTTAAGCCCGCGTCAGGCCCACGACATTCTCTATTCTCTCAAGGCAATGCTTTAGCTTTTGCAAAAGCGAGAAGAAAGGCACAAGACATGAAGATGATTGCTCCCCATAAGGATGGCCTGATTGATTCTGATGCGATTCGATCTCAGCTTAATGATCTTGTCGCCAATCATGATGGCAGCGCAGAGGATTTCAAACTGCGCGGGCAAGTGCTTTCGCTGCTAAAAAGCTGTCTAAAAGCGGGGCGGGAGCGAGCAGAACAGCTGCTGTTTGAAGATGGCAGCGGCATCCTTTGCGCGATTCGTCTATCTTACCTTGAAGATGAGCTGATCCGACTCATCTTCGGTTTTGCAACAGAGCATGTCTACCGCGTTGAAAATCCGTCCGATTCGGAGAAAATGGCCGTGGTTGCGGTTGGTGGTTATGGCCGGGCGACATTGGGGCCCCAGTCCGATATCGATCTTCTCTTCCTGCTGCCTTACAAGCAAACGGCGTGGGGCGAGAGCCTTGTTGAATATATCCTCTATATGTTGTGGGATCTGGGCCAGAAGGTGGGGCACGCCACCCGGACGCTCGATGATTGTATCCGCCTGTCCAAAACGGACATGACCATCCGCACAGCTCTGCTGGAAGCGCGCCAGATTTGTGGCGAGCAGGAGCTGTTTGATGGCCTGATCGAGCGCTATGACAAAGAGGTGATGCAGGATACCGGCACCGAATTTGTCACCGCCAAATTGGCCGAGCGCGATGCACGCCACACCCAGCAGGGCAATAGCCGCTATATGGTCGAGCCCAATATCAAGGAAGGCAAAGGGGGCCTGCGCGATCTTCATACCCTGTTCTGGATCGGGCAATATGTTTATCGGGTGCGAAAGGGTAAGGAACTGATCAACGCGGAAGTTTTCACCCAAGCCGAATATAATCGCTTTAAAAAAACCAATGATTTTCTATGGACCGTGCGCTGTCATTTGCATTTCCTCACTCGCCGCGCAGAAGAGCGCTTAAGTTTTGATTTGCAGCGCGAGCTTGCGGATAGAATGGGCTATTCTAACCGTCCTGGGCAAAGGGCGGTTGAGCGCTTCATGAAGCATTATTTTCTGGTGGCCAAGGAAGTAGGGGATCTGACCCGGATTTTCTGTTCCGCTCTTGAGGAGGATTTTGGCCGTCAGGCTCCGGGAATCAATCGCTTTTTCTCCGCTATTCCTTTTCGCCGCCGCCGCAAAATTCGCGGGCAAGAGGACTTTGTCATCGAGCATGGCCGTCTTTCCGTCCGCGATGACGAGGTGTTTAAGCGTGATCCGGTCAACCTCATTCGTATCTTTGCAATAGCGGATAAGGAAAATCTCACCTTTCACCCCGATTCCTTGCAATTGATGCGCCGCTCCTTGCGGCTGATCAATCGCAGCTTGCGCAAAGACCCTGAGGCCAATCGTCTGTTTGTGCGGATTCTCACCTCCCGCCGTGATCCCGAAAGTATTCTGCGGCGGATGAACGAAGCTGGCGTTCTGGGGCGCTTCGTGCCGGAATTTGGCAAGATTGTCGCCATGATGCAGTTCAATATGTATCACCATTTCACCGTGGATGAGCATTTGCTGCGCTCGGTTGGCATCCTGTCCGAGATTGAAAAGCGCAATCTGGGGGAGGAGCATCCGCTTTCGCATGAGCTTATTTCCAAGCTCGACGACCGTGTGGTGCTCTATATGGCGGTTTTCCTTCATGATATTGCCAAGGGCCGACCAGAAGATCACTCCATTGCAGGGGCTAAAGTGGCGCGCGGGCTCTGTCCCCGCTTTGGCCTCACGCGCGAGCAAACAGAGCAGGTCGCTTGGCTTGTCCAAGAGCATCTGACCATGAGTACGGTCTCCCAAAGCCGGGATCTGGCCGATCGCAAAACCATTTTGGATTTTTGCCATGCGGTGCAAACCATGGAGCAGATGAAAATGCTGCTCATTCTAACGGTATGCGACATTAAAGCGGTTGGCCCCGACGTGTGGAATGGCTGGAAAGGCCAGCTGTTGCGCACGCTTTATTATGAAGCGGAGCCGATCTTGACCGGCGGGCATTCCAAAACCTCACGCGATGCCCGCCTTGCCCATATGAAAGAGCAGTTTGTTGCAAAACTCGAAGGATGGAGTGAAAAGGAGATTTCAGCCTATCTCAAGCTGCATTACCCCGCCTATTGGCTGCGTACAGATATGGACAGTGCTCTTGAACATGCAGAGCTGATCCGCTCGGCTGACAAAAAGAAGCAATCCATTGCTGTGGCGATCAAGACGCTGGAATTTGAGGCCATCACCCAGATCACAATTCTGGCTCCAGACCATCCGCGTCTTCTTTCCATGATTGCGGGGGCTTGCTCGGCGGCGGGCGCTAATATTATGGATGCGCTTATTTTCACCACCACAGACGGGCGGGCGCTTGATACCATTTTCATCTCGCGCGAATTTGATGAAGACCAAGACGAGCGCCGCCGCGCCAATCGCATTGTCGATCTGCTCACCCAAGTGCTGAAAGGCGAAACCCGCCTGCCTTCACTTGTTGCGCAAAAGGAAGGCCACAAAAAGCGCTATAAAGCCTTCCGCCGCACGCCAAAAGTCACCGTCAATAACGAATTGTCCAATCAGGCCTCGGTGATTGAAGTCTCCGGCCTTGATCGCTCCGGCCTTCTGTCTGACCTGACGCGCACTCTCTCTGCTCTTAATCTTGATATCGCATCAGCCCATATCATCACCTATGGGGAACGAGTGGTCGACAGTTTCTATGTGACCGATCTTACAGGTGCAAAAATCACCAATCTGGATCGCAAACAGACCATCGAAAAGGAATTACTGGCAGCGCTGAAAGGCAAAAAGCCGGGCACGGAATCCAAGTCTCGTTAAGGGGAAGGGATGAGAGTGGCATTTTGCGACAAAGAGCAAAAGATGATCAGGAAAAAGTAACAGTCACAAGAGTATAGACTATACAAGACCAATTGCCCGTCCTTTTAGGCCCCGAAAACGGGAGATGAGAGACGGGAATGCAAAAAAAGCGCAATAGCTTAAGAAAGTGCCCGGCCATGTCCATGTTCAAGAATTTTGCCACAGTCGGGGTTGCAACCCTTGCCAGCCGGGTGCTGGGCTTTGTGCGCGATATTCTGATGGCTGCAAGTGTGGGAACAGGCCCCATTGCCGACGCCTTTTTCGTTGCCTTCCGGCTGCCCAATCTGTTTCGCAGGCTCTTTGCCGAAGGGGCGTTCAATTCAGCATTCGTGCCCATTTTTGCAGGCTCTTTGCAAGATGAAGGCGAAAGCGGAGCCCGCAAGATTGCCGAGGAAATTCTCGCAGGGCTCTTGTTTGTTCTGCTGCTTTTCATCGCTGTAGCTGAGCTTGCCATGCCATGGCTCATTCATTTGCTCGCGCCGGGCTTTGCGCAAGATGGGGCAAAATTTGATCTTGCCGTGACGCTCACCCGAATTACCTTCCCCTATCTTTTATGCATGTCAGTAATTGCCTTTCTGTCGGGTATTCTTAATTCGCTGGGCAAGTTCGCAGCTGCCGCCTTTGCGCCTGTTTTGCTCAATATCGTGCTGATCTCTACCCTGTTTCTCATTTTGCTGTCTGGCGTTGCCAACAGCGATATGGCAGGGCATTTTCTCGCTTGGGGGGTGTTTGTTGCCGGTTTTGTGCAATTGGCGGCCTTGATCTGGGCGATCAAAAAGGCCCGGTTTCCCATCTCATTAAAGCGCCCGCGCCGAACTGAAGCCACAAAAAAGCTGATCAAGCTGGGCATCCCCGGCATTGTTGCAGGGGGAGTCACCCAACTCAACATCATGATCGGCACCATCATTGCGTCTTTTCAGGCAGGGGCCGTCTCCTATCTCTATTATGCAGACCGGATCTATCAATTGCCCCTTGGCGTGGTCGGCATTGCTATCGGCGTGGTTCTTCTGCCCGATTTGACCAAAAAGGTACGATCAGGCGACGCAAAAGCGGTCTTTTCTGCTCAAAACAGGGCAATGGAATTTTCCATGTTCCTCACCCTGCCAGCTGCGGTCGCGCTGGCAATCATCCCGGCCCCCATCATCAAGGTTTTGTTCGAGCGCGGGCAGTTTGATGAAGCTGATACGCAGATGACAGCCTTGGCGCTTGCCGCCTTTGCCTTTGGCCTTCCGTCTTTCGTGCTCAACAAGGTTTTGTCTCCGGGCTTTTTTGCGCGGCAAGACACCAAAACCCCCATGAAGTTTGCCGCTGTTGCCATGGTCATCAATGTGGCTGGCTCCTTGCTGCTTTTCCCCGCTTTTGAGCATGTGGGCATCGCCATTGCCACCACGCTGGCGGGCTGGGTAAATGCACTTTTGCTTGGGGTGACATTGTGGAGACGGGGGCATTTTGAAGCCGATACCTTACTCGTGCGGCGCCTTGGCCTCTTTTTCCTTGCCTCCCTTATCATGGGCGGCGGGCTCTATTGGCTTAACCTTCAGCTTGGCACCATGATTGCCTCGGGTGCTCTTGTGGTCTCGGCAAGCGGTTTGGCCTTGCTGGTGGGCGCTGGGATTGGCCTTTTCTTGCTAGCTGCACTGGGGACAGGGGCCATCCGCCTGTCAGAGATTACAGCCCGTATCCGCCGCCGCCGCTCTTAAGCAAAACCACAGCCGTCTTTTCCCTTGCAAGCGCGGGTGACTTAGCCGATAACCCTAGCTGTTTGTAACCCTCCCCCTTGTGCTTCCACCCACCTGGGCAACATTTCGAGGACTATTATGGCCAATTTTGAGCCGCGCGTATTTTCTGGCATCCAGCCATCAGGCAATCTGCATCTGGGCAACTATCTTGGTGCGATTACCAAGTTTGTTGATCTGCAACAGGACTTTAACTGTGTCTTCTGCGTTGTCGACATGCATGCCATCACGGTCTGGCAAGACCCGCAAGGGCTTGAGCAGCGCACCCGCGAAGTAACCGCCGGTTTTCTTGCTGCCGGGATCGATCCTGCCAAGCATATTGTGTTTAACCAGAGCCAGGTGCCGGTGCATGCCGAACTGGGCTGGATTTTCAATTGCATCGCGCGCATGGGTTGGCTCAACCGCATGACCCAGTTCAAAGATAAAGCCGGGAAAAATCGCGAAAATGTCTCAACCGGCCTCTTTGTCTATCCCAACCTGATGTCCGCCGACATTCTGGCCTATAAGGCCACCCATGTTCCGGTCGGGGAAGACCAGAAGCAGCATCTGGAACTGGCGCGCGATACAGCGCAAAAATTCAATATCGATTTTGCGGACCGGATTGCCGAGCTGGGTTACGGCACAGACAATCTTGATCGCGATGAAACAACGGATCCTGAAAAGGTCTTCTTCCCGCAGCCAGAGCCGCTGATTGGTGGTCCTGCACCGCGCGTTATGTCCTTGCGCGACGGGTCAAAAAAGATGTCCTCGTCTGATGCGTCCGATAAGGCGCGGATTAACTTGACCGACGATGCCGACACCATTGCGCTGAAAATTCGCAAGGCCAAGACCGATCCCGAAGCTCTACCAAGCGAGCTGGATGGATTGGATGGACGCCCTGAAGCTTCCAACCTTGTTGGCATTTATGCCGCTCTTTCAGGCATGGATAAGGAGAATGTTCTGTCAGAATTTGGCGGCTCTGAATTCTCCAAATTCAAGCCAGCTCTGATCGAGCTTTCTTTGGACAAGCTCTCTCCCATCACTGGCGAAATGCGCCGCTTGATGGATGACAAGAGCCATATTGACCAGATCCTGTGTGAGGGGGCCGAAAAAGCCTCTGCCATCGCAGAGCCAATTTTTGATCAGGTCAAGGATATTGTCGGTTTTATCCGCAAAGCCTGAGTGATCAAGCAAAGATCTGGCCTTGGCCATACACATATGGATCCTCTCAAAAGGGTAAGGAAACTGCCCTTTTGAGGGGATCTTTCATTTTGTTGAGGGCTTGAGAGCGCTCCTCTCTTGCCCCTTTCCCCACTTCATGGCAGGTTTGAACCATGGTTACAAAACGCAAAAGTCATGAAGAAGGCCATCGCCGCAAGTTCCTCGTTGTGATCGACGAGACAAGTGAATGCGACCGCGCCGTCATTTATGCGGCCCGCCGGGCCGCCCGCACCGGCGGTGCTCTGACCATGTTGGTGGTGATTGAGCCGGGCCAGTTTCAGCACTGGCTGGGTGTTGAGGAAATCATGAAAGCCGAAGCGCGCGAAGCGGCCGAAGAAACATTGGCCCGCTTTGACGAACGGGTGCGCTCTATCGCATCCATCACCTCGGAAAGTGTGATCCGTGAAGGGGGCGTGGCTGAAGAAATCAATGCCCTGATCGGAGAAGATGAGGATATTGCCATCCTTGTGCTGGCAGCGGCTGCCGGATCGGGCGATGGTCCCGGTCCTCTGGTTTCCTCCATTGCCAACCACGCAAATGGGGCTTTTTCCATTCCCGTGACAATCGTGCCCGGCGACTTGTCCGATGAGGATATTGAAGCAGTCGCTTAAGACATTGTTTTCAAAGAGAAAGCCAGTTGCGAAACGTTCTTGCTTGAAACTTGCGTCAAAAAGCGTATGTCTCTAGTCAGACCAGCTATCTCTGCGCACCATGCAAGTCCCTCTATGTATGTTGTTGCGCAATGCAAAAAGAATGAAGGAACGGACATGTTTATTCAGACCGAAGCAACGCCCAATCCGGCTACTTTGAAATTTCTGCCAGGCAAGGTCGTTCTTGAGGATGGAACACGCGACTTCCGCTCATCTCAGGACGCCGAAGTGTCTCCTCTGGCCCAAAAGCTCTTCTCCATCGACGGGGTAGAAGGTGTCTTTTTCGGCTTTGATTTTGTCTCTATCACCAAAGGTGAGGCAGAATGGCAGCATATCAAGCCAGCTATTCTAGGTGCCATCATGGAGCATTTCATGTCTGGCGCGCCTATCATGAAGGTAGAAGAGAGCGCTGGTGCATCTGGTGAAGATTTCGACGAAGCGGATGCAGATACCGTTGCAACCATCAAGGAGTTGCTTGAAACACGGGTCCGTCCGGCTGTGGCACAGGATGGCGGTGATATCACCTTCCACGGTTTCCGTGACGGTGTGGTTTACCTGCAAATGCGCGGCGCCTGCGCTGGTTGCCCGTCTTCCACAGCGACCCTTAAGCACGGCATCGAGAATTTGCTTCGCCATTTCCTGCCAGATGTACAGGAAGTTCGGGCCGTTCAGTAAAAGACCGAACTATGAAAAGAATAAAGGGGCCGCGCATCTTAAAGCCAGGATGCGGGCCCTTTTGCCTATCAAGTTGGCACATTCTGTTAAACAATCAAAAGCAGGAAGCCTGATATGACCGCACAGCAAAGCCCCGATGCCGGAAACCACGAGCCAAGAAGCTGTCTGGTGATTGATACAGCGCTCGAAGCCTGCTCGGTTGCTTTGGCAATTTCGGACGAGACCGGCGCACCAGCAAACATCTTCTCCCGCAGTCAGATCATGTCTCGCGGTCATGCAGAAGTTTTGATGTCCGAGCTTTCCGCGCTTTTGGCTGAGGCCAAGTGCGACTATGCAGATATCACCCATATCGCAGTCACTATCGGACCGGGCAGCTTTACCGGCCTGCGGGTGGGGCTGGCAACTGCGCGTGCTTTAGCGCTGGCTCTTGATTGCCCCATTAAAGGGCTTTCAAGCCTGAAAGCCTTGGAGCTTACTGCAAGGGCGCAAGGGTCCAAAGGCCCGGTTCTCTCTGCCATTGATGCCCGGCGTGGCCAGATTTACGCCCAATTCTTTAATGCGTGCTTGGACAGCGAGCCCAAGGCTCTATCAGCGGCTGAGCTGGTGGCGCATTCTGATTTTAAAGCACCTCTATGCCTTATCGGGTCTGGCGTCCCTCATGTACTGAAGGCAGTAAAAGAGCAGGGCGGTCCAAGCAGTGATTATACGGTGATGGAAGTTCGGGCAGCTGATATCAAGGCTATGGCCAGATGGGCTCTCACCACCCCATTTGATGACAAGATACCCACACCCCTTTATCTGCGCGGGCCTGATGCCAAGCCGCAAGTGGGAAAAGCCATTGCGCGCGCCTGATCTTTATATCACTGTGAGGTGGGATGAAGATGCCAGCCCCTCAGCTTATGTGATTGTGCAGGCAAGCGGGGCAGCGTAGAAGGTAAGAATGATCACAGCCGCACTTTTGCCAGCGCGATGTGATCCAGAAGCGATCAAGGGAGAGGATTGGGTGATCTTCCCGCTTAAAAGCACAGCGCATATCACGCAAGCGCAGCTTGCCGATGTGCCATTCCTTGCAGATATTCACAAAAAATCATTTTCGCGCGCATGGTCCGCCAGCGAGTTTCAGGCGCTTTTGGGTGATGACAAGGTGAGCTGCTATGTGATTCGCCGCTCAAATTTGATTATGAAAGACCAGATTATCGGCTTTGTGCTGGTTCGCGCGGTTCTGGATGAGGCGGAAATCCTGACTATTGCTGTTGATCCGGGGCAAAGGAAATCCGGCGCAGGGGAGCAATTGATGCATGAAGTGATGCGCCAGCTCTATGCAGATCGTCTTGCCAAATTGTTTCTGGAGGTGGACGAGACCAATCAACCTGCGCTATTGCTCTATCAAAAATTGGGATTCGAAAAAGTTGGTGAGCGTAAGGGCTATTATGCCAGCGGTAAGGAAAAAGCCTCGACCGCGTGGATTATGCAAATCAATTTGGGGTGACGAGAAGGCCAAAGGGCAGCAAAGGCAATCAAAACGATGACAATCATTAAAAAGACCGCCATCGAAGATTTATGCACCAATGCCGGAATGCGCATGACCGAGCAGCGCCGCGTCATCGCCCGGGTTCTGGATGCAGCCATCGATCACCCCGATGTGGAAGAGCTTTATAGTCGGGCCTCCAAAATCGATAGCGGCATTTCTATTTCGACCGTTTATCGTACTGTCAAACTTTTCGAAGATGCTGGCATTATCGAACGCCACGAATTTCGCGATGGCAGATCCCGTTATGAAACTATCTCGGAAGAACACCACGATCATCTGATTGATTTGCGCTCAGGCAAGGTGATTGAATTTCGCGATGAAGAAATCGAGCGTCTGCAGGTGGAAGTGGCCCGCCGCCTTGGCTTTAAGCTTGTTGACCATCGGCTAGAGCTATATGGCGTCCCGCTGGACGAGAGTGAGGGCGAATAAGCCTCTCTTCCAAGGGGCGGATGGTATTTTGGAGCAAGAGCGTGAAAGCAAAATCCCCTTCGCATATGCCTGCCCCTGATTTAGCGCCTGCCCCAATGTCCTCTTCTGCCGATATAGCAGAGCCTGACAAAGGGCAGGGCCAAGACGTGGACAAAACCGCTCCCCCCCAATTGGCCGCAACCAATCGCAGCATTGATCTTGCACCCTACCGGGCGGCTCTGGCCGCCTGTGTCATTATTCTGGCCGTACTTGTTGGTTTGCCGCTTCAGTGGCTATCGGTTACCCTCAAACTGCCCTCAGCGCGCTGGATCCCGGTTCTTTTTCACCGTATCGGCTGCAAGGCGTTAGGGGTGCGGGTATCTGTTAAGGGCGCTTGCGTGCGCGATGGCGGAGCGGTTCTGATCACCGCCAATCATATCTCCTGGCTTGATATTGTGGTTCTGGGAAGAACCGAGCCTCTGTCCTTTATTGCAAAATCTGAAGTGGCCTCCTGGCCTCTCTTTGGTCTTCTTGCCAAATTACAGCGCACGATCTTTGTCAATCGAACCCGCCGCTCCGAGACCGGACAGGCAACGCGGGAAATTGCTGAGCGCCTTGCCTCAGGTGATGCCATTGTGCTTTTCCCGGAAGGAACGTCTTCAGACGGCAATCGGGTTTTGCCGTTCCGCTCCGCCCTCATTGGTGCGGCCAAAACGGCAATTGCGGGGAAAGAGGGAAGCAATCAAGAGCAGAAAGTGTGGGTTCAGCCTCTCTCGATTGCCTATACGGGCCTTCATGGTATGCCGATGGGCCGGCAGCATCGTCCGCTGGCTGCCTGGTATGGGGATATGGATCTGCTGCCCCATCTTTGGGCGCTTCTTAAAGAAGGGGCCGTGGATGCGGAACTGGCTTATGGCGAACCTATTGCCTTTGACGCCAAGGCCGATCGCAAACAGATCGCTAAACAGGCAGAAGATCAGGTGCGCTTGCTTAACCAGCAGGCCCTTATGGGGCGCGGGTAAGGGGGACGTTAAGGCCTTGCCATCATTTTTGCGTTTTTTGCGCTTTGCAAAAGGGGCAAAAAGGGGTAAAGCTGCGCGCTATTCCGCCACAGGAGTCCTTTGGCCCTCCTTTGGCTCTATGGCACAGAGCAAGGCAGGCATGAGCCTTGCAAATGACGATCAGCAATTTTCCGGGCGTGACCAGATATGACCAATCCAAAAGACAAGAAAGTCTTCGTCAAGACCTATGGCTGCCAGATGAATGTCTATGATTCGGACCGCATGGCCGATGCATTGGCAACAAAGGGCTATGCGCCGACGCAAGAGATGGAAGAAGCGGATCTGGTTATTCTCAATACATGCCATATTCGCGAAAAAGCTGCAGAGAAAGTTTATTCCGAGTTGGGCCGTATTCGCAAAATGCGTGACGCCAAAAAGGAAAAGGGCGATGGGGAAATGACCATCGGCGTTGCTGGCTGTGTCGCGCAGGCAGAAGGCGAGGAAATCATGCGCCGCGCCCCGGTGGTCGATATGGTCTTTGGCCCACAATCCTATCATCGCCTGCCAGAGCTTCTGGACCGGGCTCATAACGGATCGCGCGTGGTAGAGACGGATTTCCCCGTTGAAGACAAATTTGCCAATCTGCCCAAAGCCAAAAAAGAAGTCACCCGCAAACGTGGTGTCAGCTCGTTCCTGACCGTGCAGGAAGGCTGCGATAAATTCTGCACCTTCTGCGTTGTGCCCTATACGCGTGGCGCGGAAGCCTCCCGCCCTGCCCATCAGATTATTGCCGAAGCCGAACGCCTTGCTGATGCTGGCGTGCGCGATATCACCCTGCTTGGCCAGAATGTAAACGGCTATCACGGGGAAGGGGCCGACGGCAAAGATTGGGGCCTTGGCAAGCTTTTGTTCCGCCTTGCTGAAATTCCCGGTCTTGATCGCCTGCGCTATACCACATCCCATCCGCGCGACATGGATGAGGAATTGCTGGCCGCTCACCGCGACCTTGATAGCCTTATGCCCTATCTGCATTTGCCGGTGCAGTCTGGCTCTGACAAGATTCTCAAGGCCATGAACCGCCAGCATAGTTATGATGATTATGTCCGCCTGATTGATGTGATCCGCGATGCAAGGCCCGATATTGCCCTTTCAGGTGATTTTATCGTTGGCTTCCCCGGTGAAACAGACGAGGATTTTGAGCAAACCATGCGCATCGTGCGCGAGGTGACCTATGCCTCCGCCTATAGCTTTAAATATTCCCCCCGTCCGGGAACACCAGCTGCGGACAATCCCGATCAGGTTGCTGAAGAGGTCAAATCCGAGCGTCTTTACCGCCTGCAAGAGCTTCTCAACCAGCAGCAAACCGATTTCAACGCCTCCAAGGTCGGCACCACCATGACCCTCCTTTTGGAGCGCAAAGGCCGCGATGAAGGTCAGCTGGTTGGCAAATCTCCTTGGCTGCAAGCTGTGCATGTGCAGGCACCTGAAGAGATGATTGGTGAAATTGTCACAGTCCATATCGATAATATCGGCACCAACAGTTTGTTTGGGACAATTACCGGCGGTCATTCTACAATGGATAGATCAAAGATATCTCACCGAGAAGGGATAAACACTTGAGCGATCAGCCTCGCGACAAGAGCAAAAACTCAAGCAAATCATCTCAGGGATCCACCAAAGCTGATTTGAAAAAAAGCCGGGCATCCAAAGCTCTCAAGGCAGCCTCCGATATGGGCCATATAGTTTTATCTTACGATGACAACCGGTTAGCGAGCGATCTGTTTGGTCAATATGACCAGCATTTGGCCCGCATCGAGCAGAAGCTTGGTGTTGAAGCCATTGCACGGGGCAATCGGGTCACCATCAAAGGGCCTGCCGATCTGTGCGATCAGGCCAAACAGGCACTTGATTCTCTCTATTATCGCCTGCGTGACGGGGAAAGCGTGGAACAGGCCGATGTTGACGGGGCCATCCGCATGGCTCAGGCAGCGGACGAGCAGCTGGAATTGCCGCAAATCTCTCCCGATGCCCAAGGTGATGGCAAGGGCGGTAAGCTGAATTTTGCCCAGATCGCAACCCGCAAGAAGAAGCTGATTGCCCGCACAGCAACGCAAGATGCTTATATTCGTGCCATGGATCGTGCTGATCTGGTCTTTGGCACCGGTCCGGCCGGAACGGGCAAAACCTATCTGGCGGTTGCCTATGCAGCCTCACTTCTCGAGCGCGGTGTGGTTGATCGGATCATCCTCTCGCGGCCTGCTGTTGAAGCGGGTGAGCGTCTGGGCTTCTTGCCCGGTGATATGAAAGAAAAGGTCGACCCTTACCTGCGGCCTCTCTATGACGCGCTGTATGATATGATGCCGCCGGACAAGGTGGAGCGTGAGATCGAGGCAAAAGTCATCGAAATTGCCCCGCTTGCCTTCATGCGTGGGCGGACCCTGTCCAATGCAGTGGTTATTTTGGATGAAGCCCAGAATACCACCTCCATGCAAATGAAGATGTTCCTCACCCGCCTTGGTGAGAATTCCAAGATGATTATTACCGGTGATCCGTCCCAGATCGATTTGCCTCGCGGGGAAAAATCCGGTCTGGTGGAGGCCATGGATCTTCTAGGGTCAATCCCCTCCATTGTGCGGGTTGGTTTTACGGCAGAAGACGTGGTGCGCCACGAATTGGTGATGCGGATCGTCAATGCCTATGATGAGGAAGCACGGCGCAAAGCCCGCATCCGTCAGGCGCTGGAAAAAAAGGCATTGGAAGATCTGGAAGGCGACACAAAGGATCTGTCTCCTTCTGCTCCATTGCCCGTTCAGGACGAAGATGAATGAGCAAGCTCGATGGACTGGTGCCGCTGGAGAAGGATTTTCTGATAGAGGATCCGCGCTGGAATGCGCATACAGAGCTTGAAGAGAGCCTTGCCAAAGCTCTTGATCAGGCCCAGCATTATATCGAGACGATCGAGACCATTGCCATTTTGGATGGTTCGGAAATCTCTCTGGTTTTTACCGATGATGCACAGGTAAAGGCACTAAATGCCGCCCATCGGGGCAAGGATAAGGCAACCAATGTCCTGTCTTTTCCCATTGATGAAGAGGCAGATCCTCTAGGCCCCCTGCTGGGGGATGTAATTTTTGCCTATGAGACGGTTGAGCGAGAAGCGAAAGATTTGGGCATTGCATTCATGGCGCATCTTACCCATCTGTGTATTCATGGTTTTTTACATTTGGCAGGGTATGATCATATTGAATGGGATGAAGCAGAGAAGATGGAATCTGTGGAAGTTGCCATTCTCGCCCAAATCGGAATCGATAATCCTTATGCAGGAAGTGATCCTGTCCAAATGCCTGAATGATGGGTGACCAAGATCGTCGCCATAAATGATTGCCCTGAAAAGGAGCGGCCAGCCGCAAGGCTTGCCACCAAAAACGAATGAACGACCCCGATAGTCCAGCCCCGCTGGAACCAAGCCCGAGAGATAACGGGAAAGAGCTTGTACAAGACACTGAAGCCGGAGGGTGGCTGCATCGTCTTGTGAATGGCATCGCAGCCCGGCTGACAACAAAATCCCTGCGCACCCAGATGGAAGGTGCTCTGGCGGATGATGAGGGAGGGGATGAAACTTTCTCTGCGGATGAAAAAGCCATGCTGCGCAATATTCTGGCGCTGCGGGAAATGCGCGTTGATGACGTGATGATCCCCCGCGCCGACATTGATGCGGTGGAAGATGACATCTCCTTGGGTGCCTTGCTGGCAATTTATCAGGAAGTTGGCCATTCGCGCTTGCCGGTCTATCGCGAAACACTGGATGATCCGGTTGGTATGGTTCACATCAAGGATGTGGTTGGCCTGATGACCTCGGAAGGCTGTATCTCAAGTGAGGATCTGCTCAATGGGGAGGCCGCTCGCCCGTGCGATGAAGACGCAATAGAAGGGCTGGAACACCAGCTTGGCAATGCGCCCAAAACCATGAGCAATATCGATTTGCAGCGCCCGCTCAAAGAGCTGGAAGTCATTCGAGACATATTGTTTGTTCCCCCGTCCATGCCTGCAACCGATCTGATGGCCAAAATGCGTGCCGCTCGGACCCAGATGGCTCTGGTGATTGATGAATATGGCGGCACCGACGGGCTGGTTTCTTTGGAAGATGTTGTCGAAACCGTCATTGGTGACATTGAAGATGAGCATGATGACGAGGAACAACTGGCTATTGCCGAGGCTGGCCCAAATCTGTTTATCGCTGATGCAAAAGCGGATTTGGAAGAGGTTTCTGAAGCTATTGGTTTCAATCTTTCATCCAATGAGGAACTGGAAGATGTCGATACCATCGGCGGGCTGATCTTTACCCATATCGGCCGCATTCCTGTACGCGGTGAGCTGGTTGCCATCTCTGACGGCTTGGAGTTTGAGGTGATGGACGCAGATCCTCGGCGGATCAAACGGGTGAAAATCCGTCTCAAGCCAACCAGAAAAGCCCCCAAGCGCGCCGGCGGCAGCGCGTCCAAGTTGCCAAAGGGAGTTGAGGGTGACCTTACCGATAGCTCTTTGGAGCATGAGGCTGGAAAAGACGCATAAATGTGCAGGAAGAGCCCGTGGCTCTTGCAGATGCTTGACCTTGTGATGAAATCCCGATTCCTTGGACGTAGGCAGTGCGCCATCGTGATTCGCAGGTTTTAAATGGCAATTTTGGTTCGGTTTTATTCTTCTCTGGTTCTTCTCGATGGCTGGAAACGCATTGGCTTTGCGTGGTTAGCCGGAGCAGTGGCAAGCCTTGGCCAAGTGCCCTTAGGGCTGTTTCCTGTTCTTTGGATCTGCCTGCCAGTTCTGATTGCTCTATTGGATTCGGCAGCTTTGGGCCAGAGTGGACGCATTGCAGCCAAAAGAATGTTTGCAACGGGCTGGGCCTTTGGTTTTGGCTTTTTTCTTCTCACCTTTTTCTGGCTTGGCGCAGCCTTTCTGGTAGAAGCAGAGAAATTTGCCTGGGCCATGCCATTGGCCATTTTAGTCCTGCCTGCCGGTCTTGCCCTGTTCTGGGGCGCCGCCTGTGCAATCCTTGCGCGATTATGGTCAGATCATTGGACACGAATCCTTTGGCTTGCTTTAGCTTTATCTGCTGCCGAATGGCTGCGAGGCATTCTCTTTACCGGTCTGCCATGGGGCGGATTTGGTTCAGCCCTTGCCTCCAATAGCCTAACGATGCAGGCACTGGCTCTGGGCGGGTTGGATTTGATGACGCTATTTGCGCTTTTGTTATTTCTCCTCCCCATCATCTGGATCAGCCGCTGGGAGGTCGCGCGCGCAGCCCGCCATTTCTCCTATGCCATCCTTACGCTTTTTATCGCGCAGCTCCTCTACGGGAGCTGGATCATCTACGGAGCAGCGCCTGAAGTTAATTCTGTCGCCCAAGCCCAAACAGACCAAGCAGCTCAAAAAGCACCGGTTATTCGGATCATTCAGCCCAATATTGCGCAAAAAGAAAAGTGGAAGCTGGAGAACAGATCTTGGATCTTCAATCGCCTGCTTGCCATGACCTCGCAAACGGGCCCTCAAGCTTCAAAAGAGGATGTAGATCTGGTCATCTGGCCAGAATCTGCCATTCCCTTTTACTTGTTTGAGCAGCCTGCAGCCCTTGCAGCCATCTCGCGCAGCCTTCCCGCCCAAAGCCAGTTGATCACGGGTGCTTTGCGCCGGGAGGTCGACCAAAATGGCACTGAGCGGGTCTATAATTCTGTCTATTGGCTGGGAAAAGACGGAACGATTGAAGGTTCTTATGACAAGAACCATCTGGTCCCGTTCGGTGAATATCTACCCTTTCAGTCCTTTCTTGAAGCATTGGGGCTGGAGCAGCTGACACGTCTTAAGGGCGGATTTGAAGAGGGCCAGGTCCGTACAATTTTTGAGACGGAACGCTTTGGCAGCATTTTGCCGCTTATTTGCTATGAAATTGCCTTTTCGAGAGAAGTTGCCCGCTTTTCCCATCGGCCGGATTGGATTGTTACGGTCACCAATGATGCCTGGTTTGGAGAGACAATTGGCCCCGTTCAGCATTTGCATATTGCAAGAATGCGGGCTGTGGAATTTGGCCTTCCGGTAATTCGTGTTGCGAATACCGGAATTTCTGCAATTATTGATTCTTACGGACGCATTGAGGCACAAATTCCGCTTCTCAGCGATGGAATAATTCAGCATTCACTCCCGGTAAAAAGGGCAGATACTCTGTATGCCATGCTTGGTAATAGTATTTTCACGACCATTTGGACATTTTTAATCTTCATTACGATTTTTTTGCGCAGAAAAGTCTAGGAGGCATAGGGGGAAGAATTGACATGACCTTATGTCACACGGCACTATTGCTAAAGACCTGTCCCCGACGACTTAAAAACAATAATTTTGAGACTGAAGGTCTATATCAAGAGGTTGCGGAGCCTCATTTGACAAACGAGATGGCAAATTGAACTCTGTCTTAAGAACAGATTGCCGCAGACAATGAGAGCCAAAATGGCCAGTAAAAAAGCACCAAATCCCATCGACATTCATGTTGGCAGCCGGGTCAGGCTTCGCCGCATGATGCTCTCTATGAGTCAAGAAAAGCTGGGAGAGCATTTGGGTATTACATTCCAGCAAATCCAGAAATACGAAAAAGGAACCAACAGAATTGGTGCCAGCCGATTGCAGCATATTGCAACTGTTCTGGAAGTTCCTGTCGCTTTCTTCTTTGAAGATGCTCCGGGTTCGCCACAAGAAGCGTCCGGAATGAGTGAATCGAAGTCGGAGAATTTTGTTATCGACTTCTTGTCATCGTCAGAAGGACTACAGCTCAACCGGGCTTTCGTTCAGATTAAGGATGCAAAGGTCCGCCGCAAACTTGTGGATTTAGTCCGTTCTCTGGCTGGCGAGGCTGAAGAAAGCTGATTTCACCTTTCTTCATCTTGACGTACCGCTGATTTTCGTCTTTTTAGCACTAACTAAACCAAGAGGTGGCGAACGCCTCTTGGTAATTGCAAAAACATTTTCAGCGGAAAGTGCCCCTTCAATGGCTCGAAAAGAATATCTCTTCACTAGTGAATCTGTTTCTGAAGGTCACCCAGACAAGATTTGCGATAGAATTTCTGACGCAATCGTCGACGAATTCTTGAAACAGGATCCATATTCGCGCTGTGCTGTTGAAACAATGGCCACGACCAATCAGGTGACGCTGGCTGGTGAAGTAAGGGGCCCTGCAAGCATCAATGCCGCTGTCATGGAAGACACAGCGCGCCGCGTTATTCGCGAAATTGGTTATGAGCAGGATGGCTTCCATTGGCAAAATGCCAATATTGATGTCCATGTCCACGAACAGTCAGTTGACATCGCCCAAGGCGTTGATGAAGCCGAAGGCAAGGATGAAGGGGCTGGCGATCAGGGCATTATGTTTGGCTATGCGGTCAATGAAACCCCCGATCTGATGCCTGCCCCAATCTTCTACGCTCACAAAATTCTCCGTCTGTTGGCCGAAGCACGCCATAATGGCAGCGAGCCAAAGCTTGGGCCAGATGCCAAGAGCCAGCTGACCCTGCGCTATGTGGAAGGCAAGCCGGTTGAAGTCACCTCCCTTGTCCTTTCAACCCAGCATCTGGATGAAAGCCTGAGCTCTGCGGATATTCGCGCAATTGTCGCTCCCTATATTGAGCGGGCCCTGCCTGAAGGCTGGCTGACAGATCAGACAATCTGGCATGTCAATCCAACCGGCAAGTTCGTTATTGGCGGACCAGACGGGGATGCTGGCCTTACAGGTCGCAAAATCATCGTGGATACCTATGGTGGTGCCGCGCCTCACGGTGGTGGCGCATTCTCCGGTAAAGATCCAACCAAGGTTGACCGCTCAGCTGCCTATGCTGCGCGTTACCTTGCTAAAAATATCGTTGCCGCCGGTCTTGCAGATCGCTGCTCCATTCAGCTCGCCTATGCCATTGGCGTATCCGAGCCGCTGTCTCTTTATGTTGACAGCTATGGCACAGGTAAGGTGCGTGATTCCCAGCTTGAGAAAGCCTTGTGGAATTGCATGAGCCTGACGCCACGCGGCATTCGTACGCATCTCAATTTGAACCGCCCGATCTATGAGCGCACAGCAGCCTATGGCCATTTTGGCCGCAAACCTGCAGAAGATGGTGGTTTCTCTTGGGAAAAAACCGATCTGGTCGACAAGATCATCGCCGAACTGGCCTAAGATCGAGCGAGTAAGACTTTATAAAAGGCACCCTTTTGCAAGAAAGGGTGCCTTTTGCTGTCAATCTGGTGTTAAGCGGCATCGCGGCCGGACTTTTGCTTTTATGAAATGGTGAGACATGAGTGAGCCAACATCATCCCAATTGCCCAAAGAGCAGCAAGATGGATATGTCAAACCAACCAAGGACAAGCCATCCGCCTTCTTTGGTCGCCGCAAAGGCAAGCCCCTTAGCCCCAATCAGCAAAAATTGATGGATGAGCTGCTGCCCAAATTGCTTTTGGACCCCTCTCAGCCGATTACAGAAGCGGCTGGCCTCTTCTCCCATAGCCCCAAGGCCATTTGGCTTGAAATCGGCTTTGGCGGTGCCGAGCATATGGTGCATCAGGCGCAAGAAAATCCCCAGATTGGGATGATTGGCTGTGAGCCTTTCATCAATGGCATTTCCAAGGCGGTTGACCAAATTGCAGCGGATGAGATCGAGACAATCCGTCTTTATAATGAAGATGCGGCCCATATTCTTGACTGGTTGCCAGAAGCATCAATCGACAGGCTCTTCTTGCTCTATCCCGATCCCTGGCACAAAAAACGCCATTGGAAGCGCCGTTTTGTCTCCGATCATAATCTGGGGCGCATCTTGCGCGTACTCAAACCCGGCGGCCATTTCCGCTTCGCCTCTGACATTGAAAGCTATGTTGAATGGACTTTGGAGCATGTGGCAAAGCAGCCTTTGTTTAAAGAGCTTGGCGCAAGCGATGAAGAGCGGGCGCAGCCTTATCCGGATTGGCGCCGCACCCGCTATGAAGCCAAGGCCTTTCGCGAAGGGCGCACGCCCAAATATCTGACATTTGAAAGATTGGCTGGAAAAATAAAGCTCTGATTAAGGCAGCCACAGGGCTGCCTTACCCGCTGGATTGCGCCAAATCTAATCTTTACTTGCATTCTGAGGGTAAAGTGGTGTATAGAGCGGACAAAATCTAGGCGAACAGTTTAGAGTGGGCCAAACCGGACCCGCTCTTTTTTATTCTGTAAGCGCCTGTTGGGAAGGATAAGGCACCCCTTCCAAAGCAATGGAGATGGACTTGCCAATGACAGAAGGCAGTCAAAAAGAGACGCGTTTGGTCAGTGAAAAAGGCCTTGAGGCACGAGTGGCTCAAATTGTTGAGCCGGTAATCGATGACCTCGGCTTTGATCTGGTGCGCGTCCGTATTACAGGAACCAACGGCTGCACGGTCCAGATCATGGCTGAGCGCCCCGATGGTTCGATGAATATTGAGGGATGCGAGAGCATCTCCCGTGCTGTTTCTCCCGTGTTGGATGTGGAGGATCCGGTTGATCGCGAATATCATCTGGAAGTGTCATCCCCCGGGATTGATAGACCTTTGGTGCGCAAGAGGGATTTTACGGCCTGGATCGGTCATGAAATCAAACTGGAACTGTCTGTCGGCATTGATGGGCGCCGCCGGTTCCGTGGTATGATTGAAGCGGTTGAGGGAGATGAGTTGCTACTGGCCCTGCCAGATGCACCTGCCGACCAGCCCTCAATTGTTCGGCTTCCTCTCACAGATCTGTCGGAATCAAAACTTGTCATGAATGATGTTTTGATGGATCTGGCGCTGAAAGCGCAATCAAGGAATAATGCTGACGAGGCTCCAAGCCTTGAGACAGATCAGGATAAATAGGAGACCCTGACGATGGCAATCAGTGCAAACCGTCTTGAACTTTTGCAAATTGCAGATGCCGTGGCCCGCGAAAAGTCAATCGATCGAATGATCGTGATTGGAGCCATGGAAGACGCCATCCAGAAAGCTGCGCGTTCTCGCTATGGTCAGGAGACCGAGATCAAGGCTTCTATCAATCCGCGCACCGGTGAAACCCGCCTTGAGCGCTTGATGGAAGTGGTTGATGTGGTTGAGGATTACGCCACCCAGATCGCTTTGGTCGATGCCAAGGAGAAGCAGCCGGACGCCGAAATCGGTGATGTGATCTCCGATTTGCTGCCGCCATTGGAATTTGGCCGTATCTCCGCCCAGTCTGCCAAGCAGGTGATTGTCCAGAAAGTGCGCGAAGCCGAGCGCGATCATCAATATGATGAGTTTAAAGACCGCCTGATGGAAGTGATCAATGGTCAGGTCAAGCGGGTTGAATATGGCAATGTCACCGTCGATCTTGGCGGCAGCGAAGCGATTGTGCGCCGTGACGAGCTGATTGCGCGCGAAGCCTTCCGTCCCGGTGATCGCATCCGCGCCATCATTTTTGATGTACGCCGCGAACAGCGTGGGCCGCAGATTTTCCTCTCGCGGACCCATCCGCAATTCATGGCCAAATTGTTTGCCTCAGAAGTGCCTGAAATTTATGATGGTATTATCACCATCAAGTCCGTTGCTCGTGATCCCGGTTCCCGCGCCAAGATCGCCGTTATCTCATCCGATAGCTCCATTGATCCGGTTGGTGCCTGTGTGGGTATGCGTGGCTCCCGCGTTCAGGCTGTGGTCAATGAGCTGCAGGGCGAGAAAATTGATATCATTCCGTGGTCTGAAGATCCGGCAACCTTTATCGTTAATGCGCTGCAGCCCGCAGAAGTGGCCAAAGTGGTGCTTGATGAAGATGCCGAGCGCATCGAAGTGGTTGTCCCCAATGATCAATTGTCTCTGGCAATCGGTCGTCGCGGCCAGAATGTGCGCCTTGCGTCCCAGCTGACCGGTTGGGATATCGACATCATGACGGAAGAGGAAGAATCCGAGCGCCGTCAGAAAGAATTCAACGAACGTGCCGAATTGTTCATGCAGGCTCTGGATGTTGATGATATTGTAGCGCAGCTCTTGGCCTCCGAAGGCTTCGCCTCTATCGAGGAAGTGGCCTATGTGGATGCTGCCGAAGTCTCCGATATCGAAGGCTTTGATGAAGACACCGCCGCTGAAATTCAGGCCCGTGCCAATGATTATCTCGAAGCCCAGGCCCAGAAACTGAACGAAGAGCGTCTGGCTCTTGGCGTTTCTGATGATCTTCTGGAAATTTCCGGCCTGACTATGGGCATGCTGGTGGCTCTGGGTAAAGACGATATCAAGACCATTGAAGATCTGGCCGGTTGCGCAACCGATGATCTGGTTGGCTGGACCGAGCGTCAGGGCAATGAGGTCAAGCGCTTCAAAGGTTGCCTGTCAGATTTTGATATCTCCCGTCAGGAAGCAGAAGATATCATCATGCTGACCCGTGTTGCAGCAGGCTGGATCGACCCTTCAGAGCTTTTGAGCGAAGAAGAAGCGGCTGAATATGAAACTCTGGAAGCAGAAGACGGGGAAGAAGGGCTGGAAGGCACCGAGATTTCCGATCTGCCTCAAGAGGATGAGCAGGATCAGGGAGAGGGCTGAGTTTCAAGCCCAAGCTAGAAGGATGTAGCCGCAGGAAAATGAAGGAACTTGCGGTTAGATCAACGACAAAGTTTGACAAATTCGGCTAAGAGAGGATAAACCGTGCCGCGCAAGAGCGATGAGACAGAGCGCCAATGCCTTGTAACGCGGCAAAGCTTATCCAAGGCCGAAATGATCAGATTTGTTCTGGCCCCGGATGGCACAGTGGTGCCTGATTTGAAAATGCGGTTACCCGGGCGTGGTGTTTGGGTAACAGCTCAAAAGGAAATTTTGCAACAAGCCGTTCGCAAGGGCCTGTTTGCGCGCGGTTTCAAAAGCAGGATTTCCGGATGTGAAGATTTGCCCGACCTTGTCGAGGAGCAGTTAAAACGTAGCGTTTTATCGTCTCTGAGTATGACAAGAAAAGCGGGACAAATCATAACTGGCTTTGCAAAGGTGGAAGCAGCCATTGCACAAAGCACCCTATTGGGATTATTACATGCAGCAGATGCTGCGCAAGACGGGCAAAAAAAGCTGGCTCAGGCCGTGCGACGCAGATTTGGCAGCGATCATAGGATCCCGGTGATCCGGTTGTTCAGCGCCGATGCATTAAGCACAGCCTTGGGGCAGGGAAATGTAGTACATGCAGCTTTGACGGCAGGGTCTGCCAGCAAAAGCTTTATCACGCAGGCGCAAATGCTAGAGGCATTTGTTAGCCAGGATAGCGAATTATCAGACAGATGGTCCGGCTCGCCGGCATCTGACAAAGCCTCCGCAGAGGCAATCGAGGGTAACGACCGCAAATGAGTGACGAAAACAACAACGACAACACCGATGGCCAATCAGAGAAGAAGACGCTGTCTCTGGGTAAAAATGTTGGTCAGGGTACTGTGCGCCAAAGCTTCTCGCATGGCCGCTCAAAGGCGGTTGTTGTTGAAAAGCGCAAGCGCCGTTTCACCAATCCAAATGAAGGCAAGCCTGCAGCTGCCCGTCAGCCTGCATCAGAAGGGGGTGCGTCCAAACCTTCGGGCAATCGTCCTGCATCTGGTGGTGGCAATGCTGGTGGCGGCAAGGGTGGCAATACCCAAGGTGGCCGTAACCAGCGCCAAGGTCAGCGCGGACGCGGTGGCAACAACAATCAGGCATCTGCGACTGGTCAGCGCAATCTGACATCTTCTGAAAATGCCAAACGCTTGCAAGCGCTCGAAGCTGCTAAAGTTCGCGCTCGCGAGATGGAAATCAAGAAGAAAGAAGACGAAGCACGCCGCATCGAGCTTGAAGCCAAGCGTAAAGTCGAGGCTGAAGCCCGCCGCAAGGAAGAAGAAGCCCGCGCAGCACAAGCCGCACTGGAAGCCAAAAAGGCTGAAGAAGCCAAGGCTGCCGCTGCTGCTGAAAAAGCAAAGCAGGATGCTGCTGCAGAGAAACAAAAGACCGAAGCGCGTCCGGCACAGCGTCAGGAACGGGGAGATCGCAATGATCGCGGTCCTCGCTCCGGTGATCGTGCCCCACGCGGTGATCGTCCCGGTGGAGATCGTGGTGGCCGTCCACCTCGCTCTGGAGATCGTCCCGGCGGTGATCGCGGTGGTCGTCCAGGCGGCGATCGTGCTGGTGGCCGTCCCGGTGGCCCCGGTCGTCCGGGTGGTGATCGCCCAGGTGGTCGTCCGGCAGGTGGCGGTCGTCCCGGTGGTCCAGGCCGTCCCGGTGGTGATCGCCCAGGTGGTCGTCCGGCAGGTGGTGGTCGCCCAGGCGGTGCAGGTCGTCCAGGTGGCGGCTTCGTGGCCCCAGCACCAGACCTCAATGCCGAAGGCAAGCCGGGTGCAAAAACACTCAAGCCTGCGCCTAAACGCACACGTCCTGATGATAATCGATCCAATCAGCCTGCAAAACCGCGGACCGAGGATCGTCGTCGCGGCAAGCTGACCCTGTCCAACGCTCTGAATGAGAATGAGCGCCAGCGTTCACTTGCCTCCATGCGCCGCCGCCGTGCGAAGCAGCAAAAAGGTGGCCAGGAAGCTCCGCGTGAAAAGGTCTTCCGCGAAGTGGTCATTCCTGAAACGATTACGGTTCAGGAATTGGCGCAGCGTATGACAGAACGTGCGGTTGACGTGATCAAGATCTTGATGAAACAGGGCCAGATGGTCAAAACCGTTGATATTCTGGATGCTGATACCGCCCAATTGGTGGCCGAAGAACTGGGCCATACCGTAAAGCGTGTGTCTGAAGCGGATGTTGAAGAAGGTCTGTTCAACAAGGAAGATGCGGCAGAATTGCTTGAAAAGCGTCCTCCTGTTGTCACCATCATGGGCCATGTTGACCATGGTAAGACATCTTTGCTCGATGCCATTCGTCAGGCCAATGTAGTCAAGGGCGAAGCTGGCGGCATTACCCAGCATATCGGTGCCTATCAGGTTGAACAGCATGGTGAGAAAATCACCTTCATCGATACACCGGGCCACGCCGCCTTTACCGAAATGCGTGCTCGTGGTGCCAAATCAACCGATATCGTGGTGCTTGTTGTAGCAGCCGATGACGGCGTGATGCCGCAAACCATCGAAGCCATCAACCATGCGCGCGCCGCTGAAGTGCCGATCATTGTTGCGGTCAACAAGATGGATCTGCCAGCAGCTGACCCGTCCCGCGTTCGCAATGAATTGCTTCAGCACGAAGTCTTTGTGGAAAGTATGGGCGGTGAAGTGCTCGAGGTCGAGGTTTCTGCTCTCAAACAGCAAAATCTTGATGGCTTGCTTGAAGCAATCCTGATGCAAACCGAACTTCTTGAGCTGCGTGCCAACCCGGATCGCGAAGCGGACGGTATCGTAGTTGAAGCCAAGCTTGATAAGGGCCGTGGTCCTGTGGCAACTGTTCTGGTTCAGGGCGGTACACTCAATGTCGGCGATATCGTTGTTGCTGGCGAGCAATGGGGTAAGGTCCGTGCTCTGGTTGATGATCATGGCAAGAAAGTGGATAGCGCTGAGCCATCCAAGCCGGTTGAAATTCTCGGCTTCCAGTCTGCACCGGATGCCGGTGACATGGTGGCTGTGGTTGAAACCGAAGGCCGCGCCCGTGAGATTACTGAATACCGCATTCGCAAGAACAAGGATCTGGCTGCGGCGAAAGCCAACCGCGGATCTTTGGAGCAAATGCTCAGCAACCTCAAAGCGTCTGATTCCAAGTCCTTCCCGCTGGTTATCAAGGGCGATGTGAAAGGCTCTGTTGAGGCGATCATCGGTGCTCTGGACAAGATCGGAAACGAGGAAGTCTCTGCTCAGATCCTGCATTCCGGTGTGGGTGGGGTGACCGAATCCGATGTGACCTTGGCTGAAGCCTCTGGCGCTCCGATCATTGCCTTTAACGTTCGTGCCAACCAGCAGGCAAAGCTTGCAGCCGAGCAAAAAGGCGTTGAAATTCGCTATTACAACATCATCTATGATCTGACCGATGATGTGAAAGCAGGCATGTCCGGCATGCTTAGCCCGGAAGTTCGCGAAACCTTTATCGGTTACGCCGAAATTCTGGAAGTCTTCAACATCACCAAAGTCGGCAAGGTTGCCGGTTGCCGCGTGACCGAAGGCACTGTGGAGCGTGGCACTGGCGTGCGCTTGCTGCGTGACAATGTGGTGATCCACACTGGCAAACTCTCCACCCTCAAGCGCTTCAAGGATGAAGTGAAAGAAGTGGTGGTTGGTCAGGAATGTGGTATGGCCTTTGAAAAATATGAAGATATTCGCGTCGGCGATCAGATTGAGTGCTTCCGCGTAGAAGAAATTGCCCGTACGCTTTAGGACAATTTCTCGCAATATCTTGATAGCCCCGTCTTTAGTGGGGGCAAAATAATGTGCGGCGGTCGGTCCAATCCCGGCCGCTGCCTTGGTTTATAGGACTATTACGATGACCCGTAGTTCTCGTAAGGGCGGCAAGGGTATGCCGTCCCAGCGCCAGTTGCGCGTGGGCGAACTGGTGCGCAAATCTCTGGCCGAATGCCTCTCACGGGGCGAAGTGCAGGACGATTTGCTGCAAAATCATGTTGTCTCCATCCCTGAAGTACGCATGACGCCAGATTTGAAATTGGCGACAGCCTATGTGATGCCCCTTGGTGTGCCCGGTCTTGAAAAAGACATTGTTGAGGCGCTCAACCGGCACAAAAAATATCTGCGTGGCCGTCTTGGGCGTGATCTTGGCATGAAGCATACTCCCGAGCTGCGCTTTCGGTATGACGAAACCTTTGATGAAGCCTCCCGCATTGATGCGCTGCTGAGCTCGCCAAAGGTCATGCAGGATCTTAAAGCCGGTGACGATCAGGCAAAAGAAGACGAATAGGGCTGATCATGTCTGAGAACGATGCCGCCAAGGCCGAGCAGGACCAACCGGTCGCCAAGCCGAAAAAACAAAAAAAGCAGCAATTCCGTGCCAAGCGCCGCACTGATGTGCATGGCTGGGTTGCGCTGGATAAGCCGCTTGAAATGACCTCGACCCAAGCGGTTGGGGCGATCAAGCGCATTTTCAATGTCAAGAAGGCAGGCCATGCCGGAACGCTGGATCCGCTGGCGACAGGCTGCCTGCCCATTGCCATTGGCGAGGCAACCAAAACCGTGTCCTATGTGATGGATGGCCGCAAACTCTATGAGTTTGTTGTGCGCTGGGGCGAAGAGACCGATACGGATGATGCCGAAGGGGAGCTTATTGACAGCTCGGCCCATCGTCCAAGTCGTGAGGAAATCGAAGACAGTCTTGCGGACTTTACTGGCACCATCATGCAGGTTCCTCCTGCTTTTTCTGCCATCAAAGTCAATGGTGAGCGCGCCTATGATCTGGCCCGCGACGGCGAAGAGGTCAAACTGGCTGCCCGCCCCATCACCGTGCATGAACTAAACCTTATCAGCTGCCCTGATGAGGATACTGCTATTTTTGTCGCCGAATGCTCCAAAGGCACCTATGTGCGCTCTTTGGCGCGCGATATTGGGCGGCATTTAGGAACGCGAGGCCATGTGGTTGGCCTGCGTCGGCTCCTTTCAGGACCATTTAGTGAAGATATGATGATTTCACTGGAAAGTCTTGAAGACTTGAGCCATAGTGCGCCCGGCGAGCCCGGGCTCGCAACTGCTTTGCTTCCTGTTGAAACCGCGCTGGACGACATCCCGGCTCTGGCCATAAACAGGAATGCCGTAGCAAGATTACGCCGAGGTCAATCGGTTTTGTTACGTGGACAGGATGCTCCTGTCGGCGATTTTGCTGTTGCCATGAATGCGGGGAAACCCGTGGCCATTTGCGAGATCGTTGCCGGAGAACTCTGCCCAAGGCGCGTGTTTAATCTGCCTGAGGGATCCGTGGATCTGTCCACGCCTCAGCCAAACAATTAAGGAGATCCCGATGTCGATTACTGCTGAACGCAAACTCGAGCTGATCAAAGAATATGGCACCAAAGAAGGTGATACCGGTTCCCCAGAGGTACAGGTCGCTGTTCTTTCCGAGCGTATTGCCAATCTGACCGAGCACTTCAAGTCTCACAAGAAAGACAATCACTCACGCCGTGGTCTGCTGAAACTGGTTTCCCAGCGTCGTAAGCTTCTTGACTATGTTAAAGCCAAAGAAGAAGCCCGCTACCAGGATCTGATCAAGCGTCTTGGCCTGCGTCGCTAAGCTCCAAATCAAAACGCGGTGGTCTTTCTGATCGCCGCGTTTTCATTTTGCCTGTCTCTCTGATGTCATTGCACATCCTAAAGACAGGCCGATCTTTTGCTCATTTTAGCAAAAGCTGAAAAAGAAAGAGGCCAGCCGGCATGGGGCCAGCTGAACTCAAGTCACAGGCAGGATTGCCAGCGGTTTTAGTGTGGGGGCCACATTAAAGCTGCTCGTTGTCTTGCCCGTGGCGACTATGCCAAACATGCCCCGACCGTATGTGAATTGGGGGCATCTATGAAAGGACATTTGAATGTTCGATATTCAACGTGAAGAAATTGAATGGGGCGGCCAGACGCTGTCTCTTGAGACAGGCAAAATTGCCCGTCAGGCCGATGGTGCTGTTCTGGCATCTCTTGGCGGCACCACTGTTCTGGCAACTGTTGTGTCTGCCAAACAGCCAAAGCCCGGCCTCGATTTCTTCCCTCTGACCGTCAATTACCAGGAAAAAGCCTATGCTGCTGGTAAAATCCCTGGCGGCTATTTCAAACGCGAAGGTCGCCCAAGCGAGAAGGAAACACTGGTTTCCCGCCTGATTGACCGCCCGATCCGCCCGCTATTTGTTGAAGGCTATAAGTGCGAAACCCAAGTCATCATCACCGTGATGAGCCATGACATGGAAAATGACCCGGACGTATTGGCCATGGTAGCAACCTCTGCTGCCCTGACCCTGTCTGGCGTTCCTTTCATGGGCCCGATTGGTGGCGCACGTGTTGGTCTGATCAATGACGAGTTTGTTCTGAACCCTGCTGTTGACCAGATGGAAGAGAGCAAGCTGGATCTGGTTGTTGCCGGTACTGCTGATGCCGTTCTCATGGTGGAATCAGAAGCACAGAACCTCTCTGAGCAAACCATGCTTGATGCTGTGATGTTCGGTCACAAAGGCTTCCAGCCTGTGATTGACGCGATCATCCGCCTTGCTGAAAAAGCAGCGAAAGAGCCACGCGAATTTGTTACTCCTGACAATTCCGAGCTCAAAGCCAAAGTTACCGAGATTGTTGGCTCCGAGCTGGCTGATGCTTACAAAATCACCTCCAAAACCGAGCGCCGCGATGCCATTGATGTGGTAAAGGCCAAGGTTGTTGAGGCTCTGTGCGACGACGAAAATGAAGAAGCTCCAGCCCAGTCACTGGTTGGTGACGTCTTTAAAAAGGTTGAAGCTGGCATCGTTCGTGGTCAGATCATCGAAACCGGCACTCGTATCGATGGCCGTGATCTGTCAACCGTTCGCCAGATCAAATCCGAAGTTGGCTCTCTGCCACGCACCCACGGTTCTGCTCTCTTCACCCGCGGTGAAACGCAGGCTATGGTAGTTGCAACACTGGGCACCGGCGATGATGAGCAGTTTGTTGATGCTCTGGAAGGCACCTACAAGGAAACCTTCCTGCTGCATTACAACTTCCCTCCATATTCCGTTGGTGAAGCTGGACGCGTAGGCTTTACTGGTCGCCGCGAAATCGGTCATGGCAAACTGGCCTGGCGCGCTGTTCGCCCGGTTCTGCCTGCCCATCATGACTTCCCTTACACCTTGCGTGTTGTCTCTGAAGTAACCGAATCCAACGGTTCTTCTTCCATGGCAACCGTTTGCGGCACCTCCCTGTCCCTGATGGATGCAGGCGTGCCTCTTAAATCACCTGTAGCCGGTATTGCTATGGGCCTGATCAAGGAAGGCGACAAGTTTGCTGTTCTGTCCGATATTCTGGGTGATGAAGATCATCTGGGTGACATGGACTTTAAAGTGGCTGGTACGTCTGAAGGCATCACCTCTTTGCAGATGGACATCAAAATTGATGGCATCACCGAAGAGATCATGAAAACCGCTCTGGAGCAGGCCAAAGGTGGTCGTTTGCACATTCTTGATGAAATGAGCAACGCCTTGTCTGAAGCCCGCCCTGAAGTTGGTGAACATGCACCGCGCATCGAAACCATGAAGATTCCGACCGACAAGATCCGTGAAGTGATCGGCTCTGGTGGTAAGGTTATCCGCGAAATCGTTGAGAAAACCGGTGCCAAGATTGATATTGCCGACGACGGCACAATCAAGGTTGCCTCTTCTGACGGTGCAGCCATTACCGCAGCCGTTAACTGGATCAAATCCATCGCAGCCGAGCCTGAAGTAGGCGTGATCTATAAAGGCAAGGTCGTGAAAACCGTAGATTTTGGCGCTTTCGTCAACTTCTTTGGTGCTCGTGACGGCCTGGTTCACATCTCCCAGCTGACACCACAGCGCACCAACAAGGTGACCGATGTGGTGAAAGAGGGCGATAGCGTCTTTGTGAAATTGCTGGGCTTTGATGAGCGCGGCAAGGTTCGCCTGTCCATGAAAGTGGTCAATCAGGAAACCGGTGAGGAAATTCCTCGCGAAGAGAAAAAAGACGACTAATGCGTCGCTCTCATTGAGTGAAACAGCACTCAAAGAGATCAGCATTGCGTAAGATTAGGACCCTACCACGAGATAGCCTTGTGGCAGGGTCTTTTTGTTGGTTTGCTTTCCTTAAAAAGACGGAGCGCGCTTCTATCAGGCCGTGAGTGCCTTCTGTGGCGCATCCATTTCAATGCCGGGCACTTCACGAATATCGCGCGGTTTGCCCAAAAGAAAGCCCTGAGCCTCGTGACAGCCAGCAATCTTCAAAATTTCCATGACTTCCGGATTGTCGATGCCTTCTGCTGTGATGCGCATCTCAAGGCTCTTGGCCATGCCAATCACGGCTGAAATAATAGCCATGGCACCATTGTCGAAGGCCAGATCCTTAACAAAGCTGCGATCGATTTTCAGCTTGTTGAAGGGGAAATTGTTGAGATAATTCAGGCTTGAATAGCCGGTGCCAAAATCATCAAGGGCAATGGAGACACCAAGAATCTGAATACGGCGCAGCATGTCCGCTGTCCCGTCCGAGATATTGATGAACAGGCTTTCAGTAACCTCAAGCTCAAGACGGTCTGGTGCAAGGCCGGTTTCTCTCAACGCCCGCTCGGTCAGCTCCGCCACATCAATCTGCTGGAACTGAACGGGTGATAGATTGACACCAACGCGCAAGGGATTAACCCAAGTTGCGGCAGTTTTGCAGGCTTCCATCAAAACAAACTCGGAAATAGGCACGATCATGCCATTCTTTTCCGCAAGAGGAATGAAATCAGCAGGGGAGACCAGGCCCTTCTCAGGATGTTCCCAGCGAATAAGCGCTTCAAAGCCAATTTGATCACCTGAGTCAAAGCTGAATTGCGGCTGGAAGAAGAGTTTGAACTCACCTTCACGCAAAGCGCGATCCATGTCATGAGAGAGCAGCTGAAATTCATGGATTTTCTCATCAGCTGTTTCTTCATAACAGAAAATCGTATTATGGCCCTGTGCTTTGGCCCGAAGCAATGCAAGCTCAGCATCCTTTGCCAATTGGTTGGCTGCCAGGTCATCGTCCGGAAAAAGGGCAATGCCACCACTCATGGTGATGTCAACGGCCTTGTCGTCACAGATATAGGGCTTGTAGAGAGAGGCAAACAGTCGGTGCATCTGTGTCTCAAGGTCGGGCCCAGAACCATCATAGGGCACAATCACCGCAAATTCGTTGCCTGAAAGACGCGCGCAATTGTTTTTGTTTTGGCAATAGTTGGTAAGGCGTGCCCCAAATTCCAGCAACAGCTTATCAGCGGCTTTATAGCCCAAAATCGTATTAAGCTCTTTAAAGCGGTCGATATCAAGCAGCATCAAGGCAAAAGGATTGTGGTTTGCACCAGTGCCAATTTGATCATGCAGCACTTGCGAAAATTTGGCCCGATTCGGCAGGCCTGTCAGTTTATCATTGGCAGAGAGATCTTCGACGACCTTCTTCATCTCCATTTCGCGCTTGTTATAACGATAGAAGACCATGAAGGCCAATGCGGAGGTAAGCGCAATCAGCGCCATCTGAATGAAGGTGGTCAGTTGGCTGTCTTCAGGGGTCAGCCAGAAAATAAAGAGCGCATAACAGAAATTGCCAGCCATCAGCCCGCTCAAGGCATAGAGTTGCTTTTTAGGTCTACCTTTTTTGGCTGGAAGTACCGACATCCTGTGTCTTTCCGGGTATGAGCGTTTTTATCAATACCTGCCAATATAGATAGAGGGAAATAAAGGTGCTCCTAATGGATGTAGTTAATAAAGCTTTATTTTCAAAGGGATGAATCAAAAAGGGGAGCTTTCGCTCCCCTTGATTAATAAAAGGATTACGGCACCTTACCGCTTGTCCAAATAGGACAGGGTATCAAGGCTGGGCATAGACACCGTATTATAGCCTGCATCCACATAATGGGTCTCACCAGTGACTGACGAAGACAGATCCGACAGCAGGTAAAGTGCTGTTCCGCCCACATCTTCGATGGTGGTGGACTTGCGCAAAGGGCTATTATCCCGCTGATAATTGAACATCTGGCGGGCATCGGCAATGCCAGCCCCGGCAAGGGTGCGTACAGGTCCGGCAGAGATTGCATTCACGCGAATGCTATCCTGACCAAAGTCCGTCGCCAGATAGCGCACAGAGCTTTCCAGAGCAGCCTTGGCAACACCCATCACATTGTAATTTGGCATCACCCGGATGGAGCCAGCATAAGTGAGAGTGATCATGGAGCCACCCTCATTCATCATATCAGCTGCCCGTTTGGCCACCTCGGTAAAGGAGAAGCAAGAAATCACCATGGTACGGGTGAAATTCTCCCGTGTGGTGTCCGCATAGCGCCCTTTCAGCTCATTTTTGTCAGAAAAACCGATGGCATGAACGAGAAAGTCGATCTTGCCCCATTTTTCCTTCAGGCTGTCAAAGACAGCATCGACAGAGTCAAGGTCTTCCACATCACACGGCATCACCAAATTGGAATTGACGCTTTCAGCAAGCGGTTTCACCCGCTTGCCCAAAGCTTCACCCTGATAGGTAAAGGCCAGTTCAGCCCCTTGATCAGCCAGTGTCTTGGCAATACCCCAGGCAATGGAATGGCTGTTCGCAACGCCCATAATGAGGCCGCGCTTGCCTTGCATAAGTCCGGTCATTCTGTGCCTGCCCCTTAGCCGTTATAGCGCTGGAAAATCAGTGTCGCATTGGTGCCACCAAATCCAAAGGAGTTGGAGAGAACGGTATCAATCTTGGCATTGTCAATGCGTTCGCGCACAATTGGCACACCATCAAATTCAGGATCCAGCTCGGTGATGTGAGCTGATTCGCCAATAAAGCCGGCTTGCAACATCAGCAGAGAATAGATGGATTCCTGAACACCAGCAGCGCCAAGGGAGTGGCCGGTCAGGGATTTAGTGGATGCGATGTGCGGCATGGTATCGCCAAAGACTTCGCGAATGGCGCCGATTTCCTGCTTGTCACCAACCGGAGTGGAGGTGCCGTGGCAGTTGATATAGTCAACAGAGCCATCAACGGTTGCCATCGCCTGCTTCATGCAGCGCACAGCGCCTTCGCCGGATGGGGCAACCATGTCATAGCCATCAGAGGTGGCACCATAGCCAACAATCTCGGCATAGATTTTCGCGCCGCGTGCCTTGGCATGCTCAAGCTCTTCAACAACCAGAACGCCAGCACCACCAGCAATCACAAAGCCATCGCGCGAAATGTCATAGGCGCGTGACGCGGTTTCCGGGCTGTCATTATATTTGGAGGACATGGCACCCATAGCGTCAAACAGGTTGGACATGGACCAGTCAAGATCCTCATGACCGCCAGCAAAGACGATATCCTGCTTGCCCATCTGGATCAGTTCATAGGCATTGCCGATACAATGGGCGGATGTGGAGCAAGCGGATGAGATGGAATAGTTCACGCCATGAATCTTGAACCAGGTCGCAAGAGTTGCAGACGCGGTAGAAGACATAGCCTTTGGCACCGCAAAGGGGCCAATGCGCTTGGGCGAGCCATTTTTGCGGGTGATGTCAGCAGCGTTGACAACGGTCTGGGTGGATGGACCACCAGACCCCATGACGATGCCGGTGCGCTCATTGGTGATGTCGCTCTGCTCAAGGCCTGCATCAGCAATGGCTTGCTTCATGGCCACATGGTTCCATTCCCCACCTTGGGACAGGAAGCGCTTGGCGCGGCGATCAACCAGATCGGTTGTATCGATATCTGGCGCGCCCCAAACCTGGCAGCGGAAGCCATGGTCGGCAAAATCCTGTGCAAAGGAAATGCCGGATTTTGCATCACGCAGGGATGCGGTGACCTGATCTGCATCGTTACCAATAGAGGAAACAATACCCAAACCGGAAATGACAACACGTCTCATATTAGGCCTCACTATCAATCTCGGGGCTCTTCATTGCCTGGCAGTCAGGCGGGCCTTCACAAAGCACATGCAAAAACGGCATCAATATGAAGGCAGCTGTCTTTACATCAAGAAAGCATTTGCTTGCATATGGGAGCATTCTGCAAGACTGCCACTATTTTGTTGCTTATTGGTCTTTGAACAAACCAACACGCAGATCTTTTGCGGTAAAGACTGTCTCACCATCAGCCTTGACCCAGCCATCGCCAATACCAAGATTGAGGCGGCCTTTCATAACGCGTTTGAAATCAACGCCAAATTCAACCAGCTTGGTCTCTGGTGTGATCTGACCTGCAAAACGGATTTCACCAACGGAAATGGCGCGGCCCTTGCCTTCAAGGCCCAGCCAGCCAAGGTAGAAACCGGTCATTTGCCAAAGGGCGTCCAAACCAAGACAGCCGGGCATTACGGGATCACCGGCAAAGTGGCACGGGAAGAACCAGCGATCTGGATTGATGTCATATTCAGCCCGGATATGGCCTTTGCCATTTTCGCCGCCATCTTCAGAGACTTCGGTGATCCGATCCAGCATCAGCATGGGCGGCAGAGGCAGCTGCGGATTGCCTGGGCCGAACATCTCTCCGCGAGAGCAGGTTAGAATTTCTTCATAAGTAAAGCTGGATTGGCGCTGTTCCATATGGTGTCCATTCTCATATTAGGCGGGTGCAGGCTGTTGGAAGTAACAAAACAAGCACCTTTAGATTATTCATGCGACCAAATTGGCGGCTCCCGCCCGATTTGTCAGCATCGATCAATGGCGAATGCGCTCCGCCTTCAATCACGATGATAGAGTCACCTTGCTTATAGCCTGTTCTTTGCCCCGAGCCTAGGCTTGCCATTGGAAAAACTGCACACTCACAGCTTTTCCTCAATAATGGTGATTGGCAGCTCAAAACGCTACTTGTCTTTCATTTCTAATATGTTCCCGCAAGGGGAGGAGAAGGGTTCATAATGCCTGCGGGCATTGGGCGCAAACGCTCTGTGAAGAGTGCCTCCCTATCACCTTACCTCACTGTTGTGAGAGGGCGATGCCAAAGAAAAGATCAGAGATAATAAGTAATTCTGCGCATAGGCCAAGGGATATGGGCCAACGACAAGTTGCCTTCGTAGTAATACTTGCTGAATTTGCAAAAAACCTTTATATCACCCATAATGATGGGACAAATGGGCCAACGAGCTGGAGATTAGCCTGTATGACAACAATGCCAAAAACCTTTGATCGACGTTCAGCGCGTGATTTGCTGGTGGATGCGGGCCTGCGCCCAACCCGGCAGAGATTGTCACTGGCTGAATTGCTGTTCGCTAAAGGGGATCGGCATGTTTCTGCGGAATTGCTCCAGCAGGAAGCCGAAAAGGTCAATGTCTCCGTATCGCTGGCGACCATCTATAACACGCTGCACCAGTTCACTCAGGCTGGCCTGTTGCGCGAAGTGGCGGTGGAAGGCACAAAAGCCTATTTTGATACCAATACCTCCGATCACCATCATTTCTTCTATGAAGAAGACAATCGTGTGGTTGATATTCCCGGCGGCATGAGCGTTGACAGCTTGCCCGAAGTGCCGGAAGGCATGGAAATCACACGGGTGGATGTTGTGGTGCGCCTGCGCCGCAAGCAAAACTAAGTAGGCCGCCCGCAAAGTCAGGCTGCTTTGGCCTCATTGTGCTGACAAGTCTCTAGTGCGCAGCAATCAAATAATTTGACAGTAAGATATGTGACGGATGCTCCAAAGGCGTATCTGCGCTTTGGGTTGCCGGTTTTTGGGATAAATGCTGCGCGAAGCGTGAGGCTGCAAAAGCTCGAAGAAGGGCACTCAAAGAAGCCATGAGGGCTATTCTTCGATGACCTCATCGGGATAGACGCCCCACAGCAGATTGGCACGGATCCAGCCGCTTTGCCCCTGCGCGCTGACCTCGCACCAGTTTTCTTTGGTGCATTGCTTGATATCAACCAGCACATTGACCTGCGCATTAAGCGCAAGAGCGGCATCGCTTTCAGCTGTTTTGCTAAGCGGCACGATGGTGCCTGCATTTTGCCATGGGCTGATCAGGGCTGTGCGCCGACCGGAGAGAAGGGAATGATAGACCCAGCCCTCTTCGCCTTCGGAATCGCGAATGCGGCGCCAGTTTTCAAATTCCTGAATAATCTCAACAGGAAGACCGGCCCGGCGGAAAATCCACTTCACCTTATGGTCGGTGGTCGGGCCGCCGCGTACATTGACCCGATCAGATTTGAGGCTGACAAAACGAGGCACCTTATAGCCGGATGGCCCGATACTGGTGCCCTGTGCCATGGCAAACTGCCCCACAGCCAAAAGCCCGAAAAGGCTGAGCCCCAAAACCACCATAAGGGGTTTGACCATATGAAAACCTGTTTTTGCCATTTGCTTCTTTATGTTCTGTCGCTTGTCTGGAGCTTAGCCCAAACCCTTAAATCATCACTTAATTTCAGCACTGATTCTCGTCAGCATTGTGTTTTGCACGCCTGCGGCACCTTTGACCAAGGAACAAGCCAATCAGACCTTACCTTTCGCTCCAGCATTTGCTAGAGATAGAAAAGCGGCGCAGCTATGTGCCCGGCAGAAGAACAGAGCTGATCAAGTGATCAAGCCCTGCCCTTTAAAATCGGATTGGGAAAGCGTCAAGCCTCAATTCCCTGGCCGAGGGGTGGAGTTCCATCATTTGAGGCATGATTAGGGCGAACCTATGGCGAAAAACAAGCCGACAGTTGTTGTCACCCGCAAGCTTCCCGATAGTGTGGAAACCCGTATGCGGGAACTCTTTGATACACGTTTGAACGTTGAAGACAAGCCGATGAATCAGGCTGAGTTGGTCGAAGCGATGAAAACAGCCGATGTGCTGGTCCCCACCGTGACGGACCGGATTGATTCGGCTGTGATCTCTCAGGCAGGTGACCGGCTAAAGCTGATTGCCAATTTTGGCAATGGTGTTGATAACATTGATGTGGCAACCGCCAACAAGCGCGGTATCACCGTAACCAATACCCCGGGTGTGCTCACCGAAGACACAGCCGACATGGCCATGGCCCTGATTCTGGCCGTGCCACGTCGCCTGATGGAAGGCATTTCGGTTATGGAAACAGCTGGCTGGAAAGGCTGGTCGCCAACCTGGATGCTGGGCAATCGTATCTGGGGCAAGCGCCTTGGCATCATTGGTATGGGCCGCATCGGACAGGCTGTTGCCCGCCGCGCCAAAGCCTTTGGCATGCAGGTGCATTATCACAACCGTCGCCGCCTTTCGTCCTCCATTGAGGGAGAGCTGGAAGCAACCTATTGGGAAAGCCTTGACCAGATGCTGGCGCGCATGGATGTTATTTCCATCCATTGCCCCCATACGCCGGGCACCTATCATCTGCTCTCAGCCCGCCGCCTGAAACTGATTCGCCCCGATGCCTATATCGTCAACACCGCCCGCGGCGAAGTGATTGATGAAAATGCTCTTGCCCGCATGATCATCAATGAAGAGATTGCCGGTGCTGGCCTTGATGTGTTTGAGCATGAGCCTGCGGTCAATCCAAAGCTGGCTCAGTCCAATCGCGTTGTGCTGATCCCTCATATGGGCTCTGCCACCATTGAAGGGCGCTCAGATATGGGCGAGAAAGTCATCATCAATATCAAGACCTTCATGGACGGGCACCGCCCGCCGGATCGCGTTCTGCCGTCCATGTTGTAAGAGCTTGCTTCTTGCTGAATTAAAGAAACCCGGCCTGAATTTACAAGGCCGGGTTTTTTAATGGTGAATGGGTTGTCTCTCAATCCCGAAATCAATGCCCGTTAGAAATCTGACAGCCGCTTTGTGGTCTCAGGATCCATAAAGCCTGCAATTGTCGCCTCGGTTTCCCAATCCATGGCTTGGGAAAGATTGGTAAAGGCCGTCTGATTGAGCACCCGCTTCATGGCACGCACAGATAAGGGGGGAAGATCGGCAAGGCGCTGGGCAACGTTCAGGGCTTCGTCCTGCAGGGTATCATCTTTTACAACCCGCCAGGCAACGCCCATATCGAACAATTGCTCTGCTGTATAGCGCTCGCCCAAAAAGAGCATTTCGCGTGCTTTGTTAAGCCCCACCAAGGCGGGCAACAAGGATGTTACCCCACCTGTCACAAACAGATTGAGCGAGACTTCAGGGAAGAAGCCCTTGGCACTTTCGCCCCAAATGGGGAAATCGCAATTAATCGCCCATTCAAATCCGCCCCCAACGGCCCAACCGTTAATGGCCCCGACAACGGGTTTTTCGCCAAGCGAGAGCGCCCGCGTGACCCGCTGAATGGCAAGGGTGAGGCGTCGTGCCTCTTGCTCGCTTTCTGGGTGGCTATGGGCCTTGCGGTCATCTCCGGCGCAAAAGGCGCGGCCAGCACCGGTAAGGATAAGCGCCCGGCTCTCGTTGTCGCTGTTGGCATCTTCAAAGGCGAGCGCCAGATCCTCAATCAAGGCCGGATTCATGGCGTTGAGCACTTCTGGCCGGTTCAGAGCGATGCGGCGCACCCCGTCAGCGACGATGCTACTGGTAACGGTGGAATAGTGAAACTCAGACATGGCCGGCTCCTGTTGTTGCATTGCGGATCACCCGACGGGTTTTACCTTCAGTAATGGGAAAGGTGCCGTGGGGCACAAGAGTAACCCGCGCCGTCACGCCAAGGCGTTTTTTGATAAGAAATTCAATCTCTTTGTCCATGCTGTCGGTCGGTGGCTGATTTTTGGCAAGCTCGGCCGAGACGGGCAGATAATCATAAGGGGGATGATCATCTAAAATGATGCGATAATCACCTGAGAGAGTCTCAAGCGACCCCAGCACCGCCGCAATCTGGGTGGGAAAGACATTCAATCCCCGCACCACGACCATATCATCCGAGCGGCCGATGACCCGAAATCTCATGCCCGTTCTGCCGCAACTGCAAGGCTCGGTCTCGTCGATAGCGATAATGTCGCCGGTGCGGAAGCGAACAAGGGGCTGACACTCCTTGATCAAATGGGTGAGCACCAGTTCGCCATGCTGGCCAGCTTCCATGGGCAGATTTTGTCCGCTTTCCGGCTCGATCAGTTCGGGATAAAGAACATCATGCCCCAGAAAATGCAGCCGCGTATCATGGGCGCACTGGCTGGCAAAATTGGAGAAAACATCCGAGACACCAAAATTGGCATTGCGCGGCTCAAATCCCCAAACATCTTTCAATCGGGTGCGAAAAGCGGGATCATCAAGGCCAGCCTCGCCGCCAAAAAGGCCAAGCTTCAGGCCAAGATCCTTAGGCGCTAGATCGGGAAATTTATCCGCAATCACCCGCTCAAGAACCGCAGGATAAGAGGGTGTGCAGGAAATGGCATCAATGCCTACTTCCAGAATGGTGCGAATAAGAAGCTCTGTTCCTCCAACCCCGAAAGGCACGACCATGGCGCCGGTCTCTTCCAAGGTCAGATGGTCCGTAACGCCCCCCATCCACATTTGGTAATTAAGGCAGTGAGCCACTTTGTGATCTTTGGTAAGACCCGAAGCCCGATGGCTGCGCCCGCCCACAATGGCAGTGATTGTGCTGTCCCGGCGCGACAGCGCCAGATTCATGGCCTGCCCCGTGGTGCCTGAAGTGCGATGAAGACGATTAACCACCGAAGGGTCTGCCGCCAGATAATCGCCAAAAGGGCCATGCTCGGCCTGCGAGAGCCGTAATTGTGCTTTGTCCGAGAAAGGCAAATCCTCAAGGGCACGCAGATCTTTGGGCGCGGCTTTTCCTCGCCAAAGTCGCTGATAAAAAGGGGACCTATCTGAGACATAGGCGCTTTGGGTCTCCCATGCTGTTTGCTGAAAAGCAAAGAGGTCTGGCCCGGATAGATATTCGGCAGTCTCAAGCAAGGTCATAGCTTTAATCCTTGTTTCCAGATATCGCTCAAAGAGGAAATGACGCAGCTCCGGTCTTTCGACAAATCATCAAGAACGGGGTCGCGGTGCAGCAACAGGGCCGTTAGATACTGGTCCACCAATCCGCCAAGGGCATAGGCACGGCGCAGGAGCTCGTCATCGCCAAAGGGAGCGGGCATATCATCCGCCGCCCATTTGCGCTTGGTGCTGCTGGCAACCCTGTCCGCCCATTCCTTGTTAAGGGTGAGAAAGGCCTGCCGCGTTTCGGGAAAATCTTCGAGATGATGAACAAGGCATTTCATCAGCCCCAGATTGGCCTCAAACAGCCAGACATAGGCAGCGGTGGTGGCGCGGATGCCGTCCTCGGCCCCGCTTTGGGCTTCAAGGCGCATTTGCTGCTGCAAAAAGGCAATGAAGCCGCCCAAAAGCTTGCTGACAAAATGATGGCGATCATTGAAATGCAGATAGAAGGTGCCCTGAGCAATATCAGCACGCTTACAGATCTGAGAAATGGTCAAAAGGCTGAGGCTTTGCTCATCAAGAAGCTGGCAACCGGCAATAAGCAGCCGCATGCGGGTCCGCTCTCGCTTTTTAAGCTGTTCCGCTTCGCTTTGAAGGGTCGCCGCCAAGATCTTTGCGTAAGAATAGATCATCTCTATGGATCCCGAATGATGGGAAATGCCAAAATCAAGGGGAATTAATTCAGGCATAAAAATGAAACTGATGTCAGTTTCATAAAATAAATCTGCTGCTCTGGCAAGGGGGGAGGGGGAAAGCTTCTTCAAAACCTTTGCTTGAGATCACAAAAATTAGGCCAATAAAAAAGCCCCGAGACGGGGCTTTCCTTAAGATGAAGGCAAAACTTAAAATCTGGCGACAGAGCCAAAAGATTAGCCCTTTCGTCGCCTGTAACGGATGGTCTCAAATCGCGCCGCACGGGAATCATAAAGGAGCAAGCGCCCCACAAGCCCTTCACCCAGCCCGACAAGCTCCTTGATCACTTCAACCGCTTGCAGGGAGCCTATAACTCCGGTAAGTGCCCCAAGAACACCAGCCTCGGCACAAGAGGGAATGGCACCCGCTTCCGGTTTTTTGGGAAAAAGATCCCGATAGCGCGGGTTAAGCTCGCCCTTTTCATTGCTCGCGTAAGGTTTGAGTGTGGTAATTGATCCGTCAAACAGGCCAACAGCTGCGGTTACCAGTGGAATACCCGCTTCCTCGCACAAATCAGCCACCAGATAGCGCGTGTCAAAATTGTCGGACCCATCGACCACCAGATCATAGCCGCGGATCAGATCAAGGCCCGTCTCTTCATCAAGACGGAAGAGATGGGGCTGCACGTTTACATGGGGGTTGATGCGGGCAAGGGTCTTTTGGGCGCTCTCAACCTTTGGCACATCAAGGGCATCACTGTCATGAATGATCTGGCGCTGAAGATTGGACAATGAGACATGATCTTCATCCACCACGCCCAACGGGCCCACACCGGCCGCTGCCAAATAGGCAAGAACTGGTGAGCCCAGGCCACCGGCACCGATTACCAAAACCTTTGCAGCTTTCAGCCTTTGCTGCCCCGGACCCCCCACATCACGCAGCAGAATATGGCGGGCATAGCGTTCCAGTTCCTGATCATCCAGCATCGTCTTTACTCATCATTCGCCCCAAGCCGGACCATATCTTGAGAGAGCAACAAAAAACATGGCTCCCGTCCGGCTTTTTATTTCGTGCAACTCTTTGCGCCTGATTACCAAATCAATCAAGTGGGATATGCCTAAAACTTAAGGGAGACAGCAATATAGCGAAAGTCAGGCCCCTCAAATCCGCGGCTGAAAACACCCACCAAAGCCACCGCATAAGGGTGGTTGTTAAAGCGATCGGGGGCATAAACACTGACCAATTGATAGCCAAGCGGACAGTTGCGTGATTTTGGTATTGAGCGATCTTCATAAAGCTCCATACCAATCCCGCCCTTGCCCAAAGTCATATCAAGGCGAAATCCCTTGACCTTGCCATTATCGTAGCAGTTAAATCTGTCGGGAAGATCATATTGGGAGAGATAGAGAATATAGGGCTTGGTCTCACCGCCTGCACTGGGCGGGATGGAGGATTTAAAGGCCAGTTCGTGCTTGTTGCCTGCCTCATTAATAGGAGAGGCAGCCATCAGAACACCACTATTGGTGATATTGTAGCGCTGCAGCAAGGGAGCAGCTTTGCTTAAAGCGTCAAAACGCGCCTTGAGAACCGGCCCGCTTTCATTCCGGATCAACACCCGAACAGGCGAATCGGGCATCCATTTGTCTTCCTTCAGATCCAGAATATAGATATTGGAATAGGCAAAGCCCGACCCATCCTGTCGCCCGAACTCTTCAAAGGAAAAATAGCGCCCGTCTTGCGAAAAACCATGGCTGCGAAATTCAGCAATATCGCCAGCAATGGCGGGGGCAAGCATGAGGGGGAGAAGAAGGCAGGGGAAAACCGACAGGCAGAGCTGCCTTATGGGATGGGTTAGGAACAAAAGCATAATATGGCCTCAATCAATGCATCATGTCCCGACTATGCCAGCCAATGATGAAAAAACAAAGGCTACAAATAGAAAGGTCAGGCACAAGGCCTGACCTCTGTTTGGGGCCGTAAGGCCCCTAAACTGCAGTTTGTGGGGAGAAGGGGCACTTACACGCCGTCAAACAGGGCAGTTGAAAGATAGCGCTCGGCAAAGCTTGGAATAATGATAACGATAGTCTTGCCATCCATATCATCGCGTTTGCCCACTTCAAGGGCGGCTTTGAGCGCAGCACCAGAGGAGATGCCGCCCGGAATGCCTTCTGTCCGCGCCATTTCGCGGCTATGGGCAAAGGCATCTTCGTTGGCGACGGTGATAACTTCGTCATAAACCTCGGTATTGAGAACATCGGGCACAAAACCTGCACCAATGCCCTGAATTTTATGTGGACCGGGCTGACCGCCAGACAGAACAGGGCTGTCTGTTGGCTCTACCGCCACGACATGCAGATCAGATTTGCGGGCTTTAAGCGCTGTGCCAACACCCGTAACGGTTCCGCCGGTCCCGATGCCGGAAATCAGAACATCAATGCCGCCATCGGTATCATTCCAGATCTCGTTAGCGGTTGTGTTTTCATGAATGGCCGGATTTGCCGGATTTTGGAATTGCTGGGGAATAACCGCATCATCAATCTCTGAGAGCAGCTCTTCGGCCCGTGCAATCGCGCCTTTCATGCCTTTGGCACCTTCGGTCAGCTCAAGCTCGGCCCCCAGAAAGGCAAACATCTTGCGCCGTTCGATGGACATGGTTTCAGGCATGACCAGAATAAGGCGATAGCCTTTTGCAGCAGCGGTAAAGGCAAGGGCGATACCGGTATTGCCGGAGGTTGGCTCAATCAGGGTGGTTTTGCCTGCACTGATTGTGCCGTCCGCTTCCATAGCGTCAATCATGGCAACGCCAATCCGGTCTTTCACGCTTGCCAGCGGATTGAAAAACTCAAGCTTGGCCAACAGATTGGCTTTTACGCCATGGGCCTTTGCCAGTTTATCAAGACGTACCAGTGGGGTGTTGCCAATGGTGTCGGTGATGGAATCATAAATGCGGCCACGACCTTCGGTGCGCAGGGGAGAATGAGCCATGGAACTATCCTTACAAAGTCAATAATCAGATTGACAATAATGTAGGAAGTCTTTGCTCTTGTTGCGAGAAAAGCCATTCCAACCTTGAGGCGAAAAATAGAAAATACCGCTGCATTCAAGGTGGTTTATGGCATTTTGTCATAAACAGATGAAATAGAGGCAAGTGCCGTAGAAAATTATTCTAGTGCATGTCTCTCTTTTGTCGCCTGCTCGTGACAGATAAGTGAGGGCAAGAGGCCTAATGACCGGTAGAGCCAAAGCCTCCGGCACCCCGGTCCGTATCACTCAGGCTATCAATCTTGACCATTGGTATTTGGATGACCGGCGCGATGACCATTTGAGCAATGCGCATGCCCCGCTCAATCACAAAATCCTCGTCGGAATGATTGATGAGGAGAACCTTCACTTCGCCGCGATAATCGCTGTCGATGGTACCCGGAGCGTTGAGAACTGTAACGCCATGCTTATAGGCAAGGCCGGAGCGTGGGCGGATCTGGGCTTCAAATCCGGGTTCAAGAGCAATGGCAAGGCCGGTCGGAATAAGCGCCCGCCCGCCATTGGATTGAAGCACAATAGCAGAGCCTTCCTCATTGGCGGCGCGCAGGTCCATGCCAGCCGCTTGTTCGCTTTCATAGCGTGGCAAGTCAAGATCGCCAAAATGGGGCAAGGTCTGAACAAAAAGAGTGGACATGGTGTGCATCCTGCAAAAGGGAGAAAAGAGCGAAAGACAGGGCCGGGAAAGATGTTAAGAGGCGAAATGAGAGGCAATGCGCTCGATCAATTTGCGGGCAACATCCTCTTTGGGCATATCATCCCACGCCTCAATCCCCTCTTTTGAGACGATTTTGATCTGGTTACGGTCTCCGCCCATAATGCCCGTCTCAGGCGACACGTCATTGGCGACGATCCAGTCGGTATTCTTTTTAACGAGCTTGCCCTTGGCATGAAGCTCCACATTGGTGGTCTCGGCGGCAAAACCGACAACCAGTTGCGGACGCAGATTGTCATGCGTGCCAACATATTGGGCAATATCGGGATTTTCTGAAAATTCAAGGCTGGGGAGACGACCGTCCGGTGTCTTTTTGATTTTCTCCTGCCCTTGATTGGCAACCTTCCAGTCAGCAACCGCTGCGGCCATAATGGCAATATCGGCTGGCAAGGAGCGGGTGACGGCGTCAAACATTTCCTGGGCTGTTTCAACCAAAATGCGATCCACCCCATTGGGGACAGGCAAGGTAACAGGGCCGGAGACCAAAGTGACTTTGGCGCCTGCCTTGGCCGCTTCGGCGGCAAGGGCATAGCCTTGCTTGCCTGATGAGCGATTGGCGATGTAACGCACCGGATCAATCGGCTCATGGGTGGGACCTGCGGTAATCAGCACATGCTTGCCCGCAAGGGGGCCCTCTTTCTGTATGTTAAGGGGCAGAGCGCCGGTCTCGATATGGTCTTTGATAGCGCTGAGAATATCTTCTGGCTCTGACAGGCGGCCAAAGCCTTCTTCATTACAGGCCATCAGGCCATAATCGGGGCCAACAATCACATGGCCATCGGCTTTGAGAAGCTCAAGATTGCGCTGGGTGGCGGCATGTTCCCACATGCGCACATTCATGGCCGGGGCAATCAGCACGCGTTTATCGGTGGCAAGCAAGGTGGTGCTGGCCAGATCATCCGCAAGACCGTGAGCCATCTTGGCCATCAGATTGGCCGTTGCAGGCGCGACAACCACAAGATCGGCATCGCGAGACAGTTCAATATGGCCGATCTCGGCTTCGCGCGTTAGGTCGAACAGCTCGGTCAGCGCAGGCTCGCCTGAAAGGGTCGAGACGGTAAGGGGCGTGATGAATTGCGTGGCTGATTGGGTCAAAATAGCCTTGACGCTGGTCCCTTCTTTTTTAAGAAGGCGAATAAGATCAATGGCTTTAAAGGCCGCAATGCCGCCTGAAATAATAAGCAGTACCCGTTTATTGGCCAGCATGTCTTTCTCCCCTCACAACCGCCTGACTAGGCCCATAAGGCGGCTGCAATGGCCAGCAGGCTGGCTGCAATCACCCAAAGGGCCACGCGCCCGGAGCGGCTTTCCCTTGCCTCTGCCTTGCCAATGGCCGCCACCGTTTCGGCATCAAGACGCATACCATTGCGGCCCATGGTATCAAAGCTGAGAGACAGACGCTCAGCCCGTTTTGCCATTTCGGGCAATCCGGCAGAGAGTTGTGCCAGCGATGCAAGGCCGCCCGCAGCTTCCTTGATCTTGGCAGCGGGGCCGAAATTGTCTTCCATCCAGCCTTTGACCACTGGCTCGGATGTGTTCCACAAATTCAGCTCATTATCCATCATGCGTGCCACGCCTTCGACCACAACCATGGTCTTTTGCAGCAGGATCAGCTGGGTTTGGGTATGCATGCCAAACACTTCGGTAAATTCAAAAAGCTGGCCCAATAGATTGGCCATGGAAATTTCTGACGCTGTGCGTCCCTGCAAGGGCTCACCGATTGAGCGAAGCGCCTGCGCAAAGGTGTCCACATCCTGGGTTTCGGGCACATAACCGGCATCAAAATGCACCTGTGCCACGCGGCGATAATTGCGCGTAATGAATCCATAAAGAATTTCAGCCAAAAAGAGCCGCTCTGTTGCGCCAATCCGCCCCATAATGCCAAAATCAACGGCCACCAGCCGCCCCTCATGATCCATGAACAAGTTGCCCGGATGCATATCCGCATGAAAAAAACCGTCACGCAGAGCATGGCGCAAAAAGCTTTGAATAACCGTTGAGCCGAGCTGCTTGAGGTCCTGACCCGAGGCTTTAAGCCCCTCCATGTCATTAAGCTTGATGCCGTCAATCCATTCCATGGTCATAACGGATTTGCCAGATCGCTCCCAATAGATGTCCGGCACGCGAAAGTCTTTATCCTCGGCGCAATGCTCGGCCATTTCGCTCATGGCTGCGGCTTCCAGCCGGAAGTCCATTTCGAGGCGGATGCTTTTGGCCAGCGTATCGACCACAGCCACGGGACGAAGGCGCCGGGACGGAGCGTGGATTTTTTCAATCAGGCGGGCTGCGGTGTAAAAGCCCTTCAAATCGCGACCAAAGCTTTCAGCAATTTTGGGCCGCAGAACCTTTACGGCAACCTCATGGCTTTCACCGCTTGCGGTTACAAACCGTGCCTTATGCACTTGCGCAATGGAAGCTGCTGCAATGGGCTCGCTAAAGTCGGTAAACAATTCATCCACCGGCGCGCCAAGGGCTTCTTCCACGGCCTTGCGGGCAGCTTCCATGCCAAAGGCGGGCACGCGGTCCTGCAGGCTGGAGAGGGCGGTCGCAAGCTCCGGCCCCACCACATCAGGGCGGGTTGCCAGAAACTGACCCATCTTGATGTAAGAGGGCCCAAGGCGATTAAGCGCAATGCTCAGGCGCTCACCCTTGCTTTTTTGCGACAGGCCGGAGCGCTCGAACAGGCGAGCGATTGACAGGGCCAGCAGAGCCGGAGCAGGCAGATCTGCTGGCGGCTTTATGATGGAGAAAACCCCTTCACGCGCCAGAATAAACCCGGCCCGTGCCAGACGAAAAAGTGCCGATGAGACGCCAATCATGCTTACAATTTCCAGCCAGAATGCATGGCAGAGATACCGCCGGACAGATTGCGGAAGCTGACTTGCTGAAAGCCAGCCTGTTCGATCATGGCTTTAAAGCGCGCCTGATTGGGGAACTTCCGGATGGATTCCACCAGATAGCTGTAGCTGTCAGCATCGCCCGTCACCAGCCCGCCAATTTTGGGAATGGCATGGAAGGAAAACAGATCATAAACCTTGTCAAGAACCGGCATTTCCACGTTGGAAAATTCCAGCACCATGAGTCGCCCGCCGCGCTTTAGCACCCGATGGGCTTCGCTCAAGGCCTTATCAATACGCGGAACATTGCGGATGCCGTAAGCAATGGTATAGGCATCAAAAATCCCATCTTCAAAGGGCAGATCTTCTGCATTGCCCTGCACAAAATCAAGCTGACCATCAAGGCCTTTTTCCTTGGCACGGTCCCGGCCAACAGCCAGCATGGAGCCATTGATGTCAAAAACCGTGGAATGGGCCGTCCCTTTTGAGCGCTCGACCACCCGAAAGGAGATATCTCCGGTGCCGCCTGCAACATCCAGCAGTTTGAAAGGCTGGGCAGAGCGCTGGGGCGGATTAAGCCAGGCAACAAACGCATCTTTCCAGAGCCGGTGCATGCCGCCGGACATCAGATCATTCATCAAATCATAGCGATCTGCGACTTTGTGAAAGACGTCATTGACGCGGGGCTGCTTGTCCCCCTCCTGCACCGCTTCAAAGCCGAAGCTGGTGGCCATTTCTGTTACGTCTTCGGTTCGTTTTGCGTTACCGTCAGCCATATTTGTATTCCTGCAGCTCCAAGGAAAGAGAGAGGCGAGTGGGTCCGTGCCGGACACCCGCAAAGGGAGGATGGAGCCTCTTTTGCAAATTTTGCCGGACCATAGCCCATATTACGAGAAATATCCATGTCATGGAGACGCAGTTCTGCGCTTTTCTCAACCGGTATGATTGCAATTTTCCCGCTTGTTCAAAGGGGATGGGATTGCTAGCGTGGCGGCTCTTTCAATCCCGCGCAAAGGATGGATCCATGCCTGAACTCCCCGAGGTGGAAACGGTTCGCACAGGTCTTGCTCCGGTCATGGAGGGGCAGCTCATTGCCAAAGCCGAGATCAGGCGGCCCAATCTGCGATTTGATTTCCCGAAAGATTTGGGCATGAAGCTTGAAGGGCGGACGATTACAGCCCTGTCGCGCCGCTCCAAATATTTGCTGGCCGATCTTGATGACGGCGCAGTTCTTGTTATGCATCTGGGTATGTCCGGCTCTTTTCGCGTGGTTGAAGCGGGGGATGCTCACCTCATCGCCCAAGAGGCCTTTCATCTTGAGCGAGGGAAAAAGCCCCAGCATGATCATGTGGCGCTGTTTCTCTCATCCGGCGCAGTGATTCTCTATAACGATCCCCGCCGCTTTGGCTTTTTTGATCTGCTTGATCGCGCTACGCTGCCCGAGCACGCCTATTTTACACGGCTGGGGGTGGAGCCGGTGGGCAATGCCCTAAGCGCCGATTACTTAGCTCCGCTCTTTGTCAAGCGAAAAGCCCCGCTCAAGTCGGTCCTGCTGGATCAGCACGTCATTGCGGGCCTTGGAAATATCTATGTCTGTGAAGCCCTACACCGCGCCGGACTGCATCCGGCAAAGCCAGCATGTGATCTGGTTACCAAAAGCGGCAAACCGACAGCGGCGCTTAAAAGACTGACCGAAGAAATTCGCGCAACCATTGCCGAGGCAATTAAGGCCGGAGGCTCAACCCTTAAAGATCACACAAAGGCAGATGGCAGTCTGGGCTATTTTCAGCACCGTTTTAAAACCTATGACAGGGAAGGGGAGCCCTGCACCAAGGATGGCTGCAGTGGGAGCATAGAGCGGATCACCCAGTCCGGACGTTCAACCTTCTTTTGCCCCAAATGCCAGACATAGCTTTACGATGACTGTGAAGCCCGCATTGGCACAATTCCATCGCTTCCTGTAATGAGTGAGGGAACAATGGTCTCGATATAATCGGTAAAGAGCGCAATATGCGGGCGTAACTTCGCATTGTGCGGCCAGACCCAGCTGAATTCAAACGAAGCCTCTGATCCATCCTTCAAAGCCAAGGGATATGTGATCCCTCGTGATTGGGACAGTTTGGCTTGCGGCAAAATACCCGCGCCAATACCAAGATCTGCCCATTCTTCAATAACCGGATAGGACATTGCCTGCCCTCGATAAGGCGTAAGCGTTGCACCCTCATTTTGAAACAAACGCTCCAGCGCGCCATTTAAACCGCATCCCCCACCGGTCATAATGACGGGATCAGAGGGCAAATCGGCAAGCTTCAAAGAGCTGCCGGGTTGAGGCAATTTAGTGCCATCCTTTGCAAGATAGAAAAGCGGATCTTTGTAGAAGGATCTATGTTCATATCCCGTCTCAAGCATGCTGGCAGGAATGATGGCAATATCAATCACGTCATCGCGCAGGCGCTGTGATAAGTCATCAAGCAGGCATTCTTTAAAGAAAAACTCAATATCCTGATATTTATGGCAAAATGGCTGCAAGATATGATTGAGAAGCCCCATATCAACAAGCGGGGAAAAGCCAATACGCAGCAATTTGTGATCGGGGTCATGATAGGCTTTGGCAGCTTGCAAAACGTCCTGCTCGGCCCTCAGAACCTCCTCAATGCGGCCAAGAATGTGAGCGCCAAAGGCGGTAAGCCCCACCTTGCGTGTGGTGCGATCAAAAAGCTTTCCGCCAAGCTCTTCTTCCAGCTGGGCAATGGCATTGGAGAGCGTTGGCTGGGTTGCGCAGCATTGCTCAGCCGCTTTGGAAAAGGAGCCGGTTTCCGCAACACTTTTAACAAATTGAAGTTGGCGCAGTTTCATTTATTTATTTTTTCTATAGATAAAATTCAAAACTATAATTTCTAATATAATACATTTTTCTCTAGTTTTTTGGCAAGACCAAACCGGGCATCTCATCATGAAAAAGAGGTGCCAGCCAAAACTGGAGTAGATCAATGTTGATCAAATCTGTATCGCGGACCAATCCTCTCAAAATCATTGCTCTGACAGCCTGTCTGGCAATGCCGCTCCTTGCCATGCCATCGGCTGGTATGGCAGCGGAAAAGCCAACCCTTTACGAGCGCCTTGGTGGCTATGATGCCATCACCGCCGTCACCCATGATGTAGCAGCCCGCCTGATGGCTGACCCGAAAATGGGGCGTTTCTGGGCACATCGGGGCAAAGACGGGATTGACCGCGAGGTGCAACTAATCATTGATTTCATTGCCAATCAGGCTGGCGGCCCACGTTATTATACCGGCCGCGATATGAAGCTGGCACATGTGGGTATGCGGATTGATGGAGAAGATTGGGATCGCCTGATCACCCATCTCAAGGCCACGCTCGATAAGTTCAATGTGCCGCAAAAAGAGCGTGCTGATGTGCTGGCATTCTTTGAAAGCACCCGCAAAGACATCGTTGAAGTGAAATAAACCCGCGCCCTGCCAGCTTTCGGCCCTCTCCCCGTGGCCGATCATGACGCACTTCCTTATAGGGTTGGCAGGGCATCTTTCCTGAGCTTTGGGAGAGAGACAATGGATGACCCCAATACAGAAATAATGATGATCCTCTTCTCGGCCCTCGGGCTGGGAATGCTAGCCCTTGCGCTTGTCTCAAAGGAGCTGGCACAAAGAGTAAGATTGGGAGGTCAGGGGCGACTGTTTCTGGCCTTTGGCCTGGGTTTGGGTGTTTTTGCCCTCTCCATCAAGGCCGGAGTGATTCTCTATCTGGATGTTGCGAAACCGGATCTGGCACCAACAAAATTGGTGCAGAGACAAAGAGAGGGGCCAGAATTCTCGCAACCCGACTTGGCAAGAATTATAACCCTGCCATCCCAACTGGCCAAATCAGGCAATTGGAGTACCTGGCAGGCACTGCCTCAAACCGTCAAACCACCGGCCGACAATCCGCAAAAGCTGGCCAAAGCCAGACTGGGCAAGAAACTGTTCTTTGACAAAAATCTCTCCATTGATCACACGATCTCTTGTGCGTCCTGCCATAATCTGGAGACGGGAGGGGACGACAATGCACCGGTCTCCACCGGGGTGGATGGCCAAAAGGGAAGCGTGAGTGCTCCAACGGTTTTTAATGCAGCTTTTCTGACGCGGCTCTTTTGGGATGGGCGGGCAACGAGTTTGGAACATCAGGCCAAACAGCCCTTTATCAATCCGGTAGAGATGGCAATGCCTGACTGGGAGGCAGTGGAGTTGCGCGTCAAAGCCAATCCCGATTATGCACCAATGTTTGAAAAGGCATTTGGACAAAAAGCCTCAATCACTATCGACAGGATTGCAAAAGCGATTGCGTCTTATGAGCGGCTGCTTATCACACCCAATGCCCCTTATGATCGATTTATCGCAGGCGATGATACGGCTCTCAGCGCCCAACAATTGCGTGGCATGGCATTATTTCAGGAAGTCGGATGCCGCAGCTGCCATATTGATCCAATATTCTCAGCTGCGGGAAGCATCAAAAATATCGGAGCCTATCGCTCCTTCCCGGTATTTGCTGACAACAGCTATGTCAAAAAATATGATCTGCTTGTTGAAGGCAAAGCGTCTGTCTGGCGGGTGCCAAGCCTGCGCAATATTGCACAAACAGGTCCTTATTTTCACAATGGAGCGGTAAAGGACCTAAAGGAAGCCATCCGGATTATGGCGGTCTCGCAACTGGGCAAAATCATCAGTGATGATCCGGTTGATGACTTGGCTATTTCTTCGGTAGCTATAAGTGGCAAGAAAAGTCAGAGACGTCTGACAATCCTGCGTGATCAAGCGCTCACCAGTCAGGATATCGAAGATCTGGAAGCCTTCCTCAAAAGCCTGTCAGGAGAGGCACCAAGCCTCACTTTTTGATAAAGCGTAATGAAACAAAAAAGGCTGCCCTAAAGCAGCCTTTTAAATGTCTGGTCTTGTAATAAAGCCTAGTTATGCTTGATAAGCGTTCCGGCGCCGCCTTCGGTAAACAGCTCCAAAAGCACAGCATGGGGCACTTTGCCATCGAGAATTACGACCCCTTCAACCCCCTTGTTAAGAGCATCAATGCAGGTCTCAACCTTGGGGATCATGCCGCCTGAAATGGTGCCATCAGCAATCAGCGCATGGGCTTGCTTGATGGTCAGCTCCTTGATCAGATTGCCTTCTTTATCAAGAACTCCGGGCACGTCGGTCAGGAATAATAGGCGTTTGGCACTGACCGAGCCGGCAATCGCGCCAGCAAAGGTGTCGGCATTGATGTTATAGGTATGGCCATCTTCACCGGGCGCAACCGGCGCAATAACCGGAATAAGAGCGTCTTTTGCCACCATGTCGATGACGGTGCGGTTGACCTTCTTGGGCTCGCCAACAAATCCCAGATCGACCACTTCCTCGATCATGCTGTCAGGGTCGCGAATGGTGCGGTTGAGCTTTTCGGCAATCACCATATTGCCGTCCTTGCCGCAAAGGCCAATAGCGCGGCCCCCTTCGGCATTGATATTGCGCACGATGGATTTGTTGATGGAGCCAGCCAGCACCATTTCCACCACTTCCACGGTGCGGGCATCGGTAACGCGCAAACCGCCTTTAAACTCGCTTTCGATACCAAGGCGGGCCAGCATGGATTTGATCTGCGGACCCCCGCCATGCACAACAATGGGTTTAACCCCCGATTGTTTCAAAAGAACGATATCGCGGGCAAAGGCCTCCGACAATGCTTCCTCGCCCATGGCATGGCCGCCATATTTCACCACAACGGATTGACCATCATAGCGCTGCATATAGGGCAGGGCTTCAGAGATAATTTTGGCGCGATTATGCGGTTTTTGAAAGGCGCTGTCGGACATGGTCTTCACTCAACAAAGGACAAGGAAATATCACTATGCTCTATAGACCCCTTAAGGGTGAGATGCAACGCAATATAGGGTATTGAATCTGATTTTCGGCATAATATGCTGCGTCAAAATCCCTCGGCCAGCAGCTGCATTTCTGCGCGCAGGCGGGCAATGCCAATCTTTTTCTCCGATGACGTCAGCAAAACTTCCGGGTGAGCGGCAGGCCGTTTTTTAAGGCCCAACTCAACCTTGGCAATGACTTTTTTCAGATCAGCAAGCTTGGTCTTGTCGACCTTGGTCAGCACCACCTGATAATTCACCGCAGCCTTGTCCAGAGTGCTCATCACCTCAAGGTCCGTTGGTTTCAGCCCATGGCGACTATCGACCAAAACATAGACCCGCCGCAGATTGGGGCGGCCCCTAAGATAGTCAAGAATAAGCTCGTTCCATGCAGCAACTTCCGTTTTGGAAGCGCGCGCATAGCCATAGCCAGGCATATCACAAATAACCAGCGTTGGCTCTTTCTCGGGGCGGAAGAAGTTAAGCTCTTTGGTACGGCCCGGCGTGTTCGATGTGCGAGCCAGTGCCTTGCGGCCGGTAATGGCATTGAGCAAGGAGCTTTTGCCCACATTGGAGCGACCGGCAAAGGCAATCTCGACCCCTTCAATGGGTGGAAGCTGATGAAAGAATTTTGTGCCCCACATAAAATCCCAAGCTTGCGCAAAAAGAAGGCGGCCACGCTCAATCAGCGACGGATCCAGCTCGGCCTCACCCACAAGGGCCGCAAGGCTTGCCTGCTCTTCTTTACGGGGGGAGGATGCTGGTTGGTTCGGATCGGTCATGGACGATATCCAGTATGATGCTTGCAGATGGGAGGTAAGATATTGGCTTTGGTTAGCCGGATTACGCCCCACCTGCAAGATTTATCTAATCAATCTGATTAGAAAGCTCGTATGATGCTTTCTCCAGTGCTTCAATATCGGCGCCCTGAATGGCAGATCGGTGCTTGCCGATCAGCTCTGGCGGCCAGTCCCACCAGCTCAGCGCCATCAGGCGGTCGATGATGTCATCGCTAAAGCGCATGCGAACAAGCTCTGCGGGATTGCCCGCAACCACGCCATAAGCTGGTACATCACGACTGACCACAGCACCGGCTGCAACAATAGCGCCAGAGCCGATGGTAACACCGGGCAAGATGATTGCCCCCCGGCCAATCCAGACATCATCGCCAACAATGGTGTCGCCGCGGCTTTGCACTTTATATCCGCCAAGATCAAAGCCGTCCTGCCAGCCACCACCCATAACACCGAATGGATAGGTGCTGAAGCCGCGCATATCATGATTGGCCCCGTTCATGATGAAACGGGCACCTGTCGCGATGGCGCAAAATTTCCCGATAATGAGCCGATCTCCGATAAAATCAAAATGATAGAGCACATTGCGCTCTTGGAAATGCTCCGGCCCGTCCGGATCGTCATAATAGCTATAGTCTCCCACTTGGATGAGCGGACTTGTGATCAAAGGTTTGAGGAAACCAACGCGCCTGTGGCCGGCAATTGGAAACGGGCTCATAGGATCAGGGCCAAACTGGCCTGATGAAAGATCGTGAGAAGGCATGAAACTGACCTGCTTTAAATGAAAAAGGCATAGAAATAAGCAGTCCCGATCCCGAACTTGAGGATCGCGAGAAGATATCGGGAATTGCTTGCAGTTCGGTCAGTAGGTCATCGAACCTGTCCTTGTGACCTGGCGAGAAGAAAAGATAGCAAACGCTACCACCGAACGGGGGCCTGACCAAATGCTTTGCAAAAATCAGCGCCGATTGCCCTTGCTATGCTGCAAAAAGGCAACAAAAAAGGCGGCTTGAACAATCAAGCCGCCTTTTAGACGTCGATCCTTAAAGAAAAGTCCTAGGATGCAGTTTTCTTTTTGAAGGTATCTTTGATATTTTTGAAGATCTCGATCGGCACGCCATGTTTTCTCATAATGGCAGCCTGCTGCAAGATCGACAGGGTGTTGTTCCATGCCCAATAGATCACCAGACCCGCCGGGAATGTGGCCAGCATGAAGGTGAAGATGACAGGCATCCAGTTGAAGATCATCGCCTGGGTCGGATCTGTCGGAGCCGGGTTCAACTTCATCTGGATGAACATGGTCACGCCCATGATCAGTGGCCAAATACCGAGGATCAGGAAGCTTGGAGCATCCCACGGGATCAGACCAAACAAGGTGAACAGGTTGGTGGGATCCGGCGCGGACAAATCCTGAATCCAGCCAAAGAAAGGCGCATGACGCATTTCGATGGTGATGAACAGCACTTTATAGAGCGAGAAGAAAACCGGGATCTGGATGAGAATAGGCAGACAGCCCGCAAGCGGATTGACCTTCTCATCGCGATACAGCTCCATAATGGCTTTCTGCTGCGCCTGCTTGTCATCGCCAAACTTGTTTTTGATCTCTTCCATTTTTGGCTGCAGCATCTTCATCTTCGACATGGAAGCATAAGACTTGTTTGCCAGTGGGAAGAAGAGCAACTTGACCAGAACTGTGATCAGCAGGATCGCAACACCAAAGTTGCCAACCAGATCAAAAAGGAAGTCAATGGCGGTAAACATCGGCTTGGTGATGAAGTAGAACCAGCCCCAGTCGATCAGAAGATCAAAATTCTTGGCATTGGTCTCGGCCTGAACAGCTGAGAGAACCGCAACTTCCTTGGCACCGGCAAACAGGCTGGTCTGGTAGCTCATTGTGCTGCCAGCAGCAACGCCCACGGCATCGCCCAGATAATCGGACTGGAAGACCGCTTTCCCTGTTTTATCGGAATAGCGGAAAGTTGGCTGGAAGCTCTGGCCTTGTGGCGGAATAAGAGCGGTTGCCCAATATTTATCGGTAATACCGATCCAGCCTTCACTGGATTTTGGCGGGGTATTGAGGCGCTCTTCAGCAATATCGCTGTAATCTACCTCATGAAGACCCTCTTCACCAGCAACACCAATCAGGCCTTCATGCAGGATATAAAGACCGGAGGTTTGCGGCTCGCCATGGCGAGAGACCAGACCATAAGGATAAAGAGCGACAGCGGCGTCAGAAGCATTCTCGACCTTTTGCTCCACCCGGAACAGATAATTGCTGTCAACCGAGATGGTGCGGGTAAAAGTGAGGCCTTCGCCATTGTTCCATGTCAGAACAAGAGGTGTTTCCAAAGTCAGCTTTGCACCGTCATTGGCGGACCAGACGGTTTGGGCGGTTGGCAGCTTGGTGGTGCCAGCGCCATCAACCCAGCCAAATTCGGCATAATAGGCATTGTTTGAGCCACTGGGGGCCAGCAAGGTGATGGTCGGGCTCTCTTTGGACAGCTCTTCGTGATAGTCGCGCAAATGCAGATCATCAAGACGGGCGCCGGTCAGGTTAATGGAGCCGGACAATTTTGGTGTCTCGATAGCAATGCGTGCTGTCTTGGCCAAAATGGCTTCGCTGCTCTGGGGAGCTTCGGTGCCAGGAATGGCCGGTGTCGCAGTGCCCGGAACGCTGGCATTGCCCGCGCTTGGGGTTGGTACGGTAGAAGCGCTTCCCCCCGCGCCGGTTTTTGCTGCATTCTCGGCTGCCAGCTGTTCCTGACGAGCCTTTTCTTTTGCCATTTGTGGACCGGCAACAAAATATTGCCAACCCAGAAGCACTAAAAAGGATAGTGCGATAGCAAGGAAGAAATTGCGATTATTTTCCATCAGCTGTCTTCATCCCGTTGTCATACCGCCCGCTGGGGCGAAAAGCATAGGCTCTATATAATATGCGCTTTGCATAAGTCAGTCGCACCATGCGTAAAAATCTATATCAGATCAACCATGTCGTGATTGAGCCGAGCGTTTTGTCTGGTGTGCTTTCTTGCGAGATTGCGCAAGCGCCCCAAAAAAATCGTCTTTCAATCGCTCAAATTCCATATGCAAGGCAGCGCGCCGGCCGATAAGCACATAATCATGGCCCTTTGCCATGACATCCGCACCATGCAGGCGTGCCAGCTCTCGCAAGCGGCGTTTGATTCGGTTTCGAACCACAGCATTGCCAACCTTCTTGGTGACGGTAAAGCCGATCCGGGGCTCTTTCTCGTCATCAGGCTGTCGGCGTTTGGCTTGAAGTACGAAACCGCGGCGAGGGATGCGTGCACCTCTCGCCGCGGCTAAAAATTCAGCACGTTTTTTCAAACGAAGCATGATCTCGCTCGCTTATTGGGGGCCTTGTCAGGCCTTGCTATGGTGAGGCGATCTCACCAGTAACGTGCCTGAATTCATCCTGGCGCAAAGCCTTTCCCCTGATCGCAAAATCGGCCAAAAGAAAGCTGCACCGGCAGGCCCCAGACACACAAAAACCGCCGAACCCGAAAAAAGAAGGCTGGCGGTTGATGTGATAGTCTTAAGCTGAAAGGCGCTTGCGCCCTTTTGCCCGACGGCGTGCCAAGACCTGACGGCCATTCTTGGTTGCCATGCGTGACCGGAAGCCGTGGCGGCGCTTGCGCACCAGTCGGCTCGGCTGATAAGTCCGTTTCATGGGCTTTTCCGCTTTCGCGGCCCCTTATTTGAATTTTTTCAAATCCCATCAAGACCGGTAAAAAAGAGCGCCCCTAAAAGAGACGCTACGAGCGATCCTGATACACTTGGCTCGGCTTATACGGAGATGTGGCGGATGAGTCAATCTGCAAAGCGCGACAATTGAAGATATTTCTATCCCCATCCCCCCTCTTTTGCTTAATCAAGGGTTAAAATCCCCTCAAGTTAACCCAAAAGGGCTGAAAATAGCCATTTCATCTTCACGGCAAGATCGCGTCTGCTGTCATCGTGGTGAGATGAAAATTACCGGCTCTCACATATGCGTGAGGCGCCCTTGAGCGGCAATCAAATGACAGTGAGACGCCCCACAAAGCCGATTTTTACCGCTATATAGAAAGGCATGCAAGGCAGGAAACACGCAGTTTGCTGCACACAGGCACAGGCGTTAGAACAAAGGATATGGGGCACGCAATGTTGGAAAGCCAAACCACAATTGACGAGGGCACAGGCCGTGCCAAAGCCGTAGCAAGCGGTTCCGGGCTGGCTCTTTTATTGCTAGCCTTTTTTATGATGCCGCAAGAGGCAAGGGCGCAAAGCCTTGCCTCATCCTTTGCGCCCAAGGGGACCGGCAGTCTTGATCATTCCGATTTCTCCAATCTGCTTGCCAGTTATGTCGTAAAGGGAAGCGATGGGGTCAATCGGGTGAGATATAGAGCCCTTAAAGCCAAAAAAGGCGCTCTTGAGGCCTATTTGGATCGCATGCAAAAGGTCAATGTAAGAAGCCTTTCCTCCCAAGCGGCCAAGGCTTACTGGATCAATCTTTATAATGCCAAGACGCTGGATGTGATCTTGGATCATTATCCGGTCAAATCCATTCGCGATATCAAGCTTGGTGGCGGTTTCTTTGGCTCAGGTCCGTGGAAGAAGAAGCTTCTTACCGTGGGCGGCAAAAAACTCTCCCTCGATGATGTCGAACATCAGATTGCCCGCAAAACCTGGAAGGATCCGCGTCTTCATTATGGTTTTAACTGCGCCTCAATCGGCTGCCCGAACCTGATGAAGACCGCCTATAGCGGCAAAAAGATCAATGCGCAGCTTGATGCCGCAGCGCGCGCCTATATCAATCATCCGCGCGGGGTTGCTGCCACCAAGTCAGGCATAAAAGCCTCCAAGATTTATGACTGGTATGACAGCGATTTCGGCTCAAAGGCGCAACTGATTCGCCATTGGCAGCGATATGCAAAGCCTGCCCTTGCCCAAGCGTTAAACAAACAACAATCGATCAGGGGCTATGCTTATGACTGGTCGCTCAATGATGCCCGGTGAAGCTATGAACAAACAACACGCCAATGTAACCAACAGCATGGAGGCCGTAACGGATATGGAGAAAACTTCCTCGCCTTTGGCCCTTGCCAAGAAATGGGCCCCTCTGGCCATCATCGCAAGCTTGATGATTGTCGGCTTCTCCCAAGGCTGGCATCAATATCTCAGCCTTGAATCGCTGGTAAAAAACCGCGAAGTGCTGCGCGGCTATGTTGAAGAGAATTATGTCTTGATGGTTGGCGGGTTCGCCCTTGCCTATATTACTGCTGTCGCGCTCTCTTTCCCCGGCGCATCCTTTCTAACAATTGGTGGTGGTTTTCTGTTTGGCTGGGCCGTAGGTGGTGCCGCAACCGTTCTCTCGGCAACCATTGGCGCCTCTTTGATTTTTCTTGCAGCCCGCAGCTCGTTTGGCGAGGCTCTGCGCTCCAAGGCCGGAGGTTTTATTGATCGCTTTGCCGAAGGCTTTCGGGAAGATGCTTTCAATTATCTTCTGTTCCTGCGCCTTGTCCCTGCCTTTCCGTTCTGGCTGGTCAATCTGGCACCGGCTTTGTTCAATGTGCGTCTGCAATCCTATTTCTTCGCCACTCTCATCGGCATTCTCCCCGGCACCTTTGCCTTTGCCTTTATCGGCTCGGGGCTGGATAGCATCATTGAGGCCCAGCGGGCGGCCAACCCTGAATGCAGCACCAATCCTGACTGTGCCATCACGCTTGATACCTCGGCGATTATCACGCCTGAATTGATTGCAGCTTTTGTTGCCCTTGGAGTGGTCTCCCTCATTCCGCCGGTGCTCAAAGCATGGAAAAAGCGCAAGGCCGCTAGCAACTAAAAGCGCGGCTCTGGCCCCGCAAAAAGGGCCGGAGCCTCACAAATCTGGAAATCCTGGGGGATTTTCCCACAATTCTAATTGAGATGATCTCAAAGATGGGCATGATCTGACCATAGCCCAAACAAGGAAATTGCATCATGACCGAACAGATTAAAGCAGATATTTGCGTGATTGGCGCCGGCTCTGGCGGCCTTTCAGTTGCAGCCGCCGCTGCTGCCTTCGGCGAAAAAGTTGTGCTTTTGGAAAAGGGCAAAATGGGCGGAGATTGCCTCAATTATGGCTGTGTTCCCTCAAAGGCGATGATTGCTGCCAGCAAGCAGGTGCAGTCGATCCGTGATGCAGTGAAGTTTGGTGTTACAGCAGGTGAGCCCGAGGTTAATTATCAGGCGGTGCATGATCACATCCATTCGGTCATTGCAGCGATTGAGCCCAATGATTCGGTCGAGCGATTTGAAGGGCTGGGCGTTCAGGTTATCCAGCAGGCAGGCAAATTCAAGGATCCAAAAACCGTTGTCACCGCCGATGGTAAGACGGAAATCAGCGCCCGCTATTTTGTCATCTCCACCGGCTCGTCTGCTGCCAAACTGCCCATCGAAGGTTTGGCCGATGTTGACTATCTCACCAATGAGACGATTTTCGATCTCACCGAACAGCCGCAAAAGCTGGTTATCATCGGTGGCGGCCCCATCGGCATGGAATTGGCACAAGCCCAGCAACGGCTCGGCGCGGAAGTAACCGTGCTTGAAGCCTTTAACGTCCTGGCAAAAGATGATCCGGAAATGACCGCCGTGGTGATTGATCAGGTGCGGCGTGACGGGGTGAACTTGCGCGAAGGCGTCAAGATCCTGCGGGTTGAACAGGGTGATGAAGCCCATAAGCATGGCGCGCGGATCATTCTTGATGCTGGAGACGGGGAAGAGGAAGTGGTCGAGGCCACCCATCTAATGGTTGCCGCCGGTCGCGCTCCCAATGTCGACGGGCTTGACTTGGAAAAAGCCAAGATCGCCTATGACGCACGCGGTATCAAGGTCAAGGATACGCTCAAAACCACCAACCGCAAGGTCTTTGCCATTGGTGATGTCACGGGCGGCCTGCAATTCACCCATGTGGCAGGCTATCATGCCGGTTTGGTGATTCGCTCTGTCCTGTTCCATATGTCAGCGCGCGAAAATCGCAATATCATTCCGTGGGTTACCTATACAGATCCGGAAATGGCTCATGTGGGCATGACCGAAGAGCAAGCCCAGAAAAAGCATCGCAAGATCCGCGTTCTGCGCTGGCCCTATGGTGAGAATGATCGCGCCCAGGCCGAACGCAAAACCGCTGGTCAGATCAAGATCGTGACAGACAAGAAAGGCACCATTTTGGGGGCCTCTATTGTGGGGCATAATGCAGGCGAAATGATCAATATGTGGTCGTTGATCGTCTCGCAGAAAATGAATGTCAAAGCCATTACCGGCTATATTTCTCCCTATCCAACCCTGTCCGAGATTGGACGCCGCGCAGCGATCAGCTATTATGGCGACTTGCCGAAGAAACCGATGATTCGGCGCACAATTTCCTTCTTCAAGATTTTTGGATAGAGGGCGCCAAGGGCAGGATCAAAGGATATGATCTATCCGCCATAGCGTCTTCATACAGCATGGAAGACGCTATGGCTGAGCTTCTCACACTCGACAATCTCTTTACATTTCTGATGCTTACTGCCCTGCAAGCGGTGCTGGGCTTTGATAACCTTCTCTATATTTCCATCGAATCCAAACGGGTGCGAGCTGACAAACAAGCCATGGTGCGCAAGATCGGTATCGGACTGGCAATTTTGCTGCGTCTGGTTCTGCTATTCGCTATCCTCTCCGCTGTTCAATATTTCCAGACGCCTTTCTTCGAAGTCCATTGGACCGGTGTTGTGGAAGGCGAGGTGAATGTCCATGCCTTCATCACCCTCATCGGTGGTGCCTTCATCATCTATACTGCGGTGAAGGAAATCATGCATATGCTGGCCATTGATGATCTGGAAGGGCATGCTGCAGGCAAAGCCACGCGATCAGTTGCAGGCGCCATCACCTGGATTGTGGCGATGAACCTGATTTTCTCCTTTGATTCCATTCTCTCCGCTATGGCTTTAACCAATGTCTTTGTTGTTATGGCAGCGGCCATCGTGGTGTCTGGCCTTGGCATGATCTATCTGGCTGACCGCGTTTCCGACTTTTTGCAAAAGAACCGCATGTATGAAGTGCTCGGCCTGTTCGTTCTCTTCATCGTAGGTATCATGCTGCTCTCCGAAGGCGGACATTTGGCGCATCTAGCCTTCTTTGGCTATAAAGTGGAAGCCATGGCCAAATCCACCTTCTATTTCGTGCTGGCTGTGCTGGTTATTGTCGATATCGTACAAGGCCGCTACCAAAAGAAGCTTTTGGCCCAACGCGAGCGCGAAGTGCAGATGAAGGCCGAAGCTGCGAAAGCGGCAAGCTAATCGCGAATGCAGGAGTAATCGGACATGTCTGAGCGCATCTATATCAAGGATGGATTGTCTCTCGATGCCGATGAAATCATAGAACGCTTCATCCGGGCCTCTGGCCCGGGTGGGCAGAATGTCAACAAGGTCTCCACCGCCGTGGAACTGCGGTTCGATGTGCGCCGCTCGCCCTCGCTTCCCCCTTATGTGAAAGCCAATCTGCACAAACAGGCCTCGCACTTGATGACGCAGGAAGGCGAGCTGGTGATGCAGGTGCAAACCCACCGCACCCAGGCCCGCAATCGCGAAGAAGCCATTGAGCGCCTTGTTGCTTTGATTGAAAAGGCCTCCCATCGGCCCAAACGGCGCATTGCCACCAAACCAACAAAGGCAAGCAAAAGGCGGCGGATGGATAGCAAAACCAAACGCGGCACTCTTAAAAAACTGCGCTCCAAAAGCTCCTATGATTAAGCGAGATTTTGCCTCAGCTCATTTGGCCTGCAGATCAGGGGCAATAGATCTTGAGTTTAAAGAGCACTTCTCCTAGGCTGGTTTCTCTATCCTTTTCAGGTGGGTAAGGCTGCCTGCACCAATCTATCAAGCAAGCCTATCCGTCCTTCCCTCTCCCTTGCATGCAAGAGGTCCGAAATGTCCAAAATGGTTCGCATAGAAATTGAAGCCCATGGCGGCACCGATATGATGAAGCTGGTCGAGCGGGATATCCCTGCGCTTCAGGCCGGGCAAATTCTGGTTCGTCACGAAGCCATCGGCGTCAATTATATCGACACATATCACCGCACGGGCCTCTATCCTGTCCCCAGCCTGCCCTCGGGGCTGGGCGGGGAAGCCGCTGGCACTGTCGAAGCGGTGGCAGAAGACGTGACGAACATTAAGGCAGGCGATCGGGTGGCCTATTGCTCGGGGCCGATTGGCTCCTATGCCAGCCATAATGTAATCAGTGCTGCAAGCGCTGTGCTACTGCCTACATCCATTTCAGCAGCCCAAGGTGCAGCATCGCTCTTAAAAGGTCTGACCGTCCAATATCTTATTCGCCAGATTTACGCGGTAAAGGAAGGGGATTGCGTGCTCTTCCATGCAGCCGCTGGCGGGGTTGGCACCTTGGCGGTGCAATGGCTCAAACATCTGGGTGCGACGGTGATTGGCACGGTCGGCTCGGAAGAAAAAGCCGAGCTTGTTCGCGCCCTTGGTTGTGATCATGTGGTCAATTATCGCAAAGAGACCGTCTCGGAGCGCGTGGCTGAGATTACCAATGGAGCCATGGTGCCCGTTGTATTTGACGGGGTGGGCAAGGATACGTTTGAAGACAGCCTTAAATGCCTCCAGCGCCGCGGCCTGATGGTGAGCTTTGGCAATGCCTCCGGCCCGGTGGACGGGGTTAATCTGGGTATTCTGGCAAGCCACGGCTCGCTCTTTGTCACCCGCCCCACCTTGTATGATTATATCCCGACCCGTGAGGATCTGGAGCATGCGGCAAATGATTTCTTTTCCGCCATTGCAGCGGGCGGCATGAAAATCGCCGAACCCACAGCCTATAAGCTGGAAGATGCTGCAAAGGCGCATGAGGATCTGCAGGCACGCATGACAACCGGCTCGCTCATTCTGGTGCCCTGACAGGCGGGCGCTTTGCCCCTTAGAAGCAAAAGATACGATACAAAAAAGCCCCGATGCTGGTGCATCGGGGCTTTAATCGATAAGAGACCGGACTTGATTATCTGCCCTTGCGGTAATGGGAGCTGGACACCACGTCCTTGACCATTTTGCCAAACTCCTTGGAGCGCTTGCGCGATTGGGCAATGGTTTCGGTGTTGCGATTGTCTTCGCGTTCCAGTTTGCGCCAGCGCTCCAGACGATCCTCATCCAGCTCGCCTGCCTTGATAGCTGCCTGAACAGCACATTTGGGCTCTGTCATATGCTTGCAATCATTAAATTTACACTGGCCAGCCAGCTCGACAATATCGTCAAAGACTTGCTCGATACCGGTGCTTTTTTCATGCAGGCGAAGCGCACGAATACCCGGCGTATCAATCACCCAAGCCCCTCCCTTGGCAGGATGGAGCGAGCGATAGGTGGTGGTATGCCGCCCCTTGGAATCGCCGGCACGAATGGTGGCTGTTGCATCATTGCGACCGGTAAGGCCGTTAAGAAGCGTGGTTTTTCCCACGCCTGACGAGCCAACCAAAGCAAGCGTCTGGCCCTTGGTGCACCAAGGGGCCAGCGAGGAAAGCGCCGACAGGCTTTTGGCATTGATACCAATCACATCAAGACCATCCATCAGCTCTTGTGCTTGGCTAATATACTTATCCGCCTCATCGGTCTGATCAATCTTGGTCAGAACCACAACTGGCGTGACCTCGGCATCGCGGGCAAGGGCCAAAAAGCGCTCGATCCGTGCAAGATTGAAATCATCATTGCAGGAGGTCACAATCAAAAGACTGTCAATATTGGCAGCCATCAATTGCTCGCTCACATCGGTGCCCGCCCCCCGGCGTTTCAGCTCACTTTTGGGGGAAAGGCGCCGCGTGATCTGATCGCCCTGATCCGCCAGAACCCAGTCGCCAACGGCAAAGTCTGATGTGGGAACCTTGTGAGGCGTGCGTAAGGGCACTTGCCCTTTTTCCGACAGGCCCATCACAATAGAGCGCTGCACCTCGGAAATGCGAAAAGGGGTGAGTGTTTCCAGCTCGCTCATATCAAGCTGGCTTGAAAAATGTGAAGTAAAGCCCAGATCAATCAGGCTGTAGGTTGGGAAAGTCATATCTTGCCCTGATTTCATAGCAAAAGCGCGGCAGCAACCGTGAGGCTACACCGTGTTTGTGTCGGGCAAAATAGCATCTGATCACACAAGCAAATCAGGTGCATGTCACCCGCGCAGGGACCACTACACTCATCAAAAAGCCCTCCTTCGCGCAGCATTTGAGACAGTAAAAAGCGTTTGGTAACGCCTGTCGATATTTAGCAAAAAAACAGCATCATGACCAGCCTGCAATCAGCAGGCTCGCGCAAAGCCATGTTAGGTCCCAAAGAAGAAAGGGGGCAAAAGCCCCCTAAATTTGAATATGTATGCTGGCTTAAACATCCAGATTGGCAACGCTCAAGGCATTGTCCTGAATGAAAGCGCGGCGCGGCTCCACATCATCGCCCATCAATTTGGCAAAGATGTCATCGGCATCATCAGCTTCCTGCACCTTGACCTGAAGCAGGGTGCGCACTTCCGGATCCAGCGTGGTCTCCCACAATTGCTCGGCATTCATCTCGCCCAGACCCTTATAGCGCTGCATGGAAATGCCCTTGCGGCCCAAGGCGTAAACCTCTTCAAGCAGCGAGACCGGCCCGTAAAGGACATAATCCTTCTCGCGGCGGCGCATCTTGGTGCCTTCGCCAAAGCTTCCGGACAAATCAGCAGCCAGCTGGTTAAGCTTGCGCGCATCTGCTGATTGCAGCAAGGCGCTATCAAGGATAGCCACTTCCCGTACACCGCGTACGTCGCGCTCAAACTGATAGCCACCATCTTCCAGCGCGCTGCCGCGCCAGCCCCGTTCGGTTTCTTCCGCCACCCAGTCAAGGCGCTCTGCAACCTGTGCCATGGTAACGGCTTGCCGCTCTGGGTTTTCGGCAAGGGACGGATCAAGCAGGCCGGAAATGGCGGCTTGCTCCACAACGCTGCGATTATAGCGCGAATGCAACCCATCCAATACGGAGGTGAAATTGCGGGCTTCATCAAGCAAAATACGCAGATCAGGACCAGCGCGTTCAACGCCAGTTCCTGAAACAAGGACCGCCTCGTCAAGACCGGCATCAATCAGATAATCCTGAAAGGCGCGCTCGTCTTTGAGATATTGCTCGGACTGGCCGCGCTTGACCTTATAAAGCGGCGGCTGGGCAATATAGAGATGGCCAGCTTCCACCAGTTCCGGCATTTGCCGAAAGAAGAAGGTAAGAAGCAGCGTACGGATATGGGCGCCATCAACGTCAGCATCTGTCATGATGATGATCTTGTGATAGCGCAGTTTTTCAGGATTGAACTCTTCCTTGCCAATGCCGGTGCCAAGCGCAGTGATCAAGGTGCCGATCTCCTGACTGGACAGCATCTTGTCAAAGCGGGCACGCTCCACATTGAGGATTTTACCGCGTAAGGGAAGAATAGCCTGATTGGAACGGGATCGGCCCTGTTTGGCAGATCCACCAGCGGAATCACCCTCCACCAGGAACAATTCTGACTTGGCAGGATCGCGTTCCTGACAATCGGCCAGTTTGCCGGGAAGGGAAGCGATATCCAGCGCCCCTTTGCGGCGGGTCAATTCGCGGGCTTTGCGGGCAGCATCGCGCGCCGCAGCCGCTTCCACCACCTTGGAGACAATCATCTTGCCCTGAGCCGGATTCTCTTCCAGCCATTCATTGAGCGCCTGATTGATCAGATTCTCAACAACGGGCCGGACTTCGGACGAGACCAGCTTGTCCTTGGTCTGGGACGAGAATTTCGGATCTGGCACTTTAACCGAGAGAACGCATGTCAGCCCCTCGCGGCAATCGTCACCGGTGGGATTGACCTTCTCGCGCTTCAAAAGGCCCGAGCTTTCCGCATAGCCGGTAATCTGGCGCGTAAGAGCGGCTCTGAAGCCAGCCAGATGGGTGCCGCCATCGCGCTGTGGAATGTTGTTGGTAAAACACAGCACATTTTCATGATAGCTGTCATTCCACCAAAGCGCGGCTTCTACCGTGATGCCGTCTTTCTCGGCCGAGACCGAGAGCGGGGCCTCGATCAAGGGCTTTTTCGCCCGATCAAGCCAGGTAACAAAGGCTTCCAGTCCGCCTTCATAATACATTTCCTCAACCACAGGGTCGGTGCTGCGATTGTCGGTGAGCAAAATGCGCGCGCCGGAATTAAGGAAAGCCAGCTCCCGCAGGCGATGCTCAAGGGTCGCAAATTTAAACTCGATGTGAGAGAAGGTCTCTTCACTGGGATAAAAGGTCACCTCGGTGCCCTTTTTGCCGTTGGCAGGGCCAAGCTGCTTGAGCGGCGCAACCGCATCCCCGTGAGAGAATTCAATCTCATGCTCGATATCATTACGCCAAATGCGCAGCAAAAGCTTGGTGGACAGGGCGTTCACAACCGAAACCCCCACACCATGCAATCCGCCGGATACCTTATAGCTGTTCTGGTCGAACTTACCGCCCGCATGCAGCTGGGTCATGATCACTTCTGCCGCCGAGATGCCTTCTTCAGGGTGCAAATCGGTTGGAATGCCGCGACCATTATCGGAAACCGTCACAGATCCGTCGGCATTGAGCGTCACGGTGACAAGGTCTGCATGACCCGCAAGGGCTTCATCGATCGCATTGTCGACAACCTCATAAACCATGTGATGCAAACCCGACCCGTCGTCGGTATCACCAATATACATGCCAGGGCGCTTGCGCACCGCATCCAGGCCCTTAAGGACCTTAATGGAGTCTGCGCCATATTCGGCGCCAGAGCTATTCTGTTCGGTCTCGCTCATGCGAATCAGTCATCCTTGGATACAGGGGTAACCCTTCACTTATACGTGGTTTGGCGCAGCATTCAACCAATCCCCGATGCTTGGGGGCTGTTGCTTCCCCCAACTGTGGAGAGAGCTTTATAAAGGGGCTGTAACGCTCTGGATTATGAGCATTTTATTCTATTCCGGCCAGCCTTTGCTGGTGGCGAATATAGGCGGTGATCATGGCAGTTTGGGTCTGGCTGACCTCAGGCACTGGAGGCATGTCGCCAAAGTCCCAATGATGGGCCTTGACCCCTTGCAAAGTGGCAAGGGCAAAGGCCTGATCTGAATGATGCGACGGGCGGTAAATGACATGCACCAGCGGGGGGCCAAAGCTGGTGCCGCGTCCCTCAATCCCGTGGCATTCCATACAAATCTCGTTATAGAGTTTCAGGCCCTCAGCGCGGATTTTTTCACCATCCAGTCCAAAGGCACCCCCGTTATAGTGCTCTTTTTTGGTGCCAAACTGGTTGGTGCCGAGCATAAGGATGGCAGCAATCATGATCAGAACAGCAAACATCATCAAGCGCGTTGACTTCATATGATCAAGGCTCCTTTCCTGTTCGCCGTCTTAAAAGCCAAGTAAACCCTGCCTTTTGCGCAAAGGTCAAGTCGGTTGCCCTCCATATCCTTGAAAGGCCGATCTCCTTATGGCGCATCACAGGCGCGCAAAGCCCCGTCTGAGACGATAAAGCGCTGCGCCCGCTCACCCAAGGGCGCAAAGACAGGATCATCCGTGCCGGTTACCCAGGCCTGACAGCCAAGCCGATCAAGAATGTCAAAGAGGGCAAGGCGCCGTTTTTCATCTAGATGGGCGGCCACTTCATCCAAAAGCACAATCGGGCTTTTATGGGTGCGATGGGCCACCAAATGCGCATGGGCCAGAACAATGCCCAATAGAAGGGCCTTTTGTTCGCCGGTCGAGCATTTTGCCGCTGGCATATCCTTACTATGGTGACGAACCTTCAGATCAGACCGGTGTGGCCCTTCCAAGGTGCGGCCTGCCGCCCGATCTCGCGGGCGCATTTGAACCAGCTGCGCGCGAAAAGCCTCTTCGCAGTCAATGGCAGGCAAAGTAAAGGCGCTGGCCTCCAGCGTGCCATCAAGGGCAAGCATCGCCATGGGAAAGGCGGTCTCCTCCCCATGCAAATGAGCAATGGATTGGGAGAGCAGCGCCACAAGCTCGGCCCGTGCTGTGGCAATGGCCACACCAAATTCGGCCATCTGTGCTTCAATGCCGTCCAGCCAAACCGTCTCGTGCGGGGCATCTTCCAAAAGGCGGTTGCGCTGGCGCATGGCTTTCTCAAAGGCATTGACCCGGCTGCCGTGGCCCCGATCAAGCGCCAGAACCATCCGGTCCAGCCATTTGCGCCGGTCGGAAGCAGCTCCGGTAAAAAGCCCATCCATCATCGGGGTTAGCCATAAAACGGTGAGATAATCGCCAAGGCTTTCGGCGGATTTAGCGGGCGCGCCATCAATCCGCAATCGTCTTTGCAGCTCGCCATTGGCTTGGGGCTGCAGGCCTGTGCCCAATTGGGTGACACCATAATCCCCGCTTAGCTTGGCAGAAAAAGCCCAGCTACCCGGCCCGGCCTCGCGGGCAATCTCCGGGTATGAGACACGGCGAAGTCCCCGCCCTGGCGAGAGAAAGGAAAGGGCCTCTAAAAGATTGGTCTTGCCAGAACCATTGGCACCGGTCAGCACCACATGCGCGTCGCGCAAGGGAAGAGAGAGAGAAGAATAATTGCGAAAGTCGCTTAATTGAAGGGAAGAAATCCAGACATGTTCGATCCCGTTATCTGTCCCGCCATCTGCCATAACATCAGTTTTGTCCTCCGATTGAGGAGAAAGCGCAGAAAAACTCCTGTCTGGCTGGGTCATTAAAGGCATCATTCCTGTCAAGATGAGGCGGCAGGGCGTTTAAGAATCAAAAAGGGCGCATCAGCGCCCTTTGTACCATCCTTAAGATGACGGGTAAAATCTAAACCCGCATTGGCATCAAGACATAAAGGCTGCCTTCCTTGCCCTCTTCCTGAATAAGGGTCGGGGAGCCGGAATCCGCCAAACTAAACTGGGCGCTTTCGCTATCAAGCTGATTGGTAATATCAAGCAGATAACGGGCGTTAAAGCCGATTTCCATCGGCTCGGCATCATATTGAACAGCCAGTTCATCGGTGGCCGTGCCTGAATCAGGGTTGGAGACGGTCAGCACCAGACGGCCTGCTTCAAGCGACAATTTCACCGCGCGGCCACGCTCGTTAGAGACGGTGGACACCCGGTCAACAGCCTGCGCGAACAGGGTATTTTCAACTTTCAGGATCTTGTCATTGCCCTTGGGGATGACGCGCTCATAATCAGGGAATGTCCCGTCGATGAGCTTGGATGTCAGCACCACAGAACCAATCCGCATGCGGATCTTGGCCTCGGACAATTCAATGGCGATCGCACTTTCCGGATCCTCAATCAGCTTCTGGACTTCAGAGACCGTTTTGCGCGGAATGATGATACCGGGCATGCCAGCTGACCCTGCAGGGGCAGGCAATTGCGCCTGAGCCAGACGATGGCCATCGGTTGCCACGGCGCGGAGCAACGTGGTGCCGTCCATATCCAGCGTATGAACGTAAATACCATTGAGATAATAGCGGGTTTCTTCCGTGGAGATCGCAAACTGGGTGTGATCAATCAGCTTTTTGATATCCATCGCCGGAATGGAGAAAGTATGGCTGAAATCCCCCGCTGTGATGTCAGGAAAATCAGTAACCGGCAGAACCTGCAAGGTAAAATGCGAGCGGCCCGCATCAATGGACAGATTGGACTGTTCCTCATTGGTCTCAAGGGTAACCTGAGAGCCATCGGGCAGCTTTTTGACGATGTCATGGAGCATGTGCGCGGGAACAGTGGTTGCACCCGCTGTCTCCACCATGGCCGGAGCCGTCTCAAGCACTTCCAGATCCAGATCGGTGGCCTTGAAAATCAGGTCACCCCCTTCGGCCTTCAAAAGCACATTGGAGAGAATGGGAATGGTGTTGCGGCGCTCAACCACACGATGGACATGGTTCAGCGACTTCAAAAGGTTTGCCCGTTCGAGAGTGACTTTCATATCCCGTCTTGTCCTTTTTCTTCCAAATTCAATGCCCCCTTTTGGGGACGAAAACTTTGGCCCTAATTGGGCCCTATAGCAAGGGGATTGCGCCGATTTGGTCACAATCCCCTTCTATTTCACAGCTTTTCAGCAAGTTTGTGTATGAGCTGGCAAAAAGCAAAAGCCTTGCACGGATTATTCAGAAATAACCCGCTTCAGCATTTCGATTTCCTGGCTCAATGTGTTGTCCGCACCGGCCAGTTCCTCAATCTTGCGTACCGCATGCAGAACTGTGGTATGGTCACGACCACCAAAGCGGCGACCGATTTCTGGCAAGGAGCGAGGTGTCAGCATTTTTGACAAATACATTGCAATCTGGCGCGGACGAACAATGGTTCGCGTCCGGCGGGAAGAAAGCAGATCCGAGCGGGACACATTATAATGCTTGGAGACAACACGCTGGATGTCTTCAATGCGAATGCGGCGTGGCTCCTTGGAGCGGATCAGATCTTTCAGGGCTTGCTCTGCCATTTCGATGGAAATGGGAGCACCGGTGAGCTGATTATGCGCCATCAGGCGGTTGAAAGCCCCGTCCAGATCCCGGCCATTGGAGCGGATAATGCCCGCAACATGGTCAAGCACCATATCAGGAATGGCAAGGGTCGGGTCGCGGCGAGACGCCTGCATGGCCCGATCAGCCAAAATGGAGCGGCGCAATTCTTTCTCAAGCGGCTGCAATTCGCTGACCAGACCGCCAGCAAGGCGGGAGCGAACCCGCTCATCAAGGCTTTCCAGCTCGACCGGAGGACGGTCGGCCGCCACAACAACCTGACGAGCCCCGTCAATCAGGCTATTCAGGGTATGGCAGAATTCCTGCTGGATGCTCTTGCCTTGCAGGAACTGCAAATCGTCGATCAACAAAATGTCGATGTCGCGCAAGGTATCTTTGAAATCAAGGGCCGACTGGCTCTTGAGCGCCTGCACAAAGGAATACATAAAGCGCTCGGCAGTTAGATACAGAACCTTTGCTGATGGGTTGGAGCGCTTGGCTTCCCACGCAATGGCTTGCAGCAAATGGGTTTTGCCAAGGCCAACAGAGGCATGCAGGAACAGCGGATTGAACGAAACCGGCTGACCCGGCTGGGCAAGAGCCACCTGTTTGGCCGCAGCATGGGCCAGGGTGTTGGACTGACCAACCACAAAGGTATCGAATGTAAGACGCGGATCAAGCGGAGAGCCACCCAAGACATCATTGTCAGAGCCGGAAGACAGGACTGCACCATCAGTGCGGCCAAGTTCGGCGCCCTTGCCTGCAAGCGGATTGGCTGCAGGGGCTGTCTTGGCGGGGGCGGGCTTGGGGCGAACAGCGCCGCGCACAAAAAGATCAATGCGTCTTACATGCTCGCATTCTTCAACCCACAGCGCCATCAGGCGCTCGCCATAATGGGATTGGATCCAGGATTTTAGAAAACGGGTCGAGACGGACAAAATAACCAGGCCATTTTGCTCGTCTTCAAATTCCACGCTTGCAAACCAGCTAGAAAAAACATCTTCGCCCAGTTCTGCCCGCAACCGCGTCTTGACGCGATCCCATTCTTCTTTGCCAACTTTCACTGAAGGCTCCTCTTTTGGGGAGTCAGCCTCCTGAAAAGCTTGATGAGTTGCCATGCCCATCTCTAAACTTGTGCTTCCCTTTGTGGCCGTCTGCTGCATTGTCATTTTCTTTTCTTAAAGCTTAGCCGCTTAAACAGCTCTTGTCATTTCAGCATATGGCCTTGTTGGGTTCGCCCCAAGCTTTTGGCCATAGCCAGATTGCATCTCTTACCCGATGCCGCCCAATTCGGCAATTCGGTTTTCAATTAAAATTGTCGCCAGGGCAGGCCGTCTTTTTTCCAGCCCGATATGCTCGCTCTATGACCCTTGTCATCAAGGTCGCCTTCAAAGCCGCCAGCAACATTGTAACACGGCCCTTCCCAACACCCTGTCATCACGATGGCCGCATTTCGGCTTCTCACGCCGGAGCGACACAAAAACAACAAGGGGGCCTCTGAGGAGACACCGTGCCCGAGCAGCTGTCCCAAGAGCCGTTCCCCAAAATCGGCATGAACCTGCATGGCAGGATAGGACAACCATTCGATTTGCAAAACAGGTTTGCCAAGAGAAGAGAGATCGGGCAGGCCGACATAACTCCATTCTGCATGGGTTCTTACATCAATCAGCGTGGCTTGCGGATATTGCGCCAAAATCTGCCAGGCCTCCTGAACACAGAGATCGCCCGCATATCCATCCAAAATCGCTTCCGACATACAACCCTCACAACGAGCGCAAAAGCCCGCTGTTTACATTCTGACAAACATCTTTGCTATGAGCAGAACAGAAAGTACAAAAGTGCTTTCTGGTTTAGATACTGCAAAATTATAGAAAGAGCCAAGATTTCGAACTGCTGCTCACAGTCAATATCCGGATAATCTTGACCGGATGGTTGCGAAATCTATAAACATAGAGATTGAATTCTACGTTTGATAGGCACTTCGTGTAATGTGCTATCCGTTGCTCAGCCTTCTATTTACAGTAACTCGACAATACACAGCCTTCCCAAATCACGCAACACAGCGAGGGTCAGATTCTTGACCCTCTCGTGTGATCCAAAAGGGTAAAAATATTTTAACCTTTTGCTTGACCTCACCTAACATATTGCGACTCCATACATTCCCTGAAAAGCCCTCATTGGAAACTGACAAGTGACTCACCGCAGATTTTTTTTTTGCCCTTCAATATTGACCTGATTGAGAATCAGAGCCGTGAAACAGCTTCTCAAAAGACTTATGGATAATCCATTGAAAAGTAAGGGATTTACCATAATTAGATCAAAGAGAGAACAAGAGATTATCACCTACGTTGAAATGCGGATGGGCCTGCCGTAGGGGAAAGCTGTCAATCCTTTCTTGCGAAAAAAGGGGCACAAAAAAGCCCGGACCAAACTGGACCGGGCTTTAGCAAAATAAAGGCAGGAATTAAGCCGCCAGTGCCTTAACTCGTTTGGAAAGGCGGGAGATTTTGCGAGAAGCGGTATTTTTATGGAATACGCCTTTGGCAACGGCGCGCATCAGTTCGGACTGAGCGACGCGCAGAGCTTCAGAGGCAGCAGCCTGATCTGCAGCAGTGATTGCTTCTTCAACTTTGCGCAGGCAACCACGAACACGGGTGCGGCGAGCTTTGTTGATAGCGGTTTTACGGGCAATCTTGCGAGTTGCCTTTTTAGCAGAAGTTGTATTGGCCATGTGAGCCTATTCCTTTTTAAAAGACCGCTACATCACAACAGCACGCGATACAGATCGGGCCAGAGGATGAGCAGCATACCTGGCAAAGACCTCTGGGTTTAAAGTGGGTCTTTGCGTTTCAAGCAAAATCGAATGAATTCTTCGATCACAAAAGGCGACAATCTTTCATGTCGCCTCCAAGCCCGTGCTTATAGTGAAAGAGGGCACTGGCGTCAACTGGATTTGCAAAAAAGCGCAAAGGAGGTGAGCGCACAAGGGCAACGAAGAAAGGCGCAGCTGAGCTGCGCCTTAAAAGAGCATCCAAAAGGCCTGATAATCAAAAGACAGACCGTAATGAGGGGAAGCCTATTTGTTTTTAAATTGCGGCTTGCGCTTGTCGACAAAGGCAGACATGCCTTCTTTCTGGTCCTCGGTCGCAAACATGGAATGGAACAGGCGGCGCTCGAATTTCAGACCTTCATTCAAAGTGGTCTCATAAGAGCGATTGACGCTTTCCTTGGTCATCATCACAATCGGCAGGGAGAAGTCGGCAATCTTCTGGGCTGCTTTCAGTGCTTCATCCACCAGATCTGCTGCAGGCACAATCCGAGAGACCAGACCGGAGCGCTCGGCTTCCTCGGCATCCATCATGCGGCCGGTCAGGCACATATCCATGGCTTTGGATTTGCCAACAAAGCGGGTCAGGCGCTGGGAACCACCGGCACCGGGCATCACACCCAGCGTAATTTCAGGCTGGCCGAATTTGGCATTGTCACCGGCAATGATGAAATCGCACATCATGGCTAGCTCGCAGCCGCCCCCAAGAGCATAACCGGCAACAGCGGCAATGATGGGCTTGCGGTTTTGCGAGACGCGATCCCATGGAGTGATGAAATCACCAAGATAGGCATCCATATAGGTAAGGGACGACATTTCTTTAATGTCAGCGCCAGCTGCAAAGGCTTTTTCCGAGCCGGTAATGACGATGGCACCGATCTTCTCGTCTTTCTCATAGCCATCCAGAGCCTCGGAGACTTCTGCAATCAAAGGCGAGCAAAGCGCATTAAGAGCCTTGGGGCGATTAAGAGTGATCAGGCCAACACCGCCGCGTGTCTCGGTCAAAATATGTTCGTAAGCCATCAAGTCCTCCTGAGGCAAAAGTGGCACCTAGAGAAGTGCAACATGTATGGTGGCCCCGCCAGTTAAGCCAACAAGGGCTGGCTGGTGCCAAAGACTATGCGATAGGGCTAGCGGATGCTCCCCTCAAGAGCAAGTTGGCTTTCTGTCTCACTTGCCTAAGGAAGAAAGGCGCCGCTGCCTCTATCATTCACCCACCAATGTGCCGCAAGGTGGGGGGAAGAGGCAATGGCATATTACGTAAACTGTGAAAATTTGCCCAAAAGAGCAGGTCTCCCCGCTTCATCGATAGCAGGGCAGAACTAGAGGGCGGGTTTGTCTTTGCGGCCCAAGTATCAGGATTTATCTGGTTTTGGGGGCAAGGCGGGGCTTAGCAAATTGCGCAATGATTAAGCCGCTCTTCATGGCCCGTTGCCACCAGCATATCGGTGAGGAAGCCTGCCAGATCATCCGAGACAAAATTGACATGGGGGGCTTCGGCTCCCTTGGCCTGCCAGCTGCCTTCAAAAACCGCTTGCGTATGGGAGGGGACCATCAGGACGGTTTGCATGCCAAGGCTATGGGGCACTTTAAGATTGCGGGCCAGATCTTCAAACATGGCGGCTTTCTTGGGGTTAAGCCCCGTCTCGCTTAGCAATTTGTCATAAGGAGCCTTGTTGGGTTTGGGGTCAAGATCCGCCCAGACAATATCGAAAATATCGTCGAAATAGTCGGTAATACCCAGCCGCTCGGCAACGGCGAGGGCATGCTTGTTGGTGCCATTGGTAAAGATATAGCGTTTGCCCGGCAGGGCACAGATGGCGCGCGCCAAGGCGGGATCGGGCTTGACCCAGCTATGATCGATATTATGGACATATTCCAGAAAATCATCGGGATGAATATCATGCTCGATCATCAAGCCGCGCAAGGTGGTGCCATGCTCTTTGTAATAGCCTTCTCGCAAATTGGTGGCTTCAGATTCCGAGATATTCAAAAGCCGGGCCACATAATCGCTCATTTTCTCATTCATCTGTTTGAACAGATTGGTCGAGGGCGGATAGAGCGTGTTATCAAGATCGAAAATCCACACATCAATGTCGCCAAAGGCTGAAAAGTCATAATCTGTATCAGTCTGCGCGACCATGGAAACTCCTTGCGTGATAAGCTGTGATCCCTTGATCCAATAGCTTTTGTGACCCAATAGCCTTTGGACAATGACACCAGAGCATCAATATGGGCACGAATGGCAGTCTTGACCAGACAGGAAGGCACAAAAGCCTGTGGTCAACCTGATATGATTGGCATTTAAAGCGCTTAGCCAAGAGCGAAAAGGCAAGCAAAGTGCACGAATAGGCGCCAATGTAACATCTGAGTGACTTCTCGCCGCTTGCAAATGGCCTTAAAATGCCCCGACCGGCGCAAGCGATTCGAGTTTTGCGACAAAATAAAAACGCAGCCAAGCGATGAGAGAGCATGCAAGAGGATAGTCAGGCGAACAAATCCAGCGATAAAGAGAATGGGCACGGGAGTGGGCTGGGTCAGGATCAATCCTCCCAAGCACTCTCTCGCTCTGTTCTGGACAATGGCGAGAACGGAGCAGAAGAGGACAAAGCTTTTGTGTCGTCTGCGCTCAAAAGGCGTGTCTCTCCCTCAGGGTTGGGATTGTCCTCAAAGCTGCTTTTATTGACCATCCTCTTTGTCATGCTCAGCGAGGTGCTGATCTTCGTTCCCTCCATTTCCAAATTCCGGGTTGACTGGCTGACGCGCAAGCTTGAATTGTCGGAAGTCGCTGCGCTTGTCTATACCGAAGCCTCTGCGGACATGATGAATGAAAAGCTGGAAGATGAGCTTCTGGCGCGGCTCAATGTCCAGACCCTTGCGCTTCGCACCAAGGGAGAGCGACAATTGCTTGCCATGGTGGACATGCCCGGTGCCATCCGCCGTGATGATGATATCCGTGCCATGTCAGCCACCCAGTCCATTATGGCGGCTTTTGACACTTTGCTATGGGGCGAGGGACGCACCATTCGCGTTCTCGGCCAATCCCAATCCAATGACGGCATTATCGAGTTGGTGCTTGATGAAACAGCCTTGCGCAATGCAATGATCCAATTCTCCATCAATATCCTGATGCTGTCTTTGGTGATTTCGGTAATTACCGCAACCCTTGTCTATATTGCCCTGCGCGGCCTTCTGGTACGGCCTATTGTGCGTCTCTCGGCCAATATGGAGCGTTTTTCGGCCAATCCGGAGGATGTGGATACGGTGATCAAACCCTCGGGTCGCCGCGATGAGATCGGCATGACCGAAGAGCAGTTGGCCCATATGGAGATGATCCTTGCAAAAACCCTGAGCAAGCAGAAACGGCTGGCAGATCTGGGCCTTGCGGTCTCGAAAATCAATCATGATTTGCGCAATATTCTGGCCTCAGCGCAACTATTCTCTGATCGCCTCAGCATGCTTGATGACCCGACGGTGCAGCGCGTGGTGCCGAAAATCATGGGCGCTCTTGATCGGGCGGTCGATTATTCCCGTGCTGTTTTGTCTTATGGCAAAGCGCAGGAAGCCCCGCCGGAAAAGCGCCTTCTTAATCTGCATCACGTGGCCAATGAAGTGTCTGACTTTCTTGATCTGCCCAATAATGGCTCCATCACTTTTTCCAATGCGGTGCCGCAAGATCTGGAAATCTATGCCGATCCCGGCCAATTGTTCCGCGTGTTGCTCAATCTGTGCCGCAATTCCGTGCAAGTCATGAAAAATGAAGGCGATGACAGCATTATCTCCCGCCTTGAGATTTTTGCCGAAGAGACGGGCAACCAGACCGATATCATTATCTCCGACACCGGCCCCGGCGTGCCAGAGCAGGCAAAAAAGAGCCTGTTCAAGGCCTTTCAAGGCTCCGTTCGCAAAGGGGGAACAGGACTGGGGCTTGCCATTTCGGCCGAACTGGTCCGCGCCCATGGCGGCACCATCGAATTGCTTGACCGTGAGCCCGGCGCCCATTTCCAGATCAGCCTGCCTGACCGGACAAGCTAGGGTCAGGACCCATTAATTTTGTGCATTCTGCGAGGACAGTCTTGCGCTCTCACTACGTCGTAAAATCTTGAAAATGCACCACATTGTCGCGATTTTCCTCCTTACGAGAGCGCAAAAGCAAAAAGGAGACATGGCATGACCCGAGATGAGTTTGATCGCTATTGCGCCAGCTTGCAGGCCACAAGTCATGTCATCCAGTGGGGCGGGGCGTCGGTCTGGAAGGTTGGAGGCAAAATTTTTGCCATCTGCTCCAATTGGGGAGAGGATGCAAAGCCGGACCCTGACGGGATCATTACGCCCAAATTCAGCTTTAAATGCTCCGAGCTGGCCTATGAGGTTCTAACCGAACAAGAGGGCATCATCCCCGCCCCCTATCTTGCCCGCGCCAAATGGGTGCAGCTAGAGACGCCCGCGGCGATGGAGGATGAAGATATCCGCCTTCATATTGATGCAGCACACGAGATTATTGGCCGCAAATTGACCAAAAAGCTTCAAAAAGAACTGGGACTCGACTGGGATTGAGTTGGGCCTGAACTGTGCTTCAACCGGGATCAGGCTTGATGGTCAGGCTCTTCCTTCAAACATCAGTCTAGAAAAGCACGGCCCTTTTCAAGAAAGCGCTCAAATTGCTCTTGCGGCACCAAGCTGCCGCCCGTCGCCCAGATGATGTGATGAGCATTGCCAAGGTTGTCGCTCAATCCATGCTTTGCAAGATAAGCCTGCCCCTCTTGGCTCTCAAACAGGGCCTGCGGGCAGCCAAGTCCGGCAGCGGCTGATGGTTCAAGTTTGAGCCCCTCATGATCGTGAGCAAGCGCCACAAAGCGCAGCAAATCCTCATCCTTTGCGGTGATAACACCGCTCAGCATAGGCTCCATCACCTTTGCCACAAAATGGGAAACTTCGGCCACAGCCATGCCATCGGCTTCGGTTTTGTTCGTAAGGCCAAAATCATAGACGGTGACCGGCTTTTCAAGTCCGGACATCAATTGAACAAGAGCACAAGGGGCCTCTACCGGTTCAACAAAAAAACAGTGGGCATGATCGCCAAACAGATACTTGACGCCAAAGGCCACCCCGCCCGGCGCGCCACCAATACCACAAGGCAAATAAAGAAAGAGCGGATGGTCTTGGCTCACGACCCGTCCCTGATCGGCCAGTTGTTTTTTAAGCGACACGGCCGCAGCGCTATAGCCAAAGAAGAGCAATTGCGAGCATTCATCATCGACAAAATAGATATTTGGATCTGGCGCAGCCGCAATACGGGCAGCACCCACCGCCTTGCCGTAATCGGCATCATGCTGGATAACCTCAACGCCGTTATCCTCAAGCCGCTTGACCTTCCATGCCTTGGCGTCAGATGACATATGTACCACAGCTTTGAAGCCGAGCGCGCGGGCTGCAAGGCCAACACTAAGGCCCAGATTGCCCGTGCTGCCCACCGCAATCACATAATTGGAAAAATGCTGCCGGATAGCCTCATCGGCAAGGGTGATTGGATCGTCTTTAGCGGACATTAATCCTAGCTCGGTGGCAAGAGACCAGGCATGCATGCAAACTTCATAAATGCCGCCGCGTGCCTTGACCGATCCCGCAACAGGCAAGGCATGATCGGCTTTAAGAAGATAATGCCCGATCTGTTCGTTTTCCTGTCCTTTTGCCTTCTGCCCAAGCGCTTTTTGCAGTTGAGGGACAGGCAAAAGGGGCGAATCGATCCGGCCTCCTGTCGCTTCTAATTGCGGGAAAATCTTTGCAAGCAGCGGTGCCAAGGCCTGCCAATTGTCACAAGCCTTGATGACATCCTCAAATCCGAGACCCAGATCGGCATGGCAATCACGCAAGGCCTGATCGCTCGGCTTTTGGCGGGAATTGATCCATACTACCGGCTGAGAGGCCTTAAGGCGGGCGAGAAAAGCCTGATTGTCCGTCATCTTGCGATCCGTTCAAATTTTGATGGATGGTTGGGTCAAGAACCCATCACTTTAGAGCCGGATTGGCGCTGAAAACAATCATTAAATTATGCTTTTCAGATCCTTGGAAATGTGCAGAACAGAAGCGGCAATCTACCGATTTTGCCAAACAGCAGGCCGTTTTTCCTTAAAGGCAACGGCCCCTTCAGCAGCATCTTCTGAATCGATCAGACTTTTAAGAAGCCGATCATTAAGTTGCCAGCTTTCCTCTTCGCTTCCCTCCCAGCAAGAGCGGGAAAGCTCAAGACTGGCCCGAATGGAAAGCGGCGCATTTTTTGTTATGGCCTCAGCCAAATCAAGGCTCGCCTTTTCAAGATCACCCGCCTCAACCACTCGATTGATCAGCCCCATCTTTTTGGCGTCTTCCGCGCCAAAAGGCTCGCCCAGCAGCAAAATCTCGTTGGCGATCACTTTGGGCAAGGATTGAGCCATGCGAATAGCGCCGCCACCGCCTGCAACAAGGCCGCGTTTGCTCTCTGGCAGGCCAAAAATGGCCTCTTTGCTGGCAACAATCAGATCACAGGCAAGCGCCAGTTCAAATCCGCCAGCAAGCGCAGCCTTTTGAACCGCTGCAATCAGCGGCTTGGAGCGCGTACGGCTAACCAGTCCGCCAAAGCGGTCCGGACCGAACAGAACCTCATCTGCCTGATTGTTGGCAATGGTGTTTAGATCAAGCCCCGCACAAAAAACCGGGCCATTGCCGCGCAAAATCCCGACCCGCAGATGATCTTCCCGCTCAAGACGGTCAATGGCTGCGCGCAATTGGTCGGAAGTCTCCCCATCCAGCGCATTGCGCTGGGCGGGTCGGTTCAGGCTGATAATGGCAATACCGCCCCGCTCTTCAAATTGAACCTTCTCTTGCGCATCCATATCTGCTCTCCCTCTTCTCTCGCCTATCCATCCAGATGGGCCTTGCAGCATGTGAGAGAATATGACCAGCTTTGTCCGCTCTTCTCAAGTTGCAGAAATTACCTAACGGTGCGCCCCGCCAGATTGATCTTTGGAAATGATCGTCGAGAGATTTTGTCAATTTTGAACTAGATATTGAATGATTTTTCAAACTACATAGATAGATCTTAAAATAGTAGAATATGGAATTTTATGCCTTACCCAATTGAGAAAAAGCTCGTAATTGCCGTGTCTTCGAGCGCTTTATTTGATCTCACAAAGTCAGATAAAGTGTTTCGCAAAAAGGGAAAGAAAGCCTACAAAAAATATCAAGAGAAGAATCTTGATAGAGTGCTGAAGAAAGGGGTCGCATTCCCTTTCATCAAGCGCTTTCTGGACATGAATAAGAAATTTGGCGAACGCTCTCCTGTCGAAGTCATCCTGCTTTCTAAAAACTCTGCGGCCACAGGGAAGAGGGTCTTCCGGTCAATTCAGAAATATGGACTGGATATTACCCGCGCAGCTTTTGTCGAAGGGAAGTCACCTTACGAATATATTCCCGCGTTTAATGCTTCTCTATTTTTATCGGCAAATGAAAAAGACGTGAAAAATGCAAACGATTCTGGGCATCCTGCTGGACTGGTTTTACCTTCCGGCAGTGTGATTGATGACAAAAGTGGAGAATTGCGAATTGCCTTTGATTTTGACGGGGTGATCGCTGATGACGGCTCGGAGAAAATTGTCAAACAAACTGATCTTGCAACTTTTCACGAACATGAGCAGGCAATGGTCAATATTCCCCACAAGGGTGGTCCTTTGGCAGAGCTTTTTCATAAAATATCTGGGCTACAAAAATTGGAAGATGAACTCGCTGCGAAAGATCAAAACTATCGGCGATGTTTGCGTACCGCTATTATTACCGCAAGGAATGCTCCATCACATGAACGGGTCATTACCACCCTCGAAAAATGGGGAGTAAGCCCTGATGAAACATTTTTCCTCGGCGGTATGGAAAAACGGCGAATTCTGGAAGTCTTTCGACCCCATATGTTCTTTGACGACCAGAAGGATCACCTCGCGAAAGATGTAAGTGGGGTTGCTCTGGTTCACATTCCATTTGGAATAGCAAACCAGTTGCCTTCTAAACCATCTCCTCAACCGTCTGAATGAGGCGGGCTAGATCTTCGTCGCGGGACAGGCGGTGATCACCGTCTTTAACAAGAGTAAGGCGCACATCGTCACGGGCGAGGCGCGAGACAAGGTCAACGGCCATTTGCCATGGCACAGCATCATCCAGCACCCCTTGCAGAATATGAACAGGGCAGCCGGTTTCAATAAGTTGATCACCAAAGAGGTGGGATTTGCCATCTTCGATCAGGGCGCGGGTAATCTGGTATGGCTCGTCATAGTCGCTTGGCTGTTCGTAAATACCGGTTTCTTGAAGGGTCTGGCGGATGGTTTCGTCAAACTTATCCCACATCAGCTCCTTGGTCATATCGATAGCAGGGGCAATCAGGATAAGGCCTGAAATCCGGCTCTTCTCCACCCCAACCTTGGCGATATGAGCACAAGTGAGCAGCAAGGCCAGCCAGCCGCCCATGGAAGAGCCGATGACAAGTTGCTTGCCTTCGGTCTTTTCTTCAAAGACTGCAAGGCTTTCCTCCAGCCATTTGGAAATGGTGCCATCGGTAAAGGCCCCGCCAGACACGCCATGGCCGGAATAATCATAGCGGGTGCAGCTATTGCCTGTTTTCTCTGCCCATTCATCCAGCGCCAGCACCTTGGAGCCTTCCATATCAGACTTATAGCCCCCCATCCAGAATATACCGGTGCTACCCGCCTTGTTTGCCGGGCGTTGTTTGACCTTGATATCCCGATCACCAACAACGAGGGTTTGCATCTGATTGGCAGTCATTCTATGTCTCCATACATGATTGGTGCGCCTCTTCTTCCGTATCTTGCGATTAAGACACTAAAGGCACCAAAAGAGTTTGGGTTATGGACCCCTGAATGTGAGTCGCTCCTTTGTTAAGGCATGTAGCATGAAAAAAGCCCCAACCATATTGCAAGTTCTCCCTTGGCTGGATTCCGGTGGGGTGGAGCGCGGAACAGTGGATATTGCGCAAAGCCTGATATCGGCAGGGGGGCGTGCTCTGGTAGCTGCCGAAAGTGGACGCCTTACGACACAGCTTGAGGAAATGGGTGGCAAATTACTGCCCTTTGAGGGGCGCACGAAAAACCCTTTCAAGATTTTGTTTTCAAATGTACGGGTGATTGAGCAAATGATCCGCAAGCAGGGGGTGGATCTGGTCCACGCCCGCTCGCGCGCTCCTGCATGGTCGGCCTATCTTGCAGCGCGCCGTGCCGGTGTGCCGTTTGTGACCACCTATCACGGGGCTTACAGCCAAAAGGGGCGGATCAAGGCCTTTTATAATTCGGTGATGGCCAAGGGAGATGTGGTCATTGCCAATTCGCGCTATACCCAAGATCTGGTTGCAGGCCGGAACCCCGACGCTAGAGAGCGACTGACCGTCGTCTATCGCGGCATTGATATGAAGGCCTTTGATCCGCAAAGGATAGTACCCGAGCGCAAGCAAGCGCTTCTGGCTCAGTGGGGGGTAGATGATCGCCCGCTCCTTCTGCTGCCCTCTCGCCTTACCCGCTGGAAAGGCCAAAGTTTCATCCTGCCCATTATGGGGGCTCTGAAGCAGCAGGGTCTGTCTTTCCAGCTTGTTCTGATCGGCGATGATCAGGGACGCGAAAGCTATGTTGCCGAGCTTGATGGGCTTATAGCGCAGCATGATCTTGCCTCTTGCGTCAAGCGAGTGGGGCATTGTTCCGATATGCCTGCAGCTTATAGCGTCGCTGATCTGACAATCGTGCCCTCCCAAGATGCCGAGACTTTTGGGCGCTCGGCAGCAGAGAGCCTTGCGATGGGCGTGCCGGTGCTGGTGGGAGACCTAGGCGCACAGCCTGAAGTAACCGCTTGCCCTGATGGGGTTGGGGAAGCAGGCTGGATCGGCAAAGTCATCCCCCATGGGAATGGCGCAGGCTGGCAAGCAACCATTGCCCAGATGCTGGCAAAACCGGCTGCGGAAACGGAGGCAATGAAGCCCATTGCCCGTGCGCGGGTTGAGAATTGCTTCTCGCTTTCCTCCATGGGGCAGCAAACTCTTGCCATTTATGATCAATTATTGGGCACTGACTTGGCGGGTAAGGGCTAGAGTTAAGTAGATTGCCCGATATAGCGACATAAACCGGCGAGGACTTGTTGATAGAACAAGGATTTCTCAAGACTTGTGGCCTATGGGTATCAGACAGGGGCTTGCAAGCAGGCGTCCTCTGGGGCATATGTAGGGAACTCGAACCTTTTCGACAATTATTTAGGAGATTACGACCATTCGCCGTCCGTATCGAGCGCAGCCAACCCGGGAAACGGGACCGCGCACAAACAATCAAATCCGTGTAGACACAGTTCAGCTCATCGATGATGAGGGAACCAACCATGGTGAGACACCAACCAGACAAGCGCTGGATATGGCTCAAGAGGCAGGTCTGGATCTCGTAGAGATCTCTCCAAATGCGAAGCCACCGGTCTGCAAGATCATGGATTATGGCCGGTATAAATATCAGGCCCAGAAGAAAGCGGCTGAAGCGCGCAAAAAGCAAAAAGTTGTTGATGTGAAGGAAGTAAAAATGCGTCCTAACATCGACACCCATGACTATGAAGTCAAATTGCGCAACGCCAACCGTTTTCTTGATAGCGGCGATAAGGTCAAATTCACCTTGCGGTTCCGCGGCCGTGAAATGGCCCACCAGAATCTGGGCATGGAATTGCTGCAAAAGGTAAAAGCTGAACTGGTCGATCGCACCAAGGTTGAGCTGGAGCCCAAATTGGAAGGCCGCCAGATGATCATGATTTTGGCACCAAAATCATAAAATCGGCATTTGGCTTTCTGACAAGTTTGAAAACCCGGGCATAGACTCGGGTTTTTGCATGATTAAGGGCAAGATTCTTCGCCTTTTGCTCTTGATTGTCAAAGCGCCTCTCGCTATAACCCGCCAGTCTCGGCTCATCCGGCTTTGTGTAAGGGCATGCCGTGGTGAGTCAGAATGCTCAGTCCGGGACTTGATGAATGACCCTCAATCAGGGGATTGGATCAAGCCTCGAGCAGTAGAAGAAACAAATCCAGTTGGATTCAGGAGAGCAAAATGCCCAAGCTGAAGACAAAATCCGGCGCTAAAAAGCGCTTTAAACTTACCGGCACCGGTAAAGTTCGTGCAGGTCAGGCAGGCAAGCGCCACGGCATGATCAAGCGCACAACCAAATTCATCCGTTCTGCTCGTGGTACGACCACACTCAAAGACCAGGATGCCAAAATCGTCAAACAGTTCCTGCCTTACGCATAAGAACTGAGCGCATTCTTTCTAGGAGTATCTGATATGTCACGTGTAAAACGCGGTGTAACCGCCCACGCCCGTCACAAAAAAGTTCTCAAGGCTGCCAAAGGTTATTATGGCCGTCGTAAGAGCACAATCCGTGTAGCCAAACAGGCGGTTGAAAAAGCCGGTCAGTACGCTTATCGCGACCGTAAGACCCGGAAGCGGAATTTCCGTTCTCTGTGGATCCAGCGTATTAACGCAGCTGTTCGCGAGCAGGGCTTGACCTATGGTCGTTTCATCGACGGTCTGAACAAGGCTGGTATCGAGATTGACCGTAAGGTTCTGTCTGACATGGCTATCCATCAGCCAGAAGCCTTTGGTGCTTTGGTTGAAAAGGCCAAGTCTGCCGCTTAAATCGCCTCGCGATTTCGGTTTCAGTGTTTAAAAACCCGCGTCGCCAGTCGATGCGGGTTTTTTTGTTTGCAATTTGGCCCCTTTGCGGCCCGTTGGGCCGAAAAGACGCTGGTATGTCCTGCCCAATCTGCTAAAACCGCAAACAATATGATCCATTGGCCGGGCATCAAGCCCGGTGCCTCAGTCCTTATCGGAATGTGTTATGTCGGAACTCAATAGTCTGGAACAAGAGATCCTTGCCAATGTGGCCAGTGCGGGTGATGAAGCGGCTTTGGAAGAAGTCCGCGTCGCAGCGCTTGGCAAAAAGGGCAAAATCTCTGAATTGATGAAAACCCTGGGCAAAATGACCCCTGAAGAGCGCAAGGAAATGGGTCCGGCGCTCAATGGTCTTAAAAGCCGTGTCGCAGATGTGATAGCAAGCCGCAAGGATGTGCTGAAAGAGGAAGCCCTCAATGCCCGCCTTCTAAGCGAGCGGGTCGATGTGACCCTGCCAACCCGTCTGGGCGGTGCTTTGGAAGGGCGCGTGCATCCTATCGCGCAGGTCACTGAAGAGCTGACAGCTATTTTTGCCGATATGGGCTTTGCCGTAGCCGAAGGTCCGGACATCGAGACTGATTTTTATAACTTTACGGCTTTGAACTTCCCCCCCGATCATCCAGCACGCCTTGAACATGACACCTTCTTCCTGCCGCAAAAGGAAGATGGCAGCCAGATGGTGCTGCGCACGCATACCTCGCCGGTACAGATCCGCACCATGACCAGTCAGGAGCCCCCCATCCGGGTCATCTGTCCGGGCCGGACCTATCGCTGTGATTCCGATCAGACCCACACCCCCATGTTCCATCAGGTCGAGGGTCTGGTGATTGAGGAAGGGGCCCATATGGGTCACCTGAAATGGGTTTTGGAAGAGTTCTGCAAGGCCTTCTTTGAAGTGGATGACATCAAGATGCGCTTCCGCGCCTCGCACTTCCCCTTCACCGAGCCAAGCATGGAAGTCGATATCGGCTGCCAGCGCGTTGGTAACGAGCTGCGCATCGGCGAGGGTGATGACTGGCTGGAGATTTTGGGCTGCGGCATGGTGCATCCAAATGTGCTGCGCAATTGCGATCTTGATCCGGACAAATATACCGGCTTTGCATGGGGCATGGGCATCGACCGTCTGGCCATGCTGAAATATGGCATGCCGGATCTGCGCGCCTTCTTTAACGGCGACAAACGCTGGCTCGATCATTATGGCTTTGCACCGCTTGATATTCCTGGCCTTGTTGGAGGGCTGTCCTCATGAAATTTACCCTGTCCTGGCTGAAGGATTATCTTGAGACTGACGCAAGCCTTGAGGAAATTCTCGAAAAGCTCACCATCATCGGCCTTGAGGTTGAAGAGGTGATTGATCAGGCCGAAATCCTCAAGGATTTCACTGTTGCCTATGTGGAAGAGGCCGAGCAGCATCCTGATGCTGATCGCCTGCGTGTTTGCAAGGTCAATACCGGCTCTGAAGTACTGCAAATTGTCTGCGGTGCCCCTAATGCCCGCGCTGGCCTTAAGGTTGTTTTGGCGCAAAATGGATCTGTCATTCCAACCAATGGCATGAAACTAAAGCCAACCAAAATTCGCGGTGTCGAATCCAACGGCATGATGTGCTCCGAGCGCGAAATGGGCCTCTCGGACGAGCATAATGGCATCATGGAATTGCCGGAAGACGCGCCAATCGGTGAGCCATTTGCGCCTATTCTGGGGCTGGATGATCCGGTGATCGATATCGCCATCACGCCAAACCGTGGTGATGCACTGGGCGTTTATGGCGTGGCCCGCGATCTGGCCGGTGCCGGTCTTGGCACTTTGAAAGAAAAGACACCTGCGGCCATTGCAGGCACGTTTGACAGCCCGGTCGGCGTCGAGCTGAAATTTGAAGACGGGGATACCAGTCCCTGTCCGATCTTTACCGGTGTCTATATCAAGGGTGTTAAAAACGGCCCAAGCCCTGATTGGATGCAAGCCCGCCTGCGTGCGATTGGCCTGCGCCCCATCAATGCGCTGGTCGATATTACCAACTATATTTCTTATGACCGCGGTCGCCCGCTCCATGTTTATGATGCCGATAAACTGACCGGCGATATTCATGTGCGCATGGGCCGCGAAGGCGAGAAACTGGTCGCCCTTGACGATAAAGATTATGATGTACCAACTGATGTCTGCGTGATCGCCGATGACAGCGGTGCAATCGGCTTTGGCGGTATCATGGGCGGCGCAAGCACTGGCTCCCAGCCAGAGACTACCAACGTTTTTGTGGAATGCGCCTGGTTTGATCCGATTCGCATTGCCAAATCCGGTCGCACGCTTGGTATCCAGTCCGATGCCCGCTACCGCTTTGAGCGCACGGTTGATCCGGCCTTTGTGGTGCCCGGTCAATATGCCGCTGTTCAGATGGTGCTTGATCTGTGTGGCGGTGAGCCATCCAACATCGTCATTGCTGGCGAAGCACCGGTTGAAGACAAGATCATTGAATTCCCGATGTCCGAGGTTAAGCGCCTTGTCGGGCTGGAGACATCCGACATTGAAATCAAGACAGTTCTTACCCGTCTTGGCTTCTGGATTTCTGGTGCGGGCGATGATGTTCGTGTGGCAGTGCCGTCCTTCCGCCCCGATATCCATGGCAAAGCGGATATCGTGGAAGAGGTGGCCCGTGTGATCGGTGTGGATCAGGTAAAGCCTGTGGCCTTGCCGCGCCTTAATGCTGTCACCAAGCCATCCCTGACCCCACGCCAGATCCGCATTCGCAATGCCCGCCGCTCTCTTGCAGCCCGCGGCATGGTGGAAGCGGTGACTTGGTCCTTTACCGAGCGCAGCCATGCAGAACTGTTCGGTGGTGGCAAGCCGGAGCTGACCTTGATCAACCCGATCTCGGCTGATCTGTCTGACATGCGTCCAAGCTTGTTGCCGGGCCTGTTGCAGGCAGCCCAGCGCAATGTGGATCGCGGCTTTAATGATCTGGCCCTGTTTGAAGTGGGACAGATTTTCCTGGGCGACAAGCCCGAGGAGCAATTCACCCATGCAACCGGCATTCGCCGGGGGGCAGCCCAGATTGCAGGCGCTGGACGCCATTGGCGCGATGCGGCAAAGCCTGCAGATGTGTTTGACGTGCGCGCCGATGCCATGGCCGCTCTGGAAGCCATGGGCATGGATAGCTCCAAGCTGCAAATCGTCTCTGGTGGGCCTGATTGGTATCATCCGGGCCGCTCGGGTAAAATCCAGCTCGGCCCCAAAAATGTGATTGGCACCTTTGGTGAGCTGCATCCAAAAATTCTGGATCAGCTTAAAGTGGACGGGCCGATTTGCGCCTTTGAAATCACCATCGAAGCCATCCCTGCGCCAAAGAAAAAGGCAACCAAGTCCAAACCGGCTTTGGTTCTGTCTGATTTGCAGCCACTGCGCCGCGACTTTGCCTTTGTGGTGGATCAGGATGTGACTGCTGCAACAATTCTGCGCGCAGCCAATGGCGCTGACAAAAAGCTGATTACAGGGGTCAACCTGTTTGATGTTTATGAAGGCGAGCATATGGAAGCGGGCAAGAAATCGGTCGCCTTTGAGGTAACCCTGCAGCCCAAAGACAAGACCTTGACGGATGAGGATATCGAAGCGATTTCCCAAAAAGTGGTCGCAGCTGTTGCCAAGGCAACAGGGGGCGAGCTTCGCGGTTAGTCGCTGGATTTCCCGGCCTGACTAAATCGTCTCACACAAAAAGAGCATGGCCCTTGCGGGCCGTGCTCTTTTGCTTTGGGGTAAGCCAGAGAGGCAAATTAAAACAGAGCTATTATGGGCATGCGCAAAGATAGTTGAGGAGCAATTGCTCTACTTTATCCTGTCGAAACGATTAAGGAAAAATGAGAGATCTGTCCGCAAGCGACCAAGTAGCAGTTTGTCTTTTTCAAAATGCATATTGAAACTAATAGTATTGTTAGAATTAATCGTTCCATTTGAAACAAAATTATCAATTTGGCTGGATGATAGAATTACATAATCGAGATAGGGTTGATGCTTTTTGAAATATCTAAGTACTAGAACGTAAAATGTATTTCTATTGTCGTGTTTGTTGAATGAATTTTTCCTAATCGTACATTGAAAACTTCCATTTGATCGCTGTGTAGAAGTTTTAACTTGAATATGGAAATAGTGTCCGTCCTTTGAAGCTACAACGTCTATTCCATCGTCGACGGTCATAAACGAAGCATTAAATCCTCGAAAAAGTAACTCTGCCATTACAGAGAATTCACCAGCTTTTCCGATAAAGTCCTTATTTGTTGTCTGCTGATCTTCGATCAGCTGAGGATCAGCAAGACTAGTTTTTATTTTTTTTAGACTATAAACTCCACGTTTATATTGTGTTTTGCCTTTTGCATTCTTTTTGCCAGTTGAGACTTTTCTAAAGCGAGGGTGTTTTGAACTAACATTGCGACTAAGAGCGGAACTGAAGCCGGACTTGAGAACTTCCTGATCATATTCAGGTGCGGATAATCTATTCTGAACCGCCAAGTTAGCTAGGTCTGCAACGTGTAAATTTTTCTGCTCTGAGATTTCAAAACACTTCTCAGCAATGTTCAGCCAATCAATTCCCATATATTTTGCCTTATTGAATTATTGCGTAGTAACGCCTCTTTTTAATTTGTTTGAAAAGCTTTAGGTTCTTTAGCCTTACTATAATCGCCGTAGCCATCAAATTACAATCTGCGATCTGAGTGAAGGTCTTATCATGGAATCGCCAAATCTGGTTGCAAAAAATCCCCAAAATACATTGCAGGAAGACGAGTGCGGATTTCTGCTCACGCGATTTGTTTTGGAAGACCCGGATCTGATGGAGATTCTGACCACCTTGCGGGATCTGAACCTGCCAGATTGGCGTCTTGTCTCTGGCGCAATCTATCAAACGGTCTGGAACTGCCTGACCGGCAAGCCCCAAGGCCATGGCATCAAGGATTTTGATATCGCCTATTTTGATGATCACGATCTATCTTATGAAGCAGAAGACAAGATTATCAAACGGGTCGATGCTGCATTGCCACACTTTCAAGGCCGTCTGGAAGTGCGCAATCAGGCCCGCGTGCATCTATGGTATGAGGAGCGGTTTGGCCATCCTTATCCCAAACTGAAACATACGGATGACAGCCTCAATTATTATATGTGCACCACCCATGCGGTTGCTGTGCGGCTTGAAGAGGATGAGAGCCTCTCCTATGCAGCCCCCTTCGGGCTGGAGGATATTTTCTCGCTAACCATTCGCCCCTGTAAGGCTCTTCCTAGCAATGTGCGTCACTATCGCGAAAAAGCGGCCCGCATGATCAGGCTTTGGCCAGAGCTTAAAGTGCTGGATTGGGAAAGCGGGCAGGACATCAGGCCCGATTGTCTCTGATCAGGCGGAAGTGATTGGAGTCCTGACCCTAGGCCTTGGGAACAGGCTCCCAGATTGACGGGGCGCATTTGTCTATGTCGCACAGGCAGCAATTGGATGAGCATTCTGCAACCGGCAAGGAGCGCACCTTCCCCTTGGTCTCCAATTTCTCCAGCATGCCCCGTATGGCCAATGGGTCGGCAGCAAAATGAAGGGCAATCTCTTCAAGACTGACCCGCTTTCGCATGGTGATATAAGACATCAAATCACGTAAGATCATGGCGTCACTCCGCAGGGCTGGACTGGGCAGCTTCCAGATCACGAGGGTTACGGCCTGCCTGATACAGGCCAAAAAGGGTGAGAAGGCAAGACAGCACAATGCCGCCAATCCATAGGCCCGATTGCATCGGATGTAAGGCAAAGGTGCCAGCCTGATAGACAAGAACAGAGGTGCCATAGGCAAGAGCTGTGGTCCAGAGGAGCGAAAACAGTGCCCACTGACGTCCCACCTCGCGGCTAAGAGCGGCAAGGGCGGCAACGCAGGGGGTGTAAAGCAGGATCATCAGCAAATAGGCAAAGGCCCCGATTTGCCCATCAAAGCGCGACACCATGGCCCCAAAGGTGCTGTGCTCAACCTCCTGCTCACTGGCTGCGGCCTCATGTGAGGAAATATCCCCGATATCAAGGCCCAACGGGTCGGCAAGGCTGCCCAGCATATCGGCAAAATTCTGCTCGATTGTCTGAGTGGCCGCAAGGAGCTGGGCGGACAGATCAAAGGCCTCTTCTTCCTCGGTCTTGGAAGATGCATCCAGTCCGGCATAAAGGGAATTGAGCGTCCCAACGACAGCTTCCTTGGCAAAGATGCCGGTAAACAGCCCCACGGTCGCGGGCCAATTGTCTTCATCCAGCCCCATGGGCTCAACAATAGGCGTTAGCCCCTTGCCGATATTGGCAAGAACGGATTTGTCGCTATTCTCGTGGCCAAAGCTGCCATCAAAGGAGATGGAGTTTAAAAAGCTAAGCGCCAGCACAATAATGACAATGACTTGTCCCGCTTCCAAAAGGAAGGTTTTGACCCGGTCCCACGTGCGCGAGACAACGGAGCGAAAATCGGGTAGGTGGTAGGGAGGCAGCTCCATGATAAAGGGCAGTGCCTCACCCTGAAACAAGGTAAGCTTGAGCACGAGACCGGTAAAAATGGCAAAAAGGATGCCAATGCCGTAAAGGAGAAAGACAATATTCTGCCCGCTATCGGGAAAGAAAGCGGCGGCAAATAGAGCATAAACCGGCAGGCGGGCCCCGCAGGACATGAAAGGGGCCATCAGCGCGGTGATCAGCCGGTCGCGCTTCTTCTCAAGTGTGCGGGTTGCCATGACGGCAGGCACGGTACAGCCAAAGCCCAGAAGCATGGGCACAAAGCTCTTGCCCGGCAGGCCAAGTGCTGACATGGCCCGGTCCATCACAAAGGCTGCACGGGACATATAACCGCTATCTTCCAAAATGGTGAGGAAGAAGAAGAGAAAAGCGACAACGGGAATAAAGGTCGCAACGGTCTGGATGCCCACCCCAATGCCCTTGGGTACAAGTGCGATGAACCAGTCTGGCATGGATTGGTTGGCAAGCCACAGGGCAGGCCCATCCACCAATAGGGCACCGGCGGCCTGATCAAAAAAGTCGATAAAGACACCGGCCAGATTGATGGTGAACAAGAACATCAAATACATGATGCCCAAAAAGATCGGAATGCCTGCAAGACGATTGAGAACCAGTGCATCAATATGCTCTGTCCAGCTTTTGGAGATGCGCCCTTTATAGCTGATGGTCCGGGCGGCCAGCATATTGGCAAAGGAATAGCGGCCATCGGCAATGAGCAAATCTGCATCATCCCCTTCTGTGCGCTGGATTTGGCCAAGACTATCGTCGAGCGCTTGCTGTGCCTTCGCGTCAAGATAGGAGAGTGCCTCACTATCTTCCGACAGGGCCTTGATGGCAAGCCAGTGCGTGGGGACATTATTGGCCTTGGCAATGGGGGAGAGGATCGGCTCCAGCTGGGCAATAGCTGTGCGCACACCATCCGCATAGGGCAAATCTACATGGCTTACCGGATGAGTGCTGCAGGCCTCGGCAATGGCCGCCTTTAAAAAATCAAGATTGTCTTTCACCCCGTGCGGCAGGGTAATGACCGGAATGCCAAGCTCTGATTGCAACTGATTGCTGTCAATGCTCATACCCCGGTTTTGTGCTGTGTCCATCATGGTCAGGACCAGCATCATAGGCACGCCCATTTCCAGCAATTGTGTGGTGAGATAGAGATTGCGCTCAAGGTTGGAGGCATCAACCACATTGACCACAATATCTGCTTTTCCCGACAGGATGTAAGAGCGGGCTATGGTCTCATCAAGCGCGGTCGCATCGGTAATGGAGAGGGAATAGGTGCCGGGCAAATCCACCAGAACATAGCTCTGGCCATTATAATCATAGCTGCCCTCTTTGCGATCAACCGTCACCCCGGACCAATTGCCAACCTTCTGGCGGTCGCCGGTCAAGGCATTGAACAGGGTGGTCTTGCCGCAATTGGGGTTTCCCGCAACGGCAATATAATGCAAAGGCTTTGGGCTGTTGGACATGAAACCGGATCAATCGCCGAGTTTTTCAATTTTGATGCCGTGGGCATCGGCTCGGCGCAGGGTAAGGGCAAATCCGCGCAAGCGAATCTCGACCGGGTCACCCAGAGGAGCCACACGCTTGACAGTCAGATGGGCACCGCGCGTCAGTCCCATGGACATCAATTTCTCCCGATGGGCGCAATTGGCAACATCCAGACCGGTAACCCGGCCCTGATCGCCGACGGCTAAATCGCGTAATGTGGTTATCACTGAAGTGAACTCCTGGTCCGAGATGCTTTTCAGCAAAGTCTGCAATTGAAAATGACTTGCAATCTCGAAAACTAATCAGATTTAAAGCGCGTGAGAATGACCAAAATCAAATCTGAAAAAAAGAGTCAGGTTTCAAAGACGGATGCCGCAAGGGAAAGGTGAAGCTGGAGCGGGCATATCAACCATGGAGCAGATCATTGAGCGGCACACCTCTATTCTGCTTGGTTTGATCCAGAACCACATGACTTGCAATCTGCAATTTACCGCCAACGTGAGAAAGCAAATCTTCTGTCACGGTGTGATAACGCTGAATATCGGAGCAAACAAAGCGCACCAGATAATCAAAAGAGCCACTTAATTTGAGGCATTCAACCACATCAGGCAGTTTGGCAATAGCCTCTTCAAACGTTGAAAAAATGCTGTGATCATGGTCGCGAATGGTAATGGTGGCCATAATCGTGACATGGCGGCAAAACAGATCGAGATCAACCAGCCCCAAATAGCCGGTAATCAGGCCGATATCTTCAAGCCGTTTAACGCGCTGCAAGCAAGGGCTGGGAGATAGACCAACCCGCTCTGAAAGTGCTTTATTAGTAATCCGGGCATTTTTCTGCAATTCATCCAGAATGCGTAGATCAATTCGATCAAGCTTTGAGCTTTTGCGCGGCACGGTAGAATTCTCCAAAAATGGTAACCGATTCCCGAGAAAATTTTGCAGACTATAAGCCGTTTTGCTGCGTGATGCGAGGTCTTGCCCTCTTTATAAGGCCAATTCATTGCAGATTTAGAGATGTTTTCCAGCCTATTTGAGAGCTTGCCTCCATAAACACGAGGTGAAAAAATGAAGGCGATTAGAAAAAACAGTCCATAACTTGCATCAGCGCTACGTACTAGTGAGTAGAAAGAGCCGGTTTGCTTGGCTTTTCCCTTTGATAGTTTACCGCTTCTTAAAGCCTGCTTCCTACCGTTAGGGTAAGTGAAATTATTCCTGATCAGGGCAAGAGCTAATATGCATTTAGGCATATTGGGCTCAGGATTGGATGCTCACAATGCAAAAACTGGAACTCTTCCAACGGATCTATGCCAGATTCCTCTTCGGTTTCCTCTGGCTTAATGCCTTTATTGCAGTAGGGATTGAGCTCTATCGCGGTGATCAATGGGTATGGGTTGGGCTGACTGCTTTTGCCACCATGGCCATATCAACCGGGCTATGGGTATCCAGCGGTCCACGCCTGCCAACGCGCCTGTCGTCAGCTGCGGCAATGGCTATTCTTGTTGGATTGATGGTTTACGGTATGCGGGGCGATCCATGGCAGATTGATACCCAAATGTATTTCTTTGGTGCGGTGGCTGTTCTAACTGGCTGGTTTGATTGGCGCCCCATCTTTCTTTATGGCGCAATGATTGGCTTGCATCATGTGGGGCTTAACTTTCTTGCTCCTGTTGCCTTATTCCCAACGGGGGCAGATTTTGGACGTGTTATTCTGCACACCGTCATTTCAGCCCCTCAGATTACAGTTCTGATGGCCTTGGCCTTTATCTTGAAAAAGGGCATTTCTAACATTCAGCAAGCGATGTCTCAAGCAGATCAGGCCCAGAACGAAACCTCATCCCTTTTGGAGCAGCAAAAACAGCTAACAGAGCAGCAGCGTCAGCGGCAGGTTCATCTGGCCGAATGCACGCAGGACTTTGAAAACCAGATAGAGGATATCGTCGCCTCTGTGCGCTCTTCCAGTAAAGCCTTGCATCATACGGCAGCTGATATGTCGCAATTGGCAGAGCAAACTCAAAACCGGGCCGAGACGGTTAATCTTGCCTCCCAAGATGCCTCTGGCAATGTCTCCAATGTTGCAGCGGCAACCGAGCGCCTGACCGGCTATATCGAGGAAATTCGCTCACAAATCAGCGGGTCGCAATCCGTGACGACACAAGCCACAACAACAGCAGATCAGGCGGTTCAATCCATTTCCAAACTGGTTGAGCGGGCTGATGCCATTAACAAAATCTCCGATCTCATCAATGATGTGGCAGATCAAACCAATTTGCTGGCGCTGAATGCAACGATTGAAGCGGCAAGAGCTGGTGATGCCGGACGCGGATTTGCGGTAGTGGCAAGCGAAGTCAAAAACCTTGCCGAGCAAACCTCAAAAATGTCCGAGGAAATTGCCTCCGAAATCCACGCGGTACAGACCATGACGTCTGGTGCTGCAACGGAAATTGAAGAGGTCAAACATGTGATCGCCAAAATCGAAACATCGCTTGATGCAGTGGCTGTTGCCGTGGATGAAGAAGCCAAGGCAACTTATGAGATATCCGGCTCTATTTCTTCGGCTGCCGAACAAACCGCGGTGCTGGCAGAAAATGTGGAAGGGGTGCGCGGCACGGTCGGCACTGCAACCAAGGCCTCAGGCCGGGTTGAAACATCCGCCTCAGAACTCGTTGATAAATCATCTGTGCTCGAGCAAGTGGTCTCGCGCTTCCTCAATCAGGTAAAGGCAGCCTGATCAGGCGCATATGGCCCAAGGGTTAAGAGTGGGCTTGAAGCATTTCTTAAAAGACAGCCTCGATGGTTTTATGCCATCGGTTTTTTTGTTTTTCTATCGCTCTTTAAGGGGCAGCAGGCAAATGATCGGGGAAAGACAAGAAGGTGTGAAGCATAAGATGCTGCGAAAGAATGACCTCTTGCGAATTTGATGCATCCATGCAAGCATCCGTGCCATAAAATGTCCCACCTAAAAACCCTCAAGGACTTGATCACATGCGTAAAGCTGGTTCTATCGATCGCCGTTCAGTCTTGACCGGACTGGCAACCGGTGGCGTGGCCACTCTTGCGGCTCCCGCTATTGTAAAAGCTGACAATCACATCACCTGGAAGATGGCCATGTCATGGCCAAAGCAGGTGCCCGGCGTGGGCGTCAATGGTGTGAGATGCGCCGAGCGGATCACCCAGATGTCAGGTGGTCGCCTGACCGTAAAGGTCTTTGGGGCGGGCGAACTGGTGCCGCCGCTTGAAGTGTTTGACGCAGTCTCGCGCGGGGCAGCTGATATGGGCCATGCCACGCCTTATTATTGGCAAGGCAAGGATAAAAGCTTTCATTTCTTCACCGGCGTGCCTTTCGGCCTGACACAGGTGGAACATGCCGCCTGGCTTAATTTCGGTGGCGGTCAGGAGTTATGGGAAAAAGCCTATGAGCCCTTTGGCGTGCTGCCCATGTATGCAGGCTCTTCCGGCACTCAGGCTGGTGGTTGGTTCTCCAAGGAACTCAATACTCTTGACGATCTTAAAGGCCTGAAAATGCGGATTGCTGGCCTTGGCGGAGAAGTTCTGCGCCGCCTTGGAGCATCTGTGGTGATGCTGCCGCCAACCGATATCTTCTCCGCGCTTCAGTCTGGCACCATTGATGCCGCCGAATGGGTTGGCCCATGGAATGACCTCGCCTTTGGCCTTTATAAGGTGGTCAAGAATTACTACATGCCTGCCTTCCATGAGCTTGGCCCTGCTTTGGAAGTGATCGTCAATAAAGAAAAGATGGAAGCTTTGCCAGATGATCTGCAGGTTATCGTGCGTGAAGCTGCTCGCGCCACGGCCATGGAGACCATTGCGGACTTTGCCTATCACAATATGATGTCCCTTGGACCGCTTCTGGCCAAAGAAGGGGTGCAGCTGAAATCTCTGCCCGATGAAGTGACCATGGCACTTGCCAAGGAATCAGCCATCGTCACCAAGGAAATTGCCGATAGCTCCCCTCTGGCCGGTGATATCTATAAAAGCTTTATTGATTTCCGCCAAAAGGCATCGGATTATATCTCTATCTCCGAAGGCGAAGCCCTGCGCACTCGCAAAATGGCTTTGGCAATGAAATAGTCTCATTTTGCCTGTCTGAAAAAGAAACAGGCTGGGCGAGATAAGATCGAATATAAGAACCCGGCCTTTGAGGCCGGGTTTTCTCATTTTTGGCGGGTTTGAAGCCGCCAAAGTTGGTGAAAGGCTCCAAGCACCTCTTTTTTACCCTGCGGGATGCGTTTCATGCTGGATAATTGGCCCGCGGTATGAGATAGGCTGAAAAAGAAACTGGTCTGAAACGCAAAGGTTGGAGTATAAGCGCAACCATGACCAAACAAAGCTTCGATAAAATCCGCAACTTTTCCATCATCGCGCATATCGATCATGGTAAGTCCACGCTCGCCGACCGGCTTATTCAATATACCGGCGGCTTGAGCGATCGCGAAATGTCCGATCAGGTGCTCGATAATATGGAAATCGAGCAGGAACGCGGCATCACCATCAAGGCGCAAACCGTCTCGCTGAGCTATCAGGCCGATGACGGGGAAACCTACACCCTCAATCTCATGGATACTCCGGGCCATGTTGACTTTGCCTATGAGGTCAGCCGCTCTCTTGCAGCTTGTGAAGGCTCGCTGCTGGTGGTGGATGCCTCGCAAGGGGTAGAGGCCCAGACCTTGGCCAATGTCTATCAGGCCATTGAAAATGATCATGAGATCGTACCGGTCCTCAATAAGATCGACCTGCCTGCGGCTGAGCCGGAGCGGGTGCGGGATCAGATTGAAGATGTGATCGGCATTGACGCATCAGATGCCATTGAAGCCAGTGCCAAGTCGGGCATCGGCATCAAGGAAACCCTTGAAGCCATTGTCACTCGTCTGCCTGCTCCTGAAGGGGACAGCGAGGCACCGCTGAAAGCGATGCTGGTTGATTCCTATTACGACACCTATCTCGGTGTGGTCGTGATTGTGCGTATTGTCGACGGGTCTTTGAAAAAGGGCGACAAGATCCGCATGCTTGGCACCAATGCCACCTATGATGTGGATCGCATCGGCACCTTTACGCCCAAAATGGTGGACAAAGCCGATCTTGGCCCCGGTGAAGTGGGCTTTTTGATCGCCTCCATCAAGGAAGTGGCGGACACCCGCGTTGGTGATACCATCACCCATGAAAAGAAGCAGTGTGAGGCACCACTTGAAGGCTTCCGTCCTGCTCAGCCAGTGGTGTTCTGCGGTCTTTTCCCGGTTGACGCTAATGATTTTGAAGATCTGCGCGCTGCCATGGGCAAATTGCGGCTCAATGATGCCAGCTTCTCTTATGAGATGGAAACATCTGCCGCCCTTGGCTTTGGCTTCCGCTGCGGCTTCCTTGGCCTGTTGCACCTGGAGATTATTCAGGAACGCCTCTCTCGCGAGTTCAACCTCGATCTCATCGCCACTGCGCCAAGCGTGGTCTATGAAATGGAAATGACAAATGGTGAGGAGATTACACTGCACAATCCAGCCGACATGCCTGATGTGGTCAAGATCAAGGAAATCCGTGAGCCTTGGATCAAGGCCTCCATCATGACACCGGATGACTATCTGGGCGCGATCCTCAAGCTCTGTCAGGAGCGCCGCGGCATTCAGACCGATCTCAGCTATGTCGGCTCCCGTGCCATGGTGCAATATGACCTGCCGCTCAACGAGGTGGTGTTTGACTTCTATGATCGCCTCAAATCCATCTCCAAGGGCTATGCTAGCTTCGATTATCAGCTGGCGGACTATCGCGCAGGCGATCTGGTGAAAATGTCCATTCTGGTCAATGACGAGCCGGTGGATGCGCTATCCATTCTGGTTCATCGCTCTCAGGCCGAAAGCCGTGGCCGCTCCATGTGCGAAAAGCTCAAGGATCTGATCCCTCGTCACATGTTCAAAATCCCCATTCAGGCGGCTCTGGGCGGGCGCGTAATTGCCCGTGAGACCATCTCGGCCATGCGTAAGGATGTGACGGCCAAATGTTATGGCGGTGATGCCACCCGTAAGCGCAAACTTCTGGACAAGCAGAAAGCGGGTAAGAAGAAAATGCGCCAGTTCGGTAAGGTGGAAATCCCGCAAGAAGCCTTCATCGCTGCCCTGAAAATGGACAGCTAGGAACGGTTGATACAGATGAAAAAAGAAAGGCTTGGGAATTGCTCAGGCCTTTTTTATTGCCTTAAGGTGCTTGACATGAGGCAAACCGGCAAAAGCTGTTTTTAGGCGCTTTGGGCCATGCGAGGACGCTCGGCAGAGACGCGATTGCGGCCGTCATTCTTTGATTTATACAAAGCCAGATCTGCCCGCTTGAGCAAATCATCGATTGTTTCACCCTCGCGATATAAAGCCACTCCAAAGCTGGAGGTAATGGTGACGCTGGATTTGTTGAGCTTGACTTCGGTGGCCGCAATCTCCTTGCGCAGGCGATCAGCCATACGGCTTGCCTCAAGCAAACTGTGATTATGCGTCAGCAAGACAAATTCTTCCCCGCCAAGGCGCGCCAATATACCGTCTTCACGGCTGGCAAGGCGAGCTACGGCTTTGATCACTTCATCGCCCACATCATGGCCATATGTGTCATTCACGGCTTTGAAATGGTCGATATCAAACATAATGGCACAAATGTTGGGTGACATTCGCGCTTGTTGTACCAGTTTATTGGCTTGTTCGAAAAAGGCGCGGCGATTGTAAAGATCGGTCATGGGATCCCGCGTTGCCAGTTGCACCAGCTGTTTTTGCAGCATGATCATGCGTTCGGCAACGCGCATGCGAGCGTGCAGGGTCTCTTCATGCAGTGGTTTTTGCAAAAAGTCGTCTGCACCTGTATCCAATGCCTCAACCAAAAGTTCGGCATCATCACTCTCGGACATGGCAATGACATAAAGTCCTTTGCGCTGATCAGCCAAAACACGTGCATTCCAGCACACTTCAAGGCCGGAAATACCTTCGGTACTTAACGCGGTGATGATGACGTCAATATCGGAATTGGATTCGATGAAGTTCCACGCTTGCGTCGCATTGGCAAAGGGAAAGACAGTTTCCTTGCGTGATTCAAGCATGAATTGAATCACACGGCTATCCTCCGGATCTCGCTCAATTAGAACAACCTTCATCCGTTCTGGTTCCTTTACCACTCGCTACCGCTGGTTACTATAGGGCAAGGGTCTTAATGCATTCTAAAAAAGGTTTAGTTTCAATAAATTAACAGGAAAAGATAGCGAATTCGTTAAGAACTCTATCTTTGAATTATAAGTGTTTTTACCATAAAGCTATTGAAGATAGAGGCCTTTTCAGGAATGGACTGGCATATATAACAAGTAAATATACGGATGATTGCACTAAAAAGAGCTTGAAAGAGCGATTGAGCAAAAGAAAGTGGATTAATCAGGTTTCGGGCACATTAAGGGACAGAAACGTTTCAGCCGACACCAGAGCCTGCTCACGTTCACGTTCCAGCCGGTTTAATTCGCGCTGAAGGCGTGCCAGATCCCTGCGGATTTGGGCTTTATCAGTGTCGGAAAGCGGCTTGGCGTCCTTCTCTTTTCTTGGTTTTTCATAAAGGCTTGCCCGAAGGGAGGCCATATCGCGCTCAACAGAAGCCATATCCAGCTCAATCTGGTGGATTTCCTTGCCGCGAGAATAGCCGGACATGAAAGATGCCTCACGGCTAACGGGACAGATACGATTATAGCCATAGCCCTCTCGCCCAACGCGGAAACCATTTTCTATCGTGCAATATTGCCCAAGTCCGATATCACGCCCCTGAAGATAGGCTTGCCTGTCTGGCTCGATCCCATAGCGACGGCAAGCCTTGGCGTGGTCAGCCAGACGGTCGGTCGTGCGGCCCTCCAGTGCATCAGACTGGCCCATCTTGTACCAATCACCATTGGTACATTCATCTTCCGACAGGCTGGCGCAGCCTGACAGGGCAACAAGAAGCAGGAGAGGAGCTAGAAATAACCGCATTTACGTCTCATTATTGTGTAGCAAGCGCATAAATGCACTTATGGTTAACAACTCATACATAAGCTCGCAAGACAAGCAAGGGGCCTGCGACCAAATTGTGAAACCAGCCAAATGGTAAATCCTGTAAGGTTGGGATGATTGAGCACAAGTATGATTTTATTGCGGCAAAAGGGGGCCATCCATCAATGAGGCTTATCTATCGCACCTTTTCAAAAAGGGATGAGATCTCACACCCTTGGTCAATACGCCCTCTGATGGCGGGGTTGCTTGCTGCTTGCATGGTCCTTGTTGCTCTGCCAACTGAACCGATGGCGCAAACAGCTGCAAAGAAACTGTTTGGGCGCAAGAAAGCTCCGGCAAATCTGCAGGCCCGCGCAATTGGATCCTATGCCAAGGGTTGCCTTGCCGGTGGCCGGGCCTTGTCGATTGATGGTCCGGCATGGCAGGCTATGCGCCTGTCACGAAACAGAAATTGGGGTCATCCGAACCTGGTTGCTTTCGTCGAGAAATTAGCGATTGATGCAAAAGCCTATGACGGATGGAATGGCTTGCTTGTTGGTGATTTGGCTCAGCCTAGGGGTGGCCCCATGCTAACGGGGCACGCATCCCATCAGATCGGCTTGGATGCAGATATCTGGCTGCGGCCAATGCCCCAGCGCCGCTTTACCAAAGCGGAGCGCGAAAAGGTCTCTGCTATTTCAATGCTGCGAAAAGGCACCCGAACTGTTGATCAGAAAAAATTCACTATGGCGCATTTCCGCCTGATCAAGCGTGCGGCCTCCACGCCCGGTGTGGCTCGAATTTTTGTACATCCAGGCATTAAAAAAGCCCTCTGTGATCGGGCAGGGGCAGACAGGGCATGGCTGCGTCAGGTTCGCCCATGGTATGGGCACCATTATCACTTTCACGTGCGGATGAAATGCCCAGCAGATAATGCAGGCTGTAAAAATCAGGCGCCTCCTCCTGCAGGAGACGGATGCGGCAAGGAGCTATCCTGGTGGCTGTCAGACGCTCCATGGAAGCCCAAAAAACCGGTCAAACCAAAACCGGGCAAGAAACCAAAGCCAAGGCGGCAAATCACGCTGGCTGATCTGCCTGCAGCCTGCTCTGCAGTTCTGGATGCAGCTCCCCTTAAAGGAATGGGCGCACAGGCCGCCTCGGCGCGCCAGATGGCACCAAGCCAGCCTATCTCAGTGCTCTATGCCCTGCCCAAGCCGCGGCCGCTGATAAACTAGAAAATTCCGGGATCAAAAGATGGGGGCTGATTCAGCCCTCACCCTAGCTGCTGGTGTCTGCAATCGGCAGGCCCACGGGACAGCGCACGCCTGTGCCGCCCAGCCCGCAATAGCCATCAGGATTTTTGGCCAGATATTGCTGATGATAGCCTTCCGCATAATAAAAGTGGCTCGCGGGCAAAATTTCGGTGGTGATGTCTCCAAGCCCGGATTGCGTCAGCGCCCGCTGAAAGGCGCGTTTGCTTTCCTTGGCCTCGGCCTCCTGATCGCTTGAATAGGTATAGATACCAGAGCGATATTGCGTCCCCATGTCATTGCCCTGACGCATGCCTTGGGTGGGGTCGTGATTCTCCCAAAAACAGGCGAGCAATTCGGCATAAGAAAGCTGCATCGGATCATAAGCCACCCAAACCACTTCATTATGGCCGGTGCCACCAGTGCAAACCTCTTCATAGGTGGGATTGGGCGTAAAACCCGCGCTATAGCCCACAGCGGTCAGATAGACGCCATCAAGCTGCCAGAACAAGCGCTCGGCTCCCCAAAAGCAGCCAAGCCCGAACATGGCCGTTTCATAGCCGTTTGGAAGCTCACCTTTAAGCGGATTACCAAAGACAAAATGGGTTGTGGCGGTTGGTATCGCATCGGCCCGGCCGGGTAAGGCAGTGTCTTTGGTGGGCATGACACTTTTCTTGCGTTCAAATCCAAACATGGCGCACTCCTTGGCTTAGAATCATACGGACGGGGACGAAGCTGTCTTTTTGAGATGCGGGATACGCGAGGTGGCTGATATTACAGCGTCACCACCTTAGGACGGCGCTTGCGGCCCAGAAAGATCAGCAGCAAACCAACAAGACCGGCAATCAGCCATGCAGGCAAGGTAAGTAGCCATTGCATCGCTGGATCCCAGATCAGGGGATGTAAGTTGCGCTGGATAACGGCTTGAGCCAGATTGAGGCTTGCATTATCGAGCTGAAACCAGGTTTCTCCCAATGATTTGATGATGACTGCATCGGCTGCAATAGAGCGAACTCCATCCAGAACCAGAGCCAGCAAAGCCAGAGCACAGGTCCAAAGCCCTGCCAGCGTGAGCAGAAATCGAAAAAATTTCATTGAAAGTGTCCTTTGTCGTCCAAAAACGGGCCCAGATTATCCGGCAAATATCAATCTGGTGATTTGCTAAATCTAACCTATGCACAGGGTTGGCATAGTACAAATCAAATTCTGTTAACAGGTTCGTTTATAGCGGGTTGCGTTCGGGAAAATTTTGGCTATAGTGCGCCCACAAATTGGTACGGAGAGGTGGCCGAGTGGTCGAAGGCGCACGCCTGGAAAGTGTGTAGGCGGGGAACCGTCTCCAGGGTTCGAATCCCTGTCTCTCCGCCATTTGTTCTTATAAGTTGTTGTTTTATTGAGGATATTGATCAATAAACACAGCGGTCCCAGAAAATATCCCACAAAACCTGCTGCATCTCCCGGTTCTGTGCCGTACCTATGGGCACTTGATCAGAATGAAAGTTTGTTTTGCTTCAAGAACGGCTCGCATCTCTGAGCGGATAGTATCGGCAGTTCCGATACGAGATGCATTTGCTTGATAGCTGTCATTCACGCATGCGCAGTATCGTTGTTTGTTCAGTTTAGACAGGAGATTGATTTCGGATCTTTAGTCTCTGTGCATCCAAGACAGTCGCATTTAACATCTTCAGTTTTGTGATGCTAATACGTCGCTGTCCATTTTTCTGCATCTTGCCGCATGCTGGCCAAACCTGATCTCCTGGGCCGTTGTAAACAACATCAATTTTGGATCCTTTAGGCCGCGTCAACACAATCAGATGTTCAGGTTCATGTCTGATAGAAATGCGCTTTTCTTGGGTTAGCTTGATCTCAACGTGCCTTCCATCCGCTGCACGAGCATCATGCGCTATGGTTGAAGCCGGGTTTAGTTCTAACCCAAACATGTATGCAGCGACTACCTCTCCGACGCTTCCAACCAAATGTCCGTCCAGTGTGAATTTCCGACCGGGAAATAACGTTTCGAGCTCATCGGTAGAAGCGTAAAGTTGATCAAGCAGTTCTGCCACCCTGCTCCAATTTGCATCCATCTCTTACTCTTTGCTTCTTATTTGAGGGATTTGGTTTTGAGCGGTTTCGTAAATATACAAGCCACTTTATAACAAAGCGGCTTGTATAAATGCTGGTTATTCAGCCGCAATGACGGAGAATTCAACCAGAATCTGTGGGCGTGCCATGCGGGCTTCGACGCAGGCGCGGGCTGGTTTTTCGCCTTCGGCCACCCAAGCATCCCATACTGCATTCATGGCGGCAAAGTCTTTCATGTCGCGCACATAAATTGTAGTGGAGAGGATCTTGTTGCGATCACTTCCTGCCTGCTCCAGCAGAGCGTCAATCTTGTCGAGGCAGCGCTGGGTCTGCTCGGTGATATCCCAGCTTTCGTCATCGGCTGCGGTCTGACCACACAGATAGATGGTGCCATTATGCTTGACAATTTTGCTCATGCGATTGTTGGAATCCATACGCTCGATGGTCATGATGACATCTCCAGTTCGGGGAATTTAAAGGGTTTTGCGATCATAGCGATCTGCACGAAACGCTTTGAGATCAAATGAGGTTGTTTGTTTTGTGATGAGTTCTGATAGCACATCGCCGACAATTGGCCCAAGCTGAAAACCATGGGCAGAAAAAGCAAAGGCATGATAGGCGTTCTTTGCGCCGATGGCCGGTCCAATAACCGGCAGATTATCTGGCATATAGGCTTCCAAGCCTGCCCACATGCGATTGATTGTGGCTTTGTTCATGATGGGGAAGAAGGTCTTTGTAGTCTCAGCAGCCAGTGCCAGTTTGGAATAATCCAGCCGGGTTTTATTCTTGTCGCGATCAGCAAAGCCCTTGGCTCCGCCTCCAATCAGCACCGTGCCATTTTCAAACTGTTTGAAGGAGAGCTGACGGGAAATGGCTCCTACCACGGGGCCTGCGAAATGTGGCATGCGTGCGGTGACCATCAGCATAGGTGCAGAAAAGGACATGGGCACATTATCACCAATCATGCTGGCAATTTTGTCCGCCCAGGCACCAGCGCAATTGATCAGGATGCCGCCATCATAGCGCGATTGATCGGTTTGTATCTGCCAATGGTCTCCAATCTGGCGCAGGCTGGTGACGTTCTCTCCTTCATGAAACTTCGCACCATTGCGCTGGGCGGCCAGCCTGAAGGCATTGGTTGCTTTATAGGGAATGGCATAGCCGTCCTGCTCGGACATCACCCCGCCGATGCAGTGCTTGGCCACGAAGGGCAGGCGCTCACGCAATTCACGCTGATCAATCTTGATTTCATGATCATAGCCAAGGTCTTTCATGCGGATGAGGCGGGCATCAATCTTGCCCAGATCAGCCTCATCAACGGCGATATTAATCAAAGAACGACGGCGGAACCCTGTATCGCCATCCAATCGCTCGTCCAGTGTCTGCCAGCGTTCCATGGCAGCAAAGCTCAACGGCACTTCTGCTTCATCACGCCAGAGTAAGCGCACTCCGCCTGCATTCACGCCAGAAGCATGACGAGCGATATAGTCTTTTTCCAGCACCAGAACGGAAAGCCCGGTACGACTGAGATAATAGGCGCAGGCACTGCCATGGATGCCGCCGCCAATGATGATGCAGTCATAGCTCATGAGCGGCCTCCATCCATTCTGGCTTCTTGAGGCGCAAGGCTTTGAAACTGGCTGAACTCTTCAATGGAGAGCAGACGCTGAGGGGAGCGAAGCCGGTAATAGCCAACCTCTTCCACGCTTTCATAACGCCATTTGGCCAATAATTCGCTGACCGTATGGCCACATTGGCGTCCCTGACAGGGCCCCATGCCGCAACGGGTCTGGGACTTCAGCGCATTGGGGTCTTGCGCGCCTTGCTCAAAGCCTTCGCGCAATTGAGCGACAGTTTGCTCTTCGCAGCGGCAGACCAGACAATCGGGATCTTCAGGAATGCGATGCCCTTCATAGGGTTCATACAGCACATCGAGGAAGGCTCGAAATTTCTGTTGATCCCTGATCTCGGAAAGGTCGGCTCTGGAGGCCCTTTCCAGCTCTTGATGAGAGGCAAGACCCAGATTGCAAAGAACCTTGCGGGCAGCAACCCGGCCAGTTGTGCGCGCTGCATCTGCACCGAGAATACCGCCTGCATCCCCCACCACAGCGATATGAGGGATGGAGCTTTGACCCCATTGATCCAGTGTCGGTGTCCAGCAAAGCTGTGTCTTGGACCAATGATGCTCCAGCCCCAAAGCTTTGGTCACATTGAGATTGGGCAGAATACCATGATGCAAAAAGACATGATCGGCATTAAGAGAAATCTCCTTGCCCTTACGCAAGAAGGAAACCCCTTGGGCCTTGTCCGTGCCCAGAATACGCAAATCTTTTGCGCCTTTATAGATTGGGATACCAGCGCGTTTGATCTCGGCAATCAGTGACAGCCCTTTGGTGATATAGGAGTGCTTGGCCAGGGCCCCGCCAATAAGACGGGAGGCTTTCAGATAGTGTTCTTGCTGAGTGGTGTCGACCAGCGCCTTCACTGACACGCCAAGGCGGATATATTGCGCGACAATCAAATAGAGTAGGGGGCCGCAACCGGCAAAGATTGCACCATCTTTCACCAGGCCATCGGATTTCAGCATTACCTGCGCACTGCCAGCGCTCATGACACCGGGTAATTGCCAGCCAGGGATGGGGAAAGGGCGCTCCATGGCGCCGGGGCTGAGAATGATTTCCCTGGCGCAGAGGCTTTTGGTCTGGTGCTTGAGGGAGAACAGGATTGTGCCATCTTCTCCTACATGCCAGACATCGGCTCCTTGAATGCGCTCGATATTGGCGGCTTCAAAGGATCGAACCAGCTCTGAGCCATCTTCATAGTCCTTGCCAAGAGCAGATATGTCTTTGAGCGGGCTATCGCTGACATTGCGGAAAATCTGCCCACCGGGCGTCGCTTTTCGGTCCAGCACAATGATGGAGAGATTGCGATTGGCCAGTTCCAGCGCTGCGGACATGCCTCCCGGGCCTGCGCCCAGAATGGCGACATCATAAAGCTTGCTCATTCCGATGCCTCCGTGAGCTCATGAGTAGGGGAGGCATGGCTGTCTTCGGACAATTGCTGGCTCTCGATTTGCATGCCATCGCGTATCTGGGTCATACAGGCTTGCTGGTTGGGGACGCCGTCAATCTCAACTAGGCATTCAAAACATACACCCATGGCGCAATAGGCGGAACGCTGGTCTTTGGAGACCGAGGCAAGGCGGGTATTGGTCTGGCCGGCAAGAGCCATGGCCGCCCAGATGCTGGAGCCTTCCGGGGCGTCTATTCTTGTGCCGTTGATGACAACGGATACCGAGGATGAGCCGGATTTGCGCAAGGAACGAAACATGGGGAGCCTGTTACATGCATGAGACTTAAAAAATGGGGCGTATTGGGTCGCCCCAAGTTATCGATGGGAGGATTAAAATGTCCAGCCTCTGTTTTGCGTCTCATCGTGATCCAAAAAGTCGTACAATTCATTTTGGGATGTGCGTACGCGGGAGTAAGAGGCTGGACTGTCTGTCTTATTTGGCGATTTTATCGAGGATGGACTGACCCCAGTCAGCACCTACATCGCTCAGAATTTGTGGCCACACTTCAGCGCGGGCTTTCTTGGCAGCAGCAGCCAGCTCGTTATCAGACAGTTTGACGATGGTTGCGCCATAATCAGCAAGCTTCTGCTCGAATGCACCCTGATCAGCTTCCGCTTTGGTCCAGCGCTGCGCTTCGAACTTGGTTGCTGCGTCTACGAGAGCCTTGCGGGATGCGTCATCAAGATCAGCAAAAGTGCCGGAATTGATGATCATGTACCAGACTTCAAAGTGAGTGTTGATTGGGACATAGGTTTTCACGACGTCACGGAAGGAGGCGTAATAGCCTTCCGCACCGGAGCCAACCACACCATCAACCACACCGGTCTGAACAGCGGTAAAGGCTTCAGAAAATGGAATTGGAGAGCTGATATAGCCAAGTGCATCCGCGGTCAGCTGGAAGCTCTTGATGCCGGGCACGCGAACCTTGATGCCTTTGGCTGCATTGGCGTCGCCCGGATTGACTGCATCACGGTTCAGCGCGATACCACCAAAATAAACCGGATATGCTGCCAGCATGGTGATGTCTTGCTTGGCATAGAGCTCTTTCATAGCATCATAGATTGCTCCACCTGGGCCATAGATTTTCTGAGCCTGTTTCCAGTTTTCAGCCACATATGGGAAGGCGCTGATCTGCATTTTGCGGTCGGCAGCTGTTGCAGCTGGCTGTACGGCCATATCCACAGCACCAACAGAGATACGCTCTTGCACGGTGGTGTAATCGCCAAGGGCACTGGCTGCAAAGATCTTCAGCTTCACATCACCCTTGGAAGATTCTTCTACCTTGGCAGCGAAGTCCTTCAGTTCCATATCGATGGTCGCGCCCTGCGGACGGATGTGACTGATTTTCAGGGCAGCAGCTTCAGCGATGCTGCCGATAGTCAGGCCGCTAAGTACGGTTGCCATTGCAAGGCTTGTTTTCAGGGATTTCAAAATCATGGTTCACCTCTAGTTGGATTGGTTTGGTTGTTGTTGGAGCCTGCCCCTTAGCTCGTTGGGAGGCTCGGTCGTTTGATATGTTTGGCCGCGGGCTAGTAGCCGAACACGCGCGGAATGAAGAGAGACAGATCGGACCAGAAACTGGTCAGGAACACGACCGGCAGATAGCCGAACAGGATCAGAATCATAGCTGGGCGAATGACCTGAGTGACCGGCACCTTGCCGATGCGTGCACCGAGATAGAGGATCGATGCATAAGGTGGTGTCACGCCGCCCATAGCTGTGTTGACGCCCATAATGGCGGCAAACTGAATGGGGCTGATGCCGATGGCTTCCATCAAAGGCAATAGCAGCGGAGCGATCAGGATAATCGCGGTAACATCATTGACGACCATGCCGACCAGAAAGAGCAGGATGTTGATCAGGATCAGCAGAAGGATCTTGTTGTCTGTGATGGCAAAGATCGCCTCCACCAGTTCCTGCGGCACGCTTTCCAGAACGAACATCTGCGACAAGATCATGCTGAACAGAATCATCAGCATGATGGCACCAACGGATGTTGCCGCTTCCTTGCCTGCACCAAGGAAGGTCTTCACATCAAGGCCACGATAGATCAGGAAGCCAACCGGAATGGCATAGATCACAGCAACGGCAGCCGCTTCTGTCGGGGTCATGATGCCCCCATAAATCCCCCCCAGAATGATGACAGGCATCAGCAGAGCCGGGGTCGCTTTGAAGCCACGGCCACTGGCCTCTTTGACAAAGGCGGTGCCATGCGGGCGGTCTTCCAGCTTCAGATCAAAACCACGAGCCAAACGAAGATTGACGAGCGAGAAGCTGAACATGATGAGCAGCCCAGGGCCAAGCGTTGCAAGGAAACAAGCCAGAATAGAGGTATCGGTTACCCAGCCATAGACGATCATGGTCACGCTTGGTGGGATCAGAAGGCCCAGAAGGGATGCATTGGCAATCAGCGCGGTGGCGTAAGGGCGCGGATAGCCCTGCTTTTCCATTTCCGGGATCAGTAGCGGGCCGATAGCTGCAACGCCGGTGAGGCCGGAGCCTGAGATAGCACCGATCAGCGCGCAGCTAACGGTCGCCACCACCCCCAGCCCACCACGTAAATGGCCAATGAAAATATTGACGAAATTGAGCAAACTGGCGGCTATACCCGAGACAGACATGATGGTGCCAGCCAGCACGAAAAGCGGAATAGCGAGCAGAACCGGGTTACCCAATTGCTGGAAGCCCCAAAGCATGTTGCCTTTCATGACCACATCGCCAAGGAAATACATCACCATCAAGCCGCCACCAAAACAATAGGGTAGTGGCACACCCAAGGTCAGCAGAATGACAAGAACGGCAACGGAGAGCAGCGCAATCTCAACCATTATACGGTCTCCTTTGCCACAGTTTCAGAGTTGGTGTCAGAGGGTGTATCCATTTCGGCATTTTTGCCCCCCTGATACATTGGATCAAAATCATCCGTGCGGAATTGGTGGATGTGACGGATCAGCTGTAGGGCTGTAAAAATCATCATCAGGACAAGCCCCAAGATAAGAGCCACATCGACATAGAAAGTCGGGATATAAAGTGTCGGACTCTCTTTCCAGACGCGCAGGGAATAGCGGGTGAAGTCCCAGGCCCAATAGGTCAGCCAGCAACCAATGATCAGGCTCAGTGCTTCACCAATCAGTGCCAGAAAAGCCACCTGACGTGGGCTCTTGAGGAAAATCTCCAGCACATTGGCCCGAATATGGGTGTTTTCGCGGCTGGCATTCACCGCACCCAGCATATAGAGCCACATGGTGGGATAGAGCAGGCTCTCTTCCAATCCCATAACCGGGATTTCGAGCACATAGCGCGTAATGACCTGAATGAATTGCCCAATTGCAACCAGACAAATGAGCCCGGTCAGCAACTGACTAGCGAAGCGGTCCATAATGGTCCTCCCTGACCGGATGCTGGATCTGTTGTTCCGGCAAGGATTTCGATTTATGGTCATAAAATCAAAATGATTAAATCTATTGATCTATAAGAAAAATTTATGTTATATTATAAAATGATTATGGATCAATGAGATAAGAACTTAGATGAATATCAGTTTTCGGCAATTGCAGGCCTTTCAGGAGGTCATGCGCACCGGTTCCATCTCCGATGCAGCCCGTTCCTTGCATCGCACCCAGCCCGCTGTCAGCTCGCTGATCGCCAATCTGGAGCAGGAATTGGGGATTGAATTGTTTGAGCGTCAGCGGGGGAAATTGATCCGAAAACCGGAGGCGATTTTATTTCTGGAAGAGGCGGAAGCTATTCTGGAGCGGCTCAATCATGCCACCCGCAAGATGCATGAAATCGGTTCCCTGAAGCAGGGGCGGCTCAATATTGCCTTCATGCCAGCGGCTTCACAGGTCTTGATGCCGCAATTGGTCTCCTCCTTTGTGGCAGACAAACCCAATGTAAAAGTCTCGCTGATGATGCGCGGCTCGACCATCATTGAGCAATGGATCGCCTCGCAAAACTATGATATCGGGCTTGCTGAGCGGCCAGCACCGAACCCGGCGCTGAAGACCATTGATTATGATCTGGCCTGCCTTTGTGCCTTGCGATCTGATGACCCTCTGGCCATGAAAAGTGAGATCACGGCAAAGGATTTATCGGACCGGCCATTGGCGACATTACCGCTTGGGCATCCGCATAGTCTCTCTACCATGAAGAGTTTTGAGGAGATGGGAGCTGGCTTTAATCAGCGCTTTGAAATTCGGAATTTCTTCCCCGCACTTCATTTGGTTGAGCAGGGGCTTTGCTATTGCATCTGTGACCCAATGACAGCTGAGGGGTATCAGGCGGGTGCCAAAGAAAAGCATGATTTGATCTTTCGTCGCTTCTCCCCCACGACTTCACTCGACGTGTCCATATTGCTGCCTGCAGTGCGCCCGCCGTCCAGTTTGACGATAAGCTTCCTATCCCTTTTGCGTTCCAAGATTGATGATATTCAAAAAAACTATAAATAATAGGAAGTCGCAGATGGGAACAAATGGGACCTATTTGTCTGAAAGGCCTCTATGCATTGCATATCGGCCTGCCAGACTAATTATCGCTTTTAGCAGCCTACAAGTCACTTTTAGAGGGGCGCTCACCATCTCAGCGATCGCCGGAATGCAATCAAACGAGCCTAGTTTTCATCGACAACTTTAATCAGGCATTCGCAGATATATTTGATTTTTTCTTCATCCAGGTCATAGCCTGAAGGTAGGTTAATCGCATAATCTACGCATTGTCTTGTGTCATCAAGGGTCTTAAGAGAGGCAAAGGAGTCAGTGCGTGGCTCATACGCTTTGATATCGCAAAGCACGGAAAAGAAGGGACGGGAATCAATATTCCATTCGCGTAGCTTTGCCATGAGTGCGAACTTATCCAGATTTGGTTTGGATTTTACAATGGCGGTAACCATCCAGAACGAGTTCAAAACATTCTGCGGTTCGGCATTGAGTAGAATATTAGGATGCTGAGATAGATATTGCTGATAGAGAGCAAAATTACTGCGCTTCTTTGCAACCAGTTCTTCAATGCGCTCAAGCTGAGCAAGCCCAACAGCAGCTTGCATGGCACTCATCTTGTATTTGAAAGCGACGGATGTGTTTTGAAAGAAACGATCGCCCGGAGCCCGGCCATGGTCGCGCAAATGCTGAACCTGATCATAGATTGCCTTATCCTTCATGACAATCATGCCGCCTTCGCCAGTGGTCAGGGTTTTTGAGCCGTGGAAGGAGAATATACCAACATCACCAAAAGCCCCGGCTTTTTGTCCATCAAGCTCAGACCCAAGCGCCTCGGCGGCATCTTCAATCAGGAAAAGGCCATGTGTTTCGGCCAGCTCGCGCAACCGGCCCCAGTTACACATGGAACCATAAAGATCCACGCCAATAATGGCCTTGGTTTTCGGCGTGATGGCAGCTTCTACGGCATCAATATCCAATGTCCATGTCTTCAAATCGATATCAACAAAGACCGGTGTGGCACCAACATAATCAATAGGAGCAACGGACGCGATCCACGTAACAGCCGGTGCAATGACCTCATCACCTGCACCGATCCCCGCTGCTGCCAACCCCAAATGCAGGCCAGATGTTGCATGGGGCAGAGAAATGGCATACGGCACACCGATATAGGCTGCAAACTTTTCTTCAAATTCACGATTGAATGCGTAATGATTGGGCCCCCAGGCCTCGGCCGCGGCCTGCGCTGCAAGTTCACTTTCTCGCGCGGTAATTGAAGGGGCTGCAACGGGAATAAGCGTATCAATTTTGTTCATATTCAACCTGACTATTGCAAAATCTATTATGGCCTTAGGCGTGAAAATCGGGATAATTTGCATCCCGCTCACCAATCACAGCGGGCTCTGCGGGCCATTCAATGCCAAAGGCGGGGTCGTTCCAGCGAAAGCCGCGGCCATGGCCAGGCTCAAACATGCGATCTATCTGATAGACGACGTCAGTACCGGCTTCCAATGTCAGAAAGCCATGGGAAAAGCCGCGCGGAATATAGAAAGCAGCCATATTCTCGGCGCTAAGAAGGGTTGCACACCAGTGCATGAAAGTTGGACTATCGGGACGCAAATCGACAGCTACATCAAAAATCGAACCGCGAGTGGCCCGGACAATCTTGCCCTCGGCCCATTCTCCCGCCTGATCATGCATGCCTCTAAGGGTATGTGTGGAAATATTGCGCGACAGGCTCATCTGAGCGGGTTCAAAAGAGAGGCCAAGCTCTGCTAGATCCTTTGGGCAAAAAAGGCGAGAAAAAGAGCCCCGTTCATCCTCATGCGGATTGGGCACAATAACGGCAGGCCCATCCATCACATGACCAAATTCAGGGGAACGGCACTCCATCACTGCCTCCTAAAAGATTTTCAGCTCTGGAATAGCGGTGACAAATTGCCCGCCCCAGTCACGAATATATCCATGTTCTTTCGCAACTTCCCCCGCAATATTCCAAGGCAGGATAACCAAATAATCAGGCTTGGTTTCCTGAATATGATCGGGATCAACAATGGGAGCGTGGATACCCGGCAGCAAGCGCCCCTGCTTATGCACATTGCGGTCAGCAACATAGGCCATATCATCTCGGGCCAGACCACAATAATTCATAAAGGTGTTGCCCTTGGCAGCCGCACCATAGCCGGCAACGCTTTTTCCTTCAGCCTTGGCTTTGGCAAGAAAATCCAAAAAGTCTTTGCGAACTTTCTCAACCCGCGCCGTAAAACCTTCATAGCCAGTGCGGTCGTTCAAGCCAGCAGTTTGCTCAGAGGCACGGACCTGCAACAATCCGTCCATCTCACCAAAGCTGGCATCCTCATGGCACACAAAAACCCGCAGTGAACCACCATGGGTTGGCAAGGTTTCAACATCAAAGACACGCAAGCCATGCTTTTTCAGCAGCGCTTCAACAAAGACCAGCGAAAGATAGGAATAATGCTCGTGATAAATTGTATCGAACTGCACCTTGTCGATCAGATTGAGCAAATGAGGGAATTCAAAGGTAGAAACCCCTTCCGGTTTTAGAAGTGTCTTGAAACCGGCAATAAAGCTGGAAATATCAGGAACATGAGCAAGAACATTGTTAGCCGCTGTCAGATCGGCTTTGTAGCCTTGTTCAACCAAGCGTTCGGCTGTGTCTTTATGGAAGAAATCCACGACAGTCGGGATATTCTTTTTCTCCGCTTCTTCTGCGCAATTGCCCGCAGGCTCAACACCCAGAACGGGAATGCCCTTCTTTACAAAATGCTGCAGCAAATAGCCGTCATTGGAAGCAACTTCAACGACCAGAGAGTCTTCATCCAAACCAAAGCGCTCTGTCATGCTTTCTGTATAAAGGCGCGCATGCTCTACCCAGCCAGCAGAGAAGCTTGAAAAGTAAGCATAATCATCATGGAAGATCGCATCTGCTGGCACGTCTTCAGTGGTTTGGGCAAGAAAGCAGGCCTCGCAAACCATGACATGCAGAGGAAAAGATTTCTCCTCTGCGATATAGTCAGCAGAAGGAAGATTGGAGTTGGCCAATGGAGTGGTTCCCAAATCAACCAATGACAGCGAAACGGGAGCCGAACAAAAACGGCAAGTACAACTCATAGGCTTACTCCATACCCTGATAGGCGTAAATTTCTTTTCGTGTTTGTGCGGTCATATCGTCGCCAGCTGCCCATTTTTGATACCAGCAGGCAGTCGCATCAATGGCGCTGGTTCCAACCAGCCGATCTTGCCAGCCCAGCAAGTTTTGCGCCAATGATGGATTAAGCGCAAGTTTGGCAGCTTCAATAGAATTTTGCTCTTCTTGAACATCCAATAGATCAGGACGACCCATGGCACCCAGCATATGCTGCGCAAAATCGAGGACGGGCAAATCATGGGCGGAATTTGGGCCAATATTGATTGCTCTTGGCGCTGCTGGGTCTGTTGCCAGTTTTTCCAGATATAAAAGATAGCCACACAGGCAATCCAGCACATGCTGCCAAGGTCGTGTGGCTTTAGGCTGGCGCAAAATAACGGGCTCCCCTGCTTGTATGGCGCGAACACAATCTGGTGCCAGACGGTCATCAGAAAAGTCGCCGCCACCAATCACATTGCCGCCACGGGCGGTGGCAACGGGAATATCTCCAAAATAGGTCTTGGCCTCGGATGCAACCAGAATTTCGCATGCCGCTTTGCTGGCCGAATAAGGATCTTTGCCACCCAGAGGGTCGCTCTCTATAAAAACCTGGCCCATGCCGTCATTGGCGTAAACCTTGTCTGTGGTGATGGCTAAAATAGCCTCAACCCCATCCTGATCTTTCAAAGCTTCCAGCAGATTAAGTGTTCCCTCAACATTGGTTTGCCAAGTGGTGAGGGGATCTTCGACCGAGCGCCTGACCAAAGCTTGCGCAGCCATATGCAGAACAATTTGTGGTTTTGTGGCCTCCACGATGGCCTTGACAGCTGGAGCATCACGAAGATCAATAAAGTGACTTTGGCAAGTCGCCTCAACATTGGCGAGTGTATAAAGATTATCGTTGCCCTCTGGTGGCAAGCCAAAGGCTGTGACCTTCGCGCCCAGACTATTAAGCCACAGACTGCACCAGGCACCTTTAAACCCGGTTTGCCCCGTCAGTAGAATGCGTTTGCCGCGCCAGAAGTCGGGATTTGGCACCTTATTCTGATGAATGGTCAATAGACTAGTCCCAAATCTTCCATGGCGCCTTGCCGCTTTCCCAAAGGCCTTGCAGATAGTTCTTGTCGCGCAAGGTATCCATTGGTTGCCAGAAGCCATTATGGCGGAAGGCCCGCAACTGATCGGTCGCCGCCAGCGTCTCCAGTGGCTCCAGTTCCCAAATGGTATCATCGCTTGGGATCAGATCAAGGCATTCGTGATTAAGCACGAAAAACCCGCCATTGATCATACCATTATCGCCAGGCGGCTTTTCCTGAAAGCGCTTGACCAGATCGCCTTCCATTTCCAGCGCGCCAAAGCGCCCGGGAGGGGAGACAGCCCCCATTGTTGCCTTGGCACCATGGGCTTTGTGGAATTCAATGGATTTGGAGATGTCGATATCCGAGACACCATCCCCATAGGTGAAACAGAAAATATCTTCACCTTCCAGATAATCGCGAACACGGCCAAGACGGCCACCTGTCATGGAATGTTCACCGGTTTCTACCAGCGTCACTTTCCATGGTTCCGCGATATTTTGATGATATTCAATATCTCCTGTGGAGGTATCAACCGTCAGATCTGCACCATGGCGAATGTAATTGGTGAAGAATTCCTTGATCATATAGCCTTTATAACCGAGGCAAATAATGAACTCATTGATGCCATGCGCTGAATAGATTTTCATGATGTGCCACAAAATAGGGCGACCACCAATTTCAATCATCGGTTTGGGGCGCAGAACAGATTCCTCCGAGATACGACTTCCCAAGCCACCAGCGAGAATAACTGCTTTCATGATAATTCCAAGGTTCCATTGGCCGATACATGCAGGGGCCAGAGCCTGCCCCACAAAGATATCTAGGAACTAAAGGGAATGGAGATTGAAGTCTAGAGCCTATTGGCCCAACAGCGGGTTATTTTCGTCTTTCCTATAGGGGCCGAGCGTTTTAGCCATCAAAGAGATTTGGCTGAAGGGATCATCTGCTTTCCAAGCGATAGGGTGCCCGCTCAAGGCAAGCACTGAAGGGCTTGGTTCGTAATCAAAATGCCAGAAGTACAAAGATGATCGCAAAAGGCAGATTACTTGCTGTCAAACCGTTGGTAGCAAGCCAGCTCTTTACTGACGAGCGCGTCAAGTGTTTGGGTTTCCTGAATTTGTTTGCGCGCTGCCGCTCCCAGTTTTTGGCGTAGATCTGGATCGCCCATCATGTCTGTAATTGCCTGGCGTAAAGACAAGGCATCGGTTTCCGCAACAAGGCCGTTTTCCCTGTGTTGAAGGAGAGAAGCGATACCCGATACATTTGTTCCAATCACTGCAGAGGCGCAGGACATGGCTTCTAGCAGGGTTTTGGGATTGCCTTCATAGAAGGAGGGCAGAATATAGACCGGATAGCTGCTATAAATATCTGGCAATTGATCATTGGGCCGTGTTCCAAGAAAATTTACTTTGGCGCCTTGTGCTTTGGCCTGCGCTTCCAGCTCTTCCTGCATGTCTCCCGCCCCAATCATATCCAGAGTAAAATCGGTGCCTGCGATTGCCTCAATCAACGCCGGAATGTTTTTCTGTTGGGAGAGCCTGCCCACAAAGAGCAAATGTCCCTCTTTCTGTGCAACATTTCTAGGTGAGAAAAAATTGGTATCTATCCAGTTGGGATGAACAGAGATTTTGGCCTCAAGTTGTCCAAAAATATCCGTTACGACCTTTTTATCGTCTTTTGTTGCAACGCAAATATGGTCTGCCAGTGCGTAAGAAAAGCGACTAATACACCATGTGAAGGCGCGACGCGGAAAGCTGTGATTTTGCCGTACCGTAAAATCATAGAGTTCAAACCCGCATCGTAAAATCATCGGGGTGCGACTGGTCAGTTTTGAGATTGCTGCGACCCATGCTCCCCACATCTGATTGGTTTTTAGAATATCTGCCTGTCTTAGCTCCTTGCGTAGAACCCATGGTGCTAATAACGAGCACAATGCTCGCAGGGCTTTATTCGATGGGCGCGGAAGATATTTATATAAGGAAATAACCCGAATAGCTTTAGGGAGTTGTTCGATAAACTCACGGTCTTCGTCGCCTCCCCAGCTTAGGAAGGTCACATCGACATCGTTTTGGGTTAAACGCTCATAGATCCGGATTTCTCTTTGCAGCAATCCTTTTCTCGCCCATAGCTCGACGGACACGTCCCAAGTAAAAAACACCACCAGTTTTTTAGTCAAATTTTGTCTCTTTTCCTGCGCAAATGCCCGCCGGCACGATATAGATGCGATACAGATTTGGAATACCAACTAAGTTACCGGATGAATAATAGAATAACTCATTCCATGCTGTCACCAGCCTCTCCCGATCCCTTCACATTTAAGTTTGCACGTCATCTTTCCTTGAGATGAGAATAATTTGTCTTAAAAGCTTGAGGCCGATACAAAGCTGTCCTACACATTGAATATTATATGAGGAACCAAGACAGTATGACCGAAACACTCAAAAGCAAACTAGGGAAAAATACGCTGGCCGTTGGAGGATGGTGTATGATCGGTCATCCAGCCAGTGCGGAAATCATGGCTCGGTCCGGGCTGGATTGGGTATGCATAGATCTGGAGCATACGGCCATTGATCTGGGGACTGCAGAAAATCTAATTCGCGCCATCCAATATGGCGGCTCGGAACCCCTTGTCCGCTTGACGAATAATGATCCGAACTTGATCAAGCGTGTCATGGATTCTGGCGCCACTGGTATTATCGTTCCGATGGTTCAAACAGCCCAAGAGATGCAGGATGCGGTAGATGCCCTTTATTACCCGCCCCGTGGCAAGCGCGGTGTTGGTTTGGCGCGCGCCCAAACCTACGGCAACGATTTTGCTGCCTATCAGGACTGGTTGGCCAACGATGCCGTATGCATCGCGCAGATCGAACATATTGATGCAATCAATAATCTGGAAGATATTTTGTCTGTTCCCGGTGTTGATGGATATTTTCTTGGTCCATACGACTTGTCGGCGTCAATGGGACTAACGGGACAGCTGGATCATCCTCAGGTGCAAGAAGCTATGCAGCGAGCACATGAAATTGGACGCAAGCTAAACAAACCAGGTGGTCTCCATATTGTAGAGCCAGATGAGCAAAAGCTGAAAGAGTGCGTTCAAGAGGGCCTCACCTTTCTTGCCTATAGTATTGATACCCGAATACTCGATACGGTATATCAGTCTGGTATGAATGCCGTGAGCGCGTTGAAATAAGCGATTTTTGAGTGTAGGAAAGAGAAAACTGCTCACTACCCGAAAAATCCCGGTTTGGCGAATGGTCCTGTTTAGGTATCTCGTTAAAATGTCTTCGGTAATGGCTAGATGAATAGGTAGGCTTACCCACCACGCTTCTCTTCTCTCATAGTGTGAATGCAGTATTGTCCAAGACAAGGGATTTGCGCTAAATCGTGAAAAGTTACTTCTGCAGTAAGGATAGAAATCATGAATATTGTTGCCATCATACCCGCGCGCATGGGCTCTTCCAGATATCCCGGCAAGCCGCTTGCGCCGATTAAGGGTATTCCGATGATTGGCCATGTCTATCTGCGTACCGCCATGGCTCAAGCATTGTCTGATTGCTGGGTGGCAACATGTGATGAAGAGATCAAGGACTATATTGAATCGATTGGTGGCAAGGCTGTGATGACGGCCAATACCCACGAGCGTTGTTCTGACCGCTGTGCTGAAGCAATGCTCAAAATCGAAGAGCAAACCGGAAAGAAGATTGATATCGTCGTTATGGTGCAAGGGGACGAGCCTCTGGTAACACCAACCATGATTGATACCGCCTCTCAGGCTTTGCTGGGTGATATGGAAAATGGCACCGGTGTTGCCTGCCTCATGGGATCAATCGAAACCAAAGAGAATTTTGAAGATCCAAATGAAATCAAGGTCGTGACCGATCTTAATGACCGTGCAATTTATATGTCGCGCGAGCCTATTCCTACGACCAAACGAGACAAGCCAGAAGGTCCATGGCTCAAGCAGGTCTGCATTATCCCCTTCACGCGAGAATATTTGCTGACATTCAATTCCCTTACCCCAACTCCTTTGGAGATTGCAGAATCAGTGGATTTGAACAGATGTCTGGAGCATGGTCATGCTGTCAAAATGGCTTTTACCAATGATCTTGCTGTGAGTGTGGATACGCCTGAAGATCGGGCCTATGCCGAAAAAATGATGGAACAGGACGCGCTCTTTTCATCTTATGCCGACCAAAATTAAGCAAATTCGACGGAATGCGAGCATCTTTTGATGAATAAAATCCTGATTACGACATCCAGTTTCAATACAGAAACACCCGAAATCCGCGCGCTTGAGGCAATGGGATATGAGATTATGCTCAACCCATATGGTCGCCGCTTGAGTGAAAGCGAAGTCAAGGAATTGTTGACCCCGGACATCATTGCCATGATTGCCGGGGTAGAGCCTTTAACGCGCGATGTCATTATGGGTGCGCAGAATCTTCGTGCCATCTCACGGTGTGGTATTGGCATGGACAGCGTGGATCAGGAGGCCGCTCGCGAGCGCAATATAGCGCTGTCCAATACTCCCGATGCACCGACCAAAGCTGTTGCAGAACTGGCCCTTGCTCTCATGCTTGATTGTCTTCGCCAGGTGTCTGTGCAAGACCGTGCCATCCGCAAGGGTGATTGGGTCAGGCCAATGGGAGGGCTTTTAGGAGCCAGAACAATTGGCTTGATCGGATTTGGGCGGATTGGCAACAAGGTTGCTCATTATGCGCAAGCCTTTGGGGCGCGTGTCATTGCCTATGACCCCTATAGCCAAAATGATATGGGCGGGACAGTGACCCATATGTCCCTGAACGAGCTGCTAAAATGCTCAGATATTGTAAGCTTGCATATCCCATTCACGGAAGAAAACAGGCATATCATTGATGCTGAGGCGATCAGTCTCATGAAGAATGATGCCATTCTCATCAATACATCTCGCGGCGGTTTGGTCGATGAAACTGCACTGGCCGATGCTCTGAAAAACAGTCAATTGGCATCAGCTGCGTTGGATGTTTATGAGGATGAGCCTTATACCGGTCCATTGGCAGAACTGGATAATATTGTACTGGCAGCCCATGTTGGCTCCTATGCCAAAGAATCCAGAGAAGAGCAGGAAACCCTAGCTGCAGCAAATCTGGTTGAAGCGTTAAAGCCGGACAGCGAGAGAGCATAGGAATGACAGCCCAAAATAAAGGTACGGTACTGGTCACCGGTGGTAGAGGTTTCTTGGGAGGCTATACAGCGGCAGCTCTCAATGAGGCGGGTTATGCCGTCCGCATTTTCGATACCAGTCGGGATGACAGCCCCGTTGAAGCTCAAGAAATGATCGTTGGAGATATCACGGATCAGGATGCTGTTGTTGAGGCAGCAAAAGGCTGTGATTATATCTACCATCTTGCTGGAATCGCCGATATTGAAGAAGCACGCGGGCGCCCCGTAGACACCGCTCGGGTGAATGTGCTTGGCACCTTGAATGCCTTGGAAGCTGCCAAAGAGCACAAGGTAAAGCGCTTTGTGTTCGCCAGTACCGTCTATGTTTATTCTGACAGAGGATCATTTTATCGCGTCAGTAAGCAGGCATGCGAGAATTATATTGAAACCTATCAAGAAGTGCATGGAATTCCTTACACGGTCTTGCGCTATGGTTCACTATATGGTCGCCGTGCGGGCCCAACAAATGGCATATACCGGTTGATAAAGACCGCATTGGAAACCGGCGAAATTGTCTATAACGGTGACGCCAATGCGATGCGCGAATATATTCATATCGCCGACGCAGCCAAGCTCTCGGTGGAAATTCTGGACGAAGCATACAAAAACCGTCACATCATGCTAACCGGAAATGAGCGCATGCGCGTCACCGACATTATGCGGATGATCGCAGAAATGCTGCCAAATAAACCCAAGCTGAAAATTGGCGAAGAAATATTGGCCGGGCATTATGTGATGACCCCTTATAACTACCATCCCAAGCTGGGACATAAGCTGGTTAGCAATGACCATATTGAGTTGGGGCAGGGATTGTTGGATTGTATCGCTGAAATGTCTGAGATGCACCAAAGGGAACAAGAGGCATAAGCAAATGGATACACCAGCCGTAATCAAAGAAGAAGAAATCAGGCCAGAAGATGTATTCAATGAATTTATGCGCTTGAGTGCGCAGGATGCAGAGAGCTTTTTTGACAAATCCCAATTTGTGGATGTTGTATGCCCGGGATGCGGTGCAAGCGAGAAAGCGGACCACTTTAAAAAGCACAGCTTTCAGTATAACAGCTGTGCCAAATGTGGCTCGGTCTATGTGTCTCCGCGGCCAAATCTGGATGAATTGATCCGCTATTATTCGGTATCAAAATCCCAGAGCTTCTGGTCGGAGAATGTTCTCAAAAAAACTGGCGAAAAACGCAAGCAGTCCATTATGCTGCCCAATGTTAGTCGCATTGACGAAATTTTGGAAGAAAAGGGGCATCATCCCAACCGTGTGGTTGATATTGGCTCTGCAAACGGTGCCTTTCTGACCGAGTGGAAAAAACGTCACCAAGAGGCTGAGCTTCATGGCATCGAGCCGGGACGTGAATCCGCTCAGCAATGCCGGAATTTGGGGATTGAAGTCTATGAGGCCTCGGTCGAAGAAGTTGCCCAGAAGAAGCAAGTCAATGGTGACCTTGTAACCTGTTTTGAGGTTCTGGAACATGTGCAGGATCCAGAGCTGTTTGCAAAATCTGTCTATGAAGTCACAGCTCCAGGCGGGATGGCAATCCTGTCCACTTTGGGGGCCGAAGGGTTTGATATTCAGGTTCTTTGGAATGAATCGCGAAGCTTAATGCCGCCCTATCATTTGAATTTCTTGTCTTGTGAGGGAATGAAGAAGCTGTTTTCCAAGTCCGGATTTTCCAAAGTTGAAGTGTTTACACCTGGGCGTCTTGACGTGGAAATTGTACAAAATTCAATCAAACGCGGCGCATCACCGGATCTTAGTCGTTTTGAAAAATTGCTATTGTCCCGCGGGTCGGAAACGTGGAAAGCATTTCAGAAGTTTTTGGCGGAAAATGCTCTGAGTTCTCACGTTTGGATTGTTTGCTCAAGAGACTGAAGCGCTAGAGTATGCCAGAATCTAAACCAGAAATTATTTTTCTGAATCGTGCCTACAATGATCTCGATATTCAGCTCCCGCTTATCGACAAAATAGCGCAAGATGGAAGCTTTCATGTGCGGGTGATTGGCTATCCGTGTGATGGAGATATGGGCTCTCCACGCTTGCATGAAGCAGTTCCCTATCTAAAAGATAGATATGATATCTCTTTTGAAACCGTGCTGGATAGGGCGCCTGCTCCTGTTGCCATGCGGGTTGCATATCGCCTCGAGCAGTTTTTATTTGCTCTAAAACGCAAAAAGCTGAACCAGTTTAAACCTGCCCAGCTTGCGCTAAAAGTGCTGCATGTTGGCGTGCTGACCTATATGCGCCATCATTTTCGCGGCGATATTCGGTGGCTCGATCAGATGTGCGCGACGTGGAAAGCGCAAGCAATCATCATGGATGAAGCCTGCGTTCAAAAGAACCGCTCCTATATGATTGACCATATTTTGCCACAAAAAGTGGAGCAGGGCGCAAAGCTATATGCAATTCAGACAGGCCAGATGGTTTATCTGGACGTCGCTCCGAACAAATCAGCCACAGCGCTAGAGCAACTTAACAGAGTGCGGCGGGAAAGTCGTTCTCTGACCCATCGTTTCATTGTGCCAAGCGCTCTGGATCAGGAGGCCGTAAACTATAATTTTCCTCTCGAGAGCCCAGAAGTGCATGGCAATCTTCGCATGGACATGGGTTGGATCAGAAAGCTGCATCGCGATATTTTGGTGCCTCCCTATAGCGCCAAGAAAGATGAGTTTGACCAACGCCCCGAAGGAAGCTTGCGTGTCGTGTTCATGCTATCAAAGCTGAGTTACGGGGTGGAGCTAGAGGAAATCAGGAAAACGATTGCAGCCGTTTGCAATATTGAAGGTATATCATGCGCCATCAAACCACATACGCGCGGCATGAAGTTTGATTTCATGACAGAAAGTGAGATTTCAGGAGCGGCAATCGTATATTCGGTCCCGTCTGCTGAACTCATTGAGTGGGCGGATATGGTGCTGTTCACTGGCTCGGGAATTGCATTTCATGCACTGGCTGTCGGAAAACGAGTTGGATTTCTAAAAAATTGCCAAAATCTTGAAACGGTTTTTGATAATGGCAACGCCTGTGATCTCTTCAATAGCTCAGAAGAAATTGTTGAGTTTCTAAAAGAATGGCAGAAATCTGGAGAACCGGATTTATCCGATGAAATCAAAAATGAGCGCCGGCAATGGCAGGCAAAACATCTTTATGCAGATGTGGAAGATGGAAAAACGGTAGACCATTATTATAAAATGATTACGTCCGATTTGATGTCTTAAAGAGAGTAACAGAAGCTATCCTTGCTTCCTTAATGTGCAGCATCCAGATTGTTTTGCTTTTAAAGTTTCCATCAAAACAATTAGTTGCAGGGTAATAACAGGCGTGTATGATGGGATCTCCCATTCGTCCACTGCTCAGCCGAACAAGATACTATGACCAAGACCTCCTTTGCCTCTACAAAATGGCTCTATATCCCAATGGAAATTGTTGATCGGGAGCTTTATCCAAAGCTTCTCCTGGCGACTGAGGCTATTGGGGACGGTTGGCAATGTCTTATCGGCACAAAAAGAGCCCTCATTGATGTCGCAGATCAGATACCGCCGGGAGTGGTCTATCTAAAAAGCGTCATTCCAAGTGAATATGAAAATATGATGCGCTTTAAAGATAACGGGCATCGTTTGGTTAGTCTTGACGAGGAAGGACTAATTCAAAGCAGCTTGGAAACGCTTGTAACGGCCCGGTATTGCAACAAAACAGTGGCTATTACAGAGAAATTCTTTTGCTGGGGCAATATTCAGAAGGCAGCCTTGCAAGAAAAATATAGCGATTATGCTGATAAATTTCAGGCAACCGGTAGCCCGACAGCCGATCTTTGGAGCTTGAAAGCGGAAAATGTTTATCAAGAGCGCGTCGATGAGCTGCATGAAAGATTTGGAAAATATATATTGATCCCATCCAGCTTTGCTGTTCCCAACCATTTTCTGGGGCCTGAAGAAGCTTTGAAAATCATGGAACGTGATAATATGTTCCGCGATGAAGAGGATTATCAATATTATAAGCGTTATCACGACTACGTGGAGAAAGTATTCAAATCCTTTTTAAAGCTTCTTCCTGTTATTTCTCAAGAATTTCCAGAATATAAGATAATCCTGCGCCCGCATCCTTCAGATAATCATCAGACCTGGAAAGATGCAGCAAAAGATTTGGATAATTTCGAGGTGCTTTTCGAAGGATCCGTTTCTCCATGGTTGCTGGGGGCAGAAGCTGTATTCCATTGGGGAAGTACAACCGGTCTGGAGGCATATTTGCTCGGCCGTCCTGTTGTCGGCTACACCAATTTGCCTGAAGAAGAAAAAAATTATGACGTTCTTCCGCACGCAGTATCCATCATGACGCATAGCCAAGATGAGGTAATCAAAGTATTGCGTGATGTGATTGAAAATCCAAAGGATCTTCTCTCTCGCTACCCTGACTTAAGAAAGGGGCATGATGATATGAAGAACTGGATTCAGAATATGGATAATGATCCGGCAGTATCCGTCATTATGGGCGAGATCAATAAGATGCAGGTGCCGGACGCAGACTTTGATGGCCAGATTTCAAAGCCATCTAAAGGTGCGACATTTAAAGAGCTGGTTTGGAGAGGCATTGAGCTTGTTGATCGCATCCCGGGCGTTCGCACTTTCTTCCCCGAGCGAATTAATGTTGGACTGAAATCACGAGCTTTTGGGCGCCACAAAACAAAACAAATGTGTCCTAAAGAAGTGGCCACCGCGCTAAAACAATTAAGCTCCGACCCTCTGGCATCTCATGAGCTAACCACAAATCTGTTTTGGGTAGGGAAGAAAACTAACCAACAATGAATGGGGTGGCAGTTTTGAAGGCTTCCGACTTCAGCGGCTTAATTATATTGTCGGGGAAGCGGCCAAAAACAATACTATCAGACGGGACTTCCATATCTTTTACAAAAGAACCTGCGCCAAAAATAACGCGATCTCCAGTTTTCACCGCTCCCACCAAAGTGGAGTTCGACATCAGATAGTTATCTTGTCCTAATTCCGGATAGTTACTATTTCCCGGATTGCTGCCAATAGTACAGTTCTGTGACAAGAATAGGCGATTGCCGAACTTCGCACGCCCAACAACGATGCCAAGTGTATGATCGATATAAAAGCTCTTTGGCAATTCTACAGCGTGATAGATATCACAGCTATTGAGCATTTTATTGAGACCAAAAACCTTGTCAGCCAATAGATATTGCTCTGAGCAGTGCAGCTGACGCGCAAAAATCAGCAAGAGTTGGCCATACTGATTGGAATTGTTGATATCAAACGTCGCTTGCCCGTCTCGATTATAATATTTGTTCGAGATTTCTGACCAGCAACGTTGGACGGCCTCAAGCGTTTTGGATAGATGAGATTGAACTTGATTAAGCTCGTTATCATCCAAATCATGAAGAAGGTTCAGATGCCTCACCACTTGTCTTTCGACATAAGCGTAGCCACCAAGAATATTTAAACCTTCAATCTGCATATAAGCCGTCCAATTTTATCTTTGATTTATACCGGAGGCTGCCGGAGCAGCCATTCATCGCCTTCTTTTTTCCAGATATGGTCGAGGCGGTAACGGTTACAAACTTCCCAGAAATGCTCTTCTGTAATATCCAAATATTCTAGGAACTCAGGGAACCATTTCTTGGGAAACTCACCATCATAGCGGTTAACCAAGGCAATAGCCTCTTCGCGGTCGATATGCCCTGCGCGAATTTCCATCGAAGCGTCCCGTGTCGCGCGTCCCATGCCGAACTTGATAAAGCCAAGATACCAATGGAAGCCATCTGTTTTATCATCAAGGCTTGCATATTTCGAATAGGTGCCTTCAGAGCGACCTTCCGGGTTTGGCTGGAAGCCAGTATGCTCTGCGGCGTAATAGAAATTCTCTTGAGGAATCCACTTTTTGTAATAGGAATACCAATGCATCTGCGCGCCGATGGCATCGATTTGCTCTAATGGAGGTGCTTCATACATCGACAAGGCACCATGCTTGACCATGCTGTCATCAATGATACCCATGTCGAGACCGGTTTCTACAAGCTTGCGAACACCGGCGCCTTTGAAATAGAGCCGTTCCCAGTCTTTCACGCTCTCATATGGCTTATGTTTGTTTTTCTCATCACCGCCATATTCAACTTCGCCATTCTCACCGTAAAAAATGAGCGGAATACCGAATTTCACCGCAATCTGGAAAGCCAGTGCTTTTTGCCCAAATGTGAAGGGCTCCCAGTGGTCGCCTTTCATATCAAATGCGATGCGCGCAAGTTTCCGGTGAAATTCCCCATTTGGGTTAACAAGGATATTATCCAGACCAGATTGTACAAATCGATTATAGTTTGCAAATCCGATATCGGTAAACATGAAGGGAGCCCATGTTACCGTCAGAGGTGTCATGCCGTATTTATGCTTCAGCTCATGGGCCACATACCCACTATCCTTGCCACCACTGGCAGGAACGATCACGTCAAAAGATCCGTCTTTGGATCTATGTTTATCGAGAAGATCTCTTAGTTGCTCTTCACGTGCGGCCCAATCAATTTTTTCTTTCTCTTCTGCCCACAAACAGGCGCCGCAAATTCCCTCTTCATTGAATCGAATACGGGGGCGCTGGTTCGATGTAACGCATCGCTTACAAAAGAAAATTTCGTTATCCAACTCTTTAAGTTGAGCATCAATTGTCTTTAGTTTTTCAGAGGATTGCATTAGTTGAACCTTTTCTGATCATGAGGTGGGCAGGCACCCGGGTTCGCTTAGAGTTTTCATTCAGATATATGCAATGAAAATGTTTTTAATAGCTAACAACTTACCCCCGCTAACGCAAGAGCTTGCTTTTAGAGCTCCGAAAATTCGGTGTATGACTTGTGGCAGATCTGTCGTGAGTTTTTGGCAAAGCAAAACAGGGTTTTGTACTCTCTAAACCCAGTTGTGATGATCCCGGCTCCTAAATGGCGCTTTAAATTATGACCAACCAAGCCCGATCACAGCCTTAGAACGCCAGCATTTTCATCCAGAACATATTTAAGGTCATAGATAACATGCTCATCTTTGGTGAGCGCATGAAAGTCTTCCAGTTCCATGTTTTTAAAGGCCTGATGAGCCACGGCCAGAACGATGGCATCATAGGTGTCGGCCTCGGGTGCTGAGACCGGGCTAATGCCATATTCCTGTCTGGCTTCGTCTGCGTCGACCCATGGATCATAGACATCCACATCGACATTATAGTCTTTAAGCTCGGTGATAATATCAATGACGCGGGTATTGCGCAGATCGGGGCAGTTTTCTTTAAATGTCAGTCCCATGACAAGAATTTTGGACCCATTCACATGGATCCGCTTCTTGGCCATTGCTTTCACTAGTTGCGAGACCACATAGGATCCCATGCCATCATTGAGCCGGCGGCCCGCCAGAATAATTTCCGGATGATAGCCAATTGCCTGAGCTTTATGGGTGAGATAATAAGGATCAACGCTGATGCAATGCCCCCCGACCAGACCTGGACGGAAGGGAAGAAAGTTCCATTTTGTACCAGCCGCTTTCAGGACAGCTTCGGTATCAATATCAAGCTGATTGAATATAATGGCCAGCTCATTGATGAGGGCAATATTGAGATCGCGCTGGGTATTTTCAATCACCTTGGCAGCTTCTGCCACACGGATTGATGGGGCTCTGTGGGTGCCAGCTGTGATGATAGAGCGGTAAAGAGAATCCACATAGTCGGCGGCCTCCGGTGTCGAGCCAGAGGTGACCTTGCAGATCATCGTAACGCGATGCTCTTTGTCGCCGGGATTGATCCGCTCCGGGCTATAGCCGACAAAGAAATCTTTATTGAAGGTAAGGCCGGATACCCGTTCTAGAATGGGGACGCAATCTTCCTCGGTTGCACCGGGATAGACGGTTGATTCATAGACGACGACATCACCCTCGCTCAGGACAGAGCCAATCATTTCGCTGGCTTTGATCAAGGGTGTAAGATCGGGGCGATTATATGCGTCAATTGGCGTTGGAACGGTAACGATAAACGTATTACAGGCCTTAAGGTCATCACAAGACGATGTGAACTCCAGATAAGAGGCGTCACGCAGATCGTCTTCAGATACTTCCAAAGTGCTGTCGCTACCACCTCTAAGCTCCTGAATACGGCTGTCCTTGATATCAAAGCCCAGCACTGGATGCTTTTTGCCAAATTCAACAGCAAGCGGAAGCCCGACATAACCAAGCCCGATAATTGCGATCCGAGCCGTTTGAGGTGAATGGTGAAACACTGCCTTTTAAACCTTGTAATAGTCGCGATACCAGGCAACAAATTGCGCTATTCCCTCACGGAATGGTGTTTGCGGGCGATAGCCGGTAAGTGCTTGAAGCAGGCTTGCATCGGCCCATGTCGCAGGGACATCTCCGGTTTGGATAGGCATCATATTTCTAATGGCCTTTAGGTCCAGCTCTTCTTCAATCGCTTCGATAAAATCCAGAAGTCTTACTTTGTCAGAGTTCCCGATATTGACCACACGGAACGGCGCGACCGGGCTTAGACTGTCCAAATCCGGAGCAGGGCTGGTCCCACCTGGTGCGGCATCAATCAGGCCTCTGATACCGCGGACCAGATCATGCACATAGGTAAAGTCCCGCCACATATCACCATGATTATAAATATCAATCGGCGTGCCTTCCAAAATGCCTTTGGTGAATTTGAAAAGCGCCATATCCGGCCGCCCCCAAGGACCATAAACCGTAAAGAAACGAAACATTGTGATGGGAAGTTTATGAATATGCGCCCATGAATGTCCCATGGCTTCATTGGCTTTTTTAGTGGCCGCATAGATAGTCAGGGCAGTATCGGTTTTTTGCCGCTCATCAAATGGCATCTGCTCATTTGCGCCATAGACCGAACTGGTGGACGCCATGAGAAGATGCTGAACCTGCGCTGATTGTGCAGCTTCCATAACATTCATTGTCCCAACCACATTGGAATCGATATAGGCCCGAGGATTTTCAAGGCTATAGCGCACCCCGGCCTGAGCTGCCAAATGAACGATAACATCCGGCTTAAAGCGCGTTACTGCATCATGGAGCTTCTCGGCGTCTTCCAGCATTGCAATGCTTGATGAGAATTTTTCATGCTGATGAAGCAGTTTATGGCGCTGCTTTTTAAGCTCGACATCATAATAATCGGTCAGGCCATCATAACCGAAGACTTCCCAGCCCTCTTGCAGCAATAATTCGGCAAGATGAAAGCCAATGAACCCGGCAGTGCCAGTGATGAACGCGCGGCGCACGGTGTTTGGATTTGTCATGATTAATTACGGCCAGTTTCTAGGTTGATGCGTGTTGTACAGTTTAATCTTATCGAACGCAAAGTAATAATTTATCTCTTAAAGCCCAGTGAAATACATAGATGCGCACTGCTGAAAGGATATGGAAAGCTATCGGGTCGTGGCGCCGTTCTATTTCTTTTGTGCCTCAAGCCAGGCTTGGAACATCAGCACATTCCAAAGGCGATAGGACCAGTTGCGTCGTCCGCTCAGATGCTCTTGCCAGCAAAGCTCAATTGCATGGGCGTCAAGGAAGCCTTCAGCTGCAAGTCGGGATGGGTCCAGCAAGGCTTGCGCCCAGTCTTTAAGTGGGCCTCGCAACCATGCGTCAATTGGAACACCAAATCCCATTTTGGGCCGATCGACCAGATCTTGCGGCACATGCTTGTAGAGCAATTCGCGCAACAGCCATTTCCCCCGACCATTGCGGATTTTCTTATCAAGTGGCATCCGCCAGGAAAATTCAACAACGCGGTGGTCCAGCAAGGGAATGCGCGTCTCTAAAGAGACGCCCATTGCGGCCCGGTCAACCTTGGTCAAAATATCTCCAGGAAGATATCCGGTTTGGTCCATATACATCATCTGGGCTTCAAATGAGGCCAGAGTGTCATCAGAAATGTTAGGTAAAGGTGTCCTCTCGGCACCAAGCACAATATCTGCGCTGGGAGGCCATTGAGAGATAAGACGGTTATAAAGCTCTTGCGGATGCTGTGCGGACAGAAGATCTGCCAGTTTATGCAATTTATCGCCGGGTGTTTTAAAGCGCAGGGAACCCGGCGTGATTGGCCGGGCCAGATGAAAGGCACTATCCCACATTTGCGGTGAGAATGCATGGATGGCACCGGCACCAGCCTTGCGTGCAAAGGATGGCAGGCGTCCCATCGTCCCCCACAATCGCTTTGCCCACAGATATCGGTTATAGCCGCCAAACAATTCATCGCCGCCATCACCGGACAGGCTGACCGTTACATGGTTCCGGGCAAGCTTTGACACCAGATAGGTCGGGATTTGGGAAGAATCCGCAAAAGGCTCATCATAGAGATGCGGAAGATCGGGGACCAGATTAAGGGCCTGACTTGAATCGATATAGAGCTCTGTGTGATCTGTCTTGAGATAGGAGGCAATCGACTTGGCATGCTCTGCCTCGTTATATTGCTTCTCATTAAAGCCAATTGTGAAGGTCTTGATGGGCGTGCTTGAATTTGCCTGCATCACGGCAGAGATCAGCGAAGAATCAAAGCCGCCGGACAAAAAGGCACCAAGGGGGACATCTGCAATCATTTGCTGACTGACTGCGGAATTCAAAAGCTCTTCCAGCTCCGTCAGGGCGTCCTGGTCGCTGATCCCTGTATTGACCTCTTGCGATACGACCTCTTGGAGTGCCCAATATGTCTCAGGCCCAGGCAGTGTGCCGGGGGTCAGATCTTGCGGGATGACCACAAAAGAACCCGGCATCATTTTCTTTATATTTTCATAGATGGAATGAGGCGCGGGAATATAGGCAAGCTGTATGAAGGCTTGCAAGGCTTGCCGGTCAATGTCCCCCCTAAAATCAGGGTCAATCCGAAGCGCTTTTAACTCCGAGCCAAAGAAAAAGCTGTCGCCTTGCCAGCCATAATAGAGCGGTTTTTCCCCCATGCGATCCCGCGCAAGCGTCAAAGTGCGATGCTTCTTGTCCCAAAGAGCAAAGGCAAACATGCCAATGCATTTTGAAAGAGCTGTTTGCGTGTCATAGGCGCTGAGGATAGCAAGCAGGGTTTCTGTGTCGGAATGCCCGCGCCAGTTTGGAGAAAGTCCGCGCTGATCCAGCTCCTGGCGTAGTGATAAGTGATTATATATTTCGCCATTGAAGACAATCACATAGCGATCATTTTCGGATGTCATCGGCTGATGGCCCGCATCAGAAATATCAATGATCGCCAAACGGGATTGCGCCAGAGCAAGCCCTTTACACGCCCAAATGCCGACATCATCAGGACCGCGGTGCTGTAACTGATCAATCATGGAACGAGCGCGGCCCGTTGCCCGTTGCTCGTCCAGTTGTGAGTTCATCAATCCTGCAATGCCGCACATGAAAAAGCCTTCAAAGTTACCTGTTTGGGAGTTTATAGGATCAAAGTGACAAGTAAGTGGTGAATGTAAGCCGCTGTTTCTTTTCCGGCAATGGCGGTTCAAGCGATATTAAAATCCATCCTTCAGGGTGAATTGAGGGAATGCCTATCAAAAGCCAGAGATAGCGCAGATACAACATCCATAGTCAAGTTATTGCCAGCATTCTTATTTATAGGTTCCATTAAAACAGAATGAGTTTGGATTAAAATCCAAATGTTTTTATAGAAAATCCAAGTTTGATCGGTATTTTCAATTCGTAAAGAGGCTCTTTTAGGGTAGGGAACAAAATCTTTACTATATCAACAGTTTGATCTATATAAACCGGGCTTAAATCTGCCGAAAATCGCAGGTCACACTTTCAAATAATGATAAGAAAAATCTGATGAAAATAGGATATTTTGGTGATGGACCATGGGCCTCTTTGGCTTTGAAGCATATTGTTTCAAGGCCTCAAGAGTTCGAGATCATGTTTATCACGCCGCGTTTCGATACTCAGGATCCTGAGCTTAAAAAGGCAGCAAAAGACCTTGGTGTTCCGTTTATACCGCATGAAAACGTCAATAGCCCTGACTTTATCAATCAGATCAAGTCTTATGATTGCGATGTCTTGGTGTCGATGTCTTTCAATCAAATATTAAGGCAGGATATTATTAACGCAGCCCCCCTTGGTTTCATAAATTGCCATGCGGGTGACTTGCCGTTCTATCGGGGGCGCAATCCCTTGAATTGGGTTTTGGTGAATGGAGAAAATGCGTTTGGCGTAACGGTCCATTATGTAGATGAAGGGATTGATACTGGCGATATTATTGCGCAGGAGATGGTTCCCATACAGATCAATGATACATATGCGACCCTGCTGGAAAAGGCGCATATTTCCTGCGCGCAAGTGCTGCTTGATGCATTGACCTTGATCGGCTCAGGGAAAGTGGAGCCTCGAAAGCAATCTCAAATACACCCGGTCGGCACTTATTATGGTATGCGCCGCGCCGGAGATGAATGGCTAGATTGGGAGGCGGGCTCTCAAGATATTCATAACTTTGTTCGTGCGATCACCCATCCCGGTCCCGGCGCGCGCTGTCTGTCGCAGTTTGGAGAAGTGGCAATCTTGGAAACCCGGTTGGTTGCGGGCGCAAAGCCTTATAAAGCAACGGCAGGAGAAGTGGTTGGTCGCAGCGACGAAGGGGTGATTGTCAAAACCGGGGATACCGCTCTGTTGGTCACCAAGGCTTTGTATTGTGATGAAGAAAACAAGCCGGGCACCCCCTTTATTCCGCGCTGGCGAATCGGGACGCGCTTGGGGCAAACAGCAATTGCGCAATTGCATGAAATGACAGGCCTTGTTAGAAAGATGCAGCAGGAAATTTGTGAGCTACGCTCGGAAATTCAACACCTAAAGCTAAAGCCTTAGAATAGTGACTAGGCACACATAGAGTATGAGTGAAAAATTCAAACACGCATTGCTGCGAGAAGATCAGTCTATCATAGAGGCAATCAAGATCATTGATGAGACAGCAATGCAAATTGTGCTGGTTGTTGATGATGATGGATGTTTGCTCGGCACGGCGACCGACGGTGATGTCCGGCGCTCTATTCTAGCGGGTGTCTCGCTGGATGAGCCAGTAAAGAAAATCATGAATGTGAAACCCTTTACTGTGTCTGAAGGCGCATCGCGTGAAGAGATGCTGTCTCTCATGACAGAAGAAAAAATCTTGCAACTTCCGATCCTTGATAGTGATAAGCGTGTCATTGATCTGGTGTTGCTGGATACCATCGTAAAAGATGATGTGCCAGTTTATGATGACGTGTGTGTTGTCTTGATGCTCGGTGGGCTGGGCTCGCGTTTATTGCCGCTGACGGAAAATACGCCAAAGCCGATGATCCCCATTGGTGGCCGCCCTCTTTTGGAGACGATCGTCGAGAATTTCTCAAAGCAAGGATTTAAAAAATTCTTTTTCTCCGTCAATTACAAATCTGAAATCATCAAAAATCATTTTGGTGATGGGACGGAATTTGGCGTCGAGATTGTTTATCTTCATGAGGATAAGCGATTGGGAACGGCAGGGGCGCTTAGCTTGTTGCCAGAGCAGCCCAAGGGCCCTTTGATTATAATGAATGGCGACATTCTAACAGATAGTAATTTTGTGCATTTGATTGATTTTCATCAGCAAAACCAATCGGTTGCAACGATGTGTGTGCGGGAGTATCATCAGCAGGTTCCCTATGGAGTGGTCCAGACTGAAGGAACAAAGCTTCAGTCCATCGTAGAAAAGCCGTCTCAAGCTTATTTTGTAAATGCAGGGATCTATGTTGTGGATCCGTCAGTTTTGGAGTTTGTTCCAAAGGATCAATATTTCGATATGCCAGATCTCTTCACGTCCATCGAAGGGGCGGGTAAGGAATCAACCGTTTTCCCAATCCGTGAATATTGGCTGGATATTGGCAATCTCAATGACTTGGAACGCGGAAGAGACGAATATGACAGCATCTTCGGTGGTAATAGAAAGTAACGTGAATGGTAAAAATACTTGTTTGCGGTTACGGGTCCATTGGCAAGAAGCATACTGCTAATCTCAAAAAAATGGGTGCGGAAATCCGGGTTTGGCGTCAGCGAAAAGAAGCGGCGGCGGATATTCTCGCAGATGGCTATGTTTTTCAGGAAAATCTGGAACAAGGGATAGACTGGTGTGACGGTGTTGTTATTGCAACAACCACCAATCAGCATATAGGCCCTGCAAATCTTGCAGCCACTGAAGGCAAGGCAATATATCTGGAAAAACCCCTTAGTCACAATCGGGTTGGCATTGATGTGCTACAAGCCAAGTCAGCAAACCTGGTGGTCGAGATTGGTTGCCAGCTACGTCAGCACCCGGTGTTGCGTGCCTTACATGAAGCAATCCATTCCGGTAAAGACGGCAAGATATTGGCTTTTCAGGCTTGGGTCGGCCAACGGCTCGACCAGTGGCGCCCTGGAACGGATTATCGAATATGCTATAGCGCGGATAAGGAGCGCGGTGGCGGGGCATTGTTTGACTTGGTGCATGAGATAGATCTCATGACATGGCTGGCAGGCCCCATGGAGACGGTCTACGCAGATCTGCGGCAGAATAGCGATCTGGAAATGAAAGCCGAGGATCTGGCCAATCTGGTACTTGTCTCGCAAACAGGAGCGGCGGGCACGGTGCAGCTCGATATGCTTAGCCCGGCATATAGGCGCGGCCTTCAAATCGTATGCGAAAAAGCAGTTTACAAGTGCGATCTGGCAGAAGGAAAGCTCTGGAGGCTTGTTGGCGCAAGCGAGGCTGAATGTATCGCCCAAACGCCACCGCATTATCAATTGTCTCAAATGCTCTATGATGCTTTGGAGAATTTTATCGCTCGCGTAGAAACGCCATCCCTTGCGCCTCATTGCTCTTTAAAAGAGGGCATTCACGATCTGGATATTTTGCTCGCGGCAAGGCTGTCGGCAGCCAATGGCTCAAGGCAAGCGATTGAAAAGGCAACGTAATATGACAGAAATTCTCGGAGCAATTTGTGCACGAGGTGGCAGCACCGGAGTGCCGGGTAAAAATATTATGCCCATTGCCGGCAAGCCTTTGATCGCATGGAGCATTGAAAATGCTCTGGCAGATCCTCGCATTACCGATGTCATCGTCTCAACGGATGATCCTGCAATTGCAGAGGTTGCTGTGCGCTACGGAGCAAAAACGCCTTTCGTCCGGCCTCAGGAACTGGCGACATCAAAAGCTGGGAAATTTGGCGTTTGGAAACATGCATTGAGCGCATGTGAAAGCATCTATGGCAAGGTCTATGATGCTTTTATTGATATTGATTGCACAACGCCTTTGCTGGATGGCGATGATCTGGCAGGGATTATTGATGCATTTATGCAAAAATCAGGTGACACAGATGGCATCTTTACGGTGTCGCCCTCCCACCGCAGTCCATACTTCAATTTGGTAGAAGAAGACGAGGATGGTTTTCTTGCGCTTAGCAAAAAACTTGAGGTGAATATCGAAGCGCGTCAGGCAAGCCCGCTCACTTATGATATTGTCGCTGGCTATTACATCTTTGAAGCCGACTATATCCGAAATGGCAGTTATCTGATGAATGGCAAGGTGCGTGGATATCCGGTGCCGAGAGAAAAAAGCTTCGATATCGACGAGCCATTTGACGCCAAGTTAGTCAATTGGCTTATGGAACAAAAGCACGCGCAATAACGAGACACCAATGACCATTGTAAATGTAGAAAACAAAAGAATTTTGCTCGTCGGTGCGGCAGGAATTCTGGGGCAAGCCTATAGCAAGGCGCTTGTTGCGGAGGGTGCGCGCCTTATTCTGGCGGACCGGGAGCAATCTGATGTCATCAAGCTTGGAGAAGAGCTGGGATGTGAAACCGTCATAATGGATATTGGGTCAGAGCAGCAAGTGATCGAGGGTATTCAGCAGGCTGCTTCCTTCTATGATGGCTTTGATGGGGTCGTGAACAATGCGGCCATTACCGGCGATGTTCTTAAAAATATGGGAGAAGCCTTTGCTCCCTTCGAAGACTATCCCCTTGAGCTGTGGCAAAAAACGCTCGATATCAACCTGACCGGCTCGTTTCTTGTCGCGCGTGAAGCGGGCAGGCGAATGAAAGAGGCCAAGCTGGGTGGCAGTTTTGTAAATGTATCGAGTATCTATGGTGTCATGGGGCCTGATCATCGAATTTATGAAGATCAGGACTTTGCAAGTTTTGTAGGATATTCAGCTTCAAAATCAGGCATTCTTGGTCTGACGCAATGGCTGGCAACCTGGTGGGCAGAAGATAAAATCCGCGTAAACTGTCTCGTCCCTGGCGGAGTGTTTAACGGGCAAAATGATCAGTTTGTCAAAGCCTACAGCAATCGGATTCCGCTCAATAGAATGGCAAATCCTCAAGATATGGTTGGAATGATGGTGTATCTGTTAAGCGATGCATCATCCTATTGCACTGGCGGTATCTACAACGTCGATGGTGGCTTAGCTACATGGTAGACAGCATTTCCTATAACACACGATTGATTGCTTGTTTGGATATCAAAGGCCCAAATCTGATCAAGTCCATCAATTTGGAAGGTATTCGCGTTATTGGCGATCCAAACGAGTATGCGCGCCGCTATTATGAAGCAGGCGCGGATGAGCTGATTTACATGGATATGGTTGCCAGCCTCTATCAGAGAAATAATCTGCATGAGATTGTCAAGGCGACATCCAATAATATCTTTGTGCCCATTACAGTTGGCGGAGGAGTGCGCTCGGTAGAAGACGCTGAATCGCTGCTGAAATCCGGTGCAGATAAAGTTGCTATCAACACAGCTGCAACACAAAATCCGCAACTGATTACGGATATTTCTCGCCGCTTTGGTGCGCAATGCGTTGTGCTTTCAATCCAGGCCAAGCAAATCGCCCCAGGAAAATGGCGCGCATATACAGATTGCGGCCGAGAGGATTCGGGCCTGGATGTGATTGAGTGGGCACAAAGGGGGCAAGAGCTTGGGGCAGGAGAGCTGCTGTTAACTTCGGTTGATCGTGAAGGCGCCCGTACAGGCTATGATTGCGATCTGACCAAACAAGTGTGCGAGAAGCTTTCAATTCCGGTGATCGCTCGGGGCGGCTTTGGTGATCCTCAGGATATTGTTGATGTGGTCAATGGCGCTGGCGCAGATGCCGTTACCTTTGCTGATGCACTTCACTATGATCGAATGACCTTACCGGACATTCGCCAAAGCGTCAGTGACAAAGGAATTGCTGTAAGGAAGGTCGTTTAGGAATGAGCTCAACCACATTGATCGACTATGGCATCGGAAATCTGTTAAGTGTTGAGCGTGCTTTGCACCATGTCGGTGCCGATTTAAAAATCGCCACAACAGCACAAGAGATCCAAAGTGCTGATCGCCTGCTCCTTCCCGGGGTTGGCGCATTTTCAAGTTGTGTGAATGAATTGTCTGATCGCGGATTAATGGACGCGATACGTGAGTTTGCCGCATCCGGGCGGCCGCTTCTGGGGATTTGCGTTGGTATGCAAATGCTGTTCGAGGCTAGCGAAGAATTTGGCGAGACGGCTGGTTTTGGCTTTATTAAAGGCAGAGTGAAAGCAATTCCGAGCGAAAATATCGATGGTGTCGCGCACAAGATTCCGCATATTGGATGGTCGCCGCTGCTACAATCCAGTCAGTCATCCTGGCATGGGACCATTTTGCACGATGTTCCATCTCAGGCTGAAGTCTATTTTGTTCATTCCTTCCGGGCTGTTCCCGAGGATGAAGAGAATTGTCTGGCAGCCACACGATATGGAGGCCACGTTGTGACTGCCGCCGTGCAGCACGACAATATCTATGGAACTCAGTTCCATCCCGAGAAAAGTGGCAAAGTTGGTTTGAGTATACTCCAGAAATTTATCACCCTTTGATCGTGCGCCGATATCATCAAGGCTATCAAGTCAGCGATTGTGCTGCATGCATAAGCTGACTTCAGAAAGTTGAGTATCCCAAAGATGACCAAGCTACTTGTGATTAATTCGTTTGGCCCAATGGCCAGCACTCTGCTTTCCGGGCTGTCTGAGAAATTGGGCTTTACAAACATTCCTGTCAGAAAGCTCGGGTTACACCAATATTTGCTGGGTCAGCGTGATTTGCAAAGCGGCTTTATGCAAATGCGCCTGAAGCAAACGATGAAAGAGCATGCCAAGCTGGATTTGCGTGGTGGCGTGAGTGTTCTGGATCGGCAGAATCAAAAGCCAAGCGCGTTGGTGTCTTATGATGGGGTCGAGGAGAAAATTGACGCGCTAGTGGCAAAGAATGTTCAGGATCTCTATTCTCAATGCCATCAGATATACGCAGATGCTGTTGTCTATAAAGACATAAATAGCCACAAAAACTGGCTTATTGAGCTAACCACCGATATTCATCGTTATGATCATAAGGCACTCTATCAAGCCTATCAGGATCATTTTGACGAAGTATATATGATCCATCTCCATCGCCCATTCATAAGCTGGATCAACTCTCTTGCCTCACAAGCTTTTTTGCATCCTCAGCTTGCCAATCGTATCAAATTCTTTCCGCATATGCGCTATGCTGATTACATGTTGTATGAAGAAGCCGTTGCCCAGATGCCGGGCCTCAATATCGAATTTGATAGTCTCTTTGATACACCAATCGAAACACTGGCTGACAATATCGCAAGGGAAACGAGGACGGACGCGCCGTCATGCACTCTAAATGCGCAGGACTATGACCTGTACGGAAAAATCATACCCTATGAAAAGGCTTTCACGCGCTTTGACGACGGCATCGAATTTTTGAGCGCAAGTACCCGGGAATATTTTTTAAAACTGGTCACTGAAGAAAAAATAGGTTCCGTTCCTTATAGTGTAAATGCATGGTTTCGCTATCTCCTGGATATGTATAAGTTTAGAACGTCGTCACTATAAAATGCTCCTTATACTGCATCTCTGTGAGCTGCCATACGGTTTGAACGCTTTAAACTTGAGACAATAAAGACAGCTTATCTAGGGGCTCTCTTGCGATCAAGGCTATAGGCAGCATCAAAATCCTGCTACAGGATTGGAGAAAATTCGGCGTAACAGCCGCACCTGAGCCATCCCGGCTGAAAAGGGCTGAGCAGGGATTAAGGGCAGAGTGCAGGTTCGATTGTTGAACTTATGAAGATATCATCTGGACAGCAGAAATTGGGGCTGTATACAAAACTCAGCAATTGAGCTCTCAAAAACACAAGGGTCTTTAACGCAATGGCTACAACAACAAAGAAAGTTCTGGTAACGGGTGCAGACGGCTTTATAGGCTCTCATTTGACGGAACGTTTGGTTCGAGCTGGTTATGATGTGCGGGCCTTCGTCTATTATAATTCATTTGGGAGTTGGGGGTGGCTCGATCATTCCGATGCCGAAATCCGCGATAATCTTGATGTTTTTGCGGGGGATATCAGGGATCCACATGGTGTGCGTACCGCTATGGATGGCTGTGACAGAGTGCTGCATTTGGCTTCTCTGATTGCCATTCCCTATTCGTACCATTCACCAGATACCTATATTGATACCAATATCAAGGGCACTTTAAATGTTGTTCAGGCAGCAAGGGATCTGGACATATCACGGGTTGTTTGTACGTCTACCTCAGAAGTGTATGGAACTGCGTTGTTTGCCCCGATTACGGAAGAGCATCCCCTGCAGCCACAATCTCCGTATAGTGCATCCAAAATTGGTGCTGATGCTATTGCCTTGTCGTTCCAGAAGTCATTTGGCACCCCTATCTCTATTTTGCGTCCTTTCAATACATATGGGCCTCGCCAATCTTGCCGTGCGGTTATTCCAACCATCATTGGCCAAATTGCTTCAGGGCAGCGCACCATTTCGCTAGGCGCGATCAGCCCTACACGCGATTTCTCATTTGTTGAAGACACAGCAGAAGGCTTCATTCAGGCGCTAAATTGTGACGAACTGGTGGGCAATACCGTCAATATTGGCAGTAACTTTGAGATCAGCATTGGTGATCTGGCATCTTTGATTGCTGAAGTTATGGGTGTTGAAATCACAATCCAGACGGAAGAAGCACGTTTGCGCCCCGAAAATAGTGAGGTCAATCGTCTGCTGGCAAATACTGATAAAGCTCAGGCGATCATGGACTGGAATCCAAATTTTGGCGGACTGAGCGGCTTGAAAAAAGGTCTGGAGAAAACGGCTCAATGGTTCCAGTGCCCAGATAACCTCAAACTCTATAAAACCAACCAATATAATATATGACCATGCAAACACTCCTTGATGCTATCACCACAGCCCTTGGCGATGTTCCGCGGCCTGTGCCACTGCATGAGCCGTATTTTGCCGGACAGGAATGGACCTATGTTAAGGAATGCCTTGATACAGGTTGGGTATCCTCGGTGGGATCCTATGTTGATTTGTTTGAGCAAAAACTTGCCAAAAAATGCGGTGTGAAGCATGCAATTTCGGTTGTAAATGGAACAGCTGCTCTGCAGGTGATGTTACGTCTGGTTGGCGTGCGGGCGGGTGATGAAGTGTTGATGCCCGCTTTGACATTCATCGCCACAGCCAATGCTGTATCCCACTGCAATGCTATCCCGCATTTTGTTGAATGCGAGAAAAGCACGTTGGCAATTGATGGCAAAAAGCTCTCAGATTATCTTGAAAAAATTGCCCATATCAAAGATGGCGATTTGTACAATAAGGAAACAGGATGCCGGATCGCGGCGCTGGTTCCGGTGCATATCTTTGGGCACCCCGCTGACATGGATGCATTGCAACAGGTGGCGGACCAATATGGTCTACCCCTTGTAGCAGATGCAGCAGAGTCACTCGGTAGCCTTTATAAAGGCAAACCGGTCGAGTCATATGGGCTATGCTCTGCAGTATCATTTAACGGCAATAAGATCATGACCACTGGTGGTGGTGGCGCGATCCTGACAAATTCGTCTGATCTGGCCGCAAAAGCCAAGCATCTGACCACAACGGCGAAACAACCCCACAAGTGGGAATTTGTGCATGATGAGATCGGATATAATTACCGCATGCCCAACATTAATGCTGCAATGGGATGCGCCCAGTTAGAGCAGCTTGATGACTTCTTGCTTGCAAAAAGAAAAATCGTCGATGCCTATAGTCGCGCATTTGATGGAGTGAACGAGGCGTCCTTCCATAAAGAGCCAGACTATGCCCACAGCAATTATTGGCTGAATGCAATTGTGCTCCATGATGTCAATGAACGTGATTCAACACTGGCTGCCCTAAACCAGGCGGGATATATATGCAGGCCAATTTGGCGTCTGATGCACCGAATGGCCATGTATGAAACCTGCCCTCGTATGGATTTGAGCATATCCGAAGAAATGGAAGCGCGCGTCATTAACATTCCGTCCAGCGTTAAACATGGCTTGTAAGATGAAGAAAATCACAATTGTCTCAGGCACACGTGCAGATTGGGGATTGTTATCTCCGGTTTGCAAGTCTTTGCGCGATGATCCCGATTTTGATCTTCGCCTGGTTGTGACCGGGCAGCATCTCATGCAAAACGCCAATAGCATACAGCGCATTGAAGATGAAGGCTTCTCTATTGGCGCTCAGATCGATATGGAACTGAGCGATACAGATCATGCGTTGGAAATCACCCAAGCGATGGGGCGGGCCGTTATCGGCATGGCGGCAGAGCTTAGTGATCATCGTCCTGATCTGGTGATGATACTTGGTGACCGCTATGAAATTCTGGCTGTCACTCAGGCAGCTCTCATAGCAAAGGTGCCTGTTGCCCATATTTGCGGGGGCGATATCACGGAAGGCGCGATGGATGATGCGATACGCCACGCGATGACAAAGCTGTCACATATCCATTTTGTCACCAATGAGGATGCTCAAAAGCGCGTCATTCAGATGGGAGAGGATCCTGACCATGTATATTGCGTCGGGAATCCCGGTTTGGATCATATTCACTCCATAAAATTTATGACCCGCGAGGAGTTTTACACCTCGATAGCCTTCAAACCTCGGGCACAGAACATCATTGTCACCTTCCATCCCGTGACCTTGGAAGAGGATTCGCTGGAACAGTGCAATGAAATGCTAAAGGCGCTAAAGGCATTGGGAGACGATGTAGGAATTATCTGCACAGGCAGTAATGCAGATCCGCAAGGGCAAAAAATAACACAGCTTGTCAAGCAGTTTGCCCAAGAGCAAAGCAATGCCTGTTTCCATGAATCTCTTGGGTCGGTGCGATATCTGAATGCTCTCCATCATTTGGATGCGGTTGTCGGCAATTCTTCATCGGGCCTCTATGAAGCACCCAGCTTCGATATCCCGACGGTCAATATCGGAAACCGTCAGCAAGGTCGCCTGAAAGCTGCCAGTGTGATTGACTGTGAAGCCACTCAAAGTGCTATTTCGGCAGCAATTGGTCACGCATTTGAGATGTCATGCAAAGACATCAAGAACCCATATGGGGATGGCCATGCAGCAGAGAAGATTCTGCAAGTCCTGAAGAACACAGATGACTTTCAAAGCTTGTGCCGCAAACAATTCAAGGATTTGGGCAAATGACTGAGACGACTGGAACTTTGATCATTGCCGAAGCCGGTGTCAATCATAATGGATGTATGGATCGCGCACGGGCTCTCATTGATGCAGCCGTTGATGCGGGTGCCGACATTGTTAAGTTTCAGAGTTTTCGCGCCGATCGCCTTGCAAGTAAGGACGCCCCCAAGGCTGATTATCAGGTAGCAAATGCAGGTGCGCAGGAAAGCCAATATGAGATGCTAAAGCGTCTGGAGCTTTCTCAGCAAGATCATGAGGATCTTATCGCCTATTGTAATCAGAGCGGGATTGAGTTTCTTTCAACGCCATTTGATATAGACGGCCTGCATATGTTGGTGGATGATTACCATCTCAAGACAATCAAACTGGGCTCAAGTGAGCTGACAAATGCACCAATCTTGCTTGCAGCTGCCAAGACGGGCCAGCAGGTTATTCTGTCCACCGGAATGGCAACGATCGACGAGATTAAAGAGGCCCTTGGTGTACTTGCTTATGGATATTTAGAGATTGGGGATACGCCATTACGGAGTGACTTTATGGCGGCCTATAACAACCCCAAAGCGCAGGCTTATTTAAAAGAAAAAGTCACAATATTGCATTGTACAACGGCCTATCCAACGCCCTATCAAGATGTGAATTTAAACATCATTCATAGCTTGCGTAATGAGCTTGATATTCGAGTGGGATATTCTGACCATACCATGGGCATTGAAGTCTCAATCGCAGCTGTTGCAATTGGCGCCTGTGTTATTGAGAAGCATTTTACACTGGATCGGAACTTACCCGGCCCTGATCATCTTGCCTCGTTGGAGCCAGATGAGCTAAAGGCGATGATATGTGCAATACGCCATGTTGAACAGGCAATGGGGGGCTATGAAAAGAAGCCCGCCCAAGCAGAAATGCCGAATATGTTTATGGCAAGAAAAAGCATCGTGGCGGCCCGCTCTATTGCGCAGGGAGAACAGATCACCTCCCAGAACACAGATATCAAACGTCCTGCGAATGGGCCAAGTCCGATGGAATATTGGGAAATTTTAGGGACAAAGGCTACGAAGAATTATAAACCAGATGAGCCAATTTGATCGGGTGATTAAATGAGCAGCACCAAAAATGGATGAAGTCAGATGCTGACATTCGATGGTGGGGCACAATCATATCTGCCCAAGTAGATGCACTGTTATCCTAAAAGGCCCCAGATCTTGATAGGGGAGCGCAAAAAACACTACAACACCCTGCAGGGTATAGTGTATACGGTCTTATGGCTCTAGAAGGCCCATTTTTAAGATGGGAAAAGGTCTGATGTTCTTGCATTTAGACCGGGCCACATAGATGAGGTCGAGCCGTTAGCTTTACATATACGAATAAGTATCCTGCTGAGCGAAGCTGTATCTACGTGCAAAATCAGCCACGAAAATGGAGAATGGTTGTAGTTTGATGATTAGAAAGTTCAAAATAGCAATTAAATTTCTCATTTCCCCGAAATTTAAATATCTGAAGCGCTTTAGCGTCGGCAAGGGCGATATCGTTGTTGATCTGGGTGCAAATGTTGGGGAAGTATCAGAATATTTCCTGGCACGTGGAGCAACTGTTGATGCTTATGAACCTAACCCTCATGCATTTGCTGTCTTGGAACAGCGCGTGGGAAATAATTCCCGTGCAACTTTGAACAAAATGGCGGTATCGGACCATTGCGGCACCGCTTCTCTATGGCTTTATGAGCAGCATCAAGACGATGAGGTGAAGTTCTCTCAAGCCTCGTCTCTTAAATCTGAAAAAGAGAATGTGTCAGAAGATTGTGTCACTGTAGAGGTTACAGATATTTCCAAAGTTCTACAAAAACATGACCATATTAAACTTCTGAAAATTGATATCGAAGGCGGTGAATACGATATCATGGATCAGGTGATGGAGAATGAAAGTCGTATTGATTATATTCTTCTGGAAACACATGAGAAGAAGAACCGTGCCTTTAGAGAAAAGAACGATCAGATGCTAAAGTCTATTAAAGAAAAAGGGCTGGAGAACAAAATCTATTTGGATTGGTTCTAGGGATTATGAGTAAACTCTTATTTGTTAGGCAGCCTCAATCATATTTGCCAGAAATTCAAGCCTACAAAGACTATCTTTCCAAGCATCATCCGAATATTGAGGTTTTTGAATCTACAGATATAGGAGCTTATAACGAGAGCGACTATGATATAATCTGGCACTTTATGGGTAAAGACGTTCGCGGAAAAGGGAATTACGTTGTTCACGAGTATAATTCTCTTTCCATGCAACCTCTCGCGACGCTTAAGGATCTTGTAAAAAAAGCAATCAACGCAAAGCCGGATCAGAGAGTTTTTCTCAATCAATTCGTACAAACCAAATTTGGCTTCTCGGACGGTGTGCCATCTTACCTTCGGGATATGGGGATAGATGAAAGATTCTTTGAGTGTCCAACACAAAGAGATCCTGGCTTTGACTTTATCCTGGCCGGTGGCCTTAGTCGGGGGCCATTGATCAAAACAGCGCTTGAATATTTTGATCAAAATATGCGTGGGGCCAGTTTGCTGATTGTTGGAGATCCCCCCTCAGACTTACGGCAGAGCTTTGAAGGCAGTAAGAATATCTCTTTTTATGGCCGAGTCCCCTATTCAGATATTCCCCGATTACTATCTCAAGCTCGGTATGGTTTGAATATCATGCCCGACCTTTATCCGTTCAATCGTCAAACGGCCACCAAAGTGCAGGAATATGCGGCGGCACAATTGAAGATTGTGACAACGGACTACCAATGGATACAAGAATTCGAAACCAGTCATGGTGGCAATGTCTTCAAACTGGCGCCAGACTTCTCTAATCTATCGATGGAAGCTTTGGAACAGCATCAATTTTCTATGCCAGATGTGCGGCATCTGACTTGGGAACAGATTATTGAAGACTCAGGGATTTTCTCGTTTTTATAAAGGGATGCTTACCGGCGCAATTTGAAGCAAGTGGGCAAAGCCTTTGCTGCAGTCCTAACCATATTGGAGCGATTGTCGCTTAATACATCACAGCGCCCGACTTCCTCTTAAGAAGAAGAGCTAAGGCAATCGACGATCTGGCCAGCTGGCTTATAACCAGACGCTGCATTGGCCAAAATGGCGCGGGCTTTGGCCACGTCATTGGTCAAGGCGGCGTCTTTCAGCTCTTTGAGATAAGTATCAATCTCGGCTTGCGACAATTCTTCTTCCATTGCACGCATAATCAGGGGATGGCGCGTACCGGTAACGCGATCACCAATAAGCAATTCTTCGCGCACTTTCTCACCGGGGCGTAAGCCGGTAAAGACGATCTCGATATCGCCATCGGGATTGGCCTCATCGCGGACTTCCAAACCAGACAGCTGGATCATCTGGCGAGCCATATCCTGAATGCGGACTTCCTGTCCCATATCAAGCACAAAAACATCTCCGCCCTGCGCCATGGAGCCCGCCTGGATGACCAAGAGGGCAGCTTCGGGAATGGTCATGAAATAGCGCGTAATGTCCGGGTGGGTAACGGTCACCGGCCCACCTTCTGCGATTTGTCTGCGAAAGAGCGGAACGACAGAACCGGAAGAGCCCAAAACATTGCCAAACCGCACCATGGAGAAAATGGTATCCCCCTTGCCCGCAGCAGCTTGCGCCTGAACAATCAATTCAGCAAATCTCTTGGTTGCCCCCATAATATTGGTCGGGCGAACCGCTTTGTCAGTGGAAATGAGAATGAACCGACTAACGCCGTGATTGGTCGCAGCGGTGCAGGCATTGAGTGTTCCGCGAATGTTATTCTCTATGCCCACAAAGGCATTTTGCTCTACAAGCGGAACATGCTTATAGGCCGCCGCATGGTAAAAAGTATCGATAGAAAAATGCGATACAACCGTTTCAAGACGATGGAAATCACAGACCGATCCCAAGATCGGCACAAGCTCTGTCTCAAGGCCTCGTTCTTCAATGATCGCCGATAATTCTTGTTCAATCTGATAGAGATTAAATTCGCTATTCTCAAACAGTACGAGGCGGAGCGGCATTATGGAGAGGATCTGGCGGCACAGCTCAGACCCAATTGAGCCGCCGGCTCCAGTTACCAGAACGGATTTTTCCTTGATACTGCTTTCAAGCAATTCTTCGCGCGGTGGCACGGGGGCTCGTCCCAGCAAATCTTCGATTTCAACCTTGCGCAACAAATCAACAGTTGCCGCACCGGTGACAATTTCCGGCATGGAAGGGACGGTCAGAACCTTGATGTTATTGGATACCAGCCGGTTTACCGCCTGCCGTTTGGCTGAGGGGGAAGCGGAAGGAATTGCCAACAAAACGCGCTTGATATTAAGCCGTTTTTCAAGATCAGGAAGAGAGGCAGGGCTATAGACGCGGATGCCTTGTACGATTGAACCTGCAAGATGCTTATCATCATCAATGAAGGCTGCGGCCTTATATTCTTCACTATCAGCCAAGGCAACTGCCAGCTGAACCCCGGCTCCTCCCGCCCCATAAATGGCAACAGCCTCGTAAGGAAGAAGATTATTGATAACCCACTGGTAGTAATGGCGGTAAAAAAATCGAGTGCCCCCAACATAGGTAAGGGTAACAAGAAGAAAAATAGCCGGAATGGAGCGCGGGATCACTTGCTCTACAACAAAGAAACCGATCACGGCCAGCATCACCGATAGCATGACCACCGAGCGAAAAAGCTGTATAACAGTCTGCGCTCCGGCGAAGCGCAAAATGGTGAGATAGATATTATTGACCGCAAAAATGATGACCCCTGCAACAGATATAAGCGGGAAAAGCCACCAATTGGGCAAGATATAATCTGAAGGCCACCAGTCTGACAGGCGCAGAACGTAGGAAGCCCACAGGCAGATCGGCAGAAAAAGTGCATCAAGGCCCATCATGATCAACCGCTTGATACTGCGGCGAACCCGAAGAAGATTTTTTTGTTTCTCGTAGAACGAAGAAAACATGCAGCCTGAGCCTTTATCCTTGGATTTGAATTGTGTGATTTATATCGGCGTGCCGTGGGTTTGTATAGACTATAGCATTGTGATTCTGGATCGGATGACTTCCGCTCATAGCATCACTAAACTCAATCAAAAGGACTTGGCATCTGTCAGGGAAGAAGCAGCGTGACTGGTTCGCATGATTTATGATTTAACATAGTCCTGCATGCCGCGGCCGATGAAGGTTTGTAGGATGATCAGGATATCAAGAATGAGGGTGCGCTTGGCGATATAGTCTGCATCAACGCGGGCAAGCCTTTCTGGCACGCTCATATCAATATGCTGAATTTGGGCATAGCCGGTAATGCCCGGCATAATATCAAAAACGCCGAGCTTTTCGCGCCATTCTATCAATTCGGCTTGGATGGGCAGGCAAGGACGAGGACCAACAAGGCTCATATCTCTGCGCAGAAGATTCCAGACTTGCGGAAGCTCATCAATTTTGGTGCGACGGAGAAACTGCCCGATTTTGGTGACGGAATGGCTGGATACCTCGTGAGTAGCCGCAGATTTCGTATTCTGTTGCATGGTGCGGAACTTGTAGCACAGAAAGATGCGACCATGTTTGCCGACGCGCTCTTGCCGAAAAAGGGCAGGACCTGAACTATCAAGCCGAATAAGTAGCCATAGCAATGGAAAGAGCCAACCCAAGAGCACAAGGACCGCGAGCACAAACAGCATGTCTATGACAAAGCGACAGAACTGATAAACGAGATCACCAATCTTGCTCTCTTTGATCATGGTATCTTTACTCCTTTTCCAGCCGATTATGTCCGTATCGCACGAAGGCCGAGTAAGGCAAAACGGAAGCTGGCACTATCTATCAAAGTCCCTTGATGAAAGAAACAACAGATTGGTTGGCAGTGGGATTTCAAAGCAGTTCAGCGGGGTATCGCAGACATCTTCAATGATTATGGATAATAGAGGGCGGACCTAAAGAGCGGGTTAAACCCGCCTTATGCCCTCAAGGGACAGGAATTTTTCTTGTCTTTTCAAAAAATAATCAAGGCTTGGCTCGTGGCCTGTCAATTTGTTGGCAAGATAAGTCAGGTTTGCGCTAGACAAGAAGGCGAGAGGGCGACCGCTATCTCGCTCTGCTTTCCAAAGGGTAGAGACAAGCTGCTGGATAATCGCTTTTCGGGCCGCTTTCGAGATTCCGCCCTCTTCTAAAAAGGCAAGAAGGGCAAAGAAGCGGTCGTGATGCTGCTGCATCACATTGGCCGAGAGGTTGCTGTCATCTGCCGGGCGCAGGTGATAGATATAGTCGTGCACATAGGCAAGTTTTGGCGCGTGATGGGACAGTCTGAGCGGCAGGGATTGGTCCTGAATGAAGAGCCGTTCGTCTGCACCGCCTGCTTGCGCCCACAAGTCTCTTTTGGCGAGAAAACCCATGCGCACAATCTTCTTTTTTGCGCAAAAGGCCAAGGGGTCTTCAACAATAGAAATCTCGGCTTCTTCGCCTATATCGGGGCATGTCTCGCTGCGGCGGGATTTGCCAAAAACAAGAGGCACATTGTGGGTCGCCGCGCAAGAGAGCAAAAAACGGCTTGCATTGCGTGGCACCATATCATCGGCATCAAGGGCCAGAATATAGTCCCCCCTTGCATGTGAAGCAGCCTGATTAAAGCGAATGGCCGGACCAGTATTTTGCGCGTTGGCAATCACACGAATGCGCGGGTCTTTGTCAGCCTCTGATTTGAGCAAGTCTAGCGAGCCATCACTTGAGCAATCATCGGCAAAGATAAATTCGGCATCATCATGCGCAATCCCCTCTTGATCGCGCAGAAAGCCGAGCGTCTCTTGAAGCACATCTGCCTTGTTATAGACCGCGGCAATATAACTGATTTTGGGGTTGGTCATCGCTTACTCGTGCCAGTGATCGGCAATCCAGTGGGCTGGTTTCAGCCTTTTATACCATTTACCCGGCCAGCGCCCTGCCAAGGCATCATCGGGATTGGGATGGCCATGAAAGACGCAAACACTGGCATTGTCCGGCAGCTTTGAGTCTTTGAACCAATTGAGAAAAATGCCAGGAATTTTCCAGCCGCCCGGCAGGCAATGGACTTTGAAAGACGCACACCATTCCTTGGGCCAATAAACCAGCTTGCCTTGTTTGTGCAACTCTTGGGAGAGGAATGTCTGTTCAATGCGATAGGTATCAACCCAGTGCTGGGTGGATTTGCTGTGAAACAGATCCAAAAGATCGCTATGAGCCCCAATGGTAAAGCGGAAAACCGACGTATTGCCGTTGATCTGCTTGGGCTGCGTCCAATTGTGAATGACGCAATAATCGCCCGGATGATCAAAGAATTTGTCTAAAGAGCCGGTAATCAGAATATCAAGATCAAAGAACAGGGTCGGGCCTTCAAGATCCCCTAAAGTGGGATTGTAAAGCGCCAGCTTCTTCCACGGCGTATTTTCATAAGGGCTATCAATGGAGATGGGCGGCAGCTCCATGGGCTCGATCTCATCGCGAAGGCCCGCCGGATCATCGGTAAAGCAGACAAAGCGAAAGGGGCGGTTGAGATTGCGGGCCGTCATGGCATAAAGCCGGTTGGCATATTCGGGGCCATAAAGGGTGCCCCATTTCATGCAGACGATATTTACAGGTGCTTGTTCACCGGCCATGCTTTTAAAACCCAATCTTTGAAATTGCTGGCCGCAGAGAGTGCATCTGCCACCAGAATATACCGCTCATGCTCCGGCGGTCCGCCGGACCTATGCTGTTGGGCCAGTCATAGCGAACTTGCATAGGGCTGACAATCAAAGGCAGCCACTTTCGTGCAAATTCCTTGAGAAAATGGACAGGGTCTGACGCTTAAGGCCTGCCGGGACCAGCTTGAGGGGGGATGACAAAGTGGGAACAGATCAAATATAGCCGCGATCACCAGCCCTCTCATGGGTCAAAATCCCCTCGCCAAGGCCAACATGCCACCCCGAATTACGCCAATAGGGGCTATTCATTTCGACTTCCAGGTTTTGAAACCCGTTGATCCGGCGAGTGGTGGGTGCCGTTTTGGCGTAACCGATGATGTGTTCCAGAAAGAAAGAGCGGTTGATAAGGATACTCTGATTGGTCCAGTGCATGTGAGAGGCCCCGACAAGAAGCATGCCGGTCTCTTCATCGCGGTGGATGAACTCTGGATGCTGCTGTTCGGGCTGCGAGAAGGCGTAAGGTGCGCCGCTGATCATGCGCTGCGCTTTTTCCGGCCGCATCCATCTGCGCCCCGCTTTAAGGACGCGCGCAAAAAGACTGTCGCCCGTTACGGGGTAATAGCGGCGATATTTATCCAAAATGGGGAAATTCTGACCCGGATAGGCGCGGCTGCGCATACGCACCACTTGTGCTTTGCCCGATTGGAGAAGAGCAAGACCGGCTGAAAGTTCTTTGCGGGCAGTTGCGTGGTCTACAATAAGCGGCAGATCATTTTCCAGCAGCAGAACATAGTCTGACTTCATGTCATTGGCGAGTGCCTCAAAGCCGCCCAGAATGCCCAGATTATCGCGATGCCCGCCACAGCCGATATGAAAATCACGGGCGATAGCGAGGCCTTCCTCATCCATCTCGGGCAAATAGAGATGGGTTTCGGAAAATAAATCAAGGAAGTTTTGCTGCTGATAGCTTTCAAGAGACGCCCTAAGAGAGGTAAAACCCTTCCAGCTCAAGATGCCAAGACCAATGGCCAATGCATCATCATGTGATCCAGACATACCCCAATTTCCTCAAAGACAGCAAAGATGATGTGTTTGTAGCAAGTCTACAAAAATGAACAAGGTCCAGATGAGCCTTTGTCGGGAGAATTTGCAAGCTGTGAGCGCATAGAGGCTGAAATTTGGGTTAAAGGCATCCGGTTGCGAGGATCATGCAAGCGTCACCCCAGCCTCCTACTGTGCCGTTAACGTTACCCTGCCAGCTGCTGCACAATTGTGCCTGTAAGCTCACTGGCCTCCTCTTGTTCAAGAAGCGCCATAAACTCGCTATTGGGCATGGATTTGCCAAAATGCCAGCCCTGCCCGATATGGCAGCCTGCCAACCTTAGCACATCCCACTGGTCTTTGGTCTCCACCCCTTCTGCTACAATTTCCATATCAAAATTGCGTGCAAGCGCCACAATGGCATTGATCACGGCCATGGAATCCATGGAATGGGGCAGGTTTTTGACGAAGGCCTGATCGATTTTGATTTTGTCCAGCGGGAACTGATGAATATAGCTCAAGGATGAATAGCCCGTGCCAAAATCATCAAGTGCAATGGTGATGTTCCGCTCCTGCATGGCTTTGAGAATATCAATGATTGCATTGGGGTCAGAAATGAAGAGCGATTCTGTAATCTCCGCATGAAGGCGTTTTGCCGGAAGACCAGATAGAGTCAGAGCCTGATCAATATCCTCAAGGATATTAGAGCGCGTGAACTGAATAGCCGAAATGTTGGCAGCAACGCTGACCGGCTTGGGCCAGAGCATGGCATCCTGACAGACCTGATTGAGGATCCAGCGGCCAAGCTCAACAATCATGCCGGTCTCTTCCATAATGGGGATGAAAAGATCGGGACGAATGAAACCCAGGTCGCGATGGTTCCAGCGAATGAGAGCCTCACAGCCGATAATCTCGCCGGTTTTCAGGCTGGTCTGGGGCTGATAATGCATCTCAAATTCTTTGCGCTCCATCGCGTCGATGATCTCGCGTTCAAGAACCCGGCGATGCATGACGTCAGCCGCCAGATCACTGCTATAAAGCAAATAGGCGCTATCTTGCTCCTTGGAGCGATGCATGGCGACAAGGGCTGCCTTGGTAACTTCTTCGGCAAGTTCGCCGCCGGTTTCAAAATCGGCAATGCCAATATGGCTGCCAGCAATCACATTGTGACCGCGCAAGGAGAAAGGAGTCTCCAGCATATCCACCAAGATCTGGCTCAAGCGCTCAATTTCGCTTGGCGCATCCGTGGCAGAGACACCCATCCGGCAGAGCAAAAATTCATTCTGGGCACTGCAACCAATGATATCAAAGCAATCAAGAGCTTTGAGCTGGCTGGCAACTTGCTGCATCAGCAAATCCCCATGCTCCATCCCCAGCGACTGGCGGATTTTGGAGAGGCGCCGGACGCCACAGGCCATGATAAGGGCCTGAGGTTCTTCATTGTCGAGCATATGCTGATCAACGCGAAAGCAAAAACCCTGTTCATTGAGCAAATCGGTGACTGGATCATGGTCGGCGAGATAGGCCAGTCGCCGCTGTTCCTGACGGCTTTTGGTAACGTCATGGAACATCAGGGTGGCCACCCATTCTTCGTGGCCCTGATCCTCATCATGATTGGCAGAACTTCCGGTCACAAGAGAAGGAGTAATGGAATATTGCAGGATCACCTCGCGCATTCCGTCATCGCCTGCCCAGATGGTTAGCTCATTAAGCTGATGTGCTTCATCAAACAATTCCGGCTTTGAAAAGCAATCCTCAAAGACCTGCAACATCTTGGAGGGAAGGGCATGCTCGTTACGGATTCCCTTTTGCGGGCTCCAGCCCAGAGGCTTGAGCATGGTTTTTGCCTTCTCGCTGACCTCAAGGATCTCTCCGGACTGGTTGCAAATGATGATGCCGGAAAAACTGTCCTCAACAATGGTCTCCAAAAGATGGCTCAAGCTCTGGCTATGCTTTTGAGAAAGAGACAAAAGCAAGGTTTTGAACTGAACATCCATTAAGATGATCGCAATCCCAGCGCCTGCAAGCTGGCCGTGAATGAGGGCTGTATCCAAAAGGGCAGGGCCTTTGAGATAAATGCCAAAGGCCAGCAATTCGGTAAACCCGGCACATAAAGCAAGAAGACCAAGTTTGGAATAAACACGCAATTTGAGGGACAAAGCCAGCGTGGAGGCAAGAAGAAAAGTGAGCAGGGAAAGAGCCAACAGCGAGGTCTCGGAGGCGAGCGCCATATCGCGGTGCTGCAGAAGCGTTTCGGCTGCGAGAACCTGAAGCTTCGGCCCGGTTAGCATTCCATAAACCGGAACAGCCAGGGTATCGCGCAACTCAGCAGCCCCAGCCCCAACGATTACTTTCTTGCCTTGAAAGACTGTCAGATCCAGTTTGTTGTGAAGCAAATCAATAATGGAATAGACAGGGATGCTCTCGGCATCGATCCCGAAATCAACATAAAAATTCTGCGCCGACAGATTATGCTGGGCGCCCAGAGTTGAGGCAAGGGAGGGCACCAACTCCTCGTCAACATATTGGGCATAGGGGAAGCGGCGCACAATCCCGTCGCCATCTGCCAGAACATTTACCGTGGAAGCCCAGGCATTGTTACCCAATTCATCAATCGGGCGATTGGTTTGAATATTTGTCTTCTCAAGCTCCGCATCGAGATGCTGACGGAAAATGGCAAGCGTAACCGGTCCTTCGGCGTCGGCAAGAGCTTGCGCAAAAATGTGATCTTCTTCTTCACTTGAGCGGGCGCTGAAATCAATATCAAAGGCAAGCTCTTCCGCCCCATGCTCAAAGCTCTTTTTCACGATATCGGCATAGATGGACCGCTTCCATGGCCAAGTGCCGATGGCAGAAAGGCTCTTATTGTCGATTTCAAGAAGAACAATAGATTTTGATGCGGGCTCAGAGACCATTCCCATGCGCAAAGAGGCAAGGCCGTTATTGATCAGGCTAAAGGCCCCGTTCCAATGGATGACCCCGGCAAGAAGGAACAGGCCAGCCAAAGCCAGAAGGCGCAGGATCTTTGTTTTTTTCATTGCCGTCTCTGTCCGCTCAGGTCTTGCTTGTTTTAATCACAAACTGAAGGTCTTGATTTCAGTCCAATTTTAAAGTGATTGTTAGGGCTAAATTTTTAATGTCACCTTTCCCACCGCGTAAAAGAGCGACAAATAGGGGCGAAACCCGTCCTTATGCTTAACACTTGGTGAAGATTAGGCCCCAGCTCCCATGAGCCCTAGACGCATTCGGCTGGCAAGAGGCGGCAAAAACAAGAAAAGATGATCGACCTTGCGCCCAAGATCCGCTATTGAAGTGGCCGACTGCCCTGCCTGATTGAAGGCACAGGGCGCCAAGACAACAAGATATGGGCCCAAGAGGGCGCATTGGAGATGGCAAGCCCATGCTGGCAGAAAAATGGAACCGGTTTTTTGCCGATGAATCAACCTCTCGTTATTTGGTCCATCGCTTGCTGTCGGAGAATTTCAAGACCTATGCCCGCCGCTATGCGCTGGCTTTCGTCTTTATGGGGTTGGTGGCAGCAGCAACGGCGCTCAGTGCCTGGATTATGCGTGATGTGGTCAACCAGATCTTTGTTGATCGGGATTTCTCCAAAGTCTGGCTCATTTCTGGCGCGGTGATGGGGATTTTCATCGTCAAGGGCCTTGCCACTTATGGCCAGAGCGTCATTCTTGCTACCATCGGCAATGCCGTTGTGGCCGAGCATCAGCGCCGCCTTTATAGCCATTTCCTTTCCCAAGGTGCTGACTTCTATCATGATTTTCCGTCCAGCGAGCTGATCACGCGCATCTCGCACAATGCCCAGGCCGCTCGCAATGTGCTCAATATGCTGGTCACGTCCTTTGGCCGGGATCTGTTTTCGCTCATTGGCCTTGTTCTGGTCATGCTTATTCAAGATCCGATCATGTCGATGATGGCGCTGTTTGTGGCACCACCAGCCATTTTCGCGGTCTCGCGCCTTGTCAAACGGGTAAAAAAGATCGCCAAGGCCGAGTTTCTATCCCTGACCCAAATCACGCAGGCCATGCAGGAAAGCGCCCTTGGCTATCGCATCATCCGCACCTTTGGCCTTGAAGGGGTTATGTCCGGCCGCATGAATGAAGCCATTGGCGGGGTTGAACTGCGCGCCAACAAAATTGCCAAACTAAGCGCGCGCACCAGCCCCTTGATGGAAACATTGGGCGGGATCGCCATTGCGCTGGTCATTCTCTATTCCGGTTGGCGCACCATCATTGGCGGGCAAAGCCCCGGCGAGTTTATTTCTTTCCTCACCGCTTTGCTGCTGGCTTATGAACCGGCAAAGCGCCTGTCCCGCCTGCAAGTTGGGCTGGAGCAGGGCCTTGTCGGAGTCCGCTTGATGTTTGAAGTGCTCGACCGACCCTCAAAATTGTCTGAACAGCCCAATGCTCCGGCCTTGTCTGTCACCCAAGGCACTATTGAGCTAAAAGGCACGCATTTCTCTTATGTGTCTGAAGATGCGCTAATCAAGGATTTAACACTTACTGCGCAAGGCGGTAAAAGAACCGCGCTTGTTGGGCCATCGGGTGGCGGTAAATCCACTATTCTGTCCCTCGTACAGCGCTTTTATGATGTCAGCGGTGGCGCGATTGAGATTGACGGGCAGGATATCCGCACCATCTCCCTTGCCTCACTCAATGAGCATATTGCGCTTGTCACTCAGGATACAGTGCTGTTTACCGGCACGATTGCAGAAAATATCGGCTTTGGCCGCATGGAGGCGAGCCGCGAAGAGATCGAGCAGGCCGCAAAAGATGCCTTTGCGCATGATTTCATCCTCTCGCTACCTGATGGATATGATACGCAAGTGGGTGAGAATGGAGCGGCCCTCTCTGGCGGACAAAAGCAGCGCCTTGCTATCGCCCGCGCAATTTTGAAAAATGCCGAAATCGTCCTGCTTGATGAAGCAACCTCGGCGCTTGATAGCGAATCTGAGGCCAAGGTGCAGGCAGCTTTTGATCGCTTGTCCGAAGGCCGCACCACGTTGGTGATTGCCCATCGCCTCTCCACCATCCGCAATGCCGACAAGATTTGCGTAATCAAGGCAGGCGAACTGATTGAAGAAGGCAGCCATCGCGATTTGATGGAAAAAGGCGGGCATTATGCCAAGCTTGTGCAATTGCAGTTTGAGGACTAATCTTGAGGCCCCATTCGCGCTTCTTTCCTTGATAATCGCTCAAAGGACCGACTGATATATGCCCTTTCGTCCTTTCCCAAACTCCTTTCAAGAGAGATCGTCTGCACTGGCAGAAGGACAGATCACGCTTGGGCTTGATGGAGAAGAGGGGGAAGACGCAATCAAGGTGCGGCTTAAACCCAATCCGCGGGCAAAGCGGCTGATCTTAAGGCTCGATCCCCGTAGTGGAGAGCCTGTTGCCACCATCCCGCCCGGCTTGTCTGAGCGCAAGATCAAAGCCTTTCTTGAGGCCAATCGGGATTGGCTTGTCGCACGCCAAGAGGCGCGGGCCGAGCATATTCCCTTCACTGCTGGCGCGACGATCCCTGTGCGGGATATCCCACATGAGCTTTGTCATGTGGGACAAAAGCGTGGAACGGTACGCCTCTTGGTCGAAGGAGGCCGTCACAGGCTTATGGTCAGCGGCGATGAAGCCCATTTTGCGCGCCGCGTTACCGATTGGCTTAAAAAACAGGCCCGCGAAGATTTAAGCGACGCGGTTGATTGTCATGCAAAGGCGCTGGATGTGAAACCGTCTTCTATTCGCATCAAGGATACAACAAGCCGCTGGGGCTCTTGCTCGTCTGCGCGGGTTTTATCCTTTTCATGGCGGATCATCTTTGCGCCCCCCTTTGTGCTTAATTATCTGGCTGCCCATGAAGTGGCCCATTTGCGCGAAATGAACCATTCTCCCCGGTTTTGGGCCCATGTTGAAGATATATGCCCCGACTTTGAAGAAGCAAAAGTCTGGCTCAAACAATATGGTCGGGATCTTCATGCCTATGGAGCGCCATAAGGAACTGTGCGCGACGTGTTGAAAAGCAGTATCGGCAAAAAATAGTTGCTATTGAAACTATTTTCGGTTTTGATGGGGCAAAGGAACGCGCTTCCTTCGTCTGCCCACCCTTTTGTCGCGGATTGCCATGCCCTTCAGACCCGATACATTTGCCCTGACCTTTCTTTTGGCGATGCTCACCGCCATCGGTCCCCTTTCAACGGATATGTATCTGCCATCCTTGCCATCAATCGGTGCTGCCTTGGGGGCTGAGGCTTCGTCGGTGCAAATGACATTGAGTGTCTTTTTGGGCGGCTATGCTGTGGGGCAAATTTTCTATGGGCCGTGGTCGGACCGAAAAGGTCGCCGTCCGGTCCTTCTTGTGGCGCTTGCCCTCTTTGTCGCCGGATCATGGATTTGCGCGATGGCAAGCTCGATCGAAGGGTTGATCTTTGGCCGCTTCATTCAGGCAGTGGGCGGCTCTGGCCCCATCGTGCTGGCTCGTTCTATTGTGCGGGATTTGTATGAAGGGGCGAGAGCGGGGCAAGAGCTGTCGCGCATGGGATCAATCATGGGGCTTGTGCCCGCCGTCGCCCCCGTTTTGGGCGGTGTGCTGCAGCGGCTCTTTGACTGGGAGGCCAATTTCTGGGCCGCCAGTCTCTTTGGGGTAGCGCTGATTGGCCTTGTCTATTGGGCCTTTGAAGAAAGCTGCGGCGAAGAAAAGCGCGCCGAGCAACCTCCTTTCAAGATCAGAACTTTCTTCCATGCCTTTTTGCCCATGCTGCGCAATGCAGCCTTCTGGGGCTATCTTGGCGTGGTTTTGGGCACCTATGGTGGCCTTTTTGCCTTTATTTCCGGCTCTTCTTTCATTTTGCAGGGAACTTATGGCCTATCGGAATTGCTCTTTGGCATCTCATTCGGCCTTTGTGCTCTGTCTTACGTGATCGGCACGATGATTGGCTCGCGTCTGGTGATGCGAAAGGGGCCGCAAAGGGTTTTGCAATTGGGCATCGCCGCCATGTTGCTGGGGGGTGTTTTGCTGATGCTCGGGCAGTCCTTAAGCTTTGGCCATGCAAGTGAGTTGGTCGCCCCGATGATGCTCTATATGGTCGGCGTTGGCCTCACTTTGCCGCAAAGCATGGCGCAGGCCATCATGCCCTTTCCCAAAGGGGCAGGGGCCGCATCTTCTCTTGTGGGCTTTGCGCAAATGACTTTTGCCGCCATTGTAGGCATTTGGGTCGGCCACAAGATCGACCTTGGCCCTTGGCCCCTCGTGACCACCATAGCTGTCTGTGCCTTGCTCAGCCTCACAGCCTATCTCGCCAGTCGCACAGCCCGGCGAGAAGCTGCTTGATGCCCTTTGAGCTTAGGGTCCAGACCCTAGGCGTTAGCCACCAAAGAGCCGTGAGAAAAAGCCGCGAGGTTTGGGCAAGGGCGGGGCAGCCTCCTGATCCGCTGGCAGAAGATCTGGATTAACCCAAGGATTGCTCTCCCCGCCAAGTTGCTGGCGGGTTGCCGCCAATTGCTGGGCGCTGACACCGGGCAGGGCAGCAATATTCATGCCGTTATGGGCCCCTGTCATATAGGCCTTCCAGGTGGAGGCAGGCAAATTGCCGCCAGAGGCTTTCTTGGTGGGTTTGCCATTGTCATTGCCGAACCACAGCCCCGTTACCAGATTGGCGGTATATCCAATGAACCACGCATCGCGATAATTTTGGGATGTACCGGTCTTGCCGCCCGCTGGCCGTCCGGGCAGAAGTGCCTTCTTGCCCGTGCCTGAAATAAGGGTTTCCTGCATCATCGAATTGATATTGCTCAGAACTGCCGGCGCAATCACCTGCTTTGCCGGGAGTGACGGATGGGTATAGAGGATATCACCGGACTTGGTGGCGATCCGCGTGATGATATAAGGCTCACGCCGCAATCCCCCATTGGCAAAGGGCAAATAGGCACCCACCAGCTCCAGCGGTGTGACTTCCGATGTGCCAAGGGCGATGGAGGGGTTATTGGCCAGCTTGGAGCGAATGCCAAGACGATGGGCAATATCAGCCACCGTTCGCGGCCCCACTTCAAAGGCAAGCTGGGCAGCGACTGTGTTAAGCGACAGGGCAAGGGCCCGGCGAAGGCTCACCTGTCCCATATATTTCTTGGAATAATTCTTCGGTGCCCAGCCGCGGAAAGAGACCGGCTCGTCAACGCGCAAATCTTCAGGCTGGTTGCCCAGTTCGAGAGAAGCGAGATAGACAAAGGGCTTGAAAGCACTGCCCGGTTGGCGCTTGGCCTTGATTGCCCGATTAAACTGGCTGGTCTGATAGGACCGTCCCCCCACAAGGGCGCGCACCGCTCCATCGGGGGAGGCGGATACCAAAGCCCCTTGGCTGACGCCATATTTCTTGCCTGATGTATCAAGAGCGGAGGAAATAGCCCGCTCGGCGAGGGATTGCATGCGCAGATCAAGCGAGGTCTGGACAATGAGATCTTCGCTGACATCCTCCACATAGGAAGGCAGCTGCTCCATGATCCAGTCCGAGACATAATTAAGAGAATTGGTCCGGTGCCGCTCCACGGCCTTGACCGGCATGGTTAGCGCCAGTTTGCGCTCTTTGGGCGTAATAAAGCCCTCACGCTCCATGGCAGCAAGCACAAGTTTGGCCCGCGCCTTTGCCCGCTTGGGATGGCGATTGGGGGCAAGCCGGGACGGGGCTTTCAAAAGCCCGGCAATGGTTGCAGCCTCGGACAAGGTAACCATTGAGGCAGGCTTGTTATAATAGGTGCGGGCCGCTGCATCCACGCCCGTAGCTCCAGCCCCGAAATAGACCCGGTTGAGATACATCTCAAGGATCTCATCCTTGGTGAATTTGGTCTCAAGCCAAATGGCAAGGATCAGCTCCTGCACTTTACGCTCAATAGTGCGCTTATGCTCCAAAAACAGGTTTTTCGCCAATTGCTGTGTCAGGGTCGAGCCGCCCTGCGCCAAACGTCCCTTGACTACATTGGTGACCATGGCACGGGTAAAGCCAATGGGATCGAACCCGAAATGCGAATAGAAACGATGATCCTCAATCGCCACCACCGCATCAGGTAAATAGGGCGGCAAGCTGGATAGGCGGATTTCCTGCCCGCCCGTTTTGCCCCTGTTGCCAATTAGCCCGCCATCATGACTGATGATCTGGATATTGGGTGGCCGATCAGGAATGCCCCAATCGGTGGATTGTGGCAATTGCGCGCCATAATAAAGGATGATGCCAGCGGCAGCGATACCGCCCCAAATGCCCAGAATAACGCCCCAATAAACCAGAAAGCGGACAAAACGAAACACAAAGCCAAAGAGCGTGCCAAACAGGCCTCTGGATCTTTTTGCTCCCTGTTTGCTGCCCTTTCCCCCTTTGCGGGATTTTCCTGCAGCCCCTTTGCCCTTGGCCCCTCTTGGTGCCTTGCCAGCATGGGCCTGAGGCAGACTTCTATCCTCTTCATGCAGATGGATATCCCCCCCGGCACGGGTCCGGCCCGATGCTTTTGAGGCATTGCCTGATTTTTTTGGGCCGCGTTTGGGCGGGGTTTGTGGCGGACGTTTGCGCGTCATGTGTCTGAGCGGACCTTATCGCTGGCATTTGGTCTTTATTGGCCGAACCTTTGCGCTGCCAATGCGGCAATAGATAGGCAAAGGGACAAAGCTTGAAATGATTCCTCGATTCGCCAGTGTAAAAGCGGGGTCAAAACACCGGGTTAACAGCCGAAAACCTTAGCAATTGAGGGCGTGATCAATTGGATGTAAAGGGCGCTGTTAACCAAAGTCCTTAACATACTTCATTAACGATAAAGACAATTAACCGGTTCCGCTTCCTCTCGGTTAATGCAACCTTTGCGGGGGTGAGCTAGGATTTACCCTAGTTAGGGAGGCCGGGATGGCGAAAAAACCACAACGAATTGAATGGGTTGACAAGGCAAAAGGACTGACAATCCTGCTTGTTGTCATGCTGCATTCAACCGCAGGGGTTGAAAAACAGTTCGGGATGGAAGGCTGGATGCATGCTTTCATCACCTTTGCAGAGCCCTTCCGGATGCCGGTCTTTTTTGCTATTGCAGGGCTTTTTGCCGCAAAAGCCATGACGCAGGATTGGCGGAGCTTTTTTGATAGCAAGTTCGCCCATTTCTTTTATTTCTATATTTTGTGGCTCACGATCAATTTCATCTTCAAAGGCCCCTATTTCGCCCAGACCCTTGGCATTGAAGGCACAATTCTTGCCTATTTTACCGCCTTTATCGAACCCTTTGGCCTTCTTTGGTTCATCTATCTCCTGCCCATCTTCTTTCTGGTCCTGCGCCTTACCTATAAGGCGCCGGTTCTAGGCCAGATCATCTTGGCGCTTTGCCTTAAAATTGCTTTGCAGGACGCAGAAAACTTTATTCTCAACCGTTTTGCTGACTATTATCTCTTCTTCCTTATTGGCTATTTCGGGCGTGAATTCTGGTTCCGTCTGGCCCATTCTGCCAAGGAGCATCCAATTTCGGTGATAAGCGGGCTTGTCGTCTGGGCGCTGATCAATGGCTTGATGGTTACGATGGGCTTTCATCTCAGCACGCCAATGGCGGCGATTCTGGGCCTGAGCGGCATTCTTGCTGTCGTCTCACTCATGGCGATTATGCCCAATAAAGGTATTGGAGCCTTGTTTAACTATTGCGGCACCCATTCCTTGCCGATCTATCTTGGCTTCTTCCTGCCCATGGTGATTACGCGCATCTCCTTTGCCAGCCTGTGTGCCATGTGCGGAACGGGGCTTGCCTCGCTGGTGGTCTTTCTTGTCGCCGTCTCGGGTGCGGTGCTTATGTATGAGCTTGTGAAGCTGACAAAGATTGGCACCTTCCTTTATGCCCGCCCTCATTGGGCGCATATCAAGCCGCACAAATCCCACACCACAGCTCCGGCTGAATAGGCTCCGCGCTAATCTGCAGATTTGTCATGAGCTTTGATCACGACGTCATCCCCGACTGGGGGTGACTGCCATTTTCCCTTTCCCGCCTCTTTCGCTTTCGCTATGGTGGCCTGTAGCATGATCATGATTTGTTCATGGTCGATGATATGGCAGCGGAGAAAGAGGAAAAATCTATGGCTGAAAAACCGCATCTCTTTTTGGTGGATGGGTCCTCTTATATCTTTCGCGCCTATCATGCCTTGCCGCCACTTACGCGCAAGTCGGATGGATTGCCTGTGGGGGCGGTCTCCGGCTTTTGCAATATGCTCTGGAAACTGATCCAGGAGGGCGAAAAGGGCCTTGCGGGGGTCGATCCCAGCCATATTGCCGTTATTTTTGACGCCAAGGGCGAGACTTTCCGCAATGAAATCTATGATCAATATAAAGCGCATCGCCCGCCAGCACCGGAAGATTTACGGCCCCAATTCGGCCTGATCAAGGATGCGGTCCGCGCTTTTAATATTCCGGCAATTGAGCAAATCGGCTATGAGGCCGACGACATCATTGCAACCTATGTCGAAAAAGCCTTGGCAGCCGGAGCTGACGTTACCATTGTCGGCTCGGACAAGGATTTGATGCAGCTGATCAAACCCGGTGTGGTCATGGTCGATACCATGAAAAACAAACGCATCTCCCATGATGAAGTGGTCGAGAAATTTGGCGTTGCCCCGGATAAAGTGGTGGATGTTCAGGCGCTTGCAGGCGATTCGGTTGACAATGTCCCCGGCGTTCCCGGTATTGGCATCAAAACGGCGGCTCTCTTAATCAATGAATTTGGCGATCTGGAAAGCCTGCTTGCAGGGGCCGAGACCATCAAGCAGAAAAAACGTCGCGAAAACCTGATTGAATTTGCAGATCAGGCCCGTATTTCCAAGGAACTGGTCTATCTCAAGCCCGATGTGCCGCTTGAAATGGAAATGGACGATCTCTATCGGGATGATCTCGACGGGGTCAAACTGGTGGGCTTCCTCAAAGCGCTTAATTTCACCACCCTGACCCGCCGGATTGCTGAGGCGACCGAGACAGAAGCCGAACATGTGGAAGCAGCCGAGCTTGATATCTCCGGCTGGGAGCCTCCAGCGCCTGCCTCTTCCGCAGCGGGCGGGAATGAGGACGCGTCAGCTTCTGGCGAGGCAATCGCGCAGGCCGGAGAAGGCCCCAAGGAGCTTGCAGACAGGATTGCAGCCCAAATAGCAGCTCTCCCTGTTGACAATCAGGCCTATGAGACGGTGAGCGATATGGCTCGGCTGGGTCACTGGATGGCAGAAGCCAAACGCCTTGGCTATGTCGCCATTGATACCGAAACTGATAGTCTTGATGCAATGCAGGCCAATCTGGTCGGTGTCTCGCTGGCGACTGCTCCGGGTCAGGCTTGCTATATCCCGCTGGGCCACCAAAGCGGTGAGGGGGATATGTTCGGTGGCGGTCTTGCCGAAGGCCAGATCTCCATAAAAGAGGCGCTGCCGCAGCTTAAAGCCCTGCTTGAAGATCCCGCAATTCTGAAGATTGGCCAAAATCTCAAATATGATGCCCTGCTCCTAAGCCGTTATGACATCACGCTCGGGCCGCTTGATGACACAATGCTGCTCTCCTACGTGCTTGATGCCGGACAGCATAATCACGGCATGGATGATTTGTCCGAGCATTGGCTGGGCCATAAGCCAATCCCGTTTAAGGACGTTGCAGGAACCGGCAAAAGCCAGATCACCTTTGACAAGGTCGAGATCGACAAGGCGACAGCCTATGCGGCCGAAGATGCTGACGTTACCTTGCGCCTGTGGCAGATTTTAAAACCGCGCCTTGCAGCTGACAGTATGACCACTGTTTATGAGCGGCTGGAGCGGCCTTTGGTGCCCGTTCTGGTGCAAATGGAAAAGCGCGGCATTGCAGTGGACCGGCAAATCCTCGCTGGCCTATCAGGCACCTTTGCCCAAGGCATGGGCGCACTTGAAGAAGAAATCCATACACTTGCCGGAAAGCCCTTCAATATCGGCTCGCCCAAGCAATTGGGTGAAATCCTCTTTGGGGATATGGGACTGCCGGGGGGGAAGAAAACCAAAACCGGCGCATGGTCTACCTCTGCCAATGTGCTTGAAGATCTCGCAGCCGCCGGTCATGACCTGCCTGCCCGTGTGGTGGAATGGCGCCAGCTATCCAAGCTCAAATCCACCTATACAGATGCTCTGCCCGGATTTATCAATCCGCTGACAAAGCGGGTTCATACCAGCTATTCCATGGCCTCGACCACAACGGGCCGCCTTGCCTCGTCCGAGCCGAACCTGCAAAATATTCCAATCCGCACAGAGGAAGGCCGCAAAATCCGCACGGCCTTTGTCGCGCAAGCTGGCAACAAGCTGATCTCGGCTGACTATAGCCAGATCGAGTTGCGGGTTCTGGCCCATATGGCTGATATCGCCTCGCTGAAACAGGCGTTTGCAGAGGGGCTCGATATTCATGCCATGACGGCCTCGGAAATGTTCGGTGAGCCGATTGAAGGCATGGACCCGATGACCCGCCGCCGCGCCAAGGCTATCAATTTTGGTATTATCTACGGCATTTCCGCCTTCGGGCTTGCCAACCAGCTTGGCATTTCGCGCACCGATGCCAAAAGCTATATCGATATGTATTTCGAGCGCTTCCCCGGTATCCGCACCTATATGGAAGACACCAAACAAGCCGCGCGTGAGCAGGGATATGTGCAGACCATCTTCGGGCGCAAAATCCACTATCCGCAGATTAACAGCAAAAATCCGCAAATGCGGGCCTTTATGGAGCGCGCTGCCATCAATGCGCCCATTCAGGGATCTGCCGCCGATATCATTCGCCGCGCTATGGTGCGGATGGATGATGCTTTGCTAAAGGGTGGCTCGTCCGCCCAAATGCTCTTGCAGGTGCATGATGAATTGATCTTTGAAGTGCCCGAGCAGGAAGTGGAGGCCACCATGCCCATCATCAAAAGCGTGATGGAAGGGGCGGCCATGCCTGCGCTTCAATTGTCAGTGCCGATCAAGGTTGATGCGCAAGCTGCGGACAATTGGGACGAGGCGCATTAATGCCTTAAGTGCCTCAGTCTAGAGCTTATAGCGAAGGGCAAGAGAGATGAGATGTGCCAGCGCCTCTTTAGGGAGGGGTTGGCGGATCGAGAGATGGACAGCGCGCGAGCCGTCATAGCAAAGGCTGTCCCCGTAATGGTTGCGCATGGTCTCAATCAGGCTGGTCTGGCAATGAACAAAAAGCGCCACATGTTCGTCTTTGCCTTTGACAAGGCCAAGGCGGAGCGGCGTGCCGCTAAGGGGGCGTGTTGTATAGCTTGGCTGACCCCATTTGATCTCTTCAACAATGGCTCCAACCTCACTGTCTCCTTGCGCTATTTCAAAAATCATGGCGCGCAGGGAAAGAAGGCAATCCCGGTGGGGCTGCGGATAAGCTTCAAAAAGCGCCTCAATATCAGCGGTCTGAAAAGGTTGGCTCTTTGCGGAAATATCATCCATGGCTTGATACAGCCTCAGCAGAGCTCGGCCTTCCTAATCGCATGGGCCGGACAATTACCTTGTCTTGAGAGAAGCAAATGGCGTGATCTTGCGGTACTTCCTGCCAGCAATCGGCTTGCCGATCAATGGGTTCTGACACCAGAATAATGTCGCCATTTTCATAAAGGCGGTAATAAAGAGAGGGGGCCTGCCCGTCGGATGAGCAGCGAAACCCAAAGAGCCGCTTGCCGTCAGACAGGCAAGAGGTAAAGCGCAAAGGGCTGGTGATATTCTTCTCATCCATCGCCTCGCCCACTGAGGTCAAAACCTTTTCAAGCGCTGTGACAACGCATCTCTCCATTCCCTGCTGCAAGGCAAGCAAGAAGAGCAATTCAGAATCTGTCGAGCCTTGGCGCTGGCTATAATGGGCGTCATCAAGCAGGGCCTCCAGCTGCCGCCTTACTTTCTTATATTGGCCGATCTGGCCATTATGCATGAACATCCAATGATCAGACGAGAAGGGATGACAATTGGAGCGACTGGTGGCCGTGCCGGTTGAGGCGCGAACATGGGCAAAGAAAAGCGGTGACCGGATCTGCTCGGCAAGGCTTTTGAGGTTGCAGTCATTCCAGGCGGGCAAAATCTCGTGATACAGGCCGGGAACCTCCCGCTCCCCATACCAGCCAAGGCCAAACCCGTCGCCATTGGTCTCGGTTTTGGCCTCTTCTGCATGCAGACTTTGATGGATCAGCGAATGGTCCGGCTTGGTAATATATTGCTCTAGCAGAACCGGTTGCCCGCGATAGGCGATCCATCGACACATGCGCTCTCTCCTTAAGTGATTGCCCCCAATTTAGCCGCTGGATGGGAGAACGAAAAGAGAGCAACGCGACTTATCTTGTCTGGCTGACAATTCTAGCCTGCGATCAAAGCCAGACAGAAATCTCTTCAAGGCTCTTCTTTTCAATCACAGGCACCTCGGCCCCCTCTTCAGGATAGCCCACAACCAGCAAAATATAGGGCTTTTCATTTTCGGGCCGCTCGCAGATCTGATTGAGAAAAGCCATGGGGGCGGGCGTATGGGTCAAGGTTGCAAGCCCTGCCTGATGAAGGGCGGCAATGAGAAAGCCGGTCGCAATATTCACCGATTCAGGCACATAATAATGTTTATGGCGCTTGCCTTCATCATCAAGGCCATAGCGCTGGCCAAAAATGGCAATCAGCCACGGGGCCGTCTCTAAAAAAGGTTTATGCTCGTCGGTGCCAAGATGCTCAAGCGCATCCAGCCATTCCTCGCCAGCGCGCCCCGCGTAAAAAGCCCGCTCTTCCTCTTCTGCGGCTTCTCGGATCTGTCGCTTGATATCTGACTTGGAAATACAGGCAAAAGTCCACGGTTGCTGATTGGCACCCGACGGAGCCCGCCCAGCGGTTTCCACACAGCGCTCAATGATCGAGCGAGGCACATCGCGCGAGGAGAAATCACGAACGGTGCGCCGTGTTTTCATGATATCAAAAAAGGCATCGGCCTTTGCTTGCATCTCAGCTATTGGCTGCTCGCAAAAATCCAGCTTGTGGCTTTTATGATCTGCAGATTGATGCGCACTCATGCTGTTGGCTCCCTCTTTTGCGGCTGTCTCAAAGGCTGGATTATCTTGTCTTCTGCGGCTTGTCTTTCTATAAGCGGTCAGCATCCGTTAGCATCGGAGCTTTGTCCAGAAGCAAGACAGCATAAGTTGGCATTATCCACGCTCGCCTATGAGGCCTCTACCTTTAAGAAAAGAAAATTATGATCGTAACGACAGATGAGCAATTGCAGGGCCTTAAAGCATGTGGCAAGGCGGTATCGCGCGCAATTCAGGAAATGGGTGCAGCGCTGGAGCCGGGCATGACGGCAAAGGAACTTGATGATCTGGGGCGCAAAATTCTGGAACGGGAAGGGGCCGAAAGTGCGCCAGAGCTGATCTATGGCTTTCCCGGTGCGACCTGCATTTCTATCGAACCGGTCATCGCTCACGGTTGGGCTGATAGCCAGACAATGAAGGCAGGCGATATGGTCAATATCGATGTGTCGGCCCGCAAAAATGGCTTTTTCACCGATGCCGGAGCCACCTTTATCCTCCCCCCTGTTGTGCCGGAGAAAGAGGCGCTGGTAAAGGCAGCAAAACGGGCGCGAGACAAAGCCATTGCCAAGGTCAAACCCGGAGCGCCCATGCAGATCATCCCTGAGGCTTTTGCAGCTGAAGCCAAGGCCAGCGGCTATACGATTATTGAAAATCTGCTCGGCTGTCATGGTGTGGGCAAAACCCTTCATGACCGGCCGGAAATTATTGCCATTCCCGATGCGTCCGACGAGCGGCGCTTTAAAAAGGGGATGGTGCTGGCTATTGAGCCCTTTCTCTCCACCGGAGCCGATTACGCCCATGACGGGGAGCGGGAATGGGAGCTTTTCACCCCCGGCTGCCTCACCGCACAATTTGAGCATACCGTGGTGGTTGGTCCCAAAGGTCCCATTATCGTGACCTGATAATGGTTTGGTCTTAAGAGACAAGACATATAAAAAGCCCACGTCCGTAAAACGCGGGCTTTGTGTCTTTAGGAGCCATGATCAAAGACAGGACAGTTTTTATCAGGCAGGAACCGGGGACTTCTCCTCGGCTTTGTCTGATGCGGGATCTGCGCTTTTCGGAGCCTCGCCTTTGTCTTTGCCTTCCTCCTCAGGATTAACCTGATCGGGGCTCAGAACCTCGGCAAGAGCTTCGCGGGATAGCTCGCCCTGAATTTCGCCTTCTTCGTCCACCACGGGGACAGGATAATCTGCGCCAATGGTTTCGGGCAGGATATCCTCAAGCACGGCATCTGGCGCAACACTGGGCACATCTTCGTAGATCTTTTCGCACAAGGCAGCGTCACCATTATCCTGGCTGACAGCCTCTTCCAGAGCTTCCTGACTAACGATGCCCTGATAGCCCTCATCGGTGACGTGATAGGCATAATCATCATCATGCTTATTCATCTGCCGAAGAGCACCCGCAATGGTTTCTGCCGTGATGCGGTTGATTTGAGGCTGCATGACGGTCTCTACCGTCAAGGCACGGGCGCGGTTCACATCGCGCACAAAGGCTTCCACATAATCGGTTTTCGGATTGAGCAAGATCTCTTCCGGCCGATCATCCTGAACCAGCTCCCCGTCTTTCAAAATGGCAATATTGCTGCCAAGACGCAGGGCTTCATCCAGATCGTGGGTGATGAAGATGATAGTCTTGTGCAGTTTTTCCTGCAACTCCACAAGCTGGTCCTGCATTTCTGACCGGATCAATGGATCAAGAGCTGAGAAGGCCTCATCCATCAAAAGGATTTCAGCATTGGTTGCCAGGGCGCGGGCGAGGCCCACACGCTGCTGCTGACCACCGGAAAGCTGGCTGGGATATTGCTTCTCATAGCCGGCAAGGCCAACAATTTCCAGCCATTCAGCGCCGCGCTCGGTGGCTTCCTTTTTGGAAACGCCCTGAACGGTAAGGCCGTAAGCTGCATTGTCCAGCACCGTGCGATGAGGAAACAGCCCAAAGCGCTGGAACACCATCGACATTTTATGGCGGCGGAAATTCTCAAGCTCATTTTGGCCCAATGTCATTACATCGGTGCCATCCACCATGATATTGCCCTCGGTCGGGTCAATCAGGCGGTTAAAATGGCGAATAAGGGTCGACTTACCAGAGCCGGACAAGCCCATGATAACCGAAATCTGGCCCTTCTCGATGGTCAGGTTAATATCCTTAAGACCCAGAGTGTGACCGGTTCGCGCAAGAATCTCATCCTTGGACAGGCCTTGATGAACCAAAGGCATGTGCTTGTGGGCGTCGGGACCAAACAGCTTGTAAAGGCCCTTAACCTCGATCAGAGCGCTGGATTGAGCATCTGACATTAGTGCGCTCCTTTAAGATGTTTCTGGCTGCGCTTGGCATAAGCCTGAGAAACGCGGTCGAAAATAATGGCAAGGGCGACAATGGCCAAACCATTGAACAAACCAAGGGTGAAATACTGGTTGGTAATCGATTTAAGAACCGGCTGACCAAGGCCTTTCACCCCGATCATGGAGGCAACAACAACCATGGCAAGAGCCATCATAATGGTCTGGTTGATACCGGCCATAATGGTTGGCATAGCCAGCGGTAGCTGTACCTGAAACAGCCTTTGTCGGCCCGAGGCACCAAAAGCGGTAGCCGCTTCCAGTACTTCCTTGTCAACCAGACGAATGCCCAGATTGGTGAGGCGGATAACCGGCGGGATGGCATAAATGACAACGGCGATAACGCCTGGAATTTTGCCAATCCCGAGCAGCATGACCACCGGAATAAGATATACAAAGGCAGGCATGGTCTGCATGATATCAAGAATAGGCGTGATAACAGCCTGAACCCGATCGGATCGCGCCATTCCAATGCCAATAGGAATGCCGATAAAGATTGAGAGAATGGTACAGACTGTGATGATGGACAAGGTCCGCATCGTATTGTCCCACATGCCGAAATAACCAATCAGCAACAGGGAAATAATAACGCCAATCAACAGCTTGAGCGAGCGTGAGGCGCTGTAAACAATGCCGCCAATGACCAACACCATAATAGGCCAGGGCGTGGCCAGAAGCAGTTTTTCAAACCAGATGAGAAAGGCCAGCAACGGGTCGAAGAAGCCTTCAATTGCATCCCCGTATTCACGAGAGAAATTTCGGTAAGCACCATCAAGGGTCTTTCGAATATGCACCAGGCCTGCCCGATCCATCTCAGGGAAATCGGTCAGCCATGATTTATCCGCCATTCTAGGCTCCATTCTTTGTCTGGTTTAAAATGCAAAGGTCCCAACCATATTTATGGCCGGGACCTTTTGGTCGCATCTATGGCTTACAGATCTGCCAATGCTTTCTTCACTTTTGCTGCAATTTCGTCAGACACCCATGGTGTCCAAAGATCTTCGCGTGTTTTCAGCACATGAACAGAGGCAATTTCGCCATCCGCCTGCTCGTCTTCCATCCAGGCAAGCAGGCCGTTCATGTCAGCATTCTTGAAGGAGCGTTTGCCAAGATAATCATTAATCTGCGGGTTTTTCTTGGCAAAATCACCGGTGGTGATCGTCTGCACCAAAGAAGGCGGATACATGGTAGCTTTAGGATCAGCGCACTCAGCTTGGGTGATACAATCGGTAAAGTGGTCAAAATCAACACCGGAGCCGAAATCCACTTTCACCATTTTATATTTACCAAGCACAGCGGTAGGCGCCCAGTAATAGCCAAACCAACCCTGGCCGCGCTCGTAAGCCTTGGCGATAGAGCCGGACAGGCCAGCGCCTGAACCTGGATCCACATAATCAAAGCCAGCTTCTTCAAACTTCATGGATTTGGCAAGGTTGCCGGTAGAGATCTGACAGTTCCAGCCAGCAGGGCAACCATAAAAGGCGGCTTTGTCAGGATCTTCTGGATGTTTGAAGAGATCTTTATTGGCCAAAACACCTTTGATGGTCGCAAGGGACGGGTCTTTTTTGACCATATAGTCAGGAACCCAGAAGCCTTCCTCACCACCGTCAGACAGGGATTTGCCTGCAACAGCAAGGCGCCCTTCAGAGACGCCCTTCTCGATGGCTTCTTTCATGGAGTTGGACCAGAATTCGGGAGCAATATCCGGCTCGCCTTTTTCCATCATGGACGCGCCGGTTGGTTGCGTATCCCCGGGGACAAGTTCAGCATCGCATCCATAACCATGCTCAAGAATGAAGCGATCAACATTGGCAATCAGCGAAGCTGACTTCCAGTTCATGTCTGCGATGGTGACTTTGCCGCATTCAGCAGCATAGGCATTGACGGCAGCCCCTGACATCATCAAGGCAGCGATCAAAATCCGTTTCATACAATCCTCCCGGGGTGTTTTTGAACCTATATGGGTCGACGGCCATGCAAAATAAAAAACAAAACTGGTAAATTTTTTTCCAGTCTTGGTACGCATGGAAAAAGTCTCTCCTTTGTGTGCAAGCTTTATGCTAACAATTATCTCTCCTGATCGTCAATCAAGGAAGAAAAATTAGAAATTTATCGAATTGTAAAATTCAGGAAGAATAATTTTTACTATTATTCAACGAATGAAAAATGCAATTCGATATCTTGGATTAAGCCTTTTTGTTGTTCACTTTCTTGCTTCATTCAAAATTATATTACAATTTTATATAGTATAATATTGGGCGCATCTTCCTAAAACCGACCTCTGAGCGTCGCTTTCCGACCAATTAGAGCATTGGGGAAGACTTCCCAAGGGGGATTACATAAAGGAAGGTTTAGCTTAAAGGCTTGTGGATTGGCGCAATAGACCACAGAGGGGAGAGAGAAATCCCGTCCGTATTCACTGAAATGATCTGATTTGGCGCTTCAGTTGAGCATGGAGCCACAAGGAGGAAAGCCCACAAACTGATGTGTGATGTTGTCTCAACCGTTTGGGCGAAAAGACTAAAAGGCAAAGGGCAGGGAGGGGTTATTCCCCTTCACCAAACAGATCGTCAACCAGTGAAGAAATGGCCGAGAGGGCTTCTTGCGCTTGGCTGCCTGTGGTCTCAACCTCAATACAGCAACCCGGTGCGGCGGCGAGCATCATCAGTCCCATGATAGAAGTGCCACAAACGCTTTGCCCATCTTTTGACACTTTAACACTGGCATCGAAGGTTTCAACAAGCTGAACAAACTTGGCCGATGCCCGTGCATGCAAGCCGCGTTTGTTCTTGATTGTGAGTATATTCTTATGCGCAGTCACGATTGGGCCTCTTCCAGCACTCAGGTGGGCATTAATGCCTTCACACACAGCCCCAATATAGCAGTTTTATCCGCCTGACAATAACTGGCTGGCAATATTGATATATTTTCGGCCCGCTTCGCAGGCCTCTATGACTGCCTCATTCATGGGTTTGGTATTGCGCAATCCGGCCAGTTTGATGAGCATGGGCAGGTTCACCCCAGCGATTACTTCCACCTTTTCTTCATCCATGACCGAAATAGCCATATTGGAAGGGGTGCCACCAAACATGTCAGTCAGCAAAACCACGCCATTGCCACCATTGACCGCTTCAACAGCGTCCAGAATATCCTGGCGACGTTGTTCCATATCATCATCGGGACCAATGCAGATCGTCTCGATCTTTTCCTGAGGTCCAACGACATGTTCCAGAGCTGAACGAAATTCTTCGGCCAAACGGCCATGGGTGACAAGAACAAGGCCAATCATGCGGTGCCTTCGACTCCCTTGATGAAAAATTGAGCACAGTGCCTCATTTGAGGTCATTAACGCTATCATCACCTTTCAGGAGATGAACGCAAGCCCTTTGTCGTCAATCACAGCAATCTGCTCATGATTGTGATGTGGATAGATAGGTAAAAAGAATGTCTTGTGCAATCAGCCCTTCGTTGATCGGCACGGATAGGTGAGCAAGAGTAACACCCAAAAGACAGATCGTGCTGCTTTGAGTGGATGGCATGCGCTCCATATCTGCCATCGGCACCAGATCAAGCAACAGGTTCAAGCGTGCGACAGGCTCAAAGCATTCGCCATCAGGCAAACTGACAAGGCCAAGCCCCCTGACTTCCTGCATTTTTTGTGTTGCCATCGGGGCATGGCCAATGAGGCGCGTACGATCCGGGCTTGGGGTGATATGGACATAATCATCGCTAACAAGCGCAGAAAATAGCCCGAGTTCGCGCGCTTTTTGGCGCAAAATACGCTGCAGGTGCGATTTGCCACTGCCGGAAGGCCCGCGAATCAAAAGGCCGGTGTGCCCGATGACGAGAGCGCTGGCATGGAGCAAGGTCATATTGTTCGTCTCTTGCATATCCATTGATTGCTCACCAGAGGAAGGCATTAGATCCCCTCTTGAGAGTCTGCAATGCGCAGCCGGACGGAAAAGCGTGCACCTAAAATTGGCGCTATACCGGTATCATCCGCCTCACCCAGACGATTGGAGGCCGAAATCCGGCCCTGATAGGCTTCGATAATCTGCTTGGAGATGGAAAGGCCCAGACCGGAATTCTGGCCAAACTCTTCCCCTTGCGGGCGATCAGTATAAAAACGCTCAAAGACGCGATTGACATCTTCGGCCTGAATGCCCGGGCCATCATCGTCAATAGTAATAGAAACCCAGCGGCCCGTTTGCCGAAGAGAGACGCGGACCTCTCCGCCATCAGGGGTGAAGGAGCGGGCATTATCAATGAGATTGACAAAGACCTGCCCAAGGCGGCTGTCATTGCCATAAACCTGATAGCCAGCTTCATTCTCCTTCTGCTGATGAAGGGTTACGGAAATATCGGATTTTGCTCCGATTTCATCCTGAATGGAGACAATGGTCTCCATCAGGGCAGAAAGATCAATCACTTCCGCTTCCTGCCGTGCCAATTCTGCGTCAAGACGTGATGCATCGGCAATATCCGAAATCAGGCGATCAAGACGGCGCACATCATGCAAAATAATGCCCACAAGGCGCTCGCGTGACGTGTCATTCTTGGCCAGAGGCAAAGTCTCAACGGCTGAGCGCAGAGAGGTCAGAGGATTTTTAAGCTCGTGCGAGACGTCCGCTGCAAAGGCCTCGATAGCATCCATGCGCTGATAAAGGGTCTCTGTCATATCCCGCAAAGACTGGGAGAGAACGCCAATCTCGTCCTTTCGGTCCGAGAAATCAGGGATTTGCTCGCGCGCCTTTACCCCGCGCCGTACCCGCTCGGCCGCTTCTGACAATTTGCGCACGGGGCCAGCAATGGTTCCTGCAAGAAGAATAGACAAGGTGCCGGTGACCAAAGCGGCAATGAAAAAGAGCCGAACAATTCCCCAGCGCTCGGCCTGCACGATTTCATCAATCTCCCCGTCGCGGGTAGAGAGCAGCAAGGCACCGGCAATCACGCGCGAGCGCTGAATGGGCACGGCGACCGAGACAATCAGTTTGCCCTTGTCATTAACCCGCACCACACTGCCCGGAGAGCCATCAAGTGCCAGCACCACCTCCGGATAACCGCGACCATCACCACTTCCCAATTCCTGATAGACAGGCAAATCCCCGCGGCGCATCCATAATTGAATGTCTTGCCACAGCTGCTGCCACCACTCGGCCTCAAAAATGGAATAGTCCTCTTCAGCCTTTTGATCGGGCAGGGAAAAGCGCAAAATACCGCGATTGTGAAGCTGGCGAGAATCGATCACCAGATTGCCTTCAAGATCATAAATCCGTGCGCGCGTATCGGTCGGGGAGATAGCGGCCCGCAAAATGGGCGCGGCCCGTTCCGGGTCGATCGGGAAATCAAAAAAGCCGAATGTATCTTCGGTGGGGGTGAAGCTCTCTCCAGCCTGCAATTCCAGCAAACGGTCGGGATTGATGGTGATCGCATCGGCATCTGCTGCGGCTGAAGCAGAAACCGCGCCCGCAATAATCTTGCCTTGGGTTAAAAGAGACGTCACGCGCGCATCAATCAGGCCCGCGCGGAACTGGTTGAGATAAAGAATGCCAATAACAAGAACGGCAAGGGCTGCAAGATTAAGCAGCACAATCCGCCGGGTGAGGGAGGAGAAAGCAACCATGCCGATGAGGCGGCTTAGGCGAATGCGCAGGCGCAACCACCAGGTTTTCCGTGCGGAAAGACCTGATGGTCCCTTACCATCCGCCGTGTCCTCATAATCTTTCAGCATAAAATGCCGGAGCCAAGCTCCGTAACTCCTCACTTTAGATTGTCCAAACGGACAATCTTTCAATAAGCCTAGGCTTGCTCGCGAAACCGATAGCCAACGCCATAGAGCGTTTCGATCATATCAAAACTGTCATCAACCACTTTGAATTTTTTGCGCAGGCGCTTGATGTGGCTGTCAATGGTGCGGTCATCCACATAGACCTGATCTTCATAGGCCGCATCCATCAGCGCATTGCGGCTTTTCACTACACCGGGGCGCTGGGCCAGCGAGAAGAGGATCAAAAATTCGGTCACGGTCAGGGTAACGGGCTTGCCACCCCAGCTGCAGGTATGCCGCTCTTGGTCCATGGAGAGAAGACCGCGCTCCAAAAGATCAGATTTCGGCGTCTCCGCATCCCCTTTACTGGCTGCCTCACGTGCCTGTCCGCGCCGCAGCACAGCCTTGACACGCTCGACCAGAAGGCGCTGGGAGAAGGGCTTGTGAATGAAGTCATCCGCGCCCATTTTCAGCCCGAACAATTCGTCAATTTCATCATCTTTTGAGGTGAGGAAAATAACGGGAAGGTCGGTTTTCTGGCGCAGGCGGCGCAGCAATTCCATGCCATCCATCCGCGGCATCTTGATATCAAGAATAGCCAGATCAGGCGGCGCATGAAGCAGGCCATCCAGACCAGAGGCTCCATCTGTATATGTATCCACCTTGTAACCTTCCGCTTCAAGGGCGATGGAAACAGAGGTCAAGATATTGCGATCATCATCAACAAGAGCGATGGTTGCCATATCATATCCTTTCTTGCTGCATTTGAATTGGGCAAGCAAATGGAGCTATCTGTTCAGTCTTACTGTGTTTGGGGCAAGAGTTCCATCCGCTTGGATGGATCTGTCACAAAAAAGGATCCTGCCGGGCCCCCAATTTTGTCCGCTCTTTCTTCCCCATCGTTCATTTGCAGGTAGAGAGAGAAAGTCGCAAAATTGTGGCAGGCGAGATTTGTCCCCGGTTTTAAGTGCGCCCAAAGTTCGCAGGGAAAGCCCCTTGGGAGACGATGGAAAACGATTCCCGAATTTGGCTGATTTCTGCAAAAAGGCTCCTTAATCAGAGGTGCATTGCGTGCTCTTTTTAACAATTTTATGGAACAAGTCGCTTTTTTAGACGAAAGGATGAAAATTGGGCAAAAAGTTAGCTGTAAAAATTTTTCATCTTGCTATATGGAGAGGGCATCCAGTGACCATGGATGACCAGATAGCGTGTTATCGCAGCCATAACAGCCGGTGTGATGTTAAACATAGAAGTCTATCCACAAGGGAGAGTTCTTGAGTTTATCCCTCACCTGGCCTAGTGTCGCTGGCAACCTGGGGACTTGACCTTTGGGTAGGTCCCCAATCTGGGGTTATAGACTAGAAGCGGGATTATCCGCCGGTTTCAATAAACTTCCGCAGCTTTTTTTGCGGATCCTCGGATAAGCTGAAAAATCAGCATCCGGGCTGGCCACAAGGCCAGATTGCCACAATGTAAGTGCGTCACAGCAATGTGTCACATTATAAGTGTCTCAAGGGGCTTGAAAAAGTGAAACAATTCGGCACGTGGAACGAAAACCACGGAGCAGATCAATCTGGTTTGCGTAACCTCGACAGCGTCTACTGGAACCTCCGTGAACCGCAGCTTTATGAAGAATCATTGCAGCGCAATGAAAGCCAGCTTGTCGCTGGTGGCGCGCTGGCAGTTGATACCGGTGAACATACTGGCCGTTCTCCCAAGGATAAATTCGTCGTTCGCGATGCGATCACCGAAGATGCCTGCTGGTGGGACAACAACAAGCCAATGTCTCCTGCGGACTTTGATGTTCTTTATGAAGACTTCATGGCGCATGCAGAAGGCAAAGAGCTGTTTGCCCAGGATCTGTATGGCGGCGCTGCTGAAGCTTACCGTTTGCCAACGCGCGTCTTTACCGAATATGCTTGGCATTCAACATTCATTCGCAACTTGATGATCCGTCCTCAGCTGGAAGAGCTTGCTGGCTTTACCCCGGAATGGACCGTAATTGATCTGCCTAGTTTCGTTGCCAATCCAGAGCGTCACAATTGCCGTTCCCAGACTGTGATCGCGGTGAACTTCACCCGCAAGATGGTTCTGATCGGTGGCACCTCTTATGCTGGCGAAATGAAGAAATCCGTTTTCTCCATTTTGAACTTCCTTTTGCCGCCACAGGGCGTGATGCCAATGCACTGCTCCGCCAATGTGGGTGATGCTGGCGATTCCGCTATCTTTTTTGGTCTGTCCGGCACCGGTAAAACCACCCTCTCTGCTGATCCTAGCCGTACGCTGGTTGGCGATGATGAGCATGGTTGGGGTGCTGATGGCCTGTTCAACTTTGAAGGTGGCTGCTACGCAAAAACCGTCAATCTGTCCAAGGAAGCCGAGCCGGAAATCTATTCCACGACCGAGCGTTTTGGCACCATTTTGGAAAATATGGTCATCGATCCAGTGACACGCCTGCCGGATTTTGAAGATTCTTCAAAAACCGAGAATATGCGCTGTGCCTATCCGATCCATTTCATTCCAAATGCGTCCGATACTGGTCTGGCCCCGCATCCAAAGAATATCATCATGCTGACCGCTGATGCTTTTGGTGTTCTGCCTCCAATCTCTCACATGAGCCCAGAGCAGGCCATGTATCACTTCCTCTCCGGTTACACCGCCAAAGTGGCTGGCACCGAGAAAGGTGTGACCGAGCCGGAAGCAACCTTCTCCACCTGCTTTGGTGCAGCTTTCATGCCGCGTCATCCATCCGAATATGGCAACCTGCTGCGCGAGTTGATCGCCAAGCATGAAGTCAATTGCTGGCTGGTAAACACCGGCTGGACCGGTGGCCCTTATGGCGTTGGCAACCGCATGCCAATCAAGGCAACCCGCGCATTGCTATCCGCAGCACTTGACGGGTCTCTGAAAAACATGGACTTCCGCATGGACGAAACCTTCGGTCTCGAAGTTCCTGTTTCTGTTCCGGGTGTGGATGATGCCTTGCTGACACCGCGTGATACATGGGCTGACAAAGATGCCTATGATGCACAGGCAGCCAAGCTTGCCGGCATGTTCGTCGAGAACTTCAAAATCTTTGAAGCCCATGTCGACGACAGTGTTAAGGCAGCGGCTCCAAAGGCTTAAGGCAAGCCTTCTTGAGAATATTAAAAAACCCGCTTCCAGATGGAAGCGGGTTTTTTGTTTGACAGAATGAAAAGCCGCGAGCACAGAGAAGGCGGCTCCCAAATCATCTTTGAAAAGCCTAGCGCATGGCCTTTGCAAGGCTCTTGCGCATTTGCACAAAGCGCATGGCCCGCTGGGAGGATCCAAGATCCAGAATGCCATAGCGTTCTTTGCTGCGCGCTGCCATGGATTCAGGCAAATGCAATTTCTCACAGCGCATGACCATCAACCGGTGGAAGGTGTCTTCCGAGACATCGGTTGATTTGCACAAAATCGCAATCGCTTCATCCTTGATCTGATAATAGGCGTTGGAGACAGCAGCCTCTTCAATGTCTGAGAGGGCAGACAGAGCCAGAATAATGTCAGAGGTCCGATTGCCCTCGATCAGGTGATCCAGCGCATCAGAAAAGGACATATCGCCAGATTTGACATCATTGATCAGGATCTTGGTCTCAATACGCCCCCGCTTACCAGCCAGTTTCTCCTTGACCATTTCCTTCTGGGCTTCGCCCACAAGAGCAGCTGCTTCATCAGCTGCATTTTCAAATAGCCAGGCAAGGCGGCGTTTGCCTTCTTCGGGAAGAAGAGGAAGCAAATTTTCAGCCACTGAAGGCGGAATATCAGGGCGTGCGCACAGGCTAGCCTGCAAGATGGCATCATCAGGAGCGTTGGTAACCAGCGTGTTGAAGCCTTTTTCGGTAATTTCCGCACCTTGGTTCTGACTGACTTTATGCCAAACCTCGCGAGTACCATTTTCAATAAGCGCATCGGTGACAACGCCGCTCAGCTGCTCGCGCTGAGCGATGGAGACCAGATGTTCTGGAGATAGTTTTTGCGAAAACTCAACAAAATCGGCATCGGAGAGAACAGGGGATTTCTGCAAAACAGGACTGGCAACCGAGATATCATCCTGTGCCAATTGCCGTGCGACATCGGACGGTAGATCTGCTCTTGGTGCGGCGCGTTCGGCAAATTCCATACGTGCATCAAGATCGACATCATTGAGCATTTTCAGCACAATATCTCGAAAGATAATTGCTTCTTGTTGGGAATGATGTTCAGCACCATCAAAGAATAGGTCAGCAACACGACCAAGAAGTTCGCGTCTTTTGTCGCTTGATTTTTCGCGCGCTAAATCTGTAATTGTGTCCAACATCTTATCACTTGCCTCAACACTTGTTAGGATTGATCCTAGCGAGGTGACTCTAAGATACTGTTAATGGAAGAAACACTTTCAAAGAAAAACGGCTAAAAATCGACTTTTCAAGCAGTTTGATGCTCCCATTCATTGGGCGATGAATAGGCTGAAAACTACATGCAGAAAGGGTGGGCATCTTCGGTGTTATAGAAGATGCCCACCCTTAGTTTTTGGTTCTATCTGTGCAATCCTTACCAGTCGATGCGTTCGACATTCTCAAAGTCGATGCTAGAGCCATCGCTGAAATTAATTGTACCCACCGCATCATCCGACAAGGTCATACTGTCCTCGCCTTGAGTAAGAATGGAACCATTGGTAACGGTCAAGGTCCAATCGGTGCCAAAGTCAAGATTATTGCCACCTGCTGCATCACGTAGCTCAATCACGTCGGTCCAGCTATCGGCGCCCGACTCTCCATGACCATCAATACTGTCGTCGCCATCGCCCATACGGAAAATGAACAAATCATCGCCCGCGCCACCTGTAAGGATGTCATTGCCGGCCCCACCATTAAGTGTGTCATTGCCATCGCCCCCGTATAAGCGATCATGACCGGCACCACCCGAGAGCGTATCATTGCCGCCAAGACCATTGAGCGTGTCATTGCCAGTCCCGCCGGTCAAAACATCATTGCCATGCTCCACCCGGTCTGCTTCCTGATAACGCACTTCCCTGATCTGGAAGTCAGAGCCATCGCTGCCATCGCTTTGCAGATTGCCTGTAAAGGAGATCTTGTCAAAGGTCTGGCCGGGATCAATGTCGATCGTTCCCCTGCCAGACCCTCTGGAGGCTTCAGAGAAATCCCCTTGGGCCACGACCTGTCCATCCTTGTAAGCTGTCCAATGGCCACTTTCACCATAAGATGCGGTGTAAAGATGCTGGAAGTCGAAGCTTGCGGACGACACATCATTCTCAAAGTCGATATTGATGCTCTCGGAATTGCCAGAGGCCTTGTCATAGGCAAGCTGGTTATTCATGCCGCTGTCGGTGTCTGAGACCTGGCCATTGGCACCAAGAGCTCCGTCCCAAACCGTGATATTGTTTGCGCTTTGAGCGGTTAGCTGACCACCAACCACGTTTTGAGCAGTAACAGTATAGCCGTTTGATGTGCTGGTCCAATTGCTGGAATTAATCGTCCCACTGCCCCCACTCACACTGTTGGTTGTGCCGTTAAGCTCCAAATGCTCAAGCGGGGTTTCAATGGCAAAGGTAAAGTCCTGATCATAACTGCCGCCATTGCCGTCATTAGACGTAACGGTCAGGGTAACTGAGTTTCCATCAGCATCACCAACGCTCTGGCCATCTTTAAGCTTCAGTACTTGATTGCCATCTTGGGTAACCACCTCAAAGCGATTGTCAGAAACGGTATAGCTATGGGTATCGCCTGCGTCAGCATCAGTAGAGGAAAGGCTACCAATGATGGCCCCTTCGTGACCGGATGCAATCGTGCCGGTTGTCATATCATCAAGCAGAGTATTGGCATGCACCTCCAGACCCGGAGCTGAGATCGTGCCTTGGAAATCCCCGCCGATATTGCCTTGAGAGCCGTCTTGCTGATAGCCAACCCCCATATTGTCGGACCCCGTCCAGTCAGCATCCGTCCAGCCATCCTTGCTGGCAACCAGAGAATTGGCTTCGGTCATTTGTTCAACCGGCACCGTTTCAGACATGAACAACTTCAGGCTGTCATTTTCAGTGCTGACTTCAAGAGCAAAATTATAGCTGGTATTGGGTTCAATCGGGGCGCTTAACTCCAGATTGTTTCCGTCACCTGCAAAGATCTTGATCATACCATCGTCAATGACAACATTAACGCCGTAAACATTGCCCCCTGTCTCAAACAAAGTCTGGGTAGAGGAGACATCGCCTGCTGTTTCAAAGGATAGGGTGAAGACATTGTTTGGAGTCTCAAGGCCAAGTTCCTCAATACTCTCGCTGCTCTGCCCATCGGCTTGAGTATGGTCTGCAACCGGCGCAGATTCCAATGTAATGGCAGTTGGCGCTTGGTTCAAAATATTGGCAACGTCAATGGTTTGATCGGAGAATTCGAAACTGTCTATGCTAGAAACAACATCTGTACCATCCGGTGATCCGGGCCGTGTGTCGATAACCTGATAACTGCCATCACTATTTTGCGTAATGGTATAATCAGCACGATTGCCCGAGAAAATAACCGTATCTGTGCCAGTGTCCCCAATAATGGTGTCATTACCGCCACCGCCTTCAAGGCGATCATTACCAACAAAACCATTTAACACGTTATCACCGCCATCACCGCGAATGGTGTCGTCGCCCCAAGAACCCTTTACATTCTCGATACTCGTCAGGGTTCCGCTGCCATGCGCACCTCCGGCAATAGTGAAGCTGCCTCCTGTCAAATCAACATTGGCAGGAGAATTTGCAGCAAAGTGAGAGAAATCCGCGGTGTCGCTTCCGGCTCCACCATCAAAGACCTCATTTGCGCCAAACCCGGCGATGATCGTGTCATCTCCGTCTCCACCATAGGCTTTGTCGGTGGCTCCATCATCCCAAGAACGATGGTTCCCTGCCATCAGATTGATAACATCGTCTCCAGCCCCGCCATGAATGACATCGGCTCCATCGCCACCCACTAGCGTATCTTCTTCGGATGTGCCCGTTATGGTGTCCGCAGAGGCGGCTTTGTCCTTAAGTCCTTCATAATCATTCACATCAATTGTCACATTTTCCGTGACCGTTGCACCACCTCCATCGGTGGCACTAACCACGAGTGAATATTGAGAGACTGTCTCATAATCAATGACAGCACCCGCTTTCACGACAATTTGGTTACCCTGAATCTCGAAGGGAAAATCACCATTCAAAGCGATTGCCTGACCATTCTGATCCTGCGCAGATGTAATGGCAAAGCTATGGCTATCGTTAGCATCCGCATCTATCGCCGCCAGATTGGCCACGACAACGCCAGCTGGCGAGTAGGCGCTATCAATATTGCCGCCACTTTCGACAGTTTCGTTAACGGATTGGGAGCCTGTCACAGTCATCCCGCTAATGGCCTCATTGACGTCACCAACGGAGATATTGAAGTCCTGATTGAAGGTGCCACCATTGCCGTCATTCGTCGTGACAGTGACAGCGATACTGTCCGCCGCTTCATGGTCAAGGCTCTCTCCATCCTTGAGTTTAAGGACCTGCTGATTGCCTTGCTGAACCACTTCAAAGCGGTTGTCGGAGACTGTGTAGCTATGAGTGTCGGAGCTATCGGCATCTGTCGTGGTGAGTGTACCAATCACCGCCCCTGCATCATTCTCATCCACCCCATTGGCAGAGAGGGCCACAGCCGTCGGGCCATCATTGGAGCCGGTGACTTCAATAGAGATGGTGGCCTGATCGCTCTCGCCCTTGCCGTCTGCGGCTTCATAGGTAAAGGAGACGGTGCGGCTCTCGCCATCGGCCAAAGACTGGAAGTCCGCGCCGGGCACAAAGCTATAGGAACCATCTGCATTGACCGTGACGGTGCCTGCCTCCGGTCCCGAGACCAGACTATAGGTCAGGCTATCGCCATCCAGATCCGTGGCCGTGAGGTTGCCAGAGAGAGACACAGCATCTTCATTGGTGGAGGCAGAACCATTCTGGGCACTCACACCTTCATTGACGTCACCAACGGAGATATTGAAGTCCTGATTGAAGGTGCCACCATTGCCGTCATTCGTTGTGACAGTGACAGCGATATTGTCCGCCGCTTCATGGTCAAGGCTCTCTCCATCCTTGAGTTTAAGGACCTGCTGGTTGCCTTGCTGAACCACTTCAAAGCGGTTGTCGGAGACTGTGTAGCTATGAGTGTCGGAGCTATCGGCATCTGTCGTGGAGAGGGTGCCAATCACGGCCCCTGCATCATTCTCATCCAGAGAGGAATTGGAGAGCTGCACCGCAGTCGGTGCATCATTGGTGCCGGTCACCTGAACGGTAATGGTACCGGTATCCGTGGAGCCCTTGCCGTCATCTGCAGTAT
>JAOAQZ010000018.1 GCA_025210795.1 Cohaesibacter sp. | reverse complement strand
TGGTCTCAAGAGGAAGAGGCCGAGTTTAAGGCGCCAATTCAAGCCAAATATGAAGAAGAGGGCCATCCTTATTATGCTACAGCGCGCTTGTGGGATGACGGGATTGTAACGCCCGCCGAGACCCGCCGCGTGCTTGGTCTTGCCTTCTCCGCTGCGATTAATGCGCCGGTGCCAGAAACCAAATTTGGTGTCTTCCGCATGTAATTGTTATGCATTGTTCTGTAAAAAAGGCAGCCTTGTGGCTGCCTTTTTTGTTTCTCGGCCAGATTGTGGTCGTGAACTTCTTTTAGGTGCAGTGGTTTCAGGTTTTTACATATCGCGGATAAGTGGATTTGGAATGTTTCGAAAAATCAAGGTCGATCTCTATTGTTGCAAAGGGGCTATCGGGGTTGGTCGTTGCCAGAATGTCGCCCTCAGGTGAGATGATCCAGGAAAGGCCGCCAATATCAGCGCTTTCGCCTTTTGCGGTATAGCCGTTGGAGGAAAGGTGATAGGCACCCGATACCACGGCTCCGGCCTGACCACCTGCGAGCCATTTGTCCACCGAGCTATGGGGCGTTGCCCGCGGACAACAAAGAAGGTCTACGCCTTGCTGGCCATATTGGCGTGATTTGTCAAAGAACCACATCTCGGTGCAGATTTGAACGCCAATGCGCGCGTCTTTGGCGCGGGCAATATCGAACTGGTCGGGCCCCATATCATACCATGTTGCTTCCCAATAGCCGTCTTCATTGGGTAAAAATCGCTTGTCATGGAAGCCGACTGCGCCGGTTTCCTGCTGCCACAGATAGGCCTGATTGCGGCGAGATCCCGCTTTTGTACAGATTGGACGCGTAGATAGAATGGCAGGGGCGCCCATTGCATCCAGATTGCAGATCTGCCGGTCATGGGCTTTGATTGCTGTGTCCCAGTCGTTGCTATTTTCACCAGCAGTTGCGGCAAGCCAGGAATGAAAAGGCATTTCTGGCAAGAGCAGAAAATCGGATTGCTCCTGTGCAATATGGGCCTTGAGGGTGGCAAGATCTGCCTTGAGCTTGGCTTGGTCATTATGCAATTGGCAAACGGTAACGCGCATGGATTTTGTCATCGATAAGCCCTGTCTTTCTAAGTGGTCTTGGTGGGAGAGGTCTTTAAGGTGAACTCTGAGATCAGCTTAGCGAGAGATATTCCTGACCCCAAGATACAACTTGACCAAATTGGTATTATGATTTTCCATAATGGTAATTTTATTTTCCATTATGAGAAATTCTGCGATGAAACTGGATGAGACCGATCGCGCACTTCTGGCATTGCTTCAGGAAGATGCGCGCAAGCCTATAACTTTGCTGGCCGAGCTTGCGGGCCTGTCGCGGGCAACGACGCGAAAGCGGCTGGAGGCCTTGGAGGCAGGGGGCGTTATTACCGGATATAGTGTGCGCGTAAATCCGGATATTCTCGCTGGCCGATTTCGGGCGCAAGTGTTGCTTAAATTAAAGACGAATGTGGGGGAGAGCTTGGTGCGAGACTTTTCGCGCTTTTCGCAGATCACGCAAGTCGTCAGTATTTCCGGCCGCTTTGATGCAAGTTTGATGGTAGAGGCCGAGACGTCGCAAGAGATTGATCAGGTGCTGGATGCTTTGCGCCAGCACCGCGATGTTGAAGAGACGGAATCATTTCTGCTATTGGCCACCAAGTTGGACAGGCGATCGCTTTAACCAGGAATGAAACCTGTTGCCCAACCCACCAGCAAAAGAGCACCTGCCGCAAGGCCGAACAATTTGAACATGCCCCCCCCCTCGGTTGGGACCCCCATGCGGCTTAGGGCATGCACTCCGCCCACAAGCATATAGGCATCGCAATCAACGCATTGGGCCAATTGGTGGGCATAGGAATTGGTGCGCGCCCCTGAAGCGCAGAAGAAAATAGCGGCATTGGCCCCTTTGGTGTCGATAGAGCCGCGAAGGCCAGAAAGCGGATGATGCAGGGCAGAAGGAACCTTGCGAGATATCAGTTCCATGCCTTCGCGTACATCCACCAGGACTGCACCATTTTCCACTAGCTGTTTGGCTTCATCATGGTTTACTTGGCGAACAATCTGTTTCTTGGCCATTGGTCTCTTTCCTTCTTGTCGCTTCTGCTTGGCTTTGTGCAGGCACAGCCCCGGTCAAAGGAGCCCTTGAATGTAGCGTTCAGCTTTGTGCTTATTGTTGCCTAGTTGTTTGCCAGCTCTGAGGAGCAGTAAATCTCTTTTAAAACGCCCAGGACCTTTTCGGCATTTGAGTCTGATACGGAATAATAGATGGTCTGGGCCTCTCTGCGCCCTGTGACCAAGCCATCTTCGCGCATTTTTGCCAAATGCTGTGACAAGGCACTTTGGCTCAAGTGTAAGGTTTGAGCCAGATGGTTGACGGATTTTTCTGGTCCGTCAGCGAGCTGACACAGAATTCGTAAGCGATTGCCATTGCCCAAAAGCTTGAGCAAACGGGCGACTTCATCAGCCTGATCGGCTAAAGCTTCAATAGAAGGGTCCACTTTGTCACTTTCTATTTCTTGCATGCCTTAAAAGGGATCACTCCCTAGAGGATCCGTCATTTTATGAGGGTTGGCAAAACGGGGGGTTGGTGCCGCCTGCTCTTTGCCATTTTGCTATAAAATGATTAGATTTTGCTAATTTAGAATATATGAATGTTAAGTCAAGTCTGTCGATGGTCTAAATTGTGTTTTGTCCGATCTGGCAACGGGTGGATGTGAAGGTGTGATGGGTGTTTCTTGATTTATGTTATTCGTCAAGCTGTTATGGCAAGAGGCATGCGAAAGGCCGATTGTATGCTGTGCGTGAGGAGGAATAGACTATTGTTGGGGATCCGGGAGGGCAGGAGAAATATGTTGCCCTATAGGCTGAATTGATGATTGACTTTTACGTAAAAGGGTCGCAAATTCTAACGGAAATTTAGCATCTTAGTCAAAAAGTGTTTTCTAATGTTTTTGGGGGTGGCCTGTGCTATACTCCAGCCGCTTGAAAAGGTGTAAGGCGTGGCAGGATAGCGGATCGTGCCAGAGAGCCGGGTCAAGGATTGTAAGCAAGGGAGTGAGCTTTCATGATCGACAGCGTTTTGATTGCCAACCGTGGAGAGATTGCCTGTCGGGTGATTGCAACTGCTAAAGCGCAAGGGCTGCGCACAATCGCAGTTTATTCTGATGCCGATGCCAATGCGCGGCATGTTCGTCTTGCTGATGAAGCCCATCGTCTGGGGCCTGCACCTGCTGCTGAAAGTTATCTTAAAGCCGATCTTATTTTGGAAATTGCCAAGAAGACCGGTGCCCAATCTATCCATCCCGGTTATGGCTTTCTGTCTGAAAATGCCGATTTTTCCGAAGCTTGTGATAAGGCTGGTATCGTCTTTGTCGGCCCCGGCGCCGATGCGATCCGGGCCATGGGTTTGAAAGACAAAGCCAAAGCGCTGATGGATGATGCTGGTGTGCCGGTTGTGCCGGGCTATCATGGCAGCAATCAGGATGCAGCTTTCCTGCATGAAGAAGCGCGCCGTATTGGCTATCCGGTTCTGATTAAAGCAGTGTCCGGTGGCGGCGGTAAGGGCATGCGCCTCGTCGAGCGGGATGAGGATTTTCTCGCCGGGCTCGAATCTGCCCAACGTGAAGGCCAAAGCGCTTTTGGTGATCCCAATGTATTGATTGAGCGCTTTGTGAAGAATCCGCGTCATGTGGAAATTCAGGTATTTGCCGACAGTCACGGTAATGCGGTTCATCTTTATGAGCGCGATTGCTCCTTGCAGCGTCGCCACCAGAAAGTGATTGAGGAAGCACCGGCACCGGGCATGACCGAATCTGTTCGTGCTGCCATGGGTGATGCTGCGGTCAAAGCGGCACTGGCTGTGGGCTATCGCGGAGCGGGAACGGTTGAATTTATCGTTGATGGTTCTGATGGGCTTAAAGAAGATGGCTTCTTTTTTATGGAAATGAATACCCGTCTTCAAGTGGAGCATCCGGTGACCGAGGCCATTACCGGTCAGGATCTGGTGTCTTGGCAGTTTGCCATTGCCAACGGGCTGGAATTGCCCATGGCTCAGGCCGATATTCCGCTTCAGGGCCATGCGGTGGAAGCGCGCCTTTATGCGGAAGATCCTGAGAATGAGTTTTTGCCATCCACAGGCAAGCTCTGGGGCTTGGAGCTGGCCGTGGAGGAGGGCGTGCGGATCGATACCGGCGTTGAGCAGGGGGATCAGGTCTCGCCATTCTATGATCCGATGATTGCGAAAGTGATCGTGCATGAGGCAACCCGCGCGGAAGCCATGGCCAAGATTGCCCGTGTGCTGAAAAAGGCGATTGTTGCCGGTCCCAAGACCAATGCCGCTTTCCTCTCGGCCCTTGCCAGCCATGAAGATTTCCTTTCTGAGGATTTTGATACCAGCTTTATCGATCAGCGCCTTGAGAGCCTGATTGCCCGCGATGAAGGCGAAGAAGAGAAAGCCATGGTTGCTGGTCTTGTGCATCTGACCAATGATGTGCAGATGGCTGTGACTGACAAAAAGGCCGAGCGCTCCAATGAATATTGGTCGGCTTGGGATTACATGGATGGCTTCCAGCTTGGCGGTAAGCGCGAGCATGAACAACAGGTTGTTGTTGATGGCGAAGTTATGACTGCGACCATTGGTTTTGATGACAATGGGGTGCAGGTCAATGGCCAGCGTCCTGATTTGGAAAATGTCAGCCTTGTGCGTGCTGATGGTGGCGTTTATGCCATTACTGGCGGTCGTCAGACCTTTATCGCTCTTCCTGAATATGACCATGACGATGAGGGTGGTGCTGGTCACATCGGTGCGCCAATGCATGGCAAGGTGATTGCCATTTTTGTGGAAGAAGGCCAACAGGTTGCCAAGGGTGAGCGCCTCTTCATCGTGGAGGCGATGAAAATGGAGCATTCCGTTGTTGCTCCCCTTGATGGCACTGTCAGCGCCATTGGGGCCGCTGTTGGTGATCAGGTGGAAGAGGGCTTTGCTGTGGTGGATATGGAAGCCGCTGAAGCCTGATAGGCTCTACTCGTTAGAACACATAGAAAAACCGGGCACTGCCCGGTTTTTTCATATCTGCTTTTTTTAAGTGCCCGATGGGTGAGGAATGGCTGTTCCTTACCATAAGAGCCTGTCAGGCAGCCGAGGCTCTAAAGACAATCGGCGATGATTTTGTCGATATCATCGAATTTGGCTTCCCAGCCCAAGCTATCCCGGGCTCTATCGGCTTCCATGCGCTGCGAGCGGCCAAAGCCTGCGGCCCAACTGCCATGTTCGGCAATCATTTCATCAATTGTCACGATTTTAAGCATATGAGGCAGGCCCGTTGCGGCTGCAATCTTTTGAGCAATTTCACCCAAGCTGGCGCTTTTGAAACCGGAGGCATTGAGCAGTAAGCCATCGCCACCATGTTCAACCGCACGGCGATACAGATCTCCCAGATCACTGCTATGAATGAAGGGATAATGAATATCGGTGCTACCGATGATGGTCATCTGCTTGTCTTGGCGCAGTTCTTCCATCATTTTGCAGATCATGCCTTCTTTCTGTCCCACGACAAAACCGGGGTGGATGACAGTGAGGTGAAACGCGGGACAGGCATGGAGCTGCTCGATGCTGTCGAGCATCCATTCAAAGGCGGGCAGAGGATCCAGCACGTGACGTTCGGTGAGTGGAATGACCGGACTTTCAGGATAAAGCCAGCAACCACCGGTATAGATTACGTTGATTTTGTGCTCTTTGGGCAGGCTTTTGGCTTTTTGTGTTAGGCACTGCACCATATCCTGATCAACCGCGCCCATATCCTCTTCAAAGGTGGCGGCGGCATGAATGATAGAATCATGGGAGAGCGCTTCATCCGCCCAGTTTTCTGGATTTTTCAGATCACCCATCAGTGCCTTTGCGCCCAAGGCCTCGATCTTTGATGCGCTTTGTTCAGACCGCGCCAAAGCAGTGACTGAATGATCAACCTCCAGTAACGCTTTAATCGCTGCTGAGCCAACCAGTCCCGTGCCGCCTGTCACAAATATGCGCATTGCCACTTTTCCTATTCGTTCGGTGCCACTTACACCACTCGCCCCAGATTAAATCAAAATGTGTATAAATCTATGGCGAAGTCATGCTGAATTTTGACATGCTTTATTGATGATTAACAGCATGTTATGGACGAGCATGACTATTCACCTGATAAAATTGTGCGTTGGTGCTGAATCTGTTGAAAGCTTGCAAAGCTGGATTGATGAGAAGCAGGCTTGGCGGGCTCGGGAGGGCATGGCTGCAGAGCAAGTGCATACCACGCGCATGCGGCCCAAGCGTCAGGCCGAGATTTTGCAAGGAGGCTCGCTCTATTGGGTGATCAAGGGAGTGGTTCAGGCGCGTCAGGCCATTACGGACCTGCGTGAGGTGACGGGAAGCGACGGGATTCGCCGCTGCGAGATTGTCATGTCACCTGAACTTATCCGCACCCAGGCCCAGCCCCGCCGTGCTTTTCAGGGGTGGCGCTATCTTAAAGCGGAAGACGCGCCCCAAGATTTGGTGGGGGGCGATTGGAGCGATGATCTGCCGCCAGCCTTTCGGCAGGAACTGGCAGATCTGGGATTGCTCTAAGTCTCTAGGGTCAGGACCCCTAGGCTTTTGAGCCACGAAGCCCAAAAGCTTATAAGTCTTTGTTTTAGATCTCGATATTGTCGATCAGGCGGGTTTTTCCAAGCCAGGCGGCGGCCAGCAGGCGGCATGTGCCGAATTGTTCACGGGTCAGGGTATGGGCCTTGATGGGCGTCAGGCTTTCGCTTTCATTCAGCGATAGATAGTCCGGCTTGAAACCTTGACTTTTAAGGTCTGCAAGCCCCTCATCAAGAGCGCTGTGGCAGGGCATGCCGCCGTGGATTTTATCCTTGGTTTTGCGCATGATGGTGATCAATTGCACCGCTTCCTTGCGCTCTTTTTCGCTCAGGTAAGCATTGCGCGATGACATGGCAAGGCCATCGGCTTCGCGCATGGTGGGGCCGCCGACGATTTTGGCCGGGATGTTAAGGTCACGGGAAAATTGCTGAATGACACGCAATTGCTGGAAATCTTTTTCACCAAAAATTGCAATATCCGGCTGGGCTGCCAGCAAAAGCTTGGTCACAATTGTTGCGACCCCTTGGAAGAAATGGGGGCGGAACTCGCTCTCAAGTCCCTTGGCCGGCCCTTCAAGCCCGACATGGGTGCAGAAGCCGGATGGATACATTTCATTTGCATTGGGGCAGAAAACGGCCCCGACCCGGTAAGAGGACAGCTTTTTGCAATCCTCTTCTTCCGTGCGCGGATAGGAATCAAAATCCTCATTGGGAGCAAATTGCGCCGGATTGACAAAAATCGAGACCAGTACATGGTCTGCCATGCTTTCCGCTTGCTCGACCAGACTAAGATGGCCTGCATGCAAAGCCCCCATTGTCGGCACCATTGCATATGTCTCGCCCTTTTGCCGCCAAGCTTTTGTGATGGCGCGCAAATCATCGATGGTTCGGGCAATGGTCAGGGTATGGCTCTTGGTCATGACGGGTTCCATAGCTGTCGCTTCACTGAACTTGACCTTTCCTATAGCTTATATTGCGGTGCAATAAAACTCTCCATCTGGATGAAGCGACAAGGAAAGGCAAACTTCTTGTCTCTTGGCGCGAAAAACCTACATTATGAATAGATATCTTTGTGACTATGAGCTTTTAGAATGCGCCTGAATTTTAAAACGCCTATATGTTTTTGGCGTTAAGTATGCCTGAGGGGATTGCCTGCCAAATGACAGATAAGCCAAAAGACGGCAAAATGAGCCAGATTTCCCTTAAAGGATCGTCTGAGGCGGCTCCCCGCTCTAGCGCGGGTGATGTGGCTGCCTTTGTTGCCAAGACCAAGCTGGTCCGCAAAGCTCAGCAAAGCGAGGGCAGAGGGTTGCCCACTGGCCGCTTGATCTTTGCGCTGGATGCCACCATGAGCCGTCAGCCCACTTGGGATCTGGCCTGCTCGCTGCAAAGTGATATGTTTGTGGAAGCCCAAGTTCATGGAGGGCTGGCGGCGCAACTTGTTTATTTTCGCGGGGTGGGGGAGTGCTGCGCCAGCCGCTGGACCAACAAGGCCAAGGATATGACCGGCTGGATGGAACGGTTCGAGTGCCGCGCCGGGCGCACGCAACTGGGCCGTATTTTGCAACATATCCAGAATGAAAGCGCCAAACATGGCATTCAGGCCGCCGTCTATGTAGGGGATTGTCTTGAAGAAGACCCAGACCATATTGTGGGTATGGCCGGAGAAGTTGCTTTGCGGGGGGTGCCTGTTTTTGTGTTTCAGGAAGGCTCTGACCCATTTGCCGAGACAATCTTTCGTGATATTGCCCGGATGACAGGCGGGGCCTATGCCAAGTTTGATGCCGGTGCCCGTGAACGGCTGGCTGCTTACCTGAGAGCCGTTGCAGCCTTTGCTGCCTCGGGGCAGGATCAGACCTATTTGCCGAAAGATCTGCAAAGCCAGATCCCGCGACTAAGCGGGCGTAAGTGATTGATTTTGCGCTCCCCGCAGGAGAGCACTAATCTCGATTAAGAGAATGAGAAAGAAAGAAGACCAATTATGAGCTATTTGCTTGCCGGTTTGTTGTTGTTTTTGGGGCTGGGCATGCTGGGGCGCTGGATGGCTTATGCCAATCCGGCGGATGTTGCCGGTTTTCTATACAAAATGCTGGGTCTGGTGCTGGCGCTGTTTGCGATCTTTCTTGCCTATCGGGGGCAATGGTATCTGGCAGCACCAATTGGTCTGATGGCTGCGGGATTTTTTCGCCGCAAATCTTCGCGGGCGGGCGCAGATCAAGATGCTGGGCGAGGTTCGACAGTGCGTACTGCAGCCCTTGAAATGACCCTTGATCATGATACGGGCATCATTATCGGCCGCGTTCTTGCTGGCAGTTTTGAGGGAAGAGACCTGGATAGTCTGAGTGAGGCTGATTTGATCAGCCTCTATCAGGAAATTGCGTCAGACAGGGAAAGTTGTGACCTACTTGAAACCTATCTTGATGGTCGGAGCCCCGGATGGCGCGATCATTTCGAGCCGCACACGGCAACGGGGGAAGGAGGCACGGCGGACGCGGGCGCCATGACCGAGGAGGAAGCCTATCAGGTGCTTGGGCTTACGCCGCAAGCCACTGAGGCGGAAATTGTTGCTGCGCACAGACGCTTGATGAAGAGGGTTCACCCCGACCAGGGAGGCTCTACCTTCCTTGCTATCAAGATTAATGCTGCCAAAGCTGTGTTGCTTCGAAAACATGGCTGATTTCCCAATACTCGTTACATTACTCAAGGGTTCAGCGCCAGACAGGCGAATTTTTGTTTTTTCAGGATCTTGCAGGCTCTGCGAGCAGAGGTCTTGGACGAGAAACCTGCAAAGCGGGCCCGATAAAGGACTTCATTTTTCTTGGTGACGGTCTCGGTGTGGTTAAGCACCGCAACCAAAAGACGTTTGTTGGACTTGCGCGCCTTGGCAAGCAGCTTGTGGGCACCTGACAAGGTTGGTGTTGCGCCAAGCTGGATTTGCCAGCCAGCGGGCACTGCTTTTGGAACTGCCGTTTTAGCGCTGCGCTCGGCAGGCTTAGGCAGGGCGTTATGCGTGGACAAATCGCCAATCGGATCGTTGGCTGCGCGCGGCATGACAGGGATCGCCAGAGCCGCCGTGGTCAGTTGTACGGGTGCAGGCTTGGCAGGACGAACGGCTGCGGTTGCACGATTATCCTGCGCGCGTGCTTTGGGTAAAGCCTGAAGCGCTGATGCTTGAGCCAGCTGAATTGGGGCTGCCTGAGGAGCTTTTTTCGCCGGTGCTGTTGGCTTTACTGCTGCCAGATCGATAGGCGCGGATGGCGCAATCTTTGGCTTGGGCAGGCGCATGGTTGAGGCCAGCTTGATATAGCTGCCTTTTGCTTTGGCCGGTGAGCCTGCGCGCGGTACTACAAGCGCGGTGAGGCGACGGCCCCGTTTTGCTTTTGGCAGATATTTGGCGATCAGCGATTTCATATGGTTGTCGCGGGCGCGGCCTGTGCGGCCACCCATAACAACGGCGACGATATGCCGGTCCCGGTTTTTAACATTGGTAACCAGATTAAAGCCCGATGCACGGGTATAGCCGGTTTTAATGCCGTCAACGCCTCTTACGCGTCCAAGCAGCTTGTTATGGTTGCCATAGCGGCGTTTGCCATAGCGGAAGCTCTTGGTGTTGAAGAAGCGATAATATTTAGGAAAACGATCCTGAAGGGCACGACCAAGCAGCGCCATGTCAGCTGCAGTTGTCTTCTGCTTGCTGTTGGGCAGGCCCGATGCATTGCGGAAGGTGGTGCGGCTCATGCCGATGGAGCGCGCCTTACGTGTCATCAGCGTGCCGAAATTGCTTTCAGAGCCGCCGATATGTTCTGCAATCACCGTGGCCACGTCGTTGGCAGATTTGGTGACCAGAGCATAGATCGCGTCTTTTACCTTGATGGTGCTGCCTTTGCGCAGGCCCAACTTGGAAGGGGGACGACCTGAGGCATATTTGGAGACCCGCATGCGGCTATTGAGGCTCAGCTTGCCTTTTTCGAGCTGCTCGAACACCATATAGAGTGTCATCATTTTGGTAAGGGAAGCTGGATAGCGCAAGGAATTGCCATTGCGAGAGAAAAGCACTTTGCCGCTTTTCACATCAATCACATAGGCTGCATATTTATTGGGAGCTTTTTTGCGCTTTGCTGCCTCAGCCGAGTCCAAAGGTGCAAATGCGACAAGCATTGCCACAGCACCAACGATTACGCGGCGCAAAAGGGAAGAGCCATCTAGGGCTTTGAACGCTACTCTAAACACGTGACGTCCTTCGACTGTTTACCATATAGTTGCCAGTACTCACATTCAAACCAAGGGTGCTGAATGTCTGGCGACCTTAATCTTGTCCCTCAAGGTTAATCAGACACGGTTACGAAACGGTAAAAATTGCCTAGTTTGATGCAATTTGCCAGTTTGATGCTTGCTATGGTTAACCTAAAATGCCGGAAAGACAGCGAAAATGCGTGCTGTTAAGAAATGGAGCAAATCGTCAGGCATTTCTGTTTTTGCCCCTTAAAATCGGCAAGCTGCTATCCTACATGAGGGGAAGTGTTTTGTTATTCTGCCCGCTGTGATCACTTTTTTTCCTGTGGGATCACATTAATAACAAATTGAAGGCAGGCCTTTTGACTTGCTGTCGTTTCTTCTTCAGGCTGGTATATAATGGAATTGTATCAAGCCTTTGATTCCGGAGATTGACTAGACAATGAGTAAGGATATTCGCCGCCTGGACGACGATACCGAGGTTGCAACCAAGACGCGGCCCAAGACCAAGCGCCCGAATATGTATCGCGTTCTGATTTTGAATGATGACTTTACGCCCATGGAATTTGTTGTTCATGTGCTGGAGGCCTTCTTCAATAAGGGGCGGGAAGATGCGACCAGAATTATGCTGCATGTCCACCATCACGGGGTGGGGGAATGCGGTGTGTTTACCTATGAGGTGGCGGAGACCAAGGTGTCTCAGGTGATGAATTTTGCCCATCAGCACCAACATCCGCTGCAATGCGTCATGGAAAAGAAGTGAGGAACGCTCGTGCCATCATTTTCCAATTCTCTTGAAATTGCCCTGCATAAGGCCCTGATGTCTGCCAATGACCGGCATCAGGAATATGCAACTCTGGAGCATTTGCTGCTGGCCTTGATTGACGACAGCGATGCCGCTGCCGTTATGCGCGCCTGTGGGGTTGATCTCAAAATTTTGGAAAAGAACCTCATCGACTATATCGACAACGAATTGTCGAATTTGGTGCAAGACGACAATGAGGATTCAAAACCAACTGCGGGTTTCCAGCGGGTTATCCAGCGTGCGGTTATTCATGTTCAGTCTTCTGGCCGTGAAGAAGTGACCGGAGCCAATGTGCTTGTGGCTATTTTTGCCGAGCGTGAGAGCCATGCAGCCTTCTTCCTTCATGATCAGGATATGACCCGTTATGACGCGGTCAATTATATCTCTCACGGCATTGCCAAGGCTCCGGGCTTGTCTGAAGGTATGAATCCAAGCGGTGTGGATGATGAGGATGAAGCCTTCGACTTTGACGAGGAAGAAGAGGATGGCGGCAGCAAGACCGAAGCGCTCAAGGCTTATGCGGTTAATCTCAATGAAAAGGCGCGCGACGGCAAAATTGATGTTCTGATCGGGCGTGATAGCGAAATTCACCGCACCATTCAGGTTTTGTGTCGCCGCTCCAAGAATAATCCGCTCTTTGTCGGGGATCCCGGAGTTGGCAAAACCGCCATTGCCGAAGGCCTTGCCAAACGGATCATCGAAAACAAAGTGCCTGAAGTCTTGCAAGACGCCACCATCTTTTCGCTGGATATGGGCACCTTGCTGGCTGGCACCCGTTATCGTGGTGATTTTGAAGAACGCCTCAAGCGCGTGATCAAGGAAATTGAGGAATTTGAAGGCGCGATCCTGTTCATTGATGAAATTCACACAGTGATCGGAGCCGGCGCGACCTCAGGCGGGGCGATGGATGCCTCCAATTTGCTTAAACCCGCGCTTGCCTCGGGCAATCTGCGCTGCATGGGCTCTACCACCTATAAGGAATATCGTCAGTTCTTCGAGAAAGATCGGGCTTTGGTGCGCCGGTTCCAGAAAATTGATGTGAATGAGCCGACCATTCCTGATGCTATTGATATTCTCAAAGGGCTCAAGCCTTATTTCGAGGACTATCACAGTGTGAAATTCTCGGCCGATGCCATCAAGTCGGCGGTGGAATTGTCTGCGCGTTATATTCATGATCGCAAATTACCCGATAAGGCCATTGATGTGATTGATGAAACGGGTGCGGCCCAGCAATTGCTGGCTGAAGGCAAGCGGCGCAAGATGATTTCTGCCAAAGAGGTGGAAGAAACCATTGCGACGATGGCTCGGATTCCGCCAAAGACCGTCTCAAAGGATGACAAAGAGGTGCTTCAGCATCTTGAGGTCAATCTTAAGCGTATGGTTTACGGGCAGGATCAGGCCATTGATGCCCTGACATCCCAGATCAAACTGGCGCGGGCAGGGTTGCGCGAGCCGGAAAAACCTATCGGTAATTATCTCTTCTCTGGCCCGACCGGTGTGGGCAAGACAGAGGTTTCCAAGCAATTGGCGGAGCTTTTGGGCGTTGAATTGCTGCGCTTTGATATGTCGGAATATATGGAGCGGCACACCATTTCGCGCCTGATCGGGGCACCTCCCGGTTATGTGGGCTTTGATCAGGGCGGCCTTTTGACCGATGGCGTGGATCAGCATCCCCATTGCGTTCTCTTGCTTGATGAGGTTGAGAAGGCGCATCCGGATCTGTTCAACATTCTGCTTCAGGTTATGGATCACGGCAAACTGACCGACCATAACGGCAAGAAAGTGGATTTCCGCAATGTGATTCTCATCATGACCACCAATGCCGGTGCGGCGGATATGGACAAGCATGTGATGGGCTTTACTGCGAGCAAGCGCTCGGGTGATGATGTTGAGGCCATCAATAAGCTGTTTACGCCAGAATTTAGAAACCGGCTTGATGCGGTTATTCCGTTTAGCAATCTGCCAACGGATATTGTGCATCAGGTGGTGCGCAAGTTTGTGGTTCAGCTGGAAGCGCAATTGGCTGATCGTGGCGTGACCTTTGAGCTGACCGATGAAGCAACCGCTTGGCTTGCCCGAAAAGGCTACGACCCCAAAATGGGTGCGCGGCCTTTGGGCAGGGTCATTCAGGAGCATATCAAGCGGCCACTTGCTGAAGAGATCCTGTTTGGCAAACTGGTCAAAGGTGGCACAGTGCAAGTGGCCTTGGGCAAGGATGAAGAGGGGGCTGAGAAGCTGACCCTTACCATGGTGGAGGATAAACCCACCCCTGTGGCCAAACGTCCCGTTGCCAAAAAGGCAAAGGCGAGCAGCCGCAGCCAAACAAAGGCCAAGCCTAAGGCAAAGCCAAAACCAAAATCGAGCGTGCCCTCGATTACGGCAAATCCCAAAAAATAGAATTCTTGTGAGGGCGGTCTTTTCAAAGATCGCCCTCATATGCTTTATAGCCCTTATTGATTTGCCTTTGCTGCTCTGCCCAAGAATGAGTGCTAGATATGTTACCTGGTCTTCCTGACTGGCTGCGGCCAATTTTGCTGTATGGTGCTTTTGCCATTGTTTCGCTGATGGGGGCGAGCGCGACCATGCGGGCCGCTTTTCCCAATGGAATCTTTGGCAGTCTGATTGATCCGGCAACCGGCCGCGCCGACGGGGTGGAGCTATTGAAGAATATCCTCCTTGTGGCGTCCGGCTACCTCCTTGCGCTTACTTTGATCTATCAGCAATATTTTCGTCAGGATTGAGCTGTGTTTCCCTTGGGGCTGGTTTTGCGGATTTTTGGGCAAGGCTGGGGTAAGGGGAAGACTGGTGCATCAGTAAATCCATTATATGCATCAAAGCATTATGGCTGACAGTTCGCGCATTTTCTGCGCTTCCTTGCTATTTGGCCCTTCTTCTTGTGCTGGTGGGGCATCATGCTCCAATCTTATGGGTGTGTGAAGCTTTAGCATTTGTGCTTTGGGGCCAAGTCTGGCACTCTTTTGGGGCTTACCTGATTTGTTTGGATTCCATGACTGTTTCACATTCCCCCGGCGATGAAGAGCGCCTGTCCGGCTTTGCCTGGTATCGGCGTGGCATGAGCCATTTGCTGACCACGCCTGCGCTTGTTCTTTATCTCTCCTTCATCGGTTTTGGCGGCTTTGCCCGCGAAAGCGGTGTGGAGCTGGGGCATGCCATGGCGATGACAGGCTTGATCTGGGCGCTGCCCAGTCAGGTGGTTTTGATTGGCGGCATTGCCTCTGGGGCTGGTCTTGCAGCCATTGCGCTTGCGGTCACGCTCGCATCTATCCGCCTGATGCCGATGGCTGTTGCGCTGGTGCCTGAGCTGCGCGACAAGGATACGCCAAGCTGGAAGCTTTATGCTCTCTCGCATGTCACGGCCATTACCGGCTGGGTCTTTGCCATGCAGCATGTGCCGCATTTGCCCCGTTATGCGCGGATCCCGTTTTTTGCCGGTTTTGGCGTCACATTGTGCTTTTTGAACATTGGGGTGACAGCGATTGGTTATTCCATTGCCGGAGCTGTGCCTCCTTTGGCTGCCGCGGCGCTGTTTTTCATGACGCCGCTCTATTTTTTGCTCACGCTCCCCAGCGCTGCTCGGTTGTTGTCTGACCGGTTGGCACTGATCTTTGGCATTGTGCTTGGGCCGCTCTTTGCCATGTTTGTATCGGGTCCTGATCTGATCTGGACCGGTCTTGTCGGCGGTGTTTTGGCTTATGGCATTGGCCGGTATGTAAGGAGGACTGGATGACCTTCTCCTCCTTTGCTTCTGAATGGTGGCCTTATCTCTTTATTCTTCTTGCAGGCAGCCTGCCGACTGAGGTATGGCGCTGGCTCGGGGTTGCGTTTGCCGGACGGCTTCGCGATGACAGCGAATGGATCCTGTTTGCCCGCGCCATTGCCAATGCGCTTGTGGCGGGCGTGATTGCGCGCCTTATCCTCTTCCCGTCCGGTGTTTTGATGGATGTTCCGGTCTGGATCCGGCTTTGCTCTGTTGGCTTGGCGGTTACGCTGTTTTTTGGCGTTCGCCGTAGTTTGCTGCTGGGCGTACTCACTGGTGGCGGCAGCCTGATGGCGCTTTCCTACCTTTTTGCCGGTTAGGCCTGATCATTCGCTCTCAATCCTCTTATCCCTTGCTGTTTACAAGCCTGTGCATGATTTGGGGATGAGGGCTTTATGGGTTGGGGAGCATTTGTTTATAGCGCCATAACATCCTTTGCATGAGCAGCGGACAAGCTGTGCATACTGTGTGGATAGCAAAAAGGGGCTTTGGCTTATCCACGATAAGTCCAAAGCCCCTATGATCATTTTCCTATATAGAATAATGACTTATTCACTTGTCCCCAAAGCTTTCTTTAGGGCCTGTGCATGGCCTGCGAGCAAATCACCGTCTGCCATATCCCCTGTGTGGGGTTTTAGCTTGATGCCATCATGGCGCGGGATGACATGCATGTGGAGATGAAACACCACCTGACCGCCAGCTGGTTCGTTGAATTGCTGAATAGTGATGCCCTCGGCACCAAAGGCTGTCATTTGCGCGCGGGCAATTTTCTGCACGGTTTCCATGACGGCGGCGATATCTTTGGGATCCACATCAAGCATATTGCGGGACGGGTTTTTGGGAATCACAAGGGTGTGGCCATCGGCGCGGGGCATGATGTCCATGAAAGCGAAAGTTGCATCATCTTCATAGACCTTGTGGCAGGGCAGCTCTCCGCGCAGGATTTTTGCAAAGATATTGTCATTGTCATAGCTTGCGGGGGTTGGATTAGCTGTCGTCATTGGCCATCTCGCTTGATTGAATAAAGGGTGAGTGAGAGTAGCAGGGCTTGTCGCCTGCTGCCATTATCCCTTTTTGAAGGGGGTCATATCTGTGAGAAAGTCCAGCTCGGCCTGTGCATGATTGCGCTCGTCTTTGAGATAATCTGCGATCACATCACGAAAGGCTGGGTGGCTGATCCAATGGCAGGACCATGTGGTTTGGGGCACATAACCGCGGGCAATTTTATGCTCGCCCTGTGCGCCTGCTTCAACGCAGGCGAGATTATGCTCAATCGCCCAATCTATGGCCTGATGATAGCATAGCTCGAAATGCAGGCAAGGATAGTGATCCAAAGCGCCCCAGTAACGCCCGTAAAGTGTATCCCCCCCAATGAAGTTAAGTGCACCCGCAACTGGTCGGTCGCCCTCCAGTGCCAGAAAAAGCAGCAGATCGTCGCCCATGCGCTCTGCAAGCATGGAGAAGAAAGGGCGGGTCAGGTAGGGGCGGCCCCATTTGCGGCTTCCGGTTTCCATATAAAAGGCAAAGAAAGCATCCCAGTCACTTTGGCTGATATCGCTGCCGCGTTTGGTGGCAAAGCTCAGGCCGTGAGATTGGGCTGTTTTGCGTTCCTTTTTGATATTCTTGCGTTTTCGTGATGAGAGAGAAGCAAGAAACTCATCAAAATGCTCGTAATCTTCATTGATCCAGTGGAACTGCCTGTCCTGCCGCATAAGGAAGCCCTGATCATCAAGCAGGCTCTTCTCGGCTTGGGGCAAAAAGGTGAGATGGGCTGAAGACAGATGATACCGCTCGCATAATTGGCGAATGCCGGAGGCAAAGGCGGCAAGAGCGCTTTGGCGATCGATTGTGTTTCTGATCAAGCATTTGGGTGCATTGACCGGGGTGAAGGGAATGGAGGATTGCAGCTTTGGATAATAATGGCCACCGGTGCGCTCAAAGGCATCTGCCCAGGCATAGTCAAAGACATATTCGCCCTGACTATGGGATTTGAGATAGAGCGGCATGCAGGCAAAGGTCTCTCCGCTTTCATCACGCAGGGCCAGATGATGGGGCATCCAGCCAGTCTCTTCGCTGGCGCAGCCGGAATCTTCTAGTGATGAAAGAAAGGCGTAGGACAGGAATGGGACGTGTTTGCGCTCGGATAAGGTTTCGCCAAGACAGCGGTCCCAATCAGCTTGCCCGATGTCGGATATCTTCTGGCAGACATGCAAATGGAACCCTTGTTCCCCCATTATGCGCTTTTCTCCCTATCTTGTCTTGATTGAGGTTGCCTGCTTTTAAGTCAGAAGATCAGGATTATAGCCCTCAAAGGTCACCTGATCGCAATAGTGCATGGCTTTTTTGTGCAAGTCTTCATTGGTTGTTGTCCAGCAAATGACCGGTAGATCAAACAGGGCTTTCATCAGGTCCACACTGGGAGCGGGGAGATAGTCAATTCCGTAGGAGATGAAATCGGGCTCGGTGGCCTTTGCATGGAGCAAGTGGGTAAGGGCGTAGCGTTCCTGATGGCTGAGGACCTCACCATCTTCATCAACAAAATAATCGCAAGAGACGATGCCGCGTGGGCGTGTGGTCAGGGCTTTGAGATGCAAAACCACATCAGGCGAGAAAGACATCACAGCAGCATGCCCTGAATAATTCTCAAGAAGGCGGCTGACATCCTCTTCCAGCAATTGATTCTCGTGGGGTTTGGGCGACTTTAGCTCAATGACAACTGGCACCCGCCCTGCAATCAGGGACAGAATATCGCCAAGGGGCTCGATGCGGTCCGATCCTTGGCGAAGGCTCAGCGTTTGAAGCTCTGCCATGGTGTGATTGATCGTTTTGCCCTTTGATGTGGTGAGGCGCTCCAGATCGTAATCGTGAAAAACAGCGGCTTGCCCGTCCTTGGTCAATTGCACATCAAGCTCAATGGCAAAATTCTGCTCCATCGCTGCAACAAAGGCCGAGCGGGTATTTTCCTCAATTCCAGCTTGGGGCGAATGGAGGCCGCGATGGGCAATCGGTCTGGCGGTCAGCCAGGAAAGATCGGACTTGGGCATCTTTTTGTATCCGCTCAAAGGGGCTAGCGTTGCGGCTTGTTGTGGCAGAGCCAGATCAAATCATAAGGCGAAAAGGGGGAGAAAAAAGAGCGCGCAGGGCACGCTCTTTATTATTTTTGAAATTTTGAAGATGCGTTTTATTCAGCAACTTCGATAATGGCTTCGATTTCAACTGAGACGCCAAAGGGAAGAGCTCCTGCAGAAACGGCAGAGCGGGCATGACGGCCTTTATCGCCAAAGACGTCAACCATGAAGTTGGAGGCACCATTGATTACGGCTGGCTGATCGCCAAAATCGGGTGTGGAATTGACAAAACCCACAAGCTTGACGACGCGTGCAACATTATCCAGATCGCCAACGGCTGCTTTCATCTGGGCGATGAGGTTGATTGCGCACAATTGGGCGGCTTTGGCCCCTTCGTCAGCGGTGAGTTCCGCGCCCAGCTTGCCTTTATATTGAATACCGTCTGCATTCATGGGCAACTGGCCGGAGATGAAAATCTGATTGCCGGTTTTAACAAAGGGAATGTAATTGGCAGCAGGGGCAGCCGCTTGCGGAAGGGTAATGCCGAGTTCGGCGAGTTTGGCTTCTACTTGTCCGGACATGGTTGTTTCCTGTAATTTGGCGCATTTGGCCTGAAAGGGCATTAGCACAAAGAATTAGACTCTCTTTTAAGTGACAGATCAGGTCTTTGCTAGATGCTTTGATGGAAAAGGCTATCTTGGTCTCGCATTTTACAGGAAAATTGAGTAGGTCACGAGAGGTAGATTTCTTCCAGCGTATCAGGGTCTGTAAAAGAGCTTGGAAAGCGGGCTTCGGGCACGCTAAGCTTGGATAGGAGGGCGCTTGGAATTAGCGATGGGTGAGGGCGAGAGACTTTGGTTTTGATGACCGGATTGAAACATAACTTGGTAAAATGGGGATTTGCGGTAATGGTTGCCGTGATCTTCACAGGCTCAACGTCAGCGGAACAGCAGGAAGCCGAATTAGCCAAGGAGAAGGAGATTGCCACTTTTCAGCCAATCTCTGCCTTTCGCGCAGTTTACGATATTGCCCTCAAAGAGGCAGGCAGTCAGGCGGGCCTTGCGGCTTTGGCGGGGCGGATGGTGTATGAGCTTAATGGCTCGGCTTGCGATGGATATGCCCTAACGCACCGTTTTGTCACCCGTGTTGATCTGACAGAAGGGCAAACGAGCCTGACAGATCTGCGTTCTGCCAGTTTTGAAGATCCCAAGGAGCGCAGTTTCCAGTTCATTACCCAGACATTGGTTGATCAGGATGTAAGTCAGGCAGCCAAGGGTTATGCTATTCATGGGGACGATAAAACGGCGCTGGCGCTGAGCGAGCCAATCGAGCAAATGCTTGATTTACCAAAAGATATTTTGTTTCCGGTTGAATTTACCCAGCATCTTTTAACGGCAGCTGTCAAGGGAGACAGTTTTTTCGAGGCCTCCATTTTTGATGGCACCGAGACGGGCAATCTGGTCTTTCACACCACCGCTGTGATCGGCCTTGAAAAGAGCCATGGAAATTTGGCGAAGGACTATGCCGAGCTGGAAGGGCTGAAGCATTGGCCCGTGACAATTGCCTATTTTGAAACCGGGCAAGACAAGGACATGATGGCCCCCGTTTATGAGATTTCCATGGAATTGTATGAAAACGGGGTCAGTGGGGCGATTGAGATCAATTATCCCGATTTCTCGTTATCGGGGTCTCTGTCGGAGCTGACCTTGCTTGACGTCGCGCCGTGTGCGGGTGATGAAAATACGAGTAAAACAACGCCAGAGCGGGCCGAAGACTAAAGCGTCCTGACCCTAGCCGATCCCGCTATCCTCATCAGGCTTTTGGGCTGAGTGAATATCAGAGTTGCTGCCCGCCGTACTATCTTTCCCTTCACGGCCCAATTTGCCCTTAAGGGTGAGGCCCAGTTCCACTGTTCGGTTGCCGAACTTCTCGCTTAAAAGATCTATTGCTGCCTCGGCTTTTGCGCGCCGCCCTGCTTGCTCATCCACCAGATCAGGTGGATCAGATTGTTCGGCGTCGCAAAGTTCACCAATGCCGATGCCGATGAGACGATAGCTTGTTGATCCATTAAGCTCTTTGAGCAGCATGCTCTTGCCCATAGAATAGATTTTATCCGCCAATTTGGTTGGATCGGGCAAAGAGCGGGAGCGGGTGATGCTTTTAAAGCTGGAGCTTTTAAGCTTGAGCGTGACGGTTCGGCCCGCAAGATTGGCTTTTTTGGCTCGGGCTGCTGTGGTCTCTGACAGGCGGCGCAGAATAGGAAGCAGATCGTTCGCTGAAATCAAGTCCTTATTGAAGGTTGTCTCCGAGCTGATGCTCTTGGCCCCTTGTGAAGGGCTGACACTTCTATCATCCTCGCCACGCGCCAGTTTGGATAAGCGCAGCCCAAGCGTGCCAAAGCGTTTGGCTAGAATAGTTGCGTCGGTCTCCTGCAATTGCCCGATTGTATGGAAGCCTTCTTGTGCCAGCTTTTTCTGGGAGACGGCACCAACACCCCAGATGAGGGAGATGGGCTTGTCTTTGAGAAAATTGGTGGTTTCTTCCTTGCCGATGATCGAAAAGCCTTTGGGTTTTTCCAGATCTGAGGCCACTTTTGCCAGGAATTTATTGTGGCTGAGCCCCACCGAGACGGTGATGCCGATTTCCTCTTCGGTGGCTTTGGCAAAACGGGCGAGTGTCAGGGCGGGATAGGCATGATGGAGCTTGTCGGTGCCTGTTAGATCAAGAAAAGCTTCGTCAATAGAGAGCGGCTCGACAAGAGGGGTGAGGGCCTGCATGCGGCCCCGGATTTCTTTGCCGACCTTGCTATATTTGCTCATATTGGGCCGGACAATCACGGCATTGGGGCAAAGCCTGCGCGCCTGAAACATGGGCATGGCCGAGCGAACGCCGCGAATGCGGGCAATGTAACAGCAGGTGGCGACAACGCCGCGCTGTGCACCGCCAATGATGACCGGTTTATCAATCAGATCCGGATTATCCCGCTTTTCAACGGCGGCAAAAAACGAATCGCAATCAATATGGGCTATGGAGAGCTGGCGCAGTTCGGGATGGATCAGGCAGCGGGGGGAGCCACAATTGGGGCAGCGTTTGACCGCTCCCTGTCCGTCGGACAGGCAATCGCGGCAAAGAAAATAGGCAGCGGCTGCTTTTGGGGCCATGATATACGGTTTAAAACGGTTAAGAGTAGAGCTTTTATGTTTTGTGCGTCTGATCCTGCTGGATCCGTCCCCTAATATAATGCTCAACCACTGCCCAGTCACGGGTCAGAAAGCATGTTTCCCTGATCGGTTTATGAGATGTGAGGCTGGCATAGCGCCTATCGGCGACAAATTGCAGGCAAATGGGAGGCGTAGGCAGGCCGAGCGCTCCCTTGATGTGCCCGGGGCTGTCATCAATGAAGAAACTAAGGCCTTGCCGCTCTTTGATAAGAGAGGCAATAGCCTCGGATTTGCTGCCCTTATTGGAATAAACCGGCGCGATCAGGCCCAACTCCGCCAGCCTTGCCTTGCGTTTTTCAATTAGTTTTTCAGGAAAGTTTGTCAGAAAGACCAGATCACTGATCTCTTGAAGAGCGGTGAGCGAGACAACCGCCTTTTCTACCGGTCTTTGATAGTCTGATATCTCCTGAAAGAGCTGTTTTATCAGGGCTTTGGTTTCCTCAGGCGATAGGTGCCGCTCTTCTTTGAGGTGGTAGATATTGCCGTCAAGCCGAAAGGATGTGGCATCAAGGCGGCAACCCTCTCTTGCCAATAGCTCCTCAAAATGGGCGATAAAATGCAAGGCCACTTCATCGACATCGCAAATGATCAGCGGGCGGTCTGGGTGAGAGGGAGAGAGGTTGGGCAAAATCTTGCTCGGCTGACTGAGGGGAATGAAGCGATGGAAGTAAAAAGTGAATGCGCCTATAAGGCTCCGGTTGAGGCGGAGGCCATTGGGTCAAGCTTTTGCTTGGCTTTGAGAATATCTTCCGGCGCCAGACCATTATTGGCGGTGAAGGCCAGCAAGGTTGCGTCATCCTGCATCATATAATCAAGGACGGCTGCCAGAAAGGACGGCTCGCCAATCACATCGCGCAAAGAAACCGGGTCGAGACCAGAGAGCGCAAGAAAGCGGCCGAGCATTTCTGTGTCTTGCGAGAGGAAGGTCAGTGCCTTGATAGCAATATCTTCTGCGTGATCTTTGGATAACCGCGAATGATGAGGATGCATGCCTGATGTTTGTCCTTTTGAAAGATTTGCCTGCTAACACTGGTTCTTGAGTTGTTTTGCTTAAAAGGCGTTTGGGCCATTTTTGCCAAAACAGTATGTCAGTATCAATAGTCTGGGCATTAAAGGTGCAAATCAAACCGCTGATTGGCCATCAATGCATAGCAGATTCGGATATCTAGTTTGTCGGACAAGCGAGACCTGTGGACGGTAATATGGCCAAAAAAGTGCTGATTGTTGAAGACAATGAACTGAACATGAAACTGTTCCACGATTTGCTGGAGGCTTACGGCTACGAAACTGTAGGCACTCGCAATGGTCTGGAAGCGCTGGATCTGGCTCGTGAGCATCGTCCTGATCTTATTTTGATGGATATCCAATTGCCTGAAGTATCAGGTCTGGAAGTCACCAAATGGCACAAGGAAGATGACGATTTGCGGGCTATTCCGGTTGTGGCTGTTACTGCTTTTGCCATGAAAGGGGACGAGGAGCGCATCCGGCAAGGGGGATGCGAGGCCTATTTGTCCAAGCCCATTTCGGTGGCCAAATTTATTGAAACTGTTCGTACCTATATCGGGGATGCCTAACATCTTTGGGGAGATGACATGACGGCGCGCGTTCTTATTGTTGATGATATTCCTGCCAATCTGAAGCTGCTTGAAGCTCGATTGCTTGCAGATTATTTTGATGTGCTCTGTGCCCATTCGGGGCCGGAAGCGCTGGATATTCTGGATAAACATGCCGTAGATATTGTTCTGCTGGATGTCATGATGCCAGGAATGGACGGGTTCGAGGTTTGCCAAAGAATCAAAAGCAACCCTCGTACCATGCATATTCCTGTGGTTATGGTCACAGCGCTTGATCAGGTCTCTGATCGCGTGACGGGCCTGAAAGCCGGGGCCGATGATTTCCTTACCAAGCCTTTGAACGATCTTGCCTTGATCTCGCGGGTGAAAAGCCTTGTGCGCATCAAAATGCTCACTGATGAGCTGCGCAGCCGTGCCAATACCTCTGAAGAGATGGGTCTGGAAGACGGACAGCTCTTCTCCAATCTTAAGAATATTGAAGGTGGCCGCATTCTGTTGGTGGATGATCAGCGCTCCAACGCGGAGCGTATTCGCAAGCAGGTGAGGGGTGCTTTTGATCTGATTTGCGAAAATGACCCGCAATCCGTGCTGGCGCGCTGTGCGGATGAGGTCTTTGATTGCATTTTGATCAATCTGAATATGCAGACCTATGACGGGCTGCGTCTGTGCTCGCAGATGAGAAGCCTTGAGAAGACCCGCATGCTGCCCATTCTGGTTCTGGCAGATGAGAGCGACGAGAAGAGAATCATGCGGGCGCTGGATCTGGGCGTGAATGACTATATTCGCAAGCCTATTGACCGCAATGAGTTGCTGGCGCGAATGCATACGCAAGTGTTGCGCAAGCGCTATACAGATGCTCTGCGTAATTCAATTCAGCACACGATGGAACTGGCCATTATGGATGGCCTGACCAAGCTCTATAATCGCCGTTATATGACCACTCACCTTGATTCTCTGATCGAGGCCGCCAAGCAGAAGGAAAAGCCGATTTCTGTCTTGATGATGGATATTGATTTCTTCAAATCCATCAATGACACCTACGGCCATGATGCGGGGGACGAGGTTCTGCAGGAATTTTCAAACCGCATGCGTAAAAACTGCCGTGGTATCGATCTGGTTTGCCGTTATGGCGGGGAAGAATTTGTTGTTGTGATGCCAGATACCGATAGCTCGCTTGCTATGGTAGTGGCCGAACGAATTCGCAAAAAGGTGGCCGAGAAGCCCTTTATCATCCATAAGGGTCGGCAGATGATTGATGTGACCATCTCGATCGGTATGGCATCGGTTGACAATGGGGCAGAGACGCAGGACGCTTTGCTGAAGCGGGCTGATAATGCGCTCTATACCGCAAAGCGTGATGGCCGGAACCGGGTTGTTGCCAATGCTGCCTGATGGCTAGCATGCACTCCATGCGGCAGATATTTTAAAGAATAAAGAAAAGGGTTTGGAGCACTCTCCAGACCCTTTTGTCGTTGAGGGGCTTTGCCTTTGCTTTGCAAGTCTCTGGCTTTACAGGCCTTAGGCGTTGCTGGTGCTCTAACAAGCAGGTGCAATCATGCAGACTTGAGCGAGGCCCAAGGCGCGGAGAGATCTGAAAATTTTGAGAAGAAGAGAAAAGGATGGCCGGTCCAGATGCAGACCACTTGAGGAGGCCACTCTGCTGCGCCCGAACCGACCAAACCCCACGGCCCCAGGAGATGCGGCGGACCTGGCATACCGTAGGGGGAAACGTATCTGGCAACAAAAAACATCGCGAACGACGTTAGAAACGTAAAACCGCGCTCTGTTAGCTATTGCACTGCACCAGACTAGCAAAAAGAAAGAAAAATTCAACGCATTGTTTAATCAAACCTTAAGAATCAACGAATTTGGTGAAGTTTTAATGTTAATTCAGGACTTTAAACACCGTTTCATACTTGGTTTTGTGAAAACTTGGAGGGGTAAGAGGGCAGGGGGAATCACTTATGATATCAGCATTGCTCTAAAGTATTGCAACTTATGATTATAATATCTCAACCCTTCGGCGTGGTTTTAGCATTCTCCCCTGTTGTTTCGGTGGGGTTTTCCCTTATCGCCTCTTTTGTTGGACTGTTCTTAATTTGGACAAGAATGTGCTGATTTGCGAGGTTCTGGCGGCATAAAAAAAGCGCCGCCTGCAATGTAGCAGAGCGGCGCTTTTTCATGAGAAGAAGAAGCTTATTTGATTTTAGCTTCTTTGAATTCTACATGTTTTTTAACAACCGGATCATATTTCCGTTTTGTCATTTTTTCCGTCATAGTCCGGGAATTCTTCTTGGTAACATAGAAGTAACCCGTGTCAGCGGTGCTGACGAGACGGATTTTAATTGTAGTTGCCTTAGCCATTTTGACTTTTCCGTCTTTCTTGGCTGAGCGGAAAAGGACCGGCCCAGCAAAAAACTGTATTTCGAGCGCCAAACTACGCAATGTTGGCTTATTGTCAAGGCTTTGATGCAGATTATCGACGTCAATCTGCTTTCTTGGCCCAAAAGTGCGTGAAGTTTTGCGAAAAACGTAAACTTTTCGCCTGCGTCAGATCTGATCCTGCATCATACTTCTACCCACCATATAATAATAGGGGGTCGGCACATTGGGTGAGAAGTCGGGGTCCAGCTTAAGACGCGCTTCTAGCTGATCGAGAATCTCCAACGTGATACGCGGTAGCTCCAATTCCTTTGCTTTTGGAATAGTCAGCCAATGCAGGTCTTCCAGCTCGCCTGTGGGGCCTGTGCCTTCTGGTAGGCGATCTGCGATATGTTTGGAATCCACGGCAAAGAATCGGGTGTCAAAACGCCGTGTCCGGCCCGGAGGGGTGATGGCGCGTGCAATGAAGCGGAAGGGCTCCAGATTGGGCACTATGGAGCGCTCATCAAAGGCTTCCCAGCCTTCGGTGCCGATGGTGATGTCATCGGATTTCTCGCCCAGAAACAGACCTGCTTCTTCATAGGTTTCGCGAATGGCGCACATGATCAGGCCGCGCATGCGGGCATCACTGCTGCCATTTTTGGCCTTGTGGAGCAATTTTCGCTTCACTTCCGGATTGATATCCTGAGTGAAGGGGATGATCCGGTCAGACGAATCAAGACGACCACCGGGGAAGACGAACATGCCGGGCATGAAGCGGTGGCGCATATGACGCCGCCCCATCAAGACTTTTGGCTCGCCGTGCTCACGATCAAGAATAATAAGGGTTGAAGCATCTTTTGGCCGAATGCCTTTATGCTTTGAGTCCCAATGTGTGAGAGCGTTTTCGGTAAGAGCTGGATGGGCAGTGGGACTGTGAGACATGACAATTTTTCCGTTCGGATCGTCAGAGCGAGTAAGGAATGGCCTTGCGCTCATCAACAAAGATGGGCGGATCATAGGCGTGGGCCAGCAAGATGACAATTGCTTTGATATGGGCCGTTAGGGGTATTAGGCCTTGTCTCAGTCGCCTCTATTGTTGGGTTTGTCTCGTAAGCATTTGTTTTAGAATGTTTTTTTATCTTGTGATAGATGTATTTGATAAGGGTTTTTGTAAAACAAAAGCTTGTTAGTTTATTGAATGAGCAAAATGACGCAGTCAGAATAGCTCCCGCTACAGGGGACTTTCTGTAATGAAGTTCTTATGCGGGGGTATTGGTTGGGCGGACTGGCTAATTTTCCAAAATGGGCTCAGCCATCGGGAAGTCCGGTTCTGAATTGGGATCAAAGCCATGCATATAATTGGCCCATTGCAGCGCGACGATTGCTCCCTTGATGGGACGCAGGAAGAAGAGCGACATTGCAATGGTAATTGGCACCCAAATTGCCATATGCAGCCACAGGGCGGGGGTGAAAGCCACTTCCGCCCAGATGACAAGGGGCACGATGATATGGCCCACAATGAAGATGGTGAAATAGGGTGGTGCATCGTCAGCCCGCTGATGGGAATAATCTTCGCCACATTCAGCGCATTTGTCAGATACTTTCAAAAAACCGGAAAACAGTTTGCCCTTCTGGCAATTGGGGCACCGGCACCGAGCGCCGGTTACCATTGCAGGCCAAACCGGGCGGGGCGGATTTGAAGTGATCATAACTTGGCTGGTCAAAGGCTTTGCTCCTTCTCTGCGTCCGTTCTTAACCGGTGTTCCATATCTAAAGGCCCTTGATGGCAGATTTGTCGCCATTGGGGGCCTTTAAGGTCAATCACCGATGCTATGTTAAGCACAGACTAGAAGCTTTGTCAGTATGAATGCGTAGTTCGGAGCAAAATTATCGCCCTCGACCTGACCTTGAGCGCGCCCTTGTGGTCCCCGGCTTCTTGCGAAAGGCTTTTTTGCCGCCTTTTCGGGTGCCCCCTTTGCGCGGGGAGAGGCGATTGGGACGACCTTTTTTGCCTTTACTGCCCGGTGTGAGCATTTCAAAGCGCAAGGCTCCGGCCATCGGGGCCGCTTCCACCAGTTTTACCTCAACCATATCGCCAAGCCGGTATGTCTCGCCGGTGGCTTCTCCCACCATGGCGTGATTGGCCTCGTCGAAATGATAATAATCATGACCCAGCGTTTTTGCGGGAATGAAACCATCCGCGCCGGTGTCAGTGAGCTGGACAAACAGCCCAACCTTGGTGACGCCTGCAATGCGGCCCTTAAAGCGTGCCCCGATCTTATCGGCCAGAAAACCGGCAATCAGGCGATCCTTGGTTTCGCGCTCTGCTGCCATGGCGCGGCGCTCGGTTGAGGAAATGGCTGAGGCAATTGCTTCCAGTTTTGGCTCAAACCCGGAAGGCAGGCCATCATCGCCCAAATTAAGCGCTGCAATCAGAGCTCTGTGGACAATTAAATCGGCATATCGGCGAATGGGAGAGGTGAAATGAGCATAGCGCTGCAAATTGAGACCGAAATGACCAATATTGGCTGGATGATATTCTGCTTGAGACTGGGTGCGAAGCACCACATTGGAGACAAGTGAGGCATGCTCGGTTTCGCTCATCCGGTCCAAAATCTGGTTGAACATGGCCGGGCGCAGATTACCGCCCTTGGGCAGGTTGACATCCAGGCTTGCCAAAAATTCGCGCAAACCTTCCAGTTTTGGCAGGGATGGGGTGTCGTGAATGCGGTAGATTAGCGCCTGCTTGTGCTTCTCCAGTGTTTCTGCGGCTGCCACATTGGCCTGAATCATAAATTCTTCGACCAGCTTATGGGCGTCGAGACGATCCGGGACAAAAACGCGATCAATGGTGCCATCTGGTTTGAGCAGCAATTTGCGCTCGGGAATATCAAGCTCTAACGGAGCGCGACCATCGCGCCCTTTTTTCAAGATGGCATAGGCATCCCAGAGGGGCTTCAGAATCGGCTCAAGAATGGGGGCGGTCTTGTCATCTGGCCGTCCGTCAATGGCGTCTTGAGCCTGATTATAGGAAATGCCCGCTGTGACCTTGATCATCACGCGATGGAAGCTGTGGCGCAGTTTGCGGCCATGTGCGTCATAGATCATCCGCACAGCAAGGGAGGGGCGGTCTTCCTTTTCGCGCAAAGAGCACAGATTGTTGGAAATACGCTCAGGCAACATAGGCACCACCCGATCAGGGAAATAGACCGAGTTGCCGCGCTTGAGCGCTTCCTTATCAAGATTGGAGCCAAAGGGGATATGAAGTGCGACATCGGCAATGGCGACATAGGCAATGGAACCGCCTTCATTATCCGGGCTGTCGTCTGGCTCGGCAAAGATGGCATCGTCATGATCCTTGGCATCAGCGGGATCAATGGTGACAAAGGGGATATCGCGCCAGTCTTCTCGCCCCAACAGGCCCGGATGGGTGGCTCTTTCAGCCTCTTCCAGCACCGCATCAGGGAAAATATAGGGAATATCAAGCGCATGAATGGAGATCATGCTGACCGCCTGCTCAGAGGCCATCGGGCCGATGACTTCCTGAACTCTTGCCCGTTCTGTCTTGTTGCGACCGGTGCGGGTTATGGTGACCGAGACAAGATCGCCTTCCTTTGCGTCTCCGCGGGCGGAATCGTCAATGGGCATTTCGCGGGTTTTCTTGTCGATTGGCACCAATCTGCCACCACCATGGATGGTGTCCCTGCGATAGATGCCCAAAATGGCATCATCCCGGGCTGGCAGGATTTTAAGGATGCGCGCAGCAAGCTTGGCCTCTTCATGGTCGATACCCTTGCTGATCTGCTTGGCAAGGACCCGATCACCGATGCCGGGAACAGCCCGTGATTTGCGATCCGGCTCGATCAGCACTTTGGGGGTAGGGCCGTCCTTTTCCTCGTCCCATTTCATGGGAAGGGCAAGAAGATCGCCAAAGCTGTCGCGCTCTGTGATGCGATACATACCAACGGCAGGCAGCTCGCCCGAGCGGATCAGGCGTTTGCGACTTTTCTCGATATGGCCATCTTCGGTCAGCTCTTTAAGCAGGCGCTTGAGCCCGATACGGGCCGCCCCTGTGATGCCGAAAGCACGCGCAAGTTCGCGTTTGCCTGCTTGTCCGGGATTTTCTGCGATAAAGGCAAGAATATCCTCTTTGGAGGGCAGGCCATCATCGATCCTGCTTTTGTGCTTTCGTTTCACTTAAAGTTCTAGCCTCACATCAAGCCTCGCCCGCATTGTCTGCTTTTTTGGCGGGGGCTTTTCTGGTTGTTGTTTTCTTGGCAGCGGTTTTGGTCGTGCTTTTCTTTGCTGGTGCCTTCTTCGCAGCTGTCTTTTTTGCCGCCGGTTTCTTCTTGGCAGCAGGGGATTTGGCAGCTTTTGCGGCAATCAGCTCAAGGGCTTGCTCAACGGTAACCGATTGCGGATCGGTATCCTTGGGCAGGGTTGCGTTGATTTTGCCATGATTGACGTAAGGGCCATAGCGGCCATCTTTCACGCTCAAGGCACCGCCATCGGGATGTTCGCCCAGATCTTTAAGGACCTGTGCGGTCCGGCGTCCGCCGCCCTTTGCGCGTTTTTCTGCCAGCAAGGTCACCGCATGGTTGAGACCAACGGTAAAGACATCATCGACGCTTGGCAGATTGGCGTAAGTGCCATCATGCAAAACGAACGGGCCGTAGCGGCCAAGGCCTGCCTTGATTTCCTTGCCATCTTCGGGATGCAAGCCCACAGGGCGCGGCAGGGAGAGCAAAGAGAGCGCTTTTTCCAGATCAATGCTTTGTGCGTCCCACCCTTTTGGAATGGACGAGCGAGGAGGCTTTTTCTCGTCGCCCAGCTGCACATAAGGGCCAAAGCGGCCTGTTCTGAGAGAGACTTCCAGCTCGGTTTCAGGGTCAATACCCAGAACCTTGGGGCCATCGCCCATGGATTCCTGTTGCTCGCCATCATTGGATAGCTGGCGCGTATAGCCGCATTCAGGATAGTTGGAGCAGCCGACAAAGGCCCCATAGCGGCTCGTTTTGAGGCTCAGCTGGCCTGTCTCACAAGATGGGCAGACGCGAGGGTCTTTGCCTTCTTCCTTGGTGGGGAAGGCATAGGCGGCAAGCACCTCGTTCAGAGTGTCGAGAACCTGACTGACACGCAATTGTTTCGTGCCATCAACATGCTGGGAGAAATCTTCCCAAAACTCGCGCAGCACGTCTTTCCATTGCAGTTCACCGGCCGAGATTTTATCGAGCTTTTCTTCAAGGCTGGCTGTGAAATCATATTGCACATAGCGCTCAAAGAAGTTGGACAGGAAGCCGGTTACAAGGCGGCCTTTGCCTTGCGGGATCAGGCGCTTTTTGTCCAGCTCGACATAACCGCGATCACGCAGAACCGACAGGGTGGCCGTATAGGTGGAAGGACGGCCAATGCCCAGCTCTTCCATCTTTTTGATCAAGGTTGCTTCGGTAAAGCGGGGAGGAGGCTCGGTATGGTGCTGATTGGCGGTGACGGCCTTGCGGGTCAGGGCTTCGCCTTCGCTCATTGGCGGCAGGCGCTTGCTTTCCTCGTCGTCATTGTCGTCCTTGGTCTCGGTATAAAGAGCAAGGAAGCCGTCAAAGCGCACAACGGAGCCAGTTGCCCGCAGGCCCGCTTCGCGGCCCCCATGGGTTGCGGCAATTTCTACGGTGGTGCGCTCGATTTGTGCAGATGCCATTTGCGAGGCCAGAGTGCGGCGCCAGATCAGCGTATAGAGTTTGAGCTGTTCTTCATCCAGATAGCGGGCCATCTGCTTTGGATGGCGGAAGATATCGGTTGGGCGGATCGCTTCGTGGGCCTCTTGGGCATTTTTGGCTTTTGAGGAATAGTAACGGGGTTTCTCCGGCACATAATCCTTGCCGAACTCGTTTTCGATTGCGCCGCGAATGGGGGCGACAGCCTCGGGTGCGATTTGCACGCCATCAGTACGCATATAAGTGATCAGGCCGGTGGTCTCGCCGCCAAGAGAGATGCCCTCATACAGCTTTTGCGCAATTTGCATGGTGCGTGCAGCGGCAAAGCCGAGCTTGCGCGACGCTTCCATTTGCAAGGTTGAGGTGGTGAAGGGAGCAAAGGGGTTTCTTTTCACCGGCTTTGCCTCGACCGAGCGGATGGACAGGGAGGCTTGCTCGATCAATTGTTTGATGTCAGAGGCTTCTGTCTCATTTGCAATGTCGTGGCGGTTTTTCTTGACGCCATCAAGCGAGACAACGCGAGCTTGGAATTCAGCGCCCTTTGCCGTAGCCAGATCGCAGAAGATTGACCAATATTCCTGCGCAACAAAGGCTTCGATTTCTTCCTCGCGCTGGCAGACAAGGCGCAAGGCGACCGATTGCACGCGCCCGGCTGACCGGGCACCGGGCAATTTGCGCCACAAAACAGGAGACAGGGTAAAGCCGACGAGATAATCAAGTGCACGGCGCGCCAGATAGGCATCAACCAAGGGCACATCTATATCGCGCGGATGCTCCATTGCATCGAGAATGGATTTCTTGGTGATCGCGTTGAACACCACGCGCTGGATTGGTTTGTCTTTTAGCACGCGCTTGTTTTTGAGAACCTGCAAAACGTGCCATGAAATGGCTTCTCCTTCGCGGTCGGGGTCAGTTGCGAGGATGACACGGTCGGATTCTTTTACTGCAGCGGCGATTTCGGACAGGCGTTTCTTGGATTTCGCATCGGCTTCCCAAGTCATGGCAAAATCATCATCAGGCAGCACCGAGCCATCTTTGGATGGCAAGTCCCGGACGTGGCCGTAAGATGCCAGAACCTTATAATCTGCTCCCAGATATTTATTGATGGTTTTGGCTTTTGCCGGTGATTCTACAATGACGAGGTCCATGCGAAATCCATACTTTCAAAAATATTGGCCTAGTTGGCGATGTCTGCCCCCATAGATGGGAAGGAGGGCGCAACTATGCAATCTGGTAGATGATTCTCATCTGCTCCGTCCTGTCAAATGACGGTTCCGGTGCTTCAGGTCAAGACTAGAAGCACTGTTGCATATCAATTGTTTCGCTTTCGCACAATGTGTCTTGCGTTTAGTAAAATGTATTTTTGCAACTAAAAACTGCAAATGATCAATATACAATCGACTTATTAGTGTGTATTTTAGAAGATGCAATCATTTTTGTGATTGGATGAGTTCTCAAGCAATGGAATGCATCACATTGGATACTAAAGTGAAATTAGAAACTTCGTCTGCCCAGACGGCAGAATATATTGCAGCACATATTCAGGAAATGGCCCATCTGGCCCGTCGCTCGAACATGTCTCGACTGGTTTATTTTCTGGAGATGGCGCAAATAGAGGCTCAGGACATAGCCAATCAGATACGAGTCAAATCGTCATAACTGAAGAAAAAGCGTTGTATTTTCTGTTTTGATTGATGGGACGCTATATGGGACTGGTGTGCCTCGGGTCACCGTTATCTGATTAGGGAAACGGCCTGATTGCCATGGCGCTCAAGACGTCCGGCAAGATCAAGCTCTAGAAGGATCATCTGGACCTGACTTAAAGGCATGGATGATTGGCGTACCAGTTCATCAATGGCGATTGGTGTGGGGCTGAGACTGGAAATTAGCTCTTTACGGCCGCTCTCTTGTATTTGTTCGGCCTGTGCAGTGTCTTCTTTAAAGGATTTGGCGTTGTCACCTTGCTGCTGAATGAGAGGGAATGCGGGTTCGCTTATTCTGGGAAGGCGGTGGGCCAGTGCTTCCAGAATATCATCAATATCCGTGACCAAAGTGGCCCCTTGCTTGATCAGGTGGTTGGTGCCGCCGGATCGGGGATCCAAGGGCGAGCCGGGGATTGCAAAGACTTCCCGACCTTGTTCCAGCGCATAGCGGGCTGTGATGAGAGAGCCGGATCGTTTGGCGGCTTCAATCACCAATGTGCCCGCTGAGATGCCGGAGATAATGCGATTACGGCGCGGAAAATCCCGGGCCCGCGCTTGCCAATGGAAGGGCATTTCGGAAATGACCATGCCATTTTGAGCAATCTGGTGGGCGAGGGGAATATTCTCTTTTGGATAGAGGCGATCAAGGCCGCCAGCCACTACGGCAATGGTTCCGGTTGCAAGGCTGGCCTTATGGGCTGCGGTATCAATGCCGCGCGCAAGGCCGCTTGCGACCACAAGGCCATGCTGGCCCATCTCGGCCGCAAGTGTTTGGGTTAGCTTGATGCCACTGGCTGAACAATTGCGCGAGCCGACGATGGAGACGATGGTTTTGCGCGCCCATTTCCCTTCGCCAGCAATGGATAGAAGCGGGGGCGGGGCATGGGTGAAGGCCAGATCATGGGGATAGTCCGGCTCGCCCAAGGCAACCAGTCGCACGCCTGCTTTATGGATCTGTTCCCATTCTTTTTGTGTATCCTCAAGGGAGGCAATATGGATTTTCTTCTTTGCTCCACCGCGTGCAGATAAGCTGGGAAGGGCTTCAAGCGCTTTTTCAGCCGAGCCGAAATGGTTGAACAATTCGCGGAAGGTTGCAGGGCCGACATTCTCGCACCGGATGAGGCGTAGCCAGTTAAAGCGCTGCCGTTCGGTGAGCCGGTGTTCCATAAATTGGGAGGATTTATAGGGATTAGGGGCGTTTTTGCCAGTTGATGAGGGTGAGCCATTATTCTGGGCCATCGCGTGGGCAAGAAGATCTGGCTGCTCACTCATAACCTAATCCCTTGTCTTATCCCTTGGTGTTTTCATCTGCATCAGATTGGGGCGCGGAAGATGCGGCGTCTTGCGTCTCTCCATCATCACTGACTTGACTGGCTTCACTCACATCTGCTTCGTCAGCACCGCTGGCCTCAGGGCTGGCCTTTGCGGTTTTGTCGCCAATCTTGCCCTCGGTGCCATCAAGCAGGCGCATGATATTGGCTTTGTGCTTGATCCACAAAAGAGCGGTGAGAATGGCAAACAATTCCGCCAACTGCCACTCGCTAAAGCCAAGAAGAGCAAAGGGTGTCAGAGCACTGGCGATAAGGGCTGAGAGGGAGGAATAGCGGGTTAATTTTGCGCAAGCCAGCCAGACAAGCCCAAAAAGAGCGCAGGCTGGCCAATAAAGACCAAGCAGGACACCGATATAGGTTGCAACCCCTTTGCCGCCCTTGAATTTGAGCCAGAAGGGGAAAAGATGGCCCAAAAATGCGCCCATACCGGCGAGATTGGCTGTGTCTTGCCCCCATTCAGCGGCAACCAGCACCGCAATGGTGCCTTTGAGCAAATCCCCAAGCAGGGTGAGAGCTGCCAGTTTTTTATTGCCGGTGCGCAAAACATTGGTTGCGCCGATATTGCCAGAGCCAATCTTGCGCACATCGCCCATGCCGGTGAATTTGGTCAGGATCAGTCCAAAGGGCGTGGAGCCAAGCACATAGCCAAAGGCCAGAGCCATGAAAAGATAAGGCAGGGCAACACCCCAGTGAATTGGATCCGGCATGGCAGTTTCCTTTTTGGTCCAGATGGTAGGTGATCCTTAAGGCATCCGCCCTTCTGGCGTAAAAGTGGGACTGGTTACCAATCCCGCTTTAATGTGCGAATCGTCCAGTCCGTCATTACTGAGAGTAATGATGCACCTGCTGGCCTGCAACATAGGTTTGCAGAACCTTGCCCGAGAAACGTGCCTGATGGAAGGCGGTGTTTTTGGAGCGTGAGCGCAGCTCGTCGCGATCAACGAGCCATGGATAATCTGGATCGAACAGGATGACGTCGGCTGGTTGGCCGGGCTTGAGACTGCCCGCATCAAGCCCCAACAGCTTGGCTGGTGTGGCTGACATGGATTGAATCAACTGGCTGAGCGTCAATTGCTGCGAATGAACAAGCCGCAGGCCTGCGGCAAGGAACGTCTCTAGTCCCACAGCGCCATCAGCACATTCTGCAAAGGGGTGGCGTTTTGTATCCACATCTTGCGGGTCATGGGCCGAGACAACCACATCGATCGTGCCGTCCGCTACGCCCTCAATCACGGCCTGACGTTCCTCTTCAGAGCGAAGGGGAGGCGACATCTTATAGAAGGTGCGATAAAGGCCGATGTCATTTTCATTGAGGGTGAGATGGTTGATGGAGACACCACAGGTGACGTCAAGGCCCTTTTCTTTGGCACGGCGGATGATATCAAGGCTTTCTGCGCACGAGACTTGGGCCGCGTGATAGCGGGTGCCTGTCAATTGCGCGAGGCGGATATCGCGGGCCACCATAATGGTCTCGGCTTCTGCAGGAATACCGGGAAGGCCGAGGCGGGTGGATGTCTCGCCCAAATTCATCACCCCGTTGCCGACAAGATCGGGATCTTCGGGGTGATGGATAACCAGCGCGCCAAAATCGCGGGCATACATCATAACCCGGCGCATGATCTGGGCATTGGTGATGGCTTTGCGGCCATTGGTCAGGGCCACAGCTCCGGCTTCCAGCATCAGGCCGATTTCTGTCATTTCCTTGCCAGCAAGGCCCCGTGTCATGGCAGCGTAAGGATGCACATGAACTTTGGCGGTATCGCGGGCGCGGCGCTTGATGAAATCAACAAGGGCGATATCGTCAATCACCGGATCGGTATCCGGCATGGTGGCGATGGAAGTAACACCGCCACTTGCAGCAGCGCGAGAGATGCTTTTAAGGGTTTCGCGGTGTTCCGCTCCCGGCTCGCCTGTTGTGACATGCATGTCGACAAGACCGGGGGCCGCGACCTTGCCGCCGCCGTCTACGCGCAGAATGTCAGATGGCAGATTGCCCGCAACATCTGCACCGATTGCCTTGATCTTGCCGTCTTCAATTAAGATAGCCCCCATTTCGTCCAGCCCGCTTGCAGGATCAATCAGGTGGCAATTGGTGAGGGCAAAGGGAAGTTGCTGTTTGTCTGGCATTTGTTTTTACAGCCCTTCGTCGTTCAGTTTGATGGCATTTTCTGCCAATGTCTCGATGACGGCCATCCGTACGGCCACGCCCATTTCAACCTGCTCGCGAATGACCGAGCGGCCGGAATCTGCGACCGATGAATCAATTTCCACCCCGCGATTCATGGGGCCGGGATGCATGACGATGGCATCGTCCTTGGCCTGTTGCAGTTTGTCTTCATCCAGGCCGTAGAAGTGGAAATATTCGCGGATGCTTGGCACGAAAGCACCATTCATGCGCTCTAGCTGCAAGCGCAGCATCATCACCACATCTGCACCATCTAGTCCTTGTCGCATATCGCGGAAGACCTTGACCCCCAGAGCCTCGACATCGGCTGGCAGCAAGGTGGAAGGGGCAATCAGGCGAACCTCTGCGCCCATGGCATTGAGTAGGATGATATTGGAGCGGGCAACGCGAGAATGCAGGATATCGCCGCAAATGGCGACAACCAGATTCTGGATGCTGCCTTTATGGCGGCGAATGGTCAGGGCATCCAGCAGCGCTTGCGTCGGGTGCTCATGGGCACCGTCGCCTGCATTGATCACCGCGCAGCCAACCTTGCGGGCCAGCAATTGCGGTGCACCAGCTGCAGCATGGCGCACAACCAGAATGTCGGGATGCATGGCATTGAGGGTCAGGGCCGTGTCGAGCAAGGTTTCGCCTTTGCTGACTGCGGAGTTTTTGACCGCCATATTCATGACATCGGCGCCAAGGCGCTTGCCTGCCAGCTCAAAGGAGCTTTGGGTCCGGGTTGAGGCTTCAAAAAAGAGATTGATCTGGGTTCGGCCTTTAAGGACGGCCTTTTTCTTTTCGATCTGCTGGGAGACCTTGACCGCTTCTTCGGCTTTATCCAGAAGAGCGGTAATTTCCAGATGATTCAGCCCGGCAATGCCGAGCAAATGGCGATGGGGAAAATCCACGTCGAAATCCTAGCGTTTGGGGTCTTTCGCTAGACATATAGCTATAGGCAGAATCAGCCCTTCCTGCAAGAGCGCTCACAAAGTTATGAGCGCTATCTTTAGGTGCAATCAGTGCGGAAAAGCGGTCTCTACTTCAAAAGTGCGAGGAAAAGCGGAATGGTCGCGGCCGAGAGAAAGGTCTGGAATGTGGTGATTGCGGCAAGAAGAGGGGCGTTGCCGCCCATTTTCTTGGCCAATACATAGCCATTCATGGCTGTTGGGACTGCGGTGCAAATGACAGCAACTTCAAGCGCATCACCGGATAGGCCCATCATCAAGCCAAAGCCTATTGTGAGGAGCGGCATGCCCAGAAGCCGAAGGCTTGTGCCCAGCCAGACGCTCATGCTGGGGGGGAAGGTGTCGCGCAGGCGAAGACCTGCCCCTACAATCAACAGACCGGTAGAAAGGCCTGCGCGCGCCGTGATGTCGATGGTGGTTTTAAGCGGATCCCAGATGGGGACTTCCATCATATTAAAGGCCAGCCCTCCGACGGATGCCCAGATCAGAGGGTTTTTAAAGATATTGATCAGAACATTTTTAAAGTTGGGCGTGCTTTTGGATGCAAAGGTGGCCAAAATGCCCACCACAATGACATTGAGAAGAGGAATCATGGCCGCCATGGCCACAGCCACCAGTGCCATTGCATCGTTGCCATAAAGCTTTTGCACAACTGACAGGGCAATAAAGCCGTTCCAACGCAAGACACCCTGACATATGGATGTGTAGGAGGGGTTGTCTATGGACGACGTCTTTTTGAATAGCGGGTAGAGCGTGAGTAAGGCCACGGTCATGGTTATGACTGTGAGCACAAGCGTGGCGGTCATACCCCCAAGTGGGACATTTTTTAGATCGGCATTGGTGAGAACATTGAAAATCAGCGCCGGGAAAAAAAGCCAGTAGGAGAGCGTCTCCAGCCCAGCCCATTGCTCTTCTGGCACGAATCCGGAGCGGCGGATATAAAGGCCAAGACCAACCAGAAAAAAGGTCGGGATGAGAGCTTCGATGACAATGGGCATGTTCTTGAACTTTTAATTGGTGTAGGGCGCGTTGATTTGTCCCCTTTTATGGGGAAGGGCGAGCATGTAGAGGGAAGGGCCTTAAGGGCTTGCCTTTTTATATCAGGACTTTGCCAATGTTGCCGCTTATTCCCATTCTCCTTTTAGTTTTGCTCTGGCTGTTTTTGTAAGCTGGCGGATACTCCTTCTGTTTCTTTTCATAAGCCGCCGCGGGCTTAGTTGGCCTGCTCGTCTTCTTCCTCCGTGCCTGACTGCTCTTCAGGGCTATCAAAACCGCGCTTGATCCGGTCCAATGCGCCTTGCAAAATGTAGGAAGCGGCCATCTTGTCGACCACTTCGCCCCGGCGGGAGCGGGAGGTGTCTGCATCCAGCAGAGTGCGGGTAACAGCAACGGTCGAGAGGCGCTCATCCCAAAAGGCAACGGGCAGGGGGCATTTTTCCTTAAAAGAATGGACAAAATCGCGGGTGGCCTGGGCGCGCGGGCCTTCTGTTCCATCCATATTGTAGGGCATGCCCATAAGGAGGCCAGCAACATTGTTGGCTTCGATAATGGCGAGCATCTGCTCAGCATCCTGCGTGAATTTTTTGCGGTGGATGGTCTCAAGCGGGGTTGCGATCATCAGGCTGCCGTCACTTAAGGCAAGGCCGATCGTTTTGGTGCCAAGATCAAGCCCAAGCAGGCGCTGGCCGGGTTTGAGAGAGCCGGACAGCTCTTCCAAAGACACATTGATTGGTGGTTTGTTTTTCTTTTTGCGGGCCATGGTGAGCGATGCTGCCTTTGGGTTGAGATAGGCTTTTGCTCCTGCCTAATTGGCCGGGAGCTATGATATGTAGAGGCGGGAGGTCGTACAATCTCGAACAGATTCTTCTGCTCTAACATGCTGACAGAAAATCGCAAGAGATGTTTGATTTCTTTTGTCACGAATAGGGTGAAGGCCCTCGTTGGCCTTAAATTCGGGCAGCAAGGTGACGATTTTTCGGGCAAATGGGGAAAATAGGGGCATTGAGGGCAAACGCGATGCCTAAGAGTTGCGCCAAAATCTGAAGAGGTGCTATAGCCTGTGGTCAAGGCCGCAAGGCAAAACTTAAGTGATATAGATTGACTATATCCCGTCCATATTCTGGAAGGCTTGATCATTCATGTCCATTGACAAGGATACGGTAAAGCGCGTGGCTCGTCTGGCCCGGCTTTCTGTAACAGACGACGAGGCGGAAAGCCTTAAAGGTGAACTCAACTCCATTCTTGATTGGGTAGAATTGCTCAATGAAGTGGATGTTGAGAATGTTGCTCCCATGACCTCTGTGGTGACACAGGAAATGAGAAAGCGCGCAGATGGCGTAACAGACGGGGGCTATGCTTCTGTTGTGACCAGCAATGCGCCAGCGCATGAAGATAATTATTTCATGGTTCCCAAGGTGATCGAATAGAGCACTTTGCTGCCCTGCCATGATTGATGAAATCTGGCAGGGAAGGATGAACCCCAATCGTTTGTTGGTGGGCCACTCCTGTTTGTATGTTCCCGAATTCTTCAATGTGAATTCTTCAGGCAGACAAGATTGAGGCCCGTATTCAGGAAGAGGATGGCCGCGTGACAGATCTCACGGCTTTGACGATTGCCCAGGCCCGCGACGGGCTGGCCAATAAAGACTTTACTGCAACCGAATTGACCCAGAGCTATCTGACAGCAATGGACGGTGCAGATGAGCTGAATGCCTATATCGCCAAAACACCGGAAAAAGCTCTGGAAATGGCTGCTGCGTCTGACGCGCGCCTTGCCAAGGGAGAAGCTGGTAATCTGGAAGGAATTCCTCTTGGTGTGAAGGATCTCTATTGTACAAAAGGGATTTCCTCTCAGGCCTGTTCCCATATTCTTGATGGTTTCAAGCCGGAATATGAGTCCACCGTTACCCAGAATTTGTGGGATGATGGTGCTGTGATGCTCGGCAAACTCAATATGGACGAGTTCGCCATGGGTTCTGCCAACGAGACCAGCTATTATGGCGCGGTGAAAAATCCTTGGCGTGCCGACGGCGAAAGCACTGATCGCGTGCCGGGTGGCTCTTCAGGCGGCTCCGCTGCCGCTGTGGCTGCACGCTTGTGCGCCGGGGCAACAGCGTCCGATACCGGTGGCTCTATTCGCCAGCCAGCGGCCTTTACCGGCACAGTGGGCATCAAACCGACCTATGGTCGTTGCTCGCGCTGGGGCATGGTTGCTTTTGCTTCTTCCCTTGATCAGGCAGGTCCCATCACCCGCACCGTGCGCGATGCGGCCATCATGATGAAATCCATGGCCTCGGTTGACAAGAAGGACACCACTTCCGTTGATCTGCCTGTGCCCGATTATGAAGCGGCTCTGACTGGCAATATCAAAGGCATGCGCGTTGGCATCCCCAAGGAATATCGCGTTGACAATATGCCTGAGGAAATCGAGAAGCTTTGGCAGCAGGGCATTGAATGGCTGAAACAGGCCGGAGCCGAGATTGTCGAGATCTCGCTGCCTATGACCAAATATGCGCTTCCGGCCTATTATATTGTGGCACCGGCTGAAGCCTCTTCCAATCTGGCGCGGTATGACGGCGTGAAATATGGCCTGCGTGTGCCGGGTGATGACATCATCGATATGTATGAAAAAACCCGTGCTGCGGGCTTTGGGGATGAGGTCAAACGCCGGATCCTGATCGGCACTTACGTGCTGTCAGCAGGTTATTATGACGCCTATTATCTGCGCGCCCAGAAAATCCGTACGCTGATCAAGCAGGATTTTGAAAAGGCGTTTGAAGGGGTTGATACCATTTTGACACCGGCCACTCCGTCTGCAGCCTTTGAGCTGAACAAGAAGGTGACCGATCCGGTTGAGAATTACCTCAATGATATTTTCACCGTTACCGTGAATATGGCCGGTTTGCCGGGTATTTCTGTGCCTGCAGGCAAATCTGCCAATGGCTTGCCCCTTGGTTTGCAGCTGATTGGTAAGGCCTTTGATGAAGAGACGCTGTTCCGTACAGCTGGCGTGCTGGAAGAGGCTGCCGGTATCATGGAAGCGCCTTCCAAATGGTGGTAACGGCAAGCGAGAACGGACCCAATATGCGAGACCCCAAGGATTGCACCGAGAAGGCTCACATTCGTGAGGCGATTGATGAACTGGACCGCCAGTTGGTGGATTTGTTTGCCAGACGCGACCTTTATGTGCAGCGGATGGCAGAGCTTAAAAGCCATCCCTCTCAGGCGCGCATTGAAGAGCGGGTGAAAGCCGTGCTCGACAAAGTGCTTGAGCGGTTGGAACTCCATGATCTGGCACCCGATCTCTATATGCAGTTCTGGGAAGATCTCATCGAGGTCAATATCGCCTGGGAAGAAGAGGCCATTGCGGCCCGTCTTGCAGGCGAGAAGTAATTGGTGGCGATCTGCCACAGATAATTGATGGCAAGAGCGGGATAGACCCTCTTGCACAGCTGAGGACGAAAGAAATGGCTGAAGCGTCTCGCAGCAAGCTGCTTAAAGGGGCAACAGGCGACTGGGAAGTCGTAATCGGCATGGAAATCCATGCTCAGGTTGCTTCTGAAGCCAAGCTTTTCTCCGGTTCTTCCACCGAGTTCGGTGGCGAGGCCAACAATCATGTCAGTTTTGTTGATGCGGCCATGCCCGGCATGCTGCCCGTGATCAATGAAGAATGCGTGCGGCAGGCAATCCGGACCGGTCTGGGCCTGAAAGCAAAGATCAATAACCGCTCTTTGTTTGACCGCAAAAACTATTTCTACCCCGATCTGCCTCAGGGCTATCAGATTTCCCAGTTCAAAGACCCGATTGTGGGCGAGGGCGTGGTTATTCTGGATATGCTCGATGGTGAGCGGGTTGAAGTTGGTGTCGAGCGGCTCCATCTGGAACAGGATGCGGGCAAGAGTATGCATGACCAGCATCCGACCATGTCCTTTGTGGATCTGAACCGCTCTGGTGTTGCCTTGATGGAGATTGTCTCCAAACCTGATATTCGCTCTGCCGATGAGGCCAAGGCTTACATGTCCAAAATGCGGACCATTGTGCGCTATCTTGGCACGTCTGATGGCAATATGGATCAGGGCTCTATGCGCGCTGACGTCAACGTCTCTGTGCGCCGCCCGGGCGAAGAGCTTGGCACCCGCTGTGAGCTCAAGAATATGAACTCCATCCGTTTCATTGGTCAGGCCATTGACTATGAAGCACGGCGCCAGATTGCTATTTTGGAAGACGGGGGCGAGATCCATCAGGAAACCCGCCTGTATGACGCCAAAAAAGGGGAAACCCGCTCCATGCGGTCCAAGGAAGAAGCGCATGATTATCGCTATTTCCCTGATCCTGATCTGCTGCCGCTTGAATTTGATGATGCCTATGTTGAGGCGTTGCGGGCGGAATTGCCTGAGCTTCCTGATGACAAGCGCGAGCGCTTCATCACCGAATTTGGCCTCAAACCTTATGATGCATCCGTGCTTGTGGCCTCTCGCCGCTCTGCCGATTATTTTGAGAAAGTGGCCACAGGCCGCGATCCCAAGCTTGCAGCCAACTGGGTGATCAATGAATTGTTCGGCCGTCTCAACAAGGAAGGGCTTGATCTGGATGATAGCCCGATCTCTGCCGAGCAGCTTGGCTCCATCGTTGATCTGATCAAGGGCGGTGATATTTCGGGCAAGATTGCAAAGGATCTGTTTGAGATTGTCTGGACCGAAGGGGGAGACCCTGCTGCCATTGTTGAAGAAAAAGGCATGAAGCAGGTGACTGACACCGGCGCGATTGAAGCGATTATTGATGAGATTATCGCGAACAATCCTGATCAGGTCGAGAAGGTCAAGGATAAGCCGGGCCTGATTGGCTGGTTTGTCGGGCAGGTTATGAAAGCCTCGCAAGGCAAGGCCAACCCGCAGGCGGTGAACCAGATCCTTAAAGAAAAACTGGGGCTTTAAGCTCTACTAATTACGGCGCGGTGAGAACCGCGCCGTTTTTGTTTGTCTCGCATCTCTGCCATTCTTTGTTCTATGGAGGGTCATTCATGCCTGCCTTTTCCATCCGTCTTGCTAAAGCCGAAGATGTACCGGCCATTGTGGCTCTGCTTCGTGATGATTTTCTTGGCAAGGGGCGCGAGGATAGCGCCGATCTGTCCCCCTATCTTGAGGCATTTTCCAAGATGGAGGAGGACCCTAATAACGCGCTTTATGTTCTGGATGTGCCGGAAATTGGCGTTGGGGGGACATTTCAGCTTATCTATATGCATGGCCTCTCGCTTGGTGGCTGCACGCGGGCGGAAGTCGAGGCTGTTCGCGTTCATGCCTCGCTGCGCGGGCAGGGCTTTGGCAAAAAAATGTTTGAATGGGCCATTGCCAAGGCAAAAGAGGATGGTTGCGGTCTTCTGCAACTCACCACCAACAAAGCGCGCAAGGATGGGCAGCGCTTTTATGACCAGCTGGGATTTGAAGCCAGCCATGTGGGATATAAGCTCAAGCTCTAGAGGCGGCATGCCTCGCAGAATGCACAAAATTAATGTGTCCTTGCTCTAGGCTGGCTTACGCAAAATTGTCCTTTTAAAACTAACGGCTGTATGTTTTACTTTTCCCTCAATAATGGGGGAGAGCCATGTCTAAGCACAAATCTGATCACAAATTTTCTTTGCATAAGGCTAAGGATGCAGATTATGTGAAAGAGGGATTGCGGTCTTTCTTTTCCTATCGCGATCTTGGTATTGCCGAGGCTACTGGGGGCGATTTTGCTGCCCATGTGATCCGGGCCGAGCAGCTTCTTGATAAGCCGGGCGGTCGGCACACCCATCAGCTTGATTTTCAGATGGTCTATTTGCTCAAGGGCTGGGCGAAATTCTGGTATGAAGATGAGGGGGAATGCGTGCTTGAGGTTGGGGACTGCGTCTATCAACGCCCCGGTATTGTGCACGAGTTGCGAGGCTTTTCCGCTGATTGCGAGATGCTGGAGATTGTATCGCCTGCAAGCTTTGGCACCAAGGATGCCGGATAGGGAAGACCAAGATATAGAGGGGCCTTGTAAAGGCAGAGAGAAGCGCTCTTTTCGGCTTCACAGGGCTTTTTATATTCTCTAAATTGCATGTAACAATCTGCAAGGCGCAGTGAAAAGAGGCAGAGAAAATTGGTTTTGCCTCTTTAAATTTGACCAATTGGTCCTAAATCAAGGATCAATGCATTCGCATATATGTCTTTTTCAAAATTTTCGAGGCAGAGATGACAGAGCAAACCAAACCGATTGAGCTTTTTTATTGGCCAACTCCCAATGGCTGGAAACTGACCGTTATGCTGGAAGAGCTGGGTGTTCCGTATAACGTTCATTATGTCAATATTGGGACTGGGGATCAGTTCCAGTCTGACTTCCTCAATATTTCACCCAATAACAAGATGCCTGCTATTATTGACCCTGAAGGGCCTGGTGGTGAGCCGATCTCTGTTTTTGAATCCGGGGCGATCATGCTCTATCTTGCGCGCAAGTTTGGCAAATTCCTGCCATCTGACGAGCGCGGCCGGGTTGAAGTGGAGCAGTGGCTGATGTGGCAAATGGGCGGTTTTGGCCCGATGCTTGGCCAGAATCACCACTTTGCTCTCTATGCGCCTGAAAAGATCGACTATGCGATCAAGCGTTATCGGGATGAGACCCATCGTCTTTATGGGGTTCTGGATAAGGCTCTTGACGGCAAGGATTATGTGGCTGGCGACTATTCCATTGCAGATATGGCCATGATTGGCTGGGCGCGACCTCATGAGCGCCAAGGTATTAATCTTGATGAGTTTCCCAATGTGAAGCGCTGGTTTGCGGATCTGACCTCACGTGATGCTGTCAAAAAAGCTTTTGCAGTGGGGGCAGAAGAGCGCGAGCGGGTTGATCTTGCCAATGATAAAGATGCACAGGCAATTTTGTTCAACCAGCGAGCAGATTAACTTCCGGGCCTTATCGGCTTCTTACAAAACCCGCATGCAGATGCCTGTTCTGTATGCGGGTTTTTACGTTTTGGCCCTTATGTGGGAGGCGAAAGCGGTGGGACAGGGACGTTTCCTATCATTGGTTGCGTCATTGGCCGCAAGCGAGCTCCCAATTGCTTGTTAAGCTTTCTGGATGGCTGGTGAAAAAGATCACTATGGTTGATGAAAGGTTAGGGTGCTTTCTAAAATTTTGGGCTATTTTTTTCTATTCATCGCAGCTTTCCGCCAATCCCATCGTTAGGGAGAGGTAAATTTTACATCTCGGTAGGATTTTATTGAGATTGCGGTAACCATTGCGATTTACCTCAGATTTAAAATTATCTTCCACCATGATCCTATCAAAACGGGCGATAACAGACCCGATCAAAACAAGCCCGATAGTGGGTAACGAGTATTAGATAGGAATAGAAAAATGGCACGTATTGAGTTCCATTCATCTGAAATGAACGGTCTTGGTCAGGACGCAACTGGCGAAGTTTTCTTCCAGCTTGGTTTGTCTCATGCAGTTGGCAATCATGGTGAGCCGGATCTGATCGCAGCGCATAAATGGTTTAATCTGGCTGCTATGAAGGGCAATCGCGAAGCTATGCTCCGCCGTAAAGAACTGACACAGGAAATGTCACCGTGTGAAGTCTCTCGCGCACAGCGTGAAGCCCGCGAATGGATGCGTTTGCACTAAACTGATCAGTTTGCTTGCCTGTCTTAGGGTGCTTGAAGTAAGACAGAAGATGCAAACGGCCTGTCATTGTAAGAAGGGCGACTGCTTCTTACCGGATGGCCACAGGATCAGGCTTCGTGTATGCGGAGAATTCCATGCTTAAAGTAAGCTAACGGGGACCAGAGGATCTGGTGCCCGTTTTTTATTGCCTGACGGTCAAGAAAACCGCCCGTTAGATGGCAAGCGCTTCGTCCACTTGCTCCATTCCGGCTGCCCCATGGCTGAAGCCATTGATGAAATGATGATTTGGCATCATTTTTTGAATGGCCTCGCGCGCGCTTCCCGCTTCCATCTTACCATCCATCACATCACGGAAGGTTCTGGCAACTGCCAGCATATCTCCTGTATGGGGGGAGAGGCGGAAAGCTCCGATTCCTGAACTTGCAAGGGCTGGCAATTCTTCCAGCAAGAGCTGACTGCCATAGGACATGGTCTGAATACCATTGACGGCAAGGAAAGGCTGGCCGGTCAAGCTGTTGACATTGCGGCCATCAGGGTCTTGATCACAAACAAAGCGGCAACTGTCTTTTGAGAGTTTGTGAAGACGGGCGTGATAGCAGCGGGCGGACAAGGCCAGTGGCAGGCGGCCAAAGACCTGAAGCTCGTAGGTTGGCCCGGGTACAGCCGCCATGAGTTTGGCAGCTGACTCGGCTGGTAATTCAGGGGGAAGAACAAAGCGCTCGGCACCGCGCTGGGCAAGGCTCTTGATCGTATCCTCGTTATAGATATTGATATAGGGGCCGATGACGTAATTCTTGCCCTTAAGGAAGGGCAGGGCGGTTAGATCATTGGCCTCGATCATCCACATATCTTGCTGACATTGTTCGGCCAGACTTTTGCGCTCGGCCTTGGTGGTGACCAGTGCCAAGGTGGAGAGGATAACCTTTTTACCCGCAGATTCCATCCGTTCCAGAATATCAGGCAGGATATGGGTGCGAAATGGCAGGCGTTTGGAGCAGACAGGCTCGCCAATATAGATGAGGTTGAAATCGCTCTCATCTGCCATTTTAAAATAGAAGTCGCGCCATTCATTTTCTTGCCAGTTAAAAAGGCACGGGCCGAGGGTTAGCTCTGTGTTGTTTGTCATATCCGCATCCTGAAACAGTCGGGCTCTTTATGGCTTGGCTTTGGTCTGGTCAGGCCCTAGCGCCATGTTTTCTGGTAAGAGCCTTTGGTGCTTTTCTGTCCTTCGGTCAATGGCGCGAGAAGCTCTTCAAGCTGAACATTGGAGCCGGTTGCCACCGCATCAACTGCCTGGCGGAAGCTTTTGACCACCTGGGCCATATAGGCTTTGCCGCGCTGGCGTCCTTCGATTTTGAGGGCGGTAACACCCGCTTTTTGAAGGGCGGGCAACAAATGGGCGGCATTGAGACTTACCGGATCTTCAAACACATAGCCGCTTACCCCTTCGGATTCGAACCGTCCCTTGCACAGGGTCGGGTAAGCCGCTGCTTCCCCTTTGGGATATTGGTTGATGGTGATACCAGAGAGGGAGCTTTCCAGATGATCGCCATGGTCTTCATAACTGACAGAGCCGGGAGGAGAGCAGACGCCGTTCATATTGGGGGACTTGCCGGTGCAATAGGAGGAAAGGGCGCAGCGCCCTTCGGCCATCACGCACAAGCCGCCAAAGATGAAGACCTCGGTTTCAATATCAATTTCGCTATTGATCGCCGAGATTTCCTGCACGGTTAGCACACGGGGCAGGACAACCCGTTTGATGCCAAATTCGCTGGCATAATAATTGATCATGTCCGCATTGGCGGCGGCTGCCTGAACCGACAGATGAAGGCGCAGGTCCGGATGATTTTGAGCCGCATAGTCAAGCATGCCCAAATCGGCCAAGATAACCGCATGGGCACCTGATTGTGCGACGTCATCAATTGAGCGTTTCCAAAGATCGGTTTTGCCTGCTTGTGCAAAAGTATTGATAGCCACCAATACATTGGAATTTTTGTCAGCTGCATATTGAATGCCGCCTTTTAGCTCCTTGAGCGAGAAATTAAGGCCGGGAAAGTTGCGGGCATTGGTTTCGTTGCGAAACCCGCAATAAACCGTATCGGCACCGGCATCAACGGCTGTGCGCAGGGCGGCAGGTGTTCCTGCCGGGCAAACCAGCTCCATAGGTGTCATGGTCTTATTGGTCTCTTGTTGGCTCGTCATGAAGGATAAGGCCCGGGCATGCCGTCCATTGGGTCCATAGACGGGGCTGAGCTGCCGGATTTTTGTGTTCTTAATTTATCCAGCAAGGTTTTGGCACCGGTTTCCACCGGCTTGCTGAGCGGACCCATGATCTGGGCGCATTGATAGAGGAAATCTACCTCCGCATCATCAAGGGCATTGCGCAGGGCCAGCACAGCTTCCGTGTCGCCTTCAATGGTCAGATCACGCGAGAAGAAAAGCGCATCGCCATCTTCCTTGCCGTCCATCAGGCTAAGAAGGGACAGGATGGGGGCTTTGATGGTGACATCCCTATTGGGGAAAGCTGCAAGGCTTCGCGCGAGGCGGATTTGCACATGATTGTTGCAAAAGGACAGGGCGGCGATCCAATCCAGATCCGTTGGCACGACGATATAGGATTTGTTGGCATAGTCGTCGAGACGCTCGAAAAATTCCGGATGTTCGGTAGCAATCTGGTCTGCGGCGCGGCTAATCAGGCGCTCCAGCGGTGCAAGTGGCAGAAATTTGGTGATACGGGCAACGATTGGTGGCAGCTGCCGAGCTGTCCCTTGTGTCATATGGTGCCTCCGTGCTGGACCTGATGCAAGCAAATATGGCGCTGATTCCGAGGTATGGTCAGGCTCGGTCCTTATGCATTTGTCATCGGACCATATTGCGAAAGCTGCTCATGCTTTAGATTGATGAAGATCATAAGAGGCTGCGTCAAATTGGCACAAGTAATAATACTTAAATGATAATACATAGTGATTGATCTGTTATTTATTGCATTTTTACTTCGTGAAATTTTTGTAATATTTTGTATAGATTTTGTAAGCTTTTTTGTTCTTAATGAAATTGAAAAGTGATTTGCCTTCCTGGGGTATTTTGCTTTGATGTTTGTTCTGCAGATTTGAATGTGGTGGGGGGAATTCTTGACGAAAGAAGTTTTTTTTAGTCCTGAAGAGGTTATTATCTCAAAGACAGATCTCAAAGGGCGCATTACTTACGCAAACCGTACCTTCTGCGATGTTTCTGGCTATGAGCTAAAGGAGCTTATCGGAGCACCCCATTCCTGCATTCGGCACGAAGATATGCCGCGAGCGGTGTTTAAGCTTTTGTGGGATAGTCTTTCAGGTCGCCAGGAAGTCTTTGCCTATGTCAAAAACACCACGAAAACAGGGGGCTATTATTGGGTTTTTGCTCATGTGACCCCTTCATTCGACGCTGAAGGGCAGGTTGTTGGCTATCATTCCTCACGTCGATCACCGAATAGAGATATTATCCGCGACGTGATTGAGCCACTCTATCAAGGCTTGTTGCAGAAAGAGAATGATCATATCAATCGCAAGCAGGGGCTCGAGGCTTCCTATGCGCATCTGCATGATGTTTTGAGATCAAAAGGCTGTAGCTATAGCGAGTTTATCTTTAGGCTTGCAATGCAGGCAGCCTGATTTGCGGCGCTGATTCCCAAAGCCATTGCGTACAGACTGCATCCCTTGACAGTGGGTGTCCGCAGGATTGATTTATCCGCAAATTTGAATTGTCCGAATGGGGATAAATATTCGGACAATCTATTCGCCTATAACCCTGGTGCAATTACGGATGCCAGGGGGCTATAGCTCAAAGGCTGAATGGAAAGGATAGTAGGAGAGGAGATCTCCGCGCCTTATTCCTGTATCACTAATTGGCAATGCCGCAAGGCCATCAGCATGGATGAGTGGGCGCAGGCGAGCGGACCCTCCCTTGCCAATTTTTTCAAGTTTTGGTCTGCCGGATTCATCGTAGCCCGCTAAACGAACGGGAATGAATTCAAGTCTCTTTCCACCCTTTTCAGTTTCAAAGTCGGCGGCACCCAAAAGCGGTTCCGGGCGTTCCGTTAGGCCTGCTAGATGGGCTATTGCCGATTGTGCAAAGAGCAGAAAGCCGACAAGGGCGGCAAAGGGGTTGCCCGGCAGGCCCACAAAAATACAATTTTTGACAAGGCCAAAGCCCAGAGGCTTGCCCGGTTTTAGGCGGACCTTCTTGACCTCGAAAAAGCCCGCTTCTGCCATAATCGCCCGGCGGATATAATCTTCATCACTGACCGACATGCCGCCTGAGGTTAGTAGGAGATCGTGATCTTGCGCCAGGGATGCAATGGATGAGCGGATGGTTTCAAAATCATCCTTGACCGGACGATGAAGGGTGAGCTGAATATGAGGCTGAGAGAGAAGGGCAATTAGCATGGGTGTGTTGGAATCATAGATGCCGCCCGGGGGAAGATCTGTCCCCGGCTGGTTAAGCTCCGATCCTGTCGCTAAAAGAGCCACTTTGATGGGGCGGGTAACTTTTAGCTTGGCAAGGCCGGACGAGGCCGCGATGGCGATATGGCGGGTATCGATTTTTGCCCCTGCTTCGATAATCACCGAACCCTTGGGAACATCCTCGCCGCGAAAGCGAATATTGGCGTGTTGGTACGGCTTTTGAGAGAAGGTAGCTGTGCTTCCGTCCTCAGAGAGTTGTGTGTCTTCCTGCATGATGATTGCATCGGTCCAGTCAGGCGCTGGGGCGCCGGTCAGGATGCGAATGCAGACAGAATCCGGTGCAATCTTGCCAGCATCATCGCCAGCCGCAACGCGGCCACCAACGGGAAGGCTATAAGGGGCTTGCCCTTCAAAAGCTGAAAGGCGCACTGCATAGCCATCAACCGCGGAATTGTTATCAACGGGCAGGGGGATCTGGCTGCTCACGTCTTGCGCCAGAACGCGGCCGAGGCATTGCCCCAGCGGCAAGTGTTCGCTTTGGGAAATTGGTTCTACAAGAGAGGTCATTTTGGCCAAGGCATCTGGCAGATCGGTGAGGGGCAAGTTTTCGACATCGTCCCGGTCACAGCCAGAGCAACAGGAATGAGAGGCGGAATGGGATGTCATATCGGCTCCATGCTGGCTTTGGGCGGCAAAGCCGTTCTTGGTAATGTCCTCTGCCATGTCGTGCCATGCGGCTCTTCGGGCATGCAGATTTTCTCGATCAGGTTTATGCTGCTTGCCACTTTCTTCATTGATTTTCATCAACGCGATTTTTCCTGCTGATACCGCAAGTGCTTGGGGATTGTGGTTTCTTATGGGGCTTATCCATGTGCTGACAGAGATTGGGGTTTTGTTTGATGCCGAATATGCAGCAAAATAATTGGTTATGGGGACAATAAAGGCTCTATGCAAGGGCCTTCAACCATGGTAGTGACCAGCGTCAACTTCTGATTAAAATACCCAGAATCGTCTCTGAGTTCTATTTCCGGATTTGAATATGCGGCATGAAGGACCAGACCGGTTTTTTGTATCCTTTTGGCACCGTGTTTGCTCATTCATCCCTCCCGCCTTTCAGGCAAGACAGGGGCAAACCAAACTCTTGAGGTAGTTGGCATGGCCACCATTCTTGAACCTTCCACCGGACGTGAAGCGCTGACCTTTGATGATGTCCTGCTGCAGCCGGATCATTCTATTGTTATGCCGGGTGAAGTGGATATTTCCACCAAGCTGACCAAGGAAATTGACCTTAATCTTCCTATTCTGTCGTCTGCGATGGATACCGTCTCTGAAGCAAAGATGGCGATTGCCATGGCTCAGGCCGGGGGCATGGGTGTGATTCACAAAAATCTCTCTGTCACCGAGCAGGCCGAGCAGGTTCGTCAGGTCAAGAAGTTTGAAAGCGGTATGGTGGTCAATCCTCTTACCATTACGCCGGACTTTACCGTGGCTGAAGCCAAGGCCCTGACCAAACATCATGGTTTCTCTGGTGTGCCCGTGGTGGAGGGCACCAAAGAGGGGGACAAGACCGGACGTCTCGTCGGGATTTTGACCAACCGTGATTTGCGTTTTGCTTCCGACCCTGAGCAGCGCGTTTATGAATTGATGACACGGGATAATCTGGTAACGGTCACCGAGCAGGTTAATCAGGAAGAGGCCAAGCGCCTTCTCCATCAGCACCGCATTGAAAAGCTGCTGGTGGTGGATGACAAGCATCATTGTGTTGGCCTGATCACTGTAAAAGATATCGAAAAATCACGCCTTAATCCCAATGCCTGTAAGGATGCCCAAGGCCGCCTGCGTGCTGCTGCTGCCTGTTCTGTCGGGGATGCTGGCTTTGATCAGGCAATGGCCTTGATTGATGCCGAGGTTGATTTGATTGTGGTCGATACCGCTCACGGTCATTCGCAAGCCGTGCTGGATGTTGTAGGGCGCATTAAAAAGGCCAACAGCTCTGTGCAGTTGGTTGCAGGCAATGTGGCGACCCGCGAAGCCACCAAGGCGCTGATTGATGCAGGGGCTGATGCCGTGAAAGTGGGGATCGGGCCTGGCTCCATTTGTACCACACGCATTGTGGCCGGTGTGGGTGTACCTCAGTTGACGGCTGTTATGGATTGCGCTGAAGAGGGCGACAAGTCCGGCATTCCCGTTATTGCTGATGGCGGTATCAAATTCTCTGGCGATCTGGCAAAAGCTCTGGCTGGTGGTGCTGGCGTTGCCATGGTTGGCTCGCTTCTTGCGGGTACGGATGAAAGCCCCGGTGAGGTTTATCTCTATCAGGGTCGTTCTTTCAAATCCTATCGTGGTATGGGGTCTGTTGGTGCCATGGCGCGCGGCTCGGCTGATCGTTATTTTCAGGCGGAAGTGCGTGACAAGCTCAAGCTGGTTCCTGAAGGAGTTGAGGGCCAGGTTCCCTATAAAGGGCCTGTCTCGGCGGTTCTCCACCAGCTGGCAGGCGGCTTGCGGGCTGCTATGGGCTATACCGGCTCTGCAACGCTGGAAGACTTCCGCACCCGTGCTAAATTTGTGCGCATTTCTTCTGCTTCTTTGCGCGAATCCCATGCTCATGATGTAACAATCACGCGCGAATCCCCAAATTATGGTGGCGTGAGTTGATGAAATAGCCGTCAGCTATTATTGATTGAATATTCGGGCCTCAAGGCAATGTGGTTGCTTTGAGGCCCGTTTTTATGTGGGGCGCAGAAAAATGCAAGATGCACAAAATACTGATGGTTTTTCAGTTTGGGCTTCTGCTCGCCAATGAAATTGAAGAGCTTGAGTGTGATTTCTTATCTTCAATGCTTCTTTGCTGATTTTGAGGCCGCTTTTATCTCTTCTTTGCTGGCTGGCGCTTGATTCATTTGGGGATTCATGTCAACTGCAGGCACTTGATGCATCAAGGGGGCGAGTCCCGAGTTATTGGCTTGGTTTTTGTTCTTTTCTGCGTGACTTGATGCTGCTTTTTTTTGGGGTAGAGATATGAAACTTGGTGGACGTCTGCAAGCTGCGATTGAAGTGCTGAGCGAGATTGAGGAGCGCAAGCGCCCTGTCGGGGAGGCGCTCAAAGATTGGGGGCGGAGCCACCGGTTTGCAGGATCGGGTGATCGCTCGGCCATCGGCAATATCGTTTATGATGCTTTGCGCAAACGCTCATCCCATGCCTGGAAAATGGGGGCTGACAGCCCGCGCGCGCTCGTGCTGGCCACCATGGCCTTTGACTGGAATGAGAGCGCCGAGAGCCTTAAAGAGCATTTTGCCCAAGATTCCCATGCACCAGAGGCCCTGAGCGAGGGCGAGATTGCTGCAATCAATGCGGCCTCCCTTAAAGATGCTCCTTTCTGGGTCAAGGGAGACATTCCAGAATGGGTGGCCCCAAGCTTTATTGAAAGCTTTGAGGAGGATGCCCTGCAGGAAGCCAAGGCCTTCGCACAGCGCCCGCCCGTTGATATCCGGGTGAATACCCTTAAAGGCTCAATTGAAAAGGTGGAAAAGGAGCTTAGCCGCTTCAATCCGCAGCGGGTGAAACTGGCGCAGGATTGTTTGCGCTTTCCTGCTGGGCGCGGCGCCTCTCGCCAGCCTAACATTCAAGGGGATCCAGCTTTTCGGAAAGGATTGTATGAAATTCAGGATCAGGGCAGTCAGGTTGTCTCTCGTCTGATCTTCCCACAAAAGGGCGAGCAGATTCTTGATTTTTGCGCGGGTGGCGGCGGCAAGACCCTCGCCATGGCAGCGCAGATGGAGAATAAGGGCCAGATCTATGCCTATGATGTGGATGCCTCTCGTCTTGCGCCGATTGTGGATCGCCTGACGCGCGCAGGTGTGCGCAATGCCCAGACCCGTACGCCCAATGATGGGGCTCTTAATGATCTGATTGGCCGGATGGATCGGGTGGTGGTTGATGCCCCTTGTTCCGGCACCGGTACGTGGCGTAGGCGGCCCGAGACCAAGTGGAAGCTGAGCGAAGAGCAGCTGGCAAAACGGGTGGAAGAGCAGCAGCTGGCGCTGGCGCAGGCGCGCGAATTTGTGCGGCCCGGTGGCTATCTGGTCTATATCACCTGTTCTGTTTTGCCACAGGAAAACGAAGAGCAGATTTATCATTTCATTGAAAACAATCCTGATTTTGAAATGGTCTCGGCAGGGGAGGTTTGGCAGGATCTTTATGGATTTGATGCACCAAAACCATGGTCTTCTGACATGATGAGCGTGACCTTGACGCCGGGGTCGACACAAACAGACGGCTTCTTCTTCTGTGTTATGGAGCGCCACCCTGAATAGATTGTGAATTAGATTTTCTACGAGAAATCATCTTCTTGTTTAAATCTCATATCCAATGATTTGAAATTTTTATTTCAATTGATATAAAGCGCAGCAATGCATATTGGAGCTAAGATTCTGATATGCGGCTGCGCTTTTTGTGTCTGGATATCAGGGCGATCTTTTTGTGACGGTTGAGGCTCTATCGGTGCACAAAGAATCGTGTAAATTGATCTTGTAGGAATTGTTACAAAGGAAATGAAGTGATGGCCACTGACTCCTTTCAGGTTTCCATGTTTGATGCTTTGCCGGATATGGCTCCTCCCTCCAAGGATGAGGGCAAAGAGGCGCGGGCTTCAAAGACGGGCAAGAAGGCCAAGGCACCTGTTGCGCCCCTCGCGGCGGAAGAAGCCTTTACTCTGGACAATTTTCTACCCTACAGAATGCTGGCTTCTGCTCAGGCTATCTCCAAGCGTATGGCGCGGGTGTTGGCGGATGAATGGGATATGAGCCTTGCTGAATGGCAGGTGCTGGCCAGTCTGTCGCGCGATGGGGCTGTCAGTGTGCGCGAGGTTGAGCCGCGGACATTGCTTGACACGGTTGCCGTCTCGCGCGCCGCCAAGCGACTGACGGATCGCAAATTGCTTCGCCGTGATGTGAACAAGCAGGACAAACGCCTTGTTGTGCTCAAGCCAACCAAGAAGGGGCGGGATATTGCCTCGGCCATTGGGCTGAAGGTGATGGAGCTGGAAGGCGAGTTTCTGAAAGGCATGAATGTGCAGGACCGCATTCGCCTGTCCCAATTGCTCAAAACGGTGGCGTAACAGGCGAGCCTCTGTGGGATGATTTACGGGCCTGTCATGTCTTTCCCAATTTGTCTTAAAGGGCAGTCTGGGGGCTGCTTGGTTCGCTCGCGAGCTTGTGACCTCTACCAAAGGCTTGCTGCCTTTTGGGGGAGGACTTCGACCAAGGGGGAGGCGGGCGAGCCTTGCAAGATTTGACAAGTGCGGTTTGGGTCCGTAAAGCTAGCCGCGACGAAAAATAGAGACCGGATCCTTCACAAGAGCTTTCGCAAATATGCAAATAAGTGTCTTGTTCAGCTCTTTAGAAAGTAAGGGTGACGCTACGTTTTTGCAGCCAATTGAGCAAATTGCCAGAAGCTGAGCAGAAGGCCGGTCAGGAACAAACCAATAAACCCAAAAGAAGCCAAGCTTATTAGCCGACAGAGGCCTATTTTCATGATTGAACCAGCAGACTTTACCCCGCGTGGGGAATGGACCCGTGAAGAGGTCCTAGCGCTTTTTGCAATGCCGTTTAACGATTTGCTGTTCAAGGCGCAGACCATTCATCGCAACAATTTCCCGGCCAATGAAGTTCAGCTTTCAACCTTGCTGAATATCAAATCTGGTGGTTGCTCTGAGGACTGCAAATATTGCTCGCAATCTTCGCGCTACCAAACCGGTCTTCAGGCATCCAAGATGCTGACCAAGGAAGTGGTAAAGGCCTATGCGGTTAAGGCTCAGGCACAAGGCGCGTCACGCTTTTGCATGGGTGCGGCGTGGAAAAATCTTAAAGACCGCGACATGGAGCGTGTGGCTGGCATTATCGGGGAAGTGAAGGGTCTTGGTATGGAGACCTGCATGACCCTTGGCATGCTCAGTGATGATCAGGCCGCCAAGCTGAAAGAAGCCGGGCTTGATTATTACAATCACAATATCGATACCTCCGAGGCCCATTACGAGAATGTGGTAACCTCGCATACCTATCAGGATCGTCTTGATACGCTCAAAGCAGTTCAGGAAGCGGGCATCAATGTTTGTTCTGGTGGTATCCTTGGTCTGGGTGAAGAGCAAAATGACCGGGCGGATATGTTGTGCACGCTCGCCAATCTGCCAACCCATCCGCAATCTGTGCCCATCAACAATATTGTTCCCATCGAAGGTACGCCCTTTGAAGGGCATGTAGAAGTGGATGTGCTGGATCTGGTGCGGATGATCGCGGTTGCCCGTATTGTGTTGCCGCGCTCTGTGGTGCGTCTGTCTGCAGGCCGCAATGCGCTGAGCCGCGAAGGGCAAGCCATGTGCTTTATGGCCGGTGCCAATTCTATCTTCTATGGTGAGACCTTGCTGACCACCGAGAATCCGGCGGCGGAAGCGGATCGCCAATTGCTGGCAGAGCTTGGCATGGTGTCTGGTCCGGCCAAGCCGTTCGAGACCCATCCCCATGATCTGGTGCCAGAGGCCAATCTGGAGGCCATGCTGGCCGAGGCTGGCGAATAGAGCGATAAGCTGGCAATTGATGCCGATTTGGCGTCTTTTATGGTGCCTTAATGAATGCCGGGTTGGAAAACCCGGCATTTTTTCTTTTCATTCTTTCTGATTGGTCGTTGAGAGATTGCCTTCTGTCTGGCTTCACCTTAAGACCATATTTTAACAGGGTCTCTCTTAGCCAAAGAATGGGTGAGTGAGGCGGCTTTTTGACAACTACCGACAAGGGCAAAGGGACATATGACAGACAAGATCCTCATTATTGACTTCGGCTCGCAGGTCACCCAGCTGATTGCACGGCGCGTGCGCGAGGCAGGGGTATATTCCGAGATTGTTCCGTTTCAGAATGCTGAAGAAGCCTTTGCTGAAATGAAGCCCAAAGGGGTTATCCTCTCTGGTGGCCCTGCTTCTACCGTTGAGATGGGGTCCCCCCGTGCTCCTCAGGCGGTGTTTGAAGCTGGCATTCCGGTTCTGGGTATTTGCTATGGCGAACAGACCATGTGCGCCCAATTGGGCGGCAAGGTTGAAAGTTCCGATCATCGCGAATTTGGTCGTGCCTATATCGACATCAAGGAAAAGAGCGAGCTTTTTGCTGGTGTTTGGGAAATCGGCACACGCCATCAGGTTTGGATGAGCCATGGCGACCGCGTCTCGGCTCTGCCTGAAGGATTTGATGTGATTGCCACGTCCGACGGGGCACCTTATGCGGCCATTGCGGATGAAGAGCGTCACTTCTATGCAGTGCAGTTCCACCCTGAAGTGGTGCATACGCCTGATGGCTCCAAGCTTCTTTCTAACTTTGTCCATCATATCTGCGGCTGCTCTGGTGACTGGACCATGGCGCAGTTCCGTCAGGAAGCGATTGAGCGCATTCGCGCTCAGGTTGGCGACAAGCGGGTGATTTGCGGTCTGTCCGGCGGCGTTGATTCTTCCGTGACCGCTGTTCTTATTCATGAAGCCATTGGGGATCAGCTTACCTGTATCTATGTGGATTCGGGCCTGATGCGCATGAATGAGAGCGAGCAGGTGGTGTCGCTGTTCCGCGAGCATTACAATATCAAGCTGGTGCATGTGGATGCTGGTGAGATCTTTATCTCGGCTCTTGAAGGCCAGACTGATCCTGAGCGCAAGCGCAAGATTATCGGTGGTCTCTTCATTGATGTGTTCGAGGATGAAGCTGACCGTATCGGTGGCGCGGATTTCCTTGCGCAGGGCACTCTCTATCCGGATGTTATCGAATCTGTTTCCTTTACCGGCGGTCCTTCTGTGACCATCAAATCGCACCATAATGTGGGTGGTTTGCCCGAGCGGATGAATATGGATCTGGTCGAGCCGCTTCGTGAGCTGTTTAAGGACGAAGTCCGTGCTCTTGGGCGTGAGCTTGGTTTGCCGGACAGCTTTGTCGGGCGTCATCCATTCCCTGGACCCGGCCTTGCTATTCGCTGCCCGGGTGGTATCTCGCGCGAGAAGCTGGAAATCCTGCGTCAGGCTGATGCCATCTATCTGGATGAGATTCGCAAAGCTGGTCTTTATGATGCTATTTGGCAGGCCTTTGCTGTTCTGCTGCCGGTTCAGACCGTTGGGGTGATGGGCGATGGCCGGACTTACGAATTTGTCTGCGCCTTGCGTGCGGTTACGTCCGTTGACGGGATGACAGCTGATTTCTATCATTTTGATATGGACTTCCTGTCCAAGGCTGCAACACGGATCATCAATGAGGTTAAGGGTATCAACCGCGTCGTCTATGACGTCACTTCCAAGCCTCCGGGAACCATTGAGTGGGAGTAAAATCCCCGCTATGGAACATTTTAAAGGGCGCATTGTTTTGCAATGCGCCCTTTTTGTTAGGCTGGGTTAGGGCTGGGTTAGGGCTGGGATCCAGAAACTGGAAAGGAGACGAGATGGCCTATGATGAGTATGTTGCCGATCGCTTTCGGCAGGCAGTGATTGGTCTTCCTGATGTGTCCGAGAAGAAGATGATGGGCGCTCTGTGCTTTTTGCTGGCGGGGAATATGCTCGGCGGGGCTTTTCGCGCCAAAGATGGGGTGCCGCATTTCCTGTTTCGGGTGGGAAAGGACAATGAAGCCGAAGCCTTGTCGCGCCCGAATGCGGAGATCATGATCAATGGTGGACGCCGGATGGGCGGGTTTATCATTGTGGCTGAAGAAATGTGTGATGATGAGGCGCTGGCTGGGTGGTTGCAGCTGGTTCTGTCGTTTGTCGGCTCTTTGCCGCCCAAAGCTTGATGGAGGATCGAATGACATCGGATAGGATGAGTTTTCATTTTCCTCAAGACATTGTGCCGTTTCTGGCTGATTTGAAGGCCAATAATACCAAGCTATGGTTTGCCGAAAACAAGGCGCGTTATGAGGCTGCGATCAAAGGGCCTGCTCAGGAATTTTGCGATCATATGCAAGAAATGTTTGCGGACCGAACGGGGATAGTTCATCGCTCGCGGATTTTTCGCATTCATCGTGATCTGCGCTTTTCAAAAGATAAAACGCCCTACAATACCCATTTGCATATTTCCTTCTCACCCCTTGAGGAATGCCAAACCGGTCCGATCTGGTTTTTCGGTCTTGAAGAGGATCAGCTGACCCTTGGCTGCGGTTTGTTCGCCTTTCCCAAAGATCAGTTGGAGGCGTATCGTGTGGCGCTTTTGGATGGTCGGGGTGAGGCTTTGCTGGAGATTCTGGCTGTGCTCAAAGGGCAAGGTGGGCGTATGTTGGAGGCGGACTTAAAGCGGCTTCCGCGCGGCTTTGAGGCAGACCATCCATGTGCATCTCTGGCCTTATATAAAGGCTTATCCATGTGGCTTGATATGGAGCCTTCTATCGCCAGCCAACCGGGTTTGATCTCACGCCTTGAAGAGAAAACTGATGATCTCCAGCCACTTTATGACTGGCTGCTTGCATTGGGTGCAGAATAGAAGGGGGCCGAGAAATACATGAAGCGCGCTAACCGGTGGAGGAGGCCGGTTGCGCGCTTTGTTTTCGGCTGAGCACCTTTTTGGGAGGAAGCAAGGTAGCGCAACCGTTATTGCGGCAATGTCAGGATGCCGCTAATTTGCGTAAGGCAATTCTTCGCCGGGCATGAACAGAAGCACTTTTTATTAGAGTGAGTATCAGGAAAGTTTTGATGATGAAATTTAACATGCTCTCACACTCCGCTTCGTTCAATTGCCTCATATTTGTTTCAAATTTTATTGAATACTGACATTTTTGCGTAAATCTTTTATGAATATTCAAAAAATAAGCGCCATTTCAGAAGCTGAATGGCGCTTGTGGTAAATGAAAGCTTGAAAACCTAACCAGCTACAGATGCAGTCGTATGGACTATCGCTGGATCTTGATGCGTGTGTTGCGCGGGCCCTGTTTGCGCACCAGAGCAAAGAGGCGGCGGGCATTGTTGGGGTGCAGGCGAATGCAGCCATGGGAGGCGGGGCGGCCCAGACGCTTGATGGCATTGGTGCCATGGATCGCATATCCACCATAAAAGAAGATGGAATGCGGCATGGGCGAGCCTCTATATTTTTTAGAGAAATAGCGCCGGTGCATACGGGTGGGGCGGAAATTGCCAATGGGTGTTCTATAGCCGCGCCGTGCGGTGGAGATAGGCCATTTATGCTTTTTGACCCCGTTTACATAGACATGCATCTTCTGCTCTGAAATATCGATTTTTACCTTCACGGTGCCGGCATGGGAGGGTGTGATGCTTGCGCCAAGGAGGAGGGAGACTGTCAGCATGAAAGCCGGTAGCAGCTTTTTGCAATAGATCCCAAGGTTCGCCAGTGCTGTTTGCATGAATTACTCTCCCTTACTAGTCCTAGGTTGGTGCGCGCATTTGCTTTGTTTCAAATCAGACCGCCTTGGTTCATATACTAATCTTCTCTGTCCCAATATTTGGGGCTGCAAGTGCTCATTTTATTTTGTGATTAAGCATATGTTTGCGTCCTGCAAGTTATTTGAATGCAGCTTTGTGGCTTCCTCGCCATGGGCAGAAGTATAGCAGCAAGAGACGGTGAGGTCTCATCCCTTCCTAAAATATATGAATTGCGGTTAATTGCGAGAGTTTCCAAGAACAGACAAAGAAAAGAGGGTAGATAGGGATATCGGGGTGCAGAAACCTATAGAGAGGGGTCAGGTTTCGCTTGCTTGCGCGCAGTGAATGCAAAGGGATGCGGCTGGGTCAATCTCAAGGCGCTTTAAGGCAATTTCGCCATCACACTGGATGCAATAGCCAAAGTCTCCGCTCTCCAGTCGCTTGAACGCCTTTTCTATCCGATCCAGTTCCAGACTTCTGCGATGCTGTGCAGCAAGAGCCATGGCTTGCCCTTGGAGAGCGTCCATGCGTGACAGCCGGCCCACGCTCTGCTGATCAAGCTGTACAACATCGCGCGCGTCTTTTGATAGCTCGCGCATGTCGTTGAGCTCAATGCGTTTTCCATTCAGCAGGTTGAATGCACTCTTGTCTGAAAGTGGCATGATTGGTCCCCCGTGGTTGCGTGCTGGCTATATCTTTGTTGTTCTTTCCTTGTGTCCGGTTTTGTGCCTTTTAGGACTGTGTTTGGGAGCACTTCTTGTCCTTGGACTTGCTGATTGTCCCAAGTATAAAACCTGTTCTTTTCAGCATTGCCTGTATTTTCCGTTGCGTCAATCAAATATAGCAAGAGTAACGCTTAAACTAAGGGCGGAAAGAGGAGGGTAATTCTGTGGGGGATGCAAGCAAAAAGAGATCAACCTCGTAGGGGCAATACAAGGTTGATCTTTCATCAGTTTTCAAGGTCTGGAACAATTCGCTTCAAGAGCGAATAATATCTAGCAACTATACAATATTATACCGTACTTGACAAAACACGCTTTTGTGAGACGTGCTGAGGCTGGAGGGAAGCGGGTGGCAAGAGACAATGAATTTGTTTTATGAAGACAAGCCTCATGATTATTGACTTGGGACAATTTTCCTCTATGTCTGTGCTGGTTATATGCAAGGGATGCGAAGTGTGGTGCGCGGGCATCAATCGCCAGTGCATGCAAAGTGAGGGATTGCGATATGACTAGTCTTCTTTTGGGTATTGCCCTGTTTCTGCTGATCCATCTGGTTCCGCAATTTCCTGCTTTGAAGGATCGGTTTGTCTCCAAAATCGGCTTGATGGGCTATCGCGGTCTTCATGGAATTGTTGCTCTGACGTCGATTGTGTTGATCGTCTATGGTTATTTTGAAAGCCGGAATGATCCCGTCGTTATTTGGGATCCTCCTTTTTGGACCCGACATCTGGTCGCGACCTTGATGATTATCGCATCTGTTCTGGTGTTTGCCGCGCCTTTTGCTGGCAAGGTCAAGGAAAAGCTGACATCACCTCTCGCGGTCGCTCTCAAGCTTTGGGCGCTGTCGCATTTGATCGGCAATGGCACTTTGGGTGATATTGTGTTGTTTGGCTTTTTCCTCGCCTTTGCTGTTTCCTACCGGATTTCGCTTAAAAAACGCATTTCAGCCGGTCTGGTGACGGTGCCGCAGGGGCGCTGGGTTCATGATCTTTATGCGCTTGTGCTCGGTCTTGGCTTCTATGTGATTATGGTTCTTTGGGCGCATGAATGGGCCTTTGATGTGAGCCCGATCCTCTAGGATTTTGACCTTGAGATCTGTCTGAGATCTGTCTTTGTCACTCTATGATTTGCGAAGGGCTGCTCTATAGACGAGTGGCCCTTTTGCTGTGTTATTCGTTTTCCTTATTCTCATTTGCGGCCAGTTGGGGTAGGAAGGTGACTATCTACATGGCTTGTGCTCAAAATGAGAATTTCGGGTCATGAATGGACCGACCTGCCACCCGAGTGATGGTATGTTGGCGAAAAAGGGAGAGGCTTGCCTGGTATTAGGCGGCCGAAAAGTAAGACCATGTCTGCACAAAATCAGCAAAAACGCATTTCCACGACGGATATCTTGCAACGTAAGGGTAAAGAGCCGATTGTATCGCTAACGGCCTATACAGCGCCGATGGCGCGCCTGCTTGATCCCCATGCCGATATTTTGTTGGTGGGGGATTCCGTCGGGATGGTTTTGCATGGTCTTGAGACCACTCTTCCTGTCACCCTTGATATGATGATCCTGCATGGTCAGGCTGTCATGCGCGGCAGCGCGCGGGCGCTGGTTGCTATTGATATGCCCTTTGGCTCTTACGAGGAATCGCCGCAGCAGGCTTATTGCAATGCGGTTGAGATCATGCAGAAGACGGGCTGTACGGCGGTTAAGCTTGAAGGTGGTCGTCATATGGCGCCAACCATTGCTTTTTTGACCTCCCGTGGTGTGCCTGTCATGGGGCATATCGGCCTGACCCCGCAAGCGGTGCAAGTGGACGGGGGCTTTAAGGTCAAAGGTAAGGACAGTGATCGCTGGGCCGAGCTGGAAGCAGATGGCCTTGCGGTGCAGGAGGCGGGTGCATTTTGTGTGGTGCTGGAGGGGATTGTCGAGCCCTTGGCCAAGCAGGTCTCCAGTAAGCTTTCCATTCCCACCATTGGCATTGGAGCATCTAGCGCTTGTGATGGGCAGATACTTGTTAGCGAAGATATGCTTGGCTTTGCGGATCGGGTGCCCAAGTTCGTGAAACGCTATGCAGAAGTGGGACAGATGATTGATCAGGCAGTTGGCGCCTACGCCAAAGAGGTGCGCGAGCGCTCGTTCCCCGGCCCGGACCATGTTTATACCGCTCCAAAATAGGGGTAAATCCACGGGCTAAAATGTTGGGGAGAGGGGATCGTGCTACCTAATTCTTTGGGTCATCACCCCATTCTTGCCGCATTGAGGGATGAAGAAAGGCGAACTGCCAGTAAAAATGCTGTCAGTGAGGGGGCTGCGGCTTTTGTTAAGTTGGTAACAACCCTTTCTGCTTTCAATAATCTGGGATTTTGCGGGCCCCGAACAATTGCCACATGCTTTTGTTCGGGCTAAGGTCCGGCCAATCGAGTTTAAGTGCCAGAATGGCTTGCTGCCCTGTGGTTATGGGCGCGCCCAAGCGAGGAACGATGTCAGAATCTGATTTTATCCGCGAAGTTGATGAAGAGCTGCGTGACGAGCAGATGAAAAAGGCGTGGGACAAATATGGTCCCTTTGTCATCGGCTTTGCTCTTCTGATCGTTTTGGCAACGGCTGCAAATAAAGGCTGGGACTATTGGAAAAGCAGTCAGGCGGCAACGTCTGGGGATGCTTTTTTGGCGGCTCTGCAATTGTCTGAAAATGGTCAGACCGGTGAGGCTATCGCCCGACTGGAAGCGTTGAAAAAAGACGGCACGGGCGGTTATCCCACCTTGGCGGAAATGCGCATTGCGTCCGAGATTGCCAAAGAAGGCAAGGTGGATGAGGCTCTTGCCCAGTTCGAGGCCATTGCTGCTGACAGCAGCAAAGGGCAGTTGATGCAGGATCTGGCCCGCATTCGTGCTGCAGGCCTTCTTCTTGATCAAGGCAAGGCCGATGAGGTCATTCTGCAGCTCACCTCTATGATGGATGGCAATGATTTCCGCCATTCAGCGCGCGAGCTGGTGTTACTGGCTTATCTCGACAAGGCCGACTTTGCAAAGGCGCTGCCAATTGCCGAGCGTGTTGTGCAGGATGCTGAAAGCCCCGCTCAGTTGCGTCAGCGTGCAGAAGTTTATGCTGCTTACATTCGCTCTCAGATTGGCGAAGAGGCGTCCAAAGCCAAGGAGGCCAGCTAATGCAAGCTCTCTTAGCTTTCTTTACTAAAATTCGTGCAGCAAGTTCGGTTATGGCATTGGTGATTGCCGGTGGTGTGCTGGCTGGCTGTAGCTCTGTTACTGATTTGATGGACGGCGGCAATCCTTTTGCGGCCAAAGAAGTGCCTTTGCCGGGTAAGCGGCAGGCTCTGTTTGCCAATGCTGGCAAACTTGCCGTGGAGGATTCGTCTCCGGTTTCCATCTCTGGCCCTGTTGCCTATTCCTCCTGGTCTCAGGCCGGGGGCAGCGTTGCCAACCGTCCGCCTCATGTGGCCTATTCCGGTCAGGGGCAGCGGCTTTGGAGCGTGAATGCTGCCATTAAGGGCGGCAAGACGGATGAGCGCTCGGGTTCTCGACCGGTCTCTTATGGTGGCCGCGTCGGGGTTTATAGCCCTGATGGCAAGGTCTCTGTCTATTCTGCCTCAAATGGCGGTCGAGGCTGGACAACCAATGTGCGCCCCGAAGGCGAGGACGGCATTGCGCTTGGTGGCGGTATTGCCATGGATGGTGCCCGCGTTTATGTGGCAACCGGCTTTAGCAAGCTTGTTGCTCTTGACGGGGCCTCAGGTCGTCAGCTTTGGAGCTTCGATCTGGATGCGCCTGCCCGTGGTGCTCCATCCGTTCAGGGCAATCTGGTTGTGACCGTCACAGCGACCAATTCGGTTTACGCGGTCAATGTGGCTGACGGCACCGAAGCTTGGTTGTTTAACGGCATTCCGGAAGGCGCGGGTCTTTTGGCTGCGGCATCCCCCGCTATTGTTGGCAATAGCGTTTATTTTGCCGGTAGCTCAGGGGAGCTTGTTGCGATTGACCGAAAAACTGGCGAGATGCGCTGGTCTGACACTATTGTGCAGGGTAGCCGCAGATTTGCCATTTCCGGCATTTCCGATGTTGCTGCCAGCCCTGTTGTGGCCGATGGCGCAATTTATGTCGTCAGCGTTGCCGGCAATATGGCAGCGCTGAATACGCGCAATGGCGAACGCCTGTGGGACCGCTCAATCGGCTCTGCGCATACGCCTGCGGTATCGGGAAATACGATTTTTGTGCTGGATCTGGATGATCGCGTGATTGCGATGAACCGGAAAACGGGGAAAATCCGCTGGTCAAACCAGCTTCCCTCCATTAGAAAGAAGAAAAAGCGCTCTGCGTGGGCCGGTCCGGTGCTTGCCGGTGGGTCTTTGTGGTTCGCATCAACCGAAGGACAGCTGGTTGGAGTAAGTCCTGTCAATGGTCAGGTAAAAGTGACCCGTGATGTGAGAGATCCTATCTTTATTGCCCCCATTGCTGTTGGTGGCAAGCTGATTTCTCTGTCTGGCAATGGCACGCTGTCTGCCTTTAATTAGGCTTGAATTCTTCTGGCCCTTGAGGCCGGAAGGCACGTTTTGATGATCTTGTGATCTGCTTTGGGCCCTACATGACGCTGATGAAAGCGCCGTGTGGGGCCTGATGCGTTGTTTGGTTTGACGGATATGAAACTGAATGTGGCCATTGTAGGCCGTCCAAATGTTGGAAAATCAACCTTGTTCAATCGTTTGGTTGGCAAGAAGCTGGCGCTCGTCGATGATCGTCCGGGTGTGACCCGTGATCGCCGGGAATGCGAGGCGACCATTGGTGATTTGACCATCAATATCATTGACACCGCCGGGCTTGAGGTGGCTGAAGAAGATGCGCTGGAGACGCGGATGCGTCTGCAGACAGAAGAGGCCATTCAGTTGGCCGATATCTGCTTCTTCATGATTGATGCCCGCTCCGGTATCACGCCGATGGATGAATATTTCGCCAATATGGTGCGCAAGTCGGGCAAACCGACGGTTTTGCTCGCCAACAAGGCGGAAGGCAGGGCGGCTGACGGCGGCTTTTATGAATCCTTCTCGCTGGGTCTTGGTGAGCCGATTGCGGTCTCTGCCGAGCATGGCATTGGCATGGCCGATCTTTACGAAGTGCTGGTCAAGCAGGAAGAAGAAATGATTGCCGCCAATGGTGGCGAGAATATCTTTGCCAACGCCTTGGCCGAGGATGAAGGCCCGCAGGTTGACGTTGCCATTGATGGCGAGATCGAAGACGAAGAGGCCGCAAAGCCTCTTTATGATCCGTCCAAGCCCTTGCGCGTTGCTATTGTTGGCCGGCCCAATGCGGGCAAGTCGACCCTGATTAACAATCTGATCGGGGAAGACCGTCTGCTTACCGGCCCTGAGGCTGGCATCACCCGCGATTCCATTTCTGTTAATTGGGAATGGGGCGAGCGTAAATTCAAGCTGTTTGACACAGCGGGCATGCGCAAAAAGGCACGGGTGCAGGAAAAGCTTGAAAAGCTGTCTGTCTCGGATGCTTTGCGCTCTATCCAGTTTGCCGAAGTTGTGGTGGTGACGCTCGATGTGACCAAACCGTTTGAAAAGCAGGATTTGCAAATTGCCGATCTTGTGGCGCGGGAAGGTCGTGCGATTGTGATTGCGCTCAACAAATGGGATCTGGTTGAGAACCATCAGCAAAAATTGCAGGAAATGCGCGAAAAGGCGACCCGCCTTTTGCCGCAGATGCGCAATGTGCCGCTTATTCCCATTTCTGGCTTGACGGGCAAGAATCTGGATCGCCTGATGCGCTCTATTTTGGATATTTATGAAATCTGGAATATCCGCATTTCCACATCACGCCTTAATCGCTGGCTGAATAATGTAACCCATCACCATCCGCCTCCCGGTGTGGCTGGACGGCGGATCAAGATCCGGTATGCCACCCAGATCAAGGCTCGGCCTCCGACCATCGCTGTCTTTTGCTCGCGCCCTGAGGCCTTGCCGGACAGCTATACGCGCTATTTGCTCAATGATTTCAGAGAGCATTTCAAGGTGCCAGCGGTGCCGGTGCGGATGCTGATGCGCAAAGGGGACAACCCTTATGCGGCAAAAGCGGCCAAAAGAAAAATTTATTGATGATGTTGTTTGATCATCTGGAAGAGGGCGGTTTTACCGCCCTTTTTGTTGCGGTGCCCAGATTTTAAGGCACTTGGTTGGTAGCGGGGCAGGCAAGGGAAGGTAGTTTCAATGGTTTGGGTGAGTAGTTTGAAAAGCGATCAGACCTTGGGTGATCGTCCTGGTTTGCGCGCTAAATTTTATGGGGAAGCTTGGGAGGCTCCTTATGAGCGTCATATGATTCCGACGAGGCCAGAAAACGTGAGTCGTGCCATGAGCCGTGCTGGAAATGGGGAAACATTGCAGCGCGAAGACTTTCCTGAAGCAATGGCTGTTTATGATGAAAAGCGTTTTCAATGTATGAAGGCTGTATTTTGGGCTGCCGGATTTTTGGCAGTTAATCAAGATCTGGCCAAAATTTTATCCCGGTTTGATCTGGGGACCGGCGGACTTGTTCCTTTCCCGATTTATGAGGCTGATGAGACAAGTCTTTATCCGGCGCATTACTCTTTCCTTAATTTTGGTAGTCAGAAAGACTGTTTTTTACCAGAGGAAAGCAGGAATACATTTCTTCAATCCATCCGCAGAAAAGATAGCCGGAAAATCTGGAGCATTGCTCCAGAACAGGATGGTGATATTGCCGTATCTAAAGCTGCGTTGGATGGGCCAGATCTTTGGATGGATCCAAGTGTTAGACGCAGATTTTTTATGAGCGATGGCCTGGCCGAGGCTCTTATCGCTTCCAAAATCAAGATAGATTGGCGTTTGACCAAATGCCGCGTGATTGATCTGTAGGATTTTTGTAATGCCCGAGATTAGGCCGCAACCTAACAAGGCGTAACTGCGCTCGTGGATTCTAGGTAAAAATCCGTATTTTGCCTTGGGTGAGGGTGCTCGCTGCCCGCTATATTTCCCCTCATGGGGCTTTTTTGTCTGCTTATGACGAATAGATGACGGAATTTGTTATTTTTTTGCTGAAAGATCAGTGGAAACCGTTCAATCCAATGTGTATAACACCATTCTTGGTTATGTTCTTTTTCGTGCATTCCGGTCATTTTTGAGGCTTTGGTGCACTTTTGATGCATGATCAATAATATCCGCCAAATATAATTTTGGTTATTCAGTAAAGTAAGAAGAGGCTATTATGAGCAAGACCTGGAGCCCGGACAGCTGGCGATCAAAACCGATTGTGCAAGTCCCGGAATATCCCGATGCAGAGGCAGTCAAATCTGTTGAAGGTCGCCTTGCCACATATCCACCTTTGGTCTTTGCTGGCGAGGCCCGCAAATTGCGTGCGCAATTGGCGCGGGTTGCAGAGGGGGATGGCTTTTTGTTGCAAGGGGGCGATTGCGCCGAAGCCTTTGCCGAGCATCACCCGGACAATATTCGCGATTTCTTCCGTGTTTTCCTGCAAATGGCAGCTGTGCTGACTTATGCCGCAGCATCGCCTGTGGTCAAGGTTGGCCGCATTGCAGGTCAGTTCGCCAAGCCGCGTTCCTCGCCGACAGAGACTGTTGACGGTGTGGAACTGCCAAGCTATCGCGGCGACATTATCAACAATATGGACTTTACCGCCGAGGCGCGTATTCCAGACCCGCAAAAGATGGTGATGGCTTATCGCCAGTCTGCGGCTACCCTCAACCTGCTGCGTGCCTTTGCTCAAGGTGGCTTTGCCAATCTTGACCATGTGCATCAATGGACCATGGGTTTCCTTAAAGACAGCCCGCAGGGCAGCCGTTATCAGGAACTGGCAGATCGCATCACCGAAGCGATGGACTTCATGCGCGCTTGCGGTGTGGATCCGTCCAAGACCGAGAGCCTGCGCTCAACCGATTTCTATACCAGCCATGAAGCTCTGTTGCTCGGCTATGAAGAAGCCTTTACCCGCATCGATTCGACTTCGGATAAATGGTATGCAACCTCTGGCCATATGCTCTGGATCGGGGATCGTACCCGCCAGATCGATCATGCTCATGTTGAATTCTTCCGCGGTATCTGCAATCCGATTGGCCTGAAATGTGGTCCAAGCCTTGAGCCGGATGATTTGCTCAACCTGCTTGATGTTCTTGACCCGAACAATGAAGCAGGCCGTGTGACGCTGATCACCCGTTTTGGCGCTGACAAAGTGTTTGATCATCTGCCCGCTCTGGTCAAAGCCGTCAAACGCGAAGGCCGCAAGGTGATCTGGTCTTGTGATCCGATGCATGGCAACGTGATCAAGGCTTCAAGTGGCTATAAGACCCGTCCGTTTGATCGCATTTTGAAAGAAGTGGAAAGCTTCTTTGCGGTTCATCGCTCTGAAGGCACCTATGCAGGTGGTGTTCATGTGGAGATGACCGGCAAGAATGTGACCGAATGCACCGGCGGTGCACGGGCTATTTCGGAAGATGAACTGTCTGATCGCTATCACACCCAGTGTGATCCGCGCCTCAATGCAGATCAGGCTCTTGAGCTTGCCTTCCTGATTGCAGAAAATATCAAGAAAGAGCGGGCAGACCGTCAGGCCGCTGATCGTCAGGCCTCTTAAGGCATAAACGCTCTTTTGATCGAGATGAAGAAAAGCCCGGTTCGCAAGGATCGGGCTTTTTTGTTGGCAAATGCCTGTCTTCTATGGTCTCAGCTTTGGCTTTTCGTTGCCCTTGCTGGCGAAAGGCTCTAAACCCTATGGGATGATTGTTTCAGCACAGGACGATATCGTGACCGACAGACTTGTTTTTAGCGTGGCTCAGCTAAACCCGACCCTTGGGGATATTTCCGGCAATCAGAAAAAAGCAATAAAGGCCCATGCCAAGGCCCAAGAGGACGGAGCGGATCTGCTTGTTTTGTCCGAATTGTTCATCTCGGGTTATCCGCCTGAAGATCTGGTGCTGAAACCGGCCTTTCAGCAGGCGTGCCGCGCAGCCGTTGAGGAGCTGGCGCCGCTCACCGCAGGGGAAGCTCCCGCCATATTGATTGGGACGCCTTGGGAAGAGGATGACAAGCTGTATAACGCGGTTTGCTTGCTTGATGATGGCGAGGTTAAAGCCATCCGCTATAAAGTGGATCTGCCCAATTACGGGGTCTTTGACGAAAAACGCGTGTTTGATGCGGGGCCTTTCCCCGGACCGGTTGATTTTCGCGGGGTTCGGCTTGGCGTGCCGATTTGCGAAGATATCTGGGACAGCGAAGTGTGCGAATGCCTTGAGGAAACCGGCGCGGAAATGCTGGTTGTGCCCAATGGCTCGCCTTACATTTTGGGCAAATCCGAAATTCGCCAGCAGGTGGCTATTCAGCGTGTTGTTGAGACCAGCCTGCCGCTTGTCTATGGCAATCAGGTTGGCGGACAGGATGAGCTAGTCTTTGACGGTGCGTCCTTTGCGCTCAATGCCGATTTGTCCCTTGCCATGCAAATGCCCGGCTTTGTGGAGCGGCAGGAAAATCTTGTGGCAGAGCGCAAAGACGGCGGCTGGCGTTTGTCGGGTGCTGTTGCGCCGCTTGCGGACAAGGATTCCAATGCCTGGTCTGCCTGTATGCTGGGCCTTCGTGATTATGTGAACAAGAATCGCTTCCCCGGTGTGGTGCTGGGCCTGTCCGGTGGTATTGATAGCGCGATTTGCGCCGCTTTGGCGGTGGATGCCTTGGGGGCGGACCGCGTGCATTGTGTCATGCTGCCTTATCGCTATACGTCCGAGGAAAGCTTCAAGGATGCAGAGGATTGCGCCCGCGCCCTTGGTGTTCGCTATGACACGATTGCCATTAAGGAGCCGGTCGAAGGCTTTGCAAATGCCTTGTCTGGCATGTTTGATGGCACCAAAAGTGGCGTGACGGAGGAGAATCTCCAGTCGCGCTCTCGCGGTACTATTTTGATGGCAATTTCCAACAAGTTTGGCGACATGGTGGTGACCACGGGCAACAAGTCCGAAATGTCGGTGGGATATGCCACTCTCTATGGCGATATGAATGGGGGATTTAACCCCATCAAGGACCTTTACAAGATGCAGGTCTATCACCTGTCGGCTTGGCGTAACGAGAATAAGCCCCTTGATGCCTTGGGGCCTGAGGGAGAGGTCATCCCTGCCAATATCATCTCCAAAGCACCGACAGCGGAGCTGCGCGAGAACCAGACCGATCAGGACAGCTTGCCCGATTATCCCGTTCTTGACGATATTCTTGAATGCCTTGTCGAGAAAGAATTGTCTGTGCCTGAAATTGTGGCGCGGGGGCATGAAACCGAGCTTGTTCACCGGATTGAGCATTTGCTTTATATTGCCGAATATAAGCGCCGCCAATCTGCACCGGGCGTGAAACTGACCGAAAAGAATTTTGGTCGTGATCGCCGCTATCCAATTACCAATGGCTTTAGAGATCGCGACTAGAGGCGCATCTCTTAGCTTCTGGCTTGGCCCTTATCTTGGTTCTTACCTTGGTTCTAGGGCCTTGTTTATTCTGATTTTGACATAGAAAGAAAGATCTGCCCGATGGCTGAAATCGTGCGTTTTGCTCCATCCCCGACAGGGAATATCCATATTGGCAATGCCAGAACTGCCTTGATCAACTGGCTGGTTGCTGTGAAAAGTGGAGGGGAGTTCATTCTGCGTTATGACGACACAGATCAGGAACGCTCCAAGCAGGAATATGCTGACGGCATTGCAGTGGATCTTGATTGGCTGGGCATTAAGCCGACGCGGGTCGAAAAGCAATCTGCGCGCATGGCTGCCTATGATGAAGTTGCGCAGAAGCTTAAAGATATGGGGCGGCTTTATCCTTGCTATGAGACAGCAGATGAGCTTGATCGCAAAAGAAAGCGTCAGCGCGCGCGTGGCTTGCCGCCTGTTTATGATCGGGCAGCGCTGAAGCTGAGCGATGAAGAAAAGGCCGCGTTTGAGGCAGAAGGGCGCACGCCCCATTGGCGCTTCCTGCTCGATCAGGAAACCGTGGCTTGGCAAGACGGTGTGCGCGGCGAGCAGAGCATTGAATGCAGCAGTGTTTCTGACCCTGTTCTGATCCGCGGCGATGGCACCTATCTTTATACCCTGCCGTCCGTGATTGATGATATTGAAATGGGCGTGACCATGGTTATTCGCGGGGATGACCATGTGACCAATACGGCGGTGCAGATTCAGCTTTTCAATTTGCTCAATGGTAAAGCGCCCAAATTTGCCCATCATAATCTGCTGACCAGTGCAACCGGTGAAGGGCTTTCAAAGCGTCTTGGCTCGCTGTCATTGCGCTCCATGCGTGAAGAGGGCTATGAGGCTTTGTCCGTTGCCATTTTTGCTGTGGTGATTGGCACGTCTGACCCTGTTCAGCCCCTTGCCGATATGGGGGCGCTGGCAGAGCTGTTTGCGCTTGAAAAAGTCTCTCGCAATGCCTCCAAGTTCGATATGGCTGATCTGGTCCATCTCAATGCCCGTATTCTGCATGAAACCGAGCTTGAGGCTGTCTCCGAGCGTCTTTCCGCGCTTGGCATTGAGGCGGATGAGGCTTTCTGGCTGGCCATTCGCGGGAATATTGAAAAGCTGACCGAGGCCAAGGATTGGTGGGCGATTGCCCGTGATGGTTTGCTTGATGATGCTGTGCAGAAGAATGCCGAAGATGCTGATTTCTACGCTAAGGCAAAAGAACTTTTGCCCGCAGAGCCATGGGATGGCACCACTTGGAAAAGCTGGACCACAGCGGTGAAAAACGCAACAGGGCGCAAGGGTAAAGGTTTGTTCATGCCGCTTCGCGTGGCGCTGACCGGCAGAAGCCATGGGCCAGAGCTGGCGGCCTTCCTGCCTATTCTGGGGTCCCAAAGAACTTTGGACCGACTATCCTGATTGAGCGTCCGTCGGAGGCTTGGACAAGCTTTTTGTCCGAGCTTACCTCGGGCGGGCGATAAGGATTGAACGGCATGCCCAAAAGGCGTGCCTGCATGGTGTCCGGGTCCAGCATATTTTGTGGCTTGGGCATGGGTGTGGGGATCATCAAGCCAGCGCGTGCAGGAGCAACGGGCTGGCTTTTCTTTAGCTCCGGCAGCTTTTCATGCTCTGGGTAGATATTGGTTAGCCCTGCTTTGAGTTGGCTGGCTGGCACCTGACAGGAGCAATTGGGCACAAATTCTTTGCGATATTTAAAGGCTGTCTGCAGGCTTTGATAGGGCTGACCTTGTGGGGTGCGCATATCTTCAGGATTTTCGCCGGGATTGCGATAGACATAAAGTTGCGCGTCTGTGCCCGGGCAATTGGCCTCGCACGTTCTTGCATCCCTTGGGAAATTGCCTTCTGTCGTTGAAAAACTGACGGGGAAGAAATAGCCATCGCACATGCGCACGCAGACAGTGCGGTAGGTGCCCACCTGCGGCATATCAAAATTGCCATATTGCGGCTCGCGGATGGCCTGTTGCCCAAAGAGAGCGCCAAACAGGCCTCGGCGGCGCTGAGTTGGGCGACTGTCTTCAAAGGCTGCATATTGGTCGCCGCAGCGGGCATTGGCCAATTTGCGGGCAATGGCTGCCTTTTGTGCGCCCAGATTTTGCGACGGTGCATTGTAGCGGCCACGTTTCTTTTGCAGCTTGGCCAAATTGCGACGCATTTTCTCAATGCGGTTCAGCAGCGACGGACAAGTGGCTTTGGGTTGGCGGCGAAAGAGAAAACCGCCGCCCAGACAGCCGTCGCGCTTGGCAGTACGCATTGCAGTATCAATCTGGGATTGCTGCTTATGAACCGCTGCGTCATATTTGGCAAAATTTCGGGCCCCGCGCGTATTGTTAGAGCGCTGAAGGCGGGCGAGCTGCCCTTCAAGCTGGGCGCAATAGCGCGCTTTTTTCTGGGCGTTGGTTTGTGCAGAAGAGGGGGAGGAAACCGCCAAGGGCAGCCCCATGGCCAGCAGCAGAACCAGTTTGAAAAATCTGCGTTGTCCCATTATGTAACCAACATTGAACCAGAATATATGCCGTTTTAGCCCTCATTTCCTTGCGCCGTGGCGACAAGGGATGAAGGCTTGATCGGCTCCAAGAATCACACCCAATTAAGGCGAAATTATTGTGGCTTCTTAAGTGAAGGTCAAATTCTGTCTTTTGCAAATCCTGCCCCTCTACAGGAATTTGAGACTTGCTGCCTTTTCCATTTCTGGAATTTTCTTCTCAACACTCATCGCTTCCTTTTGGAAAAGGGCCAAAATATCTCTATGTTCCACCTTAAAAGTAGGCTATGAGACCTGCTGTAAAGCTTTTGCCTCGCAGATTTTGAGGTACGGGCCTTCTTTTTCTCGCGATATAGAAGAGACTAGGGTGCTAGCAATGGATGGACTGCGTCTTCGCAAAGCAATGGGCCAATATGGGACTGGCATTGCTATTGCCACCACTTTGGATTCTGAGGGCGTTCCTCATGGTTTGACCATCAATTCCTTCAATTCTGTCTCGCTCGATCCGCCCCTGGTGCTGTGGTCGCTATCGCATATGTCAGGCAATATGGAAGCCTTTAGCACCTCCGATCACTTTGCCGTCAATATTCTAAGCCAGCAGCAAAAAGACATGTCTGTGCGCTTTGCCTCGCCTGTAAAAGATCGCTTTGCCGATGTTGATTGGAGCAAAGGGTCAACCGGTGCTCCTGTTTTTCCCGATCTGGTTGCTTGCCTTGAATGTAAGGTGGAGAAGATGGTTGATGGGGGCGATCATGTCATTTTTATCGGCCGTGTTGTCGAGGCAACCCATAGTGAATTGCCGCCTCTTTTGTATCATGGTGGGGATTACCATTCCTTGGGGCCTGCATTGGCCTGATTGGTTCTTCTTTTATCGGCAATCTGAGATTCAAGGCTGGATGTCCCATGGGCTCCGGCCTTTTCTTGTTGTGGCCGTGCTGTGCTTTTAATGTTCCTTTCTCCCAGTTTTCTGTGCCTTTCATGCAGGAGAGGAGAGAATTCTAACTGCCGGTTTGTTTTTGTTTATTGACAATGGTTTCTTTTGAAACTAATTTGATTTCACATTCAAAGACCCCTAAACGGGATGCCTGCCATCATGGATGGCCCGGATTTTCTTGAAACCGCAGGTTTTGAAGAAACGCATCAGGAGAGCATCCAAAAATTGCGCTTAGGGCGGAGAGCGAAAGAGGACGCATATGAAACTTGCAACCTTGCGCGACGGCACCAGAGATGGTCAGCTTGTCGTTGTTTCCAAAGATTTGAGCCGTTACACACCTGCCACCAATGTGGGCAAGAGCATGCAGGCGGCCCTTGATGATTGGGCATGTGCCAAACCTCAGCTGGAAGCCTTGGCTCAAGGGCTGGAAGATGGCCGTATTTCCGGTGAGGCGTTTGACGAGGCGAATTGTCTGTCGCCGCTGCCGCGTGCCTATCAGTGGGCTGATGGCTCTGCCTATGTGAATCATGTGGAGCTGGTGCGGAAAGCTCGTAATGCCGCCATGCCGGATACTTTCTGGACTGATCCTTTGATGTATCAGGGCGGCTCTGACACTTTCCTTGCACCAACCGAGACAATCAAGATGGCCGACGAGGCTTGGGGCATTGATTTCGAAGGCGAGGTGGCTGTCATCACCGGTGATGTGGCTATGGGCGCCAGCCCTGAGGCGGCCGAGAAGGAAATTCGCCTTGTCATGCTGGTCAATGACGTTTCCTTGCGTGGTTTGATTCCGGCAGAGCTGGCCAAGGGCTTTGGCTTCTTCCAGTCCAAGCCGTCTTCTGCTTTCTCTCCCATTGCTGTCACACCGGATGAGCTTGGTGATGCTTGGGCCGAAGGCAAGCTGCATTTGCCTTTGGAAGTGACCTATAATGGCGCAACTTTTGGCAAGGCGGAAGCTGGCATTGATATGACCTTTAACTTCCCGACACTGGTTGCCCATGCTGCCAAATCCCGCCCGTTGGGCGCTGGCGCAATTATCGGCTCTGGCACCGTATCCAACAAGCTTGACGGCGGGCCGGGCAAACCGGTGAGCGAAGGTGGTGTTGGCTATAGCTGCATTGCCGAGATCCGGATGATCGAGACCATTGAATCTGGTGCTCCCAAAACGCCTTTCATGCGGTTTGGAGACAGCATCAAGATCGAGATGAAAGACGCAAATGGCCAATCCATTTTTGGTGCCATTTCGCAGACAGTGGAGAAATATAATGGCTAAGGCGTTTGCTTCTTCCGCCGATTTGGGCGAGAAAACCATTTCTTTTGATGAGCTTGGCCCCGGCCTTTATGCGTTTACCGCGGAAGGGGATCCTAATTCCGGTGTGATCATCGGCGATGATTGTTGCATGGTGATTGATGCGCAGGCAACGCCTGTAGCTGCTCAGGAAGTGGTTGAGCGCGTGCGCAAGATCACTGATAAGCCGATCAAATATGTGGTTCTGACCCATTATCATGCGGTGCGTGTGCTTGGGGCGTCCGGTTATGGTGCCGAGCATATGATCATGTCTGACAAGGCACGCTCCATGGTTGTTGAGCGGGGCATGGAAGATTGGGCGTCTGAGTTTGGCCGTATGCCGCGCCTGTTCAAAGAGCCTGATTCCATTCCCGGTCTGACTTGGCCGACCCTGACGTTTAAAGATCGCATGACTGTCTATCTCGGCAAGCGCCGCGTTGATCTGTTGCATCTGGGCCGCGCTCATACTGCAGGGGATATTGTGGCTTGGGTGCCGGATAGCAAGGTGATGTTCTCTGGCGATATCGTGGAATATAAGTCAGCCTGCTATTGTGGTGATGCGCATTTCACCGATTGGCCAACCACGCTTGATAATATCTCTGCCATGAACCCGCAGGCGATTGTGCCGGGCCGTGGTGCTGCGCTTACTACTGCTGAAATGTGCAATGAAGGCATTGCTCTTACTCGCGATTTTCTGGTCAGTCATTATGAGCCTGTTGCTCAGGCTGCTGCCCGTCAGGCTCCGCTGAAAGAAGCGTTTGATATGTGTCGCGAAGTCTGTGATCCGAAATTCTCCGATTTCGTGATTTACGAGCATTGCCTGCCATTTAACGTGGCTCGCGCCTATGATGAAGCCTCTGGCGTGGATACACCGCGTATCTGGACTGCAGAGCGCGATGTGCAAATGTGGGAAGATTTGCAGCTGGGCTAATAGCTGGCCGCAAATTAAGAGAGTTGAAAAGCCGCTCCCTGCTCGGGGCGGCTTTTTCTTTTGCGCAAATTTTTGCTATGGAGGAGAAAACAAAGACAGGTAAGGCGAAGCGTGATGCCGCAGGATAGACAAGATGATGGTGAGGGCAGGGAGATTGTCTGGCGAGCCCCGCATGGAGGATGGATTGCGGCCCTATGGCTCGGAGCGCTGATTTCGTTTCTTCTTGTTGTGATCTGGTCTGCACCGCAAATCGCAACAGCCAAAACCGGCCCTCTTCTTGAGCTGCGGCCCTTGGGCTATGAGCTGGAGGAAGTGCGCGGCTTTCTTTACTATCTGGAGGATGGCAAGGGGCATTATTTCATGCCTCATTTGTTGCCCTTGTCTGTTCTACTTGCCCTTTTCCTCTCTGCCAGTCTGTCTATCAGCAGTCTGTGGTGCCTGAAGAAATTGCCTGATTTTAAGGGGCGATTGCGCACAATTTTCCCAGCTCTTGCTGTGATTCTGCCAATAATGGCAGGGCTTCTCGCTTTGTGGGAGATCTGGCAGATCATCACATTTCTTGACCACGGACTGGATGTCACACAGAAAATGGTGGCTGATGCAAGCCGGATAAATAACTTGAAGTTTGGATTTTATCTTGTTGGATTTATTTCTCTTTTGGTTCTTTTGATTAAGGTGTTTTTGCGCCGACTTGCCAAGGCTTAGTTTTTCTTATGGTGTGCTGGTAATAGAGGACCAAGTTTTTGAATCCCAACTTTGCCTTGGCTCCCATCATGAAGGCAGTATTACTTGGGGGCCTTTGGGCATAAAAAAGCCCCCGGACCAGATGGGCCGAGGGCTTTGCTTGATTTTGCTATCGACTAGCGTGCGTCTTTTTTGCCGAACATTTCAGAATAATCGACCGCCACTTCATAATGCGGATCTTCGATCACCGAGACTTCGACAAAACGGTCTGCCTTTTTCAGCAATTGCGCGCAGTCAGCAGAGAGGTGGCGCAGATGCAGTTTCTTGCCTCGCTCCTCATATTTGCTGGCAAGGGCATCAATGGCCTGCAGGCCGGAATGGTCCCAAACGCGGGCATCTTTAAATTCGATCACCACATCTTCAGGATCATTTTTGGGATCAAACAGCTCCTGAAAGTTGGCGATAGAGCCAAAGAAGAGCGGGCCGTGCAGCTCATACACTTTCCAGCCATGCTCCTCGGTGCCAAGGCGCACATCGATGCGTTTGGCTGATTCCCACGCAAAGACGAGAGCGGAGACAATCACGCCAACAACCACGGCCACTGCAAGGTCAGAATAGACCGTCACGGCGGTAACCAGCACGATGACAAAGGCATCGTGGCGGGGGATCTTGGTCATGATCTGCAAGCTCTTCCAAGCAAAGGTGCCGATCACCACCATGAACATCACGCCGACAAGGGCGGCAAGAGGGATCTGCTCGATCAGGCCGGAGGCAAACAGGATGAAGGCCAGCAGGAAGAGAGCAGCAGAAATGCCGGACCAGCGCGTGCGACCGCCAGATTTCACATTGATCATGGACTGACCAATCATGGCGCAGCCGCCCATACCGCCAAAGAAGCCGGTCACAAAATTGGACGCGCCCTGTGCGATACATTCCTTGGAAGCACCGCCATGGGTGTCTGTCATCTCGGAGACCAGATTAAGGGTTAGCAGGCTTTCAATCAGGCCAATGGCTGCCAGAATAGCGGCGTAAGGGAAGATGATTTTGAAGGTCTCGAAATCAAGCGGCACTGTTGGGATGTGGAACTGGGGCAGACCGCCGGAAATGGCTGCCAGATCACCCACGCGCGGAATGTCGAGGTCTAGCCCGATCACCAGCAGGGAAACCGCCGCAATTGCCAGAAGCGGGGCAGGGATTGCCTTGGTGAGTTTGGGGCCAGCCCAGATGATGACCATGGTCAGTACGACAAGGCCAAGCATCAGGTAAAGGGGAAAGCCTGTCATCCAGACCATCTCGCCTGCGGCATCCTTGACCTTGAACTGGGACAATTGCGCAAGGCCGATGACAATGGCCAGACCATTGACGAAGCCGAGCATCACCGGATGGGGGACCATTCGAATGAATTTGCCCCATTTAAGGACGCCAGCGATGATTTGCAAAATCCCCATGAGCACCACGGTAGCGAAAAGATATTCAACCCCGTGATTGACCACAAGGCTGACCATCACAACGGCCAGCGCACCGGTGGCACCGGAAATCATGCCCGGACGGCCGCCAAAGAGAGCGGTGATCAGCCCGACGATGAAGGCGGCATAAAGGCCGACCAGAGGATGAACCTGCGCCACGAAAGCAAAGGCCACGGCTTCCGGCACCAGAGCCAGCGCCACAGTGAGGCCGGAGAGGGTATCGGTTTTGAACTGTGCTGGTGTTATGGCAGCGGAAAGTCGCGCGCCCAGCCCAGACGGAGAGGTCTGTTCAGACATGAATGGATCCTAGAGACGTTTAGGAGAATAGCAGCAAATACGGGTTTGCCCTTAGGACATCACGTCCTAGTTATCGCGATTTCTAGAGGAAGCTAAGTGCTTTTGCAAGCATTGCGGGGCCGCAAGAGAAGACAAATGCTGGTCTTGGTTCATTTGATTAGAAAAAATTCTCTACAGACGAGTGACATTGGTCGCAATTTTTTTCAAAGCGCTTATATCTTGTGTGACTGGTGATGTCGGGAATCGTTTGTATGCGGTCTTTGCACCGTTCAAGAGAGTTGCCGGCCTCGGGTTGTTCCGGGTTCAGGTTATGACAACAGGATGAAGAGATGCTTCGTAAGATAATGGGTGCCGTTTTGGCAATGGCTGTAACTGCTCCAATGGCTTTTGCGGCGGATAGCCCGGAATTGATTTTCAAAAAATCTACGGTTTGGAAATTTTTGACGCCAGACCACAAATTGGCAACCTATGCCATTGATGATCCGCTGGTTGACGGCGTGGCTTGTCACTTCACTGTGCCTGAAAAGGGTGGCATTTCCGGCATGTTTGGCGTTGCGGAAGAAACATCCGATGTTTCTTTGGCTTGCCGTCAGGTCGGGCCGATCAAGTTTAAGGAAAAGTTTGAGCAAGGGGACGAAATGTTCCGCACCCGCCGCTCTCTTGTTTTCAAAAAGACCCGCATCGTGCGCGGCTGCGATGAGAAGCGCAACACACTGGTTTATCTCATCTATTCCGACAAGTTGATTGAGGGTAGCCCGAAAAACTCAACATCAACCGTGCCGGTTATGCCTTGGGGCACCCAAGAAGGTCCGCGCTGTGGCGATTGGCTGGACAAGTAGGGCTTTGCTCTAGGAGTTCATGAAAAGCGGATGCCGAACTCTTCAGCGAGATGGTGTTTCATCACATCCTGGCATCGCTCAATGGCATCTCCCGCTTGGGCGGGGTAAGGCTGATCATCGAGCTTTACAATTCGGCGAATGACACGAAGGCTGTTGGTTGCAAAAAGACCATCAGCCTTTTTTATGTCTTTGGGCGTCAGGCTCGCTTCTTCCATTGTAAAGCCCGCTTGTGGCAAGAGCTCAAGCAGCTTTTGGCGCATGATGCCATTTAAAACCCCATCATCCAGTTTGGGCGTGATGATGTGATTGCCGAAAATGGCAAAAATGTTGCAGATGGTGGTGCAGCAGATATGGCCGCGATTGTTTAAAAGGAGTGCATCCTCTGCACAAGCTTGAGCCGCCTCTTTGGTTGCCAGAATATTGTCCAGATAGCCAAGACTTTTGAGGCGCGAGGTGGGGGAGCCTTCATTGCGGCGAATGCTGCTTGTTGCCACTGCCATATCGGCAAAGGCCATGGCTAAAGGAAAGGGAGACAGGGTTGCCAACCGGTTGGGCTGGCAAGGATCGGGCGGCAATAATCCCCGTCCGCCACTGCCCCGGCTTACCGTGAGGCGCACTATAGCATTGCCGCCACTGTCCTTTGCAAAGGGCAGGACAGGTGCGATGGCGGCTTCAAGGTCGGATGATCCAAGGGAAAAACCAAGGCTTGAGGCTGCTTTTATCAAACGTTCTAGATGCCTATCAAGCCAGACGGGCTGATTATTCCAGATTGGCAGCGTTTCAAACAAGCCATCCCCCAGCAAGGCTCCGCGATCAGCAAAGGGAAAGCCTTGGGGTTGTTCGCTTTGCTCTTTACCGCCTGAGGACGGGATGACGAGACGCCCGTTAAAGCTTTGTGCGCTTATGCCAGCCATGGCTTAACTCCAGAAAATTTTTGAGCAATTGGTGCCCATGGTCAGTAAGCACCGATTCTGGGTGGAATTGCAGCCCGTAAGTTGGGTGTGTGAGATGCTCAACTGCCATAATCTCTCCAACCGGTGAGCGCGCGGTAACCTGCAAGGGGGCTTTGAGTGTTGAAGGCTCAATCACCAAGGAATGATAACGCGCAACCCGAAAAGGAGACGGGATTTCATTAAAAATTCCGGTTCCTGAATGCTCAAGTTGGGTGGCGCGGCCATGCATCGGCTCTTTGGCGCGGGTAATCCTGCCCCCAAAGGCTGCACCAATGGCCTGATGTCCAAGACAAATGCCCAAAATGGGAATGAGGCCAGAGAAATGCTTGATCACATCAATGGTGATGCCAGCCTCAGCCGGAGTGCAAGGACCGGGAGAGAGCAAAATGGCATCGGGATTGAGGCGGGCAATCATATCAAGGCTAAGGGCGTCATTGCGATAGGTGGTGACCTGCTCGCCCAGTTCCTCAAAATAGCGGGCCAGATTGAAGACAAAGCTGTCATAATTGTCGAGAATAAGGATCATGACCGGGATCCTTTCTTTTCAATCGTCTTGTTACTTATCCGGGCGCTGCCTGCTTCCAGATTGCGGCGCTGTGCTTCCAGACTTGTGCCAAAGGCACGAAAGATCGCATTGGCCTTATGCAGGCATTCTTCATATTCTTCCGCGGGGTTCGAAAGGGCTGTAATGCCGCCCCCTACATTGAACCAGACCTTGTCATCTTTAAAAGTAACGGTGCGGATGGCGATGTTGGTATCCATGGCGCCATTAAAGGCGATATAGCCAATAGAGCCGCAATAGGCATTGCGCGGTAATTGCTCCAGCTCTGTGATGATCTCCATCGCGCGGATTTTGGGAGCGCCTGTGATAGAGCCTCCGGGGAAGGTTGCCCCGAGCAAAGCAACCGCGCCATAGCTGTCTTTCATCTCGCCCGTCACGGTCGAGACCAGATGATGCACGCGGGCAAAGCTTTCAAGCCCGCAAAGTTGGGGCACCTTGATGCTGCCCGGTTTGCAAACCTTGGAGAGGTCATTGCGCAACAGATCGGTGATCATAATATTCTCGGCCCGATCTTTCTCGCTTTCCTCAAGGGCCTTGGCATAGGCCTGATCCTGATCGGGATTGGCCAAATCGCGCGGGGCAGTTCCCTTGATGGGGCGGGTTTCAAAGCTCTTGTCTGGTGATAGGGTCACGAAACGCTCGGGCGAGCTTGAAGTGATGACATGGTCGCCAATATCAAGATAGGCGGCAAAGGGGGCGGCATTGACCTCTCTCAAGGTTGCATAAAATGCAAGAGGGCTTGTTTTCTGATCTGACCCTGATGGCAATTGGGCGCTGAATTGCTGGGTGATATTGGCCTGAAAGATATCGCCGTCAAGAATATAGGTGCGGGTCGCCTCAATGGCGCGCTCAAAGGCCGGACGGGAGAAATTGGAGCGCCAGCCGGTGATTTTGGGGCTGGCCGTCAGGGCTGGAGCTTCTTGTGCCAGCAGCTCTGTAATCCAGCTCAGGCGCTTTTGTGCAGCTTGTCGGTCTTGCTTTCCATCAGCTCCCAGGCCGGTTGATATAATCCATCCTTTTGGCGTTTCGCCGTTTTCATCGGCTTCTATGGCTAGGTGGTCTATAGCGATGACCCAGTCATAGAAGGGCAAATGCATATCGAGCAGGCGCAAGTCTTCGCGCTTTGTTTGCGGCAAAGTTTCAATCAGGTGGCCTGCTTCGTACGACAGATAACCCAAGGCACCGCCCTGAAAGGGGGGGAGGCCGGACATCAGGTCTTGTTTGAAACGGGAGAGCTGGTGCTGCAGGCAGGAAAAGGCATCGCCTTCTAGCGCTGTGTTATTCCAGTAAGCTTGTCCATGCCGTACTTGAAACATACCAAGGGGGGCGGCGGTGATATAGGAATATCGCCCCTGCTGCGGGCTTGTTGCTGCGCTGTCGAGAAAGGCGGCATAGGGCAGGTGGGCCACTTTGCGAAAAAGCTCAAAGGGAATGATCGGCTCTTTTAAGGGGAGAACCAGACATGTCTCATTCTGTGCTTTTGTTACCATAGCCACCAACGCCTTGTGCTTTTTTCTGCGCTTCTTTTGTTCAGCAGATAGCTTAAAATGCCAAACCGCCCCGAAGGGCGGTTTTTACTGCTTTTGGCGCGGAAGTCCAGCTTTGATTATGGCTGACAGAAGCTCTTGTGAAGGACGGCCAAAACCTCTTCTACAACGGGGCTGGCAAGAGAATAATAGATGGTGGTGCCATCCCGGCGGGTGGTTACGATATTTTGTCCCCGCATCAAAGCCATATGCTGGGAAACCGTGGTCATACGAAGGCCTGTCTTTTCTGCCAGAGTGCCAACGTTCTGTTCTCCTTCAATCAATTGACAGAGAATCAAAAGTCTCGGGCCTGATGCCAGAAGCTTTAGAAAGCTGGCTGCTTCTTCAGAATTTTTCTCAAGGTCTTGAATGTTCATAGATCTCTAGATGCTCGGTTATGTTTATTGTTGGTTGCATCCAAAAGCTACAAGGGAGCTGGATGCGCCTTTCTAGCGTGATCTTGGCCCAAAGTTCCCCTTAGGGAAAGGGCAAAAAAACTTTTTCTTGGAACAAAAGGTCAAATATTTTCAATTAATCCGGTATATTCGCATAAAATCGCTCAGGATCACGGCATTTGAGTGAGAGCTTTCACGCAACATTGCCTCTGTGGACCTTTGGATTGTTAATTGATCTGGTTGTTTGTTCAAAATACCCCAAAAATGGAAAAACTCCCAGCTGTTAAGCTGAGAGTCTCCAAACGGCAGAGAGTGGGTGCGACTGGTTCAGGCATTTATAAAAATGCCTATGGGATGGGTTCCCTGCCGAATTCCAAAAATTTTGCTCACCACAAAATAATCTGTAAGGGGCGTGAGATGATGGCTTTTGGGAAGCTCTCATCGTCGTTGCCTCTTTCTATGGCAGTAGGGCTGAATGAAAACTGATCTGTATATTCATTTTGAGTTCATCTAGATGAACGGCGCCCTTGCTAGAGCCTAAAGGGCGGATTTATGCGCCTTTTCTCTGGTTTGGGGCAGGGGATTACTGCCTCTAGATCCAAATGAGCAGTTGACGCTTCTGTGGATTTTGGCCATTGTGCAGGCATGAATACGGTTGCTTCTTTGTCTTGCTACATTATTGGGACATGTATTATCCGCTAGCACCTCTGCTGGCTGGAGCCGTTTCGCCTATTTTCCAAAAAAGTAAGAAACGTTATCCGGCCTTAGGCTGAGCTGTGGATTTGTTTCAATTTGGCCATGGTGAATCATGCTGATTTGGCCGACATAGAGACAATCTATTCAGACTATGAGTTTTAAGGGCCCGGAATTTGATCATCCGGGCGTGCCAAAAAATGGGAAATGCGTTCATGACTGCGCGTGCGGAAAAGCCTGCTATCAAGCTTTACAATACTTTGAGTCGGAAAAAGGAAGATTTCCAGCCGATTGATGAGACGAATGTGCGCATGTATGTGTGTGGACCGACCGTTTATGATACGGCCCATATTGGCAATGCGCGCCCGGCTGTTGTGTTTGATACGCTTTTCCGCCTTCTTCGTCATGTCTATGGCGAACAGGGGGTGACTTATGTGCGCAATATCACCGATGTGGATGACAAGATTAACATCCGGGCGGCCGAGCGCGGCATTTCCATTCGCGAACTGACCGAAGAGACAACGGCTATCTATCATGCCGATATGGATGCGCTTGGTGTGCTGCGCCCCAATGTTGAGCCGCGCGCAACCGAGCATATTGATGAAATGCTGGCGATGATCGGCACGCTCATTGAAAAGGGCCATGCCTATGCTGCCGAAGGGCATGTTCTGTTCGCAGTCGATAGCATGGCGGACTATGGGCAATTGTCTGGTCGCTCGGTTGATGACATGATTGCCGGTGCCCGTGTTGAGGTTGCTCCTTATAAGCGCAACCCGATGGATTTTGTGCTCTGGAAGCCCTCCAAAGAGAATGAGCCGAGCTGGGAGAGCCCATGGGGTGCGGGCCGTCCGGGCTGGCATATTGAATGTTCTGCCATGAGCGAGAAACATCTTGGCAAAGTGTTCGATATTCATGGCGGCGGCATTGATTTGACTTTCCCCCATCATGAGAATGAGATTGCCCAGTCCCGCTGCGCTCATGGCAATGATGCCATGGCCAATATCTGGATGCATAACGGGTTTGTGCAGGTGGAAGGGGAGAAGATGTCCAAATCTTTGGGCAACTTTATCACTGCCCACGAGCTGATCGAGCAATGGCCGGGAGAGGCCATCCGTCTTGCTTTGATGACCACCCATTATACCAAGCCGTTCAACTGGACGCAGGACGGGGTGCGCGAGGCCAAGAAGATACTTGATCAGTGGTATGCCGTGACCGCTGAGGTTGAGGCCTCGGTGCCATCACCTGAGGTCGTGGCTGCTTTGGCTGATGATCTTAATACACCAAAAGCGATTGCCGAGCTGCATGGATTGCGCGGCAAAGCAAGCCAAGGGGACCAAGAGGCAGCCGCTAGCCTTAAGGCAGGTTTGCAGCAATTGCTGGGGCTTCTTCATCAGGATCCGCAGGATTGGGCCAATTGGCGCTCTGCTGACCAAGGGGATGTGGATGCTGCTGCCATTCAGGCCCTTGTTGATGAGCGGCTGGATGCACGCAATAACAAGGATTTTGCCAAATCCGATGAGCTGCGTGACAAGCTTGCAGCTATGGGCGTTGCCCTTAAAGACAGCAAAAACAAGGAAACCGGGGCTTTTGAGACCAGCTGGAGCCTTGAAAGCTAAGCCTCTATCAAACTTCAGCCCCGGATCTGGCCGATCCGGGGCTTTTCTACACGAAACCAATTCTACAGGACCGAGACATGACAAAAGAGCGTCTTTATCTTTTTGATACCACCTTGCGAGATGGTGCCCAGACCAATGGCATTAACTTCTCCGTGGAAGACAAGATTGTCATTTCGAAGATTCTGGACGAAATGGGCGTTGATTATGTGGAAGGGGGCTATCCCGGTGCCAACCCGACCGATGATCAGTTTTTTGAAAAGAAGCGCACCCAAAACGCCACCTTCACTGCCTTTGGCATGACCAAGCGTGCAGGCCGCTCGGTGGCCAATGACCCCGGTGTGCAGGGGCTTCTTAATAGCTCAGCAGAGGCCATCTGCTATGTGGCGAAAAGCTGGGATTATCATGTGGAAGTGGCCCTTGGCTGCACCAATGAAGAAAATCTCGAAGGCATTGCCGAGTCCGTCAAGGCAGCGATTGCGGCGGGTAAGGAAGCCATGGTGGATTGTGAGCATTTCTTTGACGGGTATAAAGCCAATCGAGACTATGCGCTGGCTTGCGCCAAAACGGCGTTTGAAGCTGGCGCGCGCTGGGTGGTTCTGTGTGACACCAACGGGGGCACATTGCCTCATGAGGTTTATGAGATTGTGCAGGATGTAACCTCTGTGGTGCCGGGCAGCCATTTGGGGATCCATGCCCATAACGACACCGAGCAAGCGGTTGCCAATTCGCTGGCGGCTGTGCGGGGCGGGGTGCGCCAGATCCAAGGCACGCTTAATGGGATTGGCGAGCGCTGCGGCAATGCCAACATGATCTCTCTCATCCCAACGCTGAAGCTCAAAAAAGAATTCTCCGATACTCTGGAGGTCGGGGTAAGTGATGAGCAGCTTGAGCGCCTGACCTCTGTTTCGCGCAATTTTGATGAATTGCTTAATCAGGCCCCCAACCGTCATTTGCCCTATGTGGGCCAAAGCGCCTTTGCCACCAAGGCAGGCATTCATGCCTCGGCCATTTTGAAAGATCCGGCAACCTATGAGCATGTAGCGCCAGAGGCTGTGGGCAATCGCCGCCGGGTTCTGGTTTCGGATCAGGCTGGCCTTTCCAATTTGCTGGATGAATTGGCCCGTATGGGAATCAAAGCCGATAAGAAAGACCCTCGGGTTGCGAGCCTTCTTGCGGTGATTAAAGAGCGTGAGGCGGTTGGTTATGCCTATGAGGGGGCAGGGGCGTCTCTGGAATTGCTTGCGCGGCGGACCCTTGGCGAAGTGCCTGAATTCTTTAAGGTAGAATCCTTTCGAGTTGGGGTTGAGCGGCGCTATAATGCCATTGGTGAAATCGTCACCATGTCCGAGGCCGTGGTCAAACTAGAGATTGATGGCGAAATGCGCATGTCGGTGGCGGAAGGGCAAGGGCCGGTCAATGCCCTTGATCTGGCCTTGCGCAAGGACCTTGGTCGTCTTCAGGACAAGATCAAAAATCTCGAACTGGTGGATTATAAGGTGCGGATCCTTAATGGTGGCACCAGTGCGATTACCCGTGTTTTGATTGAAAGTCGTGATGGTCAGGGCAATCGCTGGTTTACAGTGGGGGTTTCTGAGAATATCGTGGATGCTTCCTTCCAAGCTCTGGTGGATTCGGTGACCTATAAATTGCTCAAGCACGGCAATTGATAGGCACAAGCCTGCCGGACTTTACTGAAAAGTACGCACATGACGCAGTCATCTCATGATGGAGGCCAAGAGGCCCTGTCTGCAGGCACCGACCTTGCAGAACAGCGCCTTGGCCTGTTGGCCGCTTTTGCTGCCTATGGCACTTGGGGGCTTTTGACCCTTTATTACGCAGCTCTTTCCCATGTTGAGCCGCTGGAAGTGGTGGCCAATCGGGTGGCTTGGTCCTTGCTTGTGGTAGGTGTCTTCTTTTTGGTCAAGAAGCGCTGGGGCGAAGTTTGGCAGGTGATACGGGACCCGAAAATCTTTCGCGCTCTGTTCTTTTCCTCGGTGCTGATTTCTATCAACTGGCTGACCTATATTTGGGCGGTGACGAATGGAAAGGCCACGGAAGCCAGTTTGGGTTATTATATTTTGCCGCTGGTGAATGTGGCATTCGGCTTTTTGTTCTTGTCCGAAAAGCTTAGCAAATATCAGTGGTTTGCTATTTTTCTGGCAGCGCTTGCTATTCTTATTCAAGCCATTTTGCTAGGCGAGTTGCCAATCGTTGCCATCATCGTTTCGCTGTCTTTTGGGGGGTATGGCTATATTCGCAAAACCGTGCCGGTCGGTCCCAATCTGGGGCTTCTGGTTGAGCTGGTATTGGTCTCGCCCTTTGCCTTGGGCTATATCCTGTTTGTGCAGACCAGCGGTTCCGGGCATTTGTTTGCCGGGGATTGGACAACGACCATTTTGTTGGTTCTCACTGGTATTGCCACCTATTTCCCGCTTTTGTGGTTTTCAGCTGCGGCCAAGCGCCTGCGGCTGTCTACCTTGGGCGTGCTGCAATATATGAACCCAACCATTCAGCTGGTGCTGGCTGTCTTTGTGCTGGGGGAAGCGGTGACAGCAGGCAAGCTTGTCAGTTTCTGTCTGATCTGGCTGTCTGTGGCAATTTATGTGTTTGATAGCCTTAAACAAAGGCGGGGTAAGAAACACCAAATTGCCTGACCGCTTGGGCCGATGATGCCGATCAATAAAAAGGCGATCTCTTTTGCGCACATGGCCATAAGAGATCGCCTTTTCTATTTGGTTTTGCTCGGTCCTTTGGGGCGGCCTTACTGATCTGAATTGGGGATCAACATCCAGATCGCCGCAACCAGCATTGCCAATCCGCCGATGCGGCGCAGGTCAATGGGCTGGGGCTCCTGACCGGTCCAGCCAAAATAGTCAGCGGCAAGCGCTAATGACATTTGCCCAAAGATGATGAGCGCGACCGCTGCAGCGGGGCTGATTTTGGCAAAGGCAAAGGCGGAACCCGAGACAATGATAATGCCTGCGACCGCACAAAAGAGCAGGGCGATTGTCCGCTCTGGCGTGAAAGCGGAAATGGAGAGATGGCCGGTGGGAATAAGGACTGCAAAGAGCATTGCCGCAAGAATGCCGCCCACAAGGATGATGAGCATGCCGGAATTCACCGCGCTGTCAGACATGCTAAGGCGCGCTGCAAAAATACCTTGAAACCCGATGGAAAGGCCAACAGCCAAAGCCGTGGCAATACCAATGGCAGCCATTTGGTTCATGGACTTAAATCTCACTGATGGTGGTGTGGGAGGAGAGAAAATGGGGCATTTCGTATCTACCTATAGGAACGCCCCATTTTGGATCAAAAGATCAAAGAGATCAGAATTTGTTCAAAGGCTCGTTGCTGCATCCGTCATCAAGCGCCATCTCGTCCAAGGCGCTTGCCGCGTCGCGCAGCATGGGCACAATGGCATGAGCATCGCTCGTTGAGAGATGGTTGACTTCCATGCCGCCGCGAATGAATTCTTCTTCGCGCATATGATCAAGCAAGCTGATGAGCGGATCCCAAAAGCCGTTGATATTGGCCAGCAGAACCGGTTTTTTATGTTGGCCAAGCTGGGCCCATGTGAGCATTTCCACCAGCTCTTCCAAAGTGCCAATGCCGCCCGGCAGCGCCACAAAGGCTTGCGCACAGTCAAACATCTTGCGTTTGCGCTCGTGCATATCCTCTGTGATGATCAATTCATGGGCAGCATCGAGCATTACTTCCCGCTCTTTCAGAAAGCCGGGTATGATGCCGGTGACCTTGCCGCCATGATCAATAACGCTTTGTGCGGTGATGCCCATTAGGCCAATCGAGCCGCCGCCATAGACCAATTCTATCTCATGCTCGGCGAGTGACTGGCCCAGCACTTTTGCTGCTGCGGCATAGGCAGGATCTGTTCCTGCTCCAGAGCCGCAATAAACGCAGATTCTTTTTAAATTTGCCATAGGGATTTAAGTGGCATTGGTGGCTGTGTGCGTCAAGCCGGATTTGGTGAAAAACGCCTGTGCCCTTGCTCATAGTGCAAAAACAGGATAGGGAAACCCTAGGAAAACTTGGGGACTCTTGCTGCCTGTCCTATATTTTGAGCCGCAGGAGAAACAACCAGGTGTGGCAAGGCAATATCAAGGCAATATGGAGCGGCTTGCAAGGGCTGCCACAAGTATACGAAGTGTGACAGACAATGAAAAATCAATCGTTATTGGCTACTCTTTTCGTGGTAGGGGCAGGCGCTGTTATTGCCTGGTTTGGCTTTGGTGAAAAACTGGGGCTAAAGGGCGAGGACAAGACCGTTCAAAGCCAGAGCCAGACGGCTCCAGCCGGTTTGGCATCCGTTCCCGATAAAGCAAAAGAGCCTGCCAAGACAAGCGCTCCTGCCAAAACTGAAACCTCTCCTGCTGCTGATAAGAAAGCTGAAGAGACAGCTTCTCAAAGCGCTGAAGACAAGACCACTCCCGAGGTGGCCGACAAAGCCGAGACGCAGCAAAGCGAAGACAAGGCAGAAAGCACTGCCAAGAAGTCTTCTGATGAAATGGCGGCCAAGCCGGAGGCAGCAAGCACTAAGACAGCTGAAAGCAAGGAGAGTGCAAAAGCTGAGGACGCCTCTGACAGTAAAGAAGCTCCTGTTTCTGAGAAGGCCGACGAGACTGTCACCGGTAGCGTTCCAAGTTTTGACGTTGTGCGTGTTGATCCTGATGGCAATACTGTTGTGGCCGGTAAAGCCGAGCCGGGCGCTCTGGTTGAGTTGATGGACGGCACGTCGGTTATCGCCAAAGCGCAGGCGGATGAGACCGGTGCTTGGGTTATGGTGCTGGAAGAGGCTTTGAAAAAAGGCGCTCATGATCTCAGTCTGGCTGCCAAAGCCAAAGAAGGCGCTGCTGCAGTTCTGTCCAAATCCAATATTGCCGTTGCGATCCCTGAAGAGGGGGGCGAGCTGTTGGTGATTGAAAGCCAGCCGGGTGAAGCGTCCAAAGTTCTGGCAAATATCAGCAAGCAGGCTGACAATACTAAAAAGGCTGCTCAGCAAGCTGCTGAAGCCAATCAAGAGGCTGAAGCAAAGGCAAAAGCCGAACTTGAACTGGCGCTAAAAGCTGCTGCCGAGGCTGAAAAAGCCAAGCTGGAAGAGCAGGCCAAGCTTGAGAAAGCTGCACAGGAAGAAGCTGAAAAGCAAAAGGAAGCTGCAGCTCTTGCCGAAAAGGCTGCGATGGAAGCAGCTGAAGCCAAAAAGAAGGCTGAGGAAGCTGCAATGGCTGCCAATAAAGCCGCTATGGCAACCGAGCTTGCAATCAAGGCTATTGAGCTTGAAGGGGATGTGCTGTTCGTGGCAGGGGATGCCAAGCCAGCTGGCTCCAAGGTTCGCCTCTATGTTGACAATCGCCCGCTGAGCGACAGCGAAAGTGGTGATGGTGGCAATTTCCTTTTTGATGGTCCTATCAAGCTCGAAATTGGCTCCCATGATGTGCGGGTTGATTTGATTGATGCCGCAAGTGGTGAAGTGCTCAAGCGTGCTCAGGTTACTTTTGAGAAAAAAGCCAAACCGGTAGAAAGTGCAGCCTCTGAGGGCACTACAACGCCAGCTTCTTCCCAAGAAGAGGGCAAAGCGCCTGCCAGTGATGGCAATGCCAGCGATCAGGCTTCATCCCAGACGACAATCGCTTCTCAGGCCAGCGGCTCCAAGAAGGTGATTATCCGCCGTGGTGACAATCTTTGGGAAATTGCCCGCCGTGTTTATGGCGCCGGTTATCGCTATTCCACCATCTATGACAACAATACCGGCCAGATCCGTGATCCTCACTGGATTTATCCTGGTCAGGTCTTTGATCTGCCTGATGGAGAAGAAGGATGGGAGCAGAATTTTGATGCTGTCGAAGCGCCATCTGCTGGCGAATCCTAAAAGCTTGATGAGCTGATTATCCGGCTCATTCTGATCTAGAAAATTAAAAAGGCCCTCTTATGCAAGAGGGCTTTTTTGTTTGGGTGGGTCCTGACCTTAGTTCTTGCCTAAAGAGATTATATCGTAAAAATACGATTTAATCGTTGAAATACGATTGTTTTCACTCTATTTTGATCGTAACTTTACGATGAAATTGTCAGTGCCGCGCTGAATGTGATGGTGCTGGCGATATTTTGTCGATCTTACCAATGCAAAAAGGCGGGCTGTCATGGAGCTTGATCCTGAAAAGACGATCATCTGTGCGGGCGAGGGCACATATGAGGGATGTAGCGGCGGGTTTGGAGCCCAGTTTCATGCTCTTGCCAGTGCGCACAAGGCTTTGTCCCATCCGGCGCGACTTATGATCCTCTCGGCCTTGGGGCAATGCCAGCAAAGCTGCTGTGGTGATATTTGTTCCGATTTGCCTTTGGCGCAATCTACGGTCTCCCAGCATCTGAAAGTTTTGCGGGAAGTGGGGTTCATTGAGCCAGTCCCTTCCGGCATGCGCAATCATTACAAGCTGAACCGGGAAAAACTGGCTTGGTATCAGGACCAGAGCGCGCAATTCTTTGACCAATTACGCGAACTTGAGAGCAAGGACTAAGCAGTTTTTGCTGCTTTTCCCTCTGCATCTTGGCGGCATTTGGTGGCATCTATCCACCCTTAAAGGACTATATGAATGGCACAGAAGCCAGCACAGAATCAAACGGATCAGGCAAGCCCTAAGGGGGCTGAAGTGAAGGCAGAAGCGCCGATGGTCCAGACCTTGCGCAATTTGTGGCCCTATATTTGGCCATCGGAGCGTGAGGACCTAAAGCGCCGGGTTGGCTTTGCCATGCTCGCGTTGCTTGCGGGCAAAATGGCCAATGTGTTTACGCCTTACTTTTTTAAATGGGCAACCGATGCTTTGGCAGACCCGAGCGCTGCTGACGGTGTTGGCATGGTGGCTTGGCTTAGCGTGCCGGTCATGCTGGTGATGGCTTATGGCTTGGGCCGGATCACCAATGTCGGTCTTGAGCAATTGCGCGACGGGATTTTTGCCAAGGTTGGGCAATATGCGGTCCGTAAGCTCTCCAACGAGACATTCCGGCATATGCATAACCTGTCGCTGCGCTTTCATTTGCAGCGGCGCACAGGGGGGCTCAGCCGGGTTATCGAGCGGGGCACCAAAGGCATTGAATCGGTGGTGCGCCATACCATTTTGTCGGCTTTCCCCACTTTGCTGCAATTTATCATGATGGCTGTGGTGATTGCTTATCAGTTTGATTTTACTTATCTTGCTATCGTTGTTTCTCTTGTTGTCTTTTATATCTGGTTCTCGGCGAAGGTCAGTTCGTGGCGCATTGATATTCGCCGCGAGATGAACGAATCCGATAATGAAGCCCATTCCAAGGCTATTGATAGTTTGCTCAACTTCGAGACGGTCAAATATTTTGGCAATGAGGAGCTGGAAGCCCGTCGGTTTGATGTCTCTATGGCATCCTATGAAAAGTCCGCCATTCGCACCTGGATTTCACTTGCCTGGCTGAATTTTGGCCAGATCACCATTTTCTCGCTTGGCATGGCGCTCTGTATGGCTTTGTCTGCACGGGCGGTGATGGATGGAAGCCAGACTTTGGGCGATTTTGTTCTGATCAATGCCCTTTTGATGCAGCTTTTTATTCCGCTTAATTTCTTTGGCTTTTTGCATCGCGAAATCAAGCAGGGTCTGGTGGATCTTGAAGCCATGTTCTCGCTTTTGCGGCAAAATCCGGAAGTGGTGGATGAAGCGTCAGCTGAGGCGATTGATATTAAGGGCGGTGAGATCGCCTTTAAAGATGTGCAGTTTCATTATGATGAAGAGCGCCCCATTCTAAAAGGAGTGAGTTTTACGGTGCCGGCGGGCAAAACGGTTGCCATTGTTGGGCCGTCGGGTGCGGGCAAATCAACCATTTCGCGGCTTTTGTTCCGTTTTTATGACGTAATAGCCGGGGCAATTGAAATTGACGGGCAGGATCTGCGCCATGTTCGCCAGCAAAGCCTGCGCAAGAATATTGGCATGGTGCCGCAAGATACGGTGCTGTTTAACGATAGCCTTCGCTATAATATCAGCTATGGGAAACCTGATGCCGACATGGCCCAGATTGAGGAAGCGGCGGCTATGGCTCAGGTGTCTGACTTTATCCGCAGTTTGCCGGATGGATTTGACACAGAGGTTGGCGAGCGCGGCCTGAAGCTCTCAGGTGGTGAGAAACAGCGCGTTGCAATTGCCCGTACCATTCTCAAATCGCCGCCTATTTTGGTGCTGGATGAAGCAACCTCGGCCCTTGATAGCCATACCGAGCAGGAAATCCAGTCAGCGCTTGATCAGGTGTCCAAAAACCGCACGACGCTGGTGATTGCCCATCGCCTGTCGACAGTGATCAATGCAGATGAAATTATCGTGCTGGAGCAGGGCCAGATCAAGGAGCGCGGCAAGCATGCCGATCTTCTTGAACAAAAGGGGCTTTATGCTTCCATGTGGGATCGGCAGCGCGAGGCGAGTGAAGCGCAAGAGCGCTTGCGGCAAGCGCTTGAAAAGGATGAAGAGGGCTTTTTGGTGCAGGCTGAAAAGGCTGCGGAACCAGCGCAATAGGCTCCGGCCTTCTGTCCAGTGACGTATCCTGGCAAAAGACAAAGCAAAACCCCGGCAGAGTGATCTGACCGGGGTTTTGTTATTCTGTTGCTCTGTGTTGATGTGATCTTTTGCGACAGACGCTAATCAATGACCGGGCTGCCATAATCCTTCCAGCTTAAGCTTGGGAAATCGAACATCCGGCCATTTTCTTCGCATTCCGGAAGCAGGCATTTTACAATATGCGGCGCAAGACTGGATGGTTCTGGCAAGGTGTTTGGATCTTCCCCCGGCATTGCTTTGGCTCGCATGCCGGTGCGGACCGGTCCGGGATTAAAGCAATTGCTTTTCACGCCCAGATTTTGCGTCTCGGCTGCATAGGTGCGCACTAGAGCCTCTAGCCCTGCTTTGGAGACGGAATAAACGCCCCAGAAGGCTTTGCATTTATGGGGGGCGCCTGAGGTCATGAAAAGGGTGCGTGCTGCATCTGAGCGGCGCAGGAGCGGATCAAGCGACCGCAGGAGGCGGTAATTGGCAGTGAGATTAACCCCCAGCACCTTGTCCCAATCCTTGACCGGATCGGCATGGCCCAACGGGGTGATGGCACCGAGCTGTCCTGCATTGCCCAAAAGAATATCGAGCTTGCCCCAGCGCTCGAAGATGGCAGCGCCCAAACGATCAATGCCGTCACCATCCATAATATCGAGGGGCACTAGCGTGGCTGAGCCGCCCATTTTCTGGATATTGTCGTCCAGCTCTTCCAGAGCGCCAACGGTTTTGGCAATGGCAATCACATGGGCGCCTTCACGGGCCAGCTCAAGCGCAGCATGCCAACCAATGCCGCGCGAGGCCCCGGTGACAACGGCAATACGCCCGTCCAGTTTTTTCTCTGTCATCTTCTATCTTCCGCTTTGGCAAGGCGCGCTGCGCGCTTGGCTTAAGAGGGAAAAGGCCCGGAGAGTGTTCCGAGCCTTTCAGAGCTTAAAGCTTAATCCGTTTCAACCAGCAAGGCCTTGGACCTGTGGTTTTCGGCCGCATCTACATCCACCAGAGCGGTTGGATAGTCACCGGTGAAGCAATGATCGGTGAATTGCGGTGCATCGTTGTTGCGCCCCTCATATCCGCAGGCGCGGTAGATGCCGTCAATGGAAATGAAACCAAGGGAATCTGCACCGATATATTTGCGCATGCCTTCCAGATCATATTGGGCGGCCAGTAGTTTTTCGCGCTCTGGCGTATCAATGCCGTAATAGTCAGAATAAGTGATGGGCGGGCTTGCAAGAAGCAGGTGAACCTCGGTTGCTCCGGCATCACGCATCATGGCCACAATCTTGGAAGAGGTGGTGCCGCGCACAAGGCTGTCATCGACCAGCACAATGCGTTTGCCTTCAACAACCGCCCGGTTGGCAGAATGCTTGAGGCGGACGCCAAGGGCGCGGATCTGCTGGGTTGGTTCAATGAAGGTCCGCCCAACATAATGGTTACGGATAATGCCCAACTCAAACGGGATATTGGTGCCTTGCGCATAGCCAAGGGCGGCAGGCACGCCAGAATCCGGAATGGGGACAATCACATCCGCATCAATTGGCAATTCTTTGGCCAGTTCATGGCCCATCGCCTTGCGCACGTTATAAACCGAGCGGCCAGCAATGAAGGAATCCGGGCGAGAGAAATAGATATATTCAAAGATATCCAGACGAGCTGGTTGTTTGGGGAAGGGGCGATAGCTTTTAACGCCTTCCTCGGTGCAAACAACGACTTCGCCATTTTCAATCTCTCGGATGAATTCTGCACCAATCATGTCCAGGGCGCAGGTCTCGGATGCAAGCACGGGGGAGCCGTTGAGGTCGCCCAGAACCAGCGGACGGATGCCAAGCGGGTCGCGGGCCCCAATCAGCTTTTTGCGGGTCAGGGCAACCAGCGCATAGCCGCCTTCCATCTGGCGGATAGCATCAATGAAGCGGTCAACAATGTTGCTTTCGCGGCTTTTGGCGATGAGCTGCAGCACCACTTCTGAATCTGATGTTGACTGGAAGATTGCACCGCGCTTGATCAGCGAGCGGCGCAGGGTCATGGCATTGGTGAATTGGCCATTATGGGCCACGGCAATGCCGCCGCCATCCAGCTCGGCAAAGAGCGGCTGCACATTGCGAAGGGCGGCGCCGCCAGCCGTGGAATAGCGGGCGTGACCAATGGCTGCGGTGCCTTTCAGGCGCTCCATGGTCTGGGTATCGGAGAAATTGTCGCCAACAAGACCAAATTTACGCTCAAGATGGAATTGATCGCCATCATAGGTGGCGATCCCTGCTGCTTCCTGCCCGCGATGCTGCAGGGCATGGAGGCCAAGGGCCGTCAAAGCAGAAGCGTCAGGTGCATTGTGAATACCAAAAACACCGCACTCTTCGTGCAATGTATCACCATCCATGCTCCAATCATCGTCTTGAATTGGAGAAGGTTGAGACGATGCCGGGGTGTGTCTCAAATCCGTCATGCTTGCGGTCCTTTGCAGGTCGTGAAATGCCAGATGCCAGCCCAAGTCTGGATGGCCTGTCTTCTCGGCCCTTGCGCGGCAAAGACGCTTTTACCGCTCGGGGCCTCACTTTTACTGATGCTTTTGTGTCCATTTGAGCAGGGTGTTTGGCCAAATGAAACTGCATCAGGGCTCTGATAGCGCAGTCAATCTTGTTTGGTCAGCTAGCTTTTAGTTGCGAGCGTGAAAAACTAGTTTGACTGACGGGATTTGGTGACCAGCTGATCCAGCTCTTTGGCCTGATTGCTCTTATAGCTGGTATTGTTTGTCGAACTGCCGGAGTTGTTATTCTTGCGCTCTTTGAGTTTTTCCATCAGCTGCTCTTCAGGATCTTCGGGCAACAGGTTGATCAGTTTTTCGCCGACATTGTTCAAAAGAGGCTTTGCCTTTGCCTGGGAGACCCAGTTGGGCTGCCGGTCTTCTGGCACAAACCAGTTGAAGAAGATCATGGCAACAGCCATCAGAATGGCTCCGCGCAAGGCACCAAAAACAAATCCCAATGTGCGGTCAAGCGCCCCAATGCGGCTATCAAGCACGAAGTCGGAAATCTGGATGGTGATGAAGGAGACGATGATCAGAGTGATCAGGAAAATGCCCACAGCGGTTGCGATCTGGGACATCAGCGGATGAGGCAGATATCCCTGCACGATGGGCAGCAGACTATCGAACAGATAAATGGTCGCAAAGGCGGCTGCAAGCCAAGCGCCAATGGATAGAACTTCACGGACAAACCCGCGGATCATAGCCAGAAAGGCAGAGATCAACAGAACAATGAGAAAGACCCCATCAAGGAGTGTGATCGGCATCAGAGTGGTATCCTGTGGTTAGTCATCCGGTATGTGTGTTCTATAGGGCTTTGAAGCGCGTCTCTCAAGGCTTTTCAGCGGCTATCCGGCTTCATTCGTCATTACTATGGTCAAAATTTGATCCGGCTGCAATGCGAGCTACAAGTTCGGTCAGGGTTTCTATGCCCGAGAGGTTGAGATCCTTGGTTTTTGCAGTCTTTTGCGATGCCTGTGGAATGACGGCATTGGCAAAGCCCAATTTGGAGGATTCCTTGATTCGTGATGTGGCATGGGAGACGGGGCGCACGGCTCCTGACAAGCTGACCTCGCCGAAATAGACACATTCGGCAGGCAGGGCGACCCCGGCCAGCGACGAGACAAGGGCGGCAGCAACCGCGAGGTCGGCAGCAGGCTCGGTAATTTTCATGCCGCCTGCGACATTGAGATAAATGTCATGGCTTGAAAGGCGCACGCCGCAATGGGCCTCTAGCACCGCAAGAACCATGGAGAGGCGAGCCGTATCCCAGCCAACCACTGCGCGGCGGGGGGTGCCAAGGGCGCTTTGGGCCACAAGAGCCTGAATTTCCACCAGAAGCGGGCGGGAGCCTTCGATGCCGGCAAAGACAGCAGCACCGGGGGTGGAGGTGTTACGCTCGCCCAAAAACATGGCGGACGGGTTGGCAATTTGCGTAAGGCCAGAGCCGGTCATTTCAAAGACGCCGATTTCATCGGTGGGGCCAAAGCGGTTTTTGTTGGCGCGCAAAATACGGAACTGGTGAGCGCCATCGCCTTCAAAATGCAGCACCCCGTCGACCATATGCTCGACAACTCGGGGGCCTGCAATCTGGCCGTCTTTTGTAACATGGCCCACCAGAATAACAGCGGCTCCGGTCTGTTTGGCATAGCGGATCATGGCTTGGGCCGAGGCGCGGACCTGTGTCACCGTGCCCGGTGCGCTGTCGGCGCTGTCTGTCCACAAGGTCTGGATGGAATCGATGACAACCAGATCGGGAGCGGTGCTGGCGGTCAGGGTGGTGAGGATGTCTTCCACACTGGTTTCTGCGGCCAATTGCACATTGGCCTCGGCCAGTCCCAGACGTCTTGCGCGCAGGCGCACCTGATCGATGGCTTCTTCGCCCGAGATATAGACAACCTTGTGACCTTGCTGGGTCAAAGCGGCGGAGGCCTGAATGAGCAAGGTGGATTTGCCAATGCCCGGATCGCCCCCAAGCAGCAAGACAGAGCCTTTGACAAAGCCGCCGCCGGTGACCCGATCAAGCTCTTGCACGCCCGTTGTGATGCGCGGCTCTGGCTGGTCTTGTCCGGCAAGGGAGACCAGTTCAACCACGCGCCCTGATTTGGAGCGAATGGTTTTGGGAGAGCCGCCAATGCCCGCGCCTTCCACTTCTTCTGAAATGCTGTTCCATTCGCCGCAAGATTCGCATTTGCCGGCCCAGCGAGTAGAGACTGCACCGCAGGACTGGCAGACAAAGGTAGATTTCTTTCTGGCCATAATGTGATGGTCCTTTGCGAAGGGCAAATGCGAAAAGGTCAGGAACAACGAAGCGAAAAAAGCGTTGAGCGTCAGGCTGGAAGATAGTGCCGCAAAGCGCGGGCGCCAAGGCTTGTCAGTAATTCATAGCCGATGGTGCCAGCGCTTGCGGCGACATCATCAATGGCGATATTGGGGCCGAACAATTCCACCTTCATACCGCGCTTGGCAAGTCCATTGGGCAAATCGGTCAGATCCACCATGATCAGATCCATGGTGACGCGGCCGATGATGGGGGCGCTATAGCCCTTGAGCCAAACATGGGCTCCGGTTTTGCTGTCGGTGCTGCCAGCAGAGCGCAGATATCCATCGGCATAGCCTGCGCTTAAGATTCCAACGCGGCTTTCGCGCTTGGTGACTTGGGCGGCACCATAGCTGACCGATTGGTCCTTGGGTACATAGCGGATGTCGAGAATGCGGCTGGTCAGCGTGACCACTGGCTTCATGGGATTGGGATGGTTGCCGACAGCCTGACCGCCATAAAGGGCGATGCCGGGGCGCATCAGATCAAAATGATAATCTGGCCCTAGAAAGATGCCTGCTGAATTGGCCAGCGATGCCGGGCAGTCCGGGAAGAGAGCACGGATGGCGCGGAAGCGATCAAGCTGCTGGGTGTTGAGCGAATGATAAGGCTCATCTGCGCAGGCAAGATGGCTCATAACGAGGCTGACGGTGCAATCATCCAAGATCGTCCCGTTTTCATCAGTTTCGCCAAGAGAGCGGGAGAGCTTTTCAGCTTCCGCCATGCCCATGCCCAAGCGGTTCATGCCTGTATCGAAATGAAGGGCGCAGGGAAGCTTTTCGCCCACCTTGGTGCAATAGGTCTGCCAGTCCTCAAGCTCGGCCAACGAGCCAATGACAGGGCGCAGAGTGTGGCTGTGATAGAAGGCAGCACACTCTTCGCCAAACAGTCCATTGAGCACATAAATGGTTGCGGTGGGAAGAGCGGCGCGGGCGCGGGCTCCTTCTTGCGGCAGGGCGACAAAGAAAGTGGTGCAGCCTGCATCCCATAAGGTTTGCGCTGCTTGCTCTACCCCCAGACCATAGGCATCAGCCTTGATGACCGCAGAGCAAGCCACATCGCTGTTCTGATTGGCAAGAAAGCGATAATTCTCGGCCAAAGCGCCAAGATCAATGGAGAGCTCTGAGCCTGCCACAGCTTGTGATGGTGCCGCAGAAGAGGGGAGAGGCAGTGTCTCAGATGCTTGTTCAGACGCAGACATGATTGATCTCATTGCTTGTATTGGGTCAAGACAGCTTTATTCATAGCTGTCGGGAATATAATCGTCATGGGCGAGATCTGCAAAGCGCGTAAATTCTGGTGTGAATGACACAGGAACAATGCCGGTGGGGCCGTGACGCTGTTTTGCGATGATGATTTCAGCCTTGCCCATGGCGCGTTCCATTTCGGCTTGCCATGCAAAGAATTCTTCCGTGTTGGGTTTTGGTTCCTGACGGGCAAGATAATATTCTTCGCGGTAAATGAAGACCACAACGTCGGCATCCTGCTCGATGGAGCCGGATTCGCGAAGGTCAGCGAGCTGCGGGCGTTTGTCGTCCCTTGCCTCTACCTGACGCGAAAGCTGGGACAAGGCGATGATCGGCACTGCCAGTTCCTTGGCCAAAGCTTTGAGGCCGGTGGTGATTTCGGTAATTTCCTGCACGCGGCCTTGCGAGGCTTTGGAGGAGGAGCCGGAGAGAAGTTGCAAATAGTCAACGATCAGCAGATCAAGGCCGCGCTGGCGTTTCAGCCTGCGGGCACGGGCCGCCAACTGGGCGATGGAGATGCCACCCGTCTGGTCAATATGGAGCGGAGTGATCTGCATTTCCTGCGCTTTGGCAGCGATGCGTGCAAACTCTTCCTGATCAACCTTACCACGGCGAATTTTCTCCGATGACACCATGGCTTGCTCGGCAATCACACGGGTGGCGAGCTGTTCGGCAGACATCTCGAGCGAGAAGAAGCCGACAACCCCGCCATTTGTGGTCTTCAAGGTGCCGTCCGGCTGCTCTTCGGACATATAAGCGCTGGCAACATTATAGGCGATGTTCGTCACCAGCGAGGTTTTACCCATCGCAGGACGAGCGGCAAGGATGATCAAATCCGAATGTTGCAGGCCACCCATTTTGAGATCGAGATCTTTAAGGCCGGTAGAGATGCCCGATAGCTGGCCATCGCGCTTATAGGCGGCTTCCGCCATTTCGATGGCTTCGGTCGCAGCTGAGGCAAAGGACTGGAAGCCGCTGTCGGAGCGCCCTTTTTCTGCAAGGCCGAACAAGCGCCGCTCCGCATCTTCGATCTGGGTGCGCGGGGGCATGTCGATGGGGGCGTCATAGGCGATATTGACCACATCGGTGCCGATCTGGATGAGATCGCGGCGGGTTGCCAGATCCATGATCAAAAGGCCGTAATCCTCGGCATTGATGATGGAGGTTGCCTGTGAGGTCAGGCGCAGCAAATATTGCGCAACCGGCATATCGGCGATGGTGTAATCACCGGCAAAGAAAGTTTTGAGCGTGATGGGCGACGCAATTTTGCCCGCACGGATCAAGGTTGCCGCCTTTTCGTAGATTTCGCGCAAATTGGGGTCGAAGAAGTGATGGGGCTCCAAAAAGTCCGACACCCGATAGAATGTCTCGTTATTGACCAGAATCGCGCCCAGCAATTGTTGTTCCGCTTCCAGATTGTGCGGAGCATGCCGCGTTGTGGCGGCAGAGGTGTCGAGCTTGGGTGCGCTATCCATCAAACAGGCCTCATTGTTTGGAGTGGATCTCTAAATAGCCATAGCTTTGGGGGCTTGAAAAGATGGATTTTGGCTTTGCACGGCAATCAACAGGGGGATTTCTTTTTGTGGCAATTTGTAGCGAATCTACTGGACAGAGAAGAGAATCGTTTCTGTTCGCAAGGGTGCAAAATAAGGCGCAGTAACAGATAAAAAAAGGCCCGCACCCGTGAGGGGCGGACCTTTGATCTTGTAGAATGAAAGCGCAAAAAGACGCGCAAAGAGAGGCTTATTCAGCTTCTTCTTCGGTTGCTTCTTCTTCTTCGCCTTCGATTTCTTCCAGAAGCTCTTCATCCAGCTCCAGATCTTCTTCAAACTCGAAGCCTTCGTCACGCTCGGTTACGTTTACATCTTCACCAGCTGCCTGACGCTCTGCTTCGTCTTCGGAACGGGCAACGTTAGCGGTCACAGTCAGTTCGACTTCTGGATGCAGAACCAGAGTAACTTCGTGCAGGCCGAGGGTTTTGATCGGACGAGCCAGAGAAACCTGGGTGCGGTCGATGGTCAGGCCGTCTTCGCTGATGGCAGTGGCCAGATCGCGAGTGGAGACGGAGCCGTACATCTGGCCGGTTTCGGAAGCGGCGCGGATGAGAACAACAGTTTTCTCGCCAATGCGTTCTGCCAGTGCTTCGGCTTCGCTCTTGGCTTCCAGATTGCGGGCTTCCAGCTGAGCGCGCTCTGCTTCAAAACGAGCTTTGTTGGCAGCGTTGGCACGGATAGCTTTACCCTGTGGCAGCAGGTAGTTACGTGCATAACCGTCACGTACGCTTACGATATCGCCCATCTGACCGAGTTTGGCGATGCGTTCCATCAAAATGATTTCCATTTTAATCTCCTTGTGACCCGTGCCCGATCGGGCAGGTCGTTGTTGCATGCAAAGCTTTAGGCTTTGGATTGATTGGGGTCCGGATCCTTTGGAAAGCGGTTCCGGACCTGAACGAGAATTTCTGCTGCCCCCAGCATGACCAGAGCAATGGCCAGCCATCCAAAGACAATCAGAAGAAAATAGGCCCCCCAAAGCAGCGCGCCGCGAGAGGCACTGTTGCGGGTGATGTAATGCAGAACGGACAGACCGACCAGCAGCAAGCCTGCGCCAAAGCTGGAAGCGACAATCTGGGCGAAAACCCCGAGCAAGCCTTCAAAGGTGCTGATGACCAGCGCAACCAGAAAGATGATTGCAGCGGAAAGCGGCAAGGTGATCTGGTGCAGATCAGGCCATGGACGCGCCAGACGGTCGGACATCTGGGTGATTTTGGCAGCAAGATAAAGGGTGATGACGATGGACAGCACCAGCATGATGCTGGAAATGGTTGGTGCCATTTTGGCCACCAGATCCACCATCCATTCAAGGTTCAGTTCCTCACCCGAAGGCGTGCGAGCGGTTCCGCCGCTTGCATAGATTTTGCTCATCAGCGTGGAGATCGTGTCGCGATATTTCTCCAGACTGAAGCCAAAAGGAATGAACATGGCCATGGTGGCCACAGAGACGATGGAACAGATCCACATCAAGACAGAGCCGAGCGGATACCAGATTGTCTGTGCGTCTTCGCCGTCGCCATCCTGGCGGTTCAGGCCAACCAGATGAGCTATCCAAAAGGCAGGCAAGCTATTGAGAAGAAAGAACAGGAAGCCTGCTTGCAGGTCAAACACCAGTGCAAGGGTGATGCCCGATGTGAGAGCGGCGATCAAACCCGAGAAAGAGCCCCAACCAAGGGCGGCAATCATCAGGGGCAGGGAAGAGAGGAGGACCAGAATGAAACCAAAGCCCACCGTCCCGCCGGAATAACCGGAGAGATTAAGAAGCGCAGCGCCTAAACCTGCTGCAACACCGATGAAAAGATACTGGTTCATTAATCCTGCTGTCCCGCTTGGCTCTCAAGGCGGTTAGAGACCGGTCACACTGCCGTATCCCAACGAAAATTCTGCAAGGCCTGAAAGCTTTGATTTTTAAAAATCAGATTTCAGGGATTTCAAATGGCCGCATCTCTCAATGAGGGGTGCGGCCATTTGAGACTATTCTGTCAGCTAGAGATTAGCTGATAACGTATGGCAGCAGGCCCAGGAAACGAGCGCGTTTGATGGCACGAGCCAGCTCACGCTGTTTTTTGGCAGAAACTGCTGTGATACGGGAAGGAACGATTTTGCCGCGCTCGGAAATGTAGCGCTGCAGAAGACGTGTGTCTTTGTAATCGATTTTCGGTGCATTCTCGCCGGAGAAAGGGCAAGTTTTGCGACGACGGAAGAAAGGACGACGTGCTCCAGAAATGATACTTGCTCCTTATTCAGCTGGTTTTTCTGCATCGCGGCGAGGGCCACGAGGAGGACGGCCACCGCGATCACCACGATCACCACGGCGATCATCACGATCACGCTTCTGCATCATGACAGACTGATCTTCTTCATGCTCTTCAACACGAATGGTCATGAAACGCATCACGTCTTCATTAAGACGCATCTGACGCTCCATTTCAGCAACAGCGTCGGCACCGGAATCGATGTTCATCAGAACATAATGTGCTTTGCGGCTTTTGTTGATGCGATATGCAATGGATTTCAGACCCCAATATTCAACCTTGCCGATGGAACCACCAGCTTCGGAGATCAGGGTTTTGTAATGCTCTACCAGAGTCTCAACCTGCTGCTGAGAAATGTCCTGGCGAGCAAGGAAAACGTGCTCATACAGCGCCATTTTTCCTGCCTTGTCATTTAGTGTTGTCATCATCTGTCGTCTTGACTGGCGCAAAGCCTCTAAAAAGCCTCATGAATGACAAGGCTTTTTAAAATTATTCGCTTTCAAGAGCGAGGACACAGGAAGGCGGATCGTTTATTCGAGCCTACTATTAAATCCAACTCACGACGTTATAGAACAGCATGAATTGGGCAATAGTCTTCCCTTCAGCCCTCGGCCTAAGCCAAGCTGACCGGCGTCTTATACCGCAATTTTCCTCAAGTGCAAGGGAAATGCCGTCTTTATGCATGAAATAATGCGCTAAATGGGCTTCTTTCAAAGTCAGCCAAAGGCAAAGGGCGCGATTTGCCGCTTTTGGCAAAGATACGGGCGCGTTTGATGCCATCCGGACAAGGGGTTTTCAACTCTTAAAGTCCGGTAATTGGGTGCAGGGATGCTGAAAGCCTTGACTCTTTGCTCCATAGTGGCCAATCAAACCCATGAAGGATCTGTTCTTGACACTGCCCGATTGTGACATAAATCACGGCAGATGCTGTCTTGTCATGCAATGACAGGGACAGAACAGATTAGAGATAAGCTGCAAAAGGCAAGGATGGAGCATATGAGTATTGCATTCACATTCCCGGGACAGGGTAGCCAGGCTGTTGGCATGGGTAAGGCGCTGGCAGATGAGTTTGCTGTGGCACGAGCTGTCTATGAAGAAGTGGATGATGCTCTGGGCGAAAAGCTCTCTGACATTATGTGGTCCGGTCCCATCGAAACATTGACCCTGACCCGCAATGCCCAGCCTGCCTTGATGGCGGCCTCCATTGCTGCTTTGCGCGTGATGGAAGACAAGGGCCTTGTGCTGGCTGACAAGGTGTCTTACGTCGCGGGCCATTCCTTGGGGGAATATTCTGCCCTTGCGGCCTCTGGTGCCCTGAGCCTGTCTGATACTGCACGCCTTTTGAGAACACGCGGCGACGCCATGCAGAGCGCTGTACCTGTTGGGGAAGGGGCCATGGCGGCTGTGCTTGGCCTGACCATTGAGCAGGTCTCTGAAGTAGCCGAAGCGGCTGCGCAAGGGGAAGTTTGTCAGGTTGCCAATGACAATGCCACCGGTCAGGTTGTGATTTCTGGCGCCAAGGCAGCGATTGAGCGCGCGGCTGATCTTGCCAAGGAAAAAGGTGCCAAGCGCGCTTTGTTGCTACCGGTCTCCGCACCCTTCCATTGCGCCTTGATGGCCCCTGCGGCGGACGTTATGGCCGAGGCTCTGGCCGGTGTCACCATCAATGCTCCTGCTGTGCCACTGGTTGCCAATGTTCTGGCAAGTCCGGTTGAAGACCCTGAAGCCATTCGCAAGCATCTGGTTGAGCAGGTAACCGGCATGGTGCGCTGGTCTGAATCTGTATCATGGCTTGCGGGCAATGGTGTGGATTGCCTGTTCGAGGTTGGCACCGGCAAGGTTCTGACCGGTCTGGCGCGGCGTATTGCCAAAGGTGTTGCCACAGTGAATGTGGGTGAGCCGGGCGATATTGATGCTGCCATGGAAAAGCTGGCTTAAGTTTGGCCCAGAGACACCTACAAGAGACAGATATCCGTGATACAGATATCCGCAAAGGATATGAGGAGTTTTGAGAATGTTTGATCTAAGCGGCAAAACAGCGCTTGTGACCGGTGCATCCGGTGGTATTGGTGAGGCCATTGCAGCAGCTTTGCATGCGCAAGGGGCAACTGTTGCCCTGTCTGGTACCCGTGTTGAGGTTTTGGAAGACGTGGCGCAAAAACTTGGTGGTGAGCGCGTTCATGTAACTCCTGCCAACTTGTCTGATCCAGAGTCCGTTGCCTCACTGGTTGGCAATGCAGAAGCTGCCATGGGCCAGCTTGATATTCTGGTCAATAATGCCGGTATTACTCGTGATGGTCTCTTCATGCGGATGAAGGATGAAGACTGGGATCAGGTGATCAATGTGAACCTGACTTCTGCCATGCGCCTGTCCCGTGCAGCCCTGCGCGGCATGATGAAGCGCCGTTTTGGCCGAATCATCGGCATTACCTCAATCGTTGGGGTGACTGGTAATCCGGGGCAGGGTAATTATGCCGCAGCCAAGGCGGGCATGATCGGTATGACCAAATCTTTGGCGCAAGAGGTGGCCAATCGCGGGATCACCGCCAACACCATCGCGCCGGGCTTTATTCGTACTGCCATGACAGACAAGCTCAATGACAAGCAGAAAGAGGCCATTAACGGCTCTATTCCTGCAGGTCGCATGGGCTCGCCAGAGGAAATTGCTGCAGCAGCCGTTTATCTTGCCAGTGATGAAGGGGCTTATGTGACCGGCCAGACTCTTCATGTAAATGGCGGTATGGCGATGATTTAACCTCTATCTGGTCGTATTTGGTCTTGTGTGGGGCTAAATATCGTTTATTAGATGAGGAAAACGCACTTGGGAGATTGAAGATTGCTTTTCCAAAGCAAAGGAGATCTTCTCAAGCGCAAGAAAGTATGTTACCAACCGCGCAATTTCGATGATGCCGGATAGATGCCGCAGAATTGAACATGCTCGGAAGCCATACGCCAGACGGTTCTTCTTAAGAGGAAGGCACTGGCTGGCGACATGCAAAATCGGGAAAGTGATTGGTGCGGCTTTGGGCCAAAGCAAGGCTTTTTTCCAAACTTTGATGCTGAAGTAAAATTTGAGGAAAGAACATGAGCGATATCGCTGAACGCGTAAAAAAAATCGTGATCGAACATCTTGGCGTTGACGCTGACAAAGTGACCAACGAAGCATCTTTCATTGATGATCTGGGTGCAGATTCTCTGGACACCGTAGAGCTGGTAATGGCTTTCGAAGAAGAGTTCGGCACTGAAATTCCTGATGATGCAGCTGAAACCATTCAGACTGTTGGCAATGCAGTTGACTTCCTGACCAAAGCTGCTGGCTAATCAGTTACAGGGCGGGGCAGGGCTTTGGCCTTTGCTATTCGTCTGTGCGATTTCAAAATCCGGGTAAGGGAAACCTTGCCCGGATTTTTTGTGCTTAGTGCCTGCCGGGCCTGAACCCAATTCTGGAATTCCTGTGAGGGGGGAGGCTCTGCCTAGGGTGTTAGACCGGCTTTTGGTGCCTGAATGTTTGCCAATGGGTGCCGAAATTATGGACAGAGGGTGGCTTCAGTCTTGAAAGAGCTGGGCGAGTCTGAAAAAAATAGGCCCCACTGATAGGGCTTTTCCACGGATTTAAGCGTAACAGCATGCAGAAGTCGGGTTGGGGAAAGCGAAGACTTGAAGACTGCGCAGCCTAAAGTCATAAAGGATGTGATGACAGGCGAGGCGATCGGAGACGTGAAGAATGAGACGAGTTGTCGTAACCGGCTTGGGAATGTTGAGCCCATTGGGCAATGGGGTAGAGACCACATGGTCAAACATTCTGGCTGGTAAGAGCGGTGCGAAAAAAGTAACTGGCTTTGAGTACGAAGATCTCGCTTGCCAAATTGGTTGTCAGCTGCCCTTTGGTGATGGTAGCGACGGCACATTCAATCCCAACGATGTCATGCCTGTTAAAGAACAGCGCAAGATAGATCCTTTTATCCTCTATGCCATTGCAGCCGCTGATGAAGCGCTGGCGGACGCTGGCTGGAAGCCAGAGAGCTATGAAGATCAGATTGCTTCTGGCGTCATGATCGGCTCTGGTATCGGCGGCCTTCTTGGTATCGAAAGGGGTGCGTACGAGCTCAAGGAAAAAGGTCCGCGCCGGATCAGTCCTTTCTTTATTCCCGGCCGCTTGATCAATCTGGCATCTGGTTACGTATCCATTCGTCATGGCCTGAAAGGGCCAAACCATTCTGTGGTGACCGCTTGCTCGACCGGAGCGCATGCCATTGGTGATGCTGCCCGTCTTGTCGCGCTTGGCGACGCCGATGTGATGGTGGCTGGCGGGACAGAATCTCCTATTGGCCGTCTGTCTTTCGCCGGTTTTGCAGCTTGCCGGGCGCTTTCTACCAACTTTAATGACGCACCGGAAAAAGGCTCTCGCCCTTATGACAAAGATCGTGACGGCTTTGTGATGGGGGAAGGGGCTGGGATTGTTGTGCTGGAAGAATATGAGCATGCCAAGGCGCGCGGTGCCAAGATTTATGCCGAAGTGATTGGCTATGGCCTGTCAGGCGACGCTCATCATATCACCGCCCCGTCGGAAGATGGTGATGGCGCATTCCGCTGCATGACGGCTGCTCTTAAGCGCGCTAAGATTGACCCTTCCGAGATTGATTATGTCAATGCTCATGGTACATCGACACCACTTGGGGACGAGATTGAACTGCGGGCCATTGAGCGTCTGGTTGGGGATGCAGCTGACGGGCTGACCATGTCGTCCACCAAGTCGGCCATTGGCCACCTTTTGGGGGCTGCTGGTGCGGTTGAGGCTATTTTCTCTCTCTTGGCTATGCGCGATAACATCGCGCCTCCAACGCTCAATCTGGATAATCCATCTGTTGAGACGAAGATTGATCTGGTCCCCCATAAGGCCAAGGAAAAAGAGATCAATGTGGTCTTGTCCAATTCCTTCGGGTTTGGCGGCACCAATGCATCGCTGATTATGAAGGCGACTGATTAAGGGATCATCTGGCCTAAAGAGGCAAGGCACTTTCGCGCAGCATTTGAGTGACGATAACAGGGCTTTCTAAGCTTTGTAGATGCTGATGGATTGTTGCTCCTGTCTCTTTTTTGCCATGTTGGACTTTTAAGGACAGATACGGACTGTGCCGGTCTTTGGCCTTGGGGCTGAAGGATCGGTTGGACACCGCGCTCATCTGGTGAATGCCTGTGAGTGATGAAGAGAGATGCACTCAGGGATGGGTGAAGATCTCGGATTGGATGAAAGAGCGCAGGGCGCTCTGACATTCTGATTTTCATGGAATTTGAGGCGACTATGGTTGATGAGACCAACAAAGAAGAGCTCTTGAAACAAGGCGATGCCGAGCTTGCCGCGAGCGAGCAGTCTTCTGCGGCAGAGAGCGGCATGTCTGATAGAGAAGATGCAAGGGAATCTGAGGCCAAGCGCTCTGTTCTTAAGGCGCCTAAAAGTCCGCGTCAGGCGATTGAGCCGGGCACGCCTCCACCGCCTCCTGGGCGCTCCAAGGCTGTTCGCCATCCGGTTATTGTTTTCGCCAATTTTGTGTTGACGGTTATGCTGCTGGCCATTGTCGGGATTGGCGGAATGCTCTATTTCGGCAAGCTGACTTTTGATGATACGGGCCCGCTTACCAAGGAAAAGACTATTCTGGTTAGCCGCGGAACTGGCCTTGTGACGATTGCAAGCATCCTTGAGCAGCAGAATGTCATCTCCAACAAGCATATTTTTGAATATGGCGTGCGCCTCTACAAAAAGGATGGGGCTTTGAAAGCGGGGGAATATCTGTTCCGTCCGGGCCTTTCCATGCATGAGGTGATGAATATTCTCACCTCTGGCAAGTCCATCCTGCATTCGGTGACAATTCCTGAAGGCTATACGTCCTATCAGGCGATGCAGGTGATCAAGGCCGATCCGATCCTCACCGGTGATATGCCTGCTCTGCCTGCTGAAGGGGCTTTGTTGCCCGAGACGTATAAATTCTCTCGCGGCACCACCAGAGCCGATTTGGTCAAGCGGATGATGAATGAACGCACCCGCGCTGTTGAAGAGGTGTGGAAGCGTCGCGCCGCTGATCTGCCCCTTGCCAATATGGAAGAGTTGGTCACGCTTGCCTCGATTGTCGAGAAAGAAACCGGGCAGGCTGGCGAGCGGACACGGGTTGCTGGCGTCTTTATCAATCGCTTAAAGCAAGGCATTAAGCTACAGTCAGATCCTACTGTTATTTATGGTATTTTTGCCGGTAAGGGTAAGCCAAAAGGGCGGCCGATCTTCAAATCTGATTTGCAGAACAAAAACGCTTACAACACCTATCACATTCCGGCTTTGACACCGGGGCCGATTGCCAATCCGGGACGGGCAGCATTGGAAGCTGTTGCCAATCCTAGCCGCACCAAGGATTTGTTCTTTGTGGCAGACGGGACCGGTGGCCATGTTTTTGCCGAAACGCTCAAACAGCATAACCTCAATGTGAAGCGCTGGCGGCAGATTGAACGGCAGCGGATTGAAGCGCGCAAAAAGGCTGAAGCTGCTGCCAAAGCCAAGGCTGCTCCGCAAGGGCAAACAGCGCCTCAAAGCGAAAAGCCGGATGCCAATTAACAGGCTGGTGAAATTCAAACGCATTTTTCAGGTCCGGGCTATCTTCTGATAGTTCGGGCCTTTATTGTTTGGCCCTGTTGTTGGCGGACGGGCTGCCGGTTTGGATGTCTTTCAGGTATGAGTCTTCGTCATGAGAGTGCTGCTTGTTTTTAGAATAAGCAAAACTTATGCTAGCGCTGCATATAGATTCTTATATTTGGGGCGACACATTTCCCAGAGCAGGATATGACCATGACTTTGAATAGCATGACAGGTTTTACGCGGGCGAGCGGCGCTTATGAAGCCTATCGCTGGACGTGGGAGCTTAAGAGCGTCAATGGTAAGGGGCTGGATATCCGCCTGCGCCTTCCCTCCGGCTTTGATGAACTGGATCGCCCTGTGCGGGACTGTCTTGCTCGTCATATTACGCGAGGGTCCTGCTTCTTGACCCTGACTGTCCAGCATGAGGGGCAAGGGCAGGTTCTCAAACTGAATGAGAGCGTTCTTGAGGCCGTTCTGGCGGCAATTGGCCAGCTTGAAGGCAAAGCCAATCTGGCTCCGGCTACGATGGATGGCATTCTCTCCATTCGCGGGGTGATGGAACCGGTTGAAGAGGAAGAGAGCGAAGAGCTGCGCAAAGGACTGGTGGCAGCGGTGCTGACCAGTTTTGAAGAGGCCGCACAAGATCTGGTCGCCATGCGAGCCGCAGAAGGCGCTGCTTTGGAGAAGATCGTCTTGCAGCGGGTGGATGAGCTTGAGCGGCTGACCCGGCAGGCAGAGGACAGCCCGGCGCGGACCCCTGAGGCCATTCTTGAAAAACTCAAACATCAGATTGAGCGCATTTTGGAGGTTGATCGCAGCCTTGATGAAGATCGCCTCTATCAGGAAGCGGTGCTTTTGGCTGGTAAAGCTGATATTCGCGAAGAACTCGACCGGCTTTATGCCCATTGCGAGGCCGTTCGTTCTTTGGTGTCATCTGGTGTGCCGGTTGGGCGCAAGCTTGACTTTCTGGCGCAGGAATTTAATCGCGAGGCCAATACTTTATGCTCTAAATCCAATGATACAAGCTTGACTGGAATCGGCTTGGAGCTTAAGGCAACCATTGAGCAGTTGCGTGAGCAAATTCAGAATGTGGAGTAAGAGATAATGTCTCAGTCAATGATCGATCGGCGCGGTGTCATGCTGGTTCTGTCTTCGCCGTCAGGGGCGGGAAAGTCCACCATTTGTCGTCACCTTCTTGATAGCGATCGCAATCTCCAGCTTTCTGTTTCTGCGACCACACGCGAAAAGCGCCCGAGCGAGATTGACGGGGTACATTATCAGTTTACCTCCGAGCGGCAATTCCATGCCATGCGAGAGCGAGGGGATCTTCTGGAATGGGCGGAAGTCCATTCCAACTTTTATGGCACGCCTCGCGATCCGGTCGAGGAAGCTTTGTCTATGGGGCGGGATGTTCTGTTCGATATTGACTGGCAGGGCACCTTGCAAATGAAAAAGGTGGCACGCAAGGATATCGTCTCCATTTTCATTTTGCCTCCGTCCATGGAAGAGTTGCGCAACCGCCTTGTGCGCCGTGCTGAAGATGCAGAAGAGGTGATTCAGCGCCGTCTTGAAAATTCCAAAGTCGAGATCAATCATTGGGATGAATATGATTATGTGATCGTCAATGACGATCTGGAGCGGGCCTTTAAGGCTGTCTCCTCTATTTTGGAAGCCGAACGCCACAAGCGTGAGCGTGTGGTGGGTGCGCGCGGCTTTGTTGAGGCCATGCTCTCATAAAACGGGCCGAGCTTCTTTGCACTTCTTGGCTTTTAAAAACAAAAGGCGATCCTTTTAAGGATCGCCTTTTTTCGTATCAGCCTTCCCGCATTGCTTTGAGGCAATTGGCGAGGGTTACAAACCCCTCGATGGGCACTGTTTCAGCCCGCTGGGTTGGCAGCAGCTCTGCCTGTTCAATCAGGCTTGTAACATCAACATTGAGGCTTTTAAGGCTCTGGCGCAGCATTTTGCGCCGCTGGCCAAAGGCTGCAGCGGTGACTTGCTCAAGATATTTCAGCTCGCACGGCAAGGGAGAGGTTTTGGGCTTGAGGTGGACAATGGCCGAAGTGACTTTTGGTGGCGGGCTGAAATTTTCTTTTGCCACATCAAAGACTTTATAGGCCTCTGCGCGCCATCCGGATATTACCCCAAGTCGGCCATAAGCCTTGTCTTCCTCGGTTGCGACAATGCGCTGGGCCACTTCTTTTTGAAACATCAAGGTAAGACTGTCGTAAAAGGGGGGCCATGCGTCGGTGCGCAGCCAGCCAAGCAGAAGCTCCGTGCCCACATTATAGGGTAGATTGGCGACAATCTTGACGGGTCCTTCCGGGACCAGATTGGCCATATCAATCTCCAGCGCGTTGCCATGGATCACCTCAAGACGGCCGGGATAATGGTCGGCAATTTCCTTAAGTGCGCCAAGCGCCCTCTGGTCCATCTCGATGGCGATCACTTTCTTTGCACCCTCATGCAAAAGCGCCCGTGTGAGACCACCGGGACCGGGGCCAACCTCGATAATGGTATGATTGCTCAAATCCCCCGCTGTGCGAGCGATGCGGCAGGTCAAATTGAGATCCAGCAGGAAATTCTGTCCCAGACTTTTCATGGCTTTCAGGCCATGGCGCTCGATGACATCTCGCAATGGGGGGAGAGAGTCGATTTGGGCCATTCTATCTATGCTTTCTATGAACTGAGCTGACCGGCCAAGCGAATGGCGCAAATAAGGCTTTGGGGATTGGCTATTGCCTTGCCTGCAATATCAAGGGCTGTTCCATGGTCTGGTGAGGTACGCACAAAAGGCAAGCCTAGTGTAACATTGACGGTTTCGTCAAATGCGAGGGTTTTAACCGGAATAAGGGCCTGATCATGATAGGCTGCAAGGACCACATCATAGCTTTTGCGCGCGCGGGCGTGAAAGAGGGTATCGGCGGGAAGGGGGCCGCGAATGGCCAGACCTTCTTGTTGTAGCTGTGCAATAGCCGGGGCGAGAATGGCGTCGTCTTCCTTGCCCATAGTGCCTGCTTCACCCGCATGGGGGTTAAGGCCTGCAACCACGATGCGCGGACTGCTGATGCCAAAGCGGGTTTTCAGATCTTTATGCGCAATGCGGGCAACCTCTTTAATGCGCTCGGTGGTCAGAGCTTTTGGGACATCTGCAAGGGGGATATGCACGGTGAGCGGAATGGTGCGAAGATCTGGTCCTGCCAACAGCATGACAGGAGTGGCAGCCTCGCCATGGAGCTCTTTCGCCAGTGCGCCAAGAAATTCTGTATGGCCGGGATGCGAAAAGCCTGCTGCATAAAGATTGCTCTTTTGAATGGGGCAGGTCACAAGAGCATCGGCTTTTCCCTGCCAGACTGCCCGCGTGCCTTCCTCAATGGCTTCGATGATCGCAGGGGCATTATCTGGCTCGAGTGTGCCGGGATTGTTGGTCATGGGGGCACTAAGGGGAATGACTGGCAGGGCCGTTTCAAACTGGCTTGCAGCTTGCTCATAAGTGCTGGTCTTTATGGGGACTGGAAGCCCCATCGCCTTGGCTTGCTCCCTAAGCAGGGTTGCACAGCCGAGCACAGCAAAGGCTGGCAGTTTTTCCTCTTTGCGGGCGAGCCAGGCTTTAAGAGCAAGTTCAGGCCCGATGCCTGCAGGCTCTCCTAATGAAAGGGCGAGAAGAGGGGAGCGGGCCATAGTCTCTCCTTAGCTGTTGCGAAGAGGGTTTGGTGACAACTATGCCTCTTTCGCATCGCTAGTCGTTGTTATATCGGTTTGAGAAGAGCCGTAAGGCCATGGATATAAGGCTTCATGCGGCTATCTTTTTGTGCTCAACGCCTAGCGGTACTCGACCACACTGCGAGCGCGCAATTCTCGCAAATAGGATCGGGACATTGAGTTGCCGCGCTTTGTTTGCAGCTCACCCTTTGCCACACTGCGCAGAGCAACAGATTTGCCCAGCTCTTTTTTGCCGCACACTGCGAGCATTTCATAGCCGGTTGAAGCCCGTGACGGTTTGGTTAGGCCATTCACTTTTGTGTCTGCGAGCAATTTGGCAATTGCAACTGGCAGATCTGTTGAGGTGCGCCGACCAACGCGTGAGACGACAACATCTTTTAAATTCCGAGCTCCATCGATGTCCTTTGCGCAGGATTTGAAATTGGCGCGGAAGCGATTGGCGAGCCCGAGGCGGCGTTTGGCTTCTTGTTTGGACGATTTCCGGGGCACGATGAAGGTAATCTGGGTCAGATCATAGCGAATGGCGCTGTCGATCTTGTCCTTGTCGCCCTTCTTTTTGACGATGGCCCGGGCGATGTCGGCTTCTTCAATACGAACAACGGCATTGAAGCGCGCCTTGATGATGGCTTGCCAGGACAGCTGGGTTTTGAGCCAATCCTTTAAGGTCGCAGATGCAATACCGGAGCGCCCCAAAACAGAGATCATCTGTTTTTTGCTCATGCGTACATTTGCAGCCATGTTGCTCATGGCCTGATTGACCTCAGCATCACTTGCGAGCATACCAACGCGTTTTGCTTCGATTTGCTGCATCTTGCCATCGACCAGATCTGCGAGTGTGGCAGATCGCCCCTTTCGCGATTTGCCGCCAGAGAGCAAGCGATCAAGCTTTTGGCGCTGCTTGATATCATAGTCGGTAATGACGGCGCCATCTACGATGGCTACAATCTTGCTGGCAGCAAAGGCTGGCGCCATATTGGTCAGGGATACCCCTGAAAGGGATAGACAGAAAATTGCAAGAAGCGTGAAAGGATGCAGGTAACGTCTGGCCATGTATTCTCTTCCTGATGCAAGGCGTGAAGGTTGGTCCTTGCTGCGATCCCCAAAGTTAAACAATCAAATGCGGCCATCTTACGGCGATCAAGGCGGGGTTCTAGATGCTTAAATGTGCTGCCTAATTGAAAGATCGTCCGAACCTGCCGCCTCCAAGAGATTTGAAATCAAACTGGAATTTGATGGACTTATCCTGAGCGGCATCTGAATAGCTGTTGCGCGTTTGCTCATATTTGAGGCTGACGGCAAAACATTCATCGTCATATTTCAGGGCAACATTTGTGCTGACCATGCCGCGATTGGCAATGTCATAGCGAGCTGCGCTCGACAGGGTCCAGAATTTCTGGAAGCGCACCGCTGCGGATCCAGTGATTTCCTGGCGGATTTCGTTAATGCCAGCAGATGGGCGCTTGTCGGTGTAGCTATAGCCAAGCGAGCCGGAATATCGCTGATAGGTTCCGCTTGCTTCAAGCGCTGCATATTTGAGTTTTGCAGTGCGCGAGTCGAAGCGCCCTCGGGCGATACCCTGAATATTCTTGCCCGAATTGATACCAACTCGAGCGACATAATCAGACTTTTTGGAATCAAGACCGGAATCAAGGCCGGTGCTGGTCAAATCCTGACGGGCAAATGAGTTGGTGCCTGAAAGCTGGAAGGATTGTCCGGCCAGTGCGTTAACAGACCAGCCATTTGCCAGTTGCATACGATATTGGAAGCCGACATTTGCTCGGCTGCCGCCTTCAATACGGTCATAGCCAGAGAATTTGTTTGGATCAAACAAAATGGAATCATCAAAGATCAGGCTCTGGCTATCATCATTGGGCAGCTTGCCAATCTTGCTCTCATTGGGACGCACGATGACTTGTGCAATTGGTTCAATGATATGAGAGGTCTGCTCGGTGCTGACCAGAATTGGCAAACGGTAATCCACACCGATAGTTGGCATGGCACGAACGGCATAATTATCTTTTACCAGAGCGGCAGGTGCCCCTGATTTGCTTGGCATCCAGTAGAAATCGCCGCGCAGGGAGGTGAATGGTGTAATCACCTGACCGCCCGGGGCAATCAGTTTGCGTTTCCAGCTCACTTCTGCGCTTGTGCGATTATAGCTGCCTTCAACACCATAAGTTCGGGTGATGCCGCCGACTGTTTCATCCGTTTTTTCGTCACGGGTGAGGGATGTAGAATTGATCTGCAAGCGTCCTTCACCGCCTAGAATCGGATTTTTGGCATAGGCGCTGTAATCAAGAACCGGATGGACAACCGCCTGCTGTGATTGGCTAAGATTGTCCGTCATGATGTTGTAATAGTTTGCCCGAACATCAAAATGGTTGCGCTCTCCCTGACCGGTCAGGAAGATCGTGGATAATTTGTCTTCGCCGGATGCGAATTCATAATCGCGCAGGAAGCGTTTGTCGGAGATAAGCGAGACATCCCAACCAAATTTCCATTTTTGGTTCAGGTTGAATTCAGCTGTGCTTAGAATTGCTCCGCGCAAGCGCTTGTCGCCGCTTCCACCTGCAAATTCTTTTTGTTTGCGTTGACTGATGCCCAGCGCTTGAACAGAATAGATGCCTGTGCCCAGATGTTGGCGCCATGTGGCGTCGGCAAGCAGCCCCTGTTTGGTATAATAGGTCGGCGAGAAGGTAATATCATAGCTCTCGTCCAGCGCCCAATAATAGGGCACGGTCGCATGATAACCCAGCTTGCTGTTAAAGCCTGCGGATGGTGTCAGAAAACCGGATTTGCGTTTTCTGGAAGGATCCGGGTGCGCAAAGTAAGGGGTATATAGCAAAGGCACCCCGAGGAATTCCATTTTCGCGGCTTTGTAATAGACCATCTTGTCTTTGGCATTATAGATGATCCGAGAGGCCTTGATCTGCCAGACCGGGGACCGCGCCGGATCGTCACGGCATGGTTCACAGGTTGTGTAGACACCCTTGTCAAAAATGGTGATGTCGTCGCCTTTGCGCTCAGCCTTGTCGGCTGCAAAGCGAGCATTCTGAGGTGTTTTGACCCTCAAAGAGCGCACGAAACCGGTGCGAAAATCATCGGTGATATCAACGTGATTGGCTGTGACAATATTGCCGTCCGGCTCGGTGATTTGCACATTTCCGTCTGCCACAAGGCGCGCGGAGGCCTGATCATAGGTAACTTTATCGGCCTGCAAGGCATATTGGCCGTAATAGATTTGTACATTGCCAACCGCAGAGACACGCTCGCGATCATAGTCATAGATCATCTGGTCGGCTTCAACCAGCATGCGGGTATCCGGGTCTTGCTGAAACTTGAAGGAATCAGTGATCGCCTGCGAAGAAGCTGGGGATGAAGCAAAAGGGGTGACAAGCGCAACAGAGGCAAGCAGAAAAAGCCGCAACCCGGCTCGCTGGCCAGTGCGTTTGAACATTTCTGCTGTGTTAGCGCCATGGACGGTACGCCACATACTTATCCGTCCTCCTGATATAACAAGATCGTAAATCCCATCGCGGAAGCTACAATTGCTGGAAGCCATGCTGCCAGAATTGGGTTAACCAGTCCTGTATTGCCCAAATCTTTCGCTATTTCAATCACAACATAAAGCATGAAGCCAGCTATAACACCACCAAGAATCAACTTTCCCACACTTCCAAAGCGGAAAACTTTTAAAGAAACCGTAGCTGCAATTAGCGTCATTGCAGCCAAAAGGAGAGGTTGGGCCATCAGCATCTGATAGCGCAGCCGATATTTATGGGCTGGCAGTCCAGCCAGATCAGCCTGATGAATGATTTGCGGAAGATCCCAAAATTGCACCGCTTCGGGCTTGGCGATTGCTTCGTTTGCCTCTTCCGGGGTCATATGGGTTGAGATGATATAGGTGTTGTAGCGCCGTGGGGCGGCGTCTGATGAACTGACCAATACATCTTCCAGATGCCAGTAACCGGGTTTTAGTTCGCCAAATTTTGCATCAATGCGCTCAAGAAAATCGCCGTTTTCTGCATAAGAGAAAACGGTCACGCCGCCAATTTTGGTGCCGCGATCATAGCTGGCGTGGGCGCGCAAAATGGAATCACCATCCTTGCCGTTTTGCCGGATCCAGTCCTGATTGTTTGTCTGGCCTGATGTTGCAAAATTGACGCCAAAGATTTTTGCTTCCAGTTCCTGGGATTTGCTTTTGAGCAGGGCCGAGCCGGGATTGTAGATGGCAAAGGACACAATGCCGAGCGAAAGGGCCACCAGCACGGCGGGGGACAAAAACTGCCAAGCGGACATGCCAGATGCGCGAATGATCACAAGCTCAAGTTTGCGCGACAGATTGAGAAAGGCAATCATAGAGCCAAAGAGCGTGGCAAAGGGCAGAATGCGTTCCATCAATTCAGGGACGCGAAAGAGCGAGACCTGAAAAAGCTCGAAGCCGTCATAATTCTTTTGACCACCAGCGCGCCTGACCAGCTCAACAAAATCGACCATGAAAATCAGCAAAAAACAACCAAGAAAGATTGCCAGAATCGTAAAAAGGAACTTTTTTGCAATATAGCGCGAAATGATCGTGGTGAGCATGGATTGGGCCTAGCCTCTCTGCTTTTTGGCAGGGCGTAGTTTTGCAAGCTTTTGTCTGATGATCTCGGAGGCATATTCCATGAAACGGATGAGATTGTCGATAGCTTCCACGCGGCGACCGGTCAAAGTCACCCAAAGTCCAAAGATAATTCCCGTCGCGGGAATGGCATACATGACAGGCACGGCAAGCGGAGTTTTGATGGCAAGTGAGGTGGCGGCAAAACCCAAAAGACGCAATCCAGCTGCACTGACAACGGCAATGACGATGGCATCCCCGCGGCGCTCGCGTGTTGTGCGAACCTGAGCCAGAAAAGCCATCATGATGGCGACAAAGGCAAAATTGTAAAAGGGGTTGGAGAAGCGATCATGCAACTCTGCCCGGATATGTCCCGCTGATTTGGCACTGAAGACCGGATCGTCAGGGTCGGGATTGAAGAAATAGGCTGTTGGTCTTTCGCGGGCTTTAAAAAATTGCGGCTTGTCGGGATCGACGCCGGTAAATTTCGATAGATCAATGACATAGGAGCTGAATTCGACGATATTGACCGAACCGAAATCATCGCCGACCAAACTGTCGATCTTTTCCGGCTTTTTGTCTTGCTCTTTTTCGCCGGATTTTGCCGGATGGCGCTGCTGAATAATGCCATGGGTCATATTGAGGAATGTACCCTTGTCATTTTCAATGATTTGCGCAAGCTCGGACGAGTAGACGACATGTTTTTCGGGGTTGCGCTCGTCCGATAAAAACAGACCTTTCATGACGCCATTGGGTTCGCGCTTTTGAATATGGAAGGTCATACCGGCTTCAATTTCGGTAAATAGACCTTCCTTTACCACATTAGCGACGAGATCGGCCCTGACTTGGGTGATGAAGAGGCGCAAGGTGCCCAAGGCTTTGGGGCTGAGATAGAGGCTGATGCTGGCCCCCAGTAAAGTGGCCAAAACCCCAAGAATGATTAGCGGCTTTGCAACGGTCCACGGGCGGGCTCCGGTTGCATTAATGACCACAAGCTCACTGTCTGCATTCAGTCTGTTGAGGGTATGAGCAACCGCAATCATGATCGCAAAGGGGGCAATGACCATGATCAGCGTGGGCAAGACCAGAGAGGTCATGGAAATGAAGATCATCAAGGTCTGACCCTTGGCGGTGACCAGATCGAGGTCTCGCAGAGCCTGGGTTAGCCACACAATGCCGCACAAGACCGTGACAGTCATTAGAAAGGCCGTGAAGGCGCGCATAAAAATGTAGCGTTCAATAAGATTCATAGGGGCTGAATCAGCTTCTCTAAATGGTCACGTGTCACAAGGTCTGAATTTTGTCAGGGTCTTTGTGGGATAGGGCAGTTCTGTGGTGATTTCAAGGCTTTTGCAAAGACAGGCCAAAGTTTATGCGCTTTTGCCTTGGGGCTTTGATTGTGCAGAACAGGCGTTGATGAAGACAATCGAGAATTGAGACTTGAAGTCGAGCGATAAAGGTTCCACATTCTTGTCTTTGAAGCCTTAGGAGCTCACGTCCTAGCCAAAGAGCGTTGCGCTGGATGATCAGACCCGGTGCGGGCCTTGGTGCTCAACCTGCATATGAGAGATATACACGCATGACCCAGTCACCTGTCTTTAATTTCCATCCCTTGACTGCTCCTAAAAAAGGCAATGCGGTGCTGTTGATTGGCAAGGATCTAGAGCTTGGCTCTATTGGCCGCACGCTGGATGAAGCCAGTGACGGAGCTGTTGGCCGTGCAATCAAGGCAGCCGACTTTAAGGGCGAGCTGAACAAGACGCTTGTTCTTCTGGCGCCGTCCGGGTCTGAGCTTGACCGGATTATTCTGCTTGGTATTGGCGATGATGAGCTTAGCGAAACTGACTGGTTGCATCTTGGTGGTGCTGCCATGGCAGCGGTGAAAGGGTTTGAGAAAGCCTCTCTTATTCTCGATCTTGCCAAGGGAGATGTCTCGGCGGCGTCTGCTTCACTCTTTACCATGGGCATGAAGCTGCGCGCCTATGATTTTGACAAATATAAAACAGAAAAAGGCAAAAAGCCGGAAGAAAAGCCTGCATTGTCTGCTGTTATTCAGGTGGCTGAGTATGAAGCGGCACAAGAGGCTTGGCAGCGTGACGCGGTTGTCTCTGACGGGACTCTGCTGGCGCGTGATCTGGTCAATGAGCCTGCCAATGTGCTGGGGCCGGAAGAATTTGCTGCCAAAGCCAAGGCTTTGGAAGAGCTTGGGGCAGAGGTTGAAATTCTTGAGCAGGCCGAGCTGGAAGCGCAGGATATGTGGGCTCTTCTCGGCGTGGCGCAAGGATCTGTTCGCGGTCCGCGTGTTGCCGTGATCAAATGGAATGGCGGCAAGGAAGGGGATGCTCCCATTGCCTTTATCGGTAAAGGGGTTGTGTTTGATACTGGCGGCATTTCCATCAAACCCGCTGGCGGTATGGAAGACATGAAGGGTGATATGGGGGGCGCTGCGGCAGTAACCGGCCTGATGCATGCGCTTGTTGCCCGTAAAGCCAAGGTCAATGTAATCGGCGCTATTGGTCTGGTTGAAAATATGCCAGATGGCAATGCTCAGCGCCCGGGTGATATCGTCACCTCCAAGTCGGGTCAGACCATTGAGGTTATCAATACAGATGCCGAAGGGCGCTTGGTTTTGGCGGATGTCCTTACCTATATCAAAGAGACTTATGAGCCGCGCTTCATGATTGACTTGGCGACCCTCACCGGTGCTGTTCTGGTGGCGCTGGGGAATCAGAATGCTGGCATCTTCTCAAATAGTGATGAGATGTGTGCGCAATTGTCTTCAGCGGGTGAGGCAACGGGCGAGACAGTGTGGCGCCTGCCATTGTCCAAAGAATATGACAAAATGATTGATTCCACCTTTGCCGATATGAAAAATACCGGTGGACGTTGGGCAGGATCGATCACTGCGGCGCAATTCCTCAAGCGTTTTGTGGGGGAGACTGACTGGGTGCATATTGATGTAGCAGGCACCGCCATGGGCTCGCCGAAAAATGAAATCAATCAGAGCTGGGCATCGGGTTATGGTGTGCGTCTGCTTGATCGGCTGGTTGCTGACAATTACGAGGCTTAAGCCAAAGACTGGTCTTGCCCAGAAGAAGAGTTATGGGAAAGCCCGGCATCTGCCGGGCTTTTCTTTTGCCTTCATGGCCGGGACTGCCTATGGTGGGGCAATTGGTTGCCAGTTATGAGTATTATCGTGCCTGCTGAAATCTTCTTTTATCATTTGCAACGCCAGCCGCTGGAGGTCACCTTGCCGCGGCTTTTGGAGAAATGCATGCAAAAGGGATGGAAGGCATTTGTGCAGACTGGCTCGCAAGAGCGGGCGAGGACGCTGGATGCCCATTTATGGACCTATCGGGACGATAGTTTTCTTGCTCATGGACTGGCCGGACAGGCGCATGAAGAGATGCAGCCCATTTTGCTCTCCCACCAGCCTATCCCGTCTGGCAATGAAGCGCAGGTGCGCTTTTTTGTTGATGGAGCGCTGCCCGATACTGATCTCTCCCTTTTGGAAGGGATTGAACGCGGAATCTTGATGTTTGACGGGCATAACGAGGCTGCGCTTCAGGCTGCGCGTCAGTGCTGGAAAGTGCTGAAAGAAAAAGAGATGCCCATTACCTATTGGCAGCAGACGTCTTCTGGCGGATGGGAGAAAAAGGCCTGACCCTAGGATCAGGCCTTGGTCTCTCTGCCTAGTCTTCAATCTCTTCAGACATTTCCAGCCATTTTTCTTCGATCTTGTCCAAGAGAGCGGCCAGATCGCTGCGATCCTTGGAGAGCTTTGCGCCTTTTTCAGGGAATTTGGCATAAAGATCAGGATCGGAGAGCATGTCGTCAATTTTTGCAAGGCGGTCGCGGATTTTGTCCATGTCCCGCTCTGCGGCTTGAATTTTGCGCCTGAGGGGTGCTTGTTCCTTGCGCTTTTCCGCGGCGCTGCGCCGCTTTTCCTGTGCCTGATTGGCCTCATCGCTCGCGGTTTTTTCCTGCTGGGTGCTGTCAGGATTGTTGCGATTGGCTAGCAGCAGACGGCGATAGTCATCAAGATCCCCGTCATAGCTTTTGCAGGTGCCATCATGCACCAACCAAAGCCGATCTACGCAGGCCTCAATCAGGTGCCTGTCATGGGAGATCAGCAAAACCGCGCCTTCATATTCATTGATGGCATGGACCAGAGCTTCGCGGCTATCAATATCGAGATGGTTGGTCGGCTCATCGAGAATGAGAAGGTGAGGCCCTTCAAAGGTGGCCAGACCCAGTAGGAGGCGCGCTTTTTCACCACCGGACAGGTTTTGGGCGGGAATATCCATTTTTTCTGTACCAAGTCCCATTTGGGCAACGCGAGCTCTAACCTTTGCTTCGGGCGCATCTGGCATCAAGGGGCGGATATGTTCAACGGCATTGTCAGCGGGCCGCAATTCATCCAGCTGGTGCTGGGCGAAAAAGGCGATTTTGAGTTTGTTGGCGCGATTGATCTGCCCGTCATCAATCTGCAAGCGGTCTGAAATGAGCTTGGCAAAGGTGGATTTGCCGTTACCATTGGCGCCAAGCAAGGCAAGGCGGTCATCGGGATCAATGCGCAGATCAAGATTTTTTAGCACCGGTTTGCCCGGCTCATAACCGACCGAGGCTTTTTCCAGACGGATGATGGGAGGGGCTGCCCGCTTTTGCGGGTTGGGGAAGGAGATCGGTTTGATGTGATCTTCCACCACTGCAGCAATCGGCTTCATCCGCTCTAGCGCCTTGATACGGCTTTGGGCCTGCTTTGCCTTGGTTGCCTTGGCTTTAAAGCGAGAGATGAAGCTTTCCAGATGTTTGCGCTGATCCAGCTGTTTGGCGCGCATTTTTTGCTGCAGCTCAAGCTTTTCGCGTCTGGTCCGCTCAAAATTATCATAGCCGCCGCGATAGGAATTGAGCTTGAGCTGATCAAGATGGGCGATGTGATCCACTGCCTTGTTGAGCAGGTCACGATCATGGCTGATGATGATAACCGTATGAGGATAGCGGCCGATATAATTCTCCAGCCACAGGGTTCCCTCAAGGTCGAGATAGTTTGTTGGCTCATCGAGCAACAGCAAATCCGGCTCGGAGAAGAGAACCGCGGCAAGGGAGACGCGCATGCGCCAGCCGCCGGAGAAATCTTTTGTCGGGCGGGCTTGGGCTGCTGCATCAAATCCAAGGCCGTAGAGGATGGTAGCCGCCCGGCTTTCGGCTGAATGGGCACCGATATCGGCAAGGCGGAGCTGGATTTCAGCAATGCGGTTGGGGTTAGTTGCGGTCTCTGCCTCAGCCAGCAGCTTTGTGCGCTCGGTATCTGCGCGCAGCACAAAAGAGAGCAGGCTTTCATCGCTTGCCGGTGCTTCCTGCGCAACCTGTCCAACCCGCGCGCCCTTGCGAATGGTGGCAGAGCCGCTCTCGGGCGGGATATCGCCCACCAAAAGCTTGAAAAGCGTGGTTTTTCCGGTGCCGTTGCGGCCAACAAGACCGACTTTCGCGCCCTCTGGCACAACCAGAGTTGCGTCTTCAAGCAAAGTTCGGCCAGCGATGCGATAGGTGAGGTTATTGATATGCAGCATAATATTTGCCTTTTGCCCTATTTGTCGGGGCTTGGCAATGGGGAGCAATCAAATGCATCTGCCTCACTCACGATTTTTGTCTTCAATAAAAATGGCTTGTTAGCTAATGACCGTTTGGTTCAGTTGACAGTGTGGATGAGATTTTCCAATCTTTATGCCATTGATTTGCTGATCGGGGAGGGTTTGATATGACCATTCAGCTTTATGATTTGTGTGGTGCATCGAAAAAGTTACGGTTTTCGCCAGCCTGTTGGCGCACGCGGATGGCGCTGGAGCATAAGGGATTGGCCTATGAGACTGTGCCTACCCTGTTTACCGAAATTCCGTCTATTCTGGATGGGGGGCAGCGCACATTGCCGGTTATTGAAGATGGCGACCAGCTTGTACGCGATTCCTATGACATTGCTGTTTATCTGGAACGGACATATCCAGATAACCCAAGTCTGTTTGGTGGTGAAGGCGGCTTGCAGCTTTCGCGTTTTATGCATTGGTGGACCGGGGCGAGTGTCGATTCCGGTATTGTGAAGCTGGTTTTGGCTGATATTCATTCCATTTTGGATCAGGCTGATCAGGGCTATTTTCGTGAGAGCCGGGAAAAGCGTTTCGGCAAGGCATTGGAAGACGTGCAAAACCAGTCTGATGAGACTTTGCAGGCCTTTCGTGCCAATTTGTTGCCATTGAGACTGGCCTTGAAAAAGCATGATTTTCTTGGTGGGGATGCTCCAATCTATGCCGACTATTGTGTGTTTGGCTCGTTCCAATGGGCTCGCATGGTTTCAGATTTGACGATTTTGGAGGGTGGTGATCCTGTGGGCCAATGGTTTGAGCGTTGCCTTGATCTGTTTGAGGGATTGGGACGCAAAGCCAAGAGTTAGGGTTTCAGCCTTAGCTAGAGGCCACTGTTGGGGAGGAATGCCGCCTCGTCATGGGCTTGTCATGCAATAGGGCTTGCTACTCAGCCATGGGACGGTTATATAGCGGCCAAATCTCTTGGCCCTTTGTCGCATTTCACGGATAAACGGCTCTTTCTTTACTTGCAATAACGGGAATAGTTTTCATGGCTATCGAACGTACTTTCTCCATCATCAAGCCAGATGCAACCAAGCGTAACCTGACCGGCAAAATCATTGCCAAGTTCGAAGATGCTGGCCTGCGCATTGTTGCTTCCAAGCGTATCCGCATGTCTCAGGAACAGGCTGAAGGTTTCTATGCTGTTCATAAAGAGCGTCCTTTCTTCGGTGAGCTGGTTGAGTTCATGATGTCCGAGCCTGTTGTTGTTCAGGTTCTGGAAGGCGAAAATGCGATTGCTAAAAACCGTGAAGTTATGGGTGCAACCAACCCTGCGGAAGCTGCTGAAGGCACCATCCGTAAGGAATTTGCTCTCTCCATCGGCGAAAACTCCGTACACGGTTCTGATGCTCCTGAAACTGCTGCAGAAGAAATCAAATTCTTCTTCTCTGATGCAGAGCTGGTTGGCTAATCGCGCTTAGAGCGCTGCCTTAAAGCTATATGCAGTAAAAAGCCGCCGGATCGAGGGATCGTTCCGGCGGCTTTTTTGTGTCTTGTGTTTGATAGGCCTAATCAGCGGCTGGCGGCTGCAAGGGCGATGCCAAAGCCCACAAAGGTGGAGCCGATGGTCCGGCGCAGATAGGGCAGGCGGCGCTGGCTGGTAATGAAAAGGCGGAACTGGCCACTTAAGAGAGCCACGACAAGATGGCTAAACATGCAGATGGCTGCATAAGTGAGCGACAGGATTGCCCCTTCTTGCAGCAACTTATCAGGCCCGGTGAGGAAGGGCGGAATGATCGAGACCAATACCGCCAGCGCTTTTGGGTTGGTAAGCGCAATGCCAACGCCGGTGAAAAACAGCTTATAGGGCCCGGGATTGGTGTTTTCTTTGCTTGTCTCGATAAAGCTGGAGCGATCAGTCCAAGTTTTGATACCCAGCCAGACAAGATAGGCACCGCCGACAAGTTTGAGCACCAGAAAGGCCGTCGCTGACGCTGCCATGATGGCGCCAAGGCCAAAGGTGACCGCCATTCCCAAAATGGCAATGCCTACCGTGTTGCCCCAAGCTGACCAAAGCGTGATGCGCGAGCCAAAGCGCAGGGAATTGGACAGGGTGAGCAAGAGACCGGGGCCGGGGCTGAAGGCGGGCAGGATGGACAGTGCTGCAAAAAGAAGCCAGGCATTGACGGACATGATAAAGCTTGCTTGTGCTGGGTGGGCTTTTCCAAAAATGCGAAAAGCCGGATATGGGAGGGTAGATGCCTCTTGTTTAAGGCGGATTGTCTTTGCTGGCAAGGTGAGATTTTGTCACTGGCGGGGGATGATGGGCTCTGATAAAAAGATACTTGACCAATCACGTTAGAATTCCCCGTTGCATCAATAGCTCTGCCGTTGAATAGCTCAGCTCTTGTGCTGCTTTTCAAAAGCCAAGGTTTTTCATGACATCTTATCCCCGTTTCGAGCGCTCAGTTTGTCCGCATGACTGCCCCTCTACCTGTGCTTTGGAGGTGGAGGTGATTGATGAAAGTACGATAGGACGGGTGAAGGGCGCAAAGGATCAGGACTATACCGCCGGAGTGGTCTGCGCCAAGGTTGCGCGCTATGCCGAGCGGCAGCATCATAAAGACCGCCTGACCAAACCGCTTAAGCGTACCGGGGCAAAAGGTGAGGGCCGCTGGGCCGAAATCTCGTGGGATGAAGCGCTAGATGAAGTGGCCAAGCAGTTTGCCAAGGCAGAACAAGATTATGGCAGCGAGAGCATCTGGCCCTATTTCTTTGCTGGCACCATGGGGCTTGTGCAGCGTGACGGGATTGAGCGTCTGCGCCACGTAAAGCGTTATTCGGGGCAATATTCCACCATTTGCATCAATATTGCCTGGGCGGGCTATATGGCGGGCACCGGCAAACTGGCCGGACCTGATCCGCGCGAGATGGGCGAGAGTGATTGCGTGGTGATTTGGGGGACCAATCCCGTGCATACGCAAGTCAATGTTATGACCCATGCGGTCAAGGCGCGCAAAAAGCGTGGTGCCAAGATTGTTGTGATTGATATTTACAAAACCGCCTCAATGGATCAAGCCGATCTGGGACTGGTGCTCAAACCCGGAACAGACGGGGCTTTGGCTTGTGCCGTGATGCATTGCCTGTTTCGGGACGGGAAGGCGGACAGGGCCTATCTCGCCGCCCATACTGATTGCCCCGATGCGCTTGAGGCGCACCTAAAGACGCGCGGGCCTGATTGGGCCGCCAAGATTACGGGCCTGTCTAAAGACGAGATAGAAGCCTTTGCGGCCATGGTAGCAGAGAGACCACGCTCTTATTTCCGCCTTGGCTATGGCTTTTCTCGCCAGCGCAATGGTGCGGTCAATATGCATGCGGCAAGCTCCATCGCGGCTGTCCTTGGGGCGTGGCGCTATTCTGGCGGCGGGGCGTTTCACAATAATGGGGCGATTTATAAGGCCGATGCCACCCAAGTGCAGGGACTGGATAAGCGGGACCCATCCATTCGCTCTCTCGATCAATCGCAAATCGGGCGTATTTTGACCGGTGATCCTGAAGCCTTGCTTGAAGGGACGCCGGTCAAGGCCATGCTTATTCAAAATACCAATCCCGTCTCGGTCGCGCCGGAACAGAGCCTTGTCCGGCAAGGCTTTGCGCGGGAAGACTTGTTTGTGTGCGTGCATGAGCAATTCATGACCGAGACAGCCGCGATGGCCGATATCGTACTGCCTGCCACCATGTTTACCGAGCATGATGATGTTTATAAGGGTGGGGGGCACCAATATTGGTCTCTTGGTCCAAAGCTGGTGAGCGGCCCTCAAGAATGCCGGTCCAATCACTGGGTCATTTGCGAGCTGGCCAAGCGTCTTGGGGCTGAGCATCCCGGCTTTGCCATGAGCGGCAAAGAGCATATTGCCCATATGCTGGAGAAGGGCGGGCAGATTCGTTTGGCAGAGCTTGAGCAAAAGGGCTGGATTGATGTGCAGCCCGATGTGAAAGACGCCCATTTTGAGGACGGCTTTGCTTGGCCGGATGGTAAATTCCGCTTCTCGCCCAAATGGGATGAGGTGCCGTTTTCCCATGAGGGCCTTATTGAGGGCAGTGAGACCATGCCCGCTTTGCCCGACCATTGGGATGTGATTGAAAATGCTGATGATCGTCACCCGTTTCGCCTTGCAACATCGCCATCGCGCTCGTTCCTTAACTCCACCTTTAACGAGACGGAAAGCTCTTTGAAAAAGGAAAAAGCACCGTCCTTGATGATGCATCCGCAAGATGCGGACAAGCTTGGCCTTACAGAAGGTGAAGACGTGCTGGTCGGGAATGAACGGGGAGAGACGCAATTGCCAGTGCGCCTGTTTGACGGGCTTTGCCGCGGCGTGGTGATTGCCGAAGGGCTTTGGCCCAATGATGCCCATAAAGGAGGACGCGGGATCAATGTGCTGACTTCTGCCGATCAGGTTGCCCCGTTCGGTGGCGTTGCTTTCCATGATAATAAGGTCTGGATCAAAAAAACGGACAAGCGCAGAGAAGATTCTTTGCCCTTATGAAGGGAATCGCTAGATTGGTAGCAGATTTTGCAGGGAGTCCCTTTTGGGGGCGCCTGTGAGTGGGGATTGTTCCTGTTTGGTTGGAGTTGGAGAACGTAATGAATAAGTTGAGCGGAAAATTGGGTGCAGCAGTGCTTGGTGCCATGATGATGGCTGGCACGGGGACTGCCGCCAATGCCGAAGCCTTGACCAAGGGGCTTTTTCAGGCACGCGTGCTGGATTATTGCCTTTATGATCAATGGGCAAAGCGCAAGGAAAAGAAAGGCATTCTTGCGGAATGCCGCTGCGCATCCAAGGCCTATGTGAAGGGGTTGGAGAAGGACAAACTCTCCGAGCTTTTGGAGAAAGGCACGCTGAGTTATACCGACAAAAAAGCGGTGCTGACCGCTCATGCCGCTTGCCGCAAATAGTGGTTTGGGCTGGTCTCTCATCCTTGTGTATGATGGGCCTGCAAGAGACAGACAAAAGAAAAGGCAGCTCCTTAAATTAAAGGAGCTGCCTTTTCTATTTTGAAGGTTTAGGCCAATTTGAAGTTTGGGCCAAGCGATCAGAAGATCAGTTGCGCCTCACTGTTTGCGCAGAGCTTTGTATCTGATCCTTCGTCGATTCTGACACGCATCCCCTCGACTGTGACCTTGTCGCCAGCGACCAGTGCCACTGCATGGGGGTAGATCCGGTGTTCGGCCTTGAGGATGCGGGCCGCCAGACTATCGGGGCTATCGTCATCCAGCACCGGCACAGCGGCTTGGCACAGGATGGGGCCTGAATCCATGTCGGCACGCACAAAATGAACGGTGCAACCTGCAAGGCGGCAGCCGGTTTCTATGGCGCGCTCGTGGGTATCAAGCCCTTTGAAGCTTGGGAGCAGGGAAGGATGGATATTGAGCATCTTATCCGTCCATTTGCCAACAAAGCCGGGCGTGAGGATGCGCATGAAGCCTGCAAGCACGACGAGCTCGATATTGTGGGCCTCAAGATGGGCGTGAATCTGGGCGTCAAACGCTTCTCTGTTGCCTTTATAATCTTTGTGATCCACCACTTGGGTCGCAATGCCAAGATTTGCTGCTGTCTCCAGCCCCTTGGCGTCTGGCTTGTTGGCCAGCACCAACACAATCTCGGCCGGATAATCGGGCGATTTGGCAGCGTCCAGAATGGCAGTCATATTGCTGCCGCGCCCTGAGATCAGGACGGCGACGCGCTTTTTGTTGGCTGCCATGTATCAGGCTCCAAAGTCGATCATGGTGTCATAGATGACCGCGTCATCCTTGCGCGCTTTCAACGTGCCAAGCTGGATAACTTCTTCACCGGCAGATTGAAAAGCTGTAATCGTTTCTTCCAGCTTGTCGGCTTCCACAACCACAACCATGCCAACGCCGCAATTGAAGGTGCGCAGCATTTCCCTGGATTCAACGCCGCCCAGTTTTTGCAGCCAGCCAAAGACGGATGGAGGTGTGATTTTTGCAAGGTCGAGATGGGCTGCAAGATTGTCTGGCAGAACGCGGGGGATATTTTCAGGAAAGCCACCACCGGTGATGTGAGCCAGTGCTTTGATGGCGCCGGTTTCATGCAAGACCGAGAGGATCTGGCGCACATAGATACGGGTGGGCTCAAGAAGAGCTTCGCCGATGCTCTTGCCGCTTGCAAAGGGGGCAGGATCCTTGAAGGTCAGGTTGTTGGCTTCCAGAATGCGGCGCACGAGGGAGAAGCCGTTGGAATGAACGCCAGAGGAAGGCAGGCCAAGCAGAACATCGCCTTCTTCTACGGCGAGCGGCAGAAGAGTTCCGCGCTCGGCAGCGCCAACGGAAAAGCCTGCAAGATCGTAATCTTCGTCAGCATACATGCCCGGCATTTCAGCTGTTTCGCCACCGATCAGGGCACAATTGGCTTGGCGGCAGCCTTCTGCAATGCCTGCAACAACGGCGGTTGCGGCTTCCACATCCAGCTTGCCGGTTGCAAAATAGTCAAGGAAGAAGAGAGGTTCTGCCCCTTGCACCACCAGATCGTTGACGCACATGGCAACCAGATCGATGCCGACAGTGTCGTGCTTGCCGGTCTCGATGGCGATTTTGAGCTTGGTGCCCACCCCGTCATTGGCGGCGACCAGGATAGGGTCTTTAAAGCCTGCGCCTTTCAGGTCAAACAGGCCACCAAAGCCACCGATATTGGTGTCAGAGCCGGGACGGGAGGTGGATTTGACAATCGGCTTGATGGCCTGCACCAGGGCATTGCCAGCATCAATGTCAACGCCAGCCTGAGCGTAGGTCAGTGAATTGGGCTTTTGGTTCTCAGTCGTCTCAGACATGGCAGACCTCTTGCAGCTTAAGAGTTGGCAGAAGACGGCGACGGGGTGTCTGTCTTCTGATAGAGCATTGAGGCCTGAGACACACGAAAATGGGGGGAATTGCAAGCCCTCTTTGGAAAAAGCGCACAAAGGGTGCGGAAAGAATAGAAAAGCTCTTGGAAATTGCTGCAAATGTGACCAAATATAACGCAAATGCCAGCAAATTGTGGCCAGTGGGCATATGTCTTTTTCAAGCTCGCGTTCCAAAGCCGTTGGCTTTTTATGTTCGGTCCAGCCAGATAAGGGTCTTAGGCTCTGTCCTGATGATTATATGGCGATTTCTAAGAGGCAGAGTGTCTTTGTGACAATTCCAAATATTATTACAATCGCGCGGCTTTTTCTGGTGCCCATGATTGTGTGGTTGCTGGTGGATGGACGCTATGAGACCGCATTCTGGGCTTTTCTGGCAGCGGGCATGTCTGATGCCGTGGATGGAATTATCGCGCGCAAGTTCGACATGCAATCCGAGCTCGGGGCGCATCTTGACCCCTTGGCCGATAAGGCTTTGCTCGTCAGCATTTATGTGACCATGGGCATGATGGAAGAGATTCCGGCCTGGATCGTGATTGCTGTTGTCAGTCGGGATATTCTGATTGTCGGGGCTGTTATCCTCTCATGGGTGATGGACCAGCCTGTTGCCATGAAGCCGCTTGTCATCTCCAAAGCCAATACAACCATGCAGATCATTTTTGCAGGGGTGGTGCTGGCCGATTTGGGCGTGATGGCGGAATTATCGACAGAGCGCATGCTGCTTGGCTATGTGGTGGCAGCTTTGACCATTTCATCTGCCGGTGCCTATTTGTTATCATGGCTTGCGCATATGGGCCGGTCAGATTCGTGACGGACTATATCGTCAAGATTTGAGTTTCTTATGTTCTGTTCCCCCTTGGTATCCATATGGTCGATGCCGGAGTGGAATGGGAAAGATTGTTTGGCACATCAATGCCATGATGCCTTGGTCCCCATGATGGGGAAGGAGACTAGATTATGTCCTTGCAGAAGCAATTTGCCTTTTGGCTGATTTCGCTTGGCATTCTTTGTTTGTGCCTGTTTTTCCTGCGCGGTATTTTGCTGCCCTTTGTTGCGGGTATGGCGCTTGCCTATTTGCTCGATCCTCTGGCGGATGGGTTCGAGCGTCTTGGCATGAGCCGAATGCTTTCGACCGTGACTATCCTTATCCTGTTCATTTTGATCTTCTTGCTGGCCATAGTGATCATCGTGCCGGTTTTGGCCCATCAGATGACTGGTTTTGCCGATAATTTGCCCGGCTATATTGCCTCTCTGCAGGACTTCATTACCAAGAAGGGGCAGACAATCCTGCCCCGCTTCCTCAATGAGCTTGATGCAGCCGCCGTGCAGGATAATATCAAGGATCTGGTGGCCCAGGGAGCGCGCTGGATTGGCGCTTTGATGCAGTCTATCTGGAATGGGGGGCAAGCTTTGCTGGATGTAGTGGCTTTGATGGTCATTACGCCCGTTGTTGCCTTTTACCTGCTTTATGATTGGGACCGTATGGTTGCCAAGATTGACGGCTGGTTGCCGCGCGATCACCAGATGACCATCCGCCGCTTGGCCAGCGAAATTGACAACAGCGTGTCGGGATTTGTTCGTGGCCAGATCATGGTCGGTCTGATCCTCGGTATTTTCTATGCTGTTAGCCTGTCGCTGATGGGGCTCAATTTTGGCCTTCTCATCGGCCTTGGGGCAGGGGTCATCAGTTTCATTCCTTATGTTGGGGCAACTTTGGGGCTTGTGGTCTCGGGTGGTGTGGCCATTGTGCAATTCTGGCCCGAAATGCTGCCCATCGGTATGGCCCTGGGCATCTTCGCCGTTGGCCAGTTTGTTGAAGGCAATATCCTGCAGCCTCGTCTGGTGGGGGAGCGGGTTGGCCTGCATCCTGTCTGGTTGATGTTTGCGCTTTTGGCCTTCGGGTCGCTCTATGGTTTTGTGGGCATGCTCATTGCCGTACCAGCTGCCGCCGCAATTGGTGTTATAGTGCGGTATGTGCTTGAGCAATATTTGCAATCCCCAATCTATCAAGGGCGCAATGGTTTGATGATTGCATCACCCCATGGAGATAAGGCACAAGAAGATCAGGGATGATTCATTTTGTCCCAGTGATGTGAATTGCTAAGTGAGACAATATATGAGCAAAGGCCAGCAAATGCCGCTGATTTTGCCTCATGATGAGGCGTTGGGCCGGGATGATTTTCTCGCAGGGCCCTCCAATGAAGCGGCCCTGACGCTGATTGATCGGTGGCCCGACTGGCCATCGCGCTGGATTTTGCTTGCCGGTCCGGTCGGGGCGGGCAAGTCCCATCTTGCTCGCATCTGGCAAGAGGCCAGCCATGCGCGGATTGTCACTCTGGATGAGGTCAATAAGAGCGATCCCACCCAATTGGTGCGCTCCGGCGCTGTTGTGGTGGAAGATGCCGACGGCCCTGAACGCCAGGATACGGCGCTTTTCCATCTGCTCAATGCTGCGCGCGAAGCTGATGCCTTTGTTTTGATGACAGCCCGTGCCTGGCCCGATGCATGGGGGGTGGCCTTGCCGGATCTGGCCTCTCGCTTGCGCCTTACAACCTTGATTGAATTGCATGAGCCGGATGATGACTTGCTCAAGGTGGTTCTCGTCAAACTGTTTGCTGACAGGCAGCTGGTTGTTGAAACATCGGTGATTGATTTCATCGTCCTGCGTATGGAGCGCTCGATCGCTGCAGCCCTGCGCCTTGTCGATGCGATGGATCGCGAGGCCATGGCGCGCCAAAAATCCATCACCCGCCCTCTGGCTGCCCGAATTTTGGGCCAGTTGGAGGAAGGGCTTTTATAACAAAGCATCCATCATGCAAGGAGCGTGGTTTGCTGCCGTAACAATTGGGGCAGGCTGGGCAGAAAAGAGCTGGATCCTAGCGCTTTTTTCTCAATTTGACCCACGTCATCTCATTGCTATGATGGATCTGTAAATGTGGAATTGATAGGCCTATCAGTCCTACTCGCCGTAACGCTAACGCTATGGGAATGGCGAAGGCTGCGAGCATCTACCCGATTATGTCCATGTCTAACCGGCCGGTGTCCCCGACTGGAATTGCGCAATAGGTTCGAAAACAATGTCCGAGATTATTCTAACCCCACAAAAGACTGAACCTAACTCTTCTATCCCGTCTTCCGATATGCTTGAGGATGGTCATCCCGGGCAGGAAGAACTGGATGCGTTGATGCGCAGCCCGGGGCGGTTTGTGAACCGCGAGCTATCCTGGCTTGGCTTTAACTCCCGCGTTTTGGAAGAGACCGAGAATACCAATCACCCCTTGCTTGAGCGCCTGCGCTTTTTGTCGATTTCGGCCAATAATCTTGATGAATTTTTCATGGTGCGTGTGGCGGGTCTTAAAGGGCAAGAGCGGGCAGGGGTTTCCTCTGTCAGCGCCGATGGCCTGACCGCCAGCCAGCAATTGGTCAAAATCTCGGCCGCGGTTGCGGATTTGACCGAGCGGCAGCATAAAAGCTGGCAAGGTCTGCGAAAGGATCTGGAAGCGGAAAATATCGTTCTGGTCGAGCCGAAAAATCTCGACAAAGAGGATCTGGTGGTTCTGGAAGAGGTTTTCCTTAAATCTATCTTCCCCGTCTTGACGCCTCTTGCGGTTGATCCTGCCCATCCGTTCCCTTTCATTCCCAATTTCGGCTTTTCGCTGGCGCTTACCTTGCGCGGCCTTGACGGGCGCGATGATCTGACTGCGATTGTGCGCATGCCTAACAGTCTTGATCGTTTTATTGCTTTGCCGTCTCCAAAAGACGAGGCCGGTCTGCAGCGCTTTGTTTTGTTGGAGCAGGTGGTGTCGCTGTTTATCAAGCGGATTTTCCCCGCCTATGAGGTGCAGGATATCGGGGCGTTCCGGATCATCCGCGATTCGGATATCGAGATTGAGGAAGAAGCGGAAGATTTGGTGCGCCATTTTGAAAGCGCCTTGAAACGTCGCCGTAGAGGGTCTGTCATCCGGCTGGAGATCGAGCGCAGCATGGCGCAGGAATTGCGTGATTTTGTTGCAGATGCCGTCAATATCCTTCCCAACGAGATTTTCACCGTTGATGGCTTTCTAGCGCTTAATGAATTGTCTGAGCTGGTGGATATTGAGCGGCCCGATTTGAAGTTCAAGCGCTATATTGCCCGCTTCCCTGAGCGGATCCGTGAGCATAACGGGGACTGCTTTGCCGCCATTCGCGAAAAAGACCTGATCATCCACCATCCATATGAGAGCTTTGATGTGGTGGCGCAGTATCTGATGCAGGCGGCTCGTGACCCGAATGTGATGGCGATCAAACAAACGCTATATCGTACTTCGAAAAACTCTCCCATCATCAAAGCGTTGATTGAAGCAGCAGAGGCTGGCAAATCGGTCACTGCCTTGGTTGAGCTGAAAGCCCGCTTTGATGAAGAGGCCAATATTGGCTGGGCGCGCGATTTGGAGCGGGCTGGTGTGCAGGTGGTGTTTGGCTTTATTGAGCTAAAAACCCATGCCAAGCTTTCCATGGTGGTGCGCCGCGAAGAAGGCAAGCTGGTGACCTATTGCCATATCGGAACAGGCAATTACCATCCCATTACCGCTAAAATCTATACGGATCTGAGCTTCTTTACCGCCGATGAGGCAACCGCCATGGATGTGGCGCGGGTGTTTAATTTCATCACCGGTTATGCCGAGCCGGAGGATCTTAATCATTTGTTGGTCTCGCCCTATACCATGCGCAAAACGCTGCTTGATTATATCGAGCGGGAAATTGAGCATGTGAAGGAAGGGCGGCCCGGACGCATCTGGTGCAAGATGAACTCCATTGTTGACCCGACCTTAATTGATGCTTTTTATCGGGCCAGTCAGGCCGGCGTTAAGATTGATCTGATCGTGCGCGGGATCTGTTGCCTGCGTCCGCAATTGCCCGGCCTTTCCATGAATATTCGGGTTAAATCCATTGTCGGGCGGTTTCTGGAGCACTCTCGCATTATCTGTTTTGGCAATGGCAAGGAACTGCCAAATCCCGATGCGGTGATCTATATGGGCTCGGCTGATCTGATGCCGCGCAATCTGGATCGGCGGTGTGAGACCTTCACGCCAATTATCAATCCGACTGTTCATGCACAGGTGTTGGACCAAATTATGGTTGCCAATCTGATGGATAATCAGCAAAGCTGGGAAATCTTGCCGGACGGATCGTCCCGGCGCATTCATGCAGCGGATGGGGAAGAGCCATTCAATGCCCATAATTTCTTCATGACGAACCCGAGCCTGTCGGGTCGAGGTGATTCTCTAGAACATGACGCCCCGCATACCTTCACAGACCGCGTCCAGCGGTAACGTGCTCGACAAGTTTCAAAATCAGGGTTTGATCGCCGGATCAGACCCTGTTGCTGTCATTGATATCGGGTCCAACTCGGTGCGTCTGGTGATGTATGAGCATCTCAGCCGTTCGCCGGTGCCTATGTATAACGAAAAGGTCCTGTGCGGCCTTGGCAAGGGCGTGGCAGTGACCGGCCAGTTGGATGAAGGTGCTGTATCCTGCGCCTTGCGCGCCCTTGAGCGGTTCAGCTTTTTGCTCAAACAGGCCGGAGTTGAGCAATTCTTCATTCTGGCAACAGCGGCGGCGCGCGAGGCCTCCAATGGCGCAGCTTTTCTCAAGCAAGTGAAAAAGATTTGCGGTCAGGAGGCAGAAGTTCTCTCAGGCGAGGAAGAAGCGCGGCATTCTGCGCTTGGTGTTGTCTCTGCCATGATGGCGCCAAATGGCGTTGCGGGGGATTTGGGCGGCGGCAGCCTTGAGCTTATTCGCGTGATGGGGGACGAGCTGGGCAAGGGGGCGACCTACCCTCTGGGCGGATTGCGTCTTTCCGACATGGCAAAAGGCTCCATCAAACAGGCGCAAAAGATTGCCCGTGCCGAGCTTGAGAAAGCAACCGAGCTTAATGCCCTTGAGGGGCAAAACTTTTATGCCATTGGCGGCACATGGCGTGCACTTGCCCGTCTTCATATGTCCTCGATCGGTTACCCTTTGGCGGTGATGCATCATTACGAAATTGATCCCGACGAGATGCTTGAATTTTGCGAGCTGACCATGCGGGGCGATATTGAGGATGCGGGCTGGATCGGGTCCATCTCGAAAGCCCGTCGGGCACTTATTCCTTTTGGTGCTGCCGTGCTGGCAGAGGTGATCAAGCGGGGCAAACCGCGCAAAATCATCATGTCCGCGCTTGGGGTGCGTGAAGGGCATCTTTACGGCCTTTTGCCTGATGATGTGAAGCAGCAGGATCCTCTTCTTAGCGCGTGTGAGGAATTGTGCGTTCTTCGGGCTCGCTCGCCTGAATATGCCCACGAGCTGGCCGACTGGCTTGATCTGCTCTTTGCCCGCCTTGAAGTGGATGAAAGCGCTTATGAGAAACGCCTGCGTCGGGCGAGCTGTCTTTTGGCGGATATTGGCTGGCGGGCGCATCCTGATTATCGAGGCACCCAGAGCCTTAATATCATCGCTCATGGCACGTTTATCGGTATCGACCATCCGGGGCGGGCTTATCTTGCTATGGCCAACTATTTCCGTCATGAAGGATTGTCGGGCCAATCCATGGGCCTGAGCATGCGTGATGTGGCCAATGTGCATATGCGTTCGCTTGCGCGCCTGACGGGGGCTGCCCTTCGTCTTGCCCATGTGGCAGCGGGCGATTTGCCGAGTATTTTGCCTCATCTTGATATTGCAAGAGAGGGTGATGTTGCCATCTTGAAACTGCCTGAACACCTAAAAGTGCTACAAAGCGAGAAGCTGTCGCGCCGATTTACGCAATTTACCAGATTGCTTGGGCTGGAAGGCCGTGTTGAATAGGCGCAAGTGTAACGAGAGTAAGAAATATGGAAAATTTTGGTGAGAACGGGACCTCTCAGGTCGATGGGTTTGAGTGGCTGGTCTTTCATGATGGCGGGGCGGATAACGAAGCTGCCTTGGTTGAAGCGATCTATCATGATCGCGAACCTTATGGCGAATATATCCTGTGCGCTGGCACCAACCCCGAAGCTGTAAGCGAGGAGGGCAAAGCCTCTATCCTCTCTTATCGCTATCTTGCTGAAGCGCGGGTAACCTTTGAAGAAGATCTTCTGACTGAAGCTCAGGCCGACATTGACTGGTGCCAGCAAGATGCAGCAGAGCAGGGGGATGCCTTTGTTAAAGAGGTGTGGCCCAGCTGGCAGGATGTTTCCTTAGCTGTTGTTGCCAATAGCATTTTCCCCCAAGGCCAAGATTTTGTTATGGCCAAAAGCGTACTTGCCGCCGGTGAGGATGCAGCCTCCTGGCTGGAAGTCACACGCATTGAAGCTGATATGCCCGCTGAAATGGCGCTGACCTTCTGCCGGATTGAGCAAGATCGCCTGCTTGAAGTGAAAGCGGTGCTGAAAGACGCAGATATGCCTGTCTATCTGCTGGCTGAATTCTGGCAAAGTCTGGTCGAGCGCTTTGCCGAACTTCCCTACAAAAAACTAAGTGGTGCCCGACGGGTGGAAGCCGAGCCTGAAGACTATGACTTTGGCGATCTTGATGGGGAAGAGGGCGAGGCTTAGAGCTGCTTTCAAAAAAAGCGAGCCTCCTTGAATGGATAAAAGAAAAGGCGGGCCATGGTGCCCGCCTTTTGTGTATCTGATACTATCTGCAGCTTACTTGCTTGCGTGGCCTAATTGCGACCTATATGAAGCCTTTATTGGGCGCGGCGCTTTCGCCGGACAGAGGATTGCTTGGCCGGCGGGGGCGGGGCGTCAACTTCGATGATGGCTACGCGTTTGCCCTCAAGGCGCATGGCAATCTCTCCCTTTTTGATTTTAAGGGCATATTGGCCAAACAATTCGTAGCGCCAGCCTTTGAGAGCCGGAATATCGGCGTCATCATCACAGGCGATCTTTTCCAGATCATCAACCGTTGCCAGAACCTTGGCAGCGACGCCATGTTTTTCTGATGTCAGTTTGAGCAGCACTTTCATCAAGTCAACAGCTGCGCCAGAGCCTTCCGGCTGGGATTTGCCTTTGGGGACTTGCGGCAGATCTTCCTGTGCGATGGAAGAGACTTGCTGCATAATCTCCAGCAATTCCTGCCCGGATTTTGAGCGCTCATAGCCTTTGGAGATGGTGCGCAGCGCCGACAGCGCGCTTTCGTCCTTGGGCTGCTGGATCGCAAGCTCAAAGATGGCGTCGTCTTTCAGGATACGATTGCGCGGCACATTGCGATTTTGGGCTTCGCTCTCACGCCATTGGGCCAGCAGCTTGAGGGCTGCAAATTCGCGCGGTTTGCGGATACGCAATTTCATGCGCTTCCACGCCTGCTGCGGCTCGGTATAATAGGTATCGGGAGAGGTGAGAATTTCCATCTCTTCCGCTACCCAATGGGAGCGATCCTGTTCTTCCAGATTGGCGCGCAGGGCGTGATAAACGTCGCGCAAATGGGTAACGTCCGCCAAAGCATAAGCAAGCTGCTTGTTGGTGAGCGGGCGGCGGGACCAATCGGTGAAGCGAGAGGATTTGTCGATTCGGTTGCCGGTCAGGCGCAGCACCAGCTGATCATAGGAGATGGAATCACCAAATCCGCACACCATGGCAGCAACCTGACTGTCAAACATCGGGTGCGGGATCAGCTTGCCCAGATGATAGATGATTTCGACATCCTGACGTCCGGCATGGAAGACCTTGACGACGCTTTCATCGCGCATCAGATCGAAAAAGGGTTCCAGATCAATGTCTTTTGCCAAAGGGTCAACGATGACAGCATCGTCCGGCCCGGCTATCTGAATAAGACAGAGTTTGGGCCAATAGGTTGTCTCGCGCAGAAATTCGGTATCTACGGTGACATAATCATGGGTGGCAAAAGCTTTGCAGGCGGCTGCCAGATCGGCAGTGGAAATAATTGTTTTCATTGCGTGTCGCTTATAACGAACAATTGATAGCTTGTCGCCCCATCCTTGTGAGTAAGTTCCCTTTTTTCTGGCGGCTTTTCCTTTTGCCTTAATGCTTTTGTCTGTTTGTCGCTCTTTACGGAGAGAAGAAGCGCAAATTGGCCCAATGGGCGGCTTCCTTGCCGCAAACTGGGCGCAAAAGGGCAAAAAATGGATAAAAGTGAGGGATTAGCTTGGTGCGATAGGAGAGATTGCTTGACTATGAGGCCCCATACAGGCAGGGTCCGGCGAGATTTATAGGGCGGCATTCGTGCGCGCCCATTTTGCCGTTCTAAAATCAGGTGTCAATTCATGCATCCTTATCGCAGCCATACATGTGGCGACCTTCGCGAAAGCAATGTTGGCGAGACAGTTCGCCTTTCCGGTTGGGTTCACCGTGTTCGTGACCATGGTGGCCTCTTGTTTATCGATTTGCGCGACCAGCATGGTTTGACGCAGGTTGTGGCCGATCCTGATTCCCCTGCCTTTGCCGCTGCCGAGACCGTGCGCGGCGAATGGTGCATTATGATTGAAGGGGAAGTGAAGGCCCGTACTGCCGAGACCGTGAATGAAAATCTGCCAACCGGTCAGGTTGAGATCTTTATTTCCAATCTGGAAGTTCTGGGCGCGTCCAAAGAGCTGCCTTTGCCTGTTTTTGGTGAGCCTGATTATCCGGAAGATATTCGCCTGAAATATCGCTTCCTTGATCTGCGCCGCGAAACCATTCACGGTAACATTCTCAAGCGCTCTGCCATTATTTCCTCTGCGCGTCGCCGCATGACCGAGATTGGTTTTAATGAATATCAGACACCAATTCTGACCGCGTCTTCTCCTGAAGGGGCGCGTGACTTCCTGGTGCCATCCCGTATTCATCCGGGCAAGTTTTACGCTCTGCCGCAGGCGCCTCAGCAGTTCAAGCAGCTGTTGATGGTTGCAGGCTTTGACAAATACTTCCAGATTGCTCCCTGTTTCCGTGATGAAGACCCTCGTGCAGACCGCCTGCCGGGTGAGTTTTATCAGCTCGATTTGGAAATGAGCTTCGTTGAGCAGGAAGACGTGCTGAACACCATGGAGCCTGTCATTCGCGATCTGTTTGAAGAATTTGCTGAAGGCAAGCCGGTTACGCAAGAATTCCCGCGTATTCCTTATGCAGAATCTCTGCGCAAATATGGCTCTGATAAGCCTGATCTGCGTATTCCGATTGAAATGGAAGAAGTGTCCGAGCATTTCCGCGGCTCCGGTTTCAAGATCTTTGCGCGCATGCTTGAAGACGAGACCAATGAAGTTTGGGCAATTCCTGCAAAAACCGGTGGCGCCCGTACTTTCTGTGACCGCATGAATAGCTGGGCTCAGGGCGAAGGCCAGCCGGGTCTTGGTTACATCTTCTGGCGTAAGAAAGACGACGGATCCATGGAAGGAGCTGGTCCTCTTGCCAAGAATATTGGCCCTGAGCGTACCGATGCCATCCGTGAGCAGCTTGGTCTGGATGCGGGCGATGCCTGTTTCTTTGTTGCTGGCGATCCAAAGAAATTCTACGACTTTGCCGGTAAGGCCCGTAACCGCGTTGGTGAAGATCTGGATCTGATTGATCGTGATCGCTTCGATCTGTGCTGGATTGTTGATTTCCCGATGTATGAGTGGAATGAGGAAGAAGAGAAAGTGGATTTCTCTCACAACCCGTTCTCCATGCCTGAAGGTGGCCTTGAAGGGCTGGAAAACACTGATCCTTTGAAGCTGAATGCTGCGCAATATGACATTGTTTGTAACGGCTACGAAATCGGCTCTGGCGCTATTCGTAACCACAAGCCGGAAATCATGAAGAAAGCCTTCGAGATTGCCGGTTATGGCGAAGAAGTGCTTTTGGAGCGGTTCGGCGGCATGTATCGTGCCTTCCAGTATGGTGCGCCTCCTCATGGCGGCATGGCTGCTGGTATCGACCGTATTGTTATGCTGCTGTGCGGTACGCCTAACTTGCGCGAAATTACCCTGTTCCCGATGAACCAGCAGGCTGAAGATTTGCTGATGGGGGCACCAAGCGAAGCCACCAACCAGCAGCTTCGCGAATTGCATTTGCGCCTTAACCTGCCTGAGCCCAAATAAGGGCCGCAGATCAGAATTTAAATGAAAAAAAGCCGGGCTCATTTGAGCCCGGCTTTTTTGTGCGTTTTTGTGTCGTGATGGATGTGGCCCGTTGGGCCCCATCTTACTGATCGTTGGCAACCACCGAGATATTGAGAATATCCGGCAGCATTTGCGGCGATGTAGCGACCACGCCCAAAATTTGCGCCACAGGCACCGGTGCGCCAGGGCTTAAAGCCAGATGCAGGCTTTTGGGCTCAACAAGGAAGCTTTTGACCTGATTGGCCACATGTTTGGCAAAGTCTGGTTTGGTATAGGCCGAGAGCATGGCCTCGATCTGCACCGGAGCAAAGCTTTGCAACTGGTCCGGCCCCATGCCGGTCATGGTGCCTGCAAGATTGATCAGGGTTTGAAGACCACCCAGATCGCTCAAAGTCAAGGAGGAGGGCAGGATGGTGCCGGTTGCCATGGCTGCTTCTGCTTTGGTTGGTTCGTTTAAATAAGCTTTCTTTATGCCGCCAAAGCCAATGGCGCCTGCGAGCTGGGCGATATTTTCAAGGCGGATATTCAGCGGCTTGATGATATAGCTCTCGCTCTTTTCATCCCAGCTTGCGGTAAGATCCTGATTGAGATGCAAGGCGTCCATCTGCAATTGCGCCATTAAGGCCTGCGCAAAGGGGTGAGAGACCAGATCGCGAGGCAGAATGACATCTTTTGCCTTGATCTGGATATTGGTCGGCACCACCAGCCCGTTAGTGCGGTAACCAGTCATGATCTCCTTGGCGGAGACCTTGGCTTTGCCTTTTTCTTCAATATTGAGGTTTCTGATGCCCATGGTCAGGCTTGGGGGATAGGCCCGAGCCATGGCTTCAGGCGAGGCCTCTCTGCCGTTCAGATAAGTCTTGGAGAGGGCTTTGATATTGGCATAATCTGGAAATTCCAAATCGGTAATGGCGGCCTTGTCAAAGCTGAATGAGAATTGGTCGGGGCCGCTGGCGCTAACATTATTGAAAGAGAACTCTTTCAGCCCGTTGGAGCTGAGATTAGCAAAGAGCAATGAACCCAGTTTGGCCTCAATCTTCTGGCCCTTTTGGTCGCCCGAGGTCAGGATGCTTTCAAACTTTCCATTTGTAACTTCAGATTTTTCAATGGAGAAGGTGCGCATCAGGTGAAAGACCGCGTCGATCAGTTTTTCCTGTTCTTGCGGGCTGAGATCGTCCGGCTCCTGATCATTGACCAGCATCTCTTCGAAGAGGGGCAGCAGGTAACTTTCCGGTTTGGTGAGTTTGAAGCCTTGTTGGCTAACAGAGTCGATGCCAAGGCTGAAAAGATCTTTGCCTTCTGCCTTTATGTCTTTGATTTCAAATGAATTGAGAGCTACATGACCGTCTTTTACAGGCGGGATTTGGGGGTCGAAAAGTGAGGCGATGGCTCCAAAATCGTAGCCTTTATAGCTGGTCTCACCAACCTGATAGGTGATGGTCTGGTTGCTTTTTTCGTCAGCCTTGCCGGGGGCAATAGGAGCGTCAAAAGCCATTTCGCCTTTCTGGTAGGCGATCTTGATTTCGTCAACCCGACCGCCAGACAGATTGGTCATTGTCATGGGGCCATAGGTTTCGTTCTGTATCATCTGGCCATTTGCGGAAAAAGCGCGCACTTCCATGCCGCTATCGGTCAGGCTCTCAACCGATGAGGTCATCAAAGCGGGACGAATATAGTCCAGAATGCTGGAAATCGGCCGTTTTTCATCAAAATTGAAGGTGCCAAGAAATGGATAATAGCTATTTGTGGTGATGGTCTCGCCAAGCGATTTAATCTCGCTTCTGGAATTTGTTTCTTTGTCAGATGTTTCAAAGCTGACTTTTATATGGGCTTGTTTGTAGGTGGATTTCTTAAACGCGATCCCGTCGCCCTCAAGGCGCATGCCCTCAAAAGTGGCTGTTGGAATAGTGTAGGTGAGGGAGAAGTCCAGATCGAACTCTTCATCGGTTGAAGAGCTTGGCGAAGCGGTGGAGTTTGTTTCGTCTTTTGCGGTCTTGGTTGCTGTGCCCATCTTGGCGGATGGGGCTTCCTTCCAGTTGAAGGTGAGGGAGAGCACCATATCTTGAGCAGTCAGAATGTCACTGGATTCATCATAGCTTTGATTTGCAACATCCATGGTGAGGAAGCCGGATGAGTTGACATCGGCCATCATGGCCGCAAATGCTTTTTCGGAAGCGCTTTGAGCCCCGCTTATGCTGGTGCTGGCCAGAAGGGCAAAGAGTGTGGCACTGGCTAATCGCATATCAATCTCCTCAATGGGGCTTGCAAACTATCTCACCTTATCATGGCGGTGAATCTTGGAAACTTTGTGATTATAGTCATTTGGTTTGCGTGTATGAAATTTTCTTTTGACTGTCCCCTGGACAGTAAATTGCTATATGCGGCTCGTGAATGGATTTGCCCTGTCCAAAAACAGGCATTGGGGTTCCCTGTTCGGGCAGCTTAAGAGATTAAAAATTAATGCTAATGATTCCCGTAAGTTAAGAGGATGTTAGGCTCCTGCTTCTAAAGTCATAGTAACAAGAGGAGTAAGGGTGTCGTGAATAGGCGGTTGCGATCTGCGATCTTGCTGATAATTGGTGGCGTGCTGGGTATTGTGCCCGTGCTTGCGGCCAACCTGTTCATGCGCGATTTTGTTCGTTCTCAGGCCGAAGAGCGGCTAAGCCTTGCTGCGGATCGTCTTCTCCTCAATGTTGAGCAGGTTGTTCAGGAAAGCATTGATGTAATTTCATTGTTGCCGCACCGGAGCCGGCCCAGCTGCACGGCTTCAATTCGTAAGCAATTTCATCTTTTGCAAATCCGGCACCATGTGCTGCATGATATTGGCCTGCTCAATGATGATCGGGAACTTTATTGTTCTTCCTTGCGGGGCGAGGTAAAGTTTCAGGTTCGCTCAAAGCCGGTGACCAGTCAGGTTGATCATCTTAGTTTCCAGTCGGTTTATGATGATATTTCGCGCAAACAAGGCCTATTGGTTGCCTGGCGTGTTGCCGAGAATGTCTCAATTGCGGCCTTTATTCCTGATGATCATCTCATTCTCAATTCGATGCCGATTGAATATGCCAGCGCGTCCAGTGCCTCTGTGATGCTTGCGACCGGGTCGGTTCTGGTTGAGACTTCGCCTGAAATTCGCTATCGCAAGAAATCCCCATTCGCCGTCTTTGACCCGGATCCTGCTTGGACACGGGATTTGATCAAAACCATCGCCCGTTCTTCGCGGTATCCGGTGATGATTTGGGCTGGGGTGCCGTTTGAAACGGTTTGGATGACTTTTTCTGGTGCAATGGATTTGATCAATGGCTTGGCAATTTTGATCGGTGCCATGATCATGTTTTTCTTCGTGCGCCTGAGTGTGAAGAAGGAGCCGCCCAGCTATAGCATTGAAGAAGGTATTAAAAAGCGCGAGTTTATTCCCTATTATCAGCCTGTCATTGATATTCAGACGGGCAGGCTTGCTGGCTGTGAAGTGCTGGTGCGCTGGCGCAAACCTGACGGCAGCATTCTCTCGCCTGGCAGTTTTATCGACACCGCTGAGGCCACCGGTCTTGCCATGCCTATGACGACGCTTCTTATTGAACAAGTGGAAGAGGATTTGTCTGAGGCCTATGCCGCGCATCCTCAGCTTAAAGCCGGGATCAATCTGTTTAACCGTCATTTTGATGATTTGGGTATTGTGGGCGATATTGAACGGATCTTTGGCAATTCGGGTGTTCGGTTCAATCAGTTGATGTTTGAGGTAACCGAGCGGCAGCCGCTTGATAATCTTGACAGGGCGCGCGCGATTATTGCCCGTATTCAGGCACTTGGCTCCAAGGTGGCGCTGGATGATGCTGGCACCGGCCATGGGGGCTTTGCTTATTTGCAAAAACTGGGCATGGATGTGATCAAGATCGACAAGCTATTTGTCGATAGTATTGAGCCCGGAGTTGAAATGGTGCCCATTGTGGATTCGCTGACTAATATGGCTATGGGCATGGGAATGACCGTGGTGGCGGAAGGAGTGGAGACTGAGCCGCAGCTTGATTACTTGCGCAGCATTGGGGTTCATCAGGCGCAAGGTTATCTGTTTGCGCCAGCCTTGCCAGCAAAGGCCTATTTGGAATTGATTGATGCCATTGGTGGAATGGCCGGGAAAGACGATAAAGTGTCGGGTGATGCGCAGGGCCCAGAAGACTATCGTGCTACGCAAAGCGATCAGATGGTTCAGTCTGTTGCCAATTTCTGATGGATTGTGTTTTTGAAGGCTGAATTAATTGGCGAATTTTGCAATTAATTTGCTGTGAGCCGATTTTGTTATCCGAATATTTATGAAAAATTGCCAGACTTTATCTCAGTATGAGATGGAGCCGTTATTTGCTGGTTATGCCTTGTGTTGCCAGCTAGGGGAATTTGGGGCCTTATGATCAGGAATGCCAAGAAAATTGCAGCCTATATGACGGCTGGCGTGGTTGGGGCAATTGCTCTTACCTATGCCGTGCAGTCTATGCTGTTTTGGCAAACCAAAAATACTGCTAAAGAAGATTTGCGAGCGTCTGCGCAATTGATGCTGGATCGGGTCACTCATGCCAGTGTTACGGCTATTGGTGTGCTTGATCGGTTGTCCCAGTCCAACGGTTTGTCTTGCACGACTGATCATCGGTTTTTGATCAGCGACGCGACCCGTTCTGTTGCCTGGGTGGATACCATCGGGCTTGTGGACCGCAATGGCAATTTGGTTTGTACTGATATTGGTCAGTCTTCCCGTCAGGTTGGCTTGTTAAAGAGCTATCAGAAGAATGATCCGGCAATCAGTATTTCTCTGTCAGGAAGTGATGAAGCTAATCTTTCACTGTTGATCGTCAAGCATATTGCGAATGGCCGCCGATTAATGGCGCGTGTGCCGGGGGAATTGATCAAGTTTGACCCAGTGCGGAATGATCTTCGCCGCTACCGAACCGCCATGCTGTCTCTTGGTAAAAATCGTCCAATTTATCTTTTGGAGCCGAGTGAGCTTGCAGCTGATGTTGCTGTGTCAGTTGCTGCAACTTCTTCTTATTTGCCTTTCGAGGCGTCTATCTCGATTCCTTCTGCGGCGATTGATGCCAGTATGGCTGGCACCGAAAAGATTGTGCTGTTATTTGGTGCGGTTCTTTGTGCTGTTGCCATGTTTGCGGGTTATTCCCTTGGGCGTTACCGTCCAGATGAAGGGGACCGGATACTGGACGCGCTGGAGAATGGGGAATTCATGCCCTATTTGCAGCCAATTGTCGATCTGAATAACGGTACAATTTGTGGCTGTGAGGTGCTGGCACGTTGGAACCGACCTAATGGCACGAGCGTTAAACCTCATGAATTTATTCCGCTGGCGGAAAGCTTTGATCTGACCCGCGAGATTACCTGCGCGATTTTTGAAGATGCACGAGATCTGATCGAGCCGCTGATTGATGGCGGTGATGACTTCAAGGTTTCGTTCAATCTGTTCTCCCGCCAGTTGGCAGACGATGCCATTTTGGACGATATTCACGATATCTTTGATGGACAGAAATTGAGCTATAGCAATCTGGTTTTTGAAATTTCGGACCGTGTTCCGCTAAATGATGTGGATCAGGCCAAAGCGATTATTTCAAAAATCCAGTCTCTTGGCGCTCAAATTGCTATTGATGATGTTGGGGCCGGGCATAGTGGCCTCTATAATATGACGGAAATTCAGGTTGATATTCTCAAGCTTGATAAAATCCTGGTGGATTCTCTCAAGCGTGGTCTGGTTGGGGCCGAGGTGGTCAACAGCCTTATAGAGCTTGCATGTAGCTTGAATATTGGTGTGATTGCGGAAGGGGTTGAGACCGAAGACCAGCTTGAGCATCTTAAGATGCTTGGCGTTTCGACAGCCCAAGGCTATCTCTTCTCTCCGGCTCTGCCCGGGCAAGCTTTTGTTGATTTGGTGAGTGCCTCTCGCGGCGAACAGAAGGCTAAAGTCAATGAGAGCGATATGGAGCGGGCGCTTACTGAAAAGGCCGATGAGATCGATTCTCAAACTGCGGCTTAAGACTTATCCTTGCAAATCTAGCCCCTAAGACTAACTTTGAACGCCACTTAAGAGTGGTGAGACAGGGCCCTTAGGCGAAAAAAGCCGACAATATCAGCCAAAGGGCGGGGATTGCCACAAAATCTTACTTGCCCCGGCTCGTCAATGTCACAAAAGGTCGCTAAACTTTAAGTCATTCGTCTATGAGAAAAAAGTCATATGCTGAGCTGGAGCGAGCGGGCCGGGTGCTTGTTTGTCCGGTGGGCTAGGACTCGTATTTTAGCGATTCCTAATACCAGCATTTTGAGTGGTGAGGAGTGAAGCCCCAATGTCTGATAACACGCCTGAAATGAACGAACTGGATGAAGCTGCGTGTTTTTATCATTCCTATCCGCAACCGGGAAAACTGGAAATTGCCGCAACCAAGCCCTTGGGCAACCAGCGCGATTTGGCTTTGGCTTACAGTCCCGGCGTTGCGGCCCCTTGTTTGAATATTGCGGCAGATCCGGGCAAGGCCTTTGATTATACCGCACGTGGCAACTTGGTTGCTGTTGTCTCCAACGGCACGGCGGTGCTGGGACTGGGCCCTATCGGCCCTTTGGCCTCCAAGCCGGTGATGGAAGGGAAGGCTGTTCTTTTCAAGAAATTTGCTGGCGTTGATGTGTTTGATATTGAGGTTGATGAGACCGATATCGACAAGTTTGTTGATGTGGTAACCGCTCTTGAGCCTACTTTCGGCGGCATCAATCTGGAAGATATCAAGGCACCGGAATGCTTTGAAATTGAGCGTAAATGCCGTGAAAAAATGGATATTCCAGTCTTTCACGATGATCAGCATGGTACGGCGATTATTGTGGGAGCGGCAGCCCTTAATGGCTTGGAGCATGCCGGCAAATCGCTCAAAGACGCAAAAATCGTTGCCTCCGGTGCAGGCGCTGCGGCGCTTGCCTGTCTCAATCTTCTGGTATCCTTGGGTGCCAAGCGCGAGAATATCTGGGTCACGGATATTGATGGGCTGGTTTATAAAGGCCGTGAGCAAATGGACCAGTGGAAGGGTGTCTTTGCCAAGGAAACGGATCTGCGTACTCTTGAGGATGTGATTGAAGGGGCTGATGTGTTTCTTGGGCTTTCAGCCGGTGGGGTTTTAAAATCCCATATGGTTGAGAAAATGGCCCCAAGTCCGCTGATTATGGCGCTTGCCAACCCGAACCCCGAAATTCTGCCTGAAGAGGCTTATAAGGTTCGTCCTGATGCCATGCTGTGCACCGGTCGGTCCGATTATCCCAATCAGGTGAACAATGTTCTGTGCTTTCCCTATATCTTCCGCGGGGCGCTCGATGTTGAGGCAACCACCATCAACGAGGAAATGAAACACGCGGCGGTTCGGGCAATTGCCGATCTGGCACGTGAGGAAATTTCCGATGTGGCAGCGCAGGCAGCTGATGGCAAGTTGCATCCCTTTGGGCCCAATTATCTGATCCCCACACCGTTTGATCCGCGGCTTATCCTGCGCATTGCCCCAGCTGTTGCCAAGGCGGCCATGGAGACAGGGGTTGCCAAGCGGCCTATGCAGGATTTTGAAGCTTATAACGAGCGCTTGCGCCGTTTTGTCTTCCGCTCTGGGTTGATCATGAAAAACATGGTGGCCAAAGCCAAGAGCGATCCCAAGCGTGTTATCTATGCTGATGGTGAGGATGAGCGCGTGCTGCGAGCGGCTCAAATCGCTTTAGAAGATGGGCTGGCAGTGCCGATCCTGATTGGTCGCCCGGATGTGATGCGCAAGCGAGCCGAGCGCTTTGGTCTCAAGTTCCGCCCCGGTGATGATTGTGAGATTATCAATCCGCAGGATGATCCGCGCTATAAGAATTATGTTGAGGAATATCTTGACTGTGTTGGGCGTAAGGGGGTCAACCCGCAAGGGGCGGCGACCGTGGTGCGCGTCAATACAACCGTTATTGGGGCGCTGACAGTCAAGCGCGGTGATGCAGATGCTCTGATTACCGGGCTCGATGGCCGCTTTCGCAAACATTTGCGCGAGGTAACAGATATTCTGGGTCTTGCGGACAATATGCATGACTTTTCCGCTCTGTCGCTGCTGATCAATTCCAAAGGGGCTTATTTCCTCACAGATACCTATGTCAGCGAATATCCCACACCACTTGAGATTGCCGAAACAACCTTGAGGGCTGTTGAGCATATTCGCCGTTTTGGCCTGCGGCCCAAGGTGGCCCTTTTGTCGGCGTCGAACTTTGGTTCTCGTGAATTTGATAGCTCGGCCAAAATGCGAGAGGCGGTTAATCTCATTTGGAAGATGGCGCCTGATCTTGAGGTTGATGGGGAAATGCACGGGGACGTCGCGCTTTCTGCTTTGTTGCGAGAGCGTGTGATGCCCAAATCTAAGCTTTCTGGCGAGGCTAATTTGCTGGTTTTCCCGAATTTGGATTCTGCTAATATTGCGCTTAATCTGATGAAGGTCATGACAGATGCGCTGCATGTTGGTCCTATTCTGATGGGGTCTGCCAAGCCTGCACATATTCTCACTCCATCGGTGACGTCTCGCGGGGTGGTGAATATGACGGCTCTTGCAACGGTAGAGGCGCAAAGCCGGATTGAGTAGGAGTAAGACACCGATGGTGACTTCGGCCAAGTAAAGAGATAAAAGAGGGAAGGGGTGCCTTCCCTTTTTCTTTTGATGATTTTGCGCCGAGTTTGCTGCTATGAGTGTCGAATTTTTCGTGACCTGCTTTTTTATTGTTATCACTCCTGGCACTGGAATGATCTATACGCTCGCTTGCGCGATTGGCGCGGGCGGGCGCGGGGCGTTTTGGGGTGCTTTGGGCAGTACGCTTAGTATCGTACCGCATATTATTGCAGCTGCTTTGGGTGTTGCTGCCATCTTGCATGCCAGTGCCGTTGCTTTTCAAGTCGTCAAGATTTTAGGTGTCGCTTATCTGCTCTATATGGCTTGGGGGATAATCCGGGATAAATCCCTTCTGTCTGTGGATGACGGGTGCGGAACTGAGCGTCATGGTCGCCTGCAGGTTTCGTCCTCCCGCCTTGTCTGGAATGGCATTCTGGCCAGCCTTCTTAATCCCAAACTGTCGGTATTCTTTCTGGCGTTTTTACCGCAATTTGTCAGCGTGGATACGGCAAGTCCAATGGCTGAGATGCTGATGTTGGGTGGTGTCTTTATGGCAATGACATTTGTTGTCTTTGTGCTGGTCGGGCTTGTTGCCAGCTCTGTGCGCAATCACGTTTTGTCCAGCCCGTCTATTCTGGCTTGGTTGAAACGCACTTTCGCCGCGACCTTTGTTGCTTTGGGTGTCAGGCTGGCTCTGGTTGAGCAATCCTGATTGCAGAAATCAGGATCACTGGATCTGAAACAAGAGGCACTTCTAATTCTTTTGAGGTGCCTTTTGTTTTGATGTTTATTTCATGTGTAGTGACATTATTGGAAGGCTGTTTCGGCAAAGCTGCGCAATTTGCGTGAATGTAGTCTTTCGACAGGCATTTTGCGCAAGTTCTCCATTGTCCTTATGCCGATTTTTAGATGTTGCTTGACTTGCTGGGTGTAGAAGTCGCTTGCCATGCCGGGTAGTTTCAGCTCCCCGTGCAGGGGCTTATCCGAGATGCATAAAAGCGTGCCGTAAGGCACGCGAAAGCGGAAGCCGTTGGCGGCAATGGTGGCGCTTTCCATGTCCAGCCCGATCGCTCGGGATTGGGACAATCTCTCAACCGGTTCCTGATGATCTCGCAATTCCCAGTTTCTGTTGTCAATGGTTGCAACAGTGCCGGTGCGCATGATGCGTTTTAGCTCATAGCCGGACAGGCCGGTCACGTCGGCCACGGACTGTTCAAGGGCGACTTGTACCTCAGCCAGAGGCGGAATGGGCACCCAGGTGGGCAGATCTGCATCCAGAACGTGATCTTCGCGTACATAGCCGTGAGCAAGAACATAATCGCCCAGTCTTTGGGTGTTGCGAAGGCCTGCGCAATGGCCGAGCATCAGCCATGCATGGGGGCGCAGAACGGCGATATGATCAGTAATGGTTTTGGCGTTGGAGGGGCCAACGCCAATATTGACCAAGGTGATGCCGCTATGGTCTTTTCGTTTCAAATGATATGCTGGCATTTGCGGAAGGCGGGGCGGGGCTGTGCCTTCACAAGGCTCGCTATGGCCTTTTGAGGTGCACTGGTTGCCGACCTCGACAAATTCGTCATACTTGCTTTCACTATTGGCAATTTCCTCTTTTGCCCATGCGATGAATTCATCGACATAGAATTGGTAGTTGGTGAAGAGCACGAAATTCTGGAAGTGCTCTGGCCGCGTTGCTGTGTAATGGGCAAGGCGATGAAGGGAATAGTCAATGCGTGGGCCGGTGAAAGGTGCTAGCGGATTTATTTCATTTGAATTGAAATGCTTTGTGCCATTGACAATTGCATCATCGGTGATGGAAAGGTCTGGCACGTCAAAAATATCGCGCAAGGGGCGAGACCAGGTTTCGGGCAGGGAACCTTCGACATTCATGCCATGGGGCCATGCAAAGTGAACCGGAATTGGCGTTTGGGAGGGGCCGATTTCGACCTTGATCTGATGGTTGCGCAAGAGAAGTTTTATTTGGGTTTTGAGATAATATTTGAACAGATCGGGGCGTGTGATGGTTGTTGAATAGGTGCCCGGACCTGCGACATGTCCGAATGAGAGACGGGAATCGATGTGGGCGTGGGTGTTGGTGCGAATGCAGATTTCAGGATAAGTGGCACGATAGCGGCCCATTGCGGGGATGTCGCCCTGAGCTACTTTGCAAAACGCATTCTGAAGAAAAGATGTGTGACTGTCGTAAATGGCGATGAGGCGTTCAATCGCTGCATCTGCATCGTCGAAAAGTTCATGGGTAAATTGATTGGGGTTTAAAATGGAAAAGGGTTCGGTCATTGGTTTTTATTCTCCTTTTCCTCATGTTTTGTCCGTCTTTTTGCCTTGGTCGTCAAGTGGAAATTAGACAAAAGGCTAATTTGATCTTTATGGCTGGCATATTCGTGCAGCCAAATGGCTCACGGACTGAAGTGTTAGCTAGATGCTAATCCCCAAGAACAGTAATTTTTCTTCGAGATATTGAGCCGGTTTTCTGACTGTTCGTGCTTCCAAATTGTTAAGGATGTTATGCCCTAATAAGATCGCTTGGTTCGATATGGGAAAGAGTTGTTATTGTTTCTGTCTAAGTTTAGGCTGGATGGATCCATCTTGTTGAAAGGAGAACTCATCATGAAATTGATCAGTGATCGCTGGACCAGAATGGGATTGGGTGGGGTTGCCTGCCTTCTTTTCACGATGCTGGCTTTTCCGGCTCTTTCGGCATGTCTTACCAACCAGTCTGGAAAAACGGTCTATGTCTCCCTGATGTCCAATCGTGATGGTGGGCAAAAGGTGGGCAACCTTACAATCGGTAATTCATTTTGCCTGCCGGTCTCTAAAGGGAATGCGGCCGTGGCCAAGGTTACCCCCTATGCCGGTGCTCGCATTGGCTGCAAGGTCAAAATCGTCGGCAAGGAAACGCTGGTTCTGACCAAGTTTGGCACCATGAATAATTGCACCTTTGTGCCGGGCGATAGCAACTAGATTAGTTGAGACTGCCCCCCCTTTAGGTGACTAAAACAAAAACCCGCTTCCGGAATGGAAAGCGGGTTTTGTTTTGCCGGGCTTTTGGCCTTGGTGGATATAGGCCTCTTCTGGCTGCTTGCAGCCAGAAGAGGGGCTTTGTCTTATGAGCAGCCGGATGTGGAGCCGCAGGTATCGCATTTTAGGCATGTGCCGTTGCGGACCATGGTGAAGTTGCCGCATTCGGCGCAATTTTCACCTTCATATCCCTTCATGCGGGCAAGGGCGATCTGGTCAGCCTTGCTTGGCTCAGCTTTGCCAACTGCCGGAGTGGCGCTTGGGGCCACCTGGGTGTTCTGCTTTAGCATTGTAGTGGCACTGGAGGGCATCGCAGCAAGAGGAGCTGCGGCTGCACTGCCTGCCGGTGCTTCTGCAGCAGCTGAACCTGCCTCATGACCATCCACCAGCTTGAAGCGCTCTGTCTTGCCGCGCAGCAGGCCTTTGGAGATTGGTACAGCTGCCTTACCTTCGTTGGAGCCTGCTCCTGTTGCGGTCGATGCGATGTCTTCAGGGCTGACATGGGCCAGATCGTGGCGGTCAAGATAGGAGACAGCCAGTTCGCGGAAGACATAGTCAAGAATGGAAGTGGCATTCTTGATGGCTTCGTTGCCCTGCACCATGCCTGCAGGCTCAAAGCGGGTGAAGGTGAAGGCATCGACAAATTCTTCAAGCGGCACGCCATATTGCAGGCCCAAAGAGATGGCGATGGCGAAATTGTTCATCAATGAGCGGAAGGCTGCGCCTTCTTTATGCATGTCGATGAAGATTTCCCCGATGGAGCCATCATCATATTCGCCGGTCCGCAGATAGACTTTATGTCCGCCCACGGTAGCTTTTTGGGTGTAACCCTTGCGGCGATGAGGCAGCTTTTCGCGCTCATGCACGCGGCGCTCGACAATGCGCTCGACGATTTTCTCGGTTACGATCGCAGCCCGCTCGGCAATTGGAGCCGCGGTGGCTGCAATGGCTTCGGCTGCATCTTCTGCTTCGTCCTCGTCATCATCCAGAAGCTGGCTGTTCAGAGGCTGGGACAGTTTGGAGCCATCACGATAGAGAGCATTGGCCTTCAGCGCCAGACGCCAAGACAGCATATAGGCATCTTTGCAATCCTCGACCGATGCATCATTGGGCATGTTGATGGTCTTGGAGATTGCACCGGAGATAAAGGGCTGGGATGCCGCCATCATGCGAATATGGCTGTCGACGGACAGGAAGCGCTTGCCAAGGCGACCACATGGATTGGCGCAATCAAAGACCGGCAGATGCTCCTCTTTCAGGTGAGGGGCGCCTTCCAGTGTCATGGCACCACAGACATGGATATTGGCAACTTCAATTTCTTCCTTGCTAAAGCCAAGGGCTGCCAGCATGTCGAAATTGGGGTCATTGAGCAGCTCATCGGTAAAGCCCAATGTGTCGCGGCAGAAATCTTCGCCCAAGGTCCATTTGTTAAAGACAAATTTGATGTCAAAGGCGCTGGTCAGGCCAGCTTCCAGTGCTTCAAGCCTGTCTTCGGTCAGGCCTTTTCCGCGCAAGGCGTTATGGCTGATTGCGTTGCAATTTTTCAGGGAGCCGCGACCTACCGCATAGGCTTCGATATCCTTGATCTGGTCCTGATTATAGCCAAGCTTGGTCAGGGATTCTGGAACAGCGCGGTTGATGATTTTGAAATAGCCGCCGCCAGCCAGCTTTTTGAATTTGACCAGAGCAAAGTCTGGCTCGATGCCCGTGGTGTCACAATCCATGACCAGACCGATGGTGCCGGTCGGGGCCACAACGGTGACCTGAGCATTGCGATAGCCATATTGCTGGCCAAGATCGAGCGCCTTGTCCCACGCAGCCAAGGCGTGATTGATCAGAGACTTGTCTGGGCAGTTTTCATGATCGAGGGCAACCGGATTGATTTCCAGACCTTCATATCCATCTTTATGGCCATAAGCGGCCCGGCGATGGTTGCGGATGACCCGCAGCATATGCTCGGAATTGTTCTCATAGGCTGAGAAAGCACCAAGCTCCTTGGCCATTTCTGCTGAGGTTGCATAGGAAGTGCCGGTCATGATGGCGGAAATGGCACCACAGATGGCCCGGCCTTCGTCGCTGTCATAAGGAATGCCGGCAGTCATCAAAAGGCCGCCGATATTGGCATAACCAAGGCCGAGGGTACGGTAGAGGTAGGAGCGTTCGGCAATTTCCGGTGACGGGAACTGTGCCATCAAAACAGAGACTTCCAGAACCATGGTCCAGATGCGAACCGCATGCTCGAACTGCTCCACATCAAAGCTGCCATCTTCATGGCGGAATTGCAGCAGGTTCAGCGAGGCAAGGTTGCAGGCTGTGTTGTCGAGGAACATATATTCAGAGCATGGGTTGGATGCAATGATATCCCCGTCGGCCCGGCAGGTGTGCCAGTCATTGATGGTGGTGTGATATTGCAGGCCCGGATCGGCAGAAGCCCAAGCAGCATAGCCGATGCTGTCCCACAGATCCCGCGCTTTGACGGTCTTGCGCACATCGCCCTTGATGCGGCCAAGCAGATCCCAGTTTTTGTCTTCACGCACAGCGTTGAGGAAATTATCGGTTACGCGCACGGAATTGTTGGAATTCTGGCCGGATACGGTCAGGTAAGCGCCGCTGTCCCAATCGGTGTTGTAGGTTTCAAATTCCAGATCCTTAAAGCCCTGACGGGCAAACTGGATAACACGGCGAATATAATTTTCTGGAACCTGAGCCTTTTTGGCAGCGCGAATTTCGCGTTTCAGAGCCGGATTTTTGGATGGATCAAAGCATTCATCATTGGAGCCTTCGCAATTGACGCAGGCTTTCATGATGGCTTTGAGGTGTTTGGAGACGATCTTGGAGCCGGTTACAATGGCTGCAACCTTCTCTTCTTCCTTCACCTTCCAGGAGATATATTCTTCGATATCGGGATGGTCGATATCAACAACGACCATTTTGGCCGCACGGCGGGTGGTGCCGCCGGATTTGATTGCGCCAGCTGCCCGGTCACCGATTTTCAGGAAGGACATCAGGCCGGAGGACTTGCCGCCACCAGACAGGGGCTCACCAGCTGAGCGCAGGGAAGAGAAGTTGGTGCCGGTGCCAGAGCCATACTTAAAGAGGCGGGCTTCGCGCACCCACAAATCCATGATGCCGCCATCATTGACCAGATCATCGCCAATGGACTGGATGAAACAGGCGTGGGGCTGGGGATGCTCATAGGCGGAATTGGAGCGGGTCAGGCGACCGGTTTCGAAATCTACATAATGGTGACCCTGGCTTGGGCCATCGATGCCATAGGCCCAGTGCAGGCCGGTATTGAACCATTGAGGGGAGTTGGGGGCAACGCGCTGGGTGCACAACATATAGCGTAGTTCGTCAAAAAAGGCGCGGGCATCTTCTTCGGTGTCGAAATAGCCACCTTTCCAGCCCCAATAGGTCCATGTGCCTGCCAGCCGGTCAAAAACCTGCTGGCCTGACATTTCTGGCCCGTAGCGCTCATCTTCTGGCAATTTAGCCAGAGCGTCTTCATCGGGAACCGAACGCCAGAGCCAGGAAGGCACTGAATTTTCTTCAACTTTTTTAAGAGCTGCTGGAACACCAGCCTTGCGGAAATATTTTTGTGCCAGAATATCCGACGCAACCTGAGACCAGGCAGAAGGGACATCAATGTCCTTTAGCTGGAAAACGATGGATCCATCAGGATTGCGGATTTCGCTGGTGGCTTTGCGAAATTCGATAGTGTCATAGGCAGATTTGCCTTTGGTGGTATAGCGCCGCTCTACACGCATGGTCTTCCCCTAAACAGAAGTCAAATTTTCCGCCAGCGCCCAAAAAAGAAGCGCTGTATGTTTTAAGTCACAATGAAGGAGCAAAGTGGCCAGTTGGTCGCTCCTTAATTGCTCAAGGTCGGGTGGCTCTGTTCCAAATTCCTTTAGAATTGGCTCACCTGAATAACGACACCATTGGACAGGATAAATCCTAACAAAACCTATATATGGTGTCTAATCAAAATTGATGCGCTATATGTTGTTATCCCCTTCCTCATTTCCTTTATGAATTTCGGAAAAATGCACGCAAAAACACCGCGCGGTTCTCCAAAGGGAAGCAATCAGCTACCTTCGCTGACATCCCCCAATGCAAGCCACGTTTGTCTTGTCACTTTTACTAGATTCCGAAACAGGAAATCTGGAAGAAGCTTTCCAGAAACGCCTCTGTTTTTGATGTGGCAATTATGCGCAGCAGGAGGGTGGTCCGTCAACAGGTGGTGGGTCGATATCTATGTCAATCTATATCTAGTGTTTCCCCCAAGCGGGTGAGAAACGGGAAAAATCTGCGACTGAGGTGATCTTAGCCTGTGAGAAAGTGGGGGCAGGGGCGACACAATAAAACTGTTTAAAATTGGAGATAAATTTGAGTGGCTATTTTGATCCTGGCTTAAAGCTTGTGTGCTAGTTTGCCTGTGAGTTTGGGAAAAAGACGAAAAGACAAAGACTTAATCTTTCCCAATTAACAGGCGGCAGGGATGAAGATGGAACATCATTCGGCATATGGACGCAATTTTGATTCGCTAGATATAGTGATTGTCGACGATTCAAAGACTGTCCTGACCATGATTCGCTCCATGATTTCGAGTTTGAAAGTGGCGCGGGTTCGCTCATTTGATCGCGGAGATCTGGCATTGCAGGCAATGCTTCATGAGCCGCCCAATGTCATTTTGACAGATCTTGCCATGTCTCCCATGAGCGGTTTGCAATTGCTCCATCTCATTCGCCAGAAGACAATGGTGCCGCTTTGCTATGTACCTGTTGTCGTGATTACTGCCCATGCGACGCAGAAAAGGGTATCGCAACTCTTTGAAGCTGGTGCCCATCATGTTCTGGCCAAGCCATTTTCTGCTGCGGCTTTGCAGGGGCGGCTCAAATCACTTTTGACAGATGATCGGTTGATGGAGCTGGAAGGCAATCGCTATATAATCTCAGGCATGCGAGAGACCTTGACCGAGAAGCGCTCCAAGTTGCAAACCTTGGAGAAAGCGCGGGAATTCCACGAACATGTTCTGCCTCAAGCCGCTGAAAAGCAACGACGAGTGGATCAGATTCTTGACGACGTGCAGGCAGAGGGTGGGGTGGTTCAGCATGTCTGCCCACCACGGGTCGTTGCCGCAAAGGAGAAAAAGGCAGAGACACAGCCTGCAAGGGCAGTGCGGTCTTCTCGCTATGCCCGTGTGGCAGGACGCCGCAAGAGCGGCTGAGTTTTGCTTATTGTGCTCAAAGCCGGTCTTTCTTCCACCAATGGCGAGGAATCCGTTTGGTTTTGGGTCTTTTTGCCTTTGTCGGTCTGGACAATATAGGTATTTTCGGTTCTATTGCCTGCAAATCTAACCGGGACCGGTAGCTAAGATCATGAAGAAATATCTGCTTTTGATTCTAACATGGTGGGGTAATACAACCTTGGGAACCATGTTCCACACCTGGCGTCATGGCACCTATGTTGGCAAAGACCAGTTTGGCAACAAATATTACAAGCAGGATGTGAGCAATAATGCGAGCTATTCTGGCAATCGCAAAGGCGAGCGCCGGTGGGTGATTTATGCAAATCCTGCAGATGCCAGTGCCATCCCTCCCGGTTGGCATGGTTGGATGCATTATCGCACCGATATTACTCCTGCTCAGGATGAATATATCCCGCGCGAATGGGAAAAGCCCCATCAGCCAAATATGACTGGCACCGCGCAGGCCTATCATCCCGGCGGATCTATCCTTACTCCTGAAAGCCGCCCGGCGGTTTCTGGTGATTATGAGGCTTGGACCCCGTAAGCGAGGCTGAGACCTTTTAGGCTATGGATGCCCAAGGCTTTTGCAAGTTTTAAACCCGTATCGACCATTCCTATGTCGATACGGGTTTTTGTTTGTGTGCATTTGTGAGGAATCATTTTATTCTGGCCGCGCGGAGACAGGGCATGCATCTGTCTATGATATCTTGGCTTTGCGGTCATGGTCTTGCCCGATTTTCTTGATCCGTTATCGGGCAGAATTTGATTGCATTTGTCAGCCAATCAAGGATAGGAACAAGGCATTGCCAGCAAGGATTGCTGGCAGTGTGGTCGTTACAAGAACAGAATTGTTGAAACTTATGCAAACTATGTCCAGCTTGGTGTCTCGTCTTTTGCCTTTGCGCTCTGCTCTTGCGGCTACATTGCTTGGAGCTGGGCTTTTTATGGTCCCTATGCAGGCTCAGGCTGAGAAAATCCCCAATGCGGTGACTGTGTTTGCCGGGCTGGACAAGATTACAGGCCGGATTATCGAGTTTGATGTCTATGTCAATGAAACGGTGCAGTTTGGCGCTCTTCAGGTAACGCCTCGGGCTTGCTATACCCGTCCGCCTACCGAGCCGCAGCAGACCAATGGCTTTATCGAGGTGGATGAGATTACTCTTGAGCGTAAAGTTCGGCGGATTTTCACCGGCTGGATGTTTGCCTCAAGCCCCGGCCTGAACGCGGTTGAGCATGGCGTTTATGATGTCTGGCTGGTTGACTGCAAGCAGGATAGCTCCGTTCCCCAACCCAGTAGCTAGGATTAGGCGCAAGGGTGCATCAAGCCTTCTCTTTTTTGTCGATCGCAAAGAAGTCTGCATTGGCCTGCATCGCATGATCGAGCAGGGCATGATAATCATCTTTGGGAATTTCCATCGCTCCGAACTGGATTAGGTGGTCGGTGATGAATTGGGTATCGAGCAGGGTATAGCCTCCGGCTTTCAGGCGCTCGACCAGATGAACTAGGGCAATCTTGGATGTGTCACGCCGTCGTGAGACCATGCTTTCGCCAAAGAAGGCGGTGCCCAGACTGACCCCATATAGGCCACCGACCAGATCGTCCCCCTCCCAAACCTCGACCGAATGGCAATAGCCCATTTCATGAAGGGCGCGATAGAGCTCGTGAATTTGGGCATTGATCCAAGTGGAGGGGCGGTCTGCTGCCGTTTCGGCACAAAGATCCATAACCGCGCCAAAGTTGCTGTCTGCCCGGATCTGGTAAGGATGTGTGCGCATCGTGCGGGCCATGCGGCGCGAGATGTGAAAGTCATCCAGAGGGATGATGCCGCGCATGTCTGGCTCGATCCACATCATGGTGGGATCGTCAGCGCTTTCCGCCATGGGGAAGATACCGCAAGCATAGGCCCTTAGCAGAATTTGTGGGGTGATTTGCATCTCGGAGCGGGAAGAATCGTTGGCCATGCTTGCTTCTAGGAACTGGTTTTGGTGATGGAGGCAGTCAAAGCTATCAACTCTAAACCATGGCTCCAAACAGAACAGGCTGCAATCATGGTGTTGATTGCAGCCTGACAAGGTTTTTATGGTTTGCAGCGCATATCAGATCTCGATGGTTGTTTTGTCGAGATAGTTTTCCAGCCAGTGGATGTCATAGGCGCCATTGGCAATGTCTGCATTGTCGACCAGATCGCGGAAAAGCGGGATTGTGGTTTGGATACCATCAATGACGAACTCATCAAGGGCACGACGCAGGCGCATCATGCACTCAACACGGTTCCGGCCGGTTACGATCAGCTTGCCGATCAGGGAATCGTAATAAGGCGGGATTGAATAGCCTTGATAGACGCCTGAATCCACCCGAACGCCCAAGCCACCGGGGGGATGGTAATGGGAGATTTTGCCCGGAGACGGCATGAAGGTCTGGGCATTTTCCGCATTGATGCGGCATTCGATGGCATGGCCATGGAAGCGCACATCTTCCTGTTTGATCTCAAGACCGGCACCAGAAGCTACTTTGAGCTGCTCGTTGACCAGATCAATCCGGGTGATCATTTCAGTTACGGGATGCTCCACCTGCAGGCGGGTATTCATCTCGATGAAGTAGAATTCCCCGTCTTCATAGAGAAATTCGATGGTGCCGGCACCGGAATAACCAAGCCCTTTCATGGCATCAGCGCAGATCTGGCCGATTTTTGCCTGAGCTTCTTCGTTGAGAGCCGGAGAGCGGGCTTCTTCCCATACCTTCTGGTGGCGACGCTGCAAGGAGCAATCACGCTCACCAAGATGGATGGCGTGGCCCTTGCCATCGCCCATGACCTGCACTTCAATATGGCGCGGTTTGGCGAGATATTTCTCGATATAGACCGTATCATCACCAAAGTTGGCAGCCGCTTCGGAGCGGGCTGTGGTAAAGGCCAGTTCAATCTGGTCTTCGCTATGGACGACCTGCATGCCTTTACCGCCGCCGCCAGAGGCAGCCTTGATCAGAACGGGATAGCCCATTTCGGCAGAGACCCGTTTGGCATCTTCTGGAGTATCCACGCCACCTTCAGAGCCTGGTACAACCGGAATGCCCAGACGCTGTGCGGTTTGCTTGGCGGCAATCTTGTCACCCATAACGCGGATATGCTCGGCGCTTGGGCCAATGAACTGGATGTTATGAGCATCCAGAATATCGGCAAAGCGGGCATTTTCAGACAGGAAGCCATAGCCGGGATGGACAGCGTCAGCTCCGGTAATCTCGCAAGCTGCAAGAATTTGCGGAATGTTCAGATAACTGTCGCGCGCCATTGGAGGGCCGATACAGACAGATTCGTCAGCCAGCTTGACATGCATGGCTTCGGCATCTGCGGTAGAATGAACAGCAACCGTCTGAATGCCCAGCTCTTTACAGGCGCGAAGCACGCGCAGGGCAATTTCACCACGGTTGGCAATCAACACCTTTGAAAACATGAGGTTCCCCTAAACGTGGTGGTTATGCGATGATGATGAGCGGCTCGTCATATTCAACCGGCTGAGCATCCTCAACCAAAATAGCAGTGACTTTGCCGGATTTGGTTGCAGGGATATGGTTCATGGTTTTCATCGCTTCAACGATCATAAGGGTCTGGCCTTCGCGCACCTGATCACCAACAGAGATGAATGCGGCTGCGCCGGGCTCTGGTGACATATAGGCGGTGCCTACCATTGGTGAGCGCACGGCGTTGGAGAGATCATGATCGGAACTTGCAGCGGGAGCAGCATCTTGTGCTGGTGCTGCAGCAGGTGCAGGGGCGGCAGCTGCCACAGGAGCAGGAGCTGCGGCGATGGCAGGGGCTGCAATGGCTGCCTGTTGGATGACCACCTCACGGGCGACGCGAATACGCAAATCATCCTGCTCAACCTCGATCTCGGTCAGATCAGTTGATTGAACCAATTCAGCCAATTGGCGAATGAAATCCGGATCAAGCTTGTTTTTTTCTTTTGTCATCTTCAGGTTTCCGTCAGTATCGGTGCCGTTAATGCGCCCGGTTAGTCGTTATCTTGTTTCAGATGGGTAGCAAGTGCATCCAGTGCAAGGTTGTAACCTTGGGCACCCAGGCCGCAAATCACGCCAATCGCCACTGGCGAGACGAAGGATTTGTGGCGAAAGGATTCTCTTGCATGAATATTAGAGAGGTGGACCTCGATTGTTGGTATGCCGCCAGCTTTGATGGCATCTTGCAGGGCGACCGAGGTATGGGTGTAGGCAGCTGGATTGATGATCAGGGCCGCTTTCTTTTCAGCCGCTTCCTGAATCCAGTCAACCAGATCCCCTTCATGATTGGATTGGCGGAAGGTGAGGGTAAGCCCAAGGCTGGCCGCCTTGTCCATACATTGCTTCTCGATATCAGCCAAAGTGAGGGAACCATAAATTTCCGGCTCGCGCGTGCCCAGCTTATTTAGATTTGGGCCATTGAGGACGAAAATTTCTTTACTCATTGACGATTCCACCAAATTACGAGCCCTCTCAAAAGAACTGGGTCATCCCATGTTGTTTTGATTAGCCCTCAACCCTGTCTGCATTATGGCGGAGGGTAGAAACCGCCCTCAGCAAGGTGAACAAGTATCTGATGTGTTATAGGCGTTTCGTCTAAGACTGAAAAGGGCTGAAAAGCGATGGTCAACGCCTTTCAGCCCAAAATCAGGTTTGTTTTGCCAATTGTGGCCTGTTTGGTGACAAATGCACGAGGGCGCGAGCGAAAATTCGGCCCACATGGCTTTGACACAACAGGTTTAACCGGTCTTTAGCAAGAGGTGGAACCGCAATCTCGGGCAAGTTTGATTTTGTCGCGCAATACGCTTGTATCCACAGCACCGGGAATCAATTCCTCACCGATCACATAAGCGGGCGTGCCGGTCAGGCCCAGCTCTTCAGCCAGAGCATAAGAGGCTTTGATCGGGTCAAGAGTTGCAGGGTCATCAACCAGCTTTTCAAGTTTGGTACGATCAAGGCCAACTTTTTCGGCCACGCGCAGGGCGCTTTCTTTGTTCGCCAGCCCGCGCAAGGTCATCATGCCTTTATGGAAATCCCAATATTTGGATGGATCGGTTTTCTGCACGGCAACAGCAACGAGGCCAGCTTCCATGGAGGGTGGGCCAAGCACTGGCCATTCCTTGATCACGATGCGCAGCTTTTTGTCTTTTTCCATCAGCTCCAGCATGTTGGCAAAAGCGCGTTTGCAGAAGCCACAATTATAATCAAGGAATTCAACCATGGTGACATCGCCTTCGGCATTGCCAACAACAGCATCCCCTTTGGCGTTGAAGATCAGGTCTTTCTTCTCTGTCAGGGTAAGCTTTGCCTTTTGCGCCTGTGCGTGCTGGGCGGCCATGGCGCGTTCTTCATCCTGCTTTTGCAAAATACCAAAAACCTTGCGCATCAGATCGGGATTTTCCAGAAGGTAATCCACGACGATTTTTTCAATTTCAGTTTTTTGGCTGTCAGAAAATTCTGCTGACTGAGCAGGGCTGCCAAGCAGACCAAGGCTGATGAAGCCTGCACAAAGCATTGAGAAAAGGCGCATGAGAGAGCATCCTTGATTGGTGTTTGAGGCCAGAGCGCTGGCGGTTTGGGAGACCATAGCCGAGAAGCTGATCTTTTGCTGCTGTAAAACGACTGTTTCACCAAATTGTGACGGTCTGTCACATTGGGCTGTGGTGATGTGCCCCTTTGGTGCTTTTGGCCGGATGACTGTGGGGTCCCTTGGATCGTGGTTTAGATTTTGGGCTTTTTATAGAGAAGGATATCTTCAGCTTGCAGCCATTCGGGGCTGCCGCGTCTCAGCTTCTTTTTGGCCCGCTTGGCAAGGGCTTTTGCTCCCCCGATATCCCCTCGGGCGAAATGGCCGTTAGCGGTTGCCAATTCTGCCAAGGCCCGATTGCCCAGCGCATTATAGGCTTGAGCGAGAAAACGATATCCGATCGCGAGGTCTGGATCGTGCTGAAGTCCGCGGCGCAGATGGGTAACAGCTTGTTTATAGGTGCTTTTTGAACCGCTTGATACCATGGCCTGACCAAGCATGACCCGCAAAAGACTGCTTTTGGGCTTGAGTGACACGGCTTTGTTTAAAGGCGCAATGGCTTTGGCAGGAGAGCCGGTTTCCATCAGGAACTGGCCTTTCAATTCCCAGAAATAGGCATTGTTAGGTTGAGCGCGCAACAGGCCATCAACCAGTTTGATTGCTTTTTTGTGATTGCCAAGACGATAGGTTGTAATCGCGCGCGCATATTGGGACGGTAGATCATTGCCCTTATAGGTGCGGCTGACACGTCTTGGACTTTGCGTGAAAGCGGCCAGCTTGGCACGAATCATTGTGTGGCGCATTTGCAGGCTTTGGCTATCGCGCTTGTTATAGTGCCGGCTCTTTTTTGCCAGTCTTTCCAGTTGGCTAATCCGGTCACGGGGAAGGGGATGGGACTGGATGTAAGGATCAATATGGCGAGAGGAAAAAAGAGCCTGATCGGCAAAGCGGGAAAAAGTTGTCAGCATGCCTTTGGTTGATTGACCTGTGCGCTCCAGATAGCGATAGGCTGCGCGGTCGGCTGCCACTTCCTCTGTTCGGGCATAGGCAAGGAAGGTGCGTTGAGCAAGGGCGCCAGCAGAGCCCGCAATGCCTGCACCAACTTGCACTGCTCCATCCTGACGAGAGGCAACACCGGCAGCAGCAGCGCCTGCGCCAAGCAGCATTGAGATTGCGGCAAGGGTTTGGGCTTCGCGCATGGCTTGACGTAGCCGCACCAGATGCCCGCCTGCAATATGCCCAGTTTCATGGGCGATGACGCCAATTACTTCATTGGGAGTTTTGGAGGTAATCAATGTGCCGGTATTGATGAACATGCGTTTGGAATCAACCACAAAGGCATTAAAGGCCCCGTCATTGATTAGATGAATACGCACATTGCGTGGCTTGAGGCCGGCTGCCTTGAAAATCGGGCGGGCATAGTCGCGAATCAATTCCTCGGTTTCCGCATCGCGTACAAGGCGGATCTTTCTTCCTTGCGCTTCCGCGCTGGTTGTGGCCGCAAAAGAACTGAGGATGGTGACCAGTGCGAACAGGACGCAAAGAGATGAGGTGAACAGGGATTGTGCATGCCGTTTGCCACAATGTTGTGGGGCTTTGCCAATTGAACGGATGTCTGTTATGTCAACCATTTGGTACGATCCCATGCCTGTTCGGCCATCTAGTCCTAGAGGGCCTCTGTCTTGCTGCCATAGTCTGTTCTACTGCAATTTCTGGCGTCATCTTGCCAGTGCGGAAAGGTCAAAATATGGCATATGGAACACATTTACACAAAGGATAAAGCGCTATGCTTACCACCTCAAATCGCGGCGCAATTCAGCCGTTTCTGGCGATGGATGTTATGGCACAGGCCAACAAGCTGGAAGCGGGTGGGCAGGATGTGGTCCATATGGAGGTGGGGCAACCGGGTGCTCCAGCACCTGCTTTGGTGCGCGAGGCGGCAGCCCAGGCGCTTCGTGACGGGCGCATTGGCTATACCGATGCGATGGGGCTGGCCCCTTTGCGCGAAAGGATTGCGCGCTATTATTCCGATCATCACGGGCTGGAGGTGTCTCCCTCTCGCATTGCGGTGACGACCGGTTCAAGCGCTGGCTTTAATCTTGCCTTTCTTGCTCTTTTTGAAGCGGGGGATCGGGTGATTTTGCCAACGCCGGGTTATCCCGCTTATCGCAATATTTTAGGGGCGCTGGGTCTGTCTGTTGTTGAGATTGAAACCCATGCCCAAGATCGGTGGTGCCTGACGCCCGAGGCCATTCGCGCAGCACATGCCAGGGAGCCAGTAAAAGGGGTTCTGATTGCCAGCCCTGCCAATCCTTCTGGTACTATCATGGAGCCTGAGGCGCTGAAGGCTGTGATTGAGACATGTGAGGAATTGGGGATCTGGTTCATTTCTGATGAAATCTATCACGGCCTTGAATATGGCAAAAAGGCCGAATGCGCGCTGCGCTATTCCCCCAATGCCGTCATCATCAATTCTTTCTCCAAATATTATTGCATGACCGGCTGGCGCATTGGCTGGATGGTGCTGCCAGAGAAGGCTTTGCGCTCGGTTGAGTGTTTGGGGCAGAGTCTTTACATCTCCGCGCCCATGCTCTCGCAAGTCGCGGCCATTTCTGCTTTTGATGCGCGGGATGAGCTAGAGGCCATCAAGGCGGGCTATGCCAAAAACCGTGATTTTTTGATGGCTGAATTGCCAAAGATCGGGTTGGGCAACTTCATGCCCATGGATGGTGCTTTTTACGTCTATACCAATGTCAGCAACCTGACGAATGATTCCATGGACTTTGCCCGGCGGTCTCTGGCCGAGGCCAAAGTGGCGATCACACCGGGCGCTGATTTTGATGTTGAGCGCGGTGGGCAATATGTTCGTTTGTCTTTTGCTGGCACCTTTGAGGCCATGGAACAGGCCATCAAGCAACTGGGACACTGGCTGAAATAGTCCATGTGATCTGGTTGCGAGACTGAATACTAAAAAGGCCGCTCATAAGGAAATGAGCGGCCTTTTTGTTTGGTACTAAAGAAGATTAGGGCTTAAAGAAAGCCGCTTCTCTGCCACCAGCCCGAGCGTTTGGGGCGTGGCTCTTCTTCTTTGGTTTTTTCAGCTTTTGCCTCTTCTTGTGGGGCATCGGCTGCTTGGGCCTCTTGCTCAGGGGCAGGGTTTGCTTGACTTTGAGAGGTTTCTACCGGTGCGCCTTCAGCCTCCGCTGTCTCTTCTTGTGAAGCGCCTGCTTCTTGAGCTGGCGCGTCTTGCGGCTCAGTGCTTTCAGCGCTTGCTTCAGCCTCAACAGGAGGAACCTCGGCTTCCCCTTCGGGTGACTCGGCAGGGCTTGCGCTTTTGGTTTCAGGGGCTGCTTCGGTTTCAAGGGCTGGGCCATCGTCCGTTACAGCATCGGAGCTTTCAGCTTCTGCGGTCTCGCTTGGAGCAGCCTCGGCAGTTGCTGCTTCCGGCGCGCTTTCAGGCGTGCTTTTTGCTTCAGCGTCGCTGCCTTCAGATGCAGCTTCGGCGTTTTCTGAGCTTTCACCAGCTTCTGCTTCAACCGTATTTTCTTCATCAGAAGACCGGTTGCGACGGTTGCGGCGTCCACCACGACGACCGCGACGGCGGCTTTTCTTCGGCTTCTCGTCCTCATCCGCGCTCGCACTCTCGGCTGAGGCTTCGCTTACACTGCCTTCATCTTCTTGAGTGCCGGATTCTGGCGTGTTTTCGTCCGTCTCGCTATCAGATCCGTCTTCAGCTGCATTCTCTGCGCGATGCTCGGCAGAGGAAGGCTTTTTGCGGCGGCGACGGCGACGACGTTTTTTGGAGCTGGATTCGCTTTCCTGCTCCTGACGCTCGTCCTCTTCGCTGTCTTCGTCGGCAATCAGCTTGTCGGTTGTGAGCATGGAGACGGTTGGCGTTGCCGCAACCGGCTTATCCAAAGGCTCGCCACGTTCAATCTCCAGATGTTTGCCTTCAAGATTTTCTTCAACCTCGATGGTGATGTTCACACCAAAGCGCGTTTCCAGCTCGGCCAGATTCTGGCGCTTCTGGTTGAGGATATAAAGAGCAACATTGGTGCGAGTCTTGACCAGCAGATGATGAGCAACACCGCGCAGCAAGTGATCTTCGATTGTGCGCAGTACCAGAAGAGCCACAGATGCTGCTGCACGCACATGGCCGGTGCCATGGCAATGCGGGCAGGGGTCCATGGTGCTTTCCAGCACGCCGGTGCGAATGCGCTGACGGGACATTTCCATCAGTCCGAAATGCGAAATGCGGCCCACCTGAATGCGGGCGCGGTCAGATTTCAGGCAATCTTTGAGGCGCTTTTCCACGGCACGGTTGTTGCGCTTTTCTTCCATATCGATGAAGTCAATCACAACTAGGCCAGCCAAGTCGCGCAGGCGCAACTGGCGGGAAATTTCTTCAGCGGCTTCCAGATTGGTGGAAAGAGCAGTGTCTTCAATATTATGTTCGCGCGTGGACCGGCCGGAGTTTACGTCAATCGAGACGAGAGCTTCGGTCTGGTCGATAACGATATAGCCGCCGGATTTTAGCGTAACCTGAGGCGAGAACATCGCATCCAGCTGGGGCTCGATGCCGCAGCGGGTAAAGATGGGTTGTTCTTCGCGATAAGGCTGCACATTCTTGGCGTGGCTTGGCATGAGCATGCGCATGAAGTCTTTTGCTTCGCGATAGCCGTCTTCGCCAGAGACCAGCACCTGATCGATGTCTTTGTTATAGAGATCTCGAATGGAGCGCTTGATCAGCGAGCCTTCTTCATAGACCAACAAGGGAGCGGCGGACTTTAATGTCAGGTCGCGCACATTTTCCCAAAGGCGCAGCAAATATTCAAAGTCGCGCTTGATTTCGGCCTTGGTGCGAGAGGCACCGGCTGTGCGCAGGATAACGCCCATGCCATCGGCGACATCCAGATCAGAGGCGATCTTTTTCAGGCGCTTGCGGTCTGTGATATTGGTGATTTTGCGCGAAATACCGCCACCGCGTGCGGTGTTTGGCATCAGTACGGAATAGCGGCCAGCAAGTGACAGATAGGTGGTTAGAGCTGCGCCTTTGTTGCCGCGCTCTTCTTTTACAACCTGCACCAGCAAAATCTGGCGGCGCTTGATCACTTCCTGAATCTTGTACTGGCGAGCGCGACGGCGGCTTGAGCGCTCAGGCACTTCTTCCATCGCGTCTTCTGCGCCGACCTGTTCGACATTCTCACCGTCTGCATCCTCATCGGATGAAGCCGTAGCATCGCTCTGGGACTCGCTTTTGGCGCTCTCGTCAGCGGCTTCCGCTGCTTCGCTCTCGTCATCCTGACCCTTTTCTTCTTCAAGAAGGGCCTGACGATCCGCTACCGGGATCTGGTAATAGTCCGGATGGATTTCACTGAATGCGAGGAAACCATGTCGGTTGCCGCCATAATCTACAAAAGCTGCCTGAAGCGATGGCTCCACGCGGGTGACTTTTGCTAGATAGATATTGCCACGCAATTGCTTGCGGTTGGCGGATTCGAAGTCGAATTCTTCAACCCGACTGCCGCGTACGACAACCACCCGGGTTTCTTCCGGATGCGTCGCATCAACGAGCATTTGATTTGCCATAAAGAAAGATCTCCACGACAAAGCGCGCCGACAACCGTTCTGGCTGGGGGTTCCAACGCTCGGCAGGTTCGCGCTTTATCGATTTGTGCTAATGACAACCCGGTTTTATCTGTGGACTCTGCACACCCATGGCGTCGATCGGCATCTTGCAGCTGCACTGCCAAGTTGCTCTCGATCATATGTACCGTCCTTTGGGGCATATCCTGAACCGGATCCTCTTGTTTCAATTTCAATACCTGCATGCGGATTTCCGATAAGGAATAATAACCGCGATGCAGAAAACTCTATACGGGCCTGATGCTGATCCATGGCTCCTTTGGCCATCGCATCAACAAGGCGAAAATCTGTTGGTTTGCGCATGTGAAACTGGGAGGTTAACACCTTGGAATCACAAGCCAAACCCGGCGTGAGCATGGTGTATGAACAAAAGCGTTCCGGTTGGCATGGATGGCCCTCGTCGCGTCCATTCCTTGAGGAGGAAGATGGCGGGCCTATCCGATATGCGCCTGGACTTTTCCTCAAATGCCGCTGGATTTTGCCAGTCGGGCAGGGCGCAAAAAGCCGAATCGAGGCTTTCAAATACACATTAGCTCATTGATCTTTGTAGGGACCCTGATAGCGATATGCAAGCCCAAGTCCTTGCAGAATAGCAAAAAACCTTTTTATCGAAAGGCATTTGACTTGGGCTCTTTCTCAGTATTCCCAAAGCGCAGGTTAGAATTGGGATGTCAAAAAGGGGTTAACCTAATCACATTTTTGCTTTAGAGACGTGATATCGCATATGTGGGTGGTCCAGACGATAAGGCGCATTCTTGGCATTATGAAGTTCTTTTCCTTCTTTCTTATGTCCTTGGAATATCTAGGGCGGGCTGCCCTTGGTTTTCTTTTCTTGCTTTTTGTGCTGGCTGGAGGGGGCTTGTTCTTGGGGCTTATAGCTTCTTCTGTTGCTGTCGCGCAGGAGGCAGAGGCTGCTGCGCCGAAATTAATCAGCAATGGAGCGACTGCATCATCGTCAATTTCGACTGTCACAGCTGCGCGGATGGCGGGAGATGACCAGGATGTTCGGTTTGTTCTGGATTTGTCGCAGCCTGTTCCTTTCACCGCTTTCGTGCTGCAAGAGCCTTATCGCCTTGTGATTGATTTGCCCGCGGTGTCGTTCGAGATTGCCCAATCAGAGCAAGAGCTTGAGCGCGGACTTATTAGTAATTTCCGCTTTGGCACCTTCAGTGCGACCCGCTCTCGGGTTGTGCTTGATCTGTCTGGTCCGGCCAAGATGAACAAGGTTTTCGGTTTGCCGTCGGTGGATGGCAATCCGGCGCGTCTTGTGGTGGAAATGAGTGCGGTGAGCGAGCAGGATTTTGCTGATCAAGCGCTTCGGCAAGTCTTTCATGTTGATGGCAAAGGCGAGCGAGCCGAGCGCAGCATGTTGCAAAAAAGAGCCCCATTGCCGCGCGCCAAGAAGAAATCCAATCTACCTGTCGTAGTGCTGGATCCCGGACATGGGGGGATTGATACCGGTGCAGTGTCGTCCCGCGGTATTCAAGAGAGCAAGCTGGTTCTCAAATTTGCCAAAGCCCTTAAAAAACGTCTTGAAGAGGAGGGCGGCGTTCAGGTGGTTCTAACGCGCGAAAGTGATAAATTCGTCTCTCTTAGCAATCGCGTCACCTTTGCCCAAGCCAATCACGGGGATCTGTTTGTCTCGATCCATGCTGACACGGTGCCGCAAAGCTATGTGCGGGGCGCGACGATCTATACCTTGTCGGACAAAGCATCGGATCAGGTGTCCGCAGGTTTGGCGCAGCGCGAGAACCGCTCTGATCTTCTGGCCGGAATGCAGATCGAGGAAGAAGATGATGTGGTGGCAGATATTCTGATCAGCCTGACGCGGCGCGAGACCGCTAACCATTCGGTTCTTTATTCGCGCACGCTTGTAGGGGTGCTTAAGCAATCGGTTCGCCTGTCCAAAACGCCTTTACGATCGGCGGGTTTTCGTGTTCTCAAGGCTCCGGATATCCCTTCGGTGTTGCTGGAGCTTGGTTTTCTGTCAAACAAGGAAGATCAGTCGGCCCTGACCTCGCCCGTTTGGCAGGAAAAGGCGATTACGGCGATTGCAGCTTCGATCAAGCGATTCTTTGCTGAGCGGGCCTACCAACAGGGTGGGGTGCTTGCTCCTGCCAACTAGCGGGCTTTTGTCCTCTTCCTTGGGTGTTTTTCGCATTGGTGCAGGCCTTGCCCTTTTGATGCCCGAATTTTTTGTGATGCTTGCAAACGCTCTCTTATGGGAATAAATCTCGCTTTTGCGATTATATAAGTGATTTTTTCGTTGTCGGATGGTTGGGGATGGGCCAAGACAGGGTATAAAATCATCAGATGCTTCAAGGCTGATTCCTTAACCTCTGCTTCAACAGGCCGCAAAGGATGTTGAAGGAGAGTTTTTTGCCTTGGTATGATTAAACAGGATGTAAGGACGGATATGGTTATTTGGCGTTTCTTCGGCTTTCTTTTTGCCGCAGGCTCTATTCTGTTCGTCGTGGTGGCATTGGCTGTCTATTTGTTTTTGCAGTCGATGATGTCCGGGTTGCCCGATTTTACTGCCCTGCGGAATTATGAGCCGCCGGTCATGACCCGAATCCATGCGTCCGATGGTCAATTGATGGCGGAATATGCTCGCCAGCGCCGTCTCTTCCTGCCTATTCAGGCTATCCCTGATCGGGTGAAGCAGGCTTTCCTGTCTGCTGAGGACAAGAATTTTTACAAACATACCGGCATCGACTTTTTTGGTATCGCCCGTGCTGTCGTTACCAACGTGAAGAATATCGGCAAGGACCGGCGAAAGGTCGGGGCCTCGACGATTACCCAGCAGGTGGCGAAAAACTTCCTTCTTACCTCTGAGCAATCCTATGAGCGTAAGATCAAGGAAGCTTTGCTGTCCATGCGTATCGAGCAGGCCTTCTCAAAAGATGAAATTCTTGAGCTCTATCTCAACGAGATCTTTTTCGGCGTAGGCTCCTACGGTATCGGCTCGGCCGCTCTTCACTATTTCGACAAGTCGGTGCATGAGCTTAATCTGGCCGAAATTGGCTATCTGGCTGCCTTGCCCAAGGCGCCGAACAATTATCATCCGCTTCGCCGCAAGGAGAAAGCGATTGAGCGCCGCAATTGGGTGATCGATCAGATGGTCAATAACGGCTATGTCACGGTTGAAGAGGCCAACAAAGCCAAGGCTATGGATCTGACGGTTAAATTGCGCAAGCGTGGTCCGCAGATTTTTGCAGCTGACTATTTTGCCGAGGAAGTGCGCCGCTGGATCAATGACGAATTTGGCGAGACGAAGCTCTATAATGGCGGTCTTTCTGTGCGGACCACTCTGGATGTTGCCTTGCAGCAAGAGGCCAGAAAAGCTCTGCATAAGGGCCTGATTGCCTATGATCGTAAGAAAGGCTGGCGCGGAGCTGCGACAAGGGCCGAGATTTCAGGTGATTGGGGGGCAGCTCTTGCCAAGGTAGAGCCCTTGCGTGATGTGCCTGAATGGTCTTTGGCAGTGGTTCTCTCCGCGACTGACAAGGAAGCCGTGATTGGCCTGCGTCCGCGCATTCTTGCAGGCAAGAAGGTGGATGACGCGCGTGAGACCGGTATTATTCCGCTTAAAGACATGAGCTGGGCCCGCTGGATGACAGGGGAGCGCAAAGGGCGCAAGGTAAGTCGTGCGTCTGATGTGCTTGCGGCTGGTGATGTTATCTATGTCGAGCGTAAGGAAGGCAATTTGTTCAGTTTGCGTCAGGTGCCGGAAGTCTCGGGTGCCTTGATTGCGATGGACCCCTATACAGGCCGTGTTCTTGCCATTGTTGGCGGTTTTTCCTACGCACAGAGCCAGTTTAACCGGGCAACGCAGGCATATCGTCAGCCGGGGTCTTCCTTCAAACCTTTTGTTTATGCAACAGCGCTTGATAATGGCTATACCCCATCAAGCGTGGTGATGGATGCTCCCATCGAGATCAATCAGGGGGGCGGCCAAGGCATTTGGCGACCGCAGAATTATGGCGGCAAATTCTATGGCCCATCAACCTTGCGTCTTGGCATTGAAAAATCGCGAAATGTTATGACCGTGCGTCTTGCGCAAGATATGGGCATGCCACTGGTTGCTGAATATGCCCATCGCTTCGGGATTTACGACAATCTGATGCCGGTTCTCTCCATGTCCCTCGGGGCAGGTGAGACGACCATTATGCGTATGGCAACGGCCTATTCCATGCTGGCCAATGGCGGTCGCCGTATCACGCCGACCTTTGTTGACCGTGTGCAGGACCGCTATGGCAAGACAATTTATCGCCATGACCATCGGGTCTGCGCCGAGTGTAACGCCCAAAGCTGGCAGCGGCAGGATGAGCCGATTATCGAAGACAATCGCGAGCAGGTGCTCGACCCGATGACGGCCTATCAGATCACCTCTATGATGGAAGGTGTGGTGCTGCGCGGGACTGCTCCGATTGTGCGCAAGGTGGGGAAACCCATTGCAGGCAAGACTGGCACTACCAATGATGAGCGCGATGCCTGGTTTGTCGGTTATTCGCCCGATCTGGTGGTTGGGGTGTATGTTGGCTATGACCGTCCGCGGCCTATGGGCAAAGGCTCGACCGGTGGTGGTTTGGCCGCGCCAATCTTTACCGACTTCATGAAGGTTGCGCTGAAAGACAAGCCGAAAAAGCCGTTTCAGGTGCCTGAAGGCTTGCAACTTATTCCAATCGATCGCCGCACCGGCCTGCGCACAAGCGCTGGTACGTCTGGCGTGATCATGGAAGCCTTCAAGCCCGGTACTCTGCCGCCTGATAGCTATTCGGTGATTGGCTTTACCGAGGATATGGGCCGCCCTGTCACAGCGCAGGAAGCCGAGCGGGCATTGACCGAGGGAACTGGCGGCCTGTTCTGACCGAAAATTGAGACGTTTGAGAGACGGGCTCAGCTTTTCGCTGTGCCCGTTTTTCTATTAAGAGGATAGACTTCTGGTGCGCGGAGCATTAGACAGTTGCAAGAACAAACTTGAATGGATGGCAAAGAAAGACAATGCGCGCAGAAATTCAAAATGTGGTTGATGAAATCAAGCAGGGTCTTGCTCTGCTGAGGAGGCATCTTTGACTGGGATGTGTCCCAGAAAAGACTGCTTGAACTGAACAATCTGGCAGAAGATCCAGAGCTTTGGAATGATCCGCAAAATGCTCAGAAGCTGATGCAGGAACGCCAGAAGCTGGAAGCTGCGATCAACGGATATACCAAGGCAAATCAGGATCTTGAAGATTCCATTGAGCTTATTGAAATGGGCGAGATGGAAGAAGATCAGGATATCATTGATGATGCGGAGGCAACCTTGCAAGGATTGCTGTCTGACATCAATCGCCAGCAGATCGAGACATTGCTCTCGGGTGAAGCGGATAGCAATGATTGCTATATCGAGGTGCATTCCGGTGCTGGCGGCACGGAAAGTCAGGATTGGGCTTCCATGTTGCTTCGCATGTATACGCGCTGGGCCGAGAAGGCTGGCTTTAAAGTGGATGTGATGGAAGTCACAGCTGGCGAGGAAGCAGGCATTAAGGCAGCGACCATCATGATCAAGGGCGAGAATGCCTATGGTTGGGCCAAAACCGAATCTGGTGTTCATCGCCTGGTCCGGATTTCGCCGTTTGATAGTCAGGCGCGCCGTCATACTTCCTTTTCATCCATCTGGGTTTATCCGGTGATTGATGATTCTATTGATATCGAGATCAATGAATCAGATTGCCGTATTGATACCTACCGCGCCTCTGGGGCCGGTGGTCAGCATGTCAACACCACTGACTCTGCTGTTCGTATTACCCACCAGCCAACCGGCATTGTGGTGCAATGTCAGAACCAGCGGTCGCAGCATAAGAACCGTGCCCAAGCGTGGGATATGCTGAAAGCCCGTCTTTACGAGCGGGAATTGCAGATCCGCGAAGACAAGGCCAATGCGGAAGCGGCATCCAAGACCGATATTGGCTGGGGGCACCAGATTCGCTCTTATGTCTTGCAGCCTTATCAGCTTGTGAAGGATTTGCGCACCGGGGTGGAAAGCACCAGCCCTCAAGATGTGCTAGATGGGGCTCTTGCGCCTTATATGGAAGCAGCGCTTGCCCAGCGCGCCTATGGCGACAAAGATGATCAGTCGGTCGAAGATATCGTTTGATTGTCGTTTGATCGCACTTTCAAAAGACTGACTTAAACAAGAAAAGCCGGATCATCTGATCCGGCTTTTTGTATTCTTATAGGCGCTTTTTTAGATTTCGCCGCGCAAATCATTGCCTGCCAAGAGGAAGGAATTGGGATTGACTGCTTTGCCGCGAATGCGTGTTTCAAAATGAAGATGTGGGCCGGTTGAGCGTCCCGAAGAGCCGACTTTGCCAACTACAGTGCCTTTTGAGATATATCTGCCTTTCTTGGTAGAGACGCGGCTCATATGGGCGTAGCGGCTGGTGACGCCATTGCCGTGATCAATCTCGACCATCAGGCCGTATCCTGCTCTGCGACCGGCATGGGTTACTTTCCCTTCGCCAGCTGCGCGAATGGGCGTACCGCGCGCCTGCGCAATATCAATGCCGGAATGCATGGCCATGCGCCCCATAAAAGGATCGCGCCGCGGGCCAAACCGGCTGGTCAGGCGGCCAGAAGGCAGAGGGTGGGCAATGGGAAGGCGACGCACATTCTCTTTAAGCTTCATATAAAGATCCAGCGCATAGGCTACTTTCTCGGCATTTTCTGAAAACTTTTCCTGATTGCCGTGATAGGCAAGGGGCAAGTAAGGGCCGCCCATGGCCTCGGATGCCGGGGTGCCGATTTTCACGCCGATGGCTGCGATTCTGCGCTCAACCCGTGCAGTTCTCTTGCGGATGTCCTTGAGGATGTTGCCAAGGATTACCGTGTTATCCTGCATTTCGGTGTCTAGCTTTTGCGTGGCATTGGCCAATTGCATAAGGGCAGGGTGCTCTGTTGCGATTGCACCGGTTGGATTTGTGTCTATGCCCTTATCTGTTCCAGTTAGGTCTTTGGTTGCCGGTGCGAGTGGTTCAGGCTCGATCAGATCGAGCTGAAGAGAAGATGCGATCTGAAAGCGTTTGTTGTTGCTTGTTTCTTCCCCAATGCTCTGGCTTGATCGAAAGCCAAGGGAGGCCAATTCCTTGAAACTACCTTTGATGCGGGAGGCTGCATTTTGGTTGGAAAGTGCGGCACTTTTCTGTGTGTTTGCTTTCTTCTCGCGCCATGGAGCTGCACGAGGGGTCGGAATGTCGATATTGGTGCGAATCTTAACGCCTGCCGCTTTGGCCTTTTGGAAAATAGGAGCAAGGGCAGAGGAATAGGCCTCGTAATCGGCTTGTTTGCGCATCAGCATTTGAACCCGATTTTCGATCTCTTGCTGGTCAACCATCTGGCGGCTTGCGACGCGGTCTAGCTGGGAGCGCAGATCTGCGATCCGATCTTCATATGCGGTTTGCATCTGGGCTTGTTCTGAGCGAGAAAAGTCAATGATTTCATCGCGAAAGACCAGATAGGTGGTGGCAGACAGATATAGAATACTAAAGACAATACCCAGAACCATCAAAGATGAGAAGACCCATGGGCGGACGGTAAAATCCTGTACAACATCGCCATGCGCAATGATCACACGATGGGGCTCATTACGCCGTCCGAATGTTTTATTTCTTCCCTGAGAAAGCATATACACCAACTCGCTACATTAAGAGCATGACCTGATGACTATTAAGGCTCAATTAGGGTTAATAAATCGTTTAAACGGCTGGTGGGCGGGTGGCGGAGATACCCGTTAAAGGCTTGTAAAATCCCGGAGTTAAGCCAGCTTCTGCCCGTGCCAAATCGTTAAAGGGTGGTTTGAGGGAGCCGCGGAAATGGCGGCGGACAAGAGTATGAAATGTTGGCTCCGGCTGAAGTTTGCGCAAATGGCACATATAGCGGAACCATTTTACCCCATAGGCCACATGACGCTTTTCGTCGCGGTAGATAATTTCCAGAATGCGGCTGCTGTCTTCATCCCCGTTTTTGCGCATGCGCAGGATGGTGGAGGGAGTAACATCTAGTCCCCTGGCCTCAAGCACCAAGGGAATCAGTGCAAGGCGGGCGAGCAGGTCATAGCTGGTATCTTGCGCGGCTTGCCAAAGGCCATTATGAGCTGGCATGGCGCCATAATAACTGCCCAAGCTTTCCAGATGTTGGCTGAGCAGGTGAAAGTGTTTTGCTTCTTCCAGCCCCACTTGCACGAATTGGTCGAAAAAGCTGCGGGGCATTCTTTGTGTGGCATATCTGCCAACCAGATCCCATGTGAGATCAATCGCATTTAGCTCGATATGGGCAAGGGAATGGAGTAGAGCAAGTTTTCCTTGGCCTTGTCCTTTTGAACGTTTTGGCATCCGGTTAGGCGGCAAAAGCTCCGGCTTTTCCGGTCGGCCCGGACTATCAGGCATTGAAAGGGTGTGAGAGCAGGACAGGGAGAGCTTGCGGCCGTACCAAGCCCGCGCTGCATCATAAGAAAGCTGAATTTTTTCATCCAGATTGGTGGTCGAAGTAATGGCGCGGGCATAGTCCGCAAGCGACGCTTGTGCAGGGCCGCTCCCGACTGGGGCTTCTTCAAGATAGGGATGCTGCATTGGAATGATCAGATCTTTTGGATGCAAAGTATCGTAGGGCTGAGCGGAAGGCTTGTGGCCCAGCATCGTAATTGCCAGGCCTTGCGCTAAAAGGTCTTTGCTGTGGCGCAGCCATATTAGAGCTTTTGGGCAGCTTCCAGCACGTCTTGAGCGTGGTTTTTAACCTTCACCTTACGCCAGATTTGAGCCAGATTGCCTTCGCTGTCGATCAGAAAGGTTGAGCGCTCAACTCCCATATAGGTTTTGCCATACATCTTTTTTTCAACCCAACAGCCATAGGCTTCAATTGCCTGTTTTTCTTCGTCTGCTGCAAGGATGACTTTCAAATCATGCTTTGCGGTGAAATTGTCGTGCTTGCGGACACTGTCAGGGGAGATGCCGATGATGGTGCAATTGATGGCGTCAAAATCTGGTTTGAGGGCTGAGAAATCAATGGCTTCGGTTGTACAGCCGGGGGTGTTGTCTTTTGGGTAGAAATACACGACAACGGACCCTCCCTTAAGAGCGCTTAGCTGGATCTGCTCTCCACCTGACGTAGGAAGCTGAAAATCTGGGGCGGCTGTTCCAATTGCAAGATCTGACATTCTCTGCCTTCCTTTTGACCATATTGTGGGGCACTCTACTGCTTGTGATTATAGCCGGATGGAAATTGCTTGTAGAGTTGTTTTCTGCTTTTCCAAGGGTTGGAGGCATGATTGTCAGCTTTTACGTATGGCTTTCGTGTTTCTTTCATTTTGGTCGCATATTTCTCTTTGTTCCGATTTCGAATCTGGCATAACAAATCAGGCTTTAGCACACCGGCGCGCTGCATGATGTTTGACACGGAGGCAATCCCGCATTGACTGAAATGGACTCCTCACAGGAGAGCGGATCAAATCCTTCCAATGTTGGCGCTCCGTCATTTGGATCAACTGGCGATCCGTCTGCTTCCCATGTTGGACAAGGGCCGCATGGATCTCTTGGGGATGGTGGTTCTGGCGGACAAATGCCACCTTTGTCACCTCCACCCATAAGCCAAAAGGTTGCTGCGAAAAAGAAGTCATGGCTTCGCCTGATCATGCAGGTGATGCTTGGCTTGCTGTTGGCAATGGTCGTCATTGTTGCGCTTGCAGCTGCCCGAATTGCTATTTCACCACTTTCTATAGCCACTCTTGTTGGAGATCTGGAAGACATAGTCTCTGGCGCTTTGCCAGCGGGGCAAATTTTTGAGCTGGAAGATGCGCAGATCAGCTTTGCGGAAGAGGGGGGGCTGGCGCTTAGGATTACAAATGTGGAGCTTCGCGAAGGGGCGGATATTCTTTTCGCTGCGCCGCGGGTTGATCTTGAGATTGATTTTCTGTCCTTGCTCAAACAAAAGATGCGTCCAAAGCAGATTTACGTTCCTTCTATGAAGGCGCGTGTGGTGCGTGATCAGTTGGGGCGTTTTATCTTTGCAGGGCAGGATCCGGGCGGTGTTTCACAGCAGTTTGGTCCGCCTGTACGTTCTCAAGCGGTTTATTATAACCCTGATGAACCTGAATTTTTGTCCATTATTTATGGATTGCGACGGGCACTTAAACCGCTTGCCGAAAAGGATTTGAGCAAGCGACCGCCGCGTATTCTTATTCGCAATACCGAGATCCAGTTTACCGATCAATTGGCCAATAAGTCCCGTACTTTGGAGAATGTTGCTTTTTCTTATAATCCCAAAGGGGATGAGAGCAATGATTGGCGAATTGATTTTGCGGTTGATGGACAAAAGGGGCGGATCGCCTTTGCGATGGCGGAATACCCGCTAGAGCAGGCGCAGGATGGCATGCAGGGCAATTCCCTTGAACTGAGATTTGCCGATGTGTCTCTTGCCGATATTTGGCCAAAATTTGCAGAAAAAGCCCGGCGGTTTAAATTTAGCTCGCCATTCTATGGCGCTGTGCGGCTTGATTTTGATTTAAAAGAAAGTCTGGCTGATATGAAAATTGCCCTTGATGTTGGGGCAGGTCGGCTGGATTTTGGAGATGACGATACTGCGCTTTTGGATGAAGCAAGCTTGCGGCTCGATTGGGAGCCAGAGGCCCGTGTTCTGGCACTTGAATTTGGCCGCGTTCTTCTGGGGGAGACAGGAGGGGAGTTCAAGGGAGTTGCCGTTTGGCCTGAAAATCGTCAAGGTGAAGTGCGCCTCGCTCTTGAAGGGCTGAATATCAAGCTTGATGCACGGGACAATCCAGCACCAGCGAAAGTGCTGAACCAAATCCTGTTACAAGCACGGGTGGGGCGTGAAAATGGCATTATGACCATCGACCGATTTGCCGCCATCGCCCCTGAAGGACGGGTGGAGGCTGCAGGGTCTGTTGCTATGGTTGAAGATGTGCTGACCGCCGGTCTTGCTTTTGATATTTCTCCCATGCCCTATGATCTGGTGACGCAAATGTGGCCGGTTAACATTGCTGGCGGGGCGCGGCGCTGGGTTATCAAAAATGTGATTGGCGGGCGGACGACAGGTGGTTCGATTGAGGTCTCGCTTACTGATAAGATGTTTGAACGTACGCCAGATGATCGGCTCGAGTTGCCGGATGATGCTGTATCCGGAGCCTTTGGCTTGGAAAGCGTAAAGCTTGCCCCTTTTGGAGACCTGGCTCCTGTGCAGGATATTGACGGCACTGGCATTATTACCGGGCGCACTTTTTTGGCCAGCCTAACGCGCGGTAAGTTTGTCTCCAAAAACGGATATTCCCTTCCCATTACCAGTGGACGCTTTGAAATTCCGGACCATGCGCAGAAGCCTGCGACCGGTATTTTGCTTCTTGAGGCCAAGGGCAGTGTCGCTGCCCTTGGGGATGTGGTGGACCATGATCCTTTGGCGGTTCTCAAAAAAGAAAAGCTGGTTGCAAAGCAGCTTAAAGGTAATGCCGTTGCCAAGGTTCAGCTGAGTTTTCCCTTTAAGAAAGATCTGAAAAAGAAAGATGTGACCTATAGCGCCAAGGTGGATTTGTCCAAATTCTCGTCCGCTAAAAAGGTACGTGGCCGCAAAATTGATAAAGCGAATCTGACCATCAAGACCGATGGCAACAAAATCGATATTTCGGGCAAAGGGCGGATCGATGGCCTTGTTGCAAATATTGATGTTGCAACATCAACCGATCAATCGGTTGCCCTCAAATCCAATGTCAAACTGATCCTTAGTCAAGGGGACCGAGAGAGGCTTGGTTTGAGGTTGGGGAGCTGGCTGCAAGGGCCCGTTACGGTTTCTCTTAAGCAGGATGGTAAGCAGAAGAACCATTATTTTGTTGATGTCGATTTAACACGCTCGGTTTTGGCCATTCCCGAAATTGGTTGGACCAAGAAAGCCGGGGTCAAGGGGCGAGCGCGCTTTGAGACTGTGTCAAAGGGATCGCGCTTTATTGTCAGCAAACTTGAAATTTCCGGACAAGGCTTCAGCGCCAGTGGTGAGGCTGTCGGCCATGAGAAAGCAGGGCTTGAAAGCCTGACAATCAGATCCTTGTCGTTAAGCCGCGGGGATAGATTGTCTATCTCTGCGAAACTTAAATCGACCAATAATTATGACATAAAGGTGCGGGGTAAACTTCTTGATATCAGAAGTAAGCTTTTGGGTAATGCCCTGCTTCCCAAAAAGGCTGAAAAAAAAGCGACTACGACCTACAAGCTTGATGCAAAGATTGATCAAGTCATCGGTATGGGCGGCAATGTGCTGACCAATGTGTCTGCGGTGCATGAAGTGGTTAAAGGCAAGGATAAAGCTGTGATGCTGAGGGCCAAGATTAATGGCCGCATAGATCTGTCTATTGATACAAATCGAGGCACCAAACCGGTTTTGCATATCGCAACTGCAGATGCGGGAAGTTTGCTGCGCTTTTTGGGCTATTACGGAAAATTGCAGGGTGGACGTCTCTCAGTGTCTTTACAATTGCAGAAAGGGTGGGAGCAACTGACCGGGAGTGTGTTCCTCAAGAAATTCTATATCAAGGGCAACCAGCGTAAGAATGCTAATAATCAAGGTGGAGCCAATAACACGCAATTTGATAAGCTGACCCTTAATTTTTCCAGCAGCGGCGGGGCCTATACCATCTCAAAGGGAGCGGTTAAGGGACCGGCTCTTGGGGCGACGATTTATGGCACAATGAATATGGCGACCAAGCAATTGGCTCTTACTGGCACCTATATTCCGGTCTATGCAGTCAACAATCTGTTCAGCCGCCTGCCAGTGATTGGCCGCGCTTTGGGCAACAGAAAGAATGAGGGCTTGCTTGGGGTGACTTATAAAATCAAAGGAACGATGCAAAAGCCAAAGGTCATTGTTAATCCGGCATCCGTTCTGGCCCCGGGGGCTTTGCGTAAGCTCTTTGAATTCAAGAGAAACTAGGCGAATGAGATAGCCTTGCTTGCTATCCAATCCAAATCCTGTGCACAAAAAAGGCTTCCCAAGGGAAGCCTTTTTCTTTGATCGCTTCTAAATGCGAGATCTAGTCTGCGATTTTGAGAAGCACATGCTTTTTCTTGCCCATGGAGAGCTTGATCACGCCATCTTTATTGAGTGCATCAAGACCCAGAGACAGGCTGTCATCTTTGATGCCTGTGTCATTAAGCTTGAGGGCTCCGCCCTTGATGTTGCGGCGGGCCTCTCCGTTTGATTTGGCAAGGCCTGCGGTTACAAAAGCGGAGAGAATGCCGATACCGGCTTCCAGATCGGCTTTTGCAATCTCGATTGTTGGCAGATTGGCAGCGGATGCCTGACCTGCTTCAAATGTCTTGCGGGCTGTCTCAGCAGCGTCATCTGCAGCTTGGCGGCCATGGATGAGGGCTGTTGCTTCTGTGGCCAAGATTTTCTTGGCCTCGTTCAACTCATTGCCTTCCAGCTGTGCCAGACGTGCGATTTCATCCATCGGCAAAGTGGTGTAGAGCTTGAGGAAGCGGGCCACATCGGCATCACCGGTGTTCCGCCAGAACTGCCAATAATCATAAGGGCTGTACATATCGCCCCGCAGCCAAACGGCACCATCAACAGATTTGCCCATTTTGGAGCCGTCAGATTTGGTGATCAGCGGAGTGGTTAGCGCAAAGGTCTCGGTATTGTTCATGCGGCGGCACAAATCGATACCGGAGAGGATGTTACCCCATTGGTCCGATCCACCCATCTGCAAGCGGCAGCCATATTCCTTATTGAGGCGCGTATAATCATAGGCCTGCAGGATCATGTAGTTGAATTCGATGAAAGACAGGGGCTGTTCGCGCTCAAGGCGCAATTTGACCGCATCACGTGCCAGCATCTGATTGACAGAGAATTTGGAACCGACATCGCGCAACAATTCAATATATTTCAGCTCAAGAAGCCAATCGGCATTGTCTACCTGAATGGCATCATTTTCGCCGTCGCCAAAGGTGAGCAGGCTGGAGAAAATCTCGCGAATGCTTTCCTTGTTGGACTGGATTTTTTCCGGTGTCAGCAATTGGCGTGTCTCGTCGCGGCCGGATGGATCCCCCACCATGGTGGTGCCGCCACCCATCAGGGCGATGGGGCGGTGACCGGTCTTTTGTAGCCAGTGGAGCATCATCATGGAAACCAGATTGCCAACATGCACCGATGGGGCCGTGCAATCATAGCCGGTATAAGCAGTGACAATTTCGTTGCAGAAAAGCTTGTCCAGTCCTTCAGGATCGGAACATTGGTGAATAAAGCCACGCTCATTCAGCGTATGAAGAAATTCGGATTTGAAGGCGGTCATTGCCGCATTCCCCCTTAATCGGTTGTCACTGCTAAAGTGGCACGAAAATCACTTTATGATCTAGAAGTCAGATTATTTGGCGTTATCATGCCTTTCAAGGCGCACTATCTAACAAAGTTCTTTTAAAAGATCACTAGGTAGATAGCGGGAATCGGCAGGAATTGGAAAAAAATGCAGAATCAGTATGAGGCCAAAGAAAAGGCCGGAATGTTTTTGGCTTTGGGGATGATGAGCGGCACATCATGCGATGGTGTAGATGGCGCCCTTGTCTGGACCGATGGGGAAAGCCGGTTCGAGCCTGTTGTTACCGGCTATCGTGCCTATAGCCCTGATGAAAAAGAGCTGCTTGCGCAGGCTTTGAAGGATGGAGCGGGCCTTGAGGATCGCTCTGTGCGGCCGGGATGCCTTGCTAGCGCTGAGCAGATGGTGACAGATGTTCACTCTGCTCTGGCCAAAGATTTATGCGCCCAATTGCCTGATGATTGGAGCAAACCCCATGTGATCGGCTTTCACGGCCAGACCGTGTGGCATGATCCGGCCAAGGGCATCACTGTTCAGCTCGGGTCGGGGGAAGAGCTTGCACAACAGACAAGCATTCCCACCGTGTTTGATATGCGGGCTGATGATGTGGCGGCAGGTGGGCAAGGGGCCCCCTTGGTGCCGATCTTTCACAAGATGCTGGCGGAAAAAGCGGGTTTTCCTTTGCCTTGCGCTTTTGTCAATATTGGCGGGGTGTCCAATATCACATGGATCGGGGCGAGCGGGGAGCTGACCGCTTTTGATAGCGGGCCCGGCAATGCGCTGATTGATGATTTGGTGCGTGCGCAAACCGGCAAACATATGGATAAAGACGCGATGATTGCCCAAGCAGGCCAAGTGGATTTTATGGCGCTTGTTGGGATGATGGCCAATCCGTATTTGCAGCAATTGGCGCCCAAATCACTGGACCGGAATGCCTTTGATTCTTCTTTTGTTGCGGACTTGCCGCTTGAAAATGCGGTTGCCACGCTGACGGCCTTTACCTCAGAGACAATTTGTCTGGGGCTTGAGCAAATGGAGCAGGTGAAGGGAGAGAGTGCCAAGTGCCTTATTATATGTGGTGGCGGGCAGCATAATCCAGTGATGGTCTCCCACCTTAAAGGGGCGCTTGAATGCGACGTGATCCGTGCGCAGGATCAAGGGCTTGAAGCAGACGGGATGGAAGCACAGGCTTTTGCCTATATGGCGGTGCGCCATTTGCAAAATCTGCCTTTGACCTTCCCCGGCACAACAGGTGTGGCAGAGCCTATGACAGGGGGCGTTCTTTTTCGCCCTTAAAATACCCTGTACTCGTAGCAATGAGAGAAATGAAAAAGGCCACCAGTTATAAATCAACTGGTGGCCTTTGTTTTTTCTAAGTCGCTGAAAGCATGTTTCAGCTTAGAGAGAGATCGCCTGGTCTTCTTTGTCGTCAACCTCAAGAAGCTGGGACGAATCGAAACCGATTCGCTTATCCAGATAGTTGGCGCAGACATTGATCAACTGATCTGTCTCTTCCTTGAAGAAATGGTTGGCACCTGGAATGATTTCCTGATCGATGACGATACCCTTTTGGGTTTTCAGCTTGTCGACCAGTGCCTGAACATCTTTATGAGGAACAACTTTATCCATGCCGCCATGGGTGATCAGGCCCGAAGACGGGCAGGGGGCAAGGAAGGAGAAGTCATACAGATTGGCCGGAGGGGCAATGGAGATAAAGCCTTCAACCTCTGGGCGGCGCATCAAAAGCTGCATGCCGATCCAGGCACCAAAAGAGAAGCCTGCAATCCAGACGCCCGGTGCTTCGGAATGGAAGGTTTGGATCCAGTCAAGGGCTGCTGCTGCATCGGACAATTCGCCAACGCCATGGTCAAACTGCCCCTGACTGCGGCCAACGCCGCGGAAATTGAACCGCAGAACAGTGAAGCCACGGCGGGCAAACATGTAATAAAGATGATAGATGATTTCATTATTCATCGTGCCGCCAAAGCGGGGGTGCGGATGAAGAATGAGTGCGATGGGGGCTTTCCTGTTTTTGGCAGGATGAAGCCGGCCTTCCAATCGTCCGGCAGGGCCGTTGAAGATCACCTCTGGCATAGGGCGCCTGATCCTCTTTCTGTTCGTTGGTTACAACCACGATCTTGCCTGCTGACTTTACCGCATAAGTAGTTTTGGGGATAAGACAGCAGTGTTTAACTTGACTCTAAAAGGCAGGTTCACTAGCTTCAATTTAGAATTATTCCAAATTGAAATTGGCAGGATCCATTTCTCAGCTTCCTTCATAGCATAAAGAAATGGGGAAATTTCAAGTCTTTTGGAAGTTTTGCCGTCAATAAATCTCAAATGGGCCTGTTCATTGGTTAATGGTCCGGGTTAAGTGCCAAGGAATTAGGTCAGTTTAAGTGGATTATAGCGTGCGTAGCTATCTGGACTATAATGCAACCGCTCCTTTGCGCCCTCAGGTGCGCGAAGCACTGATTGCGGCAATGGATGTGATTGGCAATCCTTCCTCTGTTCATCAGGAAGGGCGGGCGGCGCGTGCGCAGCTGGAAAAGGCACGAATGCAGGTCGCCAGCTTGGTGGGGGCAGAGGCGGGCTCTGTTATTTTCACGTCCGGCGCGACCGAGGCCAATATGATGGCCCTGACGCCTGCCATGAAGTGGGATTATAAGGCAAAACCGGCGGCGCATCTTTATTGCAGCGCGGTGGAGCATCCTTCTGTTTTATCTGGTGGCCGGTTCGGTGCTAAGGGTGTGACTTTCATTCCTGTTGACGCGCAAGGGGTGGTGGATCTTGAAGCTTTAAAGGCATTGCTTGAGGCCCATGACGGGGCGCAAGGGGTGCCTTATGTCAGCGTGATGGCGGTAAACAGCGAAACCGGTGTTGTGCAGCCGATTAATGAGATTGCTGCCCTTGCTCGCGAATATGATGGCTATTGCCATATTGATGCCGTGCAGGCGGCGGGGCGTATTGAGCTTGATATAAAGCGTATTGGCTGCACCTCTATCGCGCTGTCCTCCCATAAGCTGGGTGGCCCCAAAGGTGTCGGCGCGCTGGTTATGGCAGGCGAAGGTCTTGAACCCGAGCCGCTGATAACCGGAGGCCCACAAGAAAACCGGACGCGGGCGGGGACAGAAAATATAACGGCGATTATCGGGTTTGGTGTGGCGGCCGAGCTTGCCTTGCAAAGTATGCAAGGCGAGGAGGACGCTGCTGAAGAGACTGGCCTTTCAGCCCAAACTGCCATGCGTGATGCCTTTGAAGCGGGCTTGCGCGCCTTTGTGCCCCATGTGGTTATCTTTGGGGAAAAGGCGGCCCGTGCTGGGAATTGTTGCCAGTTTGCTATTCCCGGTCTTAAGGCTGAAACACTGCTTATTCAGCTTGATTTGGCTGGCATTGCGGTTAGCTCTGGCTCTGCTTGCTCATCGGGAAAAATTTCGGCTTCTCATGTGCTTACGGCTATGGGATATGACGAGAAAGTGGCTGGCGCCGCCATTAGGGTAAGTTTTGGTTGGGCTAGTAAAGCGCAGCACGGAGAAAGATTGTTGAGTGAAATGTACAAAATTTGTGCCAAACACTCAAAAAATACGGATTTGGGCATTGTGAAAAGGGGGTAAGGCCTCCTATATGTGCTCCAGATTATCTTGCACGCGCCTGCCTGACCCGCAGATGCGTGCAGCAAGAATGGTGTGTCACGGGCAATCGGGATCGGTTGCGCGTGATATCGGGCTGAAATGAAATATCCTTTAATCTGCAATCAGGTATTTCTGGACGGTTTCATCCCGCTGACAAGGACCAGTTGATCAGACCGAGATGATGCAGAAAGAGTAGGACCGGCGGTCTTTGAAACCGCTTAGGATGGAGTGGCAGATGGCTGCTGTAAAGGAAACTGTCGAACAGGTTCGCGAAATCGATGTAGACCAATATAAATATGGGTTTGTCACCGATATCGAAACCGAAAAGGCCCCCAAAGGCTTGAATGAGGATATCATTCGGTTCATCTCTGCCAAGAAGGATGAACCGGAATGGATGCTTGAATGGCGTCTTGAGGCGTTTAAACGCTGGCAGACGATGAAAGAGCCTGATTGGGCGCGCGTGAATTATCCTGAAATCGATTTTCAGGACCTTTATTATTATTCCGCGCCCAAAAATGCCGAAGGGCCCAAAAGCCTTGATGAAGTGGACCCCGAGCTGCTTCGCACTTATGAGAAGCTGGGTATTCCTTTGCAGGAGCAGGAAATTCTGGCAGGGGTTGCCCCTGAAAACCGCACCAAGGTTGCCGTGGATGCGGTGTTTGATTCTGTCTCCGTTGCCACAACCTTTAAAGAAGAGCTGAAAAAGGCCGGCGTTATCTTTTGCCCGATTTCAGAAGCGGTGAAGGAATATCCCGAGCTGGTTCAGAAATATCTCGGCTCTGTTGTTCCGGTCAGTGACAATTTCTATGCAGCGCTCAATTGTGCAGTCTTCACCGACGGCTCATTTGTTTATATCCCTGAGGGCGTGCGCTGCCCGATGGAGCTGTCTACCTATTTCCGTATCAATGAGCAAAATACCGGCCAGTTCGAGCGGACCTTGATCATCGCTGACAAGGGCTCTTATGTCTCTTATCTGGAAGGTTGCACCGCGCCACAGCGCGACGAGAACCAGCTTCATGCTGCTGTGGTTGAGCTGGTTGCTCTGGAAGATGCCGAGATTAAATATTCCACCGTCCAGAACTGGTATCCAGGTGACTCCGAGGGCAAGGGCGGGATTTATAATTTCGTGACCAAGCGCGGTGATTGCCGCGAGAAGAATGCCAAGATTTCCTGGACGCAGGTTGAAACCGGCTCTGCAATCACATGGAAATATCCAAGCTGCATTTTGCGCGGCGAGAATAGCGTTGGCGAATTTTACTCCATCGCCATTTCCAACGGTCGCCAGCAGATTGATAGCGGCACCAAGATGATCCATCTGGGCAAGAACACCTCCAGCCGTATCATCTCCAAGGGGATTTCAGCCGGACGGTCAGAGAATACCTATCGCGGTCTGGTTTCTGCCCATAAGAAGGCGTCTCATGCCCGTAACTTTACCCAGTGCGACAGCTTGCTGATCGGTGATCAGTGCGGCGCGCATACGATCCCCTATATTGAAAGCAAGAATGCTTCGGCTGTGTTTGAGCATGAAGCGACGACTTCCAAAATTTCGGACGATCAGATGTTCTATTGCCGTGCCCGCGGTATTGGAGAAGAAGAGGCTGTTGCCTTGATCGTCAATGGTTTTGTGAAGGATGTCATTCAGCAATTGCCGATGGAATTTGCTGTTGAAGCGCAAAAGCTGATCAATATCTCGCTGGAAGGCAGTGTGGGCTAGGCTGGCCTTTGGGCTTTCTTGAAACGAAAAGGGATCTGAACAAGATCACTCTACAGGATGCGCGCTTGAAACTAGCTGCGCCGGAGACTGAATAAAATGCTCGAAATTAAAAATCTTCATGCTGAAGTGGAAGGCAACAAAATCCTTCGCGGTATCAACCTGACCATCAAGGCTGGCGAAATCCATGCCATTATGGGTCCGAATGGTTCTGGTAAATCCACCCTGTCTTATGTGCTGGCGGGCAAGGATGATTATGAGATCACCGAAGGGGAAGTTCTCTTCTTTGGCGAGAATGTTTTGGAGATGGAGCCGGAAGAGCGGGCCGCTGTTGGCCTCTTTCTTGCCATGCAATATCCGATCGAGATCCCCGGGGTCTCTAACATGACCTTTCTGAAGACAGCTTTGAATGCCCAGCGCCAAACACGCGGCGAAGAGGAAATCAAAACGCCGGACTTCATGAAGCGCGTCAAGGACTTGTCTGCCAAGCTCAATGTCACGCAGGAAATGCTGCGCCGTCCGCTTAATGTGGGCTTCTCGGGTGGTGAGAAAAAGCGCAACGAGATCCTGCAGATGGCTTTGCTTGAGCCTAAATTCTGCGTTCTTGATGAGACTGATTCCGGCCTTGATATCGACGCGCTGCGGATTGTGTCTGAAGGGGTGAATGCACTTCGCTCACCTGAACGCTCCATGCTGATCATCACCCACTATCAGCGCTTGCTTGACCATATTGTCCCTGATGTTGTGCATGTTATGTATAAGGGCCAGATTGTAAAAACTGGCGACAAGGATCTGGCTCTGGAGCTGGAAGAAAAAGGCTATGCCGACTATACCGACGGCGCGGCGGCCTGAACGGCAGGAGGAGTGGAGATATGACATTGTCTATCGTAAAAACACCTGCCGAAGAAGCGCTGGGGGCTTTGCTTAAGGCCAGTCAGTCGGCGCTTCCGGGTAAGGATTTTGCCAGCAAGCGGGCTGATGCTTTGGCTTTGTTTGACGAAAAAGGCCTGCCCAATCGCCGGGTTGAGGAATGGAAATATTCCGATCTGAAACGCGTCATGCCAAAGGAAATCACTTTGGCGGGTGAGGTTTCGCTTGCCCAGATTCAAGAGAATCTGGACAGTGTTCCGCGTCTGCGCGGTTTGGAGCGGTCTCGCTTGATGCTGGTCAATGGCCAGTTCCGTGCCGATCTGTCCGATATGGCAGAGCTTGAGGGTAAGGTTAGCATTACCTCTGTCGCAAGTGCGCTGGAAGATGGTTCTTTCACGCTGGATGATCCTGAAATCACCAAAGGCGATCACGCTCTTAATCTTAATACAGCCCTGTTGCAGGATGGTGTGATTATCGAGATTGCCGAAGGTGTTGAGCTTGAAAAGCCGATTGAAATCCTGTCCCTGATGATTGGTGGCGGTCTTGCCACGTCTCGCAATCGCGTGGTTTTGGGCAAGAATGCTAAGGCTTTTGTGATGGAGACCTTTGTTGGCGACAACGAAGCCTATCAGGTCAACGAAGCCATTGATTACCGCATTGCTGACGGAGCGTCGCTCCATGCAACGCGCATGCTCTCTGGTGGTAAGCAGGCCATTCATGTTGGCTCAACCACGGCCATTTTGGGCGCAGAATCACGCTTTGAACATTTCACCATGTCGGTTGGTGGCAGCTTTACCCGCAATACTGCCTTTGTGAAATTCACCGGCGAATTTAGTGATGCCGAGCTGTTTGGCGCCACCATCATTGGCGAGAAGCAGCATAGTGATACCACTTTGCTGGTTGATCATGCGGTGCCCAATTGCAATTCCAAAGAGCAATATCGCACCGTTATGGACGATCAGGCGCAAGGGGTTTTCCAAGGTAAGATCTTTGTGCGGCAGCCAGCGCAAAAGACCGATGGCCAGATGATGAGCCAGGCTTTGCTTCTCTCTGAAGATGCAGCCTTTTTCAATAAGCCTGAGTTGGAAATCTTTGCGGACGATGTGCAATGTGCTCATGGGGCCACATGTGGCGAGCTTGATGAGGATTTGCTCTTCTATCTGCGCGCGCGCGGCATTCCTATGGCGATGGCCAAGAAGATGCTCGTTCTTGCCTTTCTGGCCGAAGCGATTGAACATGTCTCCAATGATGAATTTGTTGAATCGCTGGAAGGCTTTGTCGCTAATTGGCTTGGTCTTGACCACTAGATTTATTCCGGCCTGAAGGCATAACGTTTCTTCTGGCCGGGTCCCTTTAAGGGTGATTGAAATGAATGATCAATCAACTGATATGACGGCACTTGCTTCTTTGAGCGATTATGATGTTGAGAAAATCCGCGCGGATTTTCCCATTCTATCCCGCGAGGTTTATGGCAAGCCTTTGGTTTATCTCGATAACGGTGCTTCTGCGCAAAAGCCTCAAGCCGTTATTGATGCGATAACCGAGTGCTATTCCAATGAATATGCCAATGTGCATCGCGGTTTGCATTATCTCTCCAACACTGCCACGGACCGCTTTGAGGCGGCGCGCGGCAAGGTGCGGGATTTCCTCAATGCCGAGAGCAATGACAATGTGATTTTCACTCGGTCCTCGACCGAGGCGATCAATCTGGTTGCCAGCTCCTACGGGGGCATGGTGCTTGAGGAGGGGGATGAAATTGTCCTCTCCATTATGGAGCATCATTCCAATATTGTGCCGTGGAACTATCACCGTGAGCGCAATGGTGTGGTCATTAAATGGGCTCCTGTCGATGATGACGGGAACTTTTTGATGGATGAGTTCGAGGCTCTGCTTTCCGAGCGGACCAAGATTGTCGCCATCACCCAGATGTCCAATGCCTTGGGCACGATTGTGCCGGTCAAAGACGTGATTGCTAAGGCCCATGCGCGCGGGATCAAGGTTCTGGTGGATGGCAGCCAAAGTGCTGTTCACATGCCGATTGATGTTCAGGATCTGGATGCCGACTTCTTTGTGATGACCGGGCACAAGCTTTATGGTCCGTCAGGCATAGGGGTTCTTTATGGCAAAAAAGAGCTGCTTGATGCCATGCCTCCCTATATGGGTGGCGGCGAGATGATCAAGGACGTGACCGTGGACGGTGTAAGTTATGGCGCTACTCCGCACAAGTTTGAAGCGGGAACACCGCCGATTGCGCAGGCTATTGGTCTTGGTGCGGCCCTTGATTATATGGATAGTATCGGCCGCAGCCAGATTGCAGCTCACGAAGAAATGCTACGCCAATATGCCCATGAGCGTCTGTCACAGATTAACAGCTTAAGGATTATTGGTCAGGCCAAAGACAAGGGTGCGATTGTTTCGTTTGAAATGGAAGGGGTTCATGCTCATGATATTTCAATGGTTATTGATCGCTCCGGTGTTGCTGTACGGGCTGGAACCCACTGCGCTCAGCCATTGCTGGACCGTTTTGGAGTAACCTCAACCTGTCGCGCGTCTTTTGGTATGTATAATACGTGCGATGAAGTGGATCGCTTGGCTGAAGCTTTGATGAAGGCGCAGGATTTCTTTGCCTAAGGCCATGAAAAGGTCACGAGATGAGTAAAGAGCGAGGATGGGGCTGACTTGCCTGCTATCGGCGGCTTGTGTGATATGTGTTAGACTGAACGCACAGAGCCCTTTGCCGCACTGCTCTGTAAGGTGGAAAGATAAGTGATATGAGTGATAATGTTGCATCAGCTCAAGAGAGCGAGCCAAATACGCCAAGCATGGAGCCGGGCTCCAATCTGCCAGCGGCGGAACTGGAGCGGCTTACAACAGATATTATTGCTGCGCTCAAAACGGTCTATGATCCGGAAATTCCTTCCGATATCTACGAGATTGGTTTGATCTACCGGGTTGATATAGATGACGATCGCAATGTTGAGGTGGATATGACCTTGACGGCCCCTGGCTGTCCTGTGGCTGGTGAGATGCCGGGCTGGGTTGAAAATGCGGTTAGCTCGGTTGATGGCGTGGGGCTGGTGACGGTGAATATGGTGTTTGATCCGCCATGGACACCAGATCGCATGTCAGAAGAAGCCAAGGTTGCGATCAACTGGTATTGACCCCATATGGTGCTTAAGGGCAGATGTCTTCTGCCTTTAAGGCTGCGGCTAAATGGTCTTGTCGTGACTGCCAATAAGGACGGTGTTGGTATGGTTGGAAAATTTCAGGTTTTGAGTGTGACGGATGAAGCGGCTGAGCGCATCTCGGCGCTTGTTGCTGCATCTGAGGATGTGAAGGGCATCCGTGTGGGCGTCAAGAATGGCGGCTGTGCGGGCATGGAATATGTGCTCGACAAGGTTACCGATATTGATCCGGCTGATGATGTGGTTGAGGACAAGGGCGTGACGGTGTTTGTCGACCCCAAGGCGGTTCTGTTCCTGCTTGGCACGGAAATGGGCTATGAAGTCACCAAATTCCGCTCAGGCTTTACCTTTAACAATCCCAATCAGTCTTCTGCTTGCGGCTGTGGTGATTCTGTGGCGCTGACACCGGTTGACCCATCGGCGCTGGAGACTATGCGCGGGTAGGATGCTATTTGGATCTATTGAGCTTTTCGCCTTTGAAATGCTCATTAAAAAAGCGGCCCTTTGGGCCGCTTTTTTATTGTTCCATTTTGTAATGCCATCAGGCTACATCTGTTTCTGACAGATCTACATCAGGATCAGATTCAGCTTTGACGATGTTGCGGCCACCGCGTTTGGCGGCATAGAGGCATTGATCGGCCCGCTCGATCATGGATTGTGGTGTGTCACCACGCGTAAAGGTGGAAGCGCCGATGGAAATGGTAATGCGACCAAGATTTTCGCCGGTAGAACGTTTGATCAGCTCTTTGGCCATCACGGCCTTGCGAATGCTTTCAGCCACAGCTACGGACTGGCGCAGGTTGGTGCGTGGCAGGATCACGGCAAATTCCTCGCCGCCATAACGGCATGGAATATCCTGACCTTTGACATTTTGCTTGACGGCAAGAGCCACAAGGCGCAACACCTGATCGCCGGTTTGGTGCCCGAAGGTGTCGTTGAATTTTTTGAAATGATCGATATCAGTCATCAACAATGACATTGGCTCGCCGGATTCTTCGGCTTCTTCAATGGCTGTCTCAAGAGAGCGATCAAAATGCTTGCGGTTGGCAAGGGTGGTCAGATCGTCGGTCAGCGACTCGTACCGAATGGTGTCTAGGCTTTCGCGCAGTTCCAGCACCTGCTGTTGCGAAGCGGCGAGCTGGTCACTTAGAGCACGGTTTTGCTCTTCAACATCCTTGGTTTCAGAAATAAGCTGGGAAACAATCTCGCGGATAACCTGACGGTCTTCGGTCTTGGACAAGTCGTTAGATGCCCCGACCAGCGAGTTCCCATAATTTGCAGCTGTACTGACATAGTCTTCGACTTCGCGGACGATAGAGCGCAATTCTTTTGAAATCTGGCCGCCTACTTCGTCAACGCGGTCGCTCAGACGGCTTGGCGAGAGATGCTCATTATAGATTGCATCCAGCTCAGCGGCAGAAATCTTACCTTTGCTGCGAAGGATGTCATTAATGGCTTTGTTAAGGCCGCGATTGAAGCCTGCGGCATAGGTGTACCAGATTTCATAATTTCTAGGATAAGCAGGGGTCTGGTTCTTCTTGAGATTCCCTAATGCTGACTCGCCATAAATATACGTGCGCTTGAAGTCATTTGTATCCATTTTGTAAACACGCACATTTTTGTGCGTGACCCCTTATCGTCATCCCCAAAGTTGGCACTACCATACAGGTTGAACCTTTAAGACGACGTTAAATGAAAAAGAAAGGAGGAGAGAAAATACAAAATTTTGTAAGGTTAGGTGTAAAAAAAATGCCAGTAAATGCCTCTAGTTAGCGAGCGCTTACATGCTGAGTTATTATTTGCGAAAATTGCTAAATTAAGTAAATATACATATATTATATAATGATAGTGGGTGCTCCATTTGTTAAATGAGCAGCTTATGAGCAGGGCGATAAAGCACGTGTGATATATGAATTTAGTTGATCTAGATGCTTTAAATATTAGAAGATTTCAAAAAAATAGCCCTTCATGGAAGGGCTATCGAGGTATTTATTCTGCAATATCTGCTTTGGCCTTTTTGCTGCCCTTGGATTTGGGCGGGCGAATTGGGGCCAGCAAGAAGGCCGGGACATGGTCTCCCATGCCGATAACCTGATTGTCATCGCGATCCCTGCCAGAGCGGCGCCCGCGGTTTGATTGACGTGGCTGCTGAGGGCTTTGCTCTCTGTCCTTGGAGGCCTCGCGCGGGGGGCGCTCTCTGCGAGGGCGAGACTGTTTTTCTTCGCGGCCCTCTTTGCTCTCCTTGCCGTCCTGCTCTTTTTTGCCGGAGCGGGCATTGCCTTTGCCGCGTTTGTTGCTGCGGCTCCGTTTGGGCTTTTCTTCTTCAGAGTCAAAGCTTGCGGGTTTGTCGGCGGTCCAGTCGATCTTTTTGCCAATCAGTTTTTCAATGGCATCAAGATATTTGGTGTCGCCACGGGTAACAATGGAAATGGCAACGCCTTCACGGCCCGCGCGGCCCGTACGGCCAATACGGTGGACATAATCTTCCGCATGGGTTGGCAAATCAAAGTTGAAGACGTGGCTTACGGATGGAATATCCAGCCCGCGCGCTGCAACATCACTGGCAACGAGCAGTTTCAGCTCGCCACTTTTGAAATTGTCGAGGGTTGCCATTCTTGATGTTTGGTCCATATCCCCGTGAAGGGCACCGGCATTAAGGCCATGCTTGTTTAAGGAGCGATAAAGAGTTGCTACATCGCGTTTGCGGTTGCAGAAGATGATCGCATTTTGCAGATCTTCCGCTTTTTCAATCTGCTCGCGCAGGGTTGCGCGCTTTTCCCATGGCTTGCCGCCGGATGAAACCAAGTTTTGCGTAATTGTGTCGGCGGTAGAGGAGGGGCGGGCCACCTCAATGCGCTCGGGATTATGCAAGAACTGGTCGGCCAGTGCCTGAATTTCTTTTGGCATGGTTGCTGAGAAGAAAACAGTTTGGCGCGTGAAAGGAAGCAACTTGCAGATCCGCTCGATATCCGGGATGAAACCCATATCCAGCATGCGGTCCGCTTCGTCAACGACAAAGGTATCAACCCCGGTCAGTAGCAATTTGCCGCGCTCGAAATGGTCCAGCAGGCGACCCGGTGTTGCGATGAGAACATCCGCGCCGCGATCAAGTTTTTTGAGCTGATCGGCAAAGGAGACACCGCCGATTAGCAAGGCAACGGTGAGGCGATGGTTTTGGCCATAAACCTCAAAGCTTTGCTCTACCTGAGCTGCAAGCTCCCGGGTTGGTTCCAGGATCAGTGTGCGTGGCATCCGGGCGCGGGGGCGACCACTTTCCAGCAAAGACAACATAGGCAGCGTGAAAGACGCTGTCTTGCCCGTTCCTGTTTGCGCAACGCCCAAAACATCTTTGCGCGCCAGAACATGAGGGATGGCTTGTGCCTGAATGGGAGTGGGAGTCTCGTAGCCTGCTGCCTCAACAGCGGCAAGCACTTTGGAACTCAGACCTAGATCCGAAAATTTCATCCGATGATGGAACCATTTGTTGCGCCACATAGCCTTGAGTTGCAGGCCTGCGGGAATTGCCAGAAATGTGTGCGAACCATACGATTTTGTCGCGATTTGTCAATGGAATGCGCCAAATAGGGTTTATTTGCTTAGAATTTTGATCAGTTTTATCTCTTTTCCCCAAAAAGTCAGGGTTTATGGGGCGTAAGAGCCCTTGCGCGGGGCTTGGTCTAATCGCCTGCGGTAAAGTAATGCCATGTTCCGTCAGGCCCGATGCCAAGCCGGTAGAACAAATATTGGCCAGCCCCTTCCATCTCGGCAAAGTCGCCTGAAGTGATCAGGCGGAATAGCTCAACACGCTGGGGGGCAGAGAGCCGATGTAGCGGATAGTCGGCAAAATAGGGCCAGACATACATTTCCTGCGGGGTTCCGGCATCTTGCAGGATGAAGCCGCTTTCAAGGATTTCGCTCAAGATTGCAAGGATTTCAGATCCTTCTACGTCACCCGACATTTGCTGCATAATCGCAATCGGGTCGCTTGCTCCATCCTCAATGCCGATGATGGGGGGAACTTCGTTCATTTCAATTGGCAGCCGCAATTGCTCAAGGATGCCGCTTTGAGCGGCTTTTAGAAGAGCCGCATGCATGCGCTGGACCGGTTGGGGGGCATCGGAGATATCTCTGATCACCTTGGGCGGGGTGATGTGTGGGACAGCCGCGCCAGCGGGTGCAATGTCTTGTTGCTCCTCAAGAGCCTCATCAGCTGTAATTTGCCCTTCTGCGCCGACGACAGGTCCGGTTGTTCTGGGGATGCCGTTGATGCTGGTGCCGCTTTCTGCGGACGTATGGGGATTGTCTGTCACTGTTGCCGGTGCGTCAGCGCTGGAAGTTGAATAATCCGGCAGGGTGATGATGCGCTCGGTTGTGACCGTGCTTGCCGCGTTTGTCGGAGTGGCAAGTAAAGAGAAAAGCGATAATCCAAGGATAGTGGTAAGGCAGAGGGGATGTGTGAGCGGCATCTTTAAACCCAGTGAGAAGAGACAATGGGGCTGGTTTTAAGCTTGCTCAGGCTAGCATCATCATGGGGCGCGGGAAAAGGCAAAAATGCGAAGATGTTTGGGTTCGGGCAGGCTTTGGGGGCTGATTTGGTAAAGATGCTTTATTGTAAAACACGGCCCAGGGTGAAATTGCCAGAAAGAACCTGCTTTGACAGGCCCTTACACATATCAGAGACTGCCTCTTCGCCATAGGCCATAACAAAGCTGGAGAGCGCTTGAAACAATGCCGCGTGGGCCAGTAAATCCTGATTGATACCCTCGTCGGAGGCGTCATCCCACAAATCGTTTAAAAGTGAGAGGACATGTTGTTTTTGACGTTCAATTTCAAAGGCTTCTGCTTCTGGGGAAAGGTCAGGATGCTGTTCGGAATTGTTGATTGTCATTCTCGTCCCCAAGCTCTTTGATGTTTGGTTGGCACCTTAAATGCCGGACAGGGTGCTATCTGGCATCAAGAATAAGGCAGCAATAGCACAAAGCGATTGGGGGGATAAATCTTTGGTTAAGATTTTATTAAAGTTATGCGGCGGGTTTTAACGAAAATGGTTAACGTGCATGCTTGAGTTGGAGCAGGACCAAAAGCTCTTGGGCTTCCTGCCGATAGAGGCCTACAATCCTGCGCGCCTGTATATTGCATTCAGTATAAGTGCCTGCATAAGTTTTGTAACTTTGATTGAAGCGTGCGGTAAGCTGCCGGTTTCTTACATCGTCGGGATTTTCTGCCTTCAGGATCGCGGCCATATTGTTGTGCCACTGGGTTGCATCTGACTTGTTGCATAGCGGGTCAAGATACATCAGCGCTCCGATGATGGAGCTAAGGCGTCGCAATTTTTGCTCATAAGGGGGCAGGGCCTTGTCGGCGGCAAAGCTTTGGATTGGGTGCTGGACAAAGATGCAGAGTGACAGGGCTGCCGCCCAAAAAAGCTGCTGGCCCCTTGCTTTGCTCATCAAGCGAAAAGCATGGCCTTTCTGATGTGCCAGCCGGAGAAGGCGGGATGCCAGATTTGCAATATGATTTGCAATATGACTGTGAAGAGCGGATTTCATGCAACTGCTTTCATGACCGGTATAGGCGGTCGGGACCCTGATGTCTGGCCCCGTTTGTTTGAGGCCACCAATGAACGGACTATCTGTAGTCCTCTTCGCGTCAAATATCCAGATCTGTTGCGAATTCGGCATTTTCCTGAATGAACTGGAAGCGTGATTCCGGTTTGTTGCCCATAAGGCGCGTTACTGCATCTTTGGTCTCGCCCGGCTCTGTATCCATGATTTGGACCTTTAGCAAAGTGCGCTTTTTAGGGTCCATGGTTGTTTCTTTAAGCTGCGCCGGCAGCATTTCACCAAGACCCTTAAATCGGCCGATATCAATTTTGCCGCGACCTGTAAATTCTTTCTCCAGAAGCTCGTCCTTATGCATATCATCGCGTGCATAGAGGGTTTTGCCCCCTTGGGAGATACGGTAAAGCGGCGGAATGGCGAGATAGAGGTGCCCGTTATGAATGAGTTGCGGCATTTCGCGCTGGAAGAAAGTGAGGAGGAGGGAGGCAATGTGTGCTCCATCCACGTCCGCATCTGTCATGATGATGACGCGATCATAGCGCAGCTCGTCATCGCTGTAATTTTTGCGGGTGCCACAGCCAAGGGCTTGTGTCAGATCTGCAAGCAACTGATTGGCATTGAGCTTGTCACGGCTGGCATTGGCAACATTGAGGATTTTGCCGCGCAAAGGCAGCACGGCCTGACTTGAGCGATTGCGAGCCTGTTTGGCAGAGCCGCCCGCGGAATCACCCTCCACGATGAAGATTTCACTGTCGCCTTTGGCATTTTGCGAGCAGTCAGCAAGCTTGCCCGGCAGGCGCAGCTTGCGAACAGCGGACTTGCGGTTGACGTCTTTTTCCTTGCGGCGGCGCAGGCGTTCCTCTGCGCGATCAATTACCCATTCCAGCAGCCGGTTGGCCTGTTGTGGGGCATTGGTCAGCCAGTGATCAAACTGGTCACGAACTGCCTGATCAACAATGCGACTGGCGGCGGTCGTGGCAAGGCGATCCTTGGTCTGGCCAACAAATTCCGGCTCGCGAATGAAAACAGAGAGCAGGGCACCGGCGGAGGTCATCACATCATCTGCGGTGAGCAGGGCACCCTTTTTATTGTTGGTCAGCTCGGCATAATTTTTAAGGCCGCGCAGAAGTGCGGTGCGCAGGCCACTCTCGTGGGTGCCCCCTTCGGGCGTGGGGACGGTGTTACAGTAGGAATTGGTAAAACCATCGCCTCCAAACCAGCAAACGGCCCATTCTACAGAGCCATGACCGCCGGGGCGGTCGGTCTTTCCGGCAAAGATTTCAGGCGTGACAAAGTTTTGCTTGCCCAAAGAGGTGGACAGGTAATCTTTCAGACCGCCGGGGAAATGGAAAGTTGCCTTGGGCGGGATTTCGGGCAGATTTTCCAAAAGCTCGGATGCGCAGGCCCAGCGAATTTCCACGCCACCAAACAGGTAGGCTTTGGAGCGAGCCATTTTCATCAATATTTCAGGGCGGAACCGCAATTTGGGGCCAAAGATCTCGTGATCTGGCTTGAAGCTGACCTTGGTGCCGCGCCGGTTGTGAATGTCGCCCAAATGCTCGATCGGGCCTTGGGTAATGCCGCGGGCAAAGCTTTGGCGATAGAGCTTTTTGTTGCGGGCAACTTCTACCACAAGGCTTTCGGACAGGGCATTGACGACGGAAATACCGACGCCATGCAAACCGCCTGAGGTTTCGTAGACCTTGGAATCAAACTTACCACCAGCATGAAGCGTGGTGAGGATCACTTCCAGAGCGGATTGATCCTTGAATTTTGGGTGGGGGTCTACCGGAATGCCGCGGCCATTATCGGTGATGACCAGCGTGCCATCGGCGCATAATTCCACTTCAATCCAGGTGGCAAAGCCTGCTACGGCTTCGTCCATTGAGTTGTCGATGACTTCTGCAAACAGGTGATGAAGGGCTTTTTCGTCGGTGCCGCCAATATACATGCCCGGACGGCGCCGCACAGGCTCCAGTCCTTCCAAGACCTCAATGTCGGCGGCGGTATAATCCGCTTTGACTTCGGGCACGACCGGTTCTGCTTTGGCGCTGGCTTTGGGGGACGCTTTTGCTGTTTTCGGTGCTGGTTCTGATTGTGGTGTTGCAAAAAGATCGTCAGACGAAGACATCAATCACCCTGGCTCTTCAATGTGTGTGGTTTGCCGTCATATGCTCGCTCTGATTTGAGGGAAATGCAGTGCATTTCGGGCCGAATCAAGCGCGCTTAGACCGAAACAGTCTGGCGCGTGGTTAAATGTCTGGTCAATAGAGCGTGGGCTGAAACTACAGCTTTATTGTGACTTTGTTGGGGTAAGAGGTGCGCTTACAAGAGGGCTGTGTGGGTCGGGGGGATCGTGGTGGGGGCTTTTCTTGTCTTGGAAAAAGCGGGGTGTGAGCGTGGTTTGTCTATTTACAATTGATTTAGAAGAAACTCTCAAGTTATTGAAATATAACTATGATGTAAACATAGCTTGACTCATCATTTTGGGGAAAATTATCATGGTTAATGTTTGTTAACCATTTGGGCGGTATAGTTTTAGCTGTTCTTCATTCAATGCAGGATAGGCTTGATGGAAAAGGTTGATGCGGAAATTGACAATTTGCGCGCGCATGTGTTTGAGCTGAAATCAACGCTCTACCGTGCCGACCGTGCCCATTCTGAACGCCTCCATGCTGACCCAATGCCTCTTGCGCTCAATATTCTGATGACGGCACTTCTCGGGTTGGTCTTTCTTCTCGTTTAAGCCTAATGTTATGATCAAAGCTTCAGCTCGGGAGGTTTGGTCTCATGCTTGTTCGCTATCTCACCCATCCTCAGGTTCAGATCGAGCCATATATTCCGGTGCCGCAATGGGAGTTGAGTGATAAGGGCCGCTCCCGGATTGAGGCGGTGGTTGCAACGGATTGGCTGTTGGGGACAACCCATATTTTCTCAAGCGATGAAACAAAGGTGTTGCAGACGGCGCGACCTATGGCTGAGGGCCTGAGGCTGCCGGTGACGGTTCGGCCCGACATGGGGGAGATTGATCGCTCTTCTACCGGCTTTCTATTGCCCGAGCATTTTGAAGAAATGGTTCGGCTGTTTTTCTTCCATCCTGATCAATCCATAAGGGGCTGGGAGAGCGCAAAAGATGCTCAGCTGCGTATTGTTGGAGCCTTTCATCAGGCTATTGCTGAGGTCAAGGCCAAAGCAGTGATGGGGGATGTCTTGCTTGTGGGGCATGGTGCTGTTGGCACCTTGCTCTATTGCCACCTCATGGGGCTGCCGATTGATCATCGTTTCAGCCAGCCTGAGGGCGGGGGGAATTACCTGACTATGGATTGGACAGAGCAGCGGGTTCTCCATTCATGGCTTCCAATGGAAGAGGGATTTTAAATCTATTTCAATGGACATGAATGAAGGTTGTTATTTGTTTTGATTGCATTGTTTTCAAATAAAAAAGCCGGGTCGTAAGACCCGGCTTTTCTTCGTCTATCTTACAAAGATTAGACTGAATAGTACATGTCGAACTCAACTGGATGAGGAGTGTGCTCAAGGCGGATCACTTCTTCCATTTTCAGTTCGATGTAAGCGTCGATCTGGTCATCATCAAAAACGCCGCCAGCTTTGAGGAAGTCACGGTCAGCGTCCAGGGCTTCCAGAGCTTCGCGCAGGGATCCTGCAACGGTTGGGATGTCTTTGAGTTCTTCCGCTGGCAGATCATAGAGGTTTTTGTCCATTGGATCGCCAGGGTGGATTTTGTTTTTGATGCCGTCAAGACCAGCCATCATCAATGCTGTGAAAGCAAGATATGGGTTGGCGGATGGATCCGGGAAGCGGATTTCCATACGTTTTGCCTTTGGAGAGGTGGAGTATGGAATACGACAGGAAGCAGAGCGGTTGCGTGCAGAATAAGCAAGCAGAACAGGTGCTTCAAACCCTGGAACCAGACGCTTGTAGGAGTTGGTTGATGGGTTGGTGAAGGCATTGACTGCTTTTGCGTGCTTCAGGATGCCGCCGATATAGTAAAGGGCGTTTTCTGACAGGTCTGCATATTGGTTACCAGCAAAAGTTGGCTCGCCATCTTTCCAGATGGACATATGGCAGTGCATGCCGGTGCCGTTATCGCCATATACCGGCTTTGGCATGAAGGTTGCTGTTTTGCCGTAAGCGTGCGCTACCTGATGCACAACATACTTATAGATCTGCTGCTTGTCGGCCATGGTGACCATGTCTTCAAACTGGATGCAGAGCTCATGCTGGGCAGCAGCCACTTCGTGGTGATGCTTTTCTACTTTAACGCCCATTTCTTTCATCACAGCAAGCATTTCGCCGCGGAAGTCCTGGCCGGAATCGATTGGTGGAACCGGGAAGTAGCCGCCTTTCATGCGCGGACGGTGGCCCAGGTTGCCAGCTTCATATTCAGCATGGGTATTGGATGGAAGCTCGCCGCAATCCACTTCAAAGCCGGTTTTGTAAGGATCGGCGGAGAAGCGAACGTCGTCAAATACAAAGAATTCAGCTTCTGGGCCAAAGTAAACAGTGTCACCGATGCCAGTGGACTGCAGGTAAGCAACAGCTTTTTTAGCGGTCATGCGAGGGTCGCGGCCATAGCCTTCGCCGGTGGATGGCTCAAGAATGTCGCATGTCATGATCAGTGTGGACTGAGCAAAGAAAGGATCCATAACAGCAGTTTCTGGATCTGGCATCATAACCATGTCGGAATCGTTGATCGCTTTCCAGCCTTCGATGGAGGAGCCGTCAAACATCATGCCGTCTGCAAAGAAATCTTCATCGCAGAATTCTGCATCAATGGTCACGTGCTGCCACTTGCCGCGTGGATCGGTAAAGCGCAGGTCAACATATTTGATGTCGTTGTCTGCAATTTGCTTGATGATATCAGCTGGGGTGGTCATTCCAGTATTCCTTTACTGCCTGTTGGTCGCGTTATGCTGATTTGGGATGGTCAGCAATTTTGCGACAAGTTCCTGCTGTTCTTTATGTCTTTAATGTCTCTCCATGTTGGCGTTTGGCGCGATGCTTAGCCTTCATGGATGAAATTGTTTAATGCGTGAGCGGTTTAGATTGCTTCGTTGCCGGTTTCACCGGTGCGGATCCGGATGACCTGCTCGACGGAAGAAATGAAGATCTTGCCATCGCCGATGCGGCCAGTCTGGGCTGCCTTTTGAATGGCTTCAACGGCCGCATCAATCTGCTCGTCAGCCAAAATGACTTCCACTTTTACCTTGGGAAGGAAGTCAACTACATATTCTGCGCCGCGATAGAGCTCTGTATGTCCCTTTTGACGACCGAAGCCCTTGGCTTCGATGACAGTGATGCCCTGCAGACCAACTTCCTGCAATGCTTCTTTCACTTCATCCAGCTTGAAAGGCTTAATGATAGCCTCAATCTTTTTCATGGCGTCAGGCTCCCAAAATGCACCGATGCGGTTTGCTGCGGTGGATGTGTGATCGTCAGGCGGATCTGATAGGTCTCAAAACAGGGGCGATTTCGCTAGAATTTTGGCGCTTTCGCATGTGATGAAAAATTATGCATGATCTGCACTCACTGAATTTGGCCACATAGAAGCAGAGTTTAACGGGGGAGACTAGTGTCTGAAGGTCGAATTTTCAGGCAATTTGGGGAAAGTGCGTGATGCAAAAATGAGCATATGCCTATTTTTTGTGCAAATGATAATTTTCGGCTTATAAAGGCTTCTTTGAGAGGATTGTTTGTCATCGGATTTCTACGTGCTTGCTGTGCTTTGTTTGTGCGCTTCTCATTTGCTCTTTGATAAAGAATGTGGATCTCTGTCTCTTTCTGGTCTGGGCTATTTTTGTTGGTGGGTATCTTTGTTAGTCTTTGCACTAAGAAATCGTGCAGAGTTTAATTATTCTCCCGTTGTGTGAGGGTCTAATGTCTAGTCAAATCAATCCTTTAGAAATTTTACTGCCGGAGCAAATGGGAGCTGCTGATCGCTGGACTATCGAAGGTGGCGTGCCGGGATATGATTTGATGGAGACGGCGGGGGCAGCCGTTGCGCGGGCGGCCTTGGATCTTTTGGAAGAACAGACGGGGTCATCAGCTTCGGGGATGGTCTGCATTTTGTGTGGTCCGGGCAATAACGGGGGCGATGGGTTTGTTGCGGCCCGATTGCTGGAGGAAGAAGGCTGGAGCGCCATGGTTGGTTGCTCTGTTGATGTGTCCGAGTTGCACGGAGATGCGGCGCTTGCGGCAGATGATTGGGGGGAGGAAGTCTATCCTTTAAGCTCTGGCCTTTGGCAGGATTGTGATCTGGTGATTGATGCCCTGTTTGGGGCGGGGCTTGACCGACCTGTTGTGGGGGAACTTGCCGAGCTGATTGAGCGCCTTAATGAAAGCGGCTTGCCCGTTGTCTCGGTTGATCTGCCAAGCGGCGTTGAAGGGGGGAGCGGTCTGGTGCGCGGCTCTGCCGTCAAAGCTGCCCGTTCCGTGACTTTCTTTCGCTATAAGCCGGGGCATTTGCTTTATCCCGGTGCAGCCTATTGCGGGCAGGTGGAAGTTGCCCAAATCGGAATTGAGCCGGAGGTTCTGGATGAATGCGGATATACTGCGCTGCTAAATGATCCGGTTCTTTGGCAAGACGAGCTGCCCGATGCCTTGCGCCCTTTGGAGACAATTGATCCGTTTCGGCTGGCTGATCATAAATTCCAGCGCGGCCATTGTCTGGTTGTGTGTGGGGGCGTTAGCAGTACAGGGGCTGCGCGGCTGGCCGCGCATGCCAGCCTGCGGGCAGGGGCAGGGCTTGTGACTTTGGCGCCTCCGCAAGAAGCGGTGCCAGTTGTTGCGTCGCAAGTGACCTCCATCATGATTGCGCCCCTTGGTGATCTTGCTTCCTTTGAAATGATCTTGCGCGAAAAATCCTATAGCTCGGTTTTGCTGGGGCCGGGCATGGGGCTTGATGGTGAGCGTGCGGCTCTCGTGAAAAGATCTCTGGACGATGATTTGGCTGTAGTACTGGATGCTGATGCGCTGCGGCTTGTTGCGCAAGGGGGAAAAGAGGGGCTTGCCATTGTGCGGGCAAGTGTGGCTGCTCAATCCGGCCGCCTTGTGCTTACGCCTCATGAAGGGGAGTTTGAAGCTCTCTTTCCTGATCTGTCTCATAAGGTGCGGACAGAGAAGGGGTTTTCCAAGCTTGAATGCGTGCGGATGGCGTCTGAGCGAATCGGCGCAGTCATTGTGCTCAAAGGCGCTGATAGTGTGATTGCCAACCCTGATGGCGGGGCCGTGGTTCAGTCCTTTGGCGTGCCCTATCTGGCAACAGCTGGGAGCGGAGATGTGCTGGCCGGGATTGTCGCAGGGCTTATGGCGCAAGGGCTATCGGCCTTTGATGCAGCCTGCGCGGGGGCGTGGCTTCATGCGCAAACCGGAAGTTTGGCGGGGCCGGGGGCGATTTCGCAAGATTTGCCTAATCTGCTGCCCTCTGTTTATAGCAAGCTTTTTCAGTCCGCTCCTTCTGATGAAAGCTGATGCAAGTCGTCCGGCAGCAAAAGGGACTTTCGGGGTCTCTCTATATAGAACTTGATGTGGAAGGGCGGAGATGTTGAAAAACCGCCTTTTTCTGGCGCTTTTGACCATGGCGGCATCAAGATTCCCCCAGAAGTGTGGGGAATTTTGAACAAATGGCGAATTTTTCTTTGCGCTTTCAAAAACGGGTGCTATAGAGGCCCCGCTCGATCTACTGGCGCTAGACGCCAAAATGTGCGGGTGTGGTGGAATTGGTAGACACGCCAGATTTAGGTTCTGGTGGCGCAAGCCGTGGGGGTTCAAGTCCCTCCACCCGTACCATTCCTCCTCAAGGTTTTGCTTTGAGGAGTTGCAAGGCATATGGCTGCTACGGCGGCCTGTCTTTGTTGGGCGACAGGTTGTTGAGCGCAATCCGGCAAGGGCCAAGGCAGTGCCTTTTGTCGAGTCGTGATCGAATTTTGACAAAAAACGAAAGCAGATTGATATGCAGGTGACTGAAACCCTGTCCGAAGGACTGAAACGCGAACTGAAAGTCGTTGTTCCTGCTTCTGATCTTGAAGCCCGTCTGGTAAAGAAAATCGACGAAATCAAAGGTCAGATCCAGATTAACGGTTTCCGCCCGGGCAAAGTGCCAGCATCTCACGTGCGCAAATTGCACGGCAAAGCTCTTATGTCCGAGATCGTACAGGACCTGATTGGTGAGACCACCCGTACATCTTTGGAAGAGCGTAGCGAAAAATCTGCTATGCAGCCTCAGTACAAACTGACCGAAGATCAGGAAGAAGCCGACAAGATCATGGACGGTAAGGCCGATCTTGAATTTGACATCATTTATGAAGTTCTGCCGACCATCGAAGTCGCTGACGTATCTGGTGTTGAGATTGAGCGCCCTGTTGTTGAGGTTGAAGAATCTGAAGTTGAAGAACGCCTGAACATGATCGCTGATGGCTCCCGTCCTTACGAGAAAAAAGACGGCGCTGCTGAAGATAAAGACCGCGTTCTGATGTCTTACCTGGGTAAAATCGACGGTGAGCCTTTCGAAGGTGGTGCTGACGAGAATGCTCAGCTGGTTCTTGGCTCCGGCCAGTTCATCCCCGGCTTTGAAGAGCAGTTGATCGGCTCTAAAGAAGGCGATGAGAAAACCATCAAAGTGACTTTCCCGGCTGATTATGGTGCAGAAGCACTGGCTGGCAAAGATGCTGAGTTTGACATTGTCGTGAAAGAAGTTCAGGCCGCTGGTGAGCTGGTTCTGGATGATGAATTTGCTTCCAAGCTTGGTCTTGAGTCCATGGACAAGCTGAGAGAAGTGATCAAAGATCAGATCACCTCCCAGTATGGTTCCCTGACCCGCCAGCGCGTCAAGCGTCAGCTGCTCGACAAAATGGACGAGCTGCACAAGTTTGACGTTCCACCAACTCTTCTGGAGCAGGAATTCAACAATATCTGGCAGCAGGTTACTGCTGAGATGAATGAATCCGGCAAGACCTTCGAAGACGAAGACACCACCGAAGAGAAAGCACAGGAAGAATACAAGACTATTGCCGAGCGTCGTGTTCGTCTGGGTCTGGTTCTGTCTGAAATTGGTGAGAAGAACGAAATTCAGGTGACTGACGAAGAAGTGCAGCGCGGCATCATGGCCCGTGCCCAGCAGTTCCCGGGTCAGGAACGTCAGGTTTTCGAATATTACACCCAGAATGCTGAAGCTCTGGCTTCCATCCGCGCACCTATCTTTGAAGAAAAAGTCGTCGACTATCTGCTCGAGCTGACCAAAATCGAAGATAAGACTGTGACCAAGGAAGAGCTGGAAAAGCTGGCTTCTGAAGACGACGAGTAAGAGATTTTCTCTTTTTCGTTCGATAGAATTTAGGGAACGCCTGCAGCAGATGCTGTGGGCGTTCTCTTTTTTGAGAAGAGAATTTGTTTTTCTTCCAAAGGCTTCTTGAGGTTTTTCAAGACAAGTTACCCTATGGTTGGGGTAAAAATACCGTGAGTGCAATTCTGTCAGTAAATTATTTATAGTCCGGATGCTAAAAAGGCGGGTAGCCGGAGCGTGATCGATTCGGTTGGTCGGTTTGATCGGGATTTTTTTGCGCGCACAAATGGATAACAGGCCTGCGAGCAAGGAAGTGTCAATCAAACCTGACATGTCTTGAAAAGTCTGCCTTTGGTTGCCAACTACCACTTTGGTGCGAGTTAGCATCCTGATGTTGACATTTTGGTCTTGCGACGAGGAAAAATCATGAAGGATCCAATCGATCTTGCGATGAATCTAGTGCCGATGGTTGTGGAACAGTCCAACCGTGGCGAGCGTGCTTATGATATCTATTCACGCCTTCTCAAAGAGCGGATTATCTTTATCACCGGTCCGATTGAAGACCATATGGCGACCTTGGTCTGTGCTCAGCTTCTGTTCCTTGAAGCCGACAATCCCAAGAAGGAAATCTCTCTTTATATCAATAGCCCGGGCGGCGTTGTAACAGCTGGCATGTCCATTTATGATACCATGCAGTTCATCAAGCCTCCTGTTGCCACCCTTTGCATGGGACAGGCGGCATCCATGGGCTCTTTGCTTCTTTGTGCCGGTCATGAAGACATGCGCTTTGCGCTTCCTAATGCGCGCATCATGGTGCATCAGCCATCTGGTGGCTTCCAGGGGCAGGCATCCGACATTCAGCGCCATGCAGAAGACATTCTAAAAATGAAAAAGCGTCTGAATGAAGTTTATGTCAAGCATTGTGGTCAGGATTACGAAGTGGTTGAAAAGACTCTTGATCGTGACCATTTCATGACTGCTGATGAAGCAAAAGAGTGGGGCCTGATCGACCGTGTGGTTGAAAGCCGTGCGTCTCTTGCTGAAAATGCAGACACTGGTAAAGAGTGATCGAAAAGATTGGTTAAGCTTGTAGAGCGATAGTGTGCAACCTTTTGCTCTTTCGATCCGCGCTCACCAAGGGGCGTTAAGCGAATATTGAGTATTTAGGGGTCAAGCTTACGAAAAGGGGTGCCAAAGCGCGTTGATTTGGCAAAATAATGCGCTTGGTACGGAATTTAGGGTCTGGTTTTGCTTGCAGTGCATGTCAGGCATCATAAACTAGGACTCGTATAGGACCCGTTTTTGGGTCAGACGACAACCGAAAAGAGGCATCTACATGAGTAAGGCCAGTGGTGGCGATAACAAGAATACGCTGTACTGCTCCTTTTGTGGTAAGAGCCAGCATGAAGTGCGCAAACTGATCGCAGGCCCCACAGTATTCATCTGTGATGAGTGCGTCGAATTGTGCATGGACATTATTCGCGAGGAGAACAAGTCTTCTTTGGTCAAGTCCAAGGACGGCATTCCAACCCCGCAGGAAATTTGTGAAGTTCTGGATGACTATGTCATCGGTCAGGCTCAGGCAAAGCGTGTTTTGTCGGTTGCGGTTCACAATCATTACAAGCGTCTGGCTCACGGCAAAAAGAACAATGATATCGAGCTTGCCAAGTCCAATATCATGCTCATTGGTCCAACCGGCTGTGGTAAAACATTGCTGGCGCAGACACTTGCCCGGATCATTGATGTGCCCTTCACCATGGCTGATGCCACCACATTGACCGAAGCCGGTTATGTGGGTGAGGATGTCGAGAATATCATTCTCAAGCTTTTGCAGGCTGCTGACTATAATGTCGAGCAGGCCCAGCGCGGCATCGTCTATATCGATGAGATTGACAAGATTTCCCGCAAATCTGACAATCCATCCATTACCCGTGACGTGTCGGGTGAAGGTGTGCAACAGGCTTTGCTGAAAATTATGGAAGGCACCGTTGCTTCAGTGCCGCCTCAGGGTGGTCGTAAGCATCCGCAGCAGGAATTCTTGCAGGTTGCTACCTCCAATATCCTGTTCATCTGCGGTGGTGCTTTTGCTGGCCTTGATAAGATCATCTCTGCTCGCGGTATGGATACCTCTATTGGCTTCTCTGCCAATGTTGAAGATCCTGATGATCGCGGCGTTGGGGAATTGTTCAAGGAGCTGGAGCCGGAAGATCTGCTCAAATTTGGTCTGATTCCAGAATTTGTCGGCCGTCTGCCTGTTTTGGCAACGCTGGAAGATCTGGATGAAGATGCCTTGATCACCATTCTGTCCGAGCCAAAGAATGCGCTCGTCAAGCAGTATCAGATGCTGTTCGAGATGGAAGGGGTGCGCCTGACATTCCACGAAGACGCTCTGCGGGCCATTGCTGCCAAGGCAATTGAGCGCAAGACCGGTGCGCGTGGCTTGCGATCCATCCTTGAGGGCATTTTGCTTGATACAATGTATGAGCTGCCCGGCCTTGAAGGGGTTGAGGAAGTTGTTATCTCTGGCGATGTGGTCAAAGGGGAAGCCCGACCACTTTATATCTATAGCGATATTCAGCCTGAGGCCGAATCAACATCTGCGTAAAGAATGCAGAAATGTGAGATTGAAGAGGCGGCCTCAGGGTCGCCTTTTTTGTTGGCTATTTTTGAAGAGGCGGCACTGATTTGCCTCTTCATGATTTGATTGCGCGCGGTTGCCTGCTGAATTTGAAGGCTCTTGTTCACATTCTTGGCATTGTGTTGTGGAGTGCCTTGAAAGTTCTGCTTTCAAATCCCAACTAGATGATACCGTGGTAAGATGCATGTATGAGTCTGTGCCACAGATCCTGTCGATGACACTTTTGCCTCGTTGGCTTTTGCAAGAGGCCCCGTATCGACATTCAGGCGGGCCATTGTGTGCCGCAAACCATTATGCCCTTGTCCATTTTGGAAAGGGAAAAGAAGAGAAAGGTAGGAAACCATGACCGAAGGGACCCTCGTATCTGATGGAGATCCAACGGCCGGGACTATGTATCCTGTCCTGCCCCTGAGAGATATTGTTGTCTTTCCTCATATGATTGTTCCCCTGTTTGTGGGGCGCGAAAAGTCTATTCGCGCGCTGGAAGAGGTGATGCAATCAGACAAGCAGGTGTTGCTTGTTACCCAGAAAAATGCCGGAGATGATGATCCGGCTCCCGATGATATTTACCATATTGGTACATTGGCGACTGTCTTGCAGCTGCTCAAGCTGCCTGATGGCACGGTCAAGGTACTGGTGGAAGGTATGGACCGCGCGGCTCTTGGCTCTTTCTCTGATCGTGAAGATCTGTTTGAAGCCAGCGCGACCATCTTGTCCGATGAAGACGGGGACAAGGTTGAGGTTGAGGCGCTTGCCCGGTCTGTGTCCACAGAGTTTGAAAATTACGTGAAGCTGAACAAGAAAGTCTCACCAGAGGTGATCGGCGCAGTTTCGCAGATTGAAGATTATTCCAAGCTTGCTGATACGGTTGCCTCTCATCTGGCAATTAAAATTCAGGAAAAGCAGGATATTCTGTCCATCGTCAGCGTGGTTGAGCGGCTGGAGCAGGTTTTGGGCCTGATGGAGAGCGAGATTTCCGTTCTTCAGGTCGAAAAACGCATTCGCTCGCGCGTTAAACGGCAGATGGAGAAGACCCAGCGGGAATATTATCTCAATGAACAGATGAAGGCCATTCAGAAGGAATTGGGCGATTCTGAAGAGGGCGCGGACGAGATTCGCGAACTGGAACAGACCATTGAGAAAACCAAGCTGTCAAAAGAAGCACGCGAGAAAGCTGATGCCGAGCTGAAGAAGCTCAAGCAGATGAGTCCGATGTCTGCCGAGGCAACGGTTGTGCGCAATTATCTTGATTGGCTGGTCGGTATTCCGTGGGGCAAGAAATCCCGCGTCAAGATCGATCTGGAAAAGGCCGAGACGGTGCTCGATACCGATCACTATGGTCTTGAGAAGGTCAAAGAGCGGATCATTGAATACTTGGCTGTTCAGAAACGGACCAACAAACTGAAAGGTCCGATTCTGTGCCTTGTTGGCCCTCCGGGCGTTGGTAAGACCTCACTTGGCAAATCCATTGCCGCTGCAACGGGCCGCGAATTCGTTCGCATGGCTCTGGGGGGTGTTCGGGACGAAGCCGAGATTCGCGGTCATCGCCGCACCTATATCGGCTCCATGCCGGGCAAGGTTGTGCAGTCCATGAAAAAGGCCAAGAAGGCCAATCCGCTCTTCTTGCTCGATGAAATCGACAAGATGGGAATGGATTTCCGCGGTGATCCATCCTCCGCTTTGCTGGAGGTACTGGATCCTGAGCAGAATCACGCCTTCATGGACCATTATCTGGAAGTGGAATATGACCTGTCGAATGTGATGTTCATCACCACGGCCAACACGCTCAATATTCCTGCGCCTTTGATGGACCGTATGGAAGTGATTCGCATCGCCGGTTATACCGAAGATGAGAAGGTCGAGATTGCGCGTCGCCACCTCATTCCAAAAGCCATGAAAGACCATGGTTTGAAAGAGAAGGAATTCTCGCTGGATGATGCTGGCCTGCGTATGGTTGTGCAGCGTTATACCCGTGAAGCCGGTGTGCGTAACCTTGAGCGCGAAATGATGAAACTTGCCCGTAAAGTGGTCAAGGATCTCATCATGTCCAAGAAAGAGCGCATTGAGGTGACGGTCGACAATATCGAGGACTATCTCGGTGTTCCGCGCTTCCGCTTTGGCGAGATTGAAGCTGAGGATCAAGTCGGTGTTGTCACCGGTCTTGCCTGGACTGAGGTGGGTGGCGAGTTGCTGACCATTGAAGGGGTCATGATGCCGGGTAAAGGCAAAATGACCGTAACGGGCAATCTGCGCGACGTGATGAAGGAATCCATTCAGGCGGCTGCCTCTTATGTGCGCTCGCGCGCGGTGGATTTCGGCATTGAGCCTCCTGTCTTTGATCGCAAGGATATCCATGTTCACGTGCCTGAAGGGGCAACGCCAAAAGATGGCCCTTCTGCCGGTATTGCCATGGCAACTGCGATTGTCTCGCTTATGACCGGGGTTGCGGTGCGCAAAGATATTGCCATGACGGGTGAAATCACCCTGCGTGGTCGTGTTCTGCCAATTGGCGGGCTGAAGGAGAAGCTCCTTGCGGCCTTGCGTGGCGGCATCAAGACGGTTCTTATCCCTGAGGAAAATGCCAAGGATTTGGCAGATATTCCTGACAATGTGAAAAATGAGCTGGAGATTATTCCTGTGTCCAATGTCGGGCAGGTTCTGGGCCATGCCCTTGTCTCCAAGCTTGATCCTATTGAATGGGATGAGGAAGCCGCTTTGGCCGAAGCCAAGTTGCGTGACAAGGAAGAGAAGACCCCATCAATCCAGCATTGATGGGGGATCTTGATGTGATTCTTGCAAAGCGATCAGCTTGAGAATTGCAGAAATCCGGCGATTTTCTCTCCCTTTTGGTGAAATGATAGGAAATTGATCGCAACAGATTATGCTGAAAAGGCGCATCTGGAAACAGATGCGCCTTTTTCATGGCAGGTCAAGCATTCTTTTTTGTTTAAAGTGCTTGAAATGGCGGATTTCTGCGAATTTTTGCCTTGATTTCTTATGCGTTTCGCCAGATTGTCCCTCCATGCGTCTGGATTTGAATCTTGGATGATGATTCTTACGACCCAATAAATTGCCTGGTTGAAACAAGGCATTCGTTATGAAACTGAGAAGGAAAAAATTATGAATAAGAATGAGTTGATCTCTGCTGTTGCTGATAAGTCTGGTCTGACTAAAGCGCAGGCAGGCGATGCGGTGGATGCATTGTTCGACACCATCTCTTCCACCCTGAAAGGTGGTGACGAAGTGCGTATCATTGGCTTTGGCAACTTCTCTGTGACCGAGCGCGCTGCGACCGAAGGCCGTAACCCTCGCACAGGCGAAACCATCCAGATCCCAGCTTCCAAAACTCCTAAGTTTAAAGCTGGCAAAGGCCTGAAAGATGCAGTGAACAGCTAATCTGTTCCTCACTTTTGGTGACTTTATAACCCTCGGGCCTTTTTCAAGGTGCCGGGGGTTTTCTTTTGCCTTAATGCTTGTCGGGTGCGCCTATGCATGGCTTAGGTACACCGAGCTGTAGCCAAAAGAGTAGGGGCGTGAGAACAGTGCTTAAGAGCGCGCTTACGCGCCACTGGGCAAGACTATCGAATTGTATGAAGTAAAATGGTGGGTGATGAGAGATTCGAACTCCCGACCCCCTCGGTGTAAACGAGGTGCTCTAACCAGCTGAGCTAATCACCCGCACGTCCTTGCGTGTGAGGAGCTTTTAGAGGCTGGCAGGCTGACATGCAACAAAAAAATGACAGAGAATTTTATTCTTTGGGGAAATCTATAAGGGGTGATCAAGCAGGACTGTTAGAAACAGGCGGGCGTAGGGGATTCTAGTTGGCAGAAAATGAGATTTTGGATTCTCTTAAAAATATCAAATCCTTGCTTGGGCTCCTAAAGGGGAGGGGGAGAGTTGATTGTTTTGAAATATTTTCCAAGACATCCACATGTGTTTTTTGGGCGGAATCCTTTGCAAACTGTGACATAGATGTGAAATACGCACAGAAAGAATTTGTGCATGCTTGACTTCGTGGGGCCTGCGTCGTATTTCAGCGCCACCTCACATTATAAAGGTCGCCACGGCGGCTTGAACATTGTGTGAGTTCGGGTTTGGGGGTGTAGCTCAGTTGGGCAGAGCGGCGGCCTGTCACGCCGAAGGTCGCGGGTTCGAGTCCCGTCACTCTCGCCACCCGAATTTTTGATTTGAATATCTGGTGACATGATATTCAGACCGCTTTTGCGGGGGTGTAGCTCAGTTGGTTAGAGCGTCGGCCTGTCACGCCGAAGGTCGCGGGTTCGAGTCCCGTCACTCTCGCCATTTTCTTTAGGTTGGATGTCTGGTGACATGATGTCCAAACCCGCATTGCGGGGGTGTAGCTCAGTTGGTTAGAGCGTCGGCCTGTCACGCCGAAGGTCGCGGGTTCGAGTCCCGTCACTCTCGCCACTCTCTTTGTAAGGGAGTTGTAATCGCGAAATCCTTGATTGGGTTTGGCGATTTTTTTATGTCCGGTCTCTGTCGTCATTTCAGCGTTTGAGCATAATAAAAGCCGCATAAGATTGGCTTATGCGGCTCGGTGGTTTGTGGTTTCAGGAATGCTGAACAGCTTAATGGTTGCGCCGCTCTTTGCTCCATGGCCAGAACTCTACCTGCAAATCCTCCTGATGCTGGACCAGTCTTTTCTCAAGCTCAGAAGTGGTTAGCAGGCCTGTATGGGTGTCGACATATTCAACCACGCTTGACGCATTGATGGTTGCCAATTGCAATGTTTTGGCGGGGTCGGTGCCTTGGGCAAGGAGGGCGCCTGATGTTGAGGTGAAGCTATCGCCTGCACCTGCGGTGCCTTTTACTTCGGTTTTGAGGATGGGGCAGTGATAGAGACCTTCGGGCGTTGCAAGATAGGCGCCCTTAGTGCCATCGGTTAGCATTACATAGCGCGCGCCCAGGCCTTGTAGGCGGCTCATGAAATCAGCCAGTTCGCAATGGATATGATCTTTGATGAGGCCGCGGGTCAGGAGTCCTGCGGCGGGGCGGCTTTTGGGCGTGATGGTTTGGGTGTCTGCGCCTTGAGTTTCTTCCAACAAGAGAGGCAGCAGGGTTTCTGCTTCAACTCGGTTGATATTGATCAGATCAAGATTGGAGGCACTTTTCAGGAATTCCTGTCCTTTGCGCGTAATCTGGCGCGTTCCGGGATTGGCGACGGTAAAGGCCCCAGCGTCTCGCCCTCGCTTGGCAATGATGGGAAAGGCATTGGCCGATTCATTCGACATGGGAGCGATATGCAAAAGTGCGATGTCTTTGAAGAACTCCTTGGTGATTTCCTCATCCGTGATCAGGCAGTTTGCTCCTCGCATGGTAAAGATAGAGGCGTTCCTGTCGTGAGAGGCGATCATGATGGAGCGGCCAGTGGTCGCCTTGTCGGTGATCAGGATTTTGCTATCATCCAGTTTTTCGTCCTCAAGCAGCGCTTTGACCTGTTTGCCTTCCAGATCATTGCCGATTTTAACGACTGGCGCGACGTCGTGGCCCTGCCGCGCCAGCGCGACGGCTGCATTAATGGCGCCGCCGCCAATATGGGTGGAGATATTCTGGGCATCAATCTTGCGCCCCTGTTCCAGCAGGAGAAAAGAATTGTCGGCATTGGTCATGGCGATGCGCTCGATGTCATGATCGGCAATGATAGTGATGATGTCGATCATGGCAGAGCCAATGGTGGCTGTTTTCATAAGGCTTCTTCGTTTCTAGAGGCGTTCATCTCTTTACTATATCTCATTTTAAGGTAAGTGGTTGGCGGGAAGGATCAAGGCAAGATAAGCGGGAGTTTTTTTGTTTCAAATTGTCAGACAAAAGGATGAGTTTGGTGGATTCGCGTTTCCTTTCTGCGGTCGTGTGGCTGCAACATCCTGTTTTGTATGGCGGAAGTTTAGCTTTCTGTGCGCCTTTTGGGTAGGTGCGGGGACTGGACTCTTGTAAATATGTGGATGGTGCTCGGTGGGAGCTAAAATCTTGTCTTTACATGATTTTCGTCAATACCTGACAGAAGGCCCCTGTTAGGGTATCGTGGGGGAGTTTGCTGTAAGGAGTTGTTCTTGGTGGTGTGGTGAAAGGTTAGTCACAGGTCTTCGTGCCGGTATAGGACGAAGGGATTGAAATGTGACAAAATCTCACACTTGCTCTTGCTTCGAGACGGTTGCTGGGCTAATCGTGCCTCCAAACAAGTGGTGTTTCAATTTTTGATACGCTCTTGATTCTATTTTGAACGCTCAGGGAGTCTTGGAAATTGATCTGGGGCGCCGGATTGACCCACCATCTTGCTGAGCTTTGAGGACCGGAACATTATGGAAGACCTGCTTCGGGAATACCTCCCCATCGTTATCTTCATCGGTATCTCGCTTGTTATCGGACTGGCGTTGCTTGTTTCTCCGTTTTTGCTGGCATACAAAAATCCTGATCCAGAAAAATTGTCTGCCTATGAATGCGGGTTCAATGCGTTTGACGATGCACGCATGACCTTTGATGTGCGCTTCTATCTTGTCGCTATCCTGTTCATCATCTTCGATCTGGAAGTTGCCTTCCTCTTCCCGTGGGCTGTTGCCTTTGGTGACTTGGGTATGTTCGGCTTTGTCTCGATGATGATTTTCCTGGGTGTACTGACCATCGGCTTCATTTATGAATGGAAAAAAGGAGCGTTGGAATGGGATTGATGACTGAAAATTCTACCGTGATCTCCCCTCAGCCCAAAGGGATTATTGACCCGAAAACGGGTAAGCCCATAGGCAGTGACGATCCGTTTTTCATGCAGGTGAATGAAGAGCTTTCCGATAAGGGCTTCATTGTTACTGCAACCGATGATCTGATCAATTGGGCGCGGACTGGCTCCCTTATGTGGATGACATTTGGTCTGGCCTGCTGCGCCGTTGAAATGATCCAGATGTCCATGCCTCGCTATGACTGTGAGCGCTTTGGTTTTGCGCCGCGCGGCTCGCCACGTCAGTCTGACGTGATGATTGTTGCAGGTACGCTGACCAACAAGATGGCTCCGGCTCTTCGCAAGGTTTATGACCAGATGCCAGAGCCTCGCTATGTGATCTCTATGGGGTCATGCGCGAATGGCGGTGGCTATTATCATTATTCCTACAGCGTTGTGCGCGGCTGTGACCGTGTGGTTCCTGTCGATATTTATGTACCAGGATGCCCTCCAACAGCTGAAGCGCTGCTTTATGGGGTGATGCTGCTGCAGAAGAAAATTCGCCGTACTGGCACGATTGAGCGCTAGGCTCAATGCTTGCATCTTCGCTCGGATCGAGCGGAGATCTTTTGTTTGCACCCAATCGGGTGAGGGATGGTCCCCTGCGGGGCATCTTGAATTAAGGACCTTAGGGCCAGCGGCCCGCAACAGGACATTGACCATGGACGAGACACTAAAGGATCTCGGCGACTATATCGCGTCCAAACTGGACAGCAAGATCGTTGGGTGGGACGTCGCTTTTGGTGAGCTGACAGTCACATCTGCCCGTGCTGATATTGTTGAAGTTGTGCGGTTTCTGCGCGATGACGCGCGGTGCCAGTTTGTCTGTTTTATTGATGTGACGGCGGTTGACTATCCTCAGCGTGCAGAGCGCTTCGAGGTTGTTTATCATCTTCTCAGCCCCAAGCAGAATTTGCGCATTCGTATCAAGGTCAATACCGACGAGACCGGACAGGTGGATTCAATCTGCGATGTTTTCCCCGGTGCGAACTGGTTCGAGCGTGAAACCTACGACATGTATGGCATTCTGTTTGCTGGCCATCCTGATCTGCGGCGTCTTCTGACCGACTACGGTTTTGATGGTCATCCGCTGCGTAAGGATTTCCCGCTGACTGGCTATTATGAAGTGCGCTATGACGACGAGAAGAAGCGCGTTGTCTATGAGCCTGTAAAGCTTGCGCAGGAATTCCGTTCTTTTGATTTCTTGAGCCCATGGGAAGGCACCGATTATGTCATTCCCGGCGATGAAAAAGCAAACGGCTGAGAGGGACGCGTAAACAATGGCTGAAGCTCAGGTACGTAACTTTAATATCAACTTTGGACCCCAGCATCCGGCAGCCCACGGTGTGCTGCGTATGATTCTGGAGCTGAATGGTGAGATTGTCGAGCGCGCCGATCCGCATATCGGGCTGCTGCATCGCGGCACCGAGAAGCTGATCGAGCATAAAATTTATGCGCAGGCGACCCCGTATTTTGATCGTCTGGATTATGTGGCTCCAATGAATCAGGAGCACGCGTTCTGTCTGGCTGTCGAAAAATTGCTGGGTCTGGAAGTGCCGCGTCGCGGGCAGTTGATCCGCGTTCTTTATTCCGAGATTGGTCGTATCCTCAATCATCTGCTCAATATTACAACTCAGGCTCTTGATGTTGGTGCGTTGACACCTCCGCTCTGGGGCTTTGAAGAGCGTGAGAAATTGATGGTCTTTTATGAGCGCGCTTGTGGGGCCCGCCTTCATGCCAACTATTTCCGCGTCGGCGGCGTCCATCAGGACCTGCCCGAAGATTTGATCGATGATATCGAAGCTTGGTGTGATCCCTTCCTGCAAGTGGTCGATGATATCGACGGCCTTTTGACCGAGAACCGTATTTTCAAGCAGCGTAACGCCGAGATCGGCATTGTTGCTCTTGATGATGCATGGGCTTGGGGTTTCTCCGGCTGTATGGTTCGCTCTTGTGGTGTTGCATGGGATCTGCGCCGTAGCCAGCCTTATGAATGCTATGAGGAACTGGAATTTGATATTCCGGTCGGCAAAAATGGCGACAATTATGACCGCTATCTGATGCGCATGGAAGAAATGCGTCAGTGCGTGCGGATCATGAAGCAGTGCATTACCAAACTGCGCGAGCCTGAAGGGCAGGGGCCAGTCTCGGCTGAAGACCAGAAGATTGTGCCACCAAAGCGCTCTGAAATGAAGCAGTCCATGGAAGCGCTGATTAATCACTTCAAACTCCATACCGAAGGGTTTCACGTCCCTGCTGGCGAAGTTTATGCCGCAGTGGAAGCACCCAAAGGGGAGTTTGGTGTTTATCTCGTCTCTGATGGATCAAACAAGCCGTATAAATGCAAAATCCGCGCGCCTGGATATGCGCATTTGTCGGCGATGGACTTTTTGTCCAAGGGTTATCAGTTGGCCGACGTTTCCGCGATCATCGGATCGCTGGATGTCGTGTTCGGTGAGATTGACCGATAGAAGATATTGAGTGGTAGCCAGTCGTTGCGTCTGGCTACTGTGAAATGCAACAAGATCGGCCGGTGGTTTTGTCATTTGGCCCGATCCCAAAAGAATAGGAACGGCAGACATGAGTGTCCGTCGCCTGCATAGCGAACAGCCAGAGTCCTTTGAATTCTCCTCCGAGAATCTTGAATGGGCCAAGCACACGATCGGCAAATATCCTGAAGGCCGCGAGGCCTCTGCCGTTATTCCCCTTCTTATGCGTGCGCAAGAACAGGAAGGTTGGGTTACCCAACCGGCGATTGAACATATCGCTGATATGCTTTCCATGCCTTATATTCGTGTTCTTGAAGTTGCTACTTTCTACACCCAGTTCCAGCTGCAGCCTGTCGGCAAGAAAGCCCATATTCAGGTTTGTGGTACAACGCCATGCCAGCTGCGCGGCGCTGAGGATCTGATCAAGGTTTGCAAGAACAAGATTGCCAAGCAGCAATTCACTCTTTCCGAAGACGGGAATTTCTCGTGGGAAGAAGTGGAATGCGCGGGCGCTTGTGTGAATGCTCCGATGGTTCAGATTTTCAAGGATACCTATGAGGATCTAACGCCGGAAATTCTGGAAGACCTGATTGCAAAAATCGAAAATGGCGAAGAAATCATCCCGGGCACACAGCAGCCGGGCCGTGTGCATTCTGCGCCTGCCACTGGTCTTGCGACGCTAACCGATCCGTCTCTTTATGATGGCTCAATGGTCAAATATGGCCTTGGTGCCGGTATGGATGATGACGGGGCCTCTGCTGGCAAGGATGCAGAGGCAAAGGCTGAAGCGAAAGAAGTCAAGGCTGAGGCCAAGGTAGAAAAAGCCGAGCCTAAAGCTGCTGCCAAGAAGGAAGCTTCTCAAGCCGCTGAAGCTGCTGCATCAACTGACGAAGAAGTTGAGGAAGTTGCTCCTTCTTTGCTTGATGCGCCAAGCGGCGGTGTTGCTGATGATCTGAAACAGATTTCAGGGATTGGTCCGGTTATTGAGAAAAAACTCAATGGCATGGGCGTCTATCATTTCGCCCAGATCGCTGACTGGAATGCTGAAAACTGCGCCTATGTCGATAGCCATCTGTCCTTTAAAGGTCGGATTGCCCGTGAGAAGTGGATCGAGCAAGCCAAAGTTCTGGCAGAAGGCGGCGAGACAGACTTTTCCAAGCGGGTTGAGGCTGGCGAAGTCGAATCCAGCAAGGGCAAGGGGGACTAAGTCATGACCACAATGCTCGAAGACAAGGATCGGATCTTTACCAATATCTATGGGATCCATGATTGGGGCCTTGAAGGGGCGCTGAAACGCGGCTCTTGGGATGGTACCAAGGGATTGCTTGAAAAGGGCCGTGACTGGATCATCAACGAGATGAAGGCGTCAGGTCTGCGCGGTCGTGGTGGCGCGGGCTTCCCGACCGGTCTGAAATGGTCTTTCATGCCTCCAAAGCAGGAAGGTCGTCCGCATTATCTTGTTGTCAATGCCGATGAATCCGAGCCGGGCACCTGTAAGGACCGCGAAATTCTGCGCCATGATCCGCATCATCTGGTTGAAGGCTGCCTGATTGCCGGTTTTGCCATGCAGGCTGAAGCGGCTTTCATCTATGTGCGCGGTGAGTTCATTCGCGAGCGCGAGCGGCTTCAGGCAGCGATTGATCAGGCTTATGAGAAAAAGCTGATCGGCAAGAATAACATTCATGGCTATGATTTCGATATCATCGTTCACCACGGGGCAGGTGCCTATATTTGTGGTGAAGAAACGGCGCTTATCGAATCCATTGAAGGGAAGAAAGGCCAGCCACGGCTGAAGCCTCCTTTCCCTGCCAATGTGGGCCTTTATGGCTTGCCAACCACCGTGAATAATGTGGAATCCATTGCGGTTGCACCGACCATTCTGCGGCGCGGGGCCTCTTGGTTCAAAAGCTTCGGGGCCGAGAATAACCACGGCACCAAATTGTTCTGTGTGTCTGGTCATGTGAACAATCCTGCAACCTTTGAAGAGGCCATGTCAGTGCCCTTCAAAGAGCTGATTGACAAGCATTGCGGCGGTATTCGCGGTGGCTGGGACAATCTTCTGGCAGTGATCCCGGGCGGGTCTTCCGTGCCGATGGTGCCTGCATCCGAGATTGTTGACTGCCCGATGGATTTTGACAGTTTGCGCGCCAAAGGCTCTGGCCTTGGAACTGCTGCTGTGATTGTCATGGACAAGTCCACTGATGTGATCAAGGCGATTGCCCGTCTGTCCTACTTCTATAAGCACGAGAGCTGCGGCCAGTGTACGCCTTGTCGTGAGGGGACCGGCTGGATGTGGCGCGTGATGGAGCGGATGGTTCGCGGCGAAGCGCAGAAAAAAGAAATTGACATGCTCTTTGAGGTTACCAAGCAGGTGGAAGGTCATACCATCTGTGCGCTTGGTGATGCGGCAGCATGGCCGATCCAAGGTTTGATCCGCCATTTCCGCCCTGTAATTGAAGAGCGAATTGACCAGTATACGGCCAATCCAAAACCGGATGAAGCCCCACTGGCAGCGGCCGAATAGTCGCGTAATTGAGACTGGAGAACGATCGATGGCTAAGCTGGTCGTTGACGGAAACGAAATTGAGGTACCCGCGGAGTACACACTTTTGCAGGCTGCTGAAGAAGCAGGGGCAGAAGTTCCGCGTTTTTGTTTCCACGAACGGTTGTCAGTAGCGGGCAACTGCCGTATGTGCCTTGTTGAGGTCAAGGGTGGACCACCCAAGCCTGCAGCAAGTTGTGCGATGCGCGTTGGCGATCTGCGCCCGGGCCCTGAGGGTCAGGCACCGGAGATTTTCACCAAATCGCCAATGGTCAAAAAGGCGCGCGAAGGGGTGATGGAGTTTTTGCTCATCAACCATCCTCTAGATTGCCCGATTTGCGACCAGGCTGGCGAGTGCGACTTGCAGGACCAGGCCGTTGCTTACGGTAAAGGTGGGTCGCGTTATGGAGAAAACAAGCGTGCGGTTGAAAATAAATATATCGGCCCGCTTGTAAAAACCATCATGACGCGCTGCATTCACTGCACCCGCTGTGTTCGCTTCACCACCGAGGTGGCTGGTATTCAGGAACTGGGCCTGATTGGTCGCGGTGAAGATGCCGAGATTACCACCTATCTGGAAGCTGCGTTAAGCTCAGAGCTTCAGGGCAACGTGATTGATCTGTGCCCTGTGGGTGCTCTGACGTCTCGCCCTTATGAATTTACCGCGCGTCCGTGGGAGCTGAACAAGACCGAGAGCATCGATGTGATGGATGCGGTTGGCTCGCATATTCGCATTGATACCCGTGGCCGCGAAGTGATGCGCATTATGCCGCGTCTGTGTGAAGAGGTGAATGAGGAGTGGATTTCCGATAAATCCCGCTTCATTTGGGATGGTTTGAAATCCCAGCGCCTTGATCGTCCATTCGTGCGCAAAGACGGCAAACTAACGCCTGCTAGCTGGTCAGATGCATTTGCTGCTATCGCTGAAAAGGTTTCTGCTACTACGGGTGACAAGATCGGCGCGATTGCCGGTGATATGGCCACAATTGAAGAGATGTATGCGCTTAAAAAGCTGATGGCGTCTCTTGGCTCTGGCAATATGGATGCCCGTCAGGATGGATCGGTTCTCTCTTCCAAGGATGGTCGGGCGAGCTATCTGTTTAACTCCGGGATTGAAGGCATCGAAGATGCCGATGCAATCTTGATCGTGGGGTCAAATCCGCGCGCCGAGGCTGCTGTTCTCAATGCCCGCATTCGCAAAACCTGGCTTACTGGCAAAACCAAAATTGGTTTGATCGGCGAGCAGGAAGATCTGAAATATAAGTATGATTATCTGGGCGCTGGCTCCGATACACTTGCAGATCTGGCTGCTGGCAAGGGCGATTTCTTCTCTGTTCTTAAAGAGGCCGAGCGTCCGCTGATCCTTGTAGGGCAGGGTGCTATCAACCATGAAGATGGCGAGGCCGTCCTTGCTCAGGCTGCCAAGCTTGCCACAGAAGTTGGTGCAGCTGGTGATGAGTGGAATGGCTTTAGTGTTCTTCATACCGCAGCCAGTGCCGTTGGTGCCTTTGAGGTTGGCTTTGAGCCACAGGATGAAGGCAAAGACATTGCCGGTATGCAAAATGGTGGTGTTGATGTTGTCTTCTTGCTTGGTGCGGATGAGCTTGCCTTTGATGCCTTGAGCGAGAGCTTCAAGATTTATATCGGCACCCATGGCGATGCGGCAGCGCATGCAGCGGATGTTATCTTGCCAGCCTCGACCTATACCGAGAAATCAGGTCTCTATCTTAATACAGAAGGCCGCATCCAGCTGGCTAACCGGGCGAATTTTGCGCCGGGCGACGCCAAAGAAGACTGGGCCATTTTGCGGGCACTGTCTGATGTGCTGGGCCACAAGCTGCCATTTGACAGCCTGAGCGCCCTGCGCAGCCAGCTGTTTGAAGAGCATCCTGATCTGGATAACCTTGGCGAATGCATCAAGGGTGATGCAGGCGCGATTACAGAGCTTGCTAAAAAGGCGGGTGCTGTGAAGGGGCAGGCCTTTGTCTCCCCAATTCATGACTTTTATCTGACCAACCCGATTGCGCGAAGCTCTGCTGTTATGGCGGAATGCTCGCAGCTTAAGAAGGGTTTGGCGGCAGATGCTGCTGAGTGAGGGGACTGATTGATGGAAGATTTCCTCTATAACTGGCTTATTCCTGGGGCCATCATCGTCGGGCAGTCTCTGCTCCTGTTGGTGCTGCTTCTGGTAATGATTGGCTTTATTCTGTTGGCAGCCCGTAAGATCTGGGCTGCGGTCCAGATGCGTCGGGGCCCCAATGTGGTTGGTCCTTGGGGGCTGTTCCAGTCCTTTGCGGATTTGCTTAAGTTCGTGTTGAAAGAGCCGGTGGTTCCTTCAGGATCGAACAAGGGCATTTTCCTGCTTGGCCCATTGGTGACCGTGACGGTTGCACTGGCTGCATGGGCGGTTGTGCCCGTGTCGGAAGGTTGGGCGATTGCTGATATCAATGTTGGTGTTCTCTATATCTTGGCGGTCTCGTCGCTTGGGGTTTATGGCATCATCATGGGTGGTTGGGCGTCCAACTCCAAATATCCGTTCCTGTCGGCGCTGCGTTCTGCCGCTCAGATGGTCTCTTATGAGGTTTCTATCGGCTTTGTTATCATCACCGTGCTGTTGTGCGTCGGGTCATTGAACCTGACTGACATCGTCAATGCCCAGAAGACAGGGTTGGCAAGCTTTTTGAATGTGCCATCACTGACCTTCCTGAACTGGTATTGGCTGCCGCTGTTCCCCATGTTCGTTATCTTCTTCATTTCGGCACTGGCCGAGACAAATCGTCCTCCGTTCGATTTGCCTGAAGCAGAATCCGAGCTGGTTGCCGGTTTCATGGTGGAATATGGCTCCACCCCTTACATGATGTATATGCTTGGGGAATATGTTGCGATCGCGCTGATGTGTTCCATGACAGCAATCCTGTTCATGGGTGGATGGTTGCCACCGTTTGACTTTGCTCCCTTCACGTGGGTGCCCGGCGTTGTCTGGTTCATCCTCAAATCGGGTGCGGTCTTCTTTATGTTCGCAATGGTGAAGGCATTTGTGCCCCGTTACCGCTATGACCAATTGATGCGCCTTGGCTGGAAAGTCTTCCTGCCAATCTCGCTCTTCTATGTGGTTCTGGTGGCAGGTGTGCTGCAATTCACAGGGTGGGCTCCATAAGGCAGTCGCAGACTGCCCCTTGGGGACCAGGAGTTAAATTTGATGGATCTGTCTTTACCCGGAATGATCGGGGCTGCACTTGGATTGGCCATTGGTTGGGTCGACTTCAAGATGATTGGGGGCATGGTTCGTGCAAAATATATGCAAAAGAGGAGGGATGCCGGATTAGCTGACCATCCTGATACAGAGAAATATGCAACCTGGATTCAGTTCGCGATTTTCGCCCTGACCGTTGGTTTGTTTCCTGTGATTGGATATTGGGCCGGTACAACACTGGCACTGGGCTGAACGGCACTCACTGGAGGCTGGTAAAATGGCACTTGCACAGGCAGCAAAAGCGCTCATGCTCAAGGAGTTTGTTCACGCATTCGTCCTGTCCATGCGCTATTTCTTTGCGCCAAAAGCAACGGTTAACTATCCCTTTGAAAAGGGGCCGGTTAGCCCGCGCTTTCGCGGAGAACATGCATTGCGTCGCTACCCGAACGGGGAAGAGCGCTGCATCGCTTGTAAATTGTGCGAGGCAATCTGCCCCGCGCAAGCAATTACAATCGAAGCAGGTCCTCGCCGCAATGACGGGACACGCAGAACAACACGTTATGACCTGGATATGACCAAATGCATCTATTGCGGTTTCTGTCAGGAAGCCTGCCCAGTAGAGGCAATTGTTGAAGGGCCGAATTTTGAATTTGCGACCGAGACACGCGAAGAGCTTTTCTATACTAAAGAAAAGTTGCTTGAGAATGGCGAACGCTGGGAGCAGGAAATTGCGCGCAACATCGTGATGGATGCGCCGTATCGGTAAGTCTTTTGCATCAAGCTCTCGTTTGATGTTTGAAGCGTAAGACTATAGGGGCGTCCCTTGGGGCGAAGAGGGCCTACAAAATGATCCTTCAAACCTTCTTTTTCTATCTGTTTGCAGCGGTGCTGCTGGGTTCGGCCCTTATGGTCATTGCCTCGCGCAATCCGGTGCATTCGGTTTTGTTTCTCATTCTGGCATTTTTCAATGCCGCCGGTTTGTTCGTACTGGTCGGTGCTGAATTTCTGGCGATGCTGCTGGTCGTTGTTTATGTCGGCGCGGTTGCAGTGTTGTTCCTCTTTATCGTGATGATGCTGGATGTGGACTTTGTCGAGCTGCGATCAGGCTTTTTGCAATATCTGCCAACCGGTCTTGTGGTCGGGGTGGTGCTGGTTGCCGAGCTGCTGATCGCGCTGGGTGGCTGGGCTCTGAGCCCGGACATTGCGGCCAATGTGGCTGAGCCAATTCCGGCACTTGCCGATAAATCCAATATCGAAGCCATCGGTGCGCTGCTCTATACGAAATATATCTATTTCTTCCAGAGCGCGGCGATGATCCTTCTGGTGGCCATGATTGGTGCCATTGTTCTGACTCTGCATCACAAGAAAGATGTCAAGCGCCAGAATATTGCCCGTCAGGTTGGCCGTACGGTCGGTAATTCGATTGAAATTAAACAGGTGGAATCAGGCAAGGGCATCTAATAGAGCCTTTGTCGGATCCACTAGGGACTAACTCTAGAGGACCGAGAAGTCGGTAAGGCAGACCAAGATATGGAAATTGGACTTAGCCATTATCTGACCGTTGGAGCGATCCTGTTCGTCATCGGAATGTTCGGCATTTTCCTGAACCGGAAAAATGTGATCGTCATTCTGATGTCTGTTGAACTCATTCTGCTCGCGGTCAACTTGAACTTCGTTGCCTTCTCGTCCCATCTGGGCGATTTGGCGGGGCAGATCTTTGCTCTGCTCATTCTCACTGTTGCGGCTGCTGAGGCTGCAATTGGTTTGGCTATTCTGGTGGTTTTCTACCGTAATCGTGGCTCGATTGCAGTTGAAGACATCAACATGATGAAGGGCTGATAAACATGTACTCGGCCATCGTCTTTCTTCCGCTGATCGGCTTTTTGATTGCAGGCCTGTTTGGTCGCACAATCGGCCATAAGGCGTCTGAATATGTGACCAGTGGTTTGCTGGTTCTGGCGGCATTGCTGTCGTGGATTGCTTTCTTCTCCGTTGCGCTTGGCACCGGGGAGCCTCAGAAAATTCAGCTATTGAGCTGGATTTCCTCTGGCACTTTGGTGTTTGACTGGGCTATCCGGGTTGATACGCTGACCGCGGTTATGCTGGTTGTTGTCAATTCCGTGTCCGCACTGGTGCATATCTATTCCATTGGATATATGCATCACGATCCGCACCGCTCACGCTTTTTTGCCTATCTCTCCCTCTTTACCTTTGCCATGCTGATGCTTGTCACTTCTGATAACCTGATGCAGATGTTCTTTGGTTGGGAAGGGGTTGGTCTTGCGTCTTATCTTCTGATTGGCTTCTGGTTCCAGAAACCATCAGCCAATGCTGCCAGCATGAAGGCCTTTGTGGTCAACCGTGTTGGTGACTTTGGCTTCCTTTTGGGGATCTTTGGCATCTATTACATTTTCGGCTCTACCGATTTTGATGTGATTTTTGGCAAGGTTCCTGAAATTCTTTCCCAGATCAATGCAGAAGAGAACCCGCTGACACTGACCTTCCTGTGGGGCGAGTGGAACCCGCTGACCGTTATCTGCCTCTTGCTGTTTACCGGCGCGATGGGTAAGTCAGCCCAGTTCCTGCTGCATACCTGGTTGCCGGATGCGATGGAAGGTCCGACCCCTGTGTCTGCGCTGATCCATGCGGCGACCATGGTGACCGCCGGGGTCTTTATGGTTGCCCGTATGTCACCTTTGTTCGAGGTAACGCCGGATGCGCTGACTGTGGTTACCTTTGTCGGTGCGACAACGGCCTTCTTTGCAGCAACGGTTGGTCTGGTGCAGAATGACATCAAGCGCGTGATCGCCTATTCAACCTGTTCCCAGCTTGGTTACATGTTTGTGGCCTTGGGGATCGGGGCTTATGGTGCCGCTGTGTTCCATCTCTTCACGCACGCCTTCTTTAAGGCTCTGCTCTTCCTTGGTGCCGGTTCTGTTATCCATGCCGTCTCCGATGAGCAAGACATGCGCAAGATGGGTGGTCTGGCCAAGCATATCAAAACCACCTACTGGATGATGATGATTGGCACTCTGGCGCTGACCGGTGTTGGTATTCCGGGTACGCTGATCGGCTTTGCAGGCTTTAACTCAAAAGACGCGATCATCGAGAGTGCCTTTGCAGCTTCCAGCCCGTTTGCCGGTTATGCCTTTGGCCTTACTGTTATCGCCGCGTTGTTCACCAGCTTCTATTCCTGGCGTCTGGTCTTTATGACTTTCCATGGCAAAGAGCGCATGAGCGCCGATGTCAAGGCTCACATCCATGAGAGCCCGAAGGTGATGACAGTGCCGTTGATGCTGCTGGCTGTTGGTGCGGTGTTTGCTGGTATGATCTTCTCCAGCTTCTTCTATGGCTCCAACTTCGACGCTTTCTGGAAAGGCGCTCTGTATGTCGGACCTGAGAATAATCTGATCGAAGAGTTCCATCACGTGCCGTGGGCTGTGAAACTGGCTCCATTTGTGATGATGCTGTCCGGTCTGATCGGGGCTTACATCTTCTATATCAAGAACCCGTCCTTGCCCAAGCAATTGGCTGATCGCCACCAGTGGCTGTATCAGTTCCTCTTGAACAAGTGGTACTTTGATGAGCTTTATGACTTCATCTTTGTACAGCCATCCAAGAAGCTTGGCTCTTTCTTCTGGAAGAAGGGCGACGAGCGCGTCATCGACTATTATGGTCCAAATGGCATTGCTGCCCGTGTGGTTGATATTACCAATAAAGTTGTCCGTCTTCAGACTGGCTATGTTTATCACTATGCCTTTGCCATGATGATCGGCGTCGCCGTTCTGGTTACCTGGGCAATGTTTACCGGAGGGGCACACTAATGAGTGATTGGCCACTTCTTTCCACCGTTGCCTTTTTGCCGCTTGTGGGGGCTTTCCTCATCCTGCTGGTCAAGGGTGATAGCGAAGTGTCCCGGCGCAACATCAACAATGTTGCGCTCTGGACCACCATTGTTACTTTCCTGATCTCTTTGCTGATCTGGAACCAGTTTGATCCATCAAATGCTGGCTTCCAGATGCAGGAACAAGCCTCATGGTTGTCTTCATCCATCAGTTACCGGATGGGCGTTGACGGGATCTCCATGCTGTTTGTCATTCTGACAACTGCTTTGATGCCTGCAGCTATCTATGCCAGCCGGGATTCTGTGACCAAGCGCGTGAAAGAGTATATGATTGCTTTCCTCGTGCTTGAGACCATGATGATCGGTGTCTTCTGCGCGCTGGATCTGGTGCTCTTCTATCTGTTCTTTGAAGCAGGCCTTATTCCGATGTTCATCATCATCGGGGTGTGGGGCGGTCAGAACCGCGTTTATGCCAGCTTCAAATTCTTCCTCTATACGCTGATCGGCTCTGTGCTGATGCTGCTGGCTATTATGGCCATGTATTGGGAAGCGGGCACCACCGATATTGCAACGCTGCTTGCCTTTAATTTCCCGCCGGAAATGCAGATGTGGCTGTGGGTCGCCTTCTTTGCGTCCTTTGCAGTTAAAATGCCAATGTGGCCGGTTCATACCTGGTTGCCGGATGCGCACGTGCAGGCGCCAACTGCCGGTTCGGTCATTTTGGCTGGTATTTTGCTGAAAATGGGCGGCTAT
>JAOAQZ010000003.1 GCA_025210795.1 Cohaesibacter sp. | reverse complement strand
ATATACCGAAATCAAAACAATCTGGATTGATCTCTCCGATCGCGCCAGCGATGAAGCCGTGGAGTGATCATGACTAAACCAAAAATACGAAAAATCAAAAAACAACCAAACGATACAGGGATATCTGGATGGTATAAAATCGCTGAAAATGGGTCGAAATGCCAGAAACTTGAGGAGAATATAACAAGTGACTGGCTTGTGATTGGTGCCGGGTTTGCCGGACTGGCGGCCGCTCGCAGATTGCATCAATTACGGCCAAATGATCGCATAACTCTTTTGGAGGCCCGCCATGTTGGTGAAGGGCCCGCAGGGCGCAATTCTGGATTTATGATTGATTTGCCCCATGATCTTTCATCAGACAATTATTCTGGCGAAGGATCAGAGAAGGATAATTTGCAAACCGAACTGAATCGCGAAGCTATTCGTTTTGCTGCGCAAGCTGCAGAAGACTATGGCATTTCTAGCGAGGTCTTTGATCCTTGCGGCAAGATCAATGGTGCAGCAACTGAAAAAGGGGCTTCTCACAATCTCGATTATGCAAAACTGCTCGAACAATCTGGCGAAAGCTATGAAATGCTCGATGCACAGGCAATGAGAGAGGTCACTGGCTCAGATTATTATCTGGATGGTCTTTTTACTCCGGGCACAGTTATGATTCAGCCTGCGGCTTTTGTTCGGGCTGTCGCAGATAACCTGCGTCCACATATCGGAATTTATGAAAATTCTCCTGTCATCAAGCTCTCACGTCAAAGCTCAGATTGGTTGGTGGAGACACCGTCCGGGTCTGTAAGTGCACCCAAAATTATTTTGGCCGTCAACGGCCATGCCCAGAGCTTTGGCTATTTTCCGGGGCGTCTTATGCATGTCTTTACCTATGCATCAATGACGCGGGCTTTAAGCAGTGATGAAGTGCGTGTGCTCGGCGGGCAGAGCAAATGGAGCCTGACACCAGCAGACCCTATGGGTGCTACGATCCGCCGTATTTGTGGCACCGGCGGGGACAGGATTATCACCCGCACTCGCTTTACCTATGATCCGTCCATGGAGGTCTCGCAATCTCGCGTCGAGGCTGTTGGTAAAACTCAGATAGATGCGTTTCAGCGCCGTTTTCCGATGATTGGGACTGTGCCGATGGAATATGTCTGGGCCGGACGGCTTTGCCTGAGCTTCAATGGTGTTTCAGCTTTTGGAGAGGTAGAGGAGAATATCTTCTCAGCTTGTGCCCAAAACGGCCTTGGCGCTGCAAAGGGAACTTTTTCCGGCATGATGGCGGCAGAGCTGGCAACCGGCACTCACTCTGTTTATCTGGACCACATGCTTGCGCAAGATCCCCCCAGCCGATTGCCGCCAGAGCCTTTTGCCTGGCTTGGAGCAAATGCTGTGATGCGCTGGAGAGAGTGGCGAGCAGGGAAAGAAGCATAGCCACCTCTCTTACACCTCAGGCCATCTACGTTTGAGCCAATCCATGGGACAAACGACACGTGTTTTGTCCAAGCATTGGAGATGCTTTTTATGCTTGTGAGCAAAAAGCATAACTTAAGTATTCTCAACTTTAAGGTGAAGATAAGGGAGCATACATTACATCCGAAGAGTCGGGCACTCTGTTCAGTAATTCCAGTTCTCTGTTGGTGGAGTGATTGCAGACCAAGCGAAAGGACAGGTAAGGATGTCATCGAAATCCAGAAAACAGGAGCTATACGAACAAATCAAACGCTCGGTTCTGACGCTTGATTTGCAACCCGGCAGTGATTTGGACGAAGTTGTTTTGAGCGAACAATACGGCATATCACGCACTCCTCTTCGCGATGTATTCCGGCAGCTTGCTGGCGAGGGATATTTGGAAATTCGCAATAATAGAGGGGCAAGCGTTGCATCTATGTCGCACAATACCTTACGCGACTTTTTTCTGGTTGCTCCAATGATTTACTCAGCTATTGGGCGCCTTGCTGCCAATAATGCAACAGCTGCACAGATTGAAAAACTGAAGGATGTCCAAATAGGGTTTCGCAGGGCAAAGGATTTGTCTTTGGCCGAAGAACTGGTTTATTTCAATGACCGCTTTCACAGCATCATGGGAGAAATGGCAAATAACGTCTATCTCATGCCTAGCCTGAGGCGTCTTTTGATTGATCATGCCCGAATTGGTCAAACTTTCTATCGGCCCAAAGATGGAGGAATGGCAAGCAGGCTTGAAATTGCTGCTGATCAGCATGACGAATTTATTGCCTTGATTGAGGCAGGCGACGAAGAAGGTGTCGTTGCTCTGGTGGAAGAGCATTGGGCCTTGTCCAGAGATCATATTGAATTATTCATCACACCAGCTTCACTCCCCACTAATTTCCGTCTCAGATCTTCTGGCTAGGTCACCCGAGAAAACGGTTGACTTGTCTACCGCTATCAATGCTGGCTCGAATTGAAGAAAACCGCCAATGCTACGATCAATCTGTTCCTGTTCAGGATCCATTGCTTGAGTTGCAGTTTGGGCGCGCGTACTAATTTACTGAAATGATTCCTCAAGGCCTCATAATCAGGAGTTCGCGACTATGCGCATCATTCACACAGCCGATTGGCATTTGGGGCATAGTTTGAATGGCTGGTCGCGGGAGGAAGAGCATCGTGTGTTTTTTGACAGGCTCGGCGATGTGCTTGAGGCCGAACAGGCTGACATCCTGCTTGTAGCTGGTGACATCTTTGATAACAGCAATCCATCAGGAGAGGTTCAAAAGCTTTTCTATCGTACTCTGACAGAGTTTAAGAAACGCCGCCCGGGTCTTGTTACCATCATCAGCGGGGGCAATCATGATCCGGCTCACCGGCTAGAGGCCCCCTCTTCCATTTTGCAGGCTCTTGATGTGCATGTGGTTGGCACCGTCACGCGCATAGAGGGCGAGATTGATATCTCTCGCCTGCTTATCCCAATTCCTGATATTCAAGCTGAGTCTGCAGCCACTATGCAGAACGGGAGCAAGGGCGTTGCGCTTTATGTTTTGGCGATCCCTTTTTTGCGAGCGTCCGATCTTCCCGGTCTGTCTTTTGGCGCAGAGCAAGGCGGATCTCCCGTGGTTGAGGCCGCCAAAGCCTTCTATGAAGATGTTGCCTCCAAAGCGCTTGAAATAGCCGGGGATGTTCCCATCATTGCCACCAGCCATTTGCATTGTGCGGGTGGGCTGGAAAGCGAAGGGGCTGAAAGACGCATTCTGATTGGTGGGTCTCACGCTCTTCCCGTCTCTGTCTTTCCCGATTGCCTTGCTTATGTTGCCCTTGGGCATTTGCATGGACAGCAGACCTTGGGGGATGGCCGTATCCGGTATTCCGGCTCCTGTTTTCCTCTCTCTGCATCCGAGATCCGCTATTCCCATGGAGTTACGCTGGCCCAGTTAAAGCACGGGGCTATCAATCATGCTCACATCCCGATTAAGCGCCCGGCCCCTGTGCTGCGAATACCGGCAAACGGCACCATTGCCCTTGATGATCTGGCATCTGCTCTTGCTTCTATTGAGATTGATGAGACCCTACCGATGGGGTTAAGAGCCATTGTCTATCTTGAGATGGAAGCTGATCATTCTGCTGCAATTATTATGACTGAAGCAAGCAAGATGGTAGCTGAGCAAGGTTTGCGGCTGGGGGGCTTGAGGATTCACAAACCTCAAAAGCAGGCTATGCCAGCTGATGAGGTTATGGAAAGCCTGTCTGATACCACACCGGAGCAGCTCTTCATTT
>JAOAQZ010000017.1 GCA_025210795.1 Cohaesibacter sp. | reverse complement strand
GTGTAGCCAAGTGGTAAGGCATCGGTTTTTGGTATCGTGTATCGTAGGTTCGAATCCTACCACCCCAGCCCCTCCCATTTCCTTTTAAAATTCAGCTGCTTTTTGAACGGAATAATTCCGTGTTTTCGGCCTATTAGCGTCCTTATGCTAAAGCTGAGACTGTCCTTCCCTCCCATTTTCTGCCGAGCGACACCCCATATCTCTGCCGGAGAGTTTAGCGCTGACAGTTTGCGGATAAAAGGATCGCCTAAGGAGCTTTGACTAGGGCAAGGGCTAGGGCAAGTCTAGCAGCCATTTTATGCCTATTTTGGCAGCAAATGTTAGAGGGACGAGATCAGGCGTCTTTGCTCATCCCAATCTGCAGGCAAGCTGTTACGCAAGAGCCATTCGGTTGTCAGACCAACGGGCTGCCTGCCCTCAAGAACCAGTTTCACAAGATCCGGGGCCAGAAACGCAAGATTTATCAAGTGGAGCATCCGCCTCTTCGAGATACCATCTCTAGCCGCAATGTCATTGAATGGCTGGCCCTGCTTCACAGCATCGTAATAATGCTGCGCTTTTGCAATATTGCTGATTAGCGTCTGGTCAAGGGACGCCGCCTGCTCTGTGCCAACAACAAGTTTGACCTCAACTCCCCTCTTGCGGAACTGGAAAGGAGTATCAAATGCAAGAATGTCTGGATTGATAGCTTCGAGCGCCAGATCAGACCATTCAGCAACTCTTTGCGCATCAAGAACTATATGCATCGCGCCGGGGGTGATTTTGACATCCTCAATACAGGACAGGCATTTTGATAAGCTTTGTTCAATCGGGCTTGCGGATAATGCACTAAGCAGCGCTTTGATTCTCACCATGCTGTCGGCAGATAGGTTCCTGAACAGATCAATCGGCAGACGATCCTCAAGATGCTTTAGGGTGATTGTCGCCAGCTGCTTTTCCAGTGTATGCGCAGGCAAACGCCAACCATCCGCCCTCGCGGCTCCATTTTCACTGCAGCCATTGATCATTCGGCCCGAGACATAATAACGATAGCGCCTCCCCCTCTTGCTGGCGTGGGTTGGCGTCAGACGATCACCGGTCTCATCCGTTAGCTTTCCGATGAGCGGGCTATAGTCTCTTCCAGTTTTCGGGAGAGTTCATTGGTTGAATTTGGCTTCATGCCGCCATCAGTTTCAAGGCTGATTTGGCGGCATATTCATTTGGAGTGAGGTTACCCAAAGAAGAATGGGGTCTCTCTGCATTATAATCATTCTTCCATGCTTTGACCTCAGCCCGGGCCTGCGCCAGCGAGGAGAATAAGGTCTCGTTCAGGCACTCATCCCGGAAACTACCATTGAAGCTTTCGACAAAACCGTTTTGCATTGGCTTGCTAGGAGCAATGTAATGCTGTCCTCGTCATGCAGACCATCCAGAACAATCCGGATCTTTTCCTCAGCAGAATATTGTTTGCGGGTCGCTCGCTTGATGGCTTTTATAATCTTATCGGACGAGCTGCGCCCCTTGCCTGAAGTCTGCCTCATACCCACACCTATGGGGTTACGATGAGACAAAATCTATCTCTTAGCAAATCAACCTATTTGGACCCTTAGGCCTTGATGGGGAACATATATTGCGCACATGAGAAGTGAAAACGTGCCAAAACATATATGCTGTACCATCTCTAGTCATGCTGGGGGAGATGCAAAAGAAAAGGGAAACGATATTCAGGTTAACTACGGTATTGCGCCAAGCCATCAGGATTTCGACAAGAAACTGGCCGAGGTAGCGTAGCATATGAAACGCATCGCCCTGCCCTTCGATAAAGAAGTGTTGTGATTGGGACTGAGATCGTCACTGCCAAACGCTTCTGCTCACGTTTTGCAGGCAAAAGGAACATGTTCGAACTCCCTACCGCTCAAAAGGCTGCAGAAAATTTTGCCACACCTATAACGTTATTTATTATATTCGCAATTATCACTCAAAAATGATGGAATTTGCCTCAAGAATTTATTAATAATTGATAAATTTTATATTCAAGGCCATTTCATGGAAAATAATATTCACATTGCACAAGCAACTCCCAACTTGCGCTCTGAAGCTCCTGCACAACAACAGTCCCTCATAGTGAGTAAGCCAGTATCTTCGAGTAAAATCACACTTTCAGTGAAAGAGGGCCAGCAAGTTGATTTCACGCAAATTGGCCAGTTTCAAACAGAGTTCACGCGTGAAGGCAACACTCTCGTTGTTCGTTTTTCCAGCGGAGAAATTCTAAAACTAGAGAACTTTTATCACTCAAATAGCGATCTCCCCAGAGCTCAAAGCATTCGCTTTGAAGCAGGTAACCTAACAGCTGAGGAGTTTGCTCAGCTTTTCCCGGTCCCCGACGGCCTTGCAAAACCTGCAGAAGGTGAAGAAAGCAACAACATCCCCAACAGTAACGGGCAAAATCAGAGTGACTTTAGCTTTGAGACCACCCCTTTAGAGAGCTCAACCATCTCAACAAGCGGACAAGACGGAATAGGTTTCGATCATCTACCTTCTTATTTTTCCTACCATGCTTCCAATTCCGCACTTGAACCTATCGCTCTCAATGGTTCTTTATCCGGTAAAGAAAACCAGATTTTCAGCTACAATCTTCTTGGTATCATCAGTGACCCAGATGGCGGATCGATAACGATTACTGATTTCCATCAGACGTCCGGAGATCCTATTTCGTTTGTCCGGGCTGGCAGCCAAATCATCTTTGACAGCAGTGCATTTGATGCTTTGGCTGAAGGTGAAGCCACTGAAATGACCTTCAGCTATACCATTTACGACGGTATTTTCAGCGCTTCAGCATCCATTCTGCTAACATTGTTCGGCGAAAATGACGCCCCGATTGTAACGACAATTGCCGCCGGGCAAGTAACAGAAAATACCCCGCCTGTTTCGATAAATCTTCTCGATGGTCAGAAAGATTTAGACACAAGTGACATCCTATCTGCGCGCAATATCAGCGTGACCGACAATCTGGGTGCGTCCGTTGCCTTTACCAACAACAATGACGGCACGATCAGCATTGATCCCACTCAATATAATCATCTGGCCGGAGATGAAAACCGCACCCTCACCGTGCGTTATGACGTTCACGATGGACATACAGGCGTTGCCAACACCGCCAGCCTTGTGGTGACTGGTGTCAATGATGCACCAAATGCTTCAGATGATAATTTTCTGGGTAACGGCAGTGATTTTCGCGTCAATGAAGTAACTGACCAGGGCCAATTCCGTCCAAACATTACAAATCTGGCAGATGGCGGGTTTGTCGTCGTTTGGCATTCATATGATCATCTTCAGGGGGATATCTCATCTCCAAGTGCCAATGCTCAAATTTTTGACCGATATGGCAATCCAGTTGGTGGGGAAATTCGCGTTAACTCCCTAACATCCGGTCGGCAGGAAGTTCCCTTCCCTGTTGCTTTGGACAATGGCGGGTTTGCGGTTGTCTGGCAGTCAAACCGCCCCGGTCAGGGGGACGATGATCTTACTGGTATCAAAGCGAGGATTTTTGATGACAATGGCAACGAACTTGTCTCTGAGTTTTTGGTCAATGACCTGGTAGAAGGCCAACAGGCCGCTCCATGGGCTACACCATTAGAGAACGGACATTTCGTTGTCGTCTGGCAATCCAACAATGCAAGCGACGATGATTCCGATGGTTACGGCATTCGCGCGCGGATATTCAATACCGCAGGACAGGCCGTTACCTCCGAGTTCTCGATAAACGATTACAAAGACGGCGACCAAACTGACGCTTATGTAACCGGGCTATCCGATGGCGGTTTTATCGTCACGTGGCAATCCGATGACGGCCAGCAAGGTGACACCAGCGGAACAGCCATTAAGGCAAGAATTTTTGACGCTACGGGAGCACCGGCTAGCGCGGAAATTCAGGTAAATAGTTATGTAAATTCAGATCAGTATCAAACCCGATCAACTGAGCTGGATAACGGACATATCGTTGTCACCTGGAATTCGAAAGACCCGCAGCAAGGCGACAATAGCAGCATTGGTATTAAAGCTGTCATTCTAGATGCTGATGGTGAGGTCGTGATCCCGGAATTTCTGGTCAATTCACTCACCAATGCCGAGCAGTCATTTTCTTCAATTGCGGCTCTTGAAGGTGGGCGCTTTATCGTCACCTGGCAATCCTATGATCCTCAACAAGGAGACTCCAGCTCCTTGGGGGTCAAGGGGCGTATCTTTGATAGTTCCGGTAACGAGATCGTACCAGAATTTCTGGTCAATGAAATTGCAAACAACCAACAAGCCAACCCCTCTGTCACAGCCTTGGACGGCGGCGGATTTGTCGTGTCGTGGATCTCCAGTGATGCCCAGTTAGGCGATTTGAGCGGCTTTGCGATCAACGCAAGAATGTTTGACACCTTGGGTAACCCCATTGGTCGCTATAACGAGGATCAGAGCCTTACAATTGATGGCAAATCCCTTCTGGTCAACGATACCGATCCCGATAGCTCAGACACTTTAAGTATCACTGCAGTTTCTGCCACGAGCAATAAGGGTGCGTCTCTTAGGCTAAACGCCGATGCTACCATTAGTTATGACCCGACAAATGCACCCGAAATTCAGGCCTTGGCAGAAGGAGAGATGCTGGAAGACAGCTTTACTTATACAATCTCCGACGGCAATGGCGGTACAGATACTGCAACCGTCACTCTCTCCATCGGGGGAACCAATGATGCACCAACGGTAACCGCAATTAATGCCGGTCAGATCACCGAAGACGCAAACTCTCTAACAATTAATCTGCTCGCAGGGCAGTCGGATACTGATACAAGTGACACCCTATCTGCGCGCAATATCAGCGTGACCGACAATCTTGGTGCCTCTGTTGCCTTCACAAACAACAATGATGGTACGATCAGCATTACACCCGGCCAGTATAATCATTTGGCTGGAGACGAAAGCCGCACCCTCACAATACGTTATGATGTCCATGATGGGAATACAGGCGTTGCCAATACCGCAAACCTTGTGGTGACGGGGAGCAATGATACACCCCAAGCTGGCAATGATGTTCTTCCTGTCACAAAAGAATTCATCGTCAACCAAAAAACTCAAGATCATCAGGTTCAGCCAGTCACCGAAGCCATGCCAAACGGCGGCTTTATCTCTGTTTGGATTGATCGCTACAGCACTGGCTTGAACAATGTCAGCCTCAAAGCGAGGATTTTTGACAAGAACAACAATCCTGGCAACGAATTTACGCTACTTGATAATTTAAGTGGTTACACCTACTCACCATCTGTTGCTTTTTTACCAAGTGGCAAGGGAATAGTCACTTGGCGCGGTGACGACAAAGGCATTTCTAGCGCTTATGCTATCATGATTGAGCGGGATGGAACTCTCATCAATGCCGATAATTCACCGCTTATCAAATTCTATGATACAAACTATCGAAGCTATTTCGAGTGGAGCGTAAATGTTATTGCGCTATCCGCGGATAGGTTCCTGGTTTCCTGGGAAGACTGGGAGCAATACAGCGATAATAGCAGAATTGGAATTCGTGCCGGAATCATCAATCAAAATGGCACTCTGGTTGATCTGGACGACAAGGGCGGCACTAGCTTTTTAGTCAATGAATTCACTGCCGGTGATCAAGTCAAACACCAAATTGTCACGCTCACGAATGGCAATACTATAGCAGTATGGGAGACGAGTGATAAACCGCAACTTGGTGACAACACTGATTACTCCTATACCGCAATCAGTGCTCGGCTTTTCGACCCGAATGGAACGCCACTGGATCCAGACGGTAATGGTGAAAGCGAGTTCACCGTTAATTTAAAAACAGATGATTATCAACGTGACCCGGCTGTCGCCGCCTTGCAACATGGCGGCTTTGTTATCACCTGGTATACTCAAAATGAAAATGATGATGAAGGTTCCGGGGGAGCCGTTAAGGCCAGAATTTTTGACGCTCAAGGAAATGGCGGAGCCGAATTCCTAGTCAATGATCAGGAAGTCCACACGCAATTTCTTCCAGAAATCGCAGTGCTTGAGAATGGTAATTTTATAGTTGCCTGGATCACCGGCGCCTATGGGAATGGCTGGGATCTCGCAGCAAAAATTTATGAACCAGATGGCACAGAAGTAGATGGAAATGGTGATGGTGTTTCCGAATTTCTGGTCAGCGATCTGGTAAACAATCGGGATTCACACCCAAGCATTACAGCATTGAATGACGGCGGTTTCGTCATTATGTGGTCAACCCATAGCCATCATGATGAGGACGGTGATGGCAGCGCGATCATGGCACGTTTCTTCGGAGCTGATGGCCAGCCAAGACATGGACATAGTGAAGATGCAGTCTTAATCATTTCGGCCTCCGACCTCATTGCTAACGACATCGACCCGGATACATCTGACACTCTTAGCATCACCTCAGTTTCTGCGACCAGCACCAATGGCGCGTCGATGATGCTGAATGGCAATGGCACAATCAGCTATGATCCGACCAATGCCACCAAAATTCAGTTCCTAGCTAAGGGCGAGACGCTTGAAGATAGCTTCACCTATTCCGTCACCGACGGCAATGGTGGCACCAATACAGCAACTGTCACCCTTACAGTCGAGGGAAGAAATGACGCACCAGATGCGGTGGATGACCATCTAAATGGAGACACCGCAGGCTCAGATAGCCCTACCCTCACCTTGGATAGCGCTCCTACCCTCATTTCCAATCCCAATGACAGTCTTGAACAGTCTTCAAGCATTGCCATCGACAAGCAAGGGGATAGGGTCCTGGCAGTCTATGCAGTTAAGAATGCAACCAAACTCACCGGACTATATCTCGACAAAGATGGAAAGCCGGTTGGTGATTCAATAGAGTTTGATCTGCAGCTTACGGGCAATCTTAGCGCTGCAGATATCAAGGTCCTCGACAATGGAAATGTCTATATTCAATGGACAGATACCGGCGACAATGCTGTCAAGGGTGGTGTCTTTGCACCTGATGGTACATCCCTAAGTCCAATCCATCTTTTTGGCCATGCCAACGACAGTCGCTCTGACCATAATTTTGATCAGGCTAAGGATGGTTCTTTTGTAATCTCTGCTCAACTACAAGGAGATAATGGAAGCCGTGTCATCAAACTCTATGAGATGAAAATCCAAGCTGATAACTCTCTAAATGTGCAGGAGAAAGTTATCATTGACGAAGCAAATGTGGATTCTTATGGGGACATCGCAATTAATGAGGATGGCGTTATTGCCGTAAGTTGGCGAAATGGAAGCCATCTAAGCAATTGGTGGGGGTCAAATGGCTACGTACAACTCTTTAATCGTGATTTCTCAGAGATTAGCGACCCTCAAAGATTTGACACATCCTCAGGTGTTCGTAGCCCTCATATTGTTGCCCTAGAAAATGGCAGCTTTTCGATTACTTGGGTTCGTTATGGGTCGACATGGCTTGATACACCAAGCCGTGTCCTATCAGCTGACGGTACTTTCAAATCTGATCAGGAATTTGTCATCAATAGCAATCTGACTGGCGGTCAGGGTATCGTCGATGTGGCTGCGTTAGCAAATGGTGGCTATGTCGTTCAGTATGCGGAAGATATTATAGCAACACCAGGCGGAAGAAATGGTCCCGACAACGTAGCCTTGCGCTATATTTCAAATGATGGATCGATATTGTCCAACGATCTCATCTTTGATCGTGACGGAAATCAGCGCTATGGACAATTTGTGGAGCTCGAACCAGGCCGCCTTCTCGTTCTATTTGCCGACTCGTCGGATAATTTTGGCGTCCAGGATGGTTATGGTGTAATTGCACAAATCGTTGAACTGACCGGTTTAAACACGCCATTTGCAAATGAAGACAATACCGCGCTCATTCAGGCCGCCGACCTGCTTGCCAACGACACAGATCCAGACAGCTCAGACACTTTAAGCATCACATCCGTTTCAGCCACCAGTGCGAATGGCGCTGCTATAACACTGACTGCCGACGGCACCATCAGTTACAATTCAGCCAATGCATCAACAATTCAAGCTTTGGCAGAAGGTGAGACGCTAGAAGACAGCTTTACCTATACAATATCAGATGGCAATGGCGGCACCGATAGTGCGACGGTCACACTGACCATCGAAGGCCGAAACGATGCTCCGACTGTGATCGCGATCAATGCAGGGCAACTTTCAGAAGACGCAGCACTATTGCCTATCAACCTGCTCGCAGGGCAAACAGATACTGATACAAACGACACGCTATCCATCCGCAACATCTCTGTAACCGACAATCTTGGTACGCACGTTGCCTTTACTAACAACAATGACGGCACGATCAGCATTGATCCCACCCAATATAATCATCTGGCCAACGGCGAAAACCGTACCGTCACCGTGCGCTATGATGTGCATGATGGACATACGGATGTTTCCAACACGGCAAGTCTGATTGTGACCGGCACCAATGATGCACCAACGGTAACCGCAATTAATGCCGGTCAGGTCACAGAGGATGCCAGCCCTCTATCAATCAATCTACTCGCCGGGCAGACGGACACAGATACAAGCGACACCCTATCTGCCCGCAATATCAGCGTGACCGACAATCTTGGTGCCTCCGTTACCTTTACAAACAACAATGATGGCACGATCAGCATTGATCCTACCCAATATAATCATCTGGCCGGAGATGAAAGCCGTACCCTCACTGTGCGTTATGATGTCCATGATGAACATATAGGCGTTGCCAACACTGCCAGCCTGGTGGTGACAGGCGTCAATGACGCACCAACTGCTGTTGATGAGGCGGTAACCACCGCTGAGGATAGCCCGATCACCATTGACGTCCTCGACGGTGACAGGGACGTGGATGGAGATAGTTTGACTATTTCAGCTGTCACTCAGGGAACTAACGGGACAGTTAGCATTGATGACAATGGCACTGCCGATAACTCTGCAGATGATAAGGTCATCTACACCCCGGATCACGATTTCGTCGGCTCTGACCAATTTACCTACACAATCTCTGACGGCAATGGAGGGAGCGCAACAGCGACAGTCTCTGTAACCGTCGAGCCAAAAGCAGATGCCCCAACCGGCAGCTTGGCACCTAGAGCCTTATCCCACAATCCCGTTGCAGGGCTGGAATTTACCGCCAATCACGGAACCGCTGATCACCAAATGAGTCCGGATATTACAACACTCAGCAATGGCATGGTCGCGGCAACATGGACAAGCAACAGTGCGGCTATCTATACCAGATTGGGCACCATAAATGCGGACGGCGAACCTGTCTGGAATAGCTCTGAAAGAGGAATTGTCCAAACGATCATGGGCGATTTGAGGCATCCGCAAGTTTTGGAGATTGAAGCTGGCAAACTTGCTTATGTCTGGACAAACGGAAACCTGATTACTGGCCGGGTTATCGAGGTCGATCATACTGGTGCAATCTTACGAATAGGCTCACAGTTTACAGTTGGCACCAGCTCCGCAAACTCGACAACAGGTCCGCAAATCACGTCACTTGATAATGATACTCTTGCCTTTTTGTGGCAGGATGACTCCGGGCGCAGCCTGAATACCCGCATCGGTGACTTGCAAAATGATTTATCCGTAATCTTCCAGCAATCGGGCGAAACCCAAGTCAATGGTTACAACTCCAGCCGGATGGATATCCAGCGCATTCTCGACTTGGATAACGGAGACATCCTTTATGTATGGCGTAGCAATGCAACGCCGGGCGATGGATATTTCGGGGGGCATTCCGCTCGCATTGGAACGCCGAATGCAAATGGAACAATCACGTGGAAACCTGCCGACGAAATTAAGATCAACGAGGTAACAGATTGGGATCAGTCCTCAGCTCAACCTGTTCAGCTTGCAGATGGCAGGGTGCTCTTTACTTGGGCCGGGTATAATCCAACGGATGATTATGAGATCATCGCTCGGATTGGAGAGATCCAAGCCGACGGCAGCATGAATTGGCCATCAACGGGCGAATTTGTCGTTAATGAAAGATCCGCCGACTACCAGTTTAACCATACGGCTTTGGCTTTGTCCGACGGTCGCGTTTTATTTGTCTGGCAAAGTGCAAACAGCGAAGGAGATACCTCCTCTTCGGGTATCTCTGCCCGGATTGGCAGGCCCAATGATGATGGATCAATCGCTTGGGACCCCAGGGGGGAATTTACTGTCAATCAATATACGAGTGGGGAACAACGACAGCCACAAGTCACAGAACTGGACGATGGGCGCATTGCCTTTGTATGGGAAAGCTACAGCTCTCCCAGTGATGGAAGTGCAAGAGGCATATCAATCAGAGTGTTTGATATTGCGGAAAGAAGTTTTCTCGAAGACCAACCGTTGCCAATCAATCTAACGGCCTCTCTTGTTGATACTGATGGTTCGGAATATCTATCATCCATCTTGCTTGGCGGTTATCCAGCAGGTTCCAGCTTTAATCTTGGAACAGCCGCACCAGACGGCTCTGGCTGGTTGATTGGAGAAGCTGACATCTCCAACCTGTCAACGCTCATCATGACGCCCCCTTCAGACTGGAACGGAACTTTCACGCTTACTGCAAAAATTACTGCAACCGAGCGATCAAACGGCGACAGCGCGAGCACAATTGTCAGTTCCAATTTCACCATCACGAATGTGAATGACGCCCCAGTGGTCTCAGCCCCCCTCACCTCAAGTGCCGATGAAGGCGATCAAACCTATCGCCTCGATCTCCTTGAAGGGGCCTCAGATGCCGATGAGGGAGATAGTGCTGCACTTTCAATATCCATGACCTCCAGCCTGCCAGATGGGGTTACACTGGATGGCAGCGAGCTGGTCATCGACCCCACTCATACGAGCTTTAACAATCTTGGCCTGAACGACAGCCGCGATATCAACCTGACCTATGATATCAATGATGGAAATGGTGGTTCAGTGACGCAAACTGCGACCATCACGATTAACGGCCAAAATGATGCTCCAACGGTTCAAATCATCCAATCAGGCTCTGTAACTGAAGACCTGAATGTTTCAAATGGCCGTCTTACAACAAGCGGACGGTTGAGCATATCCGATCCCGATACAGGGGAAAGTAGCTTTGCAGCCGGCACCTATACCGGCTCTATGGGCGGCACACTGACCTTGGCCAGCAACGGGACCTGGAACTATTCCATCAATAACAGCTTGGCAGCAGTTCAAAATCTGGCAGGAGGAGCCTCAGCTCAGGACCGTTTCACACTAAAAACCACAGACGGCACCGATTACAACCACAATGTGGTCATCAATGGAGCTGATGAAGAAATAATTTTGAGTTTTGAAGAAAATAATTTTATCTTTGGCGAAATTCAATTCAGCAATGGATATGGAGGTATGAACTGGGGCAATGGTGGTATCGTAAATACACATGCATATGGCATCAATAGTTCCGGCTACCATGTCGCGGCTGGCGATAGCCAGTACTCAATATATATGAGTGGCTTTTCTTGGACTTCCTCTTATTTTGAAAGCCAAACTGGAGAAAAATTTGACTTTGAAGGGGCTTGGTTCGCTGGAGCTTGGCAAGATGGTCTAGCAGTTACTGTAACTGGCACTCTCAATGGTACATCTGTCGCTACACAATCCTTCGTGGTCAATAGCACCAGTAGAATTTTCGTTGATATGAATGACAGTTTCAATTTAGTGGATCGCATTCAAATAGACACTGTATCTGGCACTGAGAACCCAAATTATAACGGAAGCGGTAAGCATCTAGCAATTGACGATATCACGGTAAAATGGAGTGGCAATCTTGACCCGCTCCTTTTCGACTTATCCTCTACAGGCATCGACCTTAACAACCGAACTGCCCATTTTGACATGAACAATGATGGGGAGGTTGAGAGACTTTCTTGGGCCTCTGGCTCCAATGGAATTTTAGTCATGGATTTGAATAGAACCGGTTCTATAGAGAACGGTTCAGAAGTCTTTTCACCCTGGTTTGACAAGGGAGGCTATGAAGACTCATTGGAAGCACTAGCTATATTTGACAGTAACTTGGATGGGCAGATATCCGAAGATGATATCCGCTACGATGATCTGCTTATCTGGCAAGATGCCAACGAGGATGGAATAAGTAATGAAGGTGAATTGCAATCCCTCTCCACGCATAGCATCAGCTCAATTAACTTGTCTGCAGATCACGTTAGTTGGACTATAGACGGCCAGTCAGTCTTTGCCAGCGGTCAGTTTACTCGCAATGATGGCAGTAAAGGGCAGTATGTTGGCGTGAACCTCTCCACCGGAACCCCCGCATCAACAAGCGATAGGATGGTTGATGTTAAAGACCTGGATCCAGATCTCCTTATAGATTTTGCCCCAGACACCAATCAACTCAATCTATCCTCCCTCTTGGAAGGCGCATTTGATGGAAACCAGATTGATGACTTCGTACAGGCAACCGAGGAAAACGGGCAAACAAATCTGAAAGTTGATCGGGATGGTAAGGGTGATCAGTATGACTTTGAGCAAGTTGCAAAGCTAGAGGGCGTGGTCGCAGGTGACATGCTGGATATTTCACTTGATGATCAGGCAGCTTTGGTACAGATCACGGTCACGGCAATTGCAGGTTAAAGCGATGCTTCCAGAAGAGGCTCTTTGTCCAATTGCTTTTGGGGAATGAACAAACCACCCTTTGCACCAATCGCTTGAATTGCATAATCAGAATGGGGAGCATCTGTAACCATTATTTGCTGATTATCGAAAATGTATCGTTTCCCATTCTCGCCAAGGACCGCCAAAACAGCGTGACCCTTTCCGCTATGTTTGTTCTGCATGAGAAAAAGAAAAAGCCGATCTGCTGGAACGCCTGAATGCATCAGAAATGCTCCCGCCATCAGAGCATGATCCTCACAATCCCCTTCACCTCTTGCCATTGTCTTCAAAGGAGCTTGCCAAACATCGCGGCTACCTTCCGAGCGATAGCGGATTGTCGTACCGACCAGCCGGTGAATTGCGCTCATTTTAAGCTCATCAGACAGTTGCCTTGTACCAGCCAATATCTTGCTAAGGGCCTTTAGGCTTGACTGCTTGCATAAACCAAAGTCACACATACGCAAGGTCAAGGCCAGATGGCGCATATCCTTTTTCGCCTGATGCCACTGGCTCGCCTGAATTGCTCTATTATCGATACGAAATTGAGTAGATATCGTCTCAATATGACGATGACGCACAACAACCTGATTGGGAATATTGAACGGCTCCCCCACTCTTTTGCGCGCCATAAACCGCGCAACAACATCGTTCGGTCGAAAAGACTGACGATAATGTAGAGGCAAATCTTGAGTTAAAGCCGGAGGAAGTGGAGCAGAAACAGATGGTTTTGGTAGTTTATACCGCAGAAGGCCACCAAACGGACTCGCCATAGCGGCTTGCATCATGCCAGCAAATAGAAAAAACATCAGACCAGAAAGAATGAACCGATTAGCCATACACGCCTCTCAAAGGCATAAAATGGATCTAAATCAGATCATCTTTCTCTGAAAGATTCCCATTTTGCCTTTTTTATTGGCTTCAACAAATAATCCAAAATAGTTTTACTTCCGGTTAAAATATCAACTGATGCAACCATGCCCGTTTTTACTGGTAAATACTTTCCTTTATTTTCAATTTCATTTTTAAGAATTGCAATAATAACTTGGTAATAAATCTGACCGTCTCTGTCCTCAATGGTGTCAGCACTGATCCTATTCACAACACCGGGTAAGTCACCATAAATTGTATAATCATACGCTGTAACCTTAACCCGTGCCTTCAGGCCAGGCCGGATAAATGCAACATCTTGAGGACGGATACGAGCTTCAATTACAAGCTGGTCATCTACTGGCACAATTTCAGCAAGAACATCCCCTTGCTGTACCACAGCGCCAATTGTGGAAATTTTCAGTGCGTTGACGACCCCCCCTTTCGGGGCTTTAAGTGTCGCATGGTTTACTCGTGCCTGCAAACGCGTCAGGCTTTGTTCAAGAATCCTGACCTCGCCGGTCGTCTTGGTCAATTCCTCACGGGCTCGAGCCACATAGTTCGCCAAAATTGCTACCAGCTTTGCCTTGCCCTCAGCAATTGCAGCCTCAATCCTCGGTATCCCCGCCTCAAACATAGCTCGCTCACGCAACTCACCCTGTGCTTGGCGCTGCAGGCGAATAAGCTGCAATTCCGGCATGGCACCTGATTTACGAAGCTTGTTCGCCATATCCAACTCGCGGCGGGTTAGCTCAATAACTTGCTCCAATTCAAATACCTTTGAACGCGCTTCTTCAAGTTCAAACTGGCGCTGAGAAAGTTGTTGTTTGGCAATGGCTTCTTCTTTTTGCAACGCATCTCTGCGAGCCATAAAAAGCGCCTGCTCTGCAACTTGCAAATCTGCTGGCAAGTTGCGGTCTTGTGGATCGAATCTTGTCTTGCCCTCAACTTCAGCCGTAAGGCGCAAAGCCCGAGCTCTTAAGGCCGCAATTCTTTGCTTCACCTCAGCCAATTCTGATGCTGCATTGGTATCATCAATACTGATCAAATCCTGCCCGGCGCTGACCTGTTCCCCCTCTCGAACATGCAAGGCTGCGACAATTCCAGGATAGAGCGATTGAATTTGTTGGTTCTCTTCGGCAGCAACAAACTGGCCATCCCCGCGTGCCACTTCCTCGAGCTGCGCCTTCGATGCCCAGTAAGTCAGCGCTGCAAACATCGCAACCACCGTCAGCAACAATAACCATGGGCGGCTATTCCCCGATTTTTCAACTGCCTGACGAATATCATTGGCATAGAGTTCATCGAGATCAGGCATCCATGGCCGCCTTTCCTCTGGCATTCCGCATGGCTTGAAGATCAGCGAGAACACGTTCTTTTGGTCCGTCCATCACAATCTTACCCTTATCAAGCACGATCACCCGATTGACCAAAGCAAGGATTGCCTCTTTGTGGGTAGCAACAAGTAAAGTTTGATTCTCTTCAAGTGAAGTCTGAAGTGCAGCCAAAAGGCGGCGCTCGCTGCTGGCATCCATTGAGGCAGTCGGTTCATCCAGAAAAAGAATGCTTGGTTTGCGGATCAGAATTCTGGCGAGCGCAATAGCCTGACGTTGTCCACCAGACAGGTTGCGCCCCCTTTCCTGTATCGGCATTGCCAATCCAGATGGATGCTCAGAGGCAAAGCGCTCAACACCGCTGATACGCACACTTTCAGCAATCATATCATCACTGGCAAAGGGCACCCCGGCAATAATATTGTCACGAAGTGTCCCCTCAAAAAGATCAGGATCTTGTCCACAATAGGTGATGGTATTACGAATGCTCGCAGCACCAAATTGACTGATATTCATATTATCAATTAGCACACGGCCCTCTGTCAGATCAATCAAGCCTGAAAGACAACGACCAAGCGTCGTCTTTCCCGACCCGATCTGGCCGATCACGGCAATCCGCTCGCCAGGCCGAATAGCCAATTTTATAGAATTGAGAGAGGGAACTTCAGCAGTTGGATAGGTTAAGCTCAGATCATCTGCTTCAATGACATGCCCCTCCCCTGTTGCCACCAAGCCCTGCTGCGGTGTTATATTATCCTCAGGCTGGGCCATAAAATTATTCAAACTGGAGAGAGCAGATCTGGCTTGGGCAATTCTTGATAAAGTCTGGGCCACATTACTCAAGGGCGCAAGAACCCGTCCCGACAAAATATTGGTCGCAATCAAGGCACCAACCGTGACTTGACCATCGAGCACAAGAAAAACACCCCATGTTATGACAATGACAGAAACAATTTGCTGTGTTGTGGTCATCCCCGTAACCGACAAATGATTCCAGAAACGGATGGCACTGGAGGATTTACTGGACGCCGCCACCGAACGATCCCATTGGCGCCTTAACCATGAGGATGCACCAACCGACTTCACATCCTCAAGGCTACTTGCAGTGCTAACCAGGAGGCCATGACGCCGTGCCGAGTCTGACTGCGCCTGACGAGTGGCACGATTCAAAGGAATTTGGCAGATCAGAGTAAAAATCAGGACTGCTGGTACAGCAAGGCCAACAACCAGCGTGAGCGGACCAACCAGCAACCACATCACAAAAAGAAAAATACCAATAAATGCACTATCAAGCACAGCCACAACCGCATTTGATGTAAGAACATCGCGAATACTGTCAAATTCCCGTATCTGATTGGCCAGAATACCAGATGAGGTTGGGCGCGCCTGCAGGCGAAGAGATACCAATTTATCAAACAATTGTCCTGCAATGGCCATATCAATCCGCCGGCCCGTTCGATCGACAATCCAAGACCGTAATATTCTCAGAACAAGATCAAATATAATCGCAATGCCAACCCCAAAGGTAAGGGACCAAAGGGTTGTTATGGCCAGATTGGGAATGACCCGATCATAAACATTCATCACAAAAAGAGGACTGGCTAGAGCCAGAATATTGACCAGAATAGCTGCAACCGCGACCTGCATATAACTGGGCCAAAAGGCTTTCACTGCTCCCCAGAACCAACCGCCAGTGCGTTCATCCGTCCTCGTGACCTCACGTGTCATCTCCAAATGCAGACCATGGTCGGGTGTAACGAACACACAATAACCATTATAGATCTTGAGCAAATTGGCTCGACTAATCGTGCGAGACATATGCCCCTTTGCTGGCTCCGCTATGCGATAGCGCTCCCCGGACACAGCCTCAAGCAAAATGATATAGGATCCATCTTCCAGCGATAATATTGCCGGCAATGTCAAGGCAGGGATCGAATCCAGACTGATGGCTTCCACCTGAGATTTGAGCCTCAGTTTTTGTGCTGCCTGCTTTAGTAAAATGGGCGGAACACCGCAGGAAGACAGAGCCAATTTGTCATCCAGTTCCTGCGCCGTGGCTGATAATCCATGGAAGCGCGCAATATAGGCCAGACAGTCAGCCAGATTGTTCGGAGTCCGATCTGGCGAGGACTTGTCTCCAAGTGACATATCTTGTTCAATGTCATTTTTTATTTTCGTCATGGTTGGTTTCACATCCTCATGACATCGAACCAATTGGCTTTAATTGGATAATGATTTGATTACAAAGCCATTGGAGAGAGAATAACCAAGCGCTGATCCCGGTTTTGTGATTTGCTCACTCCCCACTGGGGCAACAATCTGAAAACTATCCAGCAAACCACCTAGCGAAGCCAACAATTGGTATCGGGAGAAGAGAGAGAGAGTTTTCGTACTCGCCAGCTCCATTCTCAAGTTCGTAAGATTGCCGTCAGCAGTTAAGAGATCAAGGTAGCTCCTCTGACCCGCATCATATTCCTTCTCATAGGAAGAGACCAACGTCTGGGCTTCGCGTACTTGATTCCGTAAGGCAATCTGTCGCTTGTCATTAGTGGCCATCGTCACCCAAGCAGTGCGCACAGATTGGTCAATTTCTCTTATCAACTGATCTTTATAAATCTTACGCCCTGCAAGGCGTTCAATCTGCTCATCTTCCCTAGCTTTTGTAATCCCGCCATTGAAAATATTCATGGAAAGACGCAGCCCGACATAAGCTTCTTCGCGTTTTCCTGGAGTTGCATTAACATTTTCGCCATACGAGCCCCGCCCCACCATTTTCACAGTTGGCAAATATCCACTTTTTAGACGGTCACGATCATGGCTAATCGCATCAATATCCTTGTCAAGAGCACGGAGAGATGGATGTTCACTTCTCGCTAGCCTTAAAGCCTGTCTTACATTTTGAGGCAGATTAAGGGGAATAGAAACTGCTTTGAGTTTGGCAGGTTTTTGCCCTACCAGATTAACGAATTTGGCATTCACAATACCAAGCGCCTGCTCTACCTCGCCAATCAGAGCTTGAGCTGCAGCCAAACGCTCTTTTGCCTGTACGACGTCTCCGCGCAAAGCATTTCCGCCTGAAAAAGAATTTTCAATTTTATCTAGATAACGGCGATGTGTCTGAACGTTGTTTCGAACGATTTGAAGAATATGACGATGGCGCAACACATCAAGATAAGCTTCTGTCGTTTCGAGTGCAACGCGTTCGGATTCTTCAATCACGCGCAGGCCAGCAGCATTGATACGCGCGATCTGTCCATAAACTTGATTTGCCCGATCAAACCCTTCAAACAAGACCCATCCCAATTCAACAGATCCCTGTCTTTGAGTTCGCCACTTGTCATTTCGGCTAGAACTAAGACCCTTAGGTTGATCGATATTCTGCTTACCAATATCCGCGCTTACATCAACTGTGGGAAGATAGCGACCCGTAGCCTGACGCAAACGGGCTTGCTCGATTTTCTTTTCACTGCTTCGTCCCAAAATACGTGGATTGGACTGAATGGCATTATCGACAGCCTGACGCAAGGACATCCCCCGCTCGGCAAACGACGGAGATGGAGAAAGTATGAGAGAAACTGAAAATATTTGAAGGAATTTTACAAAAAACTGACGTCTAAACATTACACTACTCAAATCAAATTCGCGCAAACGACTATCTAGGCATGTCAAAATAAAAATGAAACCTGTGGTCGTTTCTCTTAAATCCTTTATTAAGATTTGGACTTTCAAATATTTATCGTGCCCTCAAGTCTTTCGCAAGCTTGGATCAACTCATCTCTTTCAGCACTCGCAAAAATTGCTTAATCCATGTCATTATTGCAACAATGTGCGGGACATTAGGTCCTATTGACAAGCTGGGTTCCCAAATTTGTTCCCCATCAACGCCTATGGGTCCAAATTGATTGATTTGCTAAGAGATAGATTTTGTCTCCTCGTAACCCCAAAGGAGAGGGTATGAGACGGACATCAGTCAAAGGGCGCAGCTCGTCCGAGAAGATAGTCAAAGACATCAAATGTGCGACCCGCAAGCAATATTCTGCAGAGGAGAAGTTCTGGATCGTTCTTGATGACTTGCGTGGTAAAGACAGCATTGCTGAGCTTTGCCGCAAAGAAAGCATATCCCAAGGCATCTATTATAAGTGGTCGAAAGACTTTATGGGTGAGGCTTGTTAGCGCCATTGGTTCGAGCAATAAGCCGAACGGCAAGAAGCGGTTTGCTTGTGAATCGGCGTGCAAAATTGACCCACTTAGGTGGGTAAGGATGACTATAATGCCGAGACGAAACCAGACATTCTGACCCGCTAGATATCTGAGACCAAGACCATGTGAGGGAAGCGTAATTTCTTGCTCCTTCCCTCACATGGCACTATGGCGCAAATACAAACTCATTCTGTTTGGGCGATCACTATTCAATCACAAACGGTTCTCTGTTTCTCGGCTTGGCTCAGCCTGCTGCCATGATAAAACAAAGCATGCGTTCGCTACCCTCCAACAAGCTCTGTCATCTCGTGAAGAGCGCGTCCGTACCGCGCAAACACAATTCAATCCCGGTAAAGCGCAATCCAATCCCGCGAAACGGCAAGCGTAACCAGATAAACTTCCATGAATGTAGCGGTAAAATTACCTATTTCGCAGACCTAGAAGTATTGCCGCTTCAAAGAAAACACAGCAGAATTTTCCTATACCATTGATAAAATGAAACTTTCTCTAAAGATCACAACTGACCTCACTTCTGTAGCAAAACAGCAAGAGCACCGGACGCAGCAAGAAAAAAATCAGCCACTCACTTTTTCTCTCTATATTCTTTAACTGACTACCGTCTCGGGTTGCTTCGCGCGATGAATCCCCTAGCGGCTTCTTGCTAAAGCAAAGAGCGTTACGAGAGCTTCTTGGTTGACGGTGAAAAGTACGCGCTTGAACAACGAAGTGTTTGATATATCCAACAAGCAATCAATGAGGGTTGATCGAAGTTATATTCCTAATTTCAACGCGCCGGTTAACATCCGAAAAGCCGTCCGATTTGTTCACCAACATACGCTCTCCCATTCCCTTTGCAGAAATAAGCGAGCGGTTGAGATTGAAATTTTTGACAACATAACGAACAACAGACTCAGCTCGTCTTAGGGACAATTGATCATTATATTCAAAGCTGCCTTTTGCATCCGTATGCCCAACAATTTCAATGGCCTGATCCTTTAAGCTCTCATTTTCCAGCGCTTTCCCCAACGCGCTCAACACCTGCTGCGCATTCCCATCCAACCTATCTGAATCAAATTCAAAACTGACTTTCAAGCTTATGGATGGGAGTGTTTTTGATTCAATCGGCGCTCCAACCCCTTTCTTTCCTTTTTTGAACAAACTGCGCTGCCCGGTAATTTTGTCGGCCTTTTCAGGGCGTTTAAGCAATGCCTCAACAATCTGCTCGGCGGTTGGCGTGCCTGAGTTCTGGGCATAAACCGTATCGCCTATGAAGCTCAAACCGGAAGCCACTAGAGAAATGACTGTTAGATATAATATCTTCTTCATCAAGCTCCTCCTCATTACTGAATTACAATCGTTGGCTTACCAATTGAGAATGAATCACCAGATATTGCGGTCACGGGCACTTGTCGGTGATTAAAGGCTTTAAAGCTGACTTCTGGCAATTCTTTCTCGATATGATCTGCCAGTTCGGTTACCTCAAGCTGTCCATCCCTGTCTTTGTCAGCAACCCCGATAGCTTCCAAAATCAGATAAGAGAATACACCATGCCCCCCGTAACCTTCCAAGGCTGGTTCAGTATCTGTTGAGGCTGTCATAATTGTGCGCCCTGTTGCTCTTGTCAGTCGATTGATCGCAGCGGTCACTTCCAGACCCTCATTCAAACTATCACGAGCCAAAGAGCCGCTTTCACACGTATCGTAGAGCAGAACTGATCTTTGCGCTGGGATACGCGCTAGCCATTGTTGCCATTGCGATTGACCGATGCCTTTTTCCTTAAAGGATTGCGGCCCTTCATATTTGAAGTCTGATGGAAGAAAGTAATACCGGCCATCCTCAGTCTTACCGTGCCCCGACAGGAATAGAATAAATACATCTTCAGGCCGGGCTTTGGCCCCAACCTGCGTGAATATTGCATCTAAAGAGTGTTTGCTCGCCTGTTCATTGGTCACTTCAGTTAAAATGATATTCTCAAACTGATCACGACCAGCCTTGGACAGCGCCTGCCCAATCGTTGTTGCATCATTAACGGCATAATTGAGCTGAGCGATCGCCTCATCCTGATATTTATCAACCCCAATGGCCAGAATATGCAGATTGGGCTTATTCTGAGGCTGTGCTGTTGAGACCACTTCCATTGATTTGGGCGAAGACGCGATAAGATCAGAACTATTGTAGGCGATTATTTCGATCTGGTTTTTACCCGGCGTAAGAAAAACGGGCTGAACAAGCTTGATGTTGCCTCCATCCGTTTTTGGCAGGGTTTTTACTATCTGGGTGGCTCCATTGACCTTGATTTCAACCCGCCCTACTCCACCAGATTGCAGTGTTAAATCCGCTTCAACGTCAATCTTATCAAGGTCAACTGAAATGCCCTGGGCAGAGGCTAGCGTTTTTACAATGGGAGGAAGGCCTGATGCCCAGATCTGGTCGAGATCCAGCATATCGCCAGCTTTTTTGACTTTACCCTCAGGATCACCGCGCAGGGCTTCCAAAACAAGATCGGGACGGTAAAGGGCATCATAAAATTGCGAGATAGGAAGCGCCTCAATGCCTTTGACAAGCTGAAATCCCAGCTGCCCTGAATAGTCAAAAAAACCTTCAGGCGTAAGGTGTAGCCAGGAACCGTCGGTAAAATGAATAATCTTGACCAGCTCTTTCCCATCATCCACTCGCCATAGGCGTGCGGCCTCGCCATCATCTGTCAAAAAGAGCTTGCCATCACCACTAAATTGAGCGGTCCGCACAGGGGCACCCTGCCTGTCTAATCTGACAGTTTTACCAAGTAAATCGTCCTCGTCATTTGTTCGGCGATTGAGAAATACATTTCCAGTCAATGTGTCGAAAGATGCGAATGCCACTCCATCATCATAGAAATAAAGATCGCTCAAGCCGGAGCCAACAATATCAGACTCGGCGAATAAAAAATCCGACACCTCAGATGTTTTTGGTTCAAATATATCATATTCTCTATACAAACCGCTAGATAATACGAATGAATTTCCAGTCAATAAAACCTCAAAAACTCCAGGTATATCTATTTTATTATAACTATATTTCTCTTTTATATTTATTTTAATTTTATTTTTATTTATAAAATCAATTTTATATACCAGATCAGAGTAACCAAAATATATATTAGCGTATTTATTATCACGAGAAAATTTTACATCACTAATTATTATATTTTTTCCCTTACCCTCCTTACTTATTATAAATTCAGATATTTTTTCATTCTTTAACAAGTCCCAAAATGCAACTTTATTTTCTTTTACCGACCAGCTTGCAGCCAGGGTTCCTAACATGTTCGTAGAAAAGCCATTGTAGCTCTTGGTTCCAAGATTCGCTCGACCCACAAAGGAGACTTCTTCAGATTGGGAATTGAAACCGGATAAGCTAATAATACTCTCGGAGCTGCTCCCATATTTCGTCTTGAAAACAAAAGACGGACCATTGTCATCATATATGCGCCTTACATCAGAGACACGGTCATCATACCAGATTTCTTTTGAAAGCTTCTCAATGCCCGGCGGCGCAAAATACTTTCCCTTATCAATATCCAGAATGCGCATCTTACTAATTGGAGCAACTGGCCTGATGAAATATATATTATTCTCTTCCAGCTGGAACTGCGATTTAATCTTAGTAACATATGAAGTTGATGATTTACTCTCCCGCTTTGGCTGAGTGTTCACAACACTTCCATTTTGGTTTTTATTTGGGTTTTCTTTAAATTTTAACCCTTCATAGCCCTCATAGAAAAAAACACTCGTACGATTTGAATAGCCCATTGCAGGCTTATTATCTCCTAAATAACTATTATATCTTACAGCTGTGAAGAAGAAATCATTATTCTTGCAGTAAACACCCCCAGAACTCAAAACACATAAATCAGATTCATCTTCCACTCGAATATAATATATGTAATCATGGTCATATGACTTTAGCGAACCATGAATATTCCTAAATAACCGCTCATTCAAAATTTCAAGCTTTTTATCTTTGAAAATAACCTCTGATATTTCTCCAATATCATTTGCGATCAGCGCTGCCTTTTCCATCTTCGGGCCACAAGCAATCGAGCTGTACAAATCCGCTTTCTTACTATCAGGCAATTCAAAAGAGATTACGTCTTCTTTACTAAATATATTTTTTATTTTCAGTTTTTTTGCGTGATCAATATACAAGACGCTTTCATGGTCATCACAAATATCAAATAGACTATTTTTCTTTTTATTGGTTGCAAGACTATAGCTATCAAGCCGCTTAAATGACTGCGAATTCCAAATACTAACTTTCGAAAACTCATCAATGACTGCAAATCTGCCGCCATCTTCATCAAAAAAAACTTTAACGACCTCTGCTTCGCCCATCTTTAGTTGAGTGATCTTTTTATTTGTTTCAATGTTCCAAACATCAATATATCCACGGCTCGTTCCTATTATTATAAGAGGGGCAGTGGGGTGAATATCTATGCTTGTCATAAATGGACCGGTTTCGAGCGCCCAAACGATCGCTTGACTTTTTAGATCCGTAACAGCTGCGTCCCGAAGGCCATGCGCTGTTGCCAGCAATTTTTCATCACGGCTCAAGCTATATGATGTTGTTAATTTTGAATGGATTTTTGCGACTGAAAACTTGAGGGAATGTTTGTGGGCGGTATTTGGCTTGACTTTTGTTGAACTAAGCAAATCTGCTGTAATATACCCGTTATGCACCCAGACGACATCGCCTTCCTGTGTGCGGACCTTGCTCCAAGAGCCTTTGCGCTCCAATTCCTCAAGCTTTGTGCCTTCTTCCAGTCGCTTGACCTTGCCAAAGTTGGTGCCCGGGCCCGAACGTGCGTTCAAATTTGTGCCATACTCGACAATAAAGCTGGAAGCGGCTCCGACAATCGGACTAACAAGATTGAAGAGAAGCGATATGGCAATCACACTGAGAGAGGACTTAATCTGGAGAAAAATGCTCATGGCGATTGCTCTTCTCTTGAATAGTATTATCGATGTCTAGGAAAAGAGTTTAACACATCCTATGCGAGTGCCACATAACCCGTTCTGGCTAATGCATCAGATTTCATTCAACTTGGCATTCAATATTTGGCAGATATTTTCCAGAGCAAGCATTTTTATAGAATTGGAATTTCTCTAAGTTTCTGACTAAAATAAACAAAATGTCTCAATGAGGTTCGGAGAGCTCATCTTGTCCCCTTATTCATGCTTGCCATCGATTTATGACATTGCGACTTCCGATCACAAATGGACGGAAGCTCTTGATCAGATTGCACAATCTCTCAATTCTTCGGGGGCTATTATCTATGCTGCAAATAGCTCGCAATTTGACTATGAAGTCAATCATGTCAATAGCTATTACCATAACAAGATGGAAGAAGTATTTGTTTATCTGGAGAGATTTCAAGAGTTTGATAAACAGGGAATAATGAAACTATTTAGTTCTCCTGTTTTTGACAGGATTGATGATTTAGATGTTTGGCCAGATCTTGACCTTGAGAAGGGGCGAGAAGATCTGGATTTTCTGCGTGCAAGTCTCGGAGTTGGTCGTCGGGCGGGTTTCAACCTCACAGCAGAGCGAGGCTGGAATGCGACTTTAACTCTTCAATATGATAAAGATATCATTCAACCAGACAAAGGCGGCATGGAGAATTCAAGAATCCTGGTCCCTCATCTGGGCAAGGCTATCGAATTAAATCGTTTTTACTCGCAGCTTAGGAAAAAATATAACGCTGTATTGTCGGTTCTCGACAAAGTAAAAATTGGTATTTGCCTTGCGTCCCCCAGTGGGGAAATTCTTATTTCCAATCAACAATGCCAAAGCCTCTTTGATAATAAAGATGGACTATATCTTGACCATCACGGTGAATTATTTATTCCAGATGAAGATATTCTGAATAATATTAGAGAGAATATCAGGCAGTGCTCTGCAACTGCAGCAGGCGAACACACGACTCGGACTATTGACATTCTTGTTGGCAGAACCTCAGGAAAAGATCCCTACCTTCTTACCATAAGCCCTTTAAGAGATGGCGAAAACGAGTTTGAGAGAAGCTTTTCTGGAGCAATGATCATGATAGTCGATCCAGATAACCCGCCCCAAATTGCTTCCAGTCCCGCCGCAAAGGTATTCAACCTCACAAAAACTGAGGTTGAAGTGGCAGATCTTCTGCTCAAAGGCCATAATATCGGCGAGATAGCCGATATACGGAATGTAACCTTTGACACAACCAAAAACCAATGTAAGTCAATTTACTCAAAGATGTCGGTCTCAAATAGAACCAATCTGGTTAAACGACTGATCTCGCTTTGCCCACCAATCATTTAAAGCTCTTTGCGCAGCTCTCCCGTTTTGGACTTCCTTGATCTGGCCGAACGATAAAGATTTGCAGATCCATCTTCAAGCGGGAGCTCTATTGACAATTCTGGCACCGGGTGTTGAGACTAAGTTATTGATTTGCATTTTGGTCACATTGCCATGTCCACGAATTTTGATCACCTTAAACCACTTAGTCCGCAGCTGCATAAATTGGGTCTTCTTGCCGAGAGCTTTTTCTCTCAAGACGCGAATACATCCTTGATTAAAAGCCGGCAATTCATGGAATTGATGGTCAAGGAAGTCGCAGCTTTATCCGGACGATATGACCCCTCCCTCAAGTTGTCGACATTTGACTTGATCGGCAAGCTTTCTGCCCAGCAGATATTGCCGCAAGAAGTCTCCAGCGTGTTTCATGCAGTTCGCAAGCTTGGCAACACGGCTGCCCATCAATTTACGGGAGATGGCAAGGATGCACTGGATGCTCTGAAATATTGCCGGGCGCTGGGCGTTTGGTATGTCTGGACATTTGGCAAAGATCCAAACTTCAGGCCGGTGCCCTTTGTCCCGCCCAAAAACCCCAAGACTGCCGATGACGAATTGAAAGCCGAAATGCAGGCTCTTCGGGATCAGGTAAAGGCGCGCGAGGCAGAACTGACAGCTGCTCAAGCTGAAACTGACGAGCTGAAAAAGGCTCGCGCCGCGCTGGAAGAAATAGCCAGGCAGGCCAGCGAAGAAAGTGCGATTTGGGAACAGACTGCATTGGAGCTTGAGGAAAATGCGGCCAAGCAAGCGGACCTTCTTTTGGCGCTTCAAGCAAAGGCTGCAAACGAGCCCGATCAACTCCACCGAGAGCGGCAACAAGCGGCAAGACAGGCCGCCGCCAAGCTGGATCTTGATGAGAAAGCGACCAGGCGCCTTATTGATTTTCAGCTCTTAGAAATGGGATGGGAAGCAGATACAAGCCGCCTGACCCATTCTGCTGGTATTCGCCCGGAAAAGGGGCGAAATCTTGCCATTGCCGAATGGCCCACCGACCGCGGCCCCGTCGATTATGCCCTTTTTGTTGGTGAAATCTGCGTTGGTGTCATCGAAGCCAAGAAACAGGCCGTGGACGTTTCCGGTGCTCTGATCCAAGCCAAACGTTATGCGCGGGATATTTGCCTCAATGCAGAGAATTTGGCTTCAGGATCCCCCTGGAAGCATAGCGGCGGCGAGGTCTATCGCGTCCCCTTCGTTTTTGCCACCAATGGCCGTCCATATGTTCGCCAATGGAAAAGCAAGTCTGGCATCTGGCACTGGGATGCGCGCTCAGACATCAATCTCGCCGATGCTCTGTCGCAATGGTTCGCTCCACAGGATCTGTTAGACAAGCTGACGACGGATGCAGCTGCTGCATCCGAAGGCCTTTCCCAAGAGGCATTTGGACAGGGAACATTGCGTCCTTTCCAGATTGATGCAGTGCGCGCCATTGAAGGGGCCATTGAAAAAGGGCAACGGGAGATACTCGTCTCTATGGCAACTGGCACAGGCAAGACCAGAACCGCCATTGCCTTGATGTATCGCCTTTTGAAACATTCCCGTTTTCGCCGCATCCTGTTTTTGGTGGACCGTCGTGCCTTGGGAGAACAGACCGAAGACGCCCTTGAGACGACAGAGCTTGAGGGAATGCTGAATTTTGCCCAGATTTATGGTGTGGCAAAACTTGGCCAAAAGCTGCCAGAGAAGGAGCAACGGGTTCAGGTCGCCACGGTTCAATCCATGATTGCCCGTATTGAGGGGGAAGAGGATATTGGCGCCCGCCCGACACCTGGCACCTATGATTGCATCATTGTCGACGAAGCCCATCGCGGCTATACGCTTGATGCGGATCTGAGGGAAAGTGATATCACCTTCCGTGATCTGGATGATTATCAGTCTGCTTACCGCCAAGTTCTCGATTATTTCGACTCTACCAAAATTGCCCTGACGGCGACCCCTGCCCTGCATACCCGCGAGATTTTTGGGCATCCGGTCTATCATTACGGATATCGTCAGGCGGTGATCGAGGGATGGTTGATCGACCATTTGCCTCCCAAACGCATCACAACAGCACTGGCCGAGGCTGGCATTCATTTTGATGGTGGCGAGGAAGTTGAAATTCTTGATCGCAAAACCGGTCAGCTTGACCTGTTCGAATTGCCCGATGATGTCGAGTTGGATTACGACCTCGCGCAGTTTAACAAGAAGGTTTATTCAGAGAATTTCAACCGCGCAGTTTGTCAGGCAATCGCCCGGGAAATTTCTCCCACATCACCCGGTAAAACCCTGATTTTTGCGGCCCGTGACGATCATGCAGATGATGTGGTTCGGCTTCTTCTTAAAGAGTTGCAGGAAGAACATGGCAGCGCGGCTGTTCCGCAAGGGATGGTGCAAAAGATTACCGGCAAATCAGACAAGCCGCAGGATCTGATCCTGAAGTTCAAAAATGACCCCTTGCCTAAATATGTGGTCACTGTTGATCTCCTCACCACTGGCGTTGACGTGCCGTCTATTTGCAATCTGGTTTTCCTGCGTCGTGTGAAGAGCCGCATTCTTTATGACCAGATGATCGGGCGGGCAACGCGCCTGTGCCCCGAAATCAACAAAAAGACTTTCCGCATCTATGATGCCGTGGACCTATATTCCGAATTGCAGGACATGTCAGATATGCGTCCTGTGGTGGTCAAGCCCGATATGCCTTTGGAGCAATTGGTGACAGACCTTTTTAACGCACCGGACGATGAAGACAGGGACTGGGTTGCCGGTCAGGTTATTGTCAAAATGCGCATGCTGGCGGGGCGGATTGATGAGGCCACACGCGAAAGCTTTGAACATCATACCGGCAAAAGCCCTCAAGACGCCGTGCAGGATCTATCAACAAAGTCGGGGGAAGCTCTCAAGGAATGGCTCCAAAGCTACCCCCACGCGGCTGAAATTCTCGCACGCAAACCCATCAAACCCCGCTCGCCGGAGGATGACGTGGTGATTGCTCCTCAGGAAGATGAGTTGTTACGCATTGAGGAAATTTTTGGCAAAAACACCAAGCCGGAGGATTATATCGAAGGGTTTGAGCGCTATGTGAAAGCCAATATGAATAGCATCCCGGCCCTTATTGCGGTTACGCAAAAACCCCGTGATCTGACGCGAAAAGAGCTGGCCGAGCTGGCAAGACTGCTTGATGAGCAGCATTTCTCTGACTCCATGCTGCGGGCCGCATATGGCCGCGCGCGGAACGCAGATATTGCCGCCCATATCATTGGCTTTGTCCGTCAGGCCGCCTTGGGCGATCCTCTGGTCCCTTATGTCCAGCGTGTGGATGCAGCTCTTGAGAGCATAGAAACATCCCGCGACTGGACCAGACGCCAGCGCGATTGGCTGCGCCGCATTGGCAGGGCTTTAAAGGACAAACCGGTGGCTGATCCTTCGCTTCTTGAGCAAGGCTCCTTTGCTGACAAAGGCGGGTTTGTGCGCATTTCCAAGGAATTTGACGGTGGCCTTGATGAGGTCTTGCATCAATTTAACGAAGCCATTTGGGGCACGTGATCAGCCATAGTCATCAATTGGCTGTGATCAATTGGCTGTTCCCGCCAACGAATCCGGCTATATCTGCTCTCACCTTTTCTCTCCAGCCATTGCGGTTCTGTCATGAATGCTAACAATATCGTCGCCAAGCTTTGGCGTCTCTGCGCTGTCCTTCGTAAGGATGGCATCACCTATCAGCAATATGTGACTGAGCTCACCTATCTTTTGTTTCTCAAAATGATGGCGGAACGCAATCGCGAGGCGGGCTGTATTCCAAGTGGCTATCGCTGGGCGGACCTGTCGCAGAGTGATGGTTTGCCGCAATTGGAACTCTACCGGAATTTGCTGGTTGCTTTGGGCAGCACCAATTCCCGTCTTGGCGAAGGGGACGAATTGCTGCCAAAGCCGTCCAAAAGCGCAGACAAAGACGAGAAAGACCGCTATGCCGATGCCCGGTTGATCCCCGATATGGTGCAGGCGATTTTCTCCAACGCTGCCACCTTCATTCGCGAGCCGCAAAACCTCACTACGCTGGTCAAGGCGATTGATGATCTGGACTGGTTCTCGGAAGATCGGGACCAGTTTGGTGATCTTTATGAAGGCCTGTTGCAGAAAAACGCAGAAGAAACCAAGCGCGGCGCGGGGCAATATTTCACGCCGCGGGTGCTGATTGATATCCTCGTTAAGCTGATGCAGCCGACGCCCGGTGAGGTTATTCAGGATCCGGCTTCGGGCACGGGCGGCTTTCTCATTGCCGCTGATCGCTATATGCGCAAGAAGACGGACGATTATTTTGACCTTGGCGAGAAAGCGGATTGGCAGAAAACCAACGCTTTTCACGGCATGGAGAATGTCGCCGACACCTATCGGCTGTTGCAGATGAACCTTTATTTGCATGGCATGGCGACAGAGCATGTTCGCATGGGCGATAGCTTGTCTGACAAGGGCATGGGGCTGGGTAAGGCTGATTTGATTTTGACCAATCCTCCCTTTGGTCCGGCGGGCGGGACACCAACGCGGGATGATCTGACCATCACCGCCTCAGTCTCTTCCTACCAGCTTCCCTTTGTGGAGCATTGCATAAGGTCACTCAAGCCCGGCGGGCGGGCGGCAATTGTTGTGCCGGACAATGTGTTGTTTGAAGATGGGCGGGGCAAGGCCCTTCGCCAGATGCTAATGGATTGGTGCGATCTGCACACCATCTTGCGCCTGCCTACCGGCATTTTTTATGCGCAAGGGGTCAAGACCAATGTCATCTTTTTTACGCGCGGCAAATCTGAGAGCGGTAATACCGACGAGGTCTGGGTCTATGATCTGCGCGCCCAGATGCCGAAATTTGGCAAGACCAACCAACTGACGGCAAACCATTTTAGTGACTTCCTCAAAGCCTATGGCGGCAATTCTCTTGGCCATGAGCGGGGCAAGGATGAAGGCGAGGAAGGCCGCTGGCGCTGCTTCACCCGCGAGGAAATCGAAGCCCGTGGCGACAATCTCGACATTTCCTGGCTGCGCGAGGAAGAAGAGGAGCTAGAGGACGGCCTCTCCGAGCCTGAAGACATCGCCGCCGCCATTCTGGGCCACCTGCAAGCCGCCATGAATGAGATCGAGGCACTGGGTGCAGAGCTGAGCGATGGCAATGCGGAAGAGGTGGCGGAATGAGCGAATTGCCGAAGGGATGGGTCGAAGCAGAGATGAGAGAGGCATGCTCAGTTATCACAGATGGGACCCACCATTCGCCAGAGAATGGTCCCGAAGGCGAGTTCAAGTATATTACCGCTAAGAACATAAAAAGACATGGTTTAGATCTGTCAAAAATTACATATGTCGACGAAGCGACTCACCGACAGATTTACAATCGGTGTCCAGTTCAAACTGGAGACATTCTCTATATTAAAGACGGCGCGACAACGGGATTGGCGATAGTTAATCCGCTGGAAGAGCAATTCTCCATGCTCTCCAGCGTTGCCTTGATACGGCCAGTTGAAGGGTTTCTGGACAATCTGTTTCTAAAGTGTCAGCTGAACTCACCCAGTCTATTTACAAAAATGACAGGAGATATGACCGGTTCTGCCATACGACGACTGACACTTAAAACAATCGGGAGACAACCGGTATCTGTTCCCCCCCTCGCCGAACAGAAGCGGATTGTGGCGAAGGTGGAGGCCTTGAGCGCGAAATCCGCCCGCGCCCGCACCCACCTCGCCCAGATCGAAAACCTCGTTAAACGCTACAAACAGGCTGTCCTGTCAAAGGCCTTTTCGGGGGAACTGACGAAGGATTGGCGGGCGGGAACCCCACACACCAACATCGGCCTTGCACTTGATAGAGTGAGAGATGATCGGAAAAATTCACGGAAACTCTCACGCCGCAAACCTGTTCGTGAATACCCCATTGAACGACTACCGCAGGATTGGGCCTGGATCTCTCCAGACGAACTCGCATCAGATAGTGACTATTCTATTGGCATAGGACCCTTTGGAAGCAACCTAGTAAAGGCAGACTATCGTACCAATGGCGTCAGACTCGTTTTTGTTAGAGACATTCGAACTGAATCTTTTTCGCTACAGGGAGCAGTATTTGTCGATCAGGACAAGGCATCTGAACTACATCAGCATGTCGTAGACTCTGGTGACCTGCTGATCACAAAAATGGGTGACCCTCCCGGCGACACCGCAATTTTCCCGAACAATGCTACCCCAGCAATAATAACCGCGGACTGCATTAAACTCCGTCCACATTCTGCTCTATCCTCGTCCGCCTACCTCTATTTCGCAGCAAGAACTGTCGTGTTCCAAGAACAGATACTCTCAGTGACAAAAGGCGTTGCTCATCAGAAAGTAAGCCTTGATCGTTTTCGGCAACTAGCTTTTCCAGTCGCCCCTCTTCCCGAACAAACCGAAATCGTTCGCCGTATCGAATCTGCTTTTGCCAAGATTGACAGGCTGGCGGCTGAGGCTAAGCGGGCGCTTGAGCTGACCGACCGCTTGGACGATGCTATTTTGGCCAAGGCTTTTCGTGGTGAGTTGGTGCCGCAAGATCCTGACGACGAACCTGCCTCCGTCCTTCTTGATCGCATCAAAGCCGCCCGCGCTGCCGCGCCCAAGCCAAAGCGCAGCCGAAAGAAAAAGGCATGACAGAGGCATCAAGAAATGAATAATGTGATTGGTGATCGCCGCGCTTGAAGATTTGGGCACTGCGCCCCCCGGTCAGGTTTATCAATGGGTGAAGGCCCATTGCCCGGTGGCAATTAAGGCGCTCTGGTAAGATTGATGGCTCTGTCCGCGGTCAATGGACACTGATTGACAGGGTACTGAGGGACGGGGCACTAAAGGGCAGAACACTGGTATAAAAAGAAAGCTCGGCGCTTTTTCCGTGTGATGGATCAATGCCTGGCTGTTTTGCCCTATTGGCAGCTCTAGTACATCTGCCCGATGTCTTTCCTGATGACAGGGCGGGGCTGAAACGACTAAGCTTTCAAATGACATAGACCAATGAGTTGGTTTCAAAATCCATCGCTCTGGCCGATCCGGGCAAGAGAGCGGCAGCTTTTGCAAAGAGGATTGCTTTGCTGTGGGCCATAGGGGCGAAACCAAAAGACGATCGGGGAATGATCATGCTTGCAACAAAGGCGCGGCTTGTTTCTGGGCTTTTTCTTTCGCTCACTTTTCCGGCAATCGCTTCACCTCTCCCCTCTTGCGAGCAGGGCCAGCAAGGTGGCGCGGCGCTGAATATCGCCAAGAGCGGATGCCTCGCCTCTTCCAGCATGGTTAGGGCCAGCAGGCTCACATTTGCTCAGCCGCACACTGGCAGCAAACAGCCTCACAACAGCTTTTCTGACGGCAAGCGCCTGCATGTTGCAAGCACTATGCAGAGCACCGGACCTGAGGATGGGCAGGCGAAGGGGCAGCTTCACAATGCAGGCAATCCGGTTTATCGAGTGCAGAATATCCGGCTTAATGCCCGCTCTGGCCCCGGCGGCGAGTATGACATCATCACCCGTCTTGAGGCGAATGATCATTTGGTTGAGTTGGACCGGCAGGGCGAGTGGAGCCATGTTGCCTTGGCTGACGGACAAAAAGTCTGGGTGCATAACGGCTATATTTCCAAGCCGTTTGATTTTTCACTTTTAAGC
>JAOAQZ010000016.1 GCA_025210795.1 Cohaesibacter sp. | reverse complement strand
CCGGCCCCGACGATAATCACGTCATATTCGGCCTTGGGGGTGGCATCGGGCCATTGCTGCGGCCAGTTTTTATGGCCGGTCATTGCGTTGCGCACAAGCGACAGAGCGGAAAAATGGGTCACGGCAGCTTCCTCTTTAAACAGACTGATCGATTGTTGTCGAACTGGGTCTGAAATGATGGTATAATCCCGTCGGAAATATAGTATATTTACGACTCTCCTCCCCCTGTCCGCCAGTCTTTGCATCCCCTTGGTGCCTTTGGCTGCGCGGATGGCAACAGGCGCGCCCGAACGGGCGGAAAGAGGCGGGTTTGATGACCAAACTCAAAAGACCGAACTTTACAAATGGGGGCCTTTGATGGCTGAGAAGAAACCAAAGCTTCAAACAGCCAGATTAACCGTTGGCTTCATCCTTGCCAAGCGCTTTACCCTAAGCGCCTTTGCCAGTTTTGTGGATGTGCTGCGCCTCTCGGCTGACGAGGGGGACGGCAGTCGCCCGATCCTGTGTCAGTGGCAGATTATTTCTTCTTCGATGAATCCGGTGACCTCCAGTTGCGGGGTGCCGGTCTCTCCCACCGAGCGGCTGGGGGACCCCTCGCGCTTTGACTATATCGTGGTGGTCGGCGGGCTGATTGACGAGATCGACAATCTTGAGCCCGATTATATCCGCTTTTTGCATCGGGCGGCGCGGGCCAATATTTCGCTGGTGGGGCTGTGTACCGGCAGCTTCATTTTGCACAAAATCGGCCTGATGGAGGGGCGGCGCTGCTGCATCAGCTGGTTCCACCGCGATGATTTTTTAGAGCAGTTTGACGGGCTGGAGCCGGTCTCGGACCAGATTTTCGTGGTGGACCGCGACAGGATCACCTGCTCGGGGGGCACCAGTGGGGCCCATTTGGCGGCCTATCTGGTGGCGCGTCATGTGGGTCCATCTTATGCCCGCAAGAGCCTTCACATCATGATCATTGATGATGTGCTGGATGGAGCCAAGGCTCAACCGGGCATTCCCAGCGGCCTTGTTACCAAAGATGATCTGGTAAAACGGGCCCTTTTGATGATGCAGCAAATGATGGACAGCCCCCCGACCATTGAGATGATTGCAAAGCGCCTCAAGGTCGGGCGGCGCAAGCTTGAGCGGCATTTCCAGAGCGAATTGGGCATCTCGCCCGCGCAGGCTGACAAGCTGATCCGTCTTGAGCAGGCCAAATATCTGATGAAACAGTCCGAACAGTCGATCTCGCAAATAGCCCTTGCCACCGGCTTTTGCGATGCCTCCCATTTCATCAAGATTTTCCGTGCTCATTTCGGCCAGACCCCCAGCCAGTATCAAAGGGATCTGTTAGAGGAAGAGATCGGCGAACGGGCATAAAAAATCCTCGCAAGGGTGGCCCCCCGCGAGGATGAAGTCTGAAGAACTGAGGGCGGATCGTCTGCCCCTCAGTCCATCTATGCGCTTATTGTCCGCGCTTATAGTCCTGACGAAGGCCAACAAAAATGGCCACCATCATGCCAAGCAGGACGAAGGTGAAGGGAACACCGGTGGCAACGGATGCTGCCTGCAAGGCTCCCAACCCGCCGCCCAGCAACAGGGCGATGGCGATCAGACCTTCAAAAATGGCCCAGAAGACACGCTGTACGACAGGGGCATCGATCTTGCCGCCTGCGGTGATGCCGTCAATGACCAGCGAGCCGGAGTCGGAAGAGGTGACGAAGAAGACAATCACCAGAATGATACCAACCAGAGACAGCAATTCCGTCATTGGGAAGGCTTTGACCATTTCAAACAATTTGACCGGTTGTGCGGCAGCCGAGATTGCTTCGTTGCCATGAGAGATGACCTGATCGATGGCTGCGCCGCCGAAGGTGGACATCCAGAGCACGCTGACAATGGTTGGAATGATCAGAACGCAGATGACAAATTCGCGCACGGTGCGGCCCTTGGAGACGCGCGCAATGAACATGCCCACGAAAGGCGCCCAGGAAATCCACCAAGCCCAGTAGAAGGCAGTCCAGCCTTGCATGAAGTTCTGGTCTTCGCGGCCACACGGGTTGGACAGAGGCACGATTTCTTTGAGGTAAGCGCCCATATTCTCAACCATACCGGAGAGAATGAAGCCTGTTGGACCCAGCGCGAAAATGAAGATCAGAAGGCCAAAAGCCAGCACCATATTGATCTCGGACAGGCGCTTGACCCCGGCTTCCAGACCGGCAACAACGGAAATCAGCGCAACAATTGTAATGCCGATGATCAGCAAAACCTTGTTGGTGCCATTGACTTCCCAACCAAACAGGAAGTTAAGACCCGCCAGAGCCTGCTCGGCCCCAAGGCCAAGAGAGGTGGCAAGACCAAAGAGGGTGGCAAAAACACCAAGGATGTCGATGAGGTGACCCGGCCAGCCCCAGACGCGATCGCCAAGCAGCGGATGGAAGGCTGAGCGCAGGGTAAGCGGCAGGCCCCGATTGTAGCTAAAGAAGGCAAGGGCCAGCGCGACAACGGAATAAATGGCCCAGGGATGCAGACCCCAGTGGAAAATGCTGGCAGCCATCGCCAGCTGGCGAGAGGCTTCAACATCGCCTGCAGCCCCTGCAAGAGGTGCCCAGTCGGTGCGCACGCCATTTTCCATCGCGGTGCCGCCAAAGGAGCTGCCATAATGCGACAGAGGCTCGGAGACGCCAAAGAACATGAGGCCAATGCCCATGCCCGCTGCAAACAGCATGGCAAACCAGCCCGCATAGCTGTAATCCGCCTTGGCATCTTTGCCGCCGAGGCGAATAGAGCCCAAGGGAGTGACAATCAACAAAAGGGAAAAGAGCACGAACAGGTTGGCAGCAGAGAGCAGAACCCAGTCAAAGGCATTGGTCATGGTTGGACGAAGCCAGCCAAAAAAGGCTCCGGCGCTTTCCTGAAAGAGAAGAGAAAGCAGCACGAACAGTACGATGACGACGGCAGAGATGCCAAAAACAGGGTTGTGAATGTCAAGCCCGAGGACTTGCACATTATCTTGCCCCAAACGATACTTACTATCGTCTGGAGTATCGTTGGGTTGATCTGAATTGACCATTGTTTCCTCCCGAATGATGAATTCAAAACAGTGAGATCCTTCATGGATGAGCGAAAGCATCGCATGACAGGGAAATGACACTGGTGCATTTGCGACATCTCCTATTCTGAATTCGCCGCAAGCCGGGGCTTTGTTGGTTGGCTCGCCTTTAGGCTGGTTCTGCCTAAAGGGCAGAAATACGTAAAAATACGCCCCTCCCTATGGGCGTGCGCGTAACTTTGCGCCCACGTTTTTTTGACTTGCCAGCAAGAAAAATTTTGGTCAAATTTGAAAATCCAAACTGGGCAAAGAACTGGGAAACAGTCTTTAGGGGACCAATTATATGGCTGTTGGGGAAACACATTTTCGCGCCTATTCAGGCGATAAGGATCGGGCGCAACATGTTGCGTTCATCATTTTTGATCGCTTCTCGATGGTGGCGCTGGCCTCGGCCATTGACCCGCTGCGCCTTGCCAATCGGGTGTTGCAGCACGAGCTTTTCACATGGTCTATCCATTCCGTGGATGGCGGGCCTGTCATGTCGAGCAATCATATTGAAGTCTCAGCCGACGCGCCTTTAAGCGAGTTGGAAGAGGCAGATATTGCGCTTCTGGTCACCGGCATTCAGGTGGAGCGCATCACCCCGCCACCGCTGGTGGGACAAAAGCTTCGTAAGCTTGCATCCCGAGGCACGATTTTGGGCTCCCTCTGCACGGCGACCCATTTGCTGGCCAAGTTTAATCTTCTCGATGATTATCGCTGCACCATCCATTGGGAAAATCTGCGATCCTTCCGGGAGGAATTCCCCCATATCGAATTGTCCAACGATATTTTTGAGATTGATCGCAAGCGCATGACTTGCGCAGGTGGCACGGCGGCGATGGATATGATGCTGATGTATATCGCCTATTCGCAGTCTATCTCGCTGGCGCAGGAAGTGGCAGAAGTGGCCCTTCACCAGCAAATCCGCACGGGCGAAGAGACCCAGCGCTATGATCTGGAAAGCCGCCTTGGGGTGAATAACCAAAAGGTGCTGGCGGCGGTTTCAGCCATGAATGATCATATCGAAGACCCTTTGAGTTGCCAGCAATTGGCGATGACGCTTGATATCTCCTCGCGGCAATTGGAGCGCCTGTTCCGCAAATATTTTGATTCAACTCCGGGGCAATATTACCTGCGCCTGCGGCTGGAAGCGGCGCGCAATTTGCTGCGCCGGACCAATCAGGCCATTTTGGACATCACCATTGCCTGCGGTTTTACCTCGACCTCGCATTTTACCAAATGCTATCGCGAACATTTTGGCCATACGCCCACCATGGAGCGGCAAAATATCTTTAAAGAACCGGCCAAGAAAATGGGTAAGGCGCACTGATTATTTTCTAGCGCTGGAAATGCCGAAAGCTTTGGCACAGAAACAAACACACAAAATGCAAAAAGCCCCCGCAGAGCTAATCTGCGGGGGCTTTATTTTCGCTCACCAGAAACTTGAATAGGGCCTGAAAAGGCCCTGTTTAAGGCCCCGATAAAAACCGGTCGGGACCTTAAAAAACAGATGCATCAGGCGCATTGGCGCATTAAGCGCGCAGGCGCTCGTTGGTTGGATCAAACGGGGATTCCCCGATGATGGTGGTCTTATGACGCTTGCCCAGAATTTCGATCTCGAATTCTGTGCCTTCTGCGCTCATTGCCGGTGGCACCATGGCAAGGGCAAGGCTTTTGCCAACACGCCAGCCATAGCCGCCAGAGGTCGCACGGCCAACCAGCTCACCATCTTTATAGATGGCTTCGGAGCCGCGGGCATCGGCATCGGTAACACCATGGACTTCCATGGTGACCAGATCCCATTTGCGGCCAGCAGCTTCTGCCGCTTCAAGACCGGCTTTGCCAAGGAAATCGCCCTTCTTGTTGTTGATGAAGCGGCCACAGGCGCTTTCCAGCGCGCTATATTCGATGGACATTTCGCGGGCGATGAATTTGTAGGTCTTTTCAAGGCGCATGGAATCCATGGCGCGAATGCCGAACGGCTTGATGTTGAACTCGGCACCCGCCTCCATCAGAAGGTCGAAGATGGTGTTTTGCTGCTCGATCGGGTGATGCAGCTCCCAGCCCAGCTCGCCAACAAAGTTCACGCGCACTGCCATGGCAGAGGCCTTGCCCACATTGATGGGCTTGCCGGTTAGCCAAGGGAAGGCTTCGTTGCTGACATCGGTATCGGTGACTTTTGCCAGAACATCGCGGGCCTTTGGACCGGTCAGAACCAGAACGCCATATTTGGTGGTGACCAATTCAAGAGAAACAGAGCCATCATCTGGCAGCAGTTTTTGCAGATAGTCATAATCGTGGCGCTCGAATGCCCCTGCAAAGACCAGATAATAGCTCTGGTCACCGGTTTTCAGCACGGAGAATTCAGCGCGGATGCCCCCCTGCTCGGTGAGCAAATAGGAGAGGATGATCCGGCCTGTCTTGGCTGGCATTTTGTTCGAGGTAATCTTGTTAAGCCACGCTTCAGCGCCCGGACCTTTCACCTCTGCCTTGGCAAAGGCGGTCAGATCGAGAAGGCCGACATTCTCGGTGGTGTTTTTGACCTCATTGCCCACATGCTCGAAATAGTTGGAGCGGCGGAAGGAATATTTCTCAACGATGCGGCCATCATCCAGAGCAGGAGAATGGTTCTCTTTGAGAAGCACATCCGGCAGGTTGAGATCTTCTTCGCTCAGCTCATAGCCTTCAGGTGCGAACCAGTTGGGGCGCTCCCAGCCATAAACAGAGCCAAAGACCGCGCCAAGGGCTTTCATGCGGCTATAGCATGGGGAGGTTTTGAGCGGACGGGCAGCGGCGCGCTCTTCATCGGGATAGTGAACGGTGAAGACGGCTGCATAGGCTTCTTCGCATTTTTCCTGCAGGTAGCCACGGGTGGCATATGGGCCAAAGCGGCGGGGGTCAACGCCCATCATGTCGATGGTTGGCTCGCCTTCCACAATCCATTCAGCCAGCTGCCAGCCAGAGCCACCAGCGGCGGTAATGCCGAAGGAATGGCCTTCATTGAGCCAGACATTCTTTTTGTCCCAGGCAGGGCCGACAATGGGCGAGCCATCAGGGGTATAGGCAATCGCGCCGTTATAGACCTGTTTGATGCCCACCTCGCCAAAGGCGGGAACACGCTCGATCGCGGTTTCGATATAAGGCATCAGGCGATCAAGATCTTCCTGGAAAAGCTCATATTCAGACTCGGAAGACGGGCCGTCCTTGTAGCAAGCCGGTGCGCCGATCTCGTAAGGGCCAAGCAGCAAGCCGCCATTTTCCTCACGCATATACCAAGAGCTGTCGGACTCGCGCAGAACGCCCATTTCCGGCAGACCTTTTTCGCGCAATTCGCGAATGGCATCATGGGGCTCGGTGACGATATATTGGTGCTCGACCGGCATGACAGGCACATCCAGCCCCAGCATAGCGCCGGTCTGGCGGGCGAAAGAGCCAGTACAGGAGACGATATGCTCGCAGGTAATATCGCCCTTGTCGGTCTTGACCACATATTCGCCATTTGATTTTTCATCAATGCCCAGAACGGTGGTGTAGCGATAGATCTCGGCACCAGCGGCGCGCGCGCCCTTGGCGTAAGCCTGTGTCAGATCGGCTGGCTGCACATAGCCATCATCGGGATGCTGGATCGCGCCGATAATGCCATCGGGATTGTAAAGCGGCCAAATTTCCTGAACTTCTTCCGGGGTGATGAAATTAACATCCACGCCAATGGTCTTGGCGACACCGGCATAATATTTGTATTCGTCCAGACGGTCTTGCGTGCGGGCAAGGCGGATATTGGAGACCTGACGCAAGCCTACATGCTGGCCGGTTTCTTCTTCCAGCGTTTGGTATTGATTGACGGAATATTTGTGAATCTGACCCACGGAATAGGAGAGATTGAACAGGGGCAACAGGCCGGCCGCATGCCATGTGGAGCCGGATGTCAGCTCTTTGCGTTCAATCAGAACGACATCTGTCCAGCCCTTCTTGGTAAGATGATACAAAGTGGATGCGCCAACCACACCCCCTCCGATAACAACAACACGTGCGTGAGATTTCATAGTCTTCCTCCCGTATGATCCGGCTTTCGCGTAACCCCTGCTTTTTGACCCTATCGGTTAAGGTATATAGCAGACCGGATGGCGACGGCTCGTCATGGATCGAATGCGCAATAGTGTGGATACACTGTCCTTGTCGCAAGCTTAGAAAACCTTGACAGGCCGCAACAGCTTTCTTGCGACAGGAAGTGTTCTGATCCCGCCATATTGCCAATTGGCCGATCATGTCGCATTTGGGCGAATTGAAGACGCAATCAGGCCCCCTCAAGATCAAATGTGACGGCAAACTGGAAAAAAATCCATAGCCTGCCACCATGCAAAAGTGAGCGGGCAAAGACTTTTCGAGAGGATCGTTTGATGACAGATACGCCAGCAAGAAGCGGTGGGCGCGCAGGACGTGGTGGCGGCCGCGCCGCACGCCGCCAGTCCCGTGGTGGTTCAGCAAGCCCGGTTGCAGCGCCAGCCTATTTGACACGCCAGATTCCATTGATGGAATATCTGTCGGAAGAAGGCTTGCAGCGCATTGAGGATCAGGCAGATCGCATGCTTGAGGAAATCGGCCTTGAATTCCGCGAAGATCCTGAAGTTCTGGAGATTTGGAAGGCCGCCGGTGCCGATGTCGACGGGGAGCGGGTGCGCTTTCCAAAGGGTATGCTGCGCGAGCTGATCAAGACCGCACCAAGCGAATTTACCCAGCATGCCCGCAATCGCGAGCGCTCGGTGCAGATTGGTGGCAATAACACGGTTTTTGCGCCGGTTTATGGCCCTCCCTTTGTGACCGATCTCGACAAGGGTCGCCGCTATGGCACCATTGAAGACTTCAATAATTTCGTCAAACTGGCCTATATGCTGCCCCATTTGCACCATTCAGGCGGCACAGTGTGCGAGCCGGTGGATGTGGCGGTGAACAAACGCCATTTCGACATGGTTTATGCGCATCTGAAATATTCCGACAAGCCGTTTATGGGCTCTGTCACGGCACCAGAGCGGGCAGAAGATTCTGTCGCTATGGCCCGCATTGCCTTTGGTGAGGATTTTGTTGATCAGAATTGCGTCATGATCCAGCTGATCAATGCAAACTCCCCCATGGTCTTTGATGCAACCATGCTTGGCGCGCTAAAAGTCTATGCGCGGGCCAATCAGGCCTGTATCGTCTCGCCTTTCATTCTGGCAGGGGCCATGAGCCCGGTCACCATTGCGGGGACTTTGTCGCAAGTCTATTGCGAGGGGCTGGCAGCAGCAGCTTTGACCCAGCTTATCCGCCCCGGTGCGCCGGTGGTCTTTGGGGCCTTTGTGTCCTCCATCTCCATGCAGTCCGGTGCGCCGACCTTTGGCTCGCCTGAAGGATCACTGCTTCTGGCGGGAGCGGCGCAAATTGCCCGTCGTCTCGGTTTGCCGTTCCGCTCAGGCGGTTCCTTTACGGCCTCCAAACTGCCGGATGCGCAGGCAGCCCAGGAAAGCGCCCATACGATTTTGGCAACGGTTCAGTCCGGGGTTAATTTCTGCCTGCATTCCGCCGGTTGGCTGGAAGGGGGGCTGTGCTCCTCTTACGAAAAGCTGATCATGGATGCGGATCAGTTGGGGATGATGCATGTGATGGCCAAGGGTATTGATTTGTCGGATGATGCCATGGCATGGGATGCCTTTAACGAGGTTGGCCCCGGTGGTCACTTCCTTGGCGCGGCCCACACCCAGCGCAATTTCGAAACCGCTTTCTATCGCTCCACCATTGCCGATAACAATTCCTTTGAGCAATGGGAAGCCGATGGCAAGCTGGATGCAGCCACCCGCGCCAATGCCCAGTGGAAGGAAATGCTCGCCAATTATACCCCGCCTGCGGTTGATGTGGCGGTGGATGATGCGCTCAAGGATTTTGTTGCCCGCCGTAAATCAGAATTCCCTGATAGCAATATCTAAGGCCGTGAGATCTGATCTGCTTTTAAAGGCAAACAGAGAAAATAAAATAGATGCAAAAAGGGGCGAGATTTCTCGCCCCTTTTCTTATGGCTACATCTTATAGCCGATCTTAATCGTCACTGGCTGAAAGCCAGTTCATCAATGGCTCCAGCTCCGGCTCCAGCCGCTCGGCAGCACCGCCGGTAAAATCAAGAAAGGCCTGCTCGCTGATTGTGTTGGTGCCCACAAGAATGGCAGCCTCCTTTTCAATCGCCTTGGCGATCAGATCACGAAAGCCCCGGCCATTGGCCTCTTGCTCGCCAAATTTGTTGAGAATGAAAATTTCAAACGGTTCGGCCATCAGCTTGTCAACGGCGACGGTGGCATCTTCCAAAGCGGATGGATTGAGGCGGCAACCGGTGGCCTCCTTGCCCAGTGATTGGGTGATGGGGATGATCGGCCCATCAGGCAGGACTTGAACTTCCATATCGCAGCGGTGGCCCTCTTCGCTGGTATTCTCGACCTGCACAATGCCGCAGGCGCGGGTGTCGGCCTTTTGCAGGCGCTCGGCCAGATGCGTAAGAACAAGGCTGCCTTGGGGCATGACATAGGCAATTTTCATGACGTTCTGTCCTAAACTGGGATCGGTCCTGATGTCTTTCATCTTTAGGGTCATTGTGACCAGCTTTTTGTTGATTATCAAATCAGCGCAATGCCGCACCATGGAAAAAATCAAATGGCAGGCAAAAATATGGCTTTTCTTTTGCGATGGCTCACAAATAGGAACCAAAGGGGCTGCATAAAGGGAGTGTTAACCCACGATGAGGCCTAGCAAAATGCGGATATCGCCACGAATGTCGTAGATTCTCAAAGCCTATGTCGCTTTGTCGACAGTCTGGATGGAAAAAAGCACGGTATTTTTGTCCATCAAGATGAGACAAACAGGCAAATGTGGAGGACTGAATGTCTGAGGAAGAAGATATCGACCTGCGTAGCCTCAGCGACGAAGATCTTGTCGCGCAGATGCATGATGACCTCTATGACGGTCTGGCCGAGGAAATTGAAGAAGGCGTTGAAATTCTGCTCGAGCGGAAATGGCCTGCTTATAAAGTCCTGACCGACGCTTTGGTTGAAGGGATGCGTATCGTTGGCGTCGATTTCCGCGATGGCATTCTGTTTGTGCCGGAAGTGCTGATGTCTGCCAATGCCATGAAGGCTGGCATGGCCATCCTGCGGCCGCTTTTGGCCGAAGCCGGTGCCCCGCGCATGGGCAAAATGGTGATTGGCACCGTAAAGGGCGACATTCACGATATCGGCAAGAACCTCGTCTCCATGATGATGGAAGGCGCAGGCTTTGATGTGATTGATATCGGCATTAACAATCCGGTCGAGGCGTATCTGGAAGCGCTCGAAGAGCATAAGCCCGACATTTTGGGCATGTCCGCTCTTTTGACCACCACCATGCCTTACATGAAAGTGGTGATTGATACGCTTGAGGAAAAAGGCCTGCGCGATGATTATATCGTCATGGTTGGTGGTGCGCCGCTGAACGAAGAGTTCGGGGAAGCCATCGGGGCCGATGCCTATTGCCGCGACGCAGCGGTTGCCGTGGAAATGGCAAAAGAGCTGATCGCCAGAAAACACAATCAGATGGGAGCTTGATCCTTCAGTCAGATCCCCTGATCCTATCCAGGCAGGACGGAAATTATGGATAAACAAGACGCATTCTATGACGCCGGATCCTCTTTGAGCGAAGAGGATAAGGCTGCGGATGCGTCTTTTTCCGTTATAGCCAAGCCGGATCGTAATCTGGAAGACGGGATTGACCTCATTGATGAAGGAGCGAGCGACGACCAGATTGCCGCCCGCTCCCGCCCCGGAACCCGCGCAAAAGCCTATGCAAAGGCGAAAGGGGCCACCACTTTGGTGATTGCCTGCGGGGCTTTGGCAAAGGAAGTGCTGGATATCCGCGAGCGCCTTGGCCTTGATACTTTGGCGCTTACATGCCTGCCTGCCAATTTGCACAATCGTCCGCAAGATATTCCTGATGCGGTGCGTGCAGCCATTCACAAACATCGCGATGACTATGAGCATATCCTGATCGGGTTTGGTGATTGTGGCACGGGTGGCCTTCTTGACAAAGTGCTGGAAGAAGAAGGCGTTGAGCGGATTGCCGGACCCCATTGCTATGCCTTTTATGAGGGCAATGCCCTGTTTGCAGAAAAAGCGGATGATGATTTCTCCAGCTTCTATCTCACCGATTTTCTGGTGCGCCAGTTTGATGCCATGATCATTCGCCCCTTGGGGCTGGATCGCTTCCCCCAATTGCGCGACACCTATTTCCAGCATTATGAGAAGCTGGTCTATCTGGCCCAGTCCGATGATGAATGCCTGAACGCCCGTGCCTATGAGGCAGCCAAGAGGCTTGATCTGCCGCTTGAGATTCGCCGCACCGGTTATGGCGATATGGAAAGCTTCCTCAATCGCCCCTTTGCCAAGGCATTTTAGTACTTTGAGGTCTGCCTTTAAGGCAGGCTGGGTGTTGGCCCAGCTTTCGTTGTTTTTGTCGTATTTTGAATAGTCAATGTCGTCTTGGTGTTATTGTCGCAAAATTGCGGACAATGCTTGCAAAAGCTGGGCTTTTGGCACTTTTGCAACGACCGGAATTCTTGTATTTGCCGCCGTTTTTATGCTTGCCGATGTCGCCTACAGGATAGCTCGATCCCTGCCCGGTGGTGAAAAATAATCTTCATAAGAGCCTGCAAAATGGCTCTGTTCAGGGAGAAAAAGAGTGGCACAGAAAATCATTGTCTATTGGCGCGATATTCCCGCTCAGGTGATTGTCAAAAAGGGGCGGACCAGCGCAAAGCGCGAATTGCCCGAGATCTTCATCAAGGCCATTGACCAATGTGCAATGAAAAACGGCGCGGACGAGACGGATGCCTATCTGAATGATTGGCGCCGGGCAAGCCCCGTCACTGTGTCTGACGATCTGGAAGCGGAAGCGGATGCAGGGATTGAAGCCCTGCTGGCCGACTATCCCAAGGATCGCCTGATTGCCCTTGCCTCCTCGGATGGTTATGAGAATAAGGACTGATGGGATGACATCTCAAATCTTGAACACTGCCGGGAAATTCTCTGCTTCTATTGAAGTGTCTCCCAAACAGGCTGTCGAGCGCGATGACGTTTATGCATCGCTGCCAGCGGGCTGCACCGTTTATGTAACGGATATCGGCAATGCAACAGAAGAGCAAATCGTGGCAGGCTGCAAACGCCTGACTGATAGCGGGCATAAGGCTGTTCCTCACTTCCCCGCCCGCCGTTTTGCTTCGCACGAGGCATTCGAGACCCGCCTTGGCCGTTTGACCGAGGAAGCCGGTGTCGAGCAGGTGCTTGCTATTGCAGGGGAAGCGCCAACGCCGGGCCCCATCAGCTCCTCCCTTGATATGATCCGCACTGGCGCGTTTGATCGCCGCGGCATCAAGCAAATCGCCGTTGCAGGCCATCCAACAGGCGCGCCGGACATTGCCCCTGATGTCATCCGCCAGTTCCTGATGGACAAGCACGAGGTGGCCAAGGATAGCGATATGGCTTTCCGCCTTGTGACCCAGTTCGGGTTTGATGCGGACCGCATTCTGGCATGGCTTGAAGAGATTGAAGGCTGGGGCAATCAGTTCCCCGTTCATGTGGGCATTGCCGGTCCGGCCAAGACCACAACCTTGATGAAATATGCCGCTGTGGCGGGCCTTGAAAATTCGGTCAATTTTTTGAAGAAAAAAGGCTCCTCTCTTATTCCGCTGCTCACTGGTTATAATCCTGACAAGGTGGTGAACCCGCTTGAGAAAGCCATTGCCGAAGGCAAAGCTGGACAATTGGTGCAGATGCATGTCTATCCATTTGGGGGCGTCGCCAAATCTGCCGATTGGCTCAATGGCCGCCAAAGCTGGTCCCATACCCCTTTTTTTAACGAACAAACCCCACTTAAATCCGAGGCCGCCCTATGACCAGAACCATCGTAAGCTCACATAAGAAAGAAGTGATCATCGGTTTTGACCAGCCATTTTGCATTATTGGCGAGCGGATCAATCCCACCGGCCGCAAAAAGCTGGCGGCCGAGATGAAAGAAGGCAATTACGAGACCGTCAAGGCGGATGCTCTGGCTCAGGTTGCAGCGGGCGCCCATATGCTTGACGTCAATGCGGGCATTCCGCTGGCGGACGAGCCTGCCATTCTGGCTGAGACCATCCAGCTGGTGCAAAGCCTTGTGGATGTGCCTATTTCCATCGACAGCTCCATCATTGATGCCTTGGAATCTGGTCTGTCGGTTTATCAGGGTAAGGCGCTGGTCAATTCCGTGACCGGCGAAGAAGAGAGTCTTGAGCGCGTTCTTCCGTTGGTGAAAAAGTATGGCGCGGCAGTTGTGGCTATCTCTAATGACGAGACAGGCATTTCTACCGATCCGGATGTTCGCTTTGCTGTAGCCAAGAAGATTGTTGAGCGCGCTCAAGATCACGGTATTCCTGCCTGTGATGTTGTGGTTGACCCGCTTGTTATGCCAATCGGCGCGATGAATGATGCAGGCCGTCAGGTCTTCCATCTACTGCGTCGCCTGAAAGAAGAGCTGAAGGTCAACTCCACCTGTGGTGCCTCCAACATCTCCTTTGGCATTCCAAATCGTCATGTGATGAATGCCCATTTCCTTGCTATGGCCTCTGTTGCCGGTATGACCTCTGCCATTATGAACCCGCTTCATAAAGAAGAGCTGGATGGCATTCGGGCCGCAGATACCCTAAATGGCGTGGACCCTGATTGTATGGCATGGATCAAGGCAAACCGCGAGCCAGCCGCTGAAGGTGAAGAAGGCGAAGCCGGTGGCCGCCGTCGCCGTGGTGGTCGCCGCCGCGGCAGCGCAGCTTAAAGACCCGCGCCCTGCCCATAGGATCCCTCCTTGTTCGTGATGGGGGGATTTGATCAAAGAACCAAGATCCTGGAAGGCTGAGGGGCCTTTCCAGGTCTTGTTGTATAAGGTAACACTCTCCTTTGCGCTGCAATCCAAAGCGCAAGGGCGTGACCAGTAAGAGGTGATTTGTGTCGGACCAGCATTCCCCGGAAGTGATGAACTCACCCACCAAAAAGGACGGACGTGAGGCCCAGCCGTTAGCTGCCAGCCAAGAGGCCATGGTGATTTTCCAGCCAAGCGGCAAGCGCGGCAAATTTGCCCATGGCACGCCGGTGCTCGATGCCGCCCGCTCCCTTGGCGTTTATATCGAATCGGTCTGCGGCGGGCGCGGTATTTGTGGGCGCTGTCAGGTGGAAGTCTCAGAAGGCAGTTTTGCAAAAGACGGCATCACCTCATCCGCCGATCACCTCTCCCCCTTCACCGAGCAGGAAGAGCGCTATGCCCGCCTGCGTCCCTTCAAGGAAGAGCGCCGCCTGTCTTGCGCGGCCAAAATTGAAGGCGATCTGGTGGTGGATGTGCCACAAGATGTGCAGATCAACCGTCAGGTGGTGCGCAAACGGGCAGAAAATCTGAAAATCGATGCCGATCCCGCCACCCGTCTTGTCAGTGTTATGGTGGAAGAGCCGGATATGGAAAAAGGCGAGAGCGATGCTTCGCGCTTGCTTGTGTCCTTGCGCGCCGCGCTTGCTTCAATCGAGGCGGAAAGCGGCGAAGATTACGCCCATCTTACCCTTGATACAGCCCTCAATTCCTCCCTTCAGCGCATTTTGCGCGAGGGGAAATGGCAGGTAACTGCCGCCATTTACCGCGATGAAGGCCAGATGCCGAAAGTCATTGCCCTTTGGCCGGGCGAGAGGCGGGCAGCTTTTGGTTTGGCCGTTGATATCGGCTCCACCACCATTGCCGCCCATCTGTGCGATTTGCGCAATGGTCGGGCGGTCAGCTCTTCCGGCACCTCCAATCCGCAAATCCGCTTTGGCGAAGATTTGATGTCCCGCGTCTCTTATGTGCAAATGAATCCGGGCAAATTGCCCAATCTTGTGACGGCGGTGCGCGATGCGGTCAATAGCCTGATTGGCAAATTGGCGGGCGATGTGGGCATTGCCAGTGAGGACATTGTCGAGGCTGTCTTTGTGGCCAATCCGGTTATGCATCATTTGTTTTTGGGCATCGATCCGGTGGAACTGGGCGGCGCGCCGTTTGCGCTTACCTTGTCGGATGCGCAAAATATTCCCGGTCGGGATCTGGGCCTTTCTATCCATCCTGCGGGGCGGGTCTATGTGCTGCCTTGTATTGCAGGGCATGTGGGCGCGGATGCCGCAGCGGTGGCGCTGGCCGAGCAGCCTTACCAATCGGATGAAACCGAGCTGGTGATTGATGTGGGCACCAATGCCGAGATCCTTCTGGGCAATAAGGACCGCCTGCTTGCCGCCTCCTCCCCCACCGGTCCGGCTTTTGAAGGGGCCGAGATTTCCTGCGGCCAACGGGCAGCGCCGGGGGCGATTGAGCGGGTGCGGATTGACCGTGACACATGGGAGCCGCGCATCAAGGTGATTGGCGTTGACCATTGGTCGGACGAGCCGGAATTTGCCGAGCAGATCGACAGTGTCGGCGTTACCGGCATTTGCGGCTCCGGCATTGTGGAAGTGATTGCCGAAATGTATCTGTGCGGGATTATCTCCTCCGAAGGGGTGATCCGGGCCGAAGGGGCCGAGCGCAGCTCCCGGGTGGAGAGCGACGGGCGCACCCACCAATATCGGCTATGGGATGGTGTGGTGCCGCTCACGGTCAAACAAACTGATGTGCGGGCCATTCAGTTGGCCAAAGCGGCGCTCTATGCCGGTGCCAAATTGCTGATGGACAAGCTGGACATTACGCAAGTGGACCGGATCAAGCTTGCCGGTGCCTTTGGCTCTTTCATTGATCCTGATTATGCGATGGTGCTGGGATTGATCCCCGATTGCAATCTTGAAGCCGTCTCTGGTGTCGGCAATGCGGCGGGAACTGGTGCGCGCAAGGCGCTGATTAGCCGTCAGGCCCGGCGCGAGATTGAAGGGGCCGTACGGGCTATTGAAAAGGTGGAAACTGCGGTTGAGGCCAAGTTTCAGGAGCATTTCGTCAATGCCATGGCCTTCCCCAACAAGGTGGACCCCTATCCCCTGTTGCGCAGCCAGCGCGACTTGCCCGCCTTTGAAGCCCCAACCGCAGAAGGCTCGGACCGCCCCCGCCGCCGTGGTGGTCGCCGCAATCGCGGCTAAGGGGTCAAGAAAACAGGCTTAAACAAAAACCGGCAGAGTGTTTGCTCTGCCGGTTTTTTTATCTCTATGCTCTGGGGTCTCGGCCCAAAGCGAAATCAGTTTTTGCGGCGGCGGGTGCTGCGGCGGTTTTGGGCGACATTCTCGTCGTCGCGCGGGGGTGAGACCAGATAGCCGATTTCCTCGGTAATGGCTTCTACGCTCGGGCGCTCGCCCGGTATGTGGCTGTCCATGGCCTTACGCATTGCGGCAAGATGCTCAGGCGAGGTGCCGCAGCAGCCGCCCACAATCGAAGCACCAGCATTCAGAGCCATATGCATATATTTGCCCATGAGGTCCGGCGTGCCGGTATAGACAACCTTATCGCCCTGAATTTCAGGAATGCCGCAATTGGCTTTGGCAATGACGATGGCCTCGGGATAGGCTTCGGTAAGGGACAGGATGGCAACCAGCAGATCAGACGCCCCGACGCCGCAATTGGAGCCGATGGCGGCAGGTGCAGCGCCAATTTCAGCCTCAAGCGAGCTGGACAGATCCCCAAGTCCTTTGGGCGGCAGACCCATCATGGTGCGGCCTGCACTGTCAAAGCTGGCAGTGATGGTAAAGGGCATTCCCACTGAGGCACAGGCCTGCGCCGCGGATTTGATTTCTTCCGGCGATGACATGGTTTCGATCCACAACAGATCAACCCCCGCATCCTTGAGCGCTTGCGCTTGCTCGGTAAAGCTGTCGACCGCTTCTTCATGGGTCATGGCGCCCATGGGCTCGTACAATTCACCGGTCGGGCCAATAGATCCGGCCACCAGCACCTTGCGATCGGTGACGCTTTGCGCAATTTCGCGGGCAAGCTCGGTGCCCAGCATGTTCCATTTGCGCACATTGCCTTCAAAATGGTGCAGCTTGAGGCGGTGACGGTTGCAGCCAAAGGTGTTGGTGAGAATGATGTCAGAGCCGGCATCGACAAAGCTTTGGTGCAGGGCGCGCACATTGTCCGGCTTGGTCTCGTTCCATTCTTCCGGCGGCCAGCCAGATTCCAGCCCCATGGTGAAAAAGTTAGTGCCGGTGGCGCCATCGGCCAGCAAGGCCCCTTTTTCTGCAATCAGATCTTTGAGCTGTTGTAATTTGGCTGTATCCACCGTCATATCTCCGTTTGGCTCGTAAGGCTCATAAGGCTCTTGGGGGGCTCTTGGATTTTCGTGCCGCAAGCCCAGTTAGCTAAGCGTGGTGCACTTCTTGCGGAACCCCTAAATGCGACATTCTAGGGGTCAAATGCGACATGAGTGAAGTCCGGTGCATCTATGCCAAACGCCAGACTGTTGCCTCGCATCGCCCATCATGCGGTGGGCGCTTTTTCACGAACGGGTCGCAAATAGGCAAGGATCTGGCGTTCTTGCTCCTATCTTTGGGCAGCAGACCCGATAGGTTCGGGGCGCAAAAGCAGCTTGTAGGCTATCTTTTGATGGGGATTACCTGTATCCGCCGGAAAAATCTGAATTTGAAATGGGGGTTTTACAATTATCTGCCCCTTCAGGCCTTGCAGGACAGAACAGGCTGTCGTAACGGAATGGCAAAATTGGCATCAAGTGCCGTGGTGGGCAAAGAGCCAAGATCAAAACCAATAAAAACAGGAGCGGATTTGATGCAAGAAGCCCGCATCATTGACGGCGTGGCACTGGCTGCGCAGATCGATGAGGAGGTAACGGCTGTTGTCTCCCAACTGGAAGAAAAATCCGGCAAGCGCCCGCATTTGGCGGTTGTGGTCGTGGGGGAAGATCCCGCCAGCCAGATCTATGTGGCCAACAAGGTGCGCCGCTGCAAAAAGGTCGGTATCGACAGCAAGGAGCTGCGCTATTCGGCTGATCTGAGCGAAGCCGAGCTTCTCTCCATCATTGATGATTTGAGCAATGATGATGATATTCACGGCATTTTGCTGCAATTGCCTTTGCCCAAGGGCATGGACACCCACAAGGTTATTCATGCCATCAATCCGGCCAAGGATGTAGACGGCTTCCACCCCCTTAATTTCGGTCGCTTCATGGCAGGGCTTGATCATGCTCTGGCGCCCTGCACGCCGCAGGGCTGCCTGCGTCTGTTGCGCATGGTGGTGGATGATTTTGAGGGCAAGGATGCCACCGTCATCGGTTGCTCCAATATCGTGGGCAAGCCTATGGCGGAATTGCTGCTCCAGCAAGGTTGCAGCGTGACCTCTGTCCATCACCTCAGCCGCGATATTGAAGGCAAATGCCGAGCGGCCGACATCATCGTTGCCGCGGCTGGCTCGCCTCATCTGGTCAAGGCCGATTGGGTCAAGCCCGGTGCTGTGATCATTGATGTGGGCATCAATCGCCTGCGCGATCTGGGCAAGGGCTCGGGCATTGTGGGCGATGTTGATTTTGATGAGGTCAAAAAAGTGGCAAGCGCCATCACGCCCGTGCCGGGTGGGGTCGGGCCGCAGACCATTTCCTATCTTCTGGTCAACACCGTGCGTGCCTTTAACAACCAGCTTGATATTGTGCCCGATGAGAAATTGGGTTTGTAAGACGGCTGATTTTCTCCGCGTCTTCTTTTCTTTGAAGTGTGAAAAGCCTGAAGGAGCAATCTTTCAGGCTTTTGCTTGCTTTGGGTACATCTGCATGAGGGCCTTAAAGAGCTTGTGCTGAAGGAAAAGACAGCGCCAGCCACTGGTTGTGGGACTTTAAGCCGCAGTTGGGTCAGGTCCACTCAGAGACCTTTATAAGCTTTGTTAAATTGCACAAGGCTTCAACATGTTGAGTTTATTTGTTTTTTCCTCTTTTGTTGATCCCAATCGTATTTCAGCTTTGCGCGTCTCTCCTGTCTGGTGCAGATCCGCAAGGCGGGCGCGGAGCCGCAATAAAGGACTGATCGCCTAAAGTCCTATGGTCGCGATGCCCCTTTTCTCCCCTATACTCGGTTCAAGTCTGCCAGCCTGACGCTCGTCTGTCTTGTGCGGAATCGTTGATTTTCTTTAAGAAAAAATGATTTTCCACGCGCGGGAAAGCCAAAGAAAGGATGGCTGGCAGGGATAATGAAAAAAGTATCCTGAAGAGTATTTTTCAAGGCAAAGATTGGATCTCGCCAAGTGTATTTTTGCGTGAGATGAAATTTTTCTTGGAAAATATTTGGGCATTGCAACATATATGCTATGTCTTTTCGGGATGTTGGAACAGGAAAGTTTGCTAATGGTCTTGTGCGTCAAAGATGACAGGCAAGGCAAGCAATCGGTCGCGATGGGCAGGATAGGCCTGGGGACAGCACGTAAGCGGTTGATTGTAGGGGCTAACTTTAAGAGCGAATAAAGATTTCTTATTGAGGGGAGCGATCTTGAAGATAGGAACACCAAAAGAGCTTTATGAGGGCGAATCTCGTGTCGCAATGACACCGTCTTCAGCCAAGCTGCTCCAGAAGCTGGGGTATGAATGTGCCATTGAAAGTGGGGCAGGCCTGGCGGCCGGGTATTCAGATGCTTCCTATGAGGAAGCTGGCGTTGAGATTATCAAAACGGCAGCTGCATTGTGGAAGGCATCCGATATCATCGTTAAGGTCCGGCAGCCGTCTGAAACCGAACTGAAACGGCTGAATAAATCCAAGACACTGATTTCATTCTTCAATCCGGCAGGCAATGAAGCAGGCATGGACTTGGCCAAGACCAAGGGTGCCAATGTTATTGCCATGGAAATGGTGCCGCGTATTTCTCGCGCCCAGAAGATGGATGCCCTGTCATCCATGGCCAATATTGCCGGTTATCGGGCAGTGATTGAAGCGGGTAACAATTTTGGCCGCTTCTTTACCGGTCAAATCACCGCTGCGGGCAAGGTTCCTCCTGCCAAGGTTCTGGTTGTTGGCGCTGGCGTTGCCGGTCTTGCCGCCATCGGCACCTCCACCTCCCTTGGTGCCATCACTTATGCATTTGACGTACGCCCCGAAGTGGCCGAGCAGGTTGAATCCATGGGTGCCGAGTTCGTTTATCTCGATTTTGAGGAAGAGCAGCAGGATGGCGCCGCCACTGGCGGTTATGCATCTGTCTCCTCTCCTGAATTCCGTGAAGCGCAGCTGGCCAAATTCCGCGAATTGGCCCCAGAAGTTGATATTGTTATCACCACCGCGCTGATCCCCAATCGCGAAGCGCCGGAGCTGTGGACCGAAGATATGGTCGCCAGCATGAAAACCGGTTCTGTGATTGTCGATCTGGCAGCGGAAAAGGGCGGTAACTGTAAGCTGACCGTGGCGGATGAGAAAATCGTTACCGAAAATGGCGTGACCATTATCGGCTATACCGATTTCCCATCGCGCATGGCGACCCAGTCTTCCGAGCTTTACGCCTCCAACATCCGCCATATGATGACAGACCTGACCCCTGAAAAAGACGGTCAGATTGTTCATGATATGGAAGATGACGTGATCCGCGGTGCAACCGTGACCTATCAGGGTGAGATCACCTTCCCGCCTCCTCCGCCGAAAATTCAGGCGATTGCGGCCAAGCCGAAAGAGGCACCAAAAGAGCTGACCCCTGAGGAAAAACGCGAGCAGGAAGCTGCTGCCTTCAAGGCCCAGACCAAACAGCAATTCACCTTGCTTGGGGTGGGTGGTGCCTTGATGTTGCTTGTGGGTGCTGTGGCACCGGCCAGCTTCATGCAGCATTTCATCGTGTTTGTGCTGGCCTGCTTTGTTGGCTTCCAGGTTATCTGGAATGTCTCCCACAGCTTGCATACACCCCTTATGGCGGTGACCAATGCGATTTCCTCCATCATCATTCTGGGGGCCTTGATGCAAATCGGCTCTGGCTCCTGGCTGGTGATACTCCTTGCCGCCCTGTCCGTCTTTATGGCCGGGATTAACATCTTTGGCGGTTTCCTTGTTACCCGGCGCATGCTCGCCATGTTCCAGAAGTCATAGGAGGGCGACATGGATTTCGGTTTTACGACAGCGGCCTATGTGGTTGCGGCTGTTCTCTTCATCCTTAGCCTTGGTGGTCTCTCCGGTCAGGAAAGCGCCAAGCGCGCCGTATGGTATGGCATTGTCGGCATGGCCCTTGCGGTGCTGGCAACAATTATGGGCCCCGGCTCCGGCCTTTGGTTCCTCTCCATTGTCCTCATCGCAGGCGGTGGCGTGATTGGCTATATGCTGGCCTCCAAGGTCGAAATGACCCAGATGCCGGAACTGGTTGCCGGCATGCATGCGCTGGTTGGTCTGGCGGCTGTCTTTGTGGGCTTTAACGCCCATATCGAGCTTGGCAATGTTCTGGCGATGAGCCCGGACGGAACCCTGCCTCTGCCAAAAGACATGGCCAAAGGCATGGAAGGCTTTGTTGCGCTTCTTGCAAAGAAAACAGCAGCAGAGGCGAGCATCCTGCGCATTGAACTGGCGCTTGGCATCTGGATTGGTGCTGTCACCTTTACCGGCTCTGTCATTGCTTATGGCAAGCTGTCCGGCAAGGTAACATCAGCGGCTGAAAAGTTGCCCGGCGGCCATATGCTCAATGCAGCGGCTGGCGCGATCTCTCTCATTTGCCTGATCTGGTATCTTAACAGCGGCGGTATCTTCCCGCTTCTCGTTCTCACCGTTGCAGCTCTCTTCATCGGCTATCACCTGATCATGGGGATTGGCGGCGCGGATATGCCTGTTGTGGTCTCCATGCTCAACTCTTATTCCGGTTGGGCAGCGGCAGCCATTGGCTTCTCGCTCGGCAATGACTTGCTCATCGTTGTGGGTGCGCTGGTTGGCTCCTCCGGTGCCATCCTCTCCTACATCATGTGTAAGGCGATGAACCGCAGTTTCATCTCGGTCATTCTGGGCGGCTTTGGCGGCACCGGTGGCCCGGCGATGGAAGTAGAAGGCGAGATGATTGCAATCGAGTCCGACGGTGTTGTGGCCGCTTTGGAAGATGCTGACAGCGTCATCATCATTCCCGGCTATGGCATGGCTGTGGCGCAAGCCCAGCAGAATGTGGCTGAACTGACCCGCCGCCTGCGTGCAAAGGGCAAGAATGTCCGCTTTGCCATTCATCCGGTTGCAGGGCGTCTGCCCGGCCATATGAATGTGCTGCTGGCGGAAGCCAAGGTGCCCTATGACATTGTGATGGAAATGGACGAAATCAACGAAGATTTCCCCGATACCGATGTTGCCATCGTGATCGGCTCCAACGATATCGTCAATCCAGCGGCTCAGGACGATCCAAACAGCCCTATTGCTGGCATGCCTGTTCTGGAATGCTGGAAAGCAAAGCAGGTCTTTGTTTCCAAGCGTGGTCAGGGTACTGGCTATTCCGGCATCGAGAACCCGCTTTTCTATAAAGAAAATACCCGCATGTTCTATGGCGATGCCAAGGCATCCCTTGATCAATTGCTTGCCAATATCGAGTAGGCGATATCATTATCTGACTTAAAAGGCGGCCTCTGGCCGCCTTTTTTGTTCGGTGAGGTCGTATTTGTTGGGGTGCGGCTGGCAATATGGTCGCATTGCCGCTTGTTTTTTGGGGCGCGAAAGTGTCACAAGGGCAGATGGGTTCAGTGTGATTGGCCATATTTGACAAGGATGGCGGTTGTATCAAGCAGGCCCGGAAAGGCATTTGGCGTGGCATTGTCCTTCTCTCGCACTCAGTCCCCCTTGCTTGGCACCTTGCTGGTGATTGCAGCGGCCAGCTGTTTTGGCACCATTCCCTATTTTTCCCGCATTGCTTTTGCGGATGGTGTGGCACCCAGCACGGTGGTGGTGATGCGCTATCTGGTGCCTTGCCTCATCTTTGCTGTATTTTTGCCTGCGCTCCTCTCCGACAGGAAGGCCGCGATGAATTTGCTGCTGGCGGGTTTTGCCATGGCCGCTGGCACTTATGGTTATGCAATTGGTATTCGCGATATGGATGTGGCCATTGCCGCCATCATCTTTTTCTCTTTCCCGCTTTTTGTCACCCTTTATAAAGGGCTGTTCTATCACCAGTTTCCCACGAGAGTGGAAGCGCTTTCCCTTGTCTTGGTCTTTGTGGCCGTGGTGCTTGTTGCCGGCCCGATTGAGACAAGCAAAGTGCCCCTTTCCTCGGTGCTTCTTACCTTTTTAGGCCCAGCCGCTTACGGCATTATTCTTGTCATGGTCTCAACGCAGGATCATGATCTTCAGCCCATGACAGTAAGTGCTGCCATTACGCTTGGAGGATTGGTCGGGGCCAGCCTTATCTTTGCAGCCGAGCTTTTAAGCCAGCCCAGCGGAATGGGGCTGGCCATGGCGGCCAGCACGCAAACTGAGGCTGCTTCTCTGGTAGATGGCCAGACTGCAAGCCTCATCCGGTGGTTAGGTCTGCCCCATTCCTATCTTGGCTGGATCGGAGCGGCTGGCCTTGCCTTTGTCGCAACCTTGCTGCCCAATCTGTTACTTCCCATGGGTGCGACGGCAGCGGGCTCCTTGCGCAGCGCCATTGCAGGCACGTTTGAACTGCCGGTCTCGCTGTCCTTTGGCTGGTTTGTGCTGCAAGAGCCTGCCCAGATCAACCAGATTGCCGGATCGCTGATCATTCTGCTGTCACTTTTGATTAATATCCTTAAACGCTCAAAACCGCTCACGTTATGACAGCAGCCTATGTTTTTTAGCGGTGCGAATGTGAGGAAGGCAGACAAGGCCTCATTTGGTGACAGCATTGACGGCGTGCTAATTTGGGCCATGAAGCAAATGGCGTGAAAGGGTTTTATGCCAGACAAAATAGGCTCATTTGCAGGGTTTGTGTGATTTTACTGCTATTTTAGGGCTATCTGATGCATCAAATGTAGTATTCTTAAAATATTATGCTGTTTGCCTATTTTTTGAGCAACAAGAATGCAACTCTTGTATAGACCCTGTCAAAAATTCTGCTACTAAAGGGCAGCTTTATTGGCCTTTGGGCTATGTTTTGAAGAAACCAGCCAGCGTAACGCAGGGGAAATAAGGCCGGGACCATACCGAAAAGACATTATGTCTGCCTGATGGAGTGCTGAAATAATATGCAATTTACAGCGCGCCATATAAGAGAACCAGGAATAGCTAATGCCATCATTCAATAAAATTCTGATTGCGAACCGCGGTGAGATCGCCATTCGCATCATGCGCGCTGCCAATGAGATGGGAAAAAAGACGGTTGCCGTCTTTGCCGAGGAAGACAAACTCGGCTTACATCGTTTCAAGGCTGACGAGGCTTATCGGATCGGTGAGGGTATGGGCCCGGTTGCGGCTTATCTGTCCATTGACGAGATCATCCGGGTTGCGAAAATGTCTGGCGCTGATGCCATTCATCCCGGCTATGGTCTCTTGTCGGAAAATCCTGATTTTGTGGATGCCTGCGAGGCAAACGGCATCACCTTCATCGGCCCTAAAGCTGCGACCATGCGGGCGCTGGGCGACAAGGCCTCGGCCCGCCGCGTGGCGATTGAGGCAGGCGTGCCGGTCATTCCGGCAACCGAAGTCTTGGGCGATGATATGGAGGCCATCCGCGCCGAGGCGGCAGAGGTTGGTTATCCCTTGATGCTCAAGGCCAGCTGGGGCGGCGGCGGACGCGGCATGCGTCCTATTCATGGGCCTGATGAGCTGGAAGAGAAAATTCTTGAAGGCCGCCGCGAGGCCGAAGCTGCCTTTGGCAATGGCGAGGGCTATCTTGAAAAGATGATTACCCGCGCTCGCCATGTGGAAGTGCAGATTTTGGGCGACAGCCATGGCGGCATGTATCATTTGTTCGAGCGTGATTGCTCGGTCCAGCGCCGGAACCAGAAAGTGGTGGAGCGTGCTCCTGCCCCGTATCTGAGTGAAGAGCAGCGGGCCGAGATTTGCGATCTTGGCCGCAAGATCTGTGCCCATGTGAATTATGAATGCGCGGGCACTGTTGAATTCCTGATGGATATGGAAAGCGGCAATTTCTACTTCATCGAGGTTAATCCGCGGGTGCAGGTGGAGCATACGGTCACCGAGGAAGTGACGGGCATTGATATCGTACAGGCCCAGATCAAAATCGCGGAAGGCAAAACCATTGCAGACGCCACCGGCAAACAGAGCCAGGAGGATATCCGCCTCAATGGTCATGCCTTGCAGACCCGTATCACCACGGAAGATCCGCAAAATAACTTCATCCCCGATTATGGCCGCATCACCGCCTATCGCTCGGCCACCGGTATGGGCATTCGCCTTGATGGCGGCACCGCTTATGCGGGCGGGGTGATCACCCGTTATTACGATTCTCTTCTTGTGAAGGTCACGGCCCATGCCCAGACCCCGCAAGGGGCGATTGCCCGTATGGATCGCGCCCTGCGCGAATTCCGTATCCGCGGCGTCTCCACCAATATTGCCTTTGTGGAAAATCTGCTCAAGCACCCCACTTTCCTTGATGATACTTACACAACCAAGTTCATCGATGAGACACCGGATCTGTTCCGCTTTAAAAAGCGCCGCGACCGGGGCACCAAGGTGCTCAATTATATTGCCGACATCACCGTCAATGGCCATCCCGAGACCATTGGCCGGGCCAAACCGGCCGAGACGCTCAAAGCACCCAAGGCCCCTGTTTGCCATGGGGATGCGGTCTCGCCCCCTGCTGGCACCCGCACTTTGCTTGAGGAAAAGGGCGCCAAGGCTGTGGCCGACTGGATGCTTGACCAGAAGCAGCTTTTGCTGACCGATACCACCATGCGTGACGGGCATCAGTCGCTTCTTGCCACGCGCATGCGCTCGATTGATATGATCAAGGCGGCTCCCGCTTACGCCACCAATCTCTCCCCCCTCTTTTCGGTTGAATGCTGGGGCGGAGCGACGTTTGATGTGGCCTATCGCTTCTTGCAGGAATGCCCTTGGCAGCGCCTGCGTGATTTGCGCACTGCCATGCCCAATCTGTTGACGCAGATGTTGCTGCGTGCCTCCAACGGCGTGGGCTATACCAATTATCCCGATAATGTGGTGCGCGAATTTGTGCGTCAGGCAGCAGAGACGGGCGTTGATGTCTTCCGCGTGTTCGACTCTCTCAACTGGGTCGAGAATATGCGCGTTGCCATGGATGCGGTGATCGAAAGCGGCAAGATCTGCGAAGGCACCATTTGCTATACCGGCGATATTCTGGATCCGGACCGGGCCAAATATAACCTCGACTATTATGTCACCATGGGTAAGGAGCTGCGCGACGCAGGCGCCCATATTCTGGGCCTTAAAGACATGGCAGGGCTTTTGAAACCAGCCGCTGCCCGCGTTCTGGTCAAGGCATTGAAAGAAGAGGTCGGCCTGCCGATCCACTTCCATACCCATGATACATCAGGGGCTGCGGCGGCCACCATTTTGGCGGCAAGCGATGCGGGCGTTGATGCAGCCGATGCGGCGATGGATTCCTTCTCTGGCGGCACTTCGCAAGCCTGCCTTGGCTCCATTGTTGAAGCCTTGCGCCATACCGATCGCGACACCGGCCTTGATATCGGCCATGTGCGCGAAATTTCCGACTATTGGGAACGTGTACGGGCGCAATATGTGGCCTTCGAAAGCGGCCTTGCCGCACCGGCATCGGAAGTGTATCTGCACGAAATGCCCGGTGGCCAGTTCACCAACCTCAAAGCGCAGGCCCGCTCCTTGGGGCTGGAAGAGCGCTGGCCGGAAGTGGCGCAATCATATGCTGATGTGAACCAGATGTTCGGCGATATCGTCAAGGTGACCCCGTCTTCCAAGGTTGTGGGCGATATGGCGCTGATGATGGTCAGCCAGGGCCTTAGCCGCGCGCAGGTGGAAGATCCAGCAACCGATGTTGCCTTCCCCGATAGCGTCATCGATATGATGAAGGGCAATCTGGGCCAGCCAGCAGGCGGTTTCCCTCAAGGCATCCTTGATAAGGTGCTTAAGGGCGAGAAACCAAATCTGGACCGTCCGGGCAAGCATCTGGCTGCGGTCGATCTGGAACAGACCCGCGCCGATCTCTCCGCCGAGCTGGAAGGCTTCAAGGTGGATGATGAAGATCTTAATGGCTATCTCATGTATCCCAAGGTTTTCCTTGATTATATGGGCCGTCACCGCCGCTATGGTCCTGTGCGCACCCTACCAACCAAGACCTTCTTTTATGGGATGGAGCCGGGCGAGGAAATCACCGCCGAGATTGATCCGGGCAAGATTTTGGAAATCCGTCTTCTTGCCGTGGGCGAGACCAGCGAAGAGGGCGAGGTCAAGGTCTTCTTCGAGCTTAACGGTCAGCCCCGTGTGATCCGTGTGGTCGATGCCAAGGTTAAGGCCAATAGCGTTCAGCGGGCCAAGGCAGAGGCAGGCAATGCCAAACATGTGGGCGCGCCCATGCCGGGCGTTGTGGCCTCGGTTGCGGTTGCCGCTGGCCAGAAGGTGAGCGAAGGCGATTTGTTGCTGACCATCGAAGCCATGAAAATGGAAACCGGCCTTCACGCCGAGAGCGATGGCGTCATCAAGGCCGTGCATGCCGAAGCCGGTGGCCAGATTGATGCAAAAGACCTGCTCATTGAATTTGAATAGGCCTTACGTAACCTTGAGCCTTTGTAAGTCCAAGCAAAACCTTCCCGATCTTTGGTCGGGAAGGTTTTTTATTGGCGTCTTGGTTGGAGACGGTTTTGGTTCGTGCAAGGCTTTGGAGTGCATAGATGCATTTGGCTTATTAGCTGGAATCCTCGCCCTCTTAAAGGGTTTGCGCAGAACGGGCCTGATCAAGAAGCCAGTCTCTGACGCGGGCAACAAGCGCTGGGTTGCGCGGCTCCCTTGGGGCGACGGCATAATAACCTTGCACGGTGGAAATCGAGAAATCAAAGGGCTGGCACAGGCGCTTTTCGTTCAAGTCTTGCGCCACTAGAGCCGGATTGGTTAGCGCCACCCCTTGGCGGGCGATGGCAGCATCAATGGCAAGGGAGGTCTGGCTGAAATTGATGGTCTTCATCTCCGGTATAGGCTCCTCCCCAAGTGCGGCATCAAGGAAGATTGGCCAATGGCCATGGGCATCTTCAAGAAGGGTATGATGACGCAGATCTTCAGCTGACCGGATGGCCATCGCTCCTGTCGTCAGATCCGGGTGACAAACTGCAATCACCTCGGGGCCGAACAAGCTATCGGCCATAAGACCGGGGCCAAAGGGGGGCTGGCCCTGCCGGATGGCGATGTCGACCCCGTCACTTTGAAAATTTGCCAGTGCGTTGGAGGCATCAAGCCGAATGCGAATATCGGGATGATCGGAAGCGAAAAGCCCCAGTCGTGGCACCAGCCACCGCGTGGCAAAAGACGGGGTTGAACTGATGGTCACAAATGTCTCTTTAGGGGCAAGGTTTTCTGTTGCCTCTGCAATCATGTCAAAGGCGCGGCGGATGGGCGGCAAATAGCGCCTCCCCTCATCGGTCAGGGACAGGCCGCGCGCATGCCGCGTAAAAAGTTTGAATTTGAGTAAGATTTCCAAGGCGCGAACATGTTGTGCAACTGCCCCTTGGGTTACATTCAGCTCCTCTGCTGCCAGCCGAAAATTTAGGTGTCTGCCAGCCGCTTCAAAGGCTTTGAGTGAGTTTAAAGGGGGCATGTCGCGCATGGGAATTCCTATCAAGACAGTAGAATTTCTATAGTCATAACGCAGAATAACTGATTGGTCAAAAGCCCGCTCAGGCGTCACCCTAAGAGTAAGACATATGTCACCAATCTATGGAGAGAGACATGAGCGAGAAACAAGGCACAGAGACAAAGGTTGCTCTTATCACCGCAGGCGGCAGTGGCATGGGCGCGGATTCAGCCCGCCGCTTGGCAGAGGACGGCTTTAAGGTTGCCATCCTGTCGTCATCTGGCAAGGGTGAGGCACTGGCCAAGGACTTGGGCGGCATTGGTGTGACCGGTTCCAACAAATCAAATGAAGATTTGCAAAAGCTGGTGGACGCTGCCATGGAAAAATGGGGCCGCATTGATGTGTTGGTCAATTCCGCCGGTCATGGCCCGCGTGCCGCCATTTTGGAGATTTCCGATGAGGATTGGCATGAGGGCATGGAGGTTTATTTCCTCAATGCCGTGCGTGCGGCGCGCCTTGTCGCTCCCATCATGATCAAGCAAAAGTCCGGCTCCATCATCAATATCTCGACTTTTGCCGCTTTTGAGCCGGATCCGGTTTTCCCGACCTCCGGCGTGATGCGTGCGGGTCTTGCGGCCTATACCAAGCTGTTTTCAGACAAATATGCCGCCGATAATGTGCGCATGAATAATGTACTCCCCGGCTTTATCGACAGCTTGCCGGAAAATCCCGACTGGAAAGCCCGCATTCCCATGGAGCGCTATGGGCGGTCTTATGATGAAATCGCCGCAACGGTCGCCTTTCTGGCATCCAGCGGCGCGGGCTATATCACGGGCCAGAATATCCGTGTTGATGGTGGCATCACACGCTCGGTTTAAGGCGGATATGGTGATAGTCTGGTTCAGAGCGCGGGCTAACCCTGCGCTCTGCCATTAGCCAGGAAATGACCTGAAAGCCTAAAGGGATGAGCGAGATGAAAGCGGTGTTGTATGAAAAATTTGAAGAAGCCCCAAAGCTCGTTACCTTGCCAGACCCGACGCCTCAGCCCCATGGGGTGGTGATCAAAGTGGAGGCAACGGGGGTGTGCCGCAGTGATTGGCATGGCTGGATGGGGCATGATGCTGATATTGAGCTGCCCCATATTCCCGGTCATGAACTGGCGGGAATTATCGAAGCCGTGGGCAAGGATGTGCGTAACTGGAAGGTGGGGGATCGGGTGACCGTGCCGTTTATTTGCGGCTGCGGATCCTGCCCTGAATGCCATGCCGGCCACCAGCAGGTGTGTCACAATCAGGAGCAGCCGGGCTTTACCCATTGGGGCTCTTTTGCCCAATATGTTGCCATTCATCAGGCCGATCTTAATGTGGTGGCGCTGCCCGACGAGCTTGGCTTTGCAGCAGCTGCCAGCCTTGGCTGCCGCTTTGCCACCTCCTTTCGTGCGGTGGTGGATCAGGGCAAGGCCAGTGCGGGGCAATGGGTGGCCGTCCATGGTTGCGGCGGCGTTGGCCTGTCCGCTGTGATGATTGCCAATGCCGTCGGGGCCAATGTTATTGCCATTGATATTGATGACGAAAAACTGGCCTTGGCGCAGGAGCTGGGGGCGGTTGCTGCCATCAATGGGGCATCGGTTGCCAATGTTGCTGAAGCGGTCAGAGAGATCAGCAAAGGCGGGGCCCATGTCTCGCTTGATGCTCTTGGCCATCCGGTCACTTGCTTTAATTCCATCGACAATCTGCGCCCGCGCGGCAAGCACGTTCAGGTTGGCCTGATGCTGGCAGGTCATGCCACCCCCAACGTGCCCATGGCCAGAGTGATCGGGCAAGAGCTGGAAATTCTCGGCAGTCATGGCATGCAGGCCCACCGCTATGGGGCCATGCTTGATATGCTGCAATCGGGAAAACTTGATCCCGCCCGCCTCGTCGGCGAGGAAATCAGCCTCGCCGATGCTCCAGAAGCGCTCACAAATATGGACAATTTCCAATCGGTCGGGGCAACGGTCATCACCCGCTTTTAGCTCGCTCTCCCAAGAAGAGAATGAAGAGCAGAGGTCTTCTCGCCTTTTTATCGGGCGCGGAAGACGGTTCTAAGGCTTGCGAAAAGCGGCGGGTGTTGTGCCGAATTTGCGTTTGAAATGCTGCCCGAACCGGCTGAGATCCTGATAGCCGGTTCGCCAGCAGATTTCCGCAACTGTCAATTTTGTCGTGCGCAGCAAAATCGAAGCAAGGTCGAGCCGCGCGGCAATAACATATTGCAAGGGTGAGACCCCAAGCGTCTTTTTGAACATTTTGGAGAAATGGGGCGGACTCATAGCTGCAAGATTGGCCATTTCTGACAGGGTTAGATCCGTGGACAGATTGTCATGAATATGATCAAGCACCTTTTTAAGCCGCTTATCTTCTATGCCAATATGCCATTGCGGCAGAGGTTTTATGGTCTCTACCAGTTGGGCTGCAAGCGCCCGGTACATCGTCTCGCGATAGAGCGTGGCGGTTTCACCAATCTGGGGCATGGACAGGCAAAGCGAAAGCAACAGAGGATCCAGCTTTCCTACAATGGCACCAAATTCAAAATTCTTATCAAGCCCGAACTCGGCCAGAATTGTTTCATCAAGACTGATAAGGATAAATTCCAGTTCCTCGTCATATTCACAAAATCCGGTGCTTCCGGCAGGCAAAATCCAGCCTTCATTCTTTTTAAGCGGCAAATGCCGGGCGCGAGATGAAGCATGAGCAAGCCGGTGAGAGGGCTGATCGTTCAGAAAGACACCAACAGACAGCGAGGGCAACTCATAGGCACCACCCCCCGCAGGCAAGATTGTTTTGTTTGATGTCACAGTTCGCATGACATGATTATAAACCACAAGGCGCGCAATTCAAACGGTGCTTGCTTGTCAGGGTGCGAAGGCTTCAGCCTGCAATCGGTTTACAGATTAACCCGATCTCGTTCTTTCGAAATGATGGCGCTGAGGTGGCGAAGCGGCAGCGAAGCAACCAGTGGCGGCGAAAGCGATCTTTAGAAAATACGCGATAAATTCAATGATATAACCCAGAGTTGATGTTCTGAATGTTTAGCCTTCGCAAGGACAGCATCTTCTTTGAATTTACCAAATATTATTTATAAAGATCGATAGTGAGTCACAACTTACATTGGACCACAGCTTGGGGCTTGACCATGTTTCTTTCCAAAATGTCCCTTTCCTGGAAGATCGCCGTTCCGGCAATGGTTGTCTTCCTTTTCACCGTCGCAATCGCAGCTCTCACCCTTAACGCCACTCGTAATTCGATGCGGCAGGAGCGCCTTGATAGCTACAAACATATCGCCCAATCTGCCAAGGCCATCGCCGATTATTATGTCGCAAAGGAAAAGGCAGGAGAATTGAGCCGTGAGGAGGCACAAGCGCAGGCCAAGGTCGCGATCAATGCCATCCGCTTTGACGGCGGGGGCTATGTTTTCGGATATAAATGGGATGGCACCAATATCATCTTGCCGTTCAAGCCAAGTCTCGTTGGAAAGAGCCTGATCCACCTCAAGGATAAAAATGACGTCTATTTCGTTCGTGACTTGATCGAAAATGCCAAAAATGCAGGCGGCGAGGTTATTTATCTCTGGCCGAAGAAGGACAAAAACGGCAATGTGATCGGCGATTTCACCAAATATTCCTGGTCGGAAGGGGTGCCGGAATGGCAATGGATGTTGGGAACCGGCGGCTATGTTACCGATCTCGACGATGCTTTCTATTCCGTAGCCATGATGGTTGTTATTATGGGGCTGATCGGGATGGTGACTGCCGCGTTGGTGGCATTTTTGGTTATCCGCTCTATCAATAGGCCAATAGCGGACCTCATCGGCACCATGACCGAGTTGGCCAAGGGTAATTCGCAAATCAAGATCAACGGCACCGAGCGAGCGGATGAAGTTGGTAATATGGCAAAGGCTATAAAGGTCTTCGTCGATACCGAGAATGATCGCAAGAACCTGGTTGAAGAGCAACAGGCGCAACAACAGCGGGCATTGGCCCGTGGGGAAGCGGTTCAGGCTATTTGCGCGACTTTTGATGAAAATGTCACGGAAATGCTTACCGTCGTGACGGGTTCAGCGCAGAATCTTCAGGATGCCTCCGGAGACATGAATGTAACCGCGCAAAATACTTCTGCACAGTCAATCCAGGTGGCATCTGCTTCCCAGCAGGCCTCCAATAACGTTGAAGCTGTTGCCTCCGCTGCCGAGGAGTTGGCCGCTTCCGTCGCCGAAGTGTCCCGTCAGGTAGAAACATCCAACGAAATAACCACTCACGCTTCTTCCGAGGCGACGTCTACCAACGCCCGCGTTGAAAAACTGGCGCAATCCGCCAGACAGATTTCCGATGTGGTCAAGCTGATTCAGGATATCGCCGAACAGACCAATTTGTTGGCGCTGAACGCCACGATTGAGGCAGCCCGGGCCGGAGAAGCGGGCAAGGGCTTTGCCGTCGTTGCTTCCGAAGTCAAGGAACTGGCGACCCAGACCTCTAAGGCGACCGAGGAGATCGACAAACAGATTTCGGAGATCCAGTCCGAAACCAACCATGCGGTCAATGCCATTTCCTCAATCTCGGAGACAATCGAGAACCTTTCCGGCATCTCGGCCCAGATTGCTACATCGGTAGATCAACAGCGTGCGGCAACCACGGAAATCGCATCCAATATCACTGAGGCCTCGCGGGTAACCAGAGAAGTCTCGACTCATATTGGAGAAGTGACCGAGGCGGCACAGGCGACCGGCGAGACAGCAGGCATGGTCAATGCCAGCTCGGTACAGTTGCAAGCCAAGGCAGACGATCTGCGCAAACAAGTCAATGCCTTCCTCGCCGACGTCAAGGAAAGATCTGCGGCGCATAAACGTGCGTCATAAGATCGGTTGCGGTTTGGCCGCATCAAAGAAATGAGACCCTGCCCCGGAAGCGAAAGCCTTCGGGGCTTTTTTGATGTCACAGTTCGCGTTACAGGATCGAAAACCTCAAGATGGGCAATGCACATGATGATTGCTTGTCAGGGTGAGAGGGCTCCAGCCCCAAAAAGCCGTTTAAGGATTAACCCAGCAGCTTTTGATTAAGTCCCCGGCCTTGTTATAGTCAAACAAGGCACGGCGGTTATTTTGTCTTTGTAACTGGAACCAGTCGAGGCAGGTGGCTTTGAAGCGGATCACCCCAAAAACCTGCTTGCCATCGCTCTCATTTCTTGTGTCGGGCGCGGGGCTTTCTGGCGTGCCAAGGGCTGCCACATCTCCCGGAGGGCCACCTTGATAGGTGGTGCGGGTCCATGAAGGCAGGCTCTCCCAAGCGGTGGAGGTAAGCTCCTGATCAGATCCAAAAAGGGTTACCTCTCCTGTCAATCGCAATTGACAGCGGGTGTGGGGGCAATAGCCCAGAACACTGGCATGGGGATTGGCCGCAAGTTCCTCCCATTTGGCGCTTCTGATATCAGTATGAAAGTCCAAAAGGCGCTCTTTTGGGTTCACCTCTCTTAATACTACCGTGCGGGCCTGCGGCCTTTGGATGAGATCAATCGAGCAAAGTGTGACATAGCGAAACCCCGATTGTGGGTCGCCTGCTGCCCTTCCCAATTGGTGCCAGGCATCCTGTTCTAATGTGTCTAGGCTCATGTCACTCCTTTTGCGCAAAGTTGATCAGATGGTCTGGCGGTTTGTATTTAAGGCATGCTCTCACTCATGCCCTGTCTCATATCTGGTGACTCGCATAGTGGGTTTCGAAATGGACGCGCATGGCGGCAAGCCCTTCGTTAAATACTTTGCCCCTGCCAAAGCCGATGCGGAAATGATTGAGCGGCACCTCTCCAAGATCAGAGGCATAGATCGAGCTTGGCAGAAGAAGAATGCCGCTTTTCTCTAGCAACTTGAGGCAGAAGGCTTCTCCCCCTTCTTCTCCCAAAAAGCGGGGAAAGGCCACACAGCCCCCAAGTGGGCGGGTCCATTCAACAAGGTCGGGAAAATCGGCAAAGAGCTCTTCTAAAGCTGCAACATTTTTCTGAAGCAAAGCCTGATTGCGACCAAGAATAATATCGCGGGCTTTAAGCGCGATCAGCGCCAATTGCTCGGACGGGGCCGAGTTGCAGATTGAAAGATAATGTTTGTAGCGCTCGATCTTTTCAAGAAGGACTGTGTCTTGGGAGGCAATCCAGCCAACGCGCAAGCCCGGCAGGCCATAGGCTTTTGACATCACATTCAGCGACAGGCCCTTTTCATAAAGATCGGCAATTTGCGGTAGGCGATCAGCGGGATCAAGCTCCACCCCGCGGTAAACCTCATCGCTCAAGATCCAGATATCATGGGCGCGGCACAGCTCAATGAGGGCATCAAGGTCTTTGCGCGGCATGATCCAGCCGGTGGGATTGTGTGGGGCGTTTAGGGACAACAGCCGCGTATTGGGGCGAATGGCGGCGCGGACTTCGTCAAGATCAAGGGCCCATCCGCCCTTTGCGGTGCTTTGGCGCAAAGGAATACCGGTCACAGCACAGACCGACAGGGGGATTGTCTCTGCACTTTGGTAATTGGGTGTGGGCACAATGGCATGATCATCTGCGCTCAACAGCACCTTTGCGGCCATATAAAGCCCCTCCCCCGCGCCTGCAAGGCAAAGGATATTATCGGCCGATAAGCTGGAAAAGGTCGCGGCAATCTCGTCTCTTAGCTCCGGCAGGCCCCATGTCTGGGTATAGCCCAGCCAGAGAGTGTCAAAGGCCTCGCGCTCTTTGTCGCCGCCCAGCGCCAACAGATCGGGCAGCGCCATACTTTCCATATCCGAGGCTGTCATATGGTGCCGTGCTTTAAACTCCCACTCGGAGAAAAAGACTTCCAAACCAAAATTTCGCATGGGTCGCGGGCAGGTCACAGGGGGAAGATTGGTCATGGTGATTTCCTGGTCCTTAAGACTTTTTATGGGTCTTGATCAGCGTGTAAAGCGTGGCGCGAGAGACCCCCAGCGCCTTGGCCACATAATCAATGGACCCGCGCGCGGCAAAAATATCGGCGCAGATCAACCGCTCGACGATGATTTCGCGCTCGGACCGCCGCAATTGATTAAAGGAGAGTTTAAGCTCTTTTAGCGTTGCGGCAATGATGGCATTGGCCACCTCGCGCCAGTCATTGCGCAAAATCTGGGTGGCCGGTGGCTCTGAAATTTGCGTAAAAGCTGCCAGCACATCCCGCGCCTGTTCCAGAATATCAACGCGCAGATTAACGCAAAAAAGCGCGACGGGTTTGCCCTCTTCATCGCGCACCAAGGCCGAAACCGAGCGCAATTTGGCCCCGTCCGAGCCTGATTTCAGATAGGGGCCGATTGTGTCGTCCGAGCCCAGTTCGGATTGGAAGTCGCCAATATCGCTGAGGCTGTCATCGCCACAGGCACGCGGGGAGAAGCTGTTTTCAATCGCAGCGATGCGCCCGCTTTCAAGATCATGCAGCACCACTTCCACCTGCCCCGGCAGCAAATGGGCGACAGCGCGGCAAATGGGGGCAAGGTGGGTGAGGTGAGACATAATTATGACCTATACATTTTATCTGAATTTAGACATAATGTACAAATTTTAATCAGTCAAGCACAACCGCACCAACGCGCTTCCTGTGCGTCCAGTCATGTGCCCGATACAGGGGTGGTCGTGCGGGATTGGTTGCCTCTAGGCCGTTCCTTAACCATCACTCAGGGTTGTCCCCTCAGACGCTGTCAGTGCAGAAGCGCGGCAACAGTGCAGCGCTTATGGTTTTTCCAGCTTGTCGGCATTTTCGCGCACGCGGGCCATGAGGGAGATGAGGGTCTCGACCTCTTTTTTGGAAAGGCCCGCCAACAATTGCGCCTCTACCTCGCGCACGCGCGGGATCAGATCATAAAAGACCTTGCAGCCTTCTTCTGTTAAGTGAAGCACAGAGCGGCGGCGATCATCTCCGTCAATATCCTGCTTGAGATAGCCGCGTTTGCGCAGGCGCGCCACGGCCCGGCTGACATTGACCTTATTCATCGAAGAGCGGTTGATAATATTGAGCGCAGACATGGAACGGGGCGGAGCCAGAACCGCCATAACGCGCCATTCCGAGACGCTCAGGTCATAAAGCGAGCTATAAATATTGCCCACCGAGCTGCTGACCGACTGGTAATAGACACGCACCAGATAGGGGAAAAAGTCTTTAAGATCAAACTGGCTGGCGGAAATTTCGCTTGGTGCTTGCTCTATGTCTTTTTCTGTTTCTTGCTCTGGGTTTGGTGGGCTTTTGCTGTCAGTCATCCTTGGGGTCCGATCTGGCTTGATCTGCGTCTTATATCCATCATGGCATTTTAAAGCGTCTGCCCTGATGTAAGATTCAGTCTAACAAGAGGGACTTTGCTTGCGCAACATTTGCGCGTAAAATGCCTTTGTTACAGTTGATATCAATTTTTCCGATATGTAAAGATTAGTAATTATACCTTGTTTTCAATGTTTTAAAAAATCTTTCACATGAAGAATTGAAATGCGTAATAAAATTGGTTACAGTTGTAACTAATAACGGATCTGCCTTCTTTCGCTCACTCAGTGCCTTTCCGCTTTTGAGTATGAGGCAAGAGGGCCACAGGAATGAATTGGAACAATTGGAGCGGGCTGGTTGGCAAATACTTATGCAGCCAGCTCGCAAGATTTCTAGTCTGGGAGGATAGAATGAAATCTGGTGTAAGGAAAAGCACAGTCGCACTTGCCGCTTTAACTGGTTTTCTGGCTTTGCAAGCCTCGACCGCTCTGGCCGAGACCAAATTGGTCATGTCATCCTGGCTGCCCCCAAAGCATCCCATTGTGGCTGATGTGATGAAGCCTTGGGCCAAGGAAGTGGGCAAGGTAACCGAAGGCCGCGTCAAAGTGCGCGTTCTGGCCAAGCCGCTTGGCCCCCCTCCTGCCCATTTTGATATGGCAGCAGACGGCGTTGCCGATCTGACCTATGGCCTGCATTCCTTCACCAAGGATGACCGTTTCCTGCGCTCGCGCATCGGGCAATTTTCTTTCCTTGGCGACAATGCCACCTCTACTTCCAAGGCATATTGGAATGTCTATGGCGGGGATCTTAAAGCACAGGACGAGCATAAGGGCGTGAAGCTTTTGGGCCTGTTTGTTCATGGCCCCGGTCTCTTTCACAACAATCAGCGCGAAATCAGCAAGCTGGAAGATTTCAAAGGCCTGAAAATCCGCACACCCGGCGGCTATATTGCCGATCTTGCGGGTGATCTTGGCATCACCACCCAGTTTATGGGCCCCGGTCAGGTGTTCGAGAAGCTCTCTCGCGGTGTGATTGACGGGGTGACTTTCCCGGTTGAAGCGCTCAAAGCCTTCAAACTGACCAAGCATCTCAGCCATTCCATGCGCATTCCCGGCGGCATTTATAACACCAGCTGGTTCCTTGTGATGAATGACAAGAAATGGGCCTCCATTTCTGACGCTGACAAAAAAGCCATTCTGGCCATCTCCGGCGAAGCCTTTGCCGAGCGTGCCGGTAAGGTCTGGGATGCAGCCGATGCCAAGGGCGCTGACTTTGTTGGCAAAAGCGATATCAAGGTAAGCGACGCCCCTGAGGCAGTGGTCTCCTCCATCAAGGATCTGGCCGCAGGCTATGAAGCCAAATGGGCCGAGGCTGTAAAAGCGCAAGGCTTTGACGGCATGGCAGCGCTTGGCGCCATTCGCGCCCAGGCCGCACAATAAGCGGCGGTCGCTATGTCAAAGGACCTTTACGGTTTTCCCGACCAGCCCATCAAGGGCTGGTCTCCCCTCTCCCGAGCGCTTGGGGTGATGTCAGTCGTCTTTCTTGTTGGTCTCACCCTGCTCACCTGCGTCGATGTGGTGGCCCGCTATATGTTCAACGCGCCCATCAACGGGGCCTTTGAGCTGACGCAATTGATGCTGGCAGCGCTCATCTTTGTGGCTTTGCCACTGACCACGGCTGCACGGCAGCATATCGAGGTGGATTTGCTGGCAGGCTTTATGAGCAAGGGGATGGACAAGATCACCTCGCTCTTTGCGGGGCTTGCCTCTTGCGCCGTGTTGCTGGTGCTGAGCTGGCGGCTGGCTCATCATTCCATCAAGCTGGCGCAAGATGGAGCGGTGACCAATTCCCTTGCCCTGCCCCTTGATCCTATCGGCTATCTGGCCTCGCTTTCCTGCCTTGTCAGTGCGGGTCTGGTGCTGGCCATCTCCCTTAATGGCATGCGTAAGGACTAACCCGTCCCATGCCGCCCATCACCGAACCTGATTACAAAGGCTGAGCGTTATGTTTGAATCCCTTGTCGGCTTTGCTGTGCTTCTGGGTATGATTTTCTTTCGGGTGCCCATTGCCTTTGCCATGGTGCTGGTGGGCATGACCGGCTTTGCCCTGATGCGCGACTGGTCTGCGGCCTGGTCCATGGTGGGAACAATCGCCTTTGATACCGGCCTGTCCTATACCTTGTCGGTTATTCCGCTTTTCATTCTGATGGGCAATTTGCTCACCATTTCCGGCGTTAGCCACGGCCTTTATGCGGCGGCCAATCATATGCTGGGGCGCTATCGCGGCGGGCTGGCCATGGCATCGGTCGTGGCCTGTGGCGGCTTTTCTGCCGTCTGCGGCTCGTCCCTTGCCACCGCCGCCACCATGTCCAAGGTGGCCATGCCCTCCATGCGCAAATATGGCTATGCGGACAGTCTGGCCACTGGCTCTATTGCCGCGGGCGGCACACTGGGCATTCTCATTCCGCCGTCTGTGGTGATGATCATCTATGGTCTTTTGACCGAATCCGACATTGGCAAATTGTTCATTGCCGGTGTTATTCCCGGTCTGCTAGGCATGGTCTTTTATGTGGGGGCCATTGTCGTTGCAACGCGCCTGAACCCCAAGCTTGCGCCAAAATCGGAAGGCTCCGAGACCTTCTCTCACCGCGAGCGGGTGGGCGTGATTGCCATTACCGGCCTGTTTGTGCTGATCATGGTCGGCATTTATGGCGGCTTCTTCACCCCCACGGAAGCGGCTGCCGTGGGCGCCGCTGCTGCCTTTTTCATCGCGCTTTATATGGGCGGGGTTACCAAGCAAAGCCTGATGGACGCCTCGATTGAAAGCGCCCGCTCCACCGCCATGATTTTTGCCATCATCATTGGCGCGGAAGTCTTCTCCAACTTCATCAATTTTGCCGGTCTTCCCGATGCGCTGGCCGAATGGGTGGGAGATATGGAAATCAATGCCTATCTGGTGATGCTGGGGATCGTGCTCATCTATATTGTGCTGGGCTGTGTGCTGGAAAGCCTGTCGATGATCCTCTTGACCGTGCCGGTTTTCTACCCGCTGGTGACCGAGCTTGATTTCGGCCTTGAAATCCTGTCCGACCCGGAAATGGTACTGATCTGGTTTGCCGTGATCGTGGTGGTGGTGACAGAAATCAGCCTCATCTCGCCCCCCGTTGGCATGAATGTCTTTGTCTTGCGCAATGTGCTGCCTGACGTGCCGCTCAATGTCATCTTCAAAGGGGTGCTACCCTTCTGGCTGGCCGACATCGCCCGCCTCATCCTCCTCATCGCCGTGCCATCCTTCTCCCTGTGGCTCGTGGTGCAAATGAGTTAAGCAAAAGGCTTTTCTCTTTTTGGCGAGACTACCAACTGGCAAGGCGAGGCAAAAAAGCCCCGCCTTGCCGCTTTTATTTTGTGGGTGGTGGAGATTGGGGCAAAAGGTGGGCAACTCTTTATTGAAGGAGTTGCGAATGTCTGCTCTGATCCATCATTATCAATGCTGCGAGACGACGTGACACTGTGGCCATTTTGGTGATCAAAGGGGCTTTTCCTAAAAACTCAGCTAAATAGGATCAAATTCAGAAGCCTAGTTTCAAGGAATAGATTGCAGTACACATAGTCTACATGAAAGACCACGATTGGTGTGGTCTCTCATTTCTCTTAAAAACGCAGGTTTTTAAGCAGTACAAATGGTTGCGGATGTCAATTCTTTGGAAACCGTCTGAATGGGAATTATGCGGACGCTGCGGACATTTGCCGAAGCTGCACCAAGGTCCGCATTCGCGGAAGTATTGGAACTGGTAATTAAGTTGAACTAAGATCTGAAAAATCAATTAAAACATAATCGCCGTCAATTAGCTCCCGCTCTTATCGCTCCGCCCGACATTCTGGATTGCTAGATCGACAATATCGTCCGAGCTTGGAGCACCGGGCAAATCACCTGTGTAGCAAAGTATGATTTGGCTGATAGCATTCTTAATTAGGACAAAGATCTTGTGCATTTGGTCGTGGTTAAGAACCAACTTCTCATTGGGTTTGATGAAATCTGCCATCTTCTGAAGTTTGGCATGCTCTTGGTCGGAGACAATGCTCTTGGCGTGTATAATCGCCTTCCTAAGAATTCGAAGATCGCCCAAAGCGTCTAGCTTGATGTCATTTGGTTTAACCCCACGCACTCTTGCTATGGATGGACGGACTTCTTCATCCCAGTGAGCAAACAAAAATACAATAATAGCCCAACAAATCTGTTGCTCGTTAAATCCGGCCTCCGCATTGTCAGCAAGATAGGAGGAACTTTTGCGGATACTTGAATGGATAGCATCGGGGCGACTAGGGTCTTCCAGACTATCCCATACTACGACTTCCTCTCCATCTCGTAGCGCTTTACGAACAGGTCGGGTCACTCGCGCAACTTGTCGTTCGATGCGAACAGTATTTCCTGCAAAACCATTTAAGCAGTCCATGTACACCGACGACTGCTTATTCACGAACTCGATAAAATCTCTTAGAATAATAAGCTCTGCGGTTGCTTTTTCAAAGTCGTGTTCGGCCATTTGATTTCGAGTCTTTTTTATAAATTGATGTATAAGAAAATCCTATCACAATCGGCAGCGTCAGAATAAGCGGACTTTTGCTTCTTGGTAGCAATTTGGCAAAATGGACTCCTTTAAGACCTTCCCCCCATCTGAACCCAATTTTGGTTTTCCAATTCCAAAGGCCTCGAAAAACCATCATTTCTAAAAATGTCTGAGGTAGCCCCCCTCCCCCAAAATCTGGATACCACAATAAAAGCCCCTAATACTCCCCCATGAAACCACAGAGACTTGTTGAGCGATTTTATTTTGATGTTTGGAACCGGGCGGATGAAGAGGCAGTGCGGCTGATTTTAGCGGCTGACTTCCGTTTTCGCGGCTCTTTGGGCTAGGCAAGTGCAGGATTGATGGGTTTCTTTATGGTGCCATCGTTCACAATCTTTGAATGATTTTTTTCACCCTTCGATTCGCTTCTTCCTTGTTCCAGTCAGCCTCTTGGCGGTTATTGATCTCTTATCGGGGCAATCAAAGGGCCTTGGCGCAAGATTCCTGAGGATGAGTGAAAAAAGGGGCACGCCTCACTTTGATCTTAGCTTTTCGAAATCAGGATCGGTAACCGCCTGTTTTCTTGCGTGAAATTGTTTCACAGGACATGGTTCCCACTGTTGCAATTTGCAAAAGCGGGGGGCTTTGTTAAGACTTCGTTAACCAATAAAACATTGACCGGACAATAGAATCGGGCAACTGTCGGTTCTGACGGAAAAGGAATGATTGTTGACTTTAAACCGTCAGAACAAATTTTCTCCCGCGGATCTGCCTTTGTTTGTCAGACCGCTCTGTGACCCGCAGCGGTGACATCTTGATGGTGGGACCGGGCAAGATATTGAAAAGCCGATGACTGGATATTCTGTTCTGGATGACGATGTCGAGACCTCCACCCAGCGGGTGCAGAGGCATTCTCAATTATTATCCGCCCAGCTGCAAGCGCTTCGTGAGCAAATGTATCCGCCCGAAGCGATGAAGTCTTTGAAGACTTTTTCATCGCGCGAAGTGGCGCAGATGCTGGGCATTGGTGAATCCACCCTGCGGCAAATGTCTCTTGACGGGGTCGGCGCGCAGCCCGAGCGGCAGAAAAATGGCCGCCGGGCTTATAATCTTGAGCAAATCAACGAGCTGCGCCATTTTCTCGCTCAAAAACGCCCGACCGAGGCGCAGAATTTCCTGCCCTACCGGCGCGAGGGAGAGCGGCTTCAGGTGCTGGCTGTTGCCAATTTTAAAGGCGGCTCGGCCAAAACCACCACCACGGTGCATCTGGCCCATTATCTTGCCTTGCAGGGCCTTCGGGTTCTGGTGATTGATCTTGACCCGCAAGCCTCGATTTCTACTATGTTCGGCTATCAGCCCGAATTTGACGTGGCCGAAAACCAGACCATCTATGCAGCCATCCGTTATGATGAGGAAGAGCGGATCCCGCTTAGCGATGTGATCCGCAAGACCTATTTTGACGGCATCGATATTGTGCCGGGCAATCTGGAACTGATGGAATATGAGCATGAAACCCCGCAAGCGATTGCCAATGGCCTGTCGCGGGGGGAAGGCATGTTCTTTCGCCGGCTGAAAAGCGTTCTCTCCGAGGTGGAATCCTCCTATGACGTGGTGCTGATTGATGCGCCCCCCCAGCTTGGCTATCTCACCCTTGGCGCCCTTTATGCGGCAACCTCTTTGCTGATCACCGTCCATCCGGCCATGCTGGATGTTGCCTCGATGAACCAGTTTCTGGCGATGCTGACGGATATCCTGAGCGTGATTGAAAGCGCAGGCGGCGAGCTTGAGCATGATTTTGTGCGCTATGTGCTAACCCGCCATAACCCCCATGATGTGCCGCAGGTCAATATTGCTGCGCTTTTGCGCTCGCTCTTTGGCTCTGACGTTCTTGCCGCGTCCGTGGTCGAGACAACGGCCATTGCCAATGCGGGGCTTGAGAAAAAGAGTCTTTATGAATTGCCGCCCGGCGCTGTAAGCCGCGATACCTTATCGCGCGCGCTTGAATCCGTTGATGCTGTCAATTCAGAGATTTTGAGCCATATCTATCAGGCATGGGGGCGGTCATGACAGTCTCAAAAGATCGTGCCAATCGCATGAAAAAGATGTTTGGCAATATTGATCCGGAAAAGCTGGCCAAGGCCCCTGCCCCCACCGCCAAAAGTGGTGCCAAGGGCTCGGCCAAGCCGCTGGTCTCGTCCGGTGCGGTCAAATCCATGGAAGATGCCTTCTCCGGCATTGAAAAGGAAAATGAAAGCCTGCGCCAGCAATTGGCAACAAGCGAGCAGGTTCGCTCTCTTGATGGGCAATTGATCGAGCCCTCCTTTGTGCAGGACCGCATGGCGCTTCTGGCCGGAGACGAGGACGATGATTTTGAAGAGCTGAAGCTCTCCATCGCTCAAGAGGGCCAACAATTGCCCATTCTGGTGCGCCCCTCCCCGACCCGACCCGGTCATTACCAGATTGCCTATGGCCGCAGACGCCTGCGCGCCTGTCTTGATCTGGGGCTTGAGGTCAAGGCCATTGTGCGGTCTTTGAGTGATGAAGAGCTGGTGGTGGCGCAAGGACGCGAGAATAGCGAGCGGCGCGATCTGTCTTTCATCGAGACGGCTGTGTTTGCCTTGCGCCTTAAAGAGCGCGGTTTTACCCGCCAGACGATTGCCGCCGCTCTTGGCAAAGGCCAGGAGAAAAGTGCCCAGACCTATATTTCAAAATTGACCACCATTGCGGCCGCCTTCCCTCCGTCCTTGCTGGAGGAAATCGGCCCTGCCCCCAAAATCGGGCGTCAAAAGTGGGATAAGTTAAGTGGATTTTTCCACAATCAAAAGTTATCCAAAGGCAAAGCCTCTGCTTTAAATGGACTTTTGTCTTCTGCCAAGTGGAAAAGCGCCTCAACTAATCCCCGCTTCGCGATTCTGATGCAATTATTAGAGGCAAAGAGCGAAACGGAAACGGAGACGATGGTGTTTAAGAACGGGCAAGGAGCAGACTGGGTGCATGTGCAGCGAACAGCCGCGCAAACCCGTCTGTCGATCAAACATGCCAAAGCTGCCAATCTGTCAAACTGGCTGCTGGAGCGCTTGCCCGATCTGATTGAAGATTTTGAAAAAGAGCAACGCCAAACACAAAAGAAGGGAGACTAAGCGACGAGAAAAAGTACCTGGAGACGAAAAAGGACTCATCGATTGCCGTCGACAAGTCCTCATTTCATGGACCTAAATCAGCTGAAAGCCAGTGTAGATCTCAATTGCTCGAATCAATCTACGACGCTGCAGGCCGCGAATCAAGGTTAGATTGCCGTCTAACTGCATAATTTTGCGTGCGCCGATGCTTTTCAGCTCATATTCTGAGACAGGAGCGGGTCTTTATAGGGCTCGTTAATGATGAGCTATGCCCAATCTTCAACCAACTGCGAGCTTTCGCAAAGTCACGCCCGCCATTTTGCGCAGTGCAAAAATGGCCCGCAGCGAAGACCTGCCCGATGTCGATAAATCGGAAATCGCTATCACCTTGAAAAAGGTCGCCCCCGTTCTGGGCATTGATGGTACGTGCTACCAGATCATGGATATTCTGCTTGGCCTTACCAAAGCGCCTGACTGGTGCGGGGATCGCCGCCCTGTGGTTGCCATCTCCAACGCCAAGCTGGCCGCTTACACCTCGCGCTCCCAGCGCACGGTGACGCGCTGTCTCAAGCGTCTGGTTGAAGCCGGTATCCTTGCCTATAAAGACAGCCCCACAGGCCGCCGTTATGTCTATCGCGGCGAGAATGGTATGCCGGGGGAAGCTTACGGCCTTGATTTCACCCCGTCGCGTTTGCGCCTTGCGGAGTTCAAGCAGATGGCCCGCCGCTTCCAGCTGGATCTGGCACAAATGCGCGAAGCCAAGAAAAGCGTCACCCGCCTGTCGCGCGCCATTACCGATCTTGCCGCCTTGCTTGAGCGTGACGAGGCGTTGAGCCTTCACCAAAGGCTTGACGAGATCCTGACATCGACTATTGCCATTACCGAACAGGCCGAAGCTTTGGACTTGCTCTATCTTGATTGTCTTGACCTTGTGAGCGCCAGTGATGAGAATGAGAATTCATCTTATATGTCATGTGCGGGTGACATCAGTGACCAGCAATATACTAATACAACCCAAGACTCTTTATATGTAAGTAATATAAAAAGGACACACTCTAACGAGTGTGGCACAAATATACTTCCTGACGACGGCATAAATGCCGCCGAAAAGGCTTTGCAAAGCAAACCTAGAGGAACGGCCCGGATGCCGTCTCAAGCCTTTCCTCTGGAAGTAAAATCCTATGACCCACAAGAGCAGGAAGCAAAATCCTCTCCAGTTCGCAAGCTTGACACCAAACGTCCGGCTTCTGCCCATGAAGGGGGCTTAAAATCCCTGTCTCATCTTTCCATTGGCTTGTTGCAATCGGCCTGTTCTGAGGTCCAAGCCCTGCTTGGAGCGCAATTCTCCTCCTGGACGCAAATCTTTGATCAGGCCCAGTCGATGCGTTTGATGATCGGCCTGTCGGAATCCGCTTGGCATGAGGCAGTGGAGAAGCTGGGATTGGCGCCTGCCGCGGCCATTCTGGCAACAGTAACAGAAAAAGCCCTGCGCGATCCGGGGCAAATCAGCAAACCGGGCGGTTATTTCCGCGCCATGGTAGAAAGAGGACTAGAAGGCAAATTGCATCTAGAACGCTCGCTCTTTGGGCTGGTTGAAAGCCATTTGGAGGGCCAAAAACAGAGCTAAGCTGTCACTTTTCAAGTAAAGATTTGATGTCTAACGCTTTTTTTTCTAAGGGTGACAGCTGTCACCCCTGATGGCAGATTTTCGCACAAACAAAGCCCGTGAGTGGGCCGGTTTTAGAGTTTTGCGATAAAGAAAGGCAGTGTGCCTGAAATGACGGACTATGAAATGGCCCAAGACTGTCCCTGCGGGAGCGGTCAGTCCCTCAAAAGTTGTTGCGGTCGCTTTCTTGATGGCGGAGAGTTGCCGAAAACGGCTGAGGCCCTGATGCGCTCGCGCTATAGCGCTTATGTGCTGGGCAATATCGATTATATCGGGCAAACGCTTTGGCCTGCCTATCAGGCCGGGTTTGATCGCTTTGCCGCGGCGCGCTGGGCGGGCTCCTCTCACTGGACAGGCCTAACGGTGCTTGGCCGTGAGAAGGGGGGCGAGAAAGACCGGCGCGGAACTGTTTTGTTTGAAGCGCGGTTTTTGTCAGGCGGCCAGCTGCAATGCCATCGGGAGTTAAGCCTGTTCCGGAAAAAATCCGGCCGTTGGTATTATGTTGAGGCTCTCGATGAGGCGACGGCATCCTAGCCGAGCGTTCAAATCTGCCATGCAGGGCTGGGCACTCAATCGAGGAGAGACAAGGGGACAGCGTAACGCTTTTTTGGGCGGGAAGTTCAGTCCAGTAGCCGGGCCGAGCGGCGACGGGATTTGCCAGCTTCGCTATAATAGCGGGCGGCTTGGGCAACGGATTTATGGCGTGATTGCAGCATGGCATCTTGCAGGGGGATATCCCTGTTGGCCGCTTCAGTCAGAAAGCCGGAGCGGAGGCCATGGGCACTATAGTCAGCAGGATCAAGACCCGCTTTGGCAATGCGGCTTTTCAGAACAAGATTGATGCTCTGGGCGGTGAGCGCCCTGTCTTTGATCTTGCCCCACTGATCAATGGCCCGAAAGACAGGGCCGTCGGTAATCTTGGCAATGGCGAGCCAATCAAGCAGCGCCTGAGCTGACCGCCCGATCAGCACTACCTCATTTTCATCTTGAGCATTTTCAGTTTTTGTGCGCCCAAGCGAGAGGTTGAGGCAGGGCAGGAGTTTACTGTCAGGATCTGAAGGGTCAGAGAGGACAGGCGCGCTCGTTTCGATCTGGCTCATGCGAAGATCTGCAATCTCCGAGCGGCGACGACCTCCAGAGGCAAAGCCCAGCATCAATATGGCCTTGTCGCGCCTGTCCTGAAGGCTGGGGCCGGATGGGGGGCTACCGGCGCAGGTAAGGAGCAATGTTTCTAAAATATCTGCCGTGATCGGCTTTTTGCTTTTGCGCCCACGGGGCCGGTCAGCCACACGCACGGCAAGTCGCAAGGCCGAGCGAATGGCAGGATCAGAAAAGCAGCCATCCAGTCCGCGCCAGCGATGAAGAGTCGCCCAACTGGCAAGGCGGCGCTGCACAGTGCTGGGAGCATGGGGGCCATCTTTTCGTAAAAGGCCAAGGGCTGTGAGATGATCTTTGACATCTTGCGGCATGCCATGGGCCGGATTTTTGGCGCGCTCTTCTTGGCTCCAAAGATGATGGGCGATGAATTTGAGGACAAGGCTTTGGGGGGCAGGCCAGGGCAGGGGTTCTGTGCTTACCGCCCGATGCCATCCATCAAGATAGCCAAAGTCAGAGGTGAGGGCGCGCAGACTGTTTTTGCCCATGCCTTCCTTTGCCAGATGGCGCAGGGTTTCAACATCCTCGCTGGTTAAAAGCTGTGCGAGCGTTTCATTGCGCCGCCCATCTGTGCCATGGGGCAGAATGGCGGAAAGGCTGTCGAGCTGATCCAGCCGCCAGTCATAATCGCGGGGCTCAAGCGGTGTGTCTTCGTGATGCTTGCTTTGCTGCCCGTCTTGTGCGTGGGGCATGCTTTGAGTTTCCGCCTGCCTGACAGGCGAGAGGCCAGCATTGGTGGCGGTGGCGATCTCTTTGCCCACTTTCAAAAGCTCTTGGGCCATATCAGCCTTGCCCTGCTTTCGCTTGTCCTCATCCATGCTGTGCTATTGTCCTGTTGGTCTGATCTTTTGAAGAATGGGAGACTAGCTTAGCGGCCCGCTGCCTTAAGCTCTGTAAGGATGGCATCAATTGCGGCAAAGCCGCTGTTCCATCCTTTGTGCATTCCGTCCTTGGCTTGGGCAAAGCACTGCGCCTGCGCTGGCGTGGCATTGATCAGGGTTTGGGAAAGGCTAAGCGTGCAGCTGTCGTTTTGGGCTTTGAGCTCAAGCTCAGTGAGCATGAGGGGCGGCCAATCCGGCATTTGAGGATTGACGACCGGCTGTCCCATAGCGTCGCAGGAAGAAGAGTGATCCCACGCAAGGTAGGTGTTCTGTTCGATGTCCTTGACTGTCATTTTTTGGAAATGGGATTGCTCACCCCATTGCATTTCGATCAACCAAATGTCGCCAGAGGTGAGGCCGAACTCATGGAGGATGGTCTTGGCCCCGGGGCCGTACCAGCGTGCAAAAAGGGCAGGGGTCGTCCAGGCTTTCCATAAAAGGGCAGGGGAGGATTGAAACTCTCGCTCGATTATGAAATCTGCGTCATTGCTCATAACTTTGGTCCTTTCCCTTTGGTTGCATGCAGCTCAGCTTTGTTAGATCCGCTCAGTCACCTTCTGCTTGTTTATTTCTGTGGTTCGAAAAGGCCATGACCTCATTCTGTGGGCACCATTGCTCAAGGCCTGAGTTCTATAGCGGTAGATTGGGGCTTCTGCGCCCTCGTTCCTTAAGGCCCATTCTTCGAATCTTGCATGAAAAGAGGCCTAAATCAATCGTTAGTGATAAGAGATAGTTATCACTAGTTATATCCCTCCTTCAAAAATAGCGATCTAATCATAGCTATCTTTGATATTGATATCATATTGCGAAGCAAATAGCATAAATCCAATGGCTTATGATTTTTCAAAACTCATCTCTTCCCTGTCTTATGATCAATTGCTCGTCCCTATGGACGAAGCCACACGGGCTTTGGTGCGTCTTGATGAAAGGCTGCATAATTCTCCCTCTTTAGCGCAAGGCTTTGCGGAGCGGAGCCATTTTCTTGAGGCCCATGCCAGCCTGTGGCTGGAAGGGGAGATGGTGCATCTTGAAGATTTGGTCCTCCATGATGCCAAGGCCGATATCCGCACCCCGACACCGGAATTATCGCGGGCCGCTGAGTGTCTCATCCAGCGGCGGCGGATCGCGCGGCATAAGGCAGGCTGGAGCCTTGATCAGACCGTTATTGAAAGCCTGTGCGGGACTGGCATTCAGCAAAAGAGCGAGAGGGGCGGGGAGGATGCCATAGCAAATGCTGCGATATATCCCGAAACGGACCGGCAAGAAGCAAAAGACTGGCAGGCCTTGTTTGCCGATCTTGATGCCATCAGCCATCGTGCCGATCGCTTGCTGGAGAAAAGTGCGAAGCAAGCAAAGGGGCATTTTGCGCCGGATGATGCAGCGCAGGACAAAAGTGTAGATCAGCTCATCATAGGGGACCATGAAGACAAGCTCTCCTATTGGCTCGATTGCACCAAACAGGCAAGCATCTATCCGCCCGTTTTGGCGGCAGCTATGATGCTGGATGCCTGGTTTATGCTACGGCCTTCTGAACGCCAGCCCCAATTGGGGCGGTTGCTGGTGGCAGATTTTCTGCGCCAAAGGGCAACGCCTGATCATTTGCCGCTTGTGGCTTTTGGGCTTTATCGCTCATCTTTCCGCTGGCGGGCGAGGGATGCGGCCCAGACCCGAATAGCGATGATCCTTGCGGGCCTTGCCCGCGGAGCGAATGAGGGGATGACGCAAATCAGTCAATTGTCACTGGCGCACGAGCGGATGCAAGCGCTTTGCTCTGGCCGCAGAAAACAGTCTCGCTTGCCGCTTTTTGCGGACCTGTTTATCGCCTATCCTTATGTGACTATTCCGCTTGCGCGCAAAAAACTGGGTGTGACCGCCGCTGCCATTGACCGGATGATCGAACAGCTCGGCCCTGCTATGCCGCGTGAGCTGACCGGCCGCAGCCGCTATCGGGCTTGGGGCATTTTTTGAGGCACATGCGCTGGACTTTAAGAGAAAGAGAGATTGGATATGACAACAAATAGGGGCGAGATGCAGGACAACGCGCGGGCGCAGCTGCGTGATATCTTTTTGGCTGGCGTTGCCGCCGCCGACCCGTACCAATCTGTCTTAAAGCAGTTACAACAGCATCCGCTTGAGGTAAAGGGTGGTGGTCGGCTGATCATTCTCGCCATTGGCAAAGCGGCCCTTGGTATGGCTGAAGCGGCGCTTGAGCATTTTTCAGACCATCCCAACAAAACTGCGCTTGCCGTCACCAATTATGAAAATTATGACGCCTTGCAAGAGCGGATCAAACAAGGTGAGCCTGCCTTTGAAGGCCGATGCTATCCTGCCGGACATCCGGTGCCTGATGGTCAGGGCCTTCTTGCTGCTCAAGCGGTCAAAGAGCTGGCGCACAGCGCGGGGGCTGATGACTTTGTGCTGTTCCTCATCAGCGGCGGCGGCTCTGCTCTATTGCCAATGCCGGCAGAAGGCCTCAGCCTTTCAGACAAAATGGACGTCAATGCCAAATTGCTGGCCTCTGGCGCTGACATTACCGAGATGAACCTGGTGCGGCAGGCTTTATCGGGCCTTAAAGGCGGGCGATTGGCGGCCATTGCAAAACCGGCGCGTCAATGCAGCCTTATCCTCTCGGATGTGATTGGTGATGATCTGCGGGTGATTGCCAGCGGCCCGACCATTGCCGCCATCGGCACGCGGGATGAGGCCCGTGACAAACTTGCGGAATTGGGGCTTTGGGACGAGGTGCCGCAGTCGGTGCGTCAGCATTTGCAGCAGGCTGATGCAGAGGCTCATGCACGCGCTGATCACTCCCCCCTTAAAGACCGGAAAAATATCAGCAACGCCATACTGGTCGGCAGTAATGCGCGCTCCCTTGATGCCATGGCAGAGCACTGCGAGGGAAGAGCCAAGGTGATTAGGACACCATTGGTTGGATCTGTAGAAGAGGCAGCGGCCATTATTGTACATCATATGTTGGAAACTTCGGCAGGACAGCCTGTGCTTTTTGGCGGCGAGACAACGGTTCAGCTGAAAGGTGATGGGCGGGGAGGGCGCAATCAGGAACTGGCCCTTCAGGTTGCAACCCTAATGGAAGAGGCGGGCTATGGTGGCGACTGGGTCTTTTTAAGTGGCGGCACCGATGGGCGCGATGGCCCAACCGATGCAGCCGGTGCCATTGTGGATGGGGGCAGTCTTGACCGCATCCGCGCCAAGGGGGGGGACCCAAAAGCCCTGCTTGAGAATAATGACAGCTATCAGGCTTTGTCCCTCTCGGGTGATCTTCTGATCATGGGTGCGACCGGCACCAATGTCGCCGATTTGCAAATCGCCTTGCGGCTTTAAAGTCTGTTACCTTGGGTCACAGGTCTTGAACTTTCGCTCTTATGCTTTTCTCTTGTGGTGACACGCCCGGGGGAATGTCGGTCCCGCGCTTCACTTCCCCGTATGTTGCTGGATCCAGCTGATATATTTGGAAACGCGGGTATAGACACCCGGTTTGCCGGGTCTTGCACAGCCCTCGCCCCAGCTGACGACACCAACCTGAATGAAGCGGTCGGAGGAGCCCCAGCGTACCACAAGAGGGCCGCCGCTATCGCCCTGACAGGAATCAATGCCCCCTTGCTCAAAGCCTGCACAAATATTTTTTGAGCCAATGGAGTTGGGATAGGCCTTGTTGCACCGATCAAAACTGATAAGGGGAATATCGGCCCGGAACAGGGTGCTGGATACCGGCTGCCTTTCCGCCTTTGCACCCCATCCGGTGACGGTGGAGCACAGAAGGGGGCGGGCAAAAACCTCATCAAGCTTTTTGGAAGAGAGCTGGATGGCGCGCCCAGCACCCCCCGGAATATCCTGATGTAGCCGGATGAGCGCGATATCATTGCTGAAATTGCGCGGGTTATAGTTGGGATGGGCGATAATCTTCTTAACCGCCATTCCCTTGGTCTTCAGTGGTTTATTCTTGCCGTGAACAATCCTGTATTTAAACCCCAGAGAGGTCATGGGTTTGCCGCTTTTGTCAATCACGCAGTGGGCGGCAGTTAAAATCCATTTGGGCGAGATAATCGAGCCGCCGCAATAGGCCGCGCGAGACCCCTTGCTGGCTCTGACCAGCACCTGCCAGGGCCAGTCATTGATGTTGGCTGATTGCCCGCCAACAATGCGCGACTGGACTTTTCCGTCCGTCGTCTCGCAAGAGAAGCGCTGCTGTGCGCTTGCCAAAGAGGTCAGCTGAGTGACCAGAAAAGCCACAGAGAGAGTGGCGAAAAACTGTCGTTTCATTTTACAACCTCATAGCGAATGGTGGTTGAGGCATAGGGTGTCTGGGGGCCGCGCGGCAGGGTTTTCATGTTTGTCTCTTCCCCCGCATTGGGGCAAGTCTCAGGGATGCTGACTTCCCGATTGCCAATGGTTGGCAGATCATCGGGATTGAACTGACCAACTTTTGAGGGAGAGAAATGCAAGTAAAGCTCGGCCTGACCGTAAGGCTTTTGTACTTTTAAATTGACCTTCTTTTTGCCCAGATAATGGGAGAAGCAGGACTTCTTGCCTGCCTTGATAGCAAAGCCCACCTCATCATCTTCGGCATGCATATATTCATTGGGCAAAATGCGGGTGGGGCGGATATTTTTGGCTCCGTGGGACCACAGGCTGATAAAGCCCTTTTGCGAAGAGGTGAAGCAAATATCCTTGACGATCTTACCCACTTTCAATTTTGGTTTTTTGGTCTTGGAGCCAATCACCTTGCCATCATAGAGGATCGCCAGGTTAAGCGTGTGATCGCCCATGGTTTTTTCCGGCTCTACCGCAATGGTTTTGCAGCGTTCAGCAAGGGCGGATGCCGGGAGGGATATGGTCCCGACCAAAAGAACGGCTGAAAGAATATGTCTCATAACCCCAATCTCCATCGCTTAAGTCTCAGGCACGCCTATGGTTTAAAAAATGCGGACAAACTCCACGCGCCGCTGCTCGGCAGCTCTTGCCGGATGGTTGGGTAGAGGATTGTCCTCGCCATGGCCGCGAATGGCCAGACGCTTGGCCTCAACGCCCTTTTGGCCCAGATAGCGGGCGGCCGATTGCGCACGGCGAAGAGACAGGGCCTGATTATAGGACCGGGAGCCCGAGGCATCGGTATGGCCTTCGACAATGAAATTGATGGCCTTGAGCTTGGGGGTCAGCATCGCTTCGGCAATCACATCAAGATTGCGCTTGGCGACTTGCGATAAAGCCGAAGAATTATAGGCAAAGCGAACGGGAAGATAGACAGAAACCTCGCTGCCCTGCGGCGGCTTTTGGTCAGGATCGAGAACAACCACCAGATCGCGCACCGTACTGCTGCCTTGGGTAAAGGCGGAGCGGCTGCGGATGTCCTCGGCGCTTGCAGGCAGGGTGAACAGGGATGTGAATGCGATCACTGAAGCGAGTTTTAGACAATGTGCGGAAAATGCCATGATCTTGTTCCTGACTAATGAATATCGGCTGTGCCTTAGGGCTTGCTCACCACACCGGTGAAGAGCTGAGCGCCTGTTGAGGCTTGGCTGATGGCAAAGAAAAACGGGCGATTGAAATGGATTTCGCGTGACTTTCCATGGCTGCGCTCCATAAGGGCGGTGGTGACGGCGGCGGCCTTCGAGCCTGTCTCATCGGTGATGACCCGCAATTTTTGGGTCAAGGCGGTGAGAGGCTGGGCCGGTTTGATAAGATCGGGAAAGGCGCCTGGTGAGCCAAACAGGCCACCAAAACCAGCGGATTTTAAAAGCTTTGCCAAATCAAGATCGGCAAAGAGATCAAAGCGCGGCAGAGAAAGCTTGATCCGCTCGGCCTTGCCTTTCCAATTCAGGATAGAATGTTCACCAACTTTTTTAAGGCCAACTTGCAGATCTTGCGCCTTGATTTTGCCAATCCACTTGCTTGGGGCATAGCCTGATTTTGGCAAGAAGAGCTGCATGTAATGATCCCCATCCTCATAGGGAAGGAGGATGCGCGTGAAGGTCTGATCCTCGTCAAAAAGGACAGATTGCTCCATAGACATCATGGGCACTTGCTTGGCTTTGGAGTGATCAGCGCTGGGATAGAAAGCCGCTTTTTTGGTCTTTTTCGGATCAAATGGCATGCGCCAAGGGGCCTTGAAGTAAAGAATATTGCTCCAGGCAAAGGCGGTTGCCGGGTCCAGATCAAGGGCGTCTTTGATCAAGCCGTCAGTATACTCATCCGCAATGCTCTTATTGAGCTTGCTTTGCCATGCTGCAAATTCTTTTTGCGGAATGGAGACGATCTTGGTCTTGCTCTTCTTGTCCGATAAGGCCTTGACGATAGGGGGCTGAAGGGAAATGCCACCACCCAGCAAAAGCAAATCAAGATTGAGAGCACGAAAAGCCTTGTCCTTACCCTTCATTGCTTTTTTAGGAGATGGGCTATTCCAAGCGCAAGAGCGGATATCCTTGCCGTTATACAGGCTTTTAATCAGAGCCTTGCTGTCTTTGCTTGCTCCCAGAGCCAGACCGGAAAGCACCGAGCGCACGCCTTCTGGCGAAACGAGAAGGCTGTCTTTTGCGTTCGGGGCCTTCTTGCTTTTGTCTTGTGCCAGCTGCGTTAAAATCTTGAGCGCCAGATTTGCACTGGCGCCGGTGCAAGGGGCTGGTAAGGAGGCCGCGCCTGAAAGGCTTGCAGAGCTGCCAAGCAGGAAGAGGGAGAGGGCCGTTGTGAGGGTAAAATTTGTTCCGCTCATCGGATTATCCATGCAATCAGTTTAAGGATGGCGACGAGAGGATGGCAAAATCAAATAAGGGTCGCCATCCTTGGGTTTTAAAGGGCATTTATGGGCGCAAGATCAGCGCACCAGCAGAGCCAGCGCTGCACGAACGGTCTCGCCATGGTTTGCATTGGCTTGAGGGGCGGCGATCACAGCCAGATTGCGATCATCCAGTTTTGGCCATTCGCCCACTTTTGGAAAAAGCTGATTGATGAAATCTGCTTCGGTGCCGACCACAGCTGCATCTTTGGTGGTGCAAAGGGCGAGAACGCTTTCAACCCCGGCAGGGCCGATAGAGGCAAGGAGGGTTTTCTTGCCTTTTTCTGGCACCATCAGCTCTTTGTCTGCTTTGATCATATCGTTTGGCTGGGCCTTGTTGGGATAGATCAGTCTGACAGCGCCGGATGTGCCAATATTATAGAGTTTCAGCTTGCAATCTTTTTTGCTGGTCACAGACAGCTGAACCGGCTCACCGATTTTGTAAACCAGCTTGTCGGTTTTGATCGTAAAGCCAAATGGCTTGGCAACCTGAACAATCTGGCCTGCATCCTTGATGGGGGCTGCGGCATTTTTATCGACAGAGGTGACCTTGATTGTATCAATCGCCCAGCTGATCTTGTCGCTGTTATTGTCAATGGTCTGCTGCATGGCTGGCACCAGATTGCGGGCCTTTTGGGTGGCAACACCAATGCGAGAGGTTGCTTTGGTGATATGTGCCGGATCAAGCAGCGGAATCTTTTTGGTGGAGGCAAACGCCTTGACGAGGTCGGTGCCTGCTGGCGCATGGAATTTGATGGTCACGCCGGTATTTTTGCCGGAAATGGCGCGGGTCTCGCCTGCCTTGATCAGGTTGTTGGTGCCGTCCTGATAAGGATAGAGAATGGTTGTGGTGCCATTGACCCCGATATTAAGGACCGTGACATAGGCATCCTTATTGGTGGTGACCGAAAGCTCAAGCGCATCGCCCAGCTGGTAGATGCCTTTTTTGTTGTTGACGCTGACCTTGACCGACAGATCGCTGGTGGGTGCGGTGACCGTATTGATCACTTCCTGTTCAGGCTTCAAATCACGATTGCCTGCTGTATTTTCGGCCATTGCAAGGGTGGGGCCAGAGGCAATCAGCAAACCAGCAAGTAATGATTTGATGAAGTTGACTTGATGGCAATGAAACATGGAAATGTCCTTTCATCTTTTCTGGCTGAGCATCGCTTTTTGAAGATGGGAAGAGATCGAAATGGATCTGCTTTTTTATGAAAAGCTCTTTGCTCGCCCCTTGATATTAGGAGGGGGATATAGGCAACACAAGATTTTTAAATTTGGGAGGGGTGGTAACAAATAACAGGCCTCCTCAAATTGGGGACCATGTGGATAGCTAGGGTGCGGCATAGTGTCCACCTTATTGAAATTGAGGAAAAATACGCTCTGATGGCGCTCCTTCAATTGTTCTGGCCTCCTCATTTTGGGGAGGCTTGCGGGGACAGGAATTGTCTTCTACTCTTCATCCAGACCTTTGCAAATTCACGATCAGGCAGGCACGCACATGGCGGAGACGGACAAAAGAAATCTGCAAATTTTGCATGCTGTGCGCACTGCGCGAAAATTTTTCGCCGACCAGCTGGTTTCGCTCTCGGTGCTGGAGACTGCCGCTCAGGAAAAGAAGCTTCGTGATGATGGAATCTTCCTCATTGCCGAGTTTTTCTTTTTGCTCAAAACCAACAATCTCACTGATCCCGACAAGATAAAGAATTTTGCAAAATTGCATAATCAATATCTTGATGACACCATCAAGGATGGTGACAAAATCCGGCGCCTTGGGCGCACAGCGGCACAGCTGCAAGATGGGTATTTCTCTGCCATAGGGATTGAGAAATTGGGAGAGAATTACTTAAGAAAACCGCCCTGTTTTGACCAATCTGATTTGTGCCGGTTTCTGATTGCGCAATTTTCGGTTGAAAGCTGCCGCCGGCATCTCAAACTTTTGCGAGCCGTCAAGCTGCTGGAGGAAATCAAAACCCCGTACGGGTCGCTTGTGCTGCATTCCCCCGGTCTCTTGGAGACGGTTTTCTCCCAGCATCTGGCTGTTCTCGACGAAGCCTTGAAAGAGATTTGAGAGAGAGGAAAGGGATCACAATGCCAAAGAAAGTCTCAAAAAGCGTGTTGAAAGGCGGCATTGCCGGATGTCTGCTGATCCTCGCCGCGTCTGGTCTGCCTGCCAAGGCCGATCTGGTCGGGCTCTCTGCCTCTGGGGTGAGCCAAAAGCAAATTGACGAGGTGATCGAGCGCAATGCGGTCTTGCGCGATTTGACCATCAGCAATGCCCGTCTTGCCCATTTTGTAGCCGCCGAGATTATACGCGCAGGCAAAGGGACAGGCAGTGCCGGGAATGAGGCGCAAGATCCCAATCCCGATTTTACCGATCGTGGCCGCTATTCAGCTGAAGGGGCGCTGGATTTGATGGCGCTGATCAAACAGGCTGGCACCCAGAAATAGGCCAGAAACAGGATATTGATATTATGAAAAAGCGGATATTTGCTTCTTGGAGATCCTATGCAAAATTAGGGGCCATTTTATTGCCAGTCTTTGCCGCCTCTGATGTGTCTGCATCCGGTCTGATCAGTTGCGCTGATATTGAAAAAGAGTTCCAAAGCCTGTCATCAGCCCCCGCCATGCAATTGATGGATCTGTATGACAAGGCCAATGATGAAAGTGATTGTGATCGGGCCAAGGTTGATGCAATCGGCCATGCCATCGCTGGGCGCGAGCTTGGCTCCATTCAATCGGCCTTGGCGGCGCCCTCGCCTGATTTTACTCAGCTGGAGTCCCATATCTCCGATCTGTTTTACTACAGCTCTCACTGGAAATTGTCCTTCTTTCATGGAGAGATTTTTCGTTTAACCTCACGCGTTGGTGAGGCCTTTAAGGCCTATAGCGCCGCGCTGGCAGCTCTTGATGATCCGCAAGTAACCCCGACAGAGCCGGATATTGAGGAAATCGCCCTTTTGCGCCGCCGCCTTGATGAAGTCTCGGTCATTTACCAGCAATTGGCGTCTCATGTTGATGAGGTGAAATTGCAAACCACCCGCAGCGGTGATCCGATCTCTATTTATAGCTTTTCAACCCGCGGCTATAAGGTGCGCAAGGTTCCGGTGCCGATCAAATTTGATTTTGACTCTCATGCCTTAAGCCCAATTGGAAAGGAAACCCTCAATCAGGTTTTCACTTTGCTGAAAAAACAGAAATTTCCTTCCATCACAGTCGTTGGCCATACCGACCCCAAAGGCACGGACGCTTATAATATGCGCCTGTCCATGGGCCGGGCCGAAGCGGTGAAAGCAGCGTTGGAAGAAAAGGGCTATGAAGGCGGGATTTCCATCAAAGCCAAGGGCGAGGGTGATCCCTTTCCTTTTGATGACAAGGGGCTTTATTCCCATGAGCAGCAAATGGCAGCTCATCGCCGGGTAGAATTTAAACTCGATTGATTTGTTACATGGGCGATTTGTCATGTTGGGCCAGGTAAAAGCGTTCTTTCTTTACTGTCTTCTGTCTTTTGTCTCTCTGGGGGCTTTCGTTGCTCCGCCAGCCTATAGCGCGGGCAAGATTTATGGGCTGACCATTGGCATCAATGATTATGCCCATATTTCCGATCTGTATGGGGCGGTGAATGATGCAAAGGATATTGCCGCTGTTCTGCGCAAGATGGGGGCCGATGAGGTTGTCGAGTTGCGCGATGATCAGGCAACGCGAAAAGCCATTCTGCATCACTGGAATGCGCTCACCGGCAAGGCTGGCAAGGGTGATATTGTCTTTTTCCATTATGCCGGGCATGGCACACGGCAAGAGGCAATCATTCCCGGTCATGAAGCTTTTGATAATATGTTCCTGCTGCACGGATTTGATGACAGCACGCAAGAGGGCAGCAAGGAACGCCTGATCGACAATGAAATCGGTCATTTGCTGGCGCAAGAAAGCGAGGCCACCATTATCTTTGTCGCCGATAGCTGTTTTGCAGGCGGCATGACACGGGGCCTTGATCGGCGGATTGAGCTGAAAAGCCGCTATAGCCGGGCGACAATCTCGCCGCAAAAAGATGTCTTGCGCGACCATATCCTTAAATTGGGAGAGGTGGATGAGAGCGCCCACAGCAATGTCTTGTGGGTTTATGCGCAGGATGCCAAGCGGGAAATTCCCGAAGTGGCGATTGATGGGGAGCCGCGTGGGGTTTTGTCTTATTCCCTTGCGCGCGCCATGGAAGGGGCGGCAAACCGGAACGGGGATGATTGGCTGGATATCCGAGAGCTTAAATCCCATTTGAACAAGAAGGTTTATCGCCTGTCCGAGCGCAAACAGCGGCCGGAAATCAATGGCGGCTCTGCTGATCTGAAAATTCCTTTGTCAAAGGCCGCCGGGGCTTCGTCGTCGGCAAATGCCGCCAGCAAGGCCATTCGTTTGGCGGTGATCAATGGAATACTGGATTTTCAGCTTTCAGATATAGTGCCAACTGCCGACACCAAAAGCGCCGATCTGGTCTATGATGCAGCCCAAAAGCAGCTTATTTCTGGCAAGCAGGATGTAATCGCCGATTTTGCCGGCTTGTCGTCGGGTGATTTGCAAAAGCGCCTGCAAGGGGCCATCCAGAAATGGCGATTGCTCAGTTTTGTTCAAGGCAAAAGCGATCAGTTGACCAATTCCTTGGAGTTGACAAGCGGCAATGATCTTTATGCGCCTGGCGACAAGGCAACCTTTGCCTTGACCAATGAGACTTACCGCCATGTCATCCTGTTCAATCTTGCCTATGATGGAACGGTGCAGCTTATGGCACCGGTCAAGCAGACAGGCTCTGGCATTGCAGCGGGATTGATCTCCCCCGGCATGGTTGAGACATTCAGCTCCCCCATTATTCCGCCCTTTGGCTCAGATCATGTGATTGCCATCTCCAGCCTTCAGCCTATTGCGAGCCTTCAGGCATGGCTGCGCGAGCACAACAATCAGCGTGCCGCCGCCGATCTTCTCACCCGCTGGGATGACTTGCTGGGCGCACAAGCATACGGCCTTGATTGGGTCGGCCTTTATAGCACGGAAAGGAACTAAGCCATGCGTAAGACAATGGCAGCTGCATTTGTCTGCTCCTCCCTTCTTGCAGCAGGAGTTGCACAAGCGGGGCAAAAGGCCTTGCTCATTGCTGCAGGGGCTTATCCGCACCTGCCGCCCAATGCCCAGCTTTCAGGCCCGGCGCGGGATATTCAAAAATTTCGCCAGTTCCTTATCTCCCATTGGGGGTTTCAGCCACAAGACATAATGGTTTTGAAAGACCAGACGGCGACCAAGAAAAACATTCTGGGAGCCATTAGCAAGCGCTTGCCTCAGGCCAGCCAGTCGGGAGACAGGGTCGTTATTTATTATTCCGGCCATGGCTCGCAAATCCCGGATAAGAACGGCGATGAGAAGGACGGCAAGGATGAAACCCTTGTGCCAACCGATTATGGCAAAAAGGGCGGTAAAGACAATGAAATGGTCTCGGATGATGAGCTTGCAATTGCCCTCAAAGCCCTGAAAGGGCGTAAAGTTGTGGTGATCTCGGATTCTTGCCATTCCGGCACGGTGACCAGAGGTCTGCCGCGGCCAGAGGCCTTTATTGAGGGGGCCAAAAAACGCTATTATCCCTTCACGCCTTCCCTGCCTGATGAAGAGACCCAAAGCCAGCAAGGGGCCAGCAAGCAAATTGTGGTGGGGCTGGATAAGGAAGAGCCGCTCAATGATCTCTCCCACATCACCATGACCATCTCGGCAGCTATGCCCAATCAATTGGCCTGGGAGAGTGGCGGAGAGGGCATTTTTACCCATCATTTCATTCAGGCTATGAGTGGTCTCAAAGCTGATTTCAACCGCAATGGTCGCCTGACGTCCAATGAGCTGATCAATTATATCAAGCCGCGTACAGAAGAATGGTGCAAAAAGGCAAAAGCCTGCCGCGAACAAAATCTGGGCTTTACGCCCAATATCGACCCAAAGAAGGAAAGCTTTGTGCTGATGCCCCCAAATGCCGTGGCGCAAGGGGAGAGCGTGACAGCAGAGACCAGCGACGATATTGGCGACATCATCCCGCAATTTGATACCGGTGCCCTTGATCTATCTATTTTGCCCGGCAATCGTCACAAGGTGGGCGATGTGGTCAAATTCCGCATCACCAGCAAGCGGGCAGGCTATCTCACCCTGCTTGACCATAATGCTGCTGGTGATCTGGTCTTGCTCTTTCCCAGCTTTATGGACAGTGAGAGTGGCAAAAAGGGAAAAATCAGAGCAGGAGCAGCCCTTACAGTGCCGGATCCATCATACGGCATTGAGTTTGAAGCAAGCGAGCCACGGGGCAAGGGGCGCCTGATCGCGCTTGTAACCGAAGACCCGATTGATTTTTCAGACCTGATTGAAGCCAATAACGAATTTGAACCAATCGCCGACAAAGACAAGTTTTTAAAAGACTTGGCAAGCCGCCTTTACGAAGTCTGGACCGGTGAATCTGACCATAATCGCGGGGCCAAATGGATATTGGGCATGCAGGATTATGTCATCGACTAGAACTGTATTTCTAGCCGAAACGGCAGGAGAGTTTATTCAGGCCTTGCAAGATTTTGCCGAAAGGAATGGGATTTATGCCTTTTTGTTGTAAGACCTTTATTTCGCGTTTTTTTGTAAGTTCTTTTCTTCTTTTGACACTCGGTCTCTCCTTGCCTTCCTTTGCTGGCGATAAGGACGCTGCGGTTCTGGTCTTCCCCCAAATCGGCATTCAGGGTCAGGATTTTGTCTTTAGCACCGCTTACGCGCCCGATGGCAAAACCTTTGCAACGGGCATTGCCGGGCAGGCCATTTTGTGGAATGCGGAGACGGGCAAGGAGTTGCGCCGATTTAGCGGATTTGCCTCAAGCGTCGACAGCCTGTCCTATTCGCCTGATAGCCGATATCTGGCAACCGCTTCCTCTGACGATACAGCTGTTATCTGGGATATTGAAACGGGCAAAAAAATAAGGAGCTTTAAGGGCAGCTCCGGCTATGTGGGTAGCAATTCCTATAATCACAAACAGCGCGCGGTGAGCCTTGATTTTGCCCCCGATGGCCGCACCATTGCCTGGTCTGTTGGCAATCAGATTGTTGACATTCTTAATATTGAGACTGGCAGGCAGATCAAGGCGTTTGAGCATGATAATTATGTCAGAAGCCTTGCTTACTCTCCTGATGGGAAGCTGCTTGCAACCGGTCTTTCCCATTATTGGGAGGATAGCGGCAGGACCATCACCTTGTGGGATGTGGAAAGCGGCAAGGTGGTGCGGACGCTTACCGGTCATGAAGAGGGTATCCTCTCGCTTGATTTTTCGCCCGATGGCTCGCGTCTGATCTCCGCATCCATTGATGAAAAGGCCATCATGTGGGATGTGCAGAGCGGGCAAATCCTCTATCGTTTGCGCGAACATGATGGCGCGGTAACCCATGCTGAATTCTCGCCAGATGGCTGGACTTTGGTGACCACCTCTCGCGACTCTCAGCTCATCATTTATGATGCGATAAGTGGCCTGAGACGAAAGAGTATCACGTCTCCCCATGAAGGAATAATCGCTGCAAGCTTCTCGCCAGATGGCAAGAAACTGCTTATCGGCACCTTGATTGGAGGTGCAGGTATTGTGCGCTTGCCCGGTGGGGAAAAGATTGCGGGTCTTGAAAGCTCCATTACCAGCGTTGGCCATACGGCAATCACCAGGGATCTGGGCCATGGCTTTGTTGCGCGCAGTGGTGGGCTTATTCATGTCTGGGATCTCAAACAGGGCCGGATGATAGAGAAGATCAAGGTTACTGACGAAGTCAAAGCCCTTATTCTCTCTCCAGATGAAACGCTTTTAGCCATTGCAACCAAGGAAAATGATATCAAGCTTTGGGACAGGGCTCGCAAAGAGGTGGTGCATACCCTCAAGGGCCCAAAAGGACAGACCTATTTTTCGATTGATGTCCGTTTTTCGAAAAATGGCAAAGAGCTGATAGGCGGATATGAGGTTTATCAGGAGGATGGTTTTCCCAAACATTTTTCCTATGTCTGGAATGTAGAGAGCGGGCAGGAGATTTGGAACTTTCCCGGAGATTATCCGCAATTATCCAATGATGGAAACTTGTTGCTAACGGCGCAGCGAGAGAAGAAATATAGTCTTTGGAGCTTGGAAACCGGTCGGGAAATCAGAAGTTTTGATGATAAGCCGAGCGAGGGTGGTGGGGGCATTTTTGTGCCTGATGAGCGAAAGCTTATCACCCAGCGTTTTGGCGAAATCCGCCAATGGGGCGTTAAAAAAGGAAAGCTTCTTGGAAAGTTAAGCGGCAATGTGGACGCCATTTCGCCGGATCGCTCCATGCTTCTTCTGCATGGTCATAATCAGACGAGTGCAAAAATTATCGACAGCAATAGCGGAAAGACAGTCTCGCGCCTGTCTGATATGCCCTTCTTCATCAAGGGGGCGTCCTTTTCCCCCGACGGGCGGCACCTTCTTGTGTCTCATCAAAATGGGGCTGTTGCTGTCATCAATGTTAAAAGTGGCAAGCGGGAGCGCTGGCTAAAAGGCCATAACAGCGCCGTGCTCACATATCGCTTTTCGCAGGATGGAAAGCGTTTGGTGACCCAAGCCTATGATGCTGCGATCCGCCTGTGGGATTTTGAGACTGGCAGGGAAGTTGCTCAGTTTCTGGCCTTCACAGATGGCAGCTGGATGGTCAGTACGCCTCAGGGCTTTTTCGATCTCTCTTCGCCCAAAGCGGCGTCCAATCTGAATATTGTCAAAGGGCTGGAGGCTTATTCGATTGAGAGTTTTTATGATCAGCTTTACAGACCTGATCTGGTCGCAGCCGCTCTGTCTGGCGATCGGGACGGGCTTGTGGTGGCTGCCGCGAAAAAGCTTAATCTGGAAGCCTTGATTGATGGCGGATTGCCGCCGGCTGTGGCCATTGTCACCCCAAAGGATGCGATTGAGCTGGATACTGACAGACTTGATCTGACCATTCGGCTTGATGAGAAAAATGGTGGCTATGGCCGGATTGAATATCGGGTCAATGGCAAGGTGCAGGGTGGCACAAGGGGCCTTGGGGCTGCCACTTCTGATCAGGAAGGCGCAGGAGAGAAGAGCCATCTTCAAACCAAGAGCCTGTTTCTGTCTCCGGGCGAGAATGAAATTTCCGTTGTGGCCTATAACAGGGATAACACCATTGCTTCAAATCCTGCTGTGATCACAGTCAAGGTTGCAGCCAAGGCGTCGCGTCCGGCAGAATTATATATCATCTCTCTTGGCATCAACGACTATTTTGATCGTGATCTTGCGCTCAATCATGCGGTGTCGGATGCGCAAGCGCTGGCAGAGGCCGCAGCCCGCTCAGGCAAGGAGGCTTATGCCAAAGTGCATCGCCACATTCTGGTGAATGAAAAGGTGACCAAGGCGGGGATTGAAGCCCTGTTTGCTGATCTTTCCAAAAAGATCAAACCCCATGATGCCTTTCTGTTTTTTGTTGCAGGCCATGGCAAGACCATTGATGGGCGCTATTATTTCCTGCCGCAGGATTTTCGCTATCGCAATGCGGCCTCTGTGGTGACAGACGGCCTTGGTCAGGAGATCTGGCAGGACTGGTTCTCGCGTATTCCGGCCCAGCGCTCCTTGTTGTTATATGATACTTGTGAAAGCGGGTCACTGACGGCCAATAATGTGGTTTTGCGTGGCGGGTTGGAGCGCAAAGGGGCGATTGATCGCTTTGCCCATGCAACGGGCCGGGCGATTTTAACCGCTGCAACCGATACGGCCCCCGCGCTTGAAGGCTATCGCGGCCATGGTCTCTTTACCTATGCTCTTCTGGAAGCCTTTGCCAAGGGAGACCAGAATAAGGATAAGGCGCTGCTGACGACCGAGCTTGCCACCTATGTAGACATACGCCTGCCGGAACTCTCAAAAGAGGCGTTTGGCTATCATCAAATCCCGCAAATGCAGCTTGCGGGCAATGCCTTTCCCATCGGCATGCCGGTGGCCTTTAAGGCAGGCGCTCAAACCACCAGTCCGGTCCCGGTGGAGCCAACCCATTTTGTTGCGTCAAGCGCCAAAGTCTTTGGCCCCGATGGCACTTCGGTGCTTATGACATTGCAACCGGGCATGCAGGTTGTTGTGCTCTCCAGCGGTAAAGACCGCTCGGCTATTGCACTCAAGGGCAAAAGGATTGGCTCTGTCGCCAACGAAACCCTGATCAAAATCAGGGAATAGGCTGGCCGTTTTCAAAAGCTGGGCGGTGTACAGGCGCTGACGATGACGCATTTCTCCCCGCCCACGGCGCGAAAGCGGTGGGGGGTGCGGCTGTCAAACAGGTAAGCATCGCCGGGGCCGAGAATACGCCGCTGGTCGCCCACAATGATCTCGATCCGACCAGAAATCACAATGCCCCCTTCCTCGCCATCATGCTCATACAGCACCCGCCCCGTGTCGGCATTCACATCATAGGTTTCATAGAGAATTTGCAGGCTGCGGCCCATCAGATTGTTGCCCACCTGTTTGAGCGATAAGGGGCCTTTGCCGATTTCCTTCAGCTCTTCGGCGGCAAAAAAAACGGTGCGGTCCGGCTCGATATCAAAGGCGAAAAAGTCCGACAGGCCAATGGGCAGCCCGTCGAGAATGCGCTTGAGCGCCCCGACGGAAGGGTTGATTTTTCCCGCTTCGATTTGCGAGACCATGGAATTGGTCACATCGGCCTTTTTGGCAAGGGCGCGCTGGGACAGACCTGCCTGTTCGCGCAGGATGCGCAGGCGCTGGCCAATTGCAAGACTATCATCGGACATGTTTCACCTGTTCAGTATATGCAACATTTTAATCTGAGTTCCTTAAATTTCAATGCCTTACAGTAAAAAAGAAATAGACTTTTCCAATATTTGAAACACCCTATCCTAGGGGCAGATCAATCGTCCCGCATTTTCCTTGCCCCCTTGGGCCAAATGGGCGGGCTTTTTGCCAATCAAGGAGAGGCTCCATGCTGAATTCAGAAATCGCCACCCGCCGCAATCAGGCCATTGCCAAGGGCGTGGGCATGATGACCCAGATCTATGCGGATCGGGCTAAAAATGCCGAGGTCTGGGATGTGGAAGGCCAGCGTTATATCGACTTTGCCGCTGGCATTGCCGTGGTCAATACCGGCCATTGCAACCCCAAAGTCATGGGCGCGGTCGAGGCACAGCTGGCGCGCTTTACCCATACCTGCCATCAGGTTCTGCCTTATGAGAATTATATTTCCCTTGCCGAGCGGCTGAACGCCCTTGTACCCGGTGAGGGCGAGAAGCGTACTGTCTTTGTCTCAACCGGCGCGGAAGCGGTTGAAAATGCCATCAAGGTGGCCCGCGCGGCCACGGGCCGTCAGGCTGTGATTGCCTTTGGCGGCGGTTTTCATGGTCGCACCTTTATGGGCATGAGTCTCACCGGCAAGGTCCAGCCGTATAAGGCGGGCTTTGGTGCCATGATGGGCGATGTCTATCATGTGCCCTTCCCGATTGATCTGCATGGCACCAGCACAGAGCAGAGCCTTGCAGCCATCGCCCAATTGTTCAAAGCCGATCTTGATCCGGCCCGCGTTGCGGCCATCATCATCGAGCCTGTTCAGGGTGAGGGGGGCTTTTATCAGGCACCGGCTGAGCTGATGCGCGCCCTTCGCGCCCTGTGTGACGAGCATGGTATTGTGATGATTGCCGATGAAGTGCAGACCGGCTTTGCCCGCACCGGCAGCCTGTTTGCCATGGAGCATTATGATGTGAGCGCCGATCTCACTACCATGGCCAAGGGCCTTGCGGGCGGTTTGCCTTTGGCGGCGGTTACCGGCAAGGCAGAGATTATGGATGCGGCCAATCCCGGCGGTCTTGGTGGCACCTATGGGGGCAACCCTCTTGGCATTGCTGCCGCGCACGCCGTGCTGGATGTGATTGAGGAAGAGGGGCTTTGCGCCCGCGCAACCGAGCTGGGGGACAAGCTTAAAGCAAAGCTGGATAGCCTTCGCGGCGCCTGCCCGCGCATTGCTGATATTCGCGGCCCCGGCTTTATGATTGCTGCCGAGTTTAACACAGAAGATGGCAGCGGCCCTGATGCGGCATTTACCGCCCGCGTCAAGGATGAGGCGCTCAAGCGCAATCTGGTGCTTTTGACCTGCGGTGTCTATGGCAATGTGGTGCGCTTCCTTGCCCCCATCACCATTGAGGACAAGATTTTTGACGAAGCGATGGAAGTGCTCGAAGCCTCCATTCTTGCCGCGCAGGAGGGGTAAGCGATGACGATTGCAGAAAAACTCAAAGATAAATGCCTTCTTGAAAGCCGTGCCTTCATTGGTGGCGAATGGCGAGAGACCGGCGCACGCTTTGCAGTGAGCAATCCGGCCACCGGCGAGGATATTGCTCATGTCGCCGATTGCTCTGTTGCCGATATCAAACGCGCCATTGATATTGCCTATGATGCCCAAAAAGACTGGGCGAAGACAACGGGCAAAGAGCGGGCCGCTATTTTGCGCCGCTGGTATGATCTGATGGTCGAAGCGGCTGACGATCTTGCCCTTATTCTTTGCGCCGAAATGGGCAAGCCTCTGGCTGAAGCCAAAGGAGAGATCCTCTATGGGGCCTCTTTCATTGAATGGTTTTCCGAAGAAGCCAAGCGCATTTACGGCGATGTTATTCCCGGCCATCAGCGCGACAAGCGCATCACTGTGTTCAAACAGCCCGTCGGGGTTGTGGGCTCTATCACGCCGTGGAATTTTCCCAATGCGATGATCGCCCGCAAAGTCGCGCCAGCGCTGGCGGCAGGCTGTGCCTTTGTGGCCCGCCCGGCAGAGCTGACGCCGCTTTCCGCCCTTGCCATGGCCGTGCTGGCCGAGCGGGCCGGTGTGCCAAAGGGTGTCTTTTCTGTCGTCACAAATCATGATGCGGCAGCCGCGGGCGAGGAGCTTTGCGCCAATCCTAAAATTGCCAAAATCACCTTTACCGGTTCCACGCGCGTGGGGCAGATCCTGATGCGCCAATGCGCCGACACCATCAAGAAGATGAGCCTTGAGCTTGGAGGCAACGCGCCTTTCATCGTCTTTGATGATGCCGATATCGACGCTGCTGTCGAAGGGGCGATGATTGCCAAATTCCGCAACAATGGCCAGACCTGCGTCTGCGCCAACCGTCTTTATGTGCAAAGCGGCATTTATGATGCCTTTGCACAGCGGCTGGTGGAAGCGGTTGGTGCACTGAAACCGGGCAATGGTATGGATGAAGGGGTGACCACTGGCCCGCTGATCAGCGAAGCCGCTGTTGCCAAGGTGGAGGCCCATCTGGGTGATGCCAAAAAAGCAGGCGCGACCGTGTTGACCGGCGGCGCTCGCCTTGACGGCACCCTGTTTGAGCCGACCGTTCTGGCCAATGTGCCAAGAGAGGCGCGGGTTTCAAGCGAGGAAACCTTCGGCCCGCTCGCCCCGCTCATTCGCTTTGACAGCGAAGAGGAAGTGATCGAGATGGCCAATGACAGCGAGTTCGGTCTGGCTGGCTATTTCTATGCCCGCGACATTGCCCGTGTCTGGCGGGTGGCCGAGGCCATGGAAACCGGCATGGTGGGGGTCAATACCGGCCTTATCTCCACCGAGGTTGCCCCCTTTGGCGGCATCAAGCAATCGGGCCTTGGCCGTGAAGGTTCCAAATATGGCATGGATGATTATTTGGAGATCAAATATGTCTGTCTTGGCGGTATTGAATAAGCGAGATTGAATAGGCTGGATTTATTCAAACCAGTCCCCCAAAACCGGCTCCAAAAATCAGCATCAAGAGAAAGGCCGTCCTTTATAAAGGGCGGCCTTTTGGCATTGTGCTTGCTATCAGTTTTTATTTTGGCTCCTTAAGAGCGCGTGGGGGCCACCAGATTGTTTTGCGGGGTAACGAAAACCTGCTGGAAATAGCTGTAAAGCGCCTGCAGGGCGGGGGAGAAATCCTTGCCTTGTTTCCATGCAAGGCCTGCATCCATGGTGGGCGGTTCCATATCGCATTGAACCGTGGTGATGCGCTTTCCTTCAAGGGACCATGGGCGATAGACCATATCGGACAGGATGGTGATGCCCCGGCCATTGGCAATCATCGAGCGCACGGCCTCGACCGATGAGGTGCGCAATTTGACATTGGGTTCATAATCGGTGAGCGCCCAATATTTCATGGTTGTATGGGCGGCCTCATCAATGGTCAGCATGATATAATCTTCCTTTGCGATATCGCGAAAGGGCACCTTGTGCTGATGCGAGAAGGGATGGCCATTGGGCACCCACAGGCGGCGGGCCGAGCGCAGCAGGGTCTCGGCTTTCAAATCAGGATGGATGAGGTTGGAGGTCAGCATCACCGCCATATCAAAGCGATTGGCCAGCAGCCCCTCTTCAATGCTCTCGCGGTTAAGTTCATAAAGCTTGATCTCAAGATCGGGATGGAGATGGGCCAGCCGGTCCAGATGATAGGGCAGGAAATAGCCCAGAACCGTATAACTGGCCGCCAGAGAAATAGAACCCGACACGCTGGCGCTGCGATGGGTGATATGGGTGGCATCTTCCACCTTTTGCAAAATCTCCTGACAGGAGGTGAGAAATTCCCGCCCCGCATCGGTCAGATCCATGCCATGGGCCGAGCGGATGAACAGATCCGTGCCGACAATTGCCTCCAGCTCGCGAATGGCGCTGGTGACCGAAGACTGGGAAATGGACATTACAGCCGCCGCCCGGCTGACCTGACCGGTCTCGGCTGTTGCAACAAAATATTTCAGATGCCGTAAATTCATAAGAGGGCCAAGCCTTCCCGATTTTGCAATGAGCAATAAGGAGTGAGAGGGGATCACGCGGGTGATCAAAAAGAGTAGAGCAAACTTTCCGGCATTTGGAAATTGCATAAATTAAAACATAGAATATCGAAAAAACCAATAACAGGAAATTTGCATATATCTGATATCTGGCGAATTTCTGTCATTTCGTAAAATTTCAGGCAGCAAATTTTTCAGTATTATCGAAAAAACAGATAATATATTGATTGAAATTTGAATTTTACAAAGCCTTTCTTTCTGCGCATGCTGGGTCTCACAACGAGGAAACAGGCAGGTCAACAGGAAGGTCCAGATGCGCGATAAAATCGATCTAAATTGCGATATGGGAGAAGGCTTTGGCCATTGGTCACTGGGCGAGGCCGCCGATGAAGACATCATGGCGGTGATCAGCTCGGCCAATATCGCAACGGGCTTTCATGCAGGCGATCCCAATTCGATGGATCGCGTGGTGCAATTAGCAAAGGCCTATGGCGTGGGGCTCGGGGCCCATCCCGGCTATCGTGATCTTCAGGGCTTTGGCCGGCGGTATATCCAGAACAAGCCTGACGAGCTGGTCAATGACATTGTCTATCAGGTGGGGGCTTTGCGCGAGTTTGGACGTCGTCACGGATTGCCGCTGCAACATGTCAAACCGCATGGGGCGCTTTATATGGAAGCGGCCGAGAATGAGGAATTGTCGGTGCATCTGATTGATATGCTGCGCGCCACCTGCCCCGATGCCCTTCTCTTCTGTATGGGCATGTCCAAGACTTACGATATCGCCAAGGCTGCCGGTCAGCCCGTCGTGCGCGAATTTTACGCAGATCGCGATTATGACCAAAGCGGTAGCATCGTTTTCAAGCGCAAGGTGCAGCAGCTTGACCCCCATGAGGTTGCGCAAAAATGCGTGCGGGCCTGCAAAGAGGGCAAGGTGCGCACGGTGAGCGGCGAAGATATCGATATCGAATTTGAATCCGTCTGCTTTCATTCCGACACACCGGGCGCGCTGGATATTGGCAGGGCTGTGCGTCAGGCCCTGCTTGATAATGACATTCGCATTGTTCCGGCTGCTGCCGTGGTTGAACAAAATCTTTAAGGGAGTTTCTCATGGCCGTTCTTCAATCTCCACTTCCCGGCACTTTCTATCACAAGCCCTCACCCGAGGCCTCCGCCTTCAAATCCGAAGGGGATGCGGTGGCGATTGGTGATGTCATCGGGCTGGTGGAAGTGATGAAAACCTTCATTGAGGTCAAGGCAGATCAGGCCGGCACCTTTAAGGCCTATCAGGTGGCCGATGCCACGCCGGTGCAGGCGGGTGACGCGCTGGCGGAACTGGCGGGCTGAGCAATGAGTAACGCAAAGACAGACAGTCAAATGATCAAGCGGCTTTTTATCGCCAATCGTGGCGAGATTGCCGTGCGCATTTGCAAAGCGGCCAAGAAGCTGGGCATTACCAGCATTCAGGCCTATTCCGAAGCCGATGCAGACATGCTGGCCGTGCGGTTGGCCGATGAGGCCGTCTGTGTTGGCCCGGCCCAGGCCGCCCAATCCTATCTGGACGGGGACAAGCTTGTGGCGCTGGCAAAAGAAGCAGGCGCAGATGCGGTGCATCCCGGCTATGGCTTTTTGGCTGAAAGCCCCGATTTTGCCCGCGCGGTTGAGGCGGCAGGTATGCGCTTTGTCGGCCCGTCTGGTGATGTGATCGAGCGCATGGGCAACAAGATTGCCGCTCGCGAGGCTGCCATTGCTGCCGGTGTGCCGGTGGTGCCCGGCTCCGTCGGCTCCCTTGCCCATATTGATGACACGCTAGAGCAGGCCCGCGCCATTGGCTATCCGGTCATGATCAAGGCTGCCGCTGGCGGTGGCGGTCGCGGCATTCGCATTGCCGAGAATGACGACGAGTTGCGCCTGTTGGCCCCTCAGGCCCAGAGCGAAGCGCAAGCCGCCTTTGGCGATGGCTCGCTTTATATGGAAAAGGTCATCCGCAATGCCCGCCATATCGAAGTGCAGATTTTGGGCGACGGGGAGTCGGTGGTCCATTGCTATGAGCGCGAATGCTCGCTTCAGCGGCGGCGGCAGAAAGTGTGGGAGGAAGCGGGTGCTGCAACGCTAAGCGATGCCGTTCGTGACCATCTGTGCCAGAGCGCCGTGGATTTGGCCCGCGCCGTTGCTTATCGCGGGGCTGGGACCCTTGAATATCTTTATGATGATGCAAGCGAAGCCTTTTATTTCATCGAGATGAATACCCGCATTCAGGTCGAGCATCCGGTCTCGGAAATGCTGACGGGGATTGATCTGGTGGCGGAAATGATTTCGGTCTGCGGCGGGGCGCCTTTGAGCATCAGCCAAGACGAGATCCGCCGCCATGGCCATGCCATTGAGGTGCGGATCAATGCCGAAGATCCCATGATGCAATTCATGCCGTTTCCCGGCAAGGTCACCGGCCTTTCCATCCCGCAAGGGGAAGGCATCCGCTTTGATCATTTCCTTTATGAGGGCTATCAGATCCCGCCCTTTTATGACTCGCTCATCGGCAAGCTGATTGTCCATGCGGACAGCCGCCTCGCTGCCATTCAAAAGCTGGAAGAGGCCCTGGGCGGTCTTGAGATTGAAGGGCTGAAAACCACCAGCCCGCTGCATCTGGCACTGGCACAGGATGAAGATGTCAAGGCGGGCCGCTTCCATACCCAGTGGCTGGAGCCATGGCTGGATGCAGGCAAGCTGAGCCAAACCCAATAAGCGCGACAAGACAGGATTAAGGACAGGGAGGAGCATTGTGAAAACAAGATATACCTATGGGGGCGATGAGCATATCTATGTCGAAATGGACGAAGAGATGTCTCTGGATGCCTTTTTCAAAAGTCTGTCCATGAGCAATGCGGTGCGCGAGGCCAATATTGCTGGCGTTACCGAGATCTGCCCGGCCAATGCCTCCTTTCAGGTGCGCTTTGACCCCGACGTGACGGCACCGGATGTGATGCTGGCAAAGATCAAGGAACTGGAGCATAAGGCGGAAGAAGCGGAAAAGCGCCTTTCAACGCGGATTATCGAAATCCCCGTCTACTATCAGGATCCATGGACCCACGAGACCTTGATGCGCTTTCGCGAGCGCCATCAGGACCCCTCCGGCACCGATCTTGATTATGCTGCGCGTATCAATGGCTATGACAATGCTGAAGCCTTTATCGAGGCCCATCATTCCCAGCCATGGTTTGTCTCCATGGTGGGGTTCGTGGCGGGGCTGCCATTTCTTTACCAGCTGGTTGAGCGCGAAAAACAGTTGCAGGTGCCCAAATATCTCAGCCCTCGCACCGATACTCCAAAGCTGACCGTGGGCTATGGCGGCTGCTTCTCCTGCATCTATTCGGTGCGGGGCGCAGGGGGCTACCAGATGTTCGGCATCACCCCGATGCCCATTTATGATCCCGAGCAATCGGTCTCTTACCTCAAGGATTTCATGGTCTTTTTCCGCCCCGGCGACATTGTCAAATGGAAGCCGATTGATCGCAAGGAGTATGACCGGATCGTCGCCGAGGTTGAAGCGGGTACCTATCAGCCCCGCATGGCCGAGGTCACCTTCGATCTCGATGACTTTAATGCCGATATGCGCGGCACCAATGCTAAATTGATGGAGGCTCTCAATGGCGCTTAAGATCATTCAACCCGGCCTTGCCACCTCAATTCAGGATCTGGGCCGTCCGGGCTATTTTCATCTGGGCATTCCTTTGGGCGGCGCGATGGACCGTTTTGCCATGCGCACGGCCAATATGCTGGTGGGCAATGAGGAAGGGGCCGCCGGTCTGGAAGCGGTCTTTATGGGCCCGCAAATCGAGATTACCAGCGATGTCACCTTGGCGGTGACCGGTGCTGACATGCCCATCCGGCTGGATGGGGAATTACAGCCCGGCTGGACAGCTTTTTCCGCCAAAGCGGGGCAGGTGCTCAGCTTTGACTTTCTTAAATCCGGTGCACGCATCTATATCGCGGTGAGCGGCGGCATCGATACCCCGCCCGCCCTTGGCAGTCGCTCGACCTATCCCATCGGGGCCTTGGGCGGGCTGGAAGGCCGTGCCTTGATGGCAGGGGATCTGGTGCCCGTGGGTGAAGGAGCGGATATTTCCGATCTTGCCGCCCGCACTGTGCCGCAAGAGCTGCGGCGCGGGCCGGATAATCCGGCGCAATTGCGGGTTTTGCCGGGCCTTTACTGGCATCGCCTCACCCAAGAAAGCGGCGAGGCCTTCTTTGCCGATGAATGGGCCGTGGCACCGGAAGCGGACCGCATGGGCTATCGCTTCAAGGGCGGCAGGCCGCTCCAATTTGTTGAGCGCCAACAACCCTTTGGCGCGGGCGCTGACCCCTCCAACATTGTTGATGGCTGCTATTCCTACGGCTCCATTCAGGTGCCCGGCGGCACCGAGCCGATTGTCCTGCACCGTGATGCAGTATCAGGCGGGGGCTATTTCACCCTTGGGGCCATCATCTCGGCGGATATGGATCTGATCGGGCAATTGCAGCCCCATACGCCGGTTAAATTCGTCAAGGTCGATATGGAGGAGGCCTTAAAAGCAAGAGCAGACCGGGAGGGAATGCTCGATATTATTCGCAACATGCTCAGGGGCTAGGCCCTATGGCGGGGCCAAAATCCGGCCCTTGCCAGCAGAAAGCATGATCAAACCAGAGCCACCTTGCCACTCACATAAAGACCGGCAAGGAAAGGCCATAGAAAAGAAAAGCTCTTTTTGCGGTTCGCTGCGAAAAGAGCAAGAAGCGGGGCACGGGCCCACCCTCCGTGCCCCGGCAATCAACTGACAGAGGATAATGTGATGAAATATGCAATGTCGGCTGCTCTTGCAGCTGCAATCGGTCTTGCTGTGCCTTCTGCCAGCCTGGCCGCAGATGCCTGGTTCCCCTATGACGCGCAGGAAGTCACTCCGGCTTTTGCCAAGGACGGGGCGGTTAAGGCCGTGACTTACTCTCCCCTAGAGAAGGCAGAAAAGCCTTGGAATATCTGCGTTTCCTTCCCCCATATGAAAGATGCCTACTGGCTGGGGGTCAATTATGGCGTGTCTGATGAAGCCGCCCGCCTAGGGGTGAAAATGAACCTTGTGGAAGCGGGCGGTTATACCGAATTGTCCAAGCAGATCAGCCAGCTTGAGGATTGTGTCTCTGGCGGGGCCAATGCTGTGGTGATCGGGGCGATCTCCTTTGACGGGCTTAATAATGTGATTGGCGAGATTGCAGGCAAAGGCGTGCCGGTGATAGATCTGGTCAATGGCGTCTCTTCCAGCGATATTTCGGCCAAATCCCTCGTTTCCTTCCGCACCATGGGCTATGAGACCGGTGCATATCTCGCCAAAAAGCATCCCGCAGGGTCGGAAAAAGTCAAGGTTGGCTGGTTCCCCGGACCGGCGGGCGCTGGCTGGGTAGAGGCCGCGCATGCCGGTTTCATGGAAGCGGTGAAAGGCTCGGCGCTTGAAATCCTAGAGCCGCGCTTTGGTGATACGGGCAAGGAAACCCAGCTCAAACTGGTTGAAGATGTGCTGCAGGCAACGCCGGATGTGCGCTATGTGGCGGGCACTGCGGTTACCGCAGAAGCGGCGCAAGGCCTTATTCGCGAACGCGGCCTTAAGGGTAAGGTCGATCTTCTCGCCTTTTACATGACACCGGGCATCTATACCGGCATCCAGCGCGGCTTTGTCATGGCAGCTCCTGCTGACAGCATGGTCATTCAGGGCCGTGTGGCGATGGATCAGGCTGTGCGTCTTCTTGAAGGCAAGGACCTGACCAAGCATGTGGGGCCAAAGATCTTTGTGGTGGATGGCGACAATATCGGCTCTGTCGCGCGCGAAAATATCTTGCCGCCAAAAGGCTTCAAGCCCGTCTTCTCAGTCCAATAGTCGAATAGGCAAATAAGCCGATTTGATTGGTCCCAGACCTCTTTCCTTGCGGGCAGATAAGCTGCCCGCAAGGGTCTCTTTACAAGGACAGGCATTATGCAGACAGATCTGTTGCTCTCCACCCATGGGCTTTCCAAGCAATATCCCGGAATTCTGGCCCTTGATGGTGTGGATTTTGATTTGTGCCGGGGCGAGGTGCATGTTCTGTTTGGTGAAAATGGAGCGGGCAAATCAACCCTGATCTCCATGCTCGCAGGGGCCAACAGCCCCAGCAGTGGCGAAATCCGTTTGCCCTCCGGCCCCGCGCGCTTTGAAACCGTGGCGGATGCGCAAGAGTGCGGCATTTATACCGTCTTTCAGGAATTCTCGCTCATTCCAACTTTGAGCGTTGCACAAAATATCTTTTTGGGGTGGGAGCCGCGCCGCGGCCCCTTCATTGATCATCGCCAGATGCGCGAGCGCTCCCGCGCTATGTTTGAGGAACTGGGCTTTGATATCGACCCCGATGCCATCGTGGCGACCCTGTCGCGCGCCCAGCAGCAAATGGTGGAAATCACCAAGGCGTTTCATGGGGACCTTGCCGTTCTTATTTTAGATGAACCCACCGCCTCGCTCACTGATAAGGAAGTGGATCATCTCTTTGACTTTCTTGAAGGTCTGAAAACGCGCGGCGTGGGCATCATTTATATCTCTCACCGCATGCAGGAATTTGCCCGCATTGCCGACCGCATCACCGTTTTGCGCGACGGGGGCAAGATCGGCACCGTGCGCATGGACGAAACGAGCGAAGACAAGCTGGTTGAAATGATGACGGGCCGCTCGATCACCGAGATTTACCCCACTATTGCTTACGAACCGGGCGAGGTGTTGCTCAAGGTCGACAATCTGGGGGCGGCTGGCGTGATCGGCTCCAGCTTTGAGGTACGCCGGGGCGAGGTGCTGGGGGTGGCCGGACTTGTGGGGTCGGGCAAATCCCGTCTTTTCCGCACCATTATGGGTCTTGCTCCGCGCCATCATGGCAGTGTGCGTTATCGCGGCGAGGATATTTCAGACTTTGAAACCCGCCATCTCCTCTCTCGCGGGCTTTATTACCTCTCGCCCGATCGCAAGCATGAGGGGCTGGATCTTGCCAAAAGTGCCGAGGACAATCTGGCGCTCAATCTTGTGATGGGCGGCACGGGCATTGGCAAGCTGGGGGCTATCAACTGGAAGGCCGTGCGGGCCAAAAGCAATGCCATTGCCGAACATGTGGAGCTGCATCCCTCTTACCGCTCCAAGCTGATTTCCCAGCTTTCGGGCGGCAACCAGCAAAAGGTGCTGTTTGGCAAATGCTTCTGTCAGGATGTGGACCTTTACATTTTTGACGAGCCTACTGTGGGCGTTGATATGGGCACGCGCACAGCGCTTTACCTTTTGATCAAACATCTGGCCGAGGCAGGCAAGGCGGTGGTGGTTATCTCCTCTGATCTGCCCGAGGTCATGCATCTGGCCCACCGCCTTCTGGTGCTGGCCCATGGCTATGTCACCGCTGAATTGTCGGCTGATGAGATCAGCGAAGATCAGGTGCTCAAATATTTCTTTGAAGAGAATGGAGACGACAATGTCGACCACACAAACAGCTAAGGCAAAACCTGATGGCAATCCCTTTCTCGATAGCCTTTCAAAGCTCTTCGTCAGGGTTGGCGTGCTGCCTTTCTTTCTGGCCGCAGCGCTGATTGTCTTCTCTCTTTTGTCCTCAAAATTCATGACAGGGCAGAATATTATCAATGTGGCGCGCCAGTCGGTCTATCTGGTTCTGGTCTCGCTGGGGCAGATGCTGGTGCTCATCTCTGGCGGCTTTGACCTTTCGGTCGGCACGGCGATTGCGCTCACCTCTGTGGTCTCGGCCATGGCAATGGTCAGCTTTGCCGCCTTTCTGCCCGATATGATCTGGCTGGCCATTTTGCTTGGCATCCTGTGCGGCTTTGGTGCGGCGTTGCTGATCGGTCTCGTCAATGGCGTGGGCATTGCCTATTTCAAGGTCTCGCCTTTTATGATGACCCTTGGCGTATCTTCGGTTGGGGGCGGCCTTGCGCTGTTTTTGACCGGCGGGGTGCCGGTCTCGGATCTGCCGTTTGAATTTGCCGATCTGTTCGGCTTTGGCCGTATCATGGGCATGCCGGTTCCGGTGCTGATTGCTCTTGTCTGCATCCTCGCCATGTGGCTCTTTATGGCCCATACGCGGCTCGGCACGCGGGTTTATGCCGTGGGGGGCAATATCAAGGCCGCGCATCTATCGGCCATTCCCACCCGCCGCACCTTGCTGATGGCCTATGTCATTTGCGCCGCCCTTGCCTCTCTTGCCGGTTTGCTTTTGACCGCACGGGTGGAATCGGGCGAGGCCAATCTTGGGGGCACCATTGCGCTTGAATCCATCGCGGCCTGCGTCATTGCCGGTGTGTCTTTGAGCGGTGGCATCGGGCGGGTGCAGAATGTGGTGCTGGGGGCCTTTTTCATTGTTCTGGTGCAAAATGGCATGAATCTGGCGCAAATCAGCTCTTACATGCAAATGGTTCTGCTGGGCGTATTGCTCATCCTTGCCGTGATCTTTGACCAGATCCGCTACCGGTTGATCATGGCCGGAAAGTAAGGCCTTTTGCAAAATGTTGGAAAAATTCGGGTCCGGATCATGAGAGTGGTTCGGGCCTGTTTTGTCTTTGAAACCTAACGCATTTTGCGCAGGCGACTGGGTTGGATGCCAAATTCGCCCTTAAAAGCGCGAGTAAAGGCAATGGCGGTGCGATAGCCGGAGCGCACGGCAATTTCCTCAACAGTAAGGCGGCTTTCCATGAGGAGGGACCGCGCCTTGGACAGGCGCAAATGCTGGTAATATTTGCGCGGAGTGGTGGAGAGCACGGCCTGAAACAGCCGCTCAAGCCCCCGCTGGCTCATCCCTGTGCGACTGGCAATCTCGCCCATGGGCAAAGGCGCTTCCAGCGTGTCGATCATAAGGGTGAGGACCTTGGCAATGGCTGGATTACGCCGCGCAAGAATGCCGGCGGGCGTCATCCATTGGGCATCACTTGGCGGGCGCTCATGATCATAGACAAAAACGCCTGCCACCTCATTGGCCAAACTCTCCCCGTGATCACGGCGGATGAGCTCTAGCATCAGATCAAGAGTGGTGGTGCCGCCCCCTGCGGTGATGCGGTTGCGATCAATCACAAACCGGTCAGTGGTGACTTCCACATCCAGAAAGCGCTCTTCAAACAGGCCCACCTCTTCCCAGTGGATGGTGGCGCGATAACCATCTAAAAGCCCCGCCTTTGCCAGCATATGGCTGCCGCAATCAAGCCCGCCCAAGGTCACCCCGCGTTTGGCAAGCTTGCGCAATTGCGCCAGAATGTCTGGCTGGCCATGGCTGCGATAATGGTAAGAGGGCATGGTGAAGAGGATATCGGGCACCAGTGCGCTGCCCTGCGGTGCATCGGCAAGATCCCCCAATGCGTGCCCCGCTTTGATCTCCATGGTGCTTGAGCTGAAAACCGGCTCGCCATCGGGGCTGATCAGGCTCCAGTCATATAGCATTTTGCCCGCTTTCATATTGGCCGCGCGCAAGGGCTCAATGGCATTGGCAAGGCACAGATTGCTGAATTGATCAAACAACAGAAAGGAAAAATGCGTCACACAGGCCTCAATTTGGCGAAAAATGTTTGATTTGTGTCGAATTATATACATTAACTGCGACAATTTGTCGATAGCTTCATCAAACCGTGATGGTTTGACGAGAGGGCAGACAGGCCGTTTCCTCATGCCTTGAGTAAAAAGCGGTTTTCTTGCTTCTTTGCTCCAAGGCTCTGCTTGCCTGCCCTTCCTTCTTCTTTGCGGATTTTCAATTGACAATGGCCCAAAGCGGCCAGTTTCAGGCATTTATGGAGCACCGTCATGGATTTTGGGCTGACGCAAGAGCAGAACATGATCGTTGAAACCGTACGATCCTTTGTCGAAAACGAGCTCTATCCCTTGGAAAATGAAGTGGAGAGAGACGGCACGCTGCCGCTTGAGCTTGGCAACGAGATCAAGCAAAAGGTGCTGGATCTGGGCTTTTATGCGCCCAATTTTCCGCTGGATGTTGGCGGCGGCGGCCTTGGCCATGTGGATCTGGCGCTTTTGGAGCGCGAGCTTGGCCGCACATCCATGGCGCTCAACCATTTTTGGGGCCGTCCGCAAAATATTCTGATGGCCTGCACCGGTGATCAGCGCGAGCGCTATTTGTTGCCTGCGGTAAGGGGCGAGAAAATGGATGCCCTTGCCATGACAGAGCCTGATGCCGGCTCGGATGTGCGCGGCATGAAATGCACCGCCCGCCGCGATGGCGGCGACTGGGTGATCAACGGCACCAAGCATTTTATCTCCGGTGCCGAACATGCCGATTTCTTCATCGTCTTTGTGGCAACGGGCGAGGAAAACACCCCGCGCGGGCCAAAGAAAAAGATCACTACTTTTCTGGTGGACCGGGGCACACCGGGCTTTGACGTGCTGCCCGGTTACAACTCTGTCTCCCATAAGGGCTATCTCAATTATAGCCTTGCCTTTGATGAATGCCGCCTGCCGGATGCGCAGGTTCTGGGCGAGGTGGATGGCGGCTTTGCCGTAATGAATGAATGGCTTTACGCCACCCGCGTTACCGTTGCGGCCATGTGTGTGGGTCGGGCGCGGCGGGTCTTTGATCTGGCCCTTGGTTACGCGGCCGAGCGCAAGCAGTTTGGCCAGCCGATTGGCAAATTCCAAGGGGTGTCCTTCAAGCTTGCCGACATGATCACCGAGATTGATGCAGCCGATTTCTTAACGCTGGCAGCGGCTTGGCGGCTTGATCAGGGGCTGGATGCCAACCGCGAAATTTCTTCGGCCAAACTCTATTCAAGCGAAATGCTGGCCCGCGCAACCGATGAAGCCATCCAGATTTATGGCGGCATGGGTTTGATGGATGATTTCCCGCTCGAGCGCTTCTGGCGCGATGCACGGGTGGAGCGCATCTGGGACGGCACCTCGGAAATCCAGCGCCATATTATTGGGCGCGATCTGCTGCGGCCCCTTGGTGCGTGACGGAAATGAGGGGCGCTGGCCGCAATCTGAACCAGACAAGCAAAGGGAAGGGGAGGGCTTTGGGATGACGCAAATGGGGCAAGTCTGCGCGCAGCATCAAGCCCGGCTGGATCGGGTTTTGCGGCCGCAAACCATCGCCTTTGTGGGAGGGCGTGAAGCCCGCGAAGCCGTGCGCCAATGCAAGCGCATGGGTTATGAGGGCAAGATCTGGCCGGTGCATCCGCGGCAAAGCGAGATTGAGGGCCATCGCTGTTTCGCGTCGCTCGACGATCTGCCCTCGCCTCCCGATGCTACTTTTATCGGGGTCAATCGTCATGCCACCATCGAGATTGTGCATGAGCTGGCCCGAAGCGGGGCGGGCGGCGCTGTTTGTTATGCTTCGGGCTTTCGCGAGGCCGATCATGAAACGGGAGAGGGGGCGGACCTTCAGCGCCAATTGATCGAAGCTGCCGGAGAAATGCCCATTCTTGGCCCCAATTGCTATGGCCTGATCAATTATCTTGACGGGGCCTTGCTCTGGCCCGACCAGCATGGGGGCAAGGCGGCGGACAAGGGCGTTGCCATTCTGACCCAGTCTTCCAATATGGCGATCAATATGACCATGCAAAGGCGCGGTCTGCCGCTTGCCTATATGATGGCGGTTGGCAATCAGGCGCAAACGGGCCTGTCGGATCTGGCTTTGTCGGTTTTGGATGATCCGCGCGTCACCGCCCTTGGCCTTCATATTGAAGGCATTGATGATCTTGCCAAATTCGAGGCTATGGCCGCCAAAGCGCGGGAGAAGAACATCCCCGTTGTGGTCTTGAAAATGGGCCGCTCGGATGTGGCGCGGGCGCTGGCCTTGTCCCATACCGCCTCGCTTGCGGGGGCGGATGATCTGGCCGACCAGTTTTTTGCCCGTCTTGGAGTGGCGCGCCTTGCCAGTCTTCCCTCTTTCCTTGAAGCGCTGAAGCTTTTGCATATTCACGGGCCCCTGGCTGGCACCTCCATTTGCTCCATGAGCTGCTCCGGCGGCGAGGCCAGCCTGATGGCAGACCATGCAGAAGGGCGGGCAGTTGTGTTCCGCCCGCTTGAAAGGGCCGAGCATGATCGCATCAAGGCAACCTTGTCCGAGCTGGTGAGCGTTGCCAATCCGCTCGACTATCACACCTTTATCTGGGGCAATGAAGAGGCCTGCACCAACACCTTTGCCGCCATGATGGGCTGCGGCTTTGATCTCTCGCTCCTTGTGCTTGATTTCCCCCGCCTTGATCGCTGCCGCGATGAAGACTGGCAGGCTGCATTGGACGGGCTGGTGGCAGCCGCCCGCTTGACCGGCGGCAAGGCCGCTGTGCTGGCCACATTGCCCGAAAATCTGCCCGAAGAGCGGGCCGAGGAACTGCCCCGCCGCGCCATTGTTCCCTTTGCTGGCATTGACGAGGCTTATGATGCCATTGAGGCGGCGGCCTTTATCCATCAAAGCTGGGAGAAGGCGCTGCCGCCGCGCCTGTTGCTGCCGCGCGCAGGCGCAATGTCGCAGGAGGAAGAGGAGCAAGAGACCGGTCTCTCTAATGCGCCCCTCTCTGATGTCTCCCACCCGCCGCTTATGCTGGATGAAGACAAGGCCAAAGGCGCGCTTGAGCAGCATGGCCTTGTGGTCCCGTCCCGCCGCTTGGTAGGAAGCCGCTATGAGGCCCTTGCAGCCGCCCAAGCGCTTGGCTATCCGGTGGTGCTCAAAGTCGTGAGTAGCGACCTTGCCCATAAAAGCGATGTGGGCGGCGTGGTGATCAATATCTCTGATGACACAGCCCTTGCACGTGCCTTTGATGGCATGGCCCATCTGGGTGAGAATTTCATGATTGAGACCATGGTGCGCGGCGGTGTGGCCGAGCTGATTGTCGGCGTTAATCGCGACGCGCAATTTGGCCTTCATCTGGTGATCGGGGCAGGCGGGGTGCTGGTGGATTTGCTCAAAGACAGCGCCATTGTGCTGCTGCCTGCAAGTCGCAATGATATTCGCGCCGCTATCCTGTCGCTCAAATCAGCCCATTTGCTCACTGGCTATCGCAGCAGGCCCCTTGCCGATATTGAAGCGGCTTGCGATGCCATTTTAGCGGTGGCGGATTATGCCAAGGCCCATGGGGAGGATCTGATGGAGCTTGATGTGAACCCGCTTATTGTCAAACAACAAGGAGAGGGTGCGGTGGCCGCTGATGCCCTGATCCGGCTTAAAAACCCAAGCCATAAAAACCCAGAGAAGGAGCCGTCATGACTGACAGTCCCATTCGCACCAGCCGCAACGGGGCCATTTTCGAGCTGGTGCTTGATCGCCCCAAGGCCAATGCCATTGATGCGGCCACCAGCCGTCTGATGAGTGAGGCTTTTGCTGACTTTCGTGATGACCCTGAGCTTCGGGTGGCTATTCTTACCGCTGAAGGCGAGCGCTTTTTCTGCCCTGGTTGGGACTTAAAAGCCGCTGCCAATGGTGAGCCGCCCAATGCCGATTACGGGGAAGGGGGCTTTGGTGGCCTTCAGGAATTGCCCAATCTCAACAAGCCGGTGATTGCGGCGGTGAATGGTCTGGCCTTTGGTGGTGGATTTGAGCTGGCTCTGAGCGCCGATATGATCCTTGCCGCTGATCATGCCAGCTTTGCCTTGCCAGAAATCCGCTCCGGCACCATTGCCGATGCAGCAACCGCCAAATTGCCCAAGCGCATTCCCTATCATGTGGCGATGGATCTTTTGTTTACCGGTCGGGTGATGGAGGCTGAAGAAGCCGCCCGCTGGGGTCTGGTCAATCGGGTGGTGCCCTCGGCTGATCTGATGGCAGAAGCGCGCAAACTGGCCACCCTTCTGGCAAGCGGGCCGCCGCTGGTCTATGCCGCAATCAAGGAAGTGTCTCGCGCCGCTGAAACCATGAGCTTTCAGGACCTGATGCACCGCATGAACCGCAAGGAATTTGCCACGGTCAACCATCTTTATAACAGCGAGGACCAGCTGGAAGGGGCCAAGGCCTTTGCCGAAAAGCGCGATCCGGTCTGGAAAGGGCGCTAATACTCTGAGCATGGAAGGGAGGGGCTTGGTCCCTCTCTTGTCTCACATGTCGCGGTGGCCGTTCTGACGCCGCCTAATAGGTTTCAAGCTGCGGCGCGTCACCGGTAATGTCGTAATAATCGCCCTTGTCTTTGGTAAAGATATGCTGGCCGATATGCAGCTTTGTCGGGGGCTCAAGGCAGCCTGCTGCAATGCCCACGCCCTCTTCGCCATTCATGCGGTAGAAAAGGCTGGAGCCGCAGGCCTTGCAAAATCCGCGTTTGGCAAAGTCGGATGAGACATACCAGACAAGACCTTCATCTTGCAAAAAGGTGAGATCCTCAAAGGCTTTGGCCCGCGTTGCCGCCCATAGATGGCCGCTTGTCCGCCTGCATTGGCTGCAATGACAAATGGTCACGGCTTCCCGAACCTCTGCCACCTCAAAGCGGACTTGGCCGCACTCGCATCTTCCCTTTATCATCTCATCCTCCCTTGGCCTTCGCGCCTTTTTGCGTGGCGTTTGGGGGAGCTTACAGGCAAATAGCGGGAAGCGGAACCGGCTTGAATGGGGATTGGTGTGGCGAGACTATCCCGCCATTTGGCAAAGGGCTGTTACCATGGCCTCAAAGCTTTGGCGGGCACGGCGGCTTGTGTGACGGGCGCGCAAATAGCCATGGACCAATTGCGGCTCATTGCGCCATGTGGCGGCAACGCCAGCATCCATAAGCCTTTGCGCATAAAGCTTCCCGTCATCGCGCAGGGGGTCGATATCGGCGGTGACAATAAGCGCTTGCGGCATGAAAGACAGATCCTCGGCCTCCAGGGGGCTAACCTCGGGATCATTGGCGCGGCCCGCAGTCATCCCCTCTGGCCCCAGATAAAGCGCAAGATAATGGTCAATATCTGCGCTTGATAACATCGGGGCATGGGCATGAAGCGTGCGTGATTCTATGCTTCCAGCGCTTTTGGGGCCAGCCAATGCGGGATAGACAAGGACTTGCCCCAAGGGCCCACGGGCCGATTGCCGATAAAGGCGATGGCATAAAGCGGCCACCAGATTGGCGCCAGCGCTATCCCCCATCACAAGGCCCCTGCGGCCTGTTCGCGCCATATGCTGCCAAACAGCGGCAACATCCTCAAGCGCTGCGGGATAGACATGTTCCGGCGACAGGCGATAATCCACCGCCACTAATTCAAGGCTGCAACGGGCCGAAAGCTCGGCGCAAATATCGTCGTGACTGTCAAGGGACCCCACCACAAAGCCGCCACCATGGGCATAAAGCAGAAAAGGGCGATCAGCCGGATCTTGTGCTCCTTCTTGCGCGCTCTCTTGCGGGTGGTAAAAGCGCACGGGGACAGAGCCGATATGGGCGTCGCGCACCTTTAACCCTTCTGGCCTTGGGGCTTTGAATCGGGTGCACATGGCGTCGTAAAAGGTGCGGTTTTCTGCCGGACTGGCGCTATTTGCCTCCGGCGGATAGGCGGCATCGGTCGCTTTGACAAAGGCGAGGATCTCGGGATCGGTCAGGATGTCTTGGTCCATCAATGCGCCTTTGCTTTTGTCGTCTCTTGGCTTCTCAACCTTCCGCCTGCTGGCGCTGGGCCAGCAGCCCGTCCAGCCAGTCGGGGTCCATTTCGGGAATGGACGAGAGCAGCAGGTCGGTATAGGGGTGATGGGGCGGGGTGAACATTTCATCCTTGGGCCCCGCTTCGACCACCTTGCCATGTTGCATGACAATCACCTCATCGGCAATGGCTCGAACGGTCGCAAGGTCATGGGTGATGAACATATAGGCAAGATTAAAATCCTTTTGCACCTTGGTCAGCAATTTAAGAATGCCCTCTGCCACCAATTGGTCAAGGGCGGAGGTGACCTCATCGCAAATGATAAATTCCGGCTCGGCTGCCAGCGCGCGGGCGATGCCGATGCGCTGTTTTTGCCCGCCGGACAGCTCGGACGGCAGGCGGTCGATATAAAGATCCGGTTCCAGCTCAATCTCGTCAAGCAAAGCCCGCACCCGCTCTTTAAGCGCCTTTCCCTTAAGGCCAAGATAGAATTGCACCGGACGGCCAATAATGTCGCCAATCCGCTGTTTGGGGTTCAGCGCGGTATCGGCCATCTGGTAAATCATCTGGGCCTGACGCAATTGGTCTTTGGAGCGTTTTTTGTAAGAGCCGGGCATGACATTGCCATTAAAGGCAATCTCCCCCTCGCTTGGGGGCAAAAGGCCGGTAATCACCCGCGCGGTGGTGGATTTGCCCGAGCCTGATTCCCCCACCACGGCCACGGTGCGCCCCTTGTGAATGTCAAAACTGACAGTATGCAGCACCGGCACAGAGCCATAAGCCGCTGTGACATTGCGCACAGAGACTACAGGGGTTGCGCCTGCCTCTATCGCCGGTTTTGGCTCGGCATGGAAACTGCGGACCGCCCAAAGGGATTTGGTATAATCTTTGCGCGGGCTATCAAGCATGGTGCGGGTCTCGGCCTCTTCCACCTCGTCACCTTTAAGCAGCACTTTCACCCGATCAGCCATTTGCGCCACCACGGCCAGATCATGGGTGATGTAAATGGCGGCGGTGTTGAACTCGCGCACCACATTGCGAATGGCATCCAGCACCTCGATCTGGGTGGTGACATCAAGGGCTGTGGTGGGTTCGTCAAAAATGATGAGGTCAGGCTTTGAGGCCATGGCCATGGCGGTCATGGCGCGCTGGAGCTGCCCGCCCGAGACCTGATGGGGATAGCGAAAGCCGATTTCGTCCGGATTGGGCAATTGGAGGCGGCGATAAAGGGCAATCGCATCTTCCTGCGCCTCGGTGCGGCCCATCACCCCATGCACCACCGGACTTTCGGCATATTGGTCAATCAGTTTATGAGCGGGGTTAAAGCTGGCGGCAGCGGATTGCGCCACATAGGCAATGCGGTGGCCGCGCAGGCCCCGCCGCACCTTCTGGCTGGCATTGACCAGATCAATGCCGTCAAAATCGATCGAGCCGCCGCTGATGCGGCAGCCATCACGGGTAAAGCCCATGGCGGCAAGGCCGATGGTGGATTTGCCCGCGCCCGATTCTCCGATCAGGCCCAGCACCTCGCCGTGATGAAGGTCGAGATCGATGCCATGGACGATCTCGTTCCAATGGTCGCCCGATTGTCCCTCGATCCGCAAATCGCGAATGGTCAGGAGCGGCTTTTTGGTTGCAGTCTCTGTCATAGCTCTCTCCCGATCAGTCTTTAAGGCCCGATGATTGATGCAGCATCCAGTCCACCACGAAATTGACCGCAACGGTCAACAGCGCAATGGCTCCGGCTGGTAGCAGCGGGGTGATGTCGCCAAAGGTGATGAGCGAGGCATTGTCGCGCATCATCGACCCCCAGTCGGCGGTGGGCGGCTGAATGCCAAGCCCAAGGAAGGACAGGGCCGAAATCATCAAAAAGACAAAACAGAAGCGTAGGCCGAATTCGGCTACCAGCGGGGCCATGATATTGGGCAAGATTTCCTTGCGGATCTGCCATAACAGCCCCTCCCCGCGCAGGCGGGCGGCTTCGACATAATCCATCACCACAATGGTCATGGCGACGGCACGGGTGAGGCGATAGACCCGCGTTGCATCAAGAAGAGCAATGACGAAAATAAGATTGATGAGGCTGGTGCCAAAAATGGTCAGCAGCAACAGCGCAAAAATGAGCGATGGAATTGCCATCAGCACATCAATGGCGCGCGAGAAAATCTGGTCCACCCATCCCCCAAGGGAGGCGGCGAGTAGACCGGCAAAGCCGCCGACGCCAAAGGCAAGAATGGTGGTGATAAGGGCAACGCCCATGGTGTTGCGCGCAGCATAAATGAGGCGCGAGAGCATATCGCGGCCCAGATTGTCGGTGCCGAGCAAATAGTCGCTGCTCCATGGCTCAAACTCATAGGCCACCACCTCGGTCTCGCCATAAGGGGCAAGGGCAGGGGCAAAGATCATCATGATTAGATAAATAAAAATCACAATCATGCCGAACCAGGCTGAGAGGGGAGCTGTTTTCAGAAGTTTCATGTGATCTCCCTCCTATTTGCGATGCATGAGGCGCGGATTGGTGGCAATCGACAGGATGTCGGCCAACAGATTGAGCGCGATATAAACGGCGGCAAAAATCAGGCATGAGGCCTGCACTACGGTGATGTCGCGATTGGCGACGCTATCGACCAGCAATTGCCCAAGACCGGGATAAACAAACACCACTTCGACCAGCACCACCCCGGTGACGAGATAGGCAAGGTTCAAGGCAATCACATTGATGATGGGAGCCAGTGCATTGGGCAGGGCATGAACGAGAATGACCCGTGCTTGCGATATGCCCTTAAGGCGCGCCATTTCGATATAGGGCGAGGCCAGCAGATTGATAATGGCCGCCCGCGTCATGCGCATCATATGGGCGGTGACAATCAGGGTCAGCGTCAGCGCTGGTAGGAAAGCACGATAGAGCATGTCCAGAAGGCTCATATCGTCATTAAGGCTGGAGATTGCGGGAAAGACTTGCGCCTTGACCGCCAGATAGACAATCAGGATATAGGCCACAAAAAATTCGGGAAAGGAAATGGAGGAGAGGGTGACCAGATTGACGAGGCGATCAAACAGCGAATTGCGGTAAAGCGCTGCCAAAAGCCCCAGCGCAACAGACAGGGGAATGGCGATAATGGCGGCATAACCGGCCAAAAACAGCGTATTGGCAAAGCGCCCGCCAATAAGGGAGGAGATTTCGCGCTGATTGGCAAGGGAGCGACCAAAATCGCCGGACATTACCCCGCCAAGCCAGTCAAAATAGCGCTCGACAGGGGGGCGGTTGAGACCCAGTTCATTGCGAAAGGCGGCGACGGTTTCGGGTGTTGCGGACTGTCCCAGAATTTGCTGGGCGATATCGCCCGGTAGCAGCTCCACGGCCGAGAAAATGATGATGGACACGACAAACAATGTCACCAAGCCCAGGCCCAGTCGTTGCAGAACCATTTTGGCCAGCGGATGCATGATAAAGGTCTCCTCCCTTGGGCGCTCAAAGACAGTTTTCTCTCCCTTTGGCGCGTGATGTGGTCTGCCCTTATGGGCTTTTATTGGGTCTTTTTGGTCTTTCGATCTTGTTGTCTTTGTTGTTTTTCTTTTGCGTCTCGTCTGTGTCTTCTTGTCTTTGGCCTGTTTTGGCCCTAGCCGATCACGCGGATGCCCTTGCCTGCATGGTCTGGCACAGGCAGAGCCATTTGCGCGTCTTTCATGGCACCCAGTTTTTCTTTAAGCGGGGAGCCGAAAGGGCAGGCGCGCGAGGCATTGGTGTCTACATGCAAAAGCATATGCTCGGCAGTTGCCACCACATGATCATCTTCGCCGCTTAGCATTTCGTGGCAAATGCGCAGGCGTTTTTCATCGCAGCCCAGCATCTGGGTGCGCAGGCGCAGATCGGTCCCTGCGGGCACATCATCAAGATAGCGAATATAGGTCTCGACCGTATAAACCGAATGCCCGCCCGCAAGATAGGCTTTGTCCATGCCAATCAGAGCAAGAAAGGCATCCGTTGCATCGCCAAAGACCTGCAAATAGCGGTGCTCGGTCATATGGCCGTTATAGTCGGTCCAATCGGGGGCAACGCGGGCTGTATGCAAATCAAGAGGCTTGGCAAAATCAAGGGCCCCCTCTTCCGTCCGCACGCCGTCATGGGCTTTTTCGTAAAAGCGCTTGTCCATTTCGGCCACCAGAGCGCCAGCGCCCCAGTCATTGCCTTTCAGTGCCAGCAAAATGCCCACCAGATTGTCATCACGGGCCCGTTCCAGCTCGCGCACGCTCATATGGCCCGATTGGGCATCGGACTGGCTGGCAATGGTGTCGATCAGCTCGTCGGTCAGCTCCGGCACATCCATCAGCTTGGTCCATGGCCACTTAAGGGCCGGGCCGAACTGGGCCATGAAATGGCGCATGCCAGCTTCGCCGCCCGCCACGCGATAGGTCTCGAACAGGCCCATTTGCGCCCAGCGCAGGCCAAAGCCATAGCGGATGGCGTCGTCAATTTCCTCGGTGGTGGCAATGCCGTCATTGATCAGCCAGAGACCTTCGCGCCAGACAGCTTCGAGCAGGCGGTCGGCAATATGGGCGTCGATCTCTTTGCGCACCACAAGGGCCTTCATGCCTACCTCTTCAAGAAAGGCGCGGGCATTCTCAATCATCGCTTTGTCGCTCACGTCGCTTGGCACAATCTCGACCAGCGGCAGTAAATAGACCGGATTGAAGGGATGAGCCACAAAGACCCGCTCTGGGTGGGCAAGGCCTTCTTGCAATTGAGAGGGTTTAAAGCCCGAGGTGGAAGAGCCAATCAGGGCATCGGGGCGGGCATGGGCCTCAATTTGCGCATAAATGCCGGTTTTAAGCTCCAGCCGCTCGGGCACGCTTTCCTGAATATAATCTGCGTCCGCAACCGCCTCTGCCAAGCTATCACAAAAAATAAGCTTACCCTTTTTGCATGGAGGGGCTTGAAAGAGTTTGCCATAGGCGCGCTCGGCCCCGTCCAGCACTTCGCCAATGATGCGCTTTGCTTGGGGGTGGGGGTCGAAAATAGAGACATCATATCCATTGAGGATGAAGCGGGCGATCCAGCCGCCGCCGATGACACCGCCGCCAATGGCAGCAATTTTCTTGATTGTGTGGCTCATGGGGATCCTCATTCAGGCAAATATGTGTCGCACCAGCTTATGGAGGCGGTGCCGGATGTCAGCATGGAATGGATGGCCGTCCCAAAAGGCTAATCAAAGGGGACGGCCAAAAGAGGCGGGGGCAGCTCTTTCAAAATCTGATATGTGGGGTATGGCCCGGCACAAAAAGTGCCGCGCCAAAGATTTCCCTCGCCTGAGAAGCGCTTTAGGCAGCGCTCCACCAGCGCTCGATAAATTTCCATCCATCAAGGGCGCTGTTGGAGGCCAGTTTGCCATGGGCCAGCTTTTGGGTGCGGGCATCGATGAAATTGGCAAACATGGGGATGATTGTGCCTGCATCATCGCGGCAAATCATCTGCATTTCCTCATACATGGCGCGGCGCTTGCTATCATCCAGCTCGGAGCGGGCCTTTAGAAGCAGCTCATTGAAGCGCTCATTCTCCCAATGGGCATCATTCCAGTCCGCACCTTTGGCATAGACAAGGGAGAACATCCAGTCTTCGGTCGGGCGACCATTCCAGTAGCTAAAGCAGAAAGGCTTTTTCAGCCACACATTGGACCAATAACCATCATCTGGCTCGCGGATCACATTGACATTGATGCCAGCCTTTGACGCGCTTTCCTTAAACAGAACCGCTGTATCCACCGCACCGGTAAAGGCGGCATTGGCAGTGGAGAGATCCACATCAAGCCCGCTCATACCCGCTTTTTTAAGGTGGAATTTGGCCTTTTCAGGGTCAAAAACCCGCTGTTCCAGCCCCTTGGCATAGAAGCGCTGGGACGGGCCGATCGGATGGTCATTGCCGACGCTGCCATGGCCGCGCAGCACCTTGCGCACCAGATCCTCGCGGTCGATACCGTGTTTGAGGGCAAGGCGCACATCGCGATTGTTGAAGGGTGCCACATCGGTAAACATGGGCATGGTATAATGGGCGGTGCCGGTCACTTCGAGAATTTCAACACCGGGGAAGCGCTTGAGCAAATGCACGGTCTTGGTATCAACCCGGTCGATCAGATCCACCTCACCTGTTGCAAGGGAATTCTGGCGGGCGGTTGGATCATTGATATGAATAATCTCAACCTCGTCAAACCAGGCGCGGCCCTCTTTCCAATAGTCATCGCGGCGCTTTAGCTTGATGCGCACGCCCGGCTCGTGATTGTCGAGCACATAGCCGCCGGTGCCAATGCCCGACTGCCAGTCCAGAGAACCGTCATCCTTGGCCTGCATGATGATAAGATGATAGTCAGCGGTCACAAAGGGGAAGTCGGCATTGCCGTCTTTTAGGTCAAACACCACTGTGTGGGAGCCATCGGCGCGGATATCGACAATCTGCTCCAGAAGGGACTTGGCACCAGACTTGGTGTCCTTGCCGCGATGATGATTGTAAGAGGCAATCACGTCCTTGGCGGTCAGTTCCTTGCCACTGGAGAAGGTGACACCCTTGCGCAGCTTGAAGGTCCAGCTTTTGGCATCCGCGCTTGGCTCGATGCTTTCGGCCAGCTCGGGCTTAGCATTGCCGTCGGCGTCAATCTCGGTCAGGCTGTTGCAGACCGCGCCCATCATGGAATAAACGATGGGACCGGCGGCAAAGGTGGCCGGGTCCAGGCTGTCAGCGGTGGAGCCACCCGAAAGGCCTGCACGCAAGGTGCCGCCGCTTTTGGGTGCTGCAGCAAAGCCAAGGCTTGGCATGCTAGCCACAAGAGCTGCCCCGGCAGCGCCTGCAAGGAAATGTCTTCGGTTCAGTTTCAGATCGATCATATTATCCTCCGCGAATGGTAACGTGGCGCTGTTCTTGTCCGCCTGGATGGTGCGCCGACCAAAATCCTTGCAGCCCTTATTTGCGGGTTATTTGGCAAAAGCCTCAGGCCGGACTGACCTTGTTCCTCCATCAGTCCGCTATGATTTGGGTATTTTCTGTCTGAGCCTTACCAGCGTTTTTGAAGCTTCAATTTGTCTCTGACGGCTTGCGGCCCCATGATATTGACATTCATCGCTGACAGGATGGTCGCTGCCCGCTCGACAAGATCGCCATTGGAAGCCAGTTTGCCTTTTTCAAGCCAGATATTGTCTTCAAGCCCCACCCGTACATTGCCGCCGGTCAGTGCCGCCATGGCCACATAAGGCAATTGCAGGCGACCGATGGTGAACATGGAGTAGGTCCAGCTGTCGGGCACATTATTGATCATGGCCATCAGGGTGTTGGGGTCATTGGGGGCGCCATAGGGAATGCCCATGCAAAGCTGGATCATGACCGGATCATCAATCAGGCCTTCCTCAACCAGCGCTTTTGCCAACCACAGATGGCCGGTATCAAACACTTCGATTTCGGGCTTGACCCCTGCGGCCTGAATGCGCCGCGCCATGGCGCGCAAGGTGCCGGGGGTGTTGGTCATCACATAATCGGCTTCGGCAAAATTCATGGTGCCGCAATCAAGGGTGCAAATCTCGGGCAGTAATTCCTCGATATGGACAAGGCGCTCTGTTGCGCCCACCATGTCGGTGCCAGCGGGATCGAGTGGTAGCGGGCTTTCCGGATCACCAAAAACCAGATCGCCGCCCATGCCTGCGGTCAGATTGAGCACAATATCGGTGCCGCTGTCGCGCACCCGTGCCACCAGCTCGCGATAGAGCGCCGGATCCCGCGAAGGAGCACCGGTTTCAGGGTCTCGCACATGGCAATGGGCGATGGCCGCCCCGGCCTTTGCAGCCTCAACGCACGCATCGGCAATTTCCTGCGGGGTGATGGGCACCTTGTCGCTTTTCTTGTGGCTCTGGCCCGAGCCTGTCACCGCACAGGTGATGAAGACATCCCAATTCACTTGATCTTCCTCCTCCATAAGTGGGGCTATGATGGGAGAGGATGAAAGCTTGCAGCTTGCCTATATGGCCAAATAGTTTGCAATTTCCGTCAAAAATCGCTTTTAATAGCTCAAAGATCCGGCCTCTTCGTGTCCCAAAGCATCGCAGGGGCGTAAAGGGGCCGGTCTGGTCTTTCCCTTGTGATGTGTTTTTTGTGAGCGTCCTGTCATGGCCTCTTCATCTCTTTTGCGCTTTTGCTTTGTACTGTTTGACGGCTTTTCCAATATGGTGCTGGCCAGCGCTATGGAGCCCTTGCGGGCGGCACGAGATCTGACACGCAATGAAGCCATGGCATGGCAGCTTGTCACCATGGATGGCGCACCGGTGAAAAGCTCCTCTGGCATTATGCTGCAGCCTGATTGTGCCTTTGCCGATGCTGCCCCGTTTGATGCGCTATTCTTTGTCAGCGGCTATGGCTTTCGCGCCCATGCCGAGGCGCTGAACAAGGCCGCTCTTGTCAAGATTGCCAGCACCGCCAAGCTGGTGGGCGGACTTGATACCGGCTCTTGGCTGATGGCAAAAGCGGGCCTTTTGAACGGGCGCAAGGCCACCATTCACTGGCAGGAGCTGAAAAGCTTTGAAGAGCAGTTTCTGGATGTGAATGTGACGGCAGATCGCCATATTCTGGATGGGGATCGGGCCTCTTGCGGCGGGGCGACGACGATTATGGATTTGATGCTGGGCCTGATCCGGCGCGAATTTGGCGAGGCGGTGGCCTTTGATGTCTCCAACCTGTTTGTCTATGATTCAGAGCGCAGTGCCCGTGGCGGGCGCGGGGCGCGCAATCGCTCCATTGCCACCAAGGCCCCGCAGCTGGAAAAAGCCATTGCCCATATGCGCCTGTCGCTGGAGCAGCCTTGCTCGCTTCATGATCTGTCGGAGGTGGCGGCCGTCTCACCCAGAACGCTTGAGCGGCTCTTTTATCGCGAATTGGGGGTCTCGCCGGGGCGCTATTTCCAGATGATCCGCCTCAATCATGCCCGCGCCCTTGTCGAGGAGACGGATCTTGCTGTCTCGGAAATTGCCGCCCGTACCGGCTTTTCGTCAAGCTCCACCCTCTCGCGTGCCTTCTCGCGCCATTTTCGCCAAACCATCCAGACCCTGCGGCGAACCCGCGCCCGCTAGGGGATTTGCCAACATTCAGACAAATATATTGACATAACCGGTTTTTTAGTTATTTTAAATTTATGACAATAACAAACTCTCATTCCCGAGCTCTTGCAGCTCTTGGCCATGATGCCCGCCTGTCAATCTTCCGTCTTTTGGTCAAAGCGGGGGAGGAAGGCCTGCGGGTTGGGGATATCGCACAGCATCTGGGCTTTGCGCCTTCAACGCTGGCTCATCATCTCTCCACCTTGGTGGATGCAGGCCTTGTTGTGCAGGAGAAAAGAGGACGCGAAGTCTTTAACCGGGTGGATTATCCGGTGATCCGCAATGTGGTCGATTTCCTCCTGGCCGAATGTTGCGTTGGTGTACAAGTTGAGCCAGAGAAACAAGCCTCATAAGAATACCTTGCCCCACAAGGATCTAATAAGGTGTTTTTTTGCTCATAAGAAACTAGAAAACTGGTTATTTAGATATGACAGATCTCACACATTCCAGCTTCAATCCCCGCTTTGCCTTGTGGGCGTTTATAAAAGAACACCGGGTCTGGATGGCTTCTCTTACGATCCTTTTGCTTTTGGCATTGGTAAACCCACCGCAAGCCCGTGATAGTGCAGTCTTTGCGGGTGGGGCCCTTTTGGGTACGGCACCTTATCTTGTGCTCTCCATTGCCATTGCTGCCTGGGCCGGGGCCACGGGGGCTGACAATCTGATGGCCAAAGCCTTTACCGGCGCGCCGCGTTGGAGGATGTTGCGGGGGGCAGGGGCCGGGGGCCTGTCGCCTTTTTGCTCATGCGGGGTGATCCCTTTGATTGCTGCGCTGCTGGCGATGGGCATTCCGCTTTCGGCTGTTATGGCCTTTTGGCTGGCCTCACCCATTATGGACCCATCCATGTTCTTTCTGACCACAGGCGTGCTGGGGGTAGATTTTGCCATTGCCAAAACACTGGCCGCCATTGGCCTTGGCATGGTTGGCGGACTGGTTGTGCATTTGCTTAGCGCTGGTGGGCGCCTTGCTGACCCCTTGCGCCAAGGGGTCGGCAATGGGGGCTGTGGGGGCGCCAGGATGCGCGCCCCCAAGCCCGTGGTCTGGCGGTTTTGGGAAGAAGCCGAGCGCCGGTCAAAATTCTGGCAAGATGGCTGGAAAAACAGCCTGTTTCTGGCCAAGTGGTTGTTCCTTGCCTTCATCGTGGAAAGCCTGATGTTGGCCTGGATCCCGGCTGAAACCATCACAAAAGTGCTGGGTGGGGACGGTCTTGGCCCCATTATCACCGCAACCTTGGTGGGTGTGCCTGCTTATCTTAACGGCTATGCTGCGCTGCCACTGGTCGGTGGGCTTATCGAGCAGGGCATGGCACCGGGGGCCGGAATGGCCTTTCTGGTGGCGGGTGGGGTGACCTCTATCCCTGCGGCCATGGCGGTTTGGGCGCTGGCGCGGTTCCATGTCTTTGTGATTTATATCGCGCTGTCCTTGTCTGGTGCTTTTGCCAGCGGGCTTTTATACCAGATCTGGCAAGCGCTTTAGGCAACAGAAAAACCCGCCCCATTTGAGGCGGGTTTTCTATGGAAGATAGCTTGCATGTATTAGATATAAATGCGGTAAGCCTTGCGGATGGCGGCATCGATCTCGAGATCGATCTGGTTGCCCGCCTTTTGCAAAATGGTATTTTTGCGCTCGATCGCCTTGTCCAGAAGCTGCGGTTTTTGGGCAGCCTCCCATTCCTTGGGGCTCATGCGGTTGCCGATTACGGGATAGATATATTCGGTCTGCATGAGTTTAAGCGTCTGGTCGCTGCCCAGATAATGGCCGGGTCCGTCAAGGCACACCGATTTCATGGCTTCGATCGAGACAGTGTCCTCGGTCACATCAATGCCGCGCACGCAGCGCTGCACCTGCCCCAGAATGTCATCCCCCAGCACCAGACTTTCAAGGCAGAAGCCAAGAAGCGAGGCATGCATGCCAACCGATTCGTAAACCATATTCAGGCCGGACAATCCCGCCAGCGTATTGGTGATGCCTTGCTCCCAGCCCGCCTGCATGTCGGGCAACTTGCTGTCGGAAATGCCGCCAACGGCCCCGCCGGGCAGACCATAAAAATGGTGCATCTGGGCGCAACCGGCGCTGAGCAAGGCTTGCTCGGCCGAGCCGCCGGACATGGCACCGGTGCGCAGGTCCGACACAAAGGGCCAAGTGCCGAAAATGGCTGGATGGCCGGGCTTGATGGAATTGACATAGACCACACCGGCCAGACATTCCGCCACGGCCTGCACAATGGCCAGCGCAATGGGGGCAGGGGCTGTGGCCCCGGCCTGCCCAGCTGACAGAAGCAGAACCGGCATGCCTTCACGGATGCAATGCTCCATGATGAGGCAGCTTTCTTCGGCAAATTTCATGGGCGGGACGACAAAGCAATTGGAATTGGAGATAAAGGGCCGCGCGCGCCAGCTCTCCTCTCCTCCTGCCAGCATATGGATCAGCTCAAAGGCTCCCTCCATATGGCTGGGGTCGGAGAAGGAGGTCCCCACATGCTTTTTGGTGCCTGCGCAGCTGGCATAAAGCGTGTTGATGTCCATCTCGAAATTGTCTTCGATATCGCGGCAGACCATGGCCCGCTGGAAGAAATGGACATTGTCGAGATTTTGCGTCAGGCGCGCTGCATCATAGAGATCCTGTGCCGTGGAATCGCGATAATTGCCAGTTTTGAAATCCACCACATGCACGGCAGCGCCTGCAGTGCCGAAATGCACATTCTTGCCTGAAAGCTGCAAATCAAATTTGGGATCGCGGGCATGGAGGGTGATGTTGCGGGCCGCTTTGGCCAGCATGTCCTCAACCAGCGCGCGGGGGAAGCGCAGACGGCCATCCTCGCCCAAAATGGCTCCGGCACGGGTCATCGCCTCAATCCCCGATGGCGGGGCTTGGGAGAGGCCGATTTCCTCCAGCGCCTGCAAGGCCGCCTCATGAATGCGCTTGACCTCGGCCTCACTCATGGCGGTATAGCGGCCACCGGGAAGGCCGGGGCGCACTGGCCGTAATTCTTCGGCCAAGGGTGCGGAGCGCAGCGCGACCCGCGCCGCCCGCCCGCCAGACCGGCCTGTAGATCGTCCGCCAGCGCGCCGACCGGATCGGGGTGTGGCCGGGGTGGCGGATGACGCTAAAGTGTCAACACTCTCAGGATTGGTTTGCTTGCCCTCACTCACATCCGTGTCCTTTCCGCTGTTGGATCATATAGGGGTTTAAGGCTGGCCTCGGCGGCATAGCGCTTGCCAGCAATTTCGATTTCATAAGAAGAAGCTAGAACATCCTTGGCGCTTTCCCCTTCACAGGGCACATAGCCCAGCCCGATGGCTCCGCCCAGCGCGTGACCATAATTGCCAGAGGTAATGATGGAGACGATTTTGCCGTCGCGCAGGATGGCCTCGTTATGGAAAAGAAGCGCCGATGGATCGAGCAGGCGGAATTGCACAAGGCGGCGGGAAAGCCCGCTTTCCTTTTTGGCAAGAATGGCCTCGCGGCCAATAAACTCGCCCTTGGCCGGTTTGGCGGCAAAGCCGAGACCGGCTTCCAGAATATGGTCCTCATCGGTGATGTCATGACCAAAATGCCGGAAGGCTTTTTCGATGCGGCAACTGTCAAGGGTGTGAAGGCCGCACAGGGTCAGGCCCAAAGGCTTGCCTGCCTCTTCCAGCACTTCAAAGACATGGGCGGTCTGGTCGGTGGGGACGTAAAGCTCCCAGCCCAATTCGCCTACATAGGTGACGCGATGTGCCCGCGCCAGTCCCATGCCGATTTCGATTTCCCGCGCGGTGCCAAAAGGATGGGCCTCGTTGGAGAAATCATTGGGGCTGACCGCCTGCATCAGTGCGCGCGCTTTGGGGCCCATAATGCACAAAACGGATTCAGACGCTGTAACATCAGTAATCACGGCAAAGGCATCGCCTACATGACGGCGCAGCCATGCCAGATCGCGCTGCAGGGTTGCCCCCGGCACCACAAGGAAAAAGGCGGTTTTCGACAGGCGCGTAACGGTCAGATCGCTCTCGATGCCGCCGCGATCATTGAGCATCTGGGTATAGACGATCTTGCCGTCTGCCACATCAATGTCATTGGCGCACATCTTTTGAAGAAAGGCACAGGCATCGCGCCCTTCAACGCGGATCTTGCCAAAGGAGGTCATGTCAAACAGGCCGACAGCCTCGCGCACAGCCATATGTTCGTGTCGCTGGTTGTCGAACCAGTTCTGGCCCTTCCAGTCATAGCGGTAAGCCTGCTCTTGCCCCTCTTTTGCAAACCAGTTGGCCCGCTCCCATCCGGCGACCTCGCCAAAGACGGCACCGCGTGTCTTTAGATGCTCATGAATGGGTGAGCGGCGCACGCCGCGGGCGGTTTCAAACTGGCGATAGGGATAATGGTCTGCGTAAAGCAGTCCCAGCGTTTCGCTGACCCGCTCTTTAAGATAATGGCGGTTTTTCTGGAACGGCTGGGCGCGGCGGATATCCACCTCCCACAAATCAAAGGGAGGGACGCCATCTTCCATCCACTGGGCCAGCGCCATGCCCGCGCCGCCAGAGGAGACAATGCCGATGGAATTATAGCCTGCTGCAATCCAGTAGCCTTTCAGCTCCGGCGCTTCGCCCAGATAATAGCGATCATCAGGGGTAAAGCTCTCGGGGCCATTAAAGAAGGTGTGAATGCCCGCCGACTGGAACATGGGCATGCGGTTCATGGCTTGCTCAAGGATCGGCTCGAAATGGTCGAAATCTTCAGGAAGAGCATCAAAGCAGAAATCTTCGGGAATGCCCTTCATGCCCCATGGCTTTGCCTTGGGCTCAAACGCCCCCAGCATCATTTTGCCTGCATCTTCCTTGTAATAGGCGCATTCATCCGGCACGCGCAAAACCGGCAAATGGGTCAGGCCTTCAATGGCTTCGGTCACCAGATAGAAATGCTCGCAGGCATGAAGGGGCAGGGTAACACCGGATTGGCCCGCAAGCTCCCGACCCCACATGCCGCCGCAATTGACAACAATATCCGCGGCAATATGGCCTTGCTCTTCGTCCCGCTGCCAATCAACACCGGTCACCCGTTCGCCATTGTCTGTCACCGCCGTGACTTTGACCCCTTCAATGATCTGCGCGCCATGCATGCGCGCACCCTTGGCAAGGGCCATGGCAATGTTGGCCGGATCGCACTGGCCATCAAGGGGCAAATGCACCGCGCCCACCACATCGTCAATATTGAGATGCGGATACATGGCTTTAACTTCGGTAGGGCTGACCTCTTCCACATCCACATCAAAGGCGCGGGCAAGGGTGGCCTGGCGCAGCAATTCTTCATGCCGCGCTTCGGTGAGCGCCACAGAGATGGAGCCCACCTGACGCATGCCGGTGGCAATGCCGGTTTCTTCTTCCAGATTGACATAAAGCTCGGCGGAATATTTGGCGAGCCGTGTCATATTCTGGCTGGCGCGCAATTGGCCGATCAGGCCTGCGGCATGCCATGTGGTGCCGCAGGTCAGCTGTTTGCGCTCCAGCAGCACAATTTCTTTCCAGCCAAGTTTTGCCAGATGATAGGCAACCGAGCAGCCGGATACTCCGCCGCCGATAATCACGGCACGGGCATGGGAGGGAGGGGTCTTTTTCATCATGCCCGGATCCTCTCATTGGCCGGATCCCACAAGGGTTTGTCTTCCTGCACCACCGCGCGGCAGCGCTCGCCATAGATCTCCACTTCGATCTCGGTGCCCGCTTCGCATAGATCGGCGCGCAGCATGCCAAGGGCGATTGAGGCACCAATCCTGTAGCCCCAACCGCCACTCGTGGTCTCACCCACCACAGACCCGTCATGCCACAGGGTGGACATGTAAGGGGCATCCGCCTTGCCTGCATCCACCAACAAGGTGACAAAGCGCTTTGTGCTGCCTTGTTGTTTCTCGCTTAAAAGAGCGGCCTTGCCGGGGAAATCCTGCTCCTTGTCCAGTTTGACAAAGCGATCAAGTCCGCCTTCCAAAAGGCTGTAATCGGTCGAGAGATCGCCCTTCCATGCGCGATAGCCTTTTTCAAGACGCAGGCTGTTCAGTGCCCACATGCCAAAGGGTTTGGCCCCGCCTTTGAGGATGGCCTGATAGATAGTGGCGGCCTCGTCATTGGCGCAATGCACCTCCCAGCCCAGCTCTCCGGCAAAGGAGACGCGAATAAGAAAGGCCTTGCAGCCCGCAACGCTGGCATTTTGGTGGGTGAGCCAGCCAAGGGAGAGATCGGCATCCGACAAGGTGGTAAGCAGCTCGCGTGATTTTGGACCGGTGACGATGAAGGTGGAGACATCTTTGGTCTCGTCGCTCAAAGAGAGCCCATCGGGCAGGCGAGCTGCCAGATAGTCATAATCATGCCATTGTGCGGCCCCGGCGGTGATCAGGGTGAAGCGGTCTTCCTCGTGACGGATCAGCGAGATTTCGGTCAGAATCCGGCCACGATCATCGGGGAAATAGCCAAGATTGACCCGCCCCACTTTGGGAAGACCACCGGCAATCAGGCCGCGCAGCCAATTGGCCGCGCCCTCGCCCGACAGGCTATAGCGCGAGAAGCCGGGCAGATCGAGAATGCCGACCCCGTCGCGCACCGCTTCACATTCCTCGCGAATGCGCGGCTCCCACGGGCCTGCACGGTTCCATGTCTTCGTCGCCTCTTGGCTGGTATCATCACCGTCTTTGGCAAACCAGTTGGCCCGCTCCCAGCCATTATAAGCACCCATCTGGCCGCCAAGGCTTTTGATGGTGTCATGAACGGGGGAGAGCTTGCGGTCGGGTGCTGCGGGCCAGCGATGCCAGGGGAAATGCATGGCATATTCGTGGCCATAGACTTCCATGCCCTTGTCGACGCAATACTCATGGTCGGTATAGTCGGTAAAGCGGCGCGGATCGCACGACCACATGTCCCACTCGGTGCGGCCCTGGGTGATCCATTCGGCCAGTACCTTGCCAGCCCCGCCCCCTTGGGCAATGCCAAAGGTAAAGACGCAGGCCTCAAAGGCATTGGGCACACCGGGTATGGGGCCGATCAGCGGATTGCCGTCTGGCGTATAGGGAATGGGGCCGTTGATCACCTTGGCAAGGCCGGCCTCGGCCAGCAAGGGCACGCGGGCCATGGCATCCTCGATATAAAATTCCAGACGCTCCAGATCATCGGGATAAAGCTGGAAGGAGAAATCCTCCGGCACCGGATCATCCTTGGTGGCCCAATGAGCCTTACAATTGCGCTCATAGGGGCCAAGGTTAAAGCCGGTGCCTTCCTGACGTAGATAGTAAGAGGTGTCCACATCGCGCAAAAGCGGCAGCTTGCGGCCTTGCTCCTTGGACCAGTCGCGGATTTGCTCCACCTCTTCAAAGACCAGATATTGATGGCTCATCACCATCATGGGCACGGTGCGGCCGCCATAGGGCTTGAACCATTCGCCCACGCGCTGGGCATAATAGCCCGCCGCATTGACCACATAGGTGCAGCGGATATCCCCTTGATCAGTATGGACAATCCAGTCATCGCCCTCGCGGCTGACGGATGTTGCAGGGCAAAAGCGGATGATTTTGGCTCCCAGATCCCGCGCGCCTTTGGCAAGAGCTTGGGTGACCTGCGCGGGATCAATATCCCCGTCGGCGGGGTCATAAAGCGCGCCTTCCAGATCGTGGGTTTCGATAAAGGGATAGCGATCCTTGATCTCGTCCGGTGCGAGAATTTCCAACTTCATGCCCTGATGCAGGCCCATGCCCTTGGCGCGCTCAAATTCCTGCATGCGCTCTTTTGAATGGGCCAGCCGCAAGGATCCGGTGACATGATAATTCATCGGATAATCAACCTCTTCCCCCAGAGTGCGGTAAAGCTCGGTTGAATAGCGCTGCATATTCATGATCGACCATGAGGTGGAGAAGGTGGGCACATTGCCCGCCGCATGCCATGTGGAGCCTGCTGTCAGTTCGTTCTTTTCCAATAGAACGCAGTCACCCCATCCAGCTTTTGCCAGATGATACAGGGCCGAACAGCCTACAATTCCGCCCCCTATAATGACGACACGTGCCCTTGCTGGTAGCTCTGCCATGTGGCCCTCCCTGATCGCGAAAGAGAATGATTTGGGCAGAAGTATCCTTGCAGGGCTGGCTCAATTCAATTCAAATGACCCCTTGTCATTAATCGGAATTTCCGATTAGCATGGCGGCATGCAAATTGAACTGATCGAGACCTTTCTGGATCTGTGCGAGACGCGCAGCTTCAACAAGACGGCAGAGAATATCGGCGTTACCCAATCAACGGTTTCATCGCGGGTGCAGGCCTTGGAAAAAGCGCTGGAGGCCAGGGTCTTCCAGCGCAGCCGCTCGGGCACGGAACTGACCACCCAAGGGCTGAAATTCGAGCCCCATGCCCGCCGCTTGCTACGAAACTGGCGCGAAGCCTTGCGGGTGACCAGTGACAAGGCCTCGGTTGCCACCAATTTGCGCATTGGCATCCAGCAGGATCTGGCCACCTCCCATATCGGCAATTGGGTGCAGGAGTTCCGCTCTCTCTTTCCTGATACCATGCTCTATATCGAGGCAGATTATTCGGCCCAGATGTGCCGTGATCTGTTAACCGGCATGCTGGATTTAAGCATCCTTTTCTCGCCCCAGCCCCATCCTGATCTGCATTTTGAAAAACTGGGCGAGGTGCAATGCCGGATGGTGTCGAGTGACTGCGAGCATATCAGCGAGGTGGAGCTTGATCGCTATATCCTCTCCAATATCTCGCGCGCCTTTGAGGTGACCCATTCCATGCTGGTGCCCTCGCTGTCCTTTGCACCCATTTCCAGCGGTCAGAATGCGGTGGTCTCGGGGCTTTTGACCGGCGTTGGCGGCACGGCTTACCTGCTTGAGGAAAGCGCCCGCCAATTGATCCGCGCGGGTATTTGCAAAGCAGTGAAAAAGGCACCTGTGATCGAGCAAAGCATCTATGCCGCCGTGCATTTGCGCAATCGGCATCGCAGCTCTCACAAACGGCTGGTTAAGCTGCTGCATCACCATATCTCGGATTAGGTCAGATAGTTACAGACACTTACAAGCAGTGACAAGCAAGTATCAGGGGCCTGACCTTAAATCTTCCGGCGCATGCAAAAGCGTGCTGTCATATTTGGGCAGACCATCTTCCATGGCAAGCCAGGGCAATTTGCTTTGGTAATTGACATGGAAAGTCGGCTCAAACTTGGTTGGGTCTTCCAGCGAGGCTGCATAAAGATGCATGCCGCCTTTATAATGATCAGCCTCAAAGCCCATGGGCGAGCCGCAATGGGCGCAAAAATGGCGAAAAACCCCTTTTGAGCTTTCCAGCGTTTTTGGGGCCGCACCCGTCCATCTGAAATTTTTAAGCGGCACTCCAAGCCAGGCCACGACAGGAGCGGCGCAATTGCGGCGGCAATCATCACAATGGCAATAACAGCCCCAAGTCGCATCGCCCTCATAGGCCCATGTGGTTTTTTTACATAGACAATAGCCCCGTATTGTCATGGTTGCCTCCATTTGTTGCTGATTTTCTTTTGTCCCAGTTTGGGGCTGTAGTGGCATTTTTGTAAAGCTTGAAAAAGACCTCTCTGCCGCGCAATCGGGTAGAGAGAGCCTCTGGCCCTTCACCTTGCCCAATAAGCGCCTTATATATTAAGGTTCATAGTCTAGGATCGAAGAAAAGATCGAACCACCAAGCGGGTATTGAATTTGTTATGAGTATGAGTGGCTATCGCAGAGCTGGCGGAGAGCAGGGGGCGCAGCTTTCCTCTGTGGATCAGTATGATGCCGGCTTTAAGGTGGAGCAGATCATCTCGCAAGCCCCCCGCTTTGAGATCCCCTCCAAGAGTGCGGGCAAGGCGGAACGCCGCCAGTCCAGAGCGAGTCTGGATCAGCCTCCCTATCGCGAGCGCCTTTGGGAGATGCTTGATCAGGCAAGCCCGTCAGATGAGAAGATCTTGTTTGAGCTTGTCTTTGTCTTTTCGTCCATTTTGAAAGCGATGGGCTTTAAGGATAGCGCCAAGTTTGAGTTTGCCCTCTCCCAGCTTGCCAAGGAGGCGGCCAGTGGACGCCAGCTTGATTTGAATGCCTTTGCCAGCCGGGTGCTTGGGGATTTTGACCAGTCTGCCAAGGCTCCTGTCCGGGCCGCCCCTATCGGTGCCCAAGCCGATGGGGCTGACACTTACAGCGGGGCGCAATGGCCAGCTGACAAGCAAAAAGGCGAGCGGGCTGTTGAGTTCCTTCAGCGGGTTTGGGGACAAGCCATTGAGGATGGCATGCCAAGAAGCGAGCTTAATCAAAAAGATGAGCGTCTCTATCGTGCCTTGGTCTCCTATATGCAAAATTGCAAGAAACATGGCAAAGAACCCGACATGCCGTCTCATCTTATAGATTGGTATGAAAAGAGGGTTCATAAACACCGCTTGGCGATTGATGAACTCATGAAGCGCTATCCATGTACATCCCCAACAGATGCCTTTAGCAAGGGTTTGCCCCGCAATGAGGCTCAGCGTTTGTATGCAGCGGTGAAGCGGCGCGATAAAACACAAAACTAAAGTGATTGACAGCCATCCTGTTTTATGATTTTTTAATAGTGTAAAAGTTTTACATAATTAAATTTGGAGATCACTATGTCTAAATCAAGCCAAGACCTTCGCCGTGAAGCACGCGAACTGGACCGCAAGGCAGACGAGATGGATGCCCAAAAAGAGGATTGCGGTTGCGAGATTGCAAAAGCAGCCGTTGGAGCGGCGGTGCGCACCGGTGTGCCCGCGACCATTGCCGCAACCACCGGCATAATTATTCCGTCTCTATAGGTTCCTGCCACAATTAAGAGGAGGTGTTTATGGCGTCCACAGCTGAAATGAGAAAAGAGGCCGAGCGTAAACGCTGGAAGGCCGAAGCCCTGGACGAGCGAGAGCGCGCAGCGGATCTGCGCATTCGGGCAAAAGAGTGCGAGGAAAATGCCAGCAAGCTGGAGAAAAAAGCCGAAGATGACGAATGGATTGTCGGCCTATTCCTTCTCATCGTTGTTGTCTGTGTGGTTTATTCGCAATTTTTAGCCTGACGCAAATCTAATGAGCCCCCGTGTTGTGCGCGGGGCTCACTTTTTGGAGTAAAGAGCATGCCTGCATTAATGGCTTTTCTTGTTATTTTTGCACTATGGGACAGTTTCACCACCTTTTATGGGGTATTGTCGATTTTTACACGGCAATATGATTTGTCCTTTGCGCAAATGCTAACCTATGACCCGATCTATACGACAACCTCCGCTGGTGTGGCCCTGATCATTGCGGTCATTCTCTTCTCTGCCAAAGCGGTGTTTCAAACCGGTTGGCATGTTGGTTTCCGTCTTCTGGTGGGGATTGTCTTTCTTTATGACTTTGTCACCTCTTACTATGGCAATCAGGCCTTTATCATCCGCTCGCAGAATATCAGCGTTGAACAATTTTTCATTCTGGTGGGCATGACGCTTTTTGTATGCGGGGCAACGCTTGCCATCCCCTATGCCAAAAAGGCTTGACCGCTTAAGCACTTTGTCAACAGAGCCTTATTTTGGTTCCAATCTGTCGATTGGTTGCTAGAATAAGGCTCTTGTTATTGAGACCAGTGCCCGCCCTTTTCCAAGGTATGGGCCAAAATGTGTTGAGCCATCCTGTCAATCATGAAAAAGCCTGATCAACCAATCTATGACATATTGCAGCCATGGACATGGCCTTTGCCTTTTGATCACGATGTGGCGGTTGATCTGTTCCTGGATGATTTTATGGGGCGCAATCCTCTTGCAACCAATGAGGAGCGGCGCAACTTTGTGAGCAAATTGCGTTCCAGCCTCAGCCTCAATGCAACCGAGAAGCAAACCGTTTTGCGCTCTTTTCGTGAATTCTCGCAATTTCAAATTGATGAATTGCTGAAAGTTTTTGAAGAAGAGCAGGTCAAATTTCTCGATCTTCAGACCCAGCATCCCGAAGATGTTGTTGTCTTGCATGCGGTCATGGATTTTGAATGGTCCCTGATTATTGATCCCCGCTATGGCCCTTTGACTTTTTTGACAAAATTTGTCTTTCCCGAAAACAGCGTCTTTTCCAGCAAAGATATTCGTCATGCTTTTGGCAAGATGAGCGGACTGCTGGTAAGGGATGATCATCATGCCAGTCACCTGGAGTTGATCCGATATCTTTTTGAAAACACAAAGAAAATGCTGGCAAGAGACCGGGAATATCTCATCAATGCGGGCTTTTATTCTCTGGCCCGTTCGGGCCTTGCGCGCTCATCAAACGAGATGATGGCCCATCCCATTGGGCAGCAGGTCAGCAAATTATCGCAGAAAAAATATGGAAGAAGCCGCGCCTTTCTGGAATTTTGTGCCGTCTCCTATCCCATGGATCTTTATGGGCTTAAGGATGAAGCACAAGAGGTGGAGGAGCAGCTTTATGGTTCTTATCGCCGGGCTGGCTTTCGCAATTCAGACTTAAGCTCTCAATTATCAACCTATAATCTGTTGATTGGAGACTTTCCAAAGGCCATGAAGGCTGCAGAAATCTGCCTGAAGCGATATGACAAGGCCTTTGCCCTCAGCCCCAAGGCTCTTATGCAACTGGCAGAGCATAAAGAGCAGTTTATCGATCTTGGTAGCAATGTTCTGCGTAATTATATGCGCTTCTTTTGTGTTTTGATGGCGTTCAGATCCCCTCGGCTTGAAGCCCTTCAATCGGCATTTGTTGACGAGTATTTCAAACCCCTCTTGGAGCCATTAAAGGCCTGGAGATATGACCGGCTGATCGCCAATCTTTTTGGACTCATCCCCATCTATTATTTTGCAAAAGGTGAGGATTTGCAGAAAAATGCGCAAGTTGCCAAATATTTAAATGATAATCCCAAAGAAGAAGACAAGTTTCTCTTCCGCCTTGCCTTCTCGCGTTCGCTGCGAGGGGGAGAGCTTGACGGGCTGAAAGAAGCCATGATGTCCATTTCAGGCAAAACGGATCTTTTTTATTTCTGTCTTATCGTTCAGGCCATTTCCCTGTCTCGGATCCATCTGCGCGAGGACCGGGACTTTGTGCGCAAGACCGTGAAAAAGACCTATAAAAAGGTGATCAAGCAAAAGGGATGGTATCGCAATAAGGAACTTGCGCTGTTTGGCGAGCCGATTGAGATCTAGGGTCCTGACCCTAGAGCCTGTTGCGCCACAAGCGGTGCTTGCGTGCGCTCTTCAGATCAAAACAGGGCGAAAGATCGATGCCTCCGCCCCGTTTTCAGATTGCTTATGATGCCCCAAGAGCCGTGTTTGCCGTAAGCTAAAACAGGGGCATGTTATTTATTGCTCAACCACAAAAGGCAGGCGGGCTGCTGGTGGCGTGTTGCGGCTGCGGGCGCTGCGCACAATGCCATCAATCACCGTCATGCCAACGCCGGGCAAATTGCCCTGATGGATGCTTTCCAGCATATTTTTGCCGGGAGCATGCTGGGCGCTGTCAATGAGGATGAAATCGGCGGACATGCCCTCTTCAATCATGCCGGTATCAAGCTCGCGCATGCGGGCTGTGTTGCCGGTGGCAAAGCAGAAGGCAATTTCGGCTGGAATGTCCCCAAGGCTTGAAAGCATGGCAATCATGCGCAAAATGCCCAAAGGCTGCACGCCGGAGCCTGCGGGGGAATCGGTGCCCAATATCACGCGCTCGGGTTGATCTAGTTCAAAAGCGGTGCGCATGGCCAGAAGTCCGGCCCGCTCGTTGCCGTTATGGACAATCTCGATGCCGCGGGTGCAGCTCTCGCACAGGCAGGTAATCTGGTCATCGGGGAGGGCGGTATGGCCACCATTGATGTGGCCGATAATGTCAGCATCGGCTTCGAGAATGATATCTTTATCAATCAGGCCAGAGCCGGGAATGGACGGCCCGCCGGTGTGAATGGTGGACTGGATGCCATATTTGCGCGCCCATTTGACCATTTTCTGTGCGGTCTCGCCGGTCTTGACCGAGCCAAGGCCGACCTCGCCCAAAAGCTTGATGCCTGCATCGGCCAAGTCCTTGAAATCCTGCTCTTCCATGCCTTCTTCCAGCACGGGCGCACCGGCATACATTTTCACCCCTGAAGGGCGGAAATTCTCATACCAGCGCTGGGAGGCAATGGCCATGGCTTTGAGGCCCACAATATCCTTGGGGCGGCCCGGTGCATGCACTTCACCGGCGGAAATCATGGTTGTGACGCCCCCATGGAGGCAGGAATCAATCCAGTTCAGCTGTTGCTGACGGGGGGTATAATCGCCAATCACCGGATGAACATGGCTGTCAATGAGGCCCGGAGCCAGAGTGACCCCGTTGGCATCCACCAAGGTGGTGGGCTGATCGGTGTCCAGATCCTTTTCATAGCCAATGGCGCTGATCTTGCCATCAAGGGCGACGATACAATCTCCGTCCAAGATGGGCTGTTCGAGCTTTCCAGATAGAATTTGTCCGATATTGCGGATCACCAGCTTGGCGGTTTCTTGTGTCATAGCTTCCGGCCCTCCTTAAAATCTTTGCCAATATGTTTTCACAATAAATATTGGTATGCAAATGAAAAAATTAAGCAATTCTTTGCATAACATTCCTATATGAATAATTTTATTATAATAACATCAACTAGATAAATAGAATTTCCCATAGGAAATGCGATAATATTTTCATATTTTTCAGATTCACATTGCTTGGAAAAAATTATTAGTATACTAATGAAAATTAGTCCAAATGGGCCAAGTTGACTAAGAGAGAGAAGAGGCACAGCTTTCAGGCGCGACCAGCTTTAAAGCGTGTCTTTTGGCAAGACAGGATAAGGATCTTGGAGACCCGCCTTTCCCGTCTGCGCTCCGATAAGAAGATTGGGGGAGCTACGCAATGACCTATGTGGTGACCGAGAATTGCATCAAATGCAAATATCAGGATTGTGTGGAAGTGTGTCCGGTCGACTGCTTCTATGAAGGGGAGAATATGCTCGTCATTCACCCTGATGAATGCATTGATTGTGGTGTGTGCGAGCCGGAATGTCCGGCTGAAGCCATTGTGGCCGATGATAAGCTTGAGGATGATAGCTGGGTTGAATTCAACACCAAATATGCCGAAAGCTGGCCCAATATTACGGAAAAAGGTGAGCCACCGGCAGATGCCAAAGATTGGGATGGGAAAGAAGGCAAAATGGCCCATTTCTCCCCCGAGCCAGGGGAGGGGGACTAGGAAAGAATCCTAGGGCCTTGACCCTAGAGTTTGGTGAGCAATTCGAGCAGCCGTTCCCGCTCGCGCTTGGTCAGGTTGGCCATGGTCTTTTGGGAAATGGCCTGCGCCTGTTCAATCAGGTCAGAAATGGCGTTTTTGCCCTGATCCGAAAGGGAAATGAGCAAGCGGCGGCGGTCGGTTTCGGATGGGGTGATGCTCACCATGCCCTTTTTGGTCAGGCGATCAACCACCCCCTTGGTGGTGGCGGCATCCATGCCCACAAGGCGGCCAAGATGGTTTTGTGACAGCTCGCCCACCTCTTTCAATTTGGCCATGGTGGCAAATTGAGTTGGCGTTAAAGAGGGCATCATGGAAGAGAAAAGTTCCAGATGTTTCTGGTTGGCCAGCCGCAGTTTGAAGCCGATCTGGTCTTCAAGGACATAAGGTGGGGGGGATGTCTCATCTGACGGTTGCAAGGAAAACCTCTTTGATTTGGGGCCATCATCCAACGCTGACGGCTATGAGCTTGCCCGCTGATATAGCCTGCCAGAGGATACTTGACAAGAATGACAATCGTCTCACAAAATAATATTTGTGTGCTAATGAATTATAGCAGGTTCAATTGTCGATACCAACCGGGCCTGCACCTGTAAAGTCTGCCCAAGGCGGAGGAGAAAAAAGAGAGTATGGCTGAAATTGACATCCGCAAAATGCTGATCCAGACCGAGGAAATCTATCATGAAGGTGGACCGCGCACAGCTGCGCCTTTGCGGCGCGGCGCGGTTCTGGCCGTGATCAAAAATCCCTTCGCTGGTGGATATACTCAAGATATTCAGTGGTTTATGGAAGATCTGAAACCTCTTGGCCTGAAGATGGCAAAGGATCTGATCGCAGCCCTTGGCGGTAAAGAGGCCATTGAGGGCTACGGCAAGGGGGCGCTTGTTGGCTCGGCTGGTGAGTTGGAACATGGGGCTCTGTGGCACGTGCCGGGAGGCTATGCCATGCGCGAAACTTTGGGCGATGCCAAGGCGATTGTACCTTCATCCAAGAAAGTGGCTGCAGTGGGCAGCACTCTTGATATTCCGGTCACTCATATCAATGCCTCTTATGTGCGCAGCCATTTTGATTCGATTGAAGTGCATTGCAGTGATGCGCCTAGGGCGGATGAAATGCTGCTCGCCTTGGTGATGACAACCGGTGCGCGTATTCATGCCCGCGTTGGTGGTCTTGCCGCTGGCGATGTGGTGGGGAGCGACGGTCTTCGTTAGGCCTTTTCTTTCTTGCCATGCTGTCTCCTCATGAGGACGGGGCATGGCGAGAAAAGCAGACATTTATTGGCCTCTTTACTTATTTGCATGCAAATGGAAGGAAAGAGGGCATAAATGCGCCGATAGCCGATAAGTGCAAGTGCTAGCCTGCACCAAATATTTTGTTGGCTTTTTTATAATGTCAAAGTGATTGGCCCAATCGGCATTTGCCGGTTGGGCTTTTTTTTGTTTAAAAACAATGCCTTGTTTTTGGATGATAAATAGTGTGCGTAGATATCGGCTCAAAAAAAATTCTCGATTTTTTGAAAAATATTGTTTGACAACAAACAAATTTTATCGCCAAATATTCATATGGACCAACCTTCGTCAAGGCTGAACAAATTCTGATCGGGCAGCTGATCTAACCTTTGGGAACAGACTTGGCAAAACTGGAGCAACCGCCATGCAAACGGCACGGACCATCGCCGCCAGTCGCACGCAGACAAGCCCGCAAGGGGCTGCGCTCTGTGCGGATGGGGTGATCCCGGCGCGGGGCGAGCGCGGGGTGTTCGTGGCCCAAAGCGGCGTACAGATCCAGCGGCTGGAGACAACAGAGCGGTTGCATCTCAATCATGGTCCCATTGATCTTATTTTTGATTTGCAGGGCAAAGCGCACGCCATGGCCAAGGCCGAGCAAGTGGCCGCCCGCCTGTTTGAAAGCGTGCTGACCGATCTGATGGCGGAAATCACCGCCCTTCGCACGCCTTATGAGCAGCTTTATGCTTGTCCTGCGCGCCAGCCAAAAGGGGCGATTGCCCGCCGTATGCTGGCAGCTTTGTCTGGCTATGAAGCCTGTTTTGTGACTCCCATGGCTGCCGTTGCCGGTGCTGTGGCCGATCATATGCTCGGTGCTTTGAAGGCGAGCCAAGGGCTTGAGCGGATTGTTATCAATAATGGCGGCGACATGGCCTTTTGGCTTTCAGATGCCGCCCGCCTGCGCATCGGTATTGCAGACGGGGAGGGGCTTGATGCTTTGCGGGGCTTTCCCGCCCGCCTGATGCTTGATGGACATAGCGCAAACCAGTTGCAGCTTGGCGGCGTGGCCACCAGCGGCTGGCAGGGACGCAGCCATTCCTTTGGCATTGCAGACAGTGTCACCGTGCTGGCCGAGAGCGCTGCCCGCGCCGATGTGGCCGCAACGCTGATTGCCAATGCGGTAACCCTGCCCCATTCTTCCAAAATTGAGCGCCGTCCGGCCAATGAGTTGTCCCCAGACAGTGATCTGGGCGCGCGCCCTGTCACCATTTCTGTCGGTCAGCTTACTGACGCGGAGAAAAAGCAGGCGCTGCGGGCCGGATGCCTTAAAGCACAACAGATTCTCGAACAGGGCGGAGCCAAAGGGATCTTTTTGTCAGTTCAGGGGGAGAGCGCGGCCTTGGGGTCGGATCTTGCTCAGCTGACGGACCGGGCGGATCATATTGGTACGGACCACAATGGCAAAGCGCCGAATATATTGAATGAAGGCAAGCTAGAAGGGGAGAGAGCCTGATGGGAACAGCCAGGATCAGGAAAATCGTAACGGTGGTAGAAGAGACACACCGCGAAATTGGTCAGGAGATCAATCCGGCCACCCGCCGTGCTGCGGCGATTGCGGTGATTGAAAATCCCTTTGCGGGCACATTTAGCCCTGATCTGGAAGCCCTGATGGTGATTGGCGAGGAAATGGGCGGCCTTCTGGGCGAGAAATGCGTCGCCGCCCTTGGTATTTCTCCCGCTGAAGCCGAAAGCTATGGCAAGGCGGCCATGGTGGGGGAAAATGGCGAGCTGGAACATGCCGCCGCCATTTTGCATCCTCGTCTGGGCAAGCCGTTGCGGGCTGCGGTTGAGAAGGGCGCTGCCCTTGTTGCGTCTAACAAGAAGATGGGCGGTATGGGCCATCCTCTTGATGTGCCTTTGGGCCACAAGGATGCGGCCTATGTACGCAGCCATTTTGATGGCATGGAAGTGATGGTCAATGACGCGCCGCGTGCCAATGAAATTCTGGTCGCAGTTGCGGTCACCGATTCCGGTCGTCCTCTGCCTCGGGTTGGCGGCCTTACCCATGAAGAGGCAGAAGGAAAGGACGGGTTGCGCTGATGGCTGAGAAATTTGAAACAGATGTTCTGATCATCGGTGCCGGTCCTGTGGGTCTGTTTGCCGTCTTTGAGCTGGGTCTTTTGGGCCTCAAAGCCCATGTGATTGATGTGCTGGACAAGCCCGGCGGGCAATGTGCCGAGCTGTATCCTGAAAAGCCCATTTATGACATTCCGGCCTGGCCCACCATTTCCGGTCAGGTGCTGACCGATAAGCTGATGGAACAGATTGCCCCCTTTAATCCGGTTTTGCATCACAACGAGATGGTCACCGGCATTTCGGGTGACGCGCAGAGCGGCTTTACCGTCACCACCGATGGCGACAAGATTTTTGACACCAAAACCATCATCATTGCTGCAGGGGGCGGATCCTTCCAGCCCAAGCGCCCGCCCATTGCGGGGATTGAAGCCTATGAAGGCTCCAGCGTGCATTATGCCGTGCGCAAGCGCGAAACCTTCCGCGACAAAAAGCTGGTGATTGTTGGCGGTGGCGATTCCGCCCTTGACTGGAGCATTGATCTTCTGGATGTGGCCGAGCATATCACCCTTGTCCACCGCCGCCCCAATTTCCGCGCCCATACCGACAGCGTCAACAAGATGCAGGCTTTGGTGGATGCGGGCAAAATGGATTTGGTGATCGGGCAGGTCAAAGGCCTGAACGGGGAAGACGGCCAGCTTAGCTCGGTTGAAATCAAAGGCAAGGAAGAGACAAAAATTGTGCCTTGTGACACTCTGTTGCCCTTCTTTGGCCTGACCATGAAATTAGGGCCGATTTCGGACTGGAATCTGGAACTGGAGAATGACCTTATCAAGGTTGATACCGAGAAATTCTCCACCTCGCGGGAGGGCATCTTTGCCATTGGCGATATCAATTACTATCCTGGCAAGCTCAAGCTGATCCTGTCCGGCTTCCATGAAGGGGCGCTGATGGCACAAGCGGCCAAGCGAATCATCCATCCTGATGAAAAGGTGGTGTTCCAATATACGACCTCCTCTTCCAACCTTCAGCAGAAATTGGGTGTGGCATGAAAATAGTGGTAACGGGACGAGATGGTGCGGTTCAGGATCTGGACTTTGAAGAGGGCGCGCGCCTGATGCATGTGCTGCGCGATGCCAATATGGGCATCCGGGCGGAATGTGACGGCAATTGCGCCTGCGCCACATGCCATGTCTATATTGATGAAGCATGGATGGAGCGTCTCTCCCCCATGGAAGAGGAAGAAGAGGACATGCTGGACGAGGCCTGCGAGCCGGAGGATAATTCGCGCCTGTCGTGCCAAGTGGTGCTCAGCGCCGCCCATGATGGCCTGCCCCTGACCATTGCCAAGGATTGGGAGTGATCAGACATAGCTTTTCAAGTGTGATTTCAAGCGAATAAAGACCCTGCGGTCTTGGCGCAGACCAACCTTTAGCCCAGCGCGGCGAAAGGGCGCTCAGGACCCCCTTTCTTGCAGATTTGGGAAACAGGGCAGAGGTGGGAAGAGAGGACAAAATGTCATTTGTAAAAAATGCCTGGTATGTGGCCGGATGGTCGCGAGACTTTGGGGATGATTTAAAGAAGGTGACGATAGTTGATCAGAATATGGTCATGTACCGCACCAGTGAAGGCAATGTGGTGGCGCTTGAGGATCGCTGTCCCCATCGCCTGCTGCCCCTGTCCAAAGGGCGGCGCATCGGGGATGATGTCCAGTGCGGCTATCATGGCATGACCTTTGATTGCTCAGGTAAATGCGTGCGCATTCCCGGTCAGGACAATCTGCCCGCCTCGGCCTATGTCGAGGCTTTTGCGGTGGAAGAACGCCACGGCATTGTCTGGGTCTTTATGGGTGATCAATCAAAAGCCGATACAGACAAGATTTTCGATATGGCGGAATTTTCCGACCCCAACTGGCATGCCCATCACGGGGATGCACTGCATCTTAAATCCAACTATCTCAATGTTGCGGAAAATCTGGTGGATCCGGCTCATGTCAGCTTTGTTCACCCCACCACCCTTGGCAATGCTTCGTCGGAAAATGTGCCGGTGCATGTCCAGACAAAGGGCGATCCCATCATTGCCTGGCGCTGGATCCGCAATGCGCCGCCCATTGGGTTTTTCCAGAATTTTGGCGGCTTTTCAGGCAATGTGGATCGCTGGCATTATTACAATCTGCATTTGCCCAGCACGGCGGTGATCGATTTTGGCAGCGCTGCGACCGAGGACAATCTTGAAGAAGAGAACCGCAATGACGGGGTCCGCATTTTTGCCCTTCATTTCGTCACTCCGGTCAATGAGCAATATACTATTGATCACTGGATGCATTTGCGCAACACGGCCATTGAGGATGAAGCCGCGTCCGAGCAAATGGATGCCATGTTCCGCACGGCTTTTGCCGAGGATAAAGAAGTGCTGGAGGCGGTTCAGGAGGAAGAAAACCGCCCACAAAAGCGCCGCCCTATCCGCATTGCCATTGATAAGGGGCCCAATATCTATCGCCGCCGCATTCGCGAGCTGATTGAAGCCGAGCAAACCGAAGATCTCGGGGAGCCGGAAAAACCAACCTTTGTTCATCACGACTAAATAACGACAAGACAGCAATCGCCGAACACCGTGAGGACATTTTCCCAGAGGAGAAAGACAATGACAAAGAGGATCGTCGCACCGATGACATTCGCCGCGACCCTGCTGGCCTTTACGGCCAGTGGTGCCATGGCAGCCGAGACCATCAAAATTGGCGAAATCAACCATTACAAACGCATGGCAGCGTTTGCCAACCCCTATAAGCAGGGCATCGAGCTGGCACTGGAGGAGATCAATGCCAGCGGAGGTGTGCTAGGCAAGAAACTGGAATTCATTTTCCGCGATGATCAGGGCAAGCCGGGGGAAGCGGTCAAAATTGCCGAAGAATTGATGACCCGTGAAGGCACTGCGATGCTGACCGGCACGATCTTCAGCCATGTGGGCCTTGCCATCTCGTCCTATGCGGGGGAGAAGAAATATGTCTATCTGGCATCCGAGCCTCTGGCTGATGCGCTGGTTTGGGGCAAGGGCAACCCTTATACCTTCCGCCTCCGTGCCTCCACCTTCATGCAAGCCTCTATGCTGGCTGAGCAGGCGGCCAAAAGCGGTGCCAAGACCTTTGCCACCATCGCCCCCAATTATGCGTATGGCAAGGATGCAGTAGCGGCCTTTAAAAAGGCGCTGATGAAGCTCAATCCGGATGTGAAATTTGTGGCTGAGCAATGGCCAGCTTTGTTCAAAATCGATGCTGGGGCGGAAGTCCAGGCCATTGAGCGGGCCAAGCCTGATGCCATCTATAATGTGACCTTTGGCGGCGATCTGGCCAAATTTGTCCGTGAGGGCAATACCCGCGGCCTGTTTGACGGGCGCAAAACTTATGGCCTTCTCTCCGGTGAGCCGGAATATCTTGACCCGCTCAAGGATGAAGCACCAGAAGGCTGGATCGTGACCGGTTATCCCTGGTATGACTTTAAAGACGGGGCCAACAAAACCTTTGTGGATGCCTATCAGGCTCGCTGGAGCGAGCGCCCCGGCATTGGCTCTTTGGTGGGCTATATGACTGTGCAGTCCATTCAGGCGGCTCTGGAGAAAGCAGGCTCCACCGATACCGAAGCCCTGCGCACAGCTTTTGAAGGCCTTGCTGTCTCCACTCCCGTTGGTGATATCGAATATCGCCAGATTGACCATCAGGCCACAATGGGGGCCTTTGTTGGCACCACCGCTCTTAAAGATGGCAAAGGCATCATGGTGGACTGGAGCTACAAAAACGGCGCGGACTATCTGCCAAGCGATGAGGAAGTCAAAAAGCTACGTCCCGGTAGCTAAGACCTTTCGACACTGTCTCCCGCCCCCTTTTGCCTCGTGTAGCAAGGGGAGGGGCGGGGGCTGGCATAAATCCAGCTGTCGGGCCGTTTATCGGCTCGATCAAAGCCAAATCCTTTGATTGCAGGTACAATTCTATGGGTCTCTTTGTCGCTCAACTTCTGACAGGGCTTGCGAATGCCGGTGCGCTTTTCATGGTGGCCTCCGGGCTTTCCCTGATCTTTGGTGTTACGCGTATTGTTAACTTTGCCCACGGCTCTTTTTATATGCTCGGGGCCTTTATCGGCTATTCCCTGATGCAGGTTCTGCCCGGAATAGTGGGCTTTTGGACATCCATTTTGCTGGCTGGCGTGATTGTCGGCCTGATCGGGGTGATCGTGGAAATCTGCGTTCTTCGTCCGGTCTATCGTGCGCCTGAACTGTTCCAGCTGGTTGCCACCTTTGGCGTCATTCTGGTTATTCAGGATCTGGCGCTGATGGTTTGGGGGGCGGAAGACGTGCTGGGGCCGCGCGCTCCGGGCCTTAAGGGCATTGTGCGCATCATGGGAGAACCCATTCCCAAATATGATCTGGCGCTGATTGCCATCACACCCTTTGTGGCGCTGGCGCTGTGGTATCTGATTACCAAAACCCGTGTCGGCATTCTGGTGCGGGCTGCAACGCAAGACCGCGAGATGGTCGGCGCGCTTGGTGTCAATCAGGCTTGGCTGTTTACCGGTGTGTTTTTCCTCGGCGCTGCGCTTGCCGGTCTTGGTGGCGCGATCCAGCTGCCAAAAGGTGGCGCGGATCTGATGATGGATTTCAACATTCTGGCCGCTATCTTTGTGGTGGTGGTGATTGGCGGCATGGGCTCGCTGCCCGGTGCCTATCTGGCCGCGGTGCTGATTTCGGTGCTCAATGTCTTTGGCGTTGCCTATCTGCCCCAAAGTACTCTTGTTCTGATGTTTGTTGTTATGGCCGTTGTGCTGATGGTGCGCCCTTATGGCCTGTTTGGCCGCGAAGAAGTGGCGGGCGAGCACGGGCAAGTGGGTGAGCCGGAGCGGCCCATCAAACCGGCAGGCAAAAAGGTGCGCATGATTGTAGCCGCTTTCCTTGTGCTGCTCATGCTAGTGCCGCTGGCGGGTAATTCCTTCATCACCGTTTTGCTGACCGATATCATTATTTTCTGTCTGTTTGCTGCCAGTTTGCATTTCATTCTCGGTCTTGGGGGGCTCGTCTCCTTTGGTCATGCGGCCTTCTTTGGTGGCGGCGCTTATGTGGCAGCCCTTCTTGTCACCTATGCTGATACGCCGATGGAATTTGCCCTGCTGATGGCGCCTATCGGGGCGGGCATGGCGGCTGTGATTATCGGCTGGCTCTGCATTCGCCTCACCGGTGTCTATTTTGCCATGCTCACCATGGCCTTTGCCCAGTTGATCTGGTCTTTGGTCTTCCAGTGGGGCGAGGTCACCGGCGGTGATGACGGACTGGTGGATATCTGGCCCTCTGACTGGCTGTCCGGGGGGACGACCTATTATTACCTCACCATGCTTTTGGGTGTGGGTGGCATCATCTTCCTGCGCCATGTGGCTCACTCCCCCTTTGGCTATGCCTTGCGCGCCTCGCGCGATAGTGCCCGTCAGGCCGAGGCCATGGGCATCAATACCAAGAAAGTGCAATGGGCAGCCTTTGCTTTTGCCGGGGCGATGGCAGGCATTGCGGGGGGACTGTTTGTCTTCTCCAAAGGCTCAATCTTCCCGTCCGAGTTGGAAATTGCCCGCTCGTTTGACGCGCTGATCGTGATTTTCCTTGGTGGTGTCAAAACCCTCTCCGGCGCCGTTGTTGGCGGGGCCTCACTTGAAATGGTGAAAGACTATATCACCCGCTTTGAATATTGGCGTCTGGCCCTTGGCTTGCTGATCATCGGGGTGGTCATTCTGGCACCGGAAGGCATCGTAGGATCCCTGTCCAAGCTTGCAGAGCGTATGGGCTGGGTCCGCAAAGAGGAGGCAGAATAATGAGTGCCATTCTCAAAGCAGAAGAGATCTGCAAATATTTTGGTGCCATTCGGGCGGTCAAGGAAGTCAGTTTCGAAGTGGGCGAGGGCGAGCTTCTTGCCCTTATCGGCCCCAATGGCGCGGGCAAAAGTACCTGCTTTAACATGCTGATGGGCCAGCTTAAACCAACCGCAGGCAAGGTCTATCTGCGCGATCAGGAGCTAACAGGCCTTGGTCCCCGTGACATCTGGCGCAAAGGGGTGGGGCGGACCTTCCAGATCACCGCCACCTATCAGTCCATGACCGTGGTGGAGAATGTGCAAATGGCGCTGATCTCCCACCACCGGCGGCTCTTCTCCGTGCTGCCTTTTGCCCACAAGCTTTACCGCGAGGAAGCCATGCATTTCCTTGAGGTGGTGGGCATGCAGGATCAGGCCGAGCGTCACTGCGCTGTTCTGGCTTATGGCGATCTCAAGCGTCTTGAGCTGGCCATTGCCTTAAGCCACGATCCGCAATTGCTGTTGATGGATGAACCAACGGCGGGCATGGCACCCAAAGAGCGGATCGGCCTGATGCAATTGACAGCGGATATTGTGCGCGACCGCAAAATCTCGGTGCTGTTTACCGAACATGACATGGATGTGGTCTTTGCCCATGCCCATCGGGTGATGGTGCTTAATCGCGGCGAGCTGATTGCGCAGGGCAGCGTTGAGGATATCCGCAACAATGCGCAGGTGCAGGAGGTCTATTTGGGCGGCGGCACGCTGTTCAAGGATGAAGAGGAGAAGGCCGATGCTTAAGCTGGACAAGATCAATTCCTATTACGGCAAGGCCCATGTGCTCAATGATCTCTCGTTTGAAGTGGGTCAGGGCAAGGTGATTTCTCTTTTGGGCCGCAATGGCGCTGGCAAGACCACCTCGATGAAATCCATCATGCAGATGGTGGTGCCCAAATCCGGCTCTGTGGAATTTCTGGGCGAGACCATCACCGGCTTTGCCCCCCACAAGGTGGCCAAAATGGGCCTTGGTTATGTGCCCGAAGAGCGGCGCATCTTTACCGATTTGACCATTATGGAAAATCTGGAAGTGGGGCGGCAGCCCCCGCGCGAGGGTGCGGTGACATGGACCCATGACATGCTGTTTGATCTGTTCCCCAATCTGGCGGAGCGGCGGCAGAATCGCGGCAAGGAAATGTCCGGCGGGGAACAGCAAATGCTGACCATCGCCCGCACGCTGATGGGCAATCCCAAATTGCTGCTGCTTGACGAGCCGTCCGAGGGCATCGCGCCGGTGATTGTGGAGCAGATGGCCAAGGTGATTTTGCAGCTCAAAGAGGAAGGCATGACCGTGCTGATCTCCGAGCAGAATCTGCATTTTGCGCAATTGGTCGCGGATATCGCGATCATCATTGAAAGCGGATCGCAAAAATATGTCGGCACGTTTGATGATTTGAACGCGCATCCCGAAATCCGGGACGCCTATTTGGCGGTCTAGGCGGTGGGTCTTGAGGGCCGCTTGAGGCCCTTTAAGACCCCGCTATTGGTGGGAAAGAAACAAAAGGCACAGGATCTTGGCTGCCGGATTTAGCCGGTTATGCCCGCGCTGGATCTATGCCTTGAGACAAGATGCTTGCAGCCGCGCATTGATTGGATAAGACGCAGGCCTGCAGGGCAAAAGGGAGGAAAATCGCATGGTTCGCCAAACAGTTGAAAGTCAGATCAATGGCAAGATCCGCTGCGATGCATGTCCGGTCATGTGTTACATCGCCGATGGTCGCTCTGGCGCGTGCGACCGTTATGCCAATGATGGCGGCGAGCTGGTGCGGGTAGATCCCTTCACCATTTTGGAGAAAGCCGACAAGAAAGCGGGCAAGGTGGTGCGCTTTTTGGAAAATGTCGAGGCCGACAGCTGGGACGGGGATATTCTGCAAGGCAGCAAATCTTTTGTTACCGCCGTTGGTGCCGGCACCACCTATCCTGACTATAAGCCCGCGCCCTTCATTGTCAGCCAGTCTCATGAAGATGTGGATATGGTCACCGTGGTGACCGAAGGTATTTACTCCTATTGCGGGGTGAAGGTGAAGATCGACACCGACCGGCATTTGGGCCCCGAGCGGGCCTATGTGCGGGTGGATGGCGAGCCGATCGGCCATGTCATGACGGGGGAATATGGCTCGCAAATGCTCTCGCTGGGCGGGGTGCATCACCTGACCGGCGGCTCCAAAAAAGAGGGCCGGGTGACATGCGACGCGCTTTTGAAATTATGCAATCGCGAAGCGGTGACGGTGAGTATTGATGACGGGGCCGAAGTTGTGCTGCAAGCAGGGGAAGCGCCCATCGTCAATGGCATCAAAGAGCAGCGCATGCGCGTTGGCTGCGGCTCGGCCACCATTGGCATGTTTGCCAAGCAATGGGCCCCCCATGTGGACGAAGTTGTGGTGGTGGATGATCATATTACCGGCGTCCTCTCCGAGCATCAGGCAGGCAAATTACTGGATGTAAAACCGACCGGCATCAAGATCTTGGGGCGCCGCTCCACACCCGGTCGCTATTTTCAGGTGGCAGAACCGGGCACCGGTTGGGGCGGCACCGATATTGAGGATCCGCTCACCATTTTGGGCCCCTTCAAGCCCAAAGAAGCATGGCCCGGCCTTACCTTGTTGATGGTCTCGACCACCGGCGAGCAATGGGCCTATTACGAGCTGGATGAGGATCTGGCCCCGCAGGAAAAGGAGTTGCCGGAGGCGCTCAGGCAATCGGTTGAGCGCATAGCCGAGAATTGCGAGCCTTCGGTGACTTCTGTTCTGTTTATGGGCGGGGCTGGCGGCTCTTTGCGGGCGGGGGTGACCGAAAATCCCGTCAAGCTGACCAAATCGGTGAAAGATGCGGTGACTTATGTCTCTTGTGGTGGCGCGCAGGCCTATGTCTGGCCCGGCGGCGGCATTACGGTGATGGCCGACGTTCTGGACATGCCCACCAATTCCTTTGGCTATGTGCCAACACCGGCTTTGGTGGCCCCCATCGAGTTCACCATGCGCCTGTCAGATTATGAAAAGCTGGGCGGGCATATGGAGCATGTGCAGAGCGTTGAAGACGTAACCTCACAGGCTGAACGCCGCCTGTTCGGCAATGGCAGCGGCCAATGGCCCATGGACAATCGCAACTTTCACTGGAAGCCGGATAGCGAAGGCCCGGATAGCGAAACATCTGACTAGGCATTCGCCCAAAAAAAGCCGACACAAAAAGGCGGGAAGAGGATGACCTCTTTCCGCCTTATGTGTTTGGGTTAGCGAGAGAATAGAAGGGGCAGTTACTGTCGGGACGATCTGCCATTGATTGTCTCTGCCATCGCCAAGAGCGGCCCTTCATTGAAAGCGCAACAAAATGGAAAAGAAAGCTCAAGGTGAGCATCGAAAATGATGGTTTTTTCGTGAGTAGAACGAAAAGAATGATAGGAAATTACAGTACGTAGCAGCCGATCATTCAAGTTGTAGCGGATTGCAGCACCAGTGAGAAGTCGCCGTCTGTTATAGGTGATTATCGGAACTACTGATAAATATCGGGTCGCGCTTGGTTCAAGACACCGTATTGAGCCACATTTGGTCATAGACCTTTGACAGGTGGCTTGCTAATAAGAGTTGAATGCAATCTGAACGGCAGTAAGTTAATGGATACAATTTCTATTGCAATTAGTCATATTAAGAATATCGAAACTGGATTTCTGGAGCTTCCTCTAACAAAAGGAACTAGTGTTATTGTTGGCGGGAACGGTTCGGGAAAAAGCACGATACTACAGTCTCTCTCCCAAGCATTTATGATCTCCTCACTTCGTCAGCTTGACGAGGATGATTTTGGTCCGGAGTCGCAGGTTGAGATTTCTCTCGCTGGTGATAAAAGAATTTGGAAGCCAGACCCGGAAAAAGGTTGGTGGGCAAACAGTGGAAGCCGCTTGAGAGTTAACGGCATGTATGAAGGAAGTCTGTTTTATGGGTCGCGATTTCACGACTCCCGCCTAGTCGATGCGCTTTTAAAGTCTGGCAAGCTTAACCCTTATGATATCGTTGATGCAGATGATTATGTAAAGGATAAGCTGAGCTATATTCTGCACGGTGTCCAAGGGCGGTACTCGGGACTCAAGAAACTTCGCAACCGTGATATCGCCAAGAAGCATGGACTAAAGAATACTCCTTATTTCAACGACGTTGGCGGAAAACTAATAAGTCAATACAGAATGAGTTCCGGAGAGTGTTTGCTTATAACACTGCTTCATTTTGTGTATAATGCTATTGTAAGAAGGTCATTACCAAAGAGCCAATTCATTCTAGCATTGATAGACGAAATTGAGGTTGCTCTTCATCCCATTGCGGTATTCCGATTCCTTGCCACAATAAATGATCTAGTTGATCAAGATGAAAATATCATGGTCATCCTAACATCTCACTCTCCTGAGGTAATACGGAGAATAAATCCAAAAAATATTTACAAAATTGAAAATAATGATGGTGTTGTTGAAGTAGTGAATCCGGCATATCCGAGTTATGTAATCAGGGATGTTTACAAGCATGATGGATTTGATACGCTTATATTGGTAGAAGACATTCTTGCTAAAATCCTTGTGCAAAAACAAATTGAAGATGCTGGGCTGCTAGAGAGCAGGTTAATTCATATTGTTCCTGTTGGAGGTTGGGAGAATGTCCTAAAACTTCATAGAGACCTACTTTCAGGAAATGTGCTTGGGCTGGACAGGAACATTTTGAGTGTAATTGATGGCGATATGAAATCCAAGATTCCAAAAAAATACGCTCCGTTCAAGAAGCTTTTTCTTCCTATAGACAGCATCGAGAAGTATCTTCTTGAGGTTTGCGTAAAGGGGAGAGAGCCTGCAGTGAAAAAACTGATTGGAGATAAATACTTCCCCATTACATCCGTGGCGGAGATCGCGGAGGAACATTGTAAACAATACCCGGAAGGGGCATCGTCAGAAAGCAAAAAGTTTTACGCTAGAGTTTTGTCTGATCTAATGTCTCGAGGTGTATCCGAGGAAGTTTTCGTCGAAAAATTGGCTCAAGACCTACCTTCCGTGGTCGACTTCACGAAGTTTCGTGAAAATCTAAAAAAGGCTGTCACATAAAATTCGAAAAGTGATCGGGTTGCGGTGGTTCGATAATGCACTGTATCCCTATCTAGTTTATCAGCGACATCTCGATTGCTCTCGAACTTGTTGCGTTGCAGAGAAGGTCTCAAATATCCGCAATACCTTATGATACGATTGCTCAAATTTCCTAAAGCGTCATGTCTCCCCTTGTCACAATTTGCAACAAACCCAAAGAGTGCGGGGCTTGACCCGCGACTCTTTGGCCTTGCATCTTAAAGCGTGGCGACGATGGCTGCGGCTAGTTCGTCAAGGCCATCATCGGGCAGGCCTGCTACATTGATGCGGCTGTCGCCGACCATGTAAATGGCATGCTCCTCGCGCAGGCTGTCCACCTGAGCGGGGCTAAGGCCAAGGCGTGAGAACATGCCCCGATGCTGGGCGACAAAGTCGAACCGGTCAGAATTGCTATGCTGGCGCAAAGCACTGGCCAGACCTTGCCGCAGGGTCAGCATGCGCATGCGCATGGCTTCCAGCTCGTCCTGCCATTCGGTTTTAAGGGCAGGTGTTTCCAGCAGGTGGCGGATAACCGCCGCGCCGTGATTGGGCGGCATGGAATAGCTTTTGCGGGCAACCAGTGCCAATTGGCTGATGGCCTTGTCGGCTTCTTCTGCATTGCGCCCCATAAGAATGGCCGCACCGACGCGGTCGCAATAAACCGCGAAATTTTTCGAGCAGCTCAGCGCCACCACCAGCTCGGGCACGCGTGAGGCCAGATGACGAAGGCCCGCGGCATCTTCCTCCAGTCCGTCGCCAAAGCCCTGATAGGCAATATCGATGAAGGGCAGAAGATCACGCTCAAGGAGCAAATCCCCCACTTTCTGCCATTGCTCGCCGGTCAGATTGGCACCGGTCGGGTTATGGCAACAGCCATGCAGCAGCACAATATCGCCTTGCGGCATGGCGGAAAGGGCTTCGCACATATCATCAAAGCGCACCTGACCGGTCGCGGCATCAAAATAAGGGTAATGTTTGATGACAAGGCCTGCCGAGGTGAAGGTGGGAATATGGTTGGCCCAGGTGGGGTCTGACACCCAGATGGTGGCACCGGGTTTGGCCCCTGCCAGCATTTCAGCCACAATGCGCAAGGCACCGGAGCCGCCGGGGGCTTGCTGGGTGCGCACGCGGCTTTTGTCATAGCCTTCGCCCAGCGCAAGGGTGGTGATGGCATCGTTAAAGCCCACATCACCCGCAAGGCCCACATAGCTTTTGGAGGCCTGATTGGCCACCTGCCATTGCTCGGCTTTGGCAAGGGCGCTCATGATCGGCGTCTCACCCTTCTGGTTTTTATAAACGCCCACCCCAAGATCAAGTTTATTGGCGCGCGGGTCGGCGCGATACATCCCCATGAGGGCGAGAATTTTGTCGCCTTCAGCCTTTGCCAGAGTTTCAAACATCGGATGCTCCTTCATAATGCGCGTGACAGGGCATGGGCGCAGTGGTGGTCTGTGCCTTTAAGGGTCCTGCCTACCTGACTTTATTCCATTATGCGGATCAGGGGGCAAAAGTCATCCCTTGTTTGCGCTTGTGCGGCTTTGTTTGGGCGCTGTTGCAGCGGGCGGTGGATTATGGGCCTTGACTGCCAGCCGGCTGCGCGATGATGCGATAGCCTTTGGCCAGTTTTTGCTGTGCAAGGGCGCAATAGGTGGCAATTGCTTGCGCGTCATTTGGGTGGCTGTCATGGCGGATTTGCCCGCGCCCACCAATGCGCCCCCAATTGCGCACAAGGCTGACAGAGCCGAACAGATCTGGCTGCAGGGTTAAAAGATAAAAGCGGCGCATATTTAAGCGTGCATCACTTCGGTGGAGCAGCAGTGAGGAGGAGGCAAGTTGGGTCATGCCGCCAATCTGGCAGCGCGGGGCCTTTGCGTCCAATGAGAGTTTTGAATCAATGGCCCGAATTTGATTCACGAAACTGATCAATGTCCTAAGAACTCGCTCTTAAAAGTCTCATTCAGACACTTTTAAATCAGGCTATAAGGCCTGAACCTAGTAGCGGGTGGTCATGCGATAGCCGCGGGCAAAGGTGAGCTGGGCAAAGGTGATGGGCTGCTCATTGAGCCATGTTGTCCGCTCGGCAATGAAAACCGGCTCCCCCGCTGTCATGGATAGAAAACGGGCCATGGTCTGATCAAGGGAGCTGGCGCAAAAGCTGATTTCGGCATCGGTGAAGGGCACCTCATTGACCAGCCATTCATTGGGGCTGATGGCGCTAAAATCGGCCTTGCGGGCCTTGTCGACAACCGTTGCATTGATCCAGCGGTCTTCAAACTGGAAGGGGGCGTTATTGGCATAATGCATGCAGCGGATATGGAGGATTTCATCATCCGGCTCCAGCCCGATGCGGGCACGCAGCCAATCAGGGGCGCGCTCCAGCGTCTGGCCGATAAAGGCATAACGATAGGTGGCCCCAAGGCCCTCGATCTCGACTTTGACCAGCGGAATTTCAAATTTGGCATGGCGCACGGGGGAGACATTCACCCGCGTTCCCGCCTTGCGCTTGCGGTCGATGATGCCTTCTTCCGCCAGCTCGCGCATGGCGCGGTTGACCGTGGCGCGGGCGCAGCCAAATTCTTCGGCCAGCTCGATCTCGCCGGGCATGAGTGAGCCGGGAGGCCAGACCTTGTCGTGAATGCGGCTCAAGATCTCGTTTTTTACATCACGGTACCGGATTTTATCGCCGCGTAGCATGGGGCCTCAAAAAAATGTTTGCACCTGTTGGACTTATCGCGCTTTATGGCAGTCTTGGCCATGGCTGATTTGCCCAACATCTATTGATATTCGCGCCGAGTATAGGGCGGAAGAGGGGCGAATGAACAGGGCGGGATTAAAAATCTTTTGCCCATTACCCCTCTGCCAGCAATTGGGTGATGGCGGTGCGATAATCGGCAAGGATGGCATCGCGGGCAATATGCCGCCCGCCTTGCACCATATGCCGTCCGGCTGACCAGACATCAGTGACGATATCATCGCCCGCAGCAAAGCCAAGACCATCAAGGAATTGCTGAGGCTTAAGCGCACACAGCGCCGGAGCGCTTGTGTCAATGGCGGTAAGGTCGGCAAGGGCGCCCTGGCGGATCTCACCCGCTGCACGGCCAAGGGCCTGTGCGCCACCTTTTGCGGCTCCGCAATAAAGCGCTTCACCAATGGAGCCCTCGCCCCCGCTCACCAGAATATTGCGGCCAAAATCGCGCAGCCGCTGGGAATATTCCAGCATCCGCAATTCTTCGCCCAGCGCGATGCGCACATTGGAATCAGAGCCAATGCCAAAGGCTCCTTCTTCTTGCCAGTAAAGGGGGCCGTTAAAGGGACCATCGCCCAAATTGGCCTCGGTAATGGGGCACAGGCCCGCAACCGCGCCTGAGCGGGCCATCAAGATGGTCTCGCTCTTGCTCATATGGGTGGCATGAACAAGGCACCAGCGGTCATTCACCTCTGCATTGTCCAGTAGCCATTCAACAGGGCGCGCCCCCAGCCAGGCTTTGATGTCGGCGACTTCCTTGGGCTGCTCGGCAATGTGAATATGCACCGGCCCGTCTTTGTGAAGGGGCAAGAGTTGTGTGAGATCCTGCGGAGACGTGGCGCGCAAGGAATGGGGGGCAATGCCGACCTTTGCATCAAAGGGCAGGGCGTCAAGCTTGGCGCGGGCTTCCCCTACAAGGGCGGTAAAGCGCTCCACATCATTGCCAAAGCGCAATTGCCCGCCGCCAAGCGGGGTCTTTCCTGCGCTGCCATAGCTATAGAGCACCGGCAGATGGGTGAGGCCGATCCCGCTCATTTGTGCGGCAGCAAACACGGCCTGAGATGTTTCGCTTAAATTGTCGTAGGGCGTGCCCTCTTTTTGGTGATGGACATAGTGAAATTCCCCCACCGAGGCATAACCTGCCTCTTGCATTTCCATATAGACAAGGGCGGCAATGGCTTTGAGCTGCTCTGGAGTGAGGCGCTCAAGAAAACGATACATCAGGGTGCGCCATGTCCAGAAACTGTCACGGCCGGGAGCGGCAACCTCTGTCATCCCTGCCATGGCGCGCTGGAAGGCATGGCTGTGCAAATTGGCAAGGGCGGGGAGCAGGCAATCTGTTTTGCTGTCTCCCTCCTGCGCTTTGCTGTCCGGCACGACCGAGGCAATTGTGCCGCTCTTAAGCTCCAGCCGAACATTGCGGGCCCAGCCTGAGGGCAACAAAGCGTGATTTGCAAAAATTCCGGTCATCTTGTGAGCCCTCTTTCTGGCTGATCTCTTTTGAGGCCCCGAAGGGCCTTACCTTGCGGCATATTATCCCCGCTGCGGAGAGACTATGGGTGCTGGATAAATCTTTTTGTCTAGACATAATCTTTATAGTATCATACAAAGAAAGTCTAATAGACTTGGCATTCCGCCCCTCAGACCCGTTGGATATTGTGAATAATGGCCTTTTCTGATCCTGCTTCTGCCACACTTTTGCATAGCTGCACCCTTGCCACCATGACAGAGGACGGGGCGGCCAGTGCCAGTGTCAGTACCAGCGCCGGTTATGGCCTGGTAGAAGACGGGGCGCTTGTGATTAAGGGCGAGACAATCCTGTGGGCCGGCAAGCGCGCGGAATTGCCCAAAGAGTATGAAGGCATCTGGTCTGTCTCACTGGACGGGCGTCTGGTGACACCGGGCCTTATTGATTGCCACACCCATCTTGTTTTTGGCGGCAACCGCGCCAAAGAATTTGAAATGCGCCTTAATGGCGCGAGCTATGAAGAGGTGGCTCGCGCAGGGGGCGGCATTGTCTCTACTGTGACTGCCACCCGTGCTGCCAGCGAAGAAGAGCTATTTGCCGACGCTCTGCCGCGCGTGATGGCGCTGATAGAGGAAGGCGCCTGCCTTTTGGAAATCAAGTCCGGCTATGGATTGGATCTTGAGACCGAGCTGCGCATGTTGCGCGTTGCCCGCCGCATTGGCACAGAGCTTGATGTGGATGTGATAACCACCTTTCTTGGGGCCCATGCGGTGCCTGCCGATTATGCAGATCGGGCCGATGCCTATATTGACGAGGTCTGCATCCCCGCTCTTAAAGCGGCCCATGCCGAAGGGCTGGTGGATGCAGTGGATGGCTTTTGCGAAGGCATTGCCTTTGATGTGCCGCAGATGGAGCGGGTTTTTGCCGCCGCTAAAAGTCTTGGCCTGCCGGTCAAGCTTCATGCCGAGCAATTGTCCAATCTGGGTGGCACCGAGCTTGCAGCCTCTTACGGGGCCTTGTCTTCGGACCATATAGAATATCTTGATGAAGCTGGCGTTGCGGCCATGGCCAAGGCGGGCACGGTGGCTGTGTTGCTGCCCGGTGCTTTTTATACCCTGCGCGAGACCCAGATGCCGCCCTTTGATCTGCTGCGCGACAAGGGCGTGCCCATGGCGCTGGCAACAGATGCCAATCCCGGCTCCTCCCCGCTGACATCGCTTCTTCTTGTCATGAATATGGCCTGCACCCTGTTCCGCATGACCCCGCAAGAGGCCTTGGCTGGTGTGACCCGTAATGCCGCTCTTGCGCTTGGTGCGAAGGACAGGGGCATTCTGGCCGCCGGTATGCGGGCCGATCTTGCCATCTGGTCCGTTGCCCATCCGGCAGAGCTTTCCTACCGCATCGGCTTTAACCCCTTGCATCAGCGCGTCTTTGGAGGCCAGCTATGAGTGATGTAATCCACTATGACCAGCTAGACGGCCTTGTGCTAACACCGGGTGCGGTGACCCTTGCCGATTTATCCAAAATCTATTGGCAGTCTCTTCCCGTGGCGCTGGACCCTTCCTGCAAGCCCATGGTTGAGAAAGCTGCCGCCAAACTGGCAGAGGCGGCCAGTGGTGAGGAGCCTGTTTATGGGGTCAATACCGGCTTTGGCAAGCTTGCCAGCCTCAAGATTGAAGCGCAGGACACCGCCACCTTGCAGCGCAATCTGATCCTTTCTCATTGCTGCGGGGTGGGCGAGCCGGTCCCGACCGGCCATGCCCGCCTGATCATGGTGCTCAAGCTGTTGTCTCTTGGCCGAGGGGCCTCGGGTGTGCGCTGGCAATTGATCGAGCTGCTGCAATCCATGTTGGCCAAGGGCGTGACCCCGATTATCCCCGCTCAGGGGTCGGTGGGAGCCTCCGGCGATCTTGCCCCGCTTGCCCATATGACCGCCGTGATTATCGGTGAGGGGCAGGCCGAGTATCAAGGCGAGATCTTACCGGGCAAGGAGGCGCTGCAAAAAGCCGGCCTTGCTCCCATTGCCCTTGGCCCAAAAGAAGGGCTGGCCTTTATCAATGGCACCCAATTCTCCACCGCCTTTGCTTTGGCGGGATTGTTTGAGGTCTGGCGCGCCGCTCTTGGCTCGCTGGTCACATCAGCCCTGTCAACGGATGCGATCATGGGTTCCACCGCGCCCTTGCAGCCCGAAATTCACTCCCTTCGCGGTCATAAGGGCCAGATTGATGCTGCCAGCACCATGCGCGCCATATTGGATGGCTCGCAAATTCGCGAAAGCCACCGCGAGGGTGATAGCCGCGTGCAGGATCCCTATTGCATTCGCTGCCAGCCGCAGGTAACGGGCGCGGCCATTGATATTTTGCGTCAGGCTGCCACCACGCTGGAGATTGAAGCCAATGCGGCAACGGACAATCCGCTTATCCTGTTTGAAGCGGACCGCATTGTCTCGGGCGGCAATTTCCATGCCGAGCCGGTGGGTTTTGCTGCTGATATGATTGCCCTTGCAACATCCGAGATCGGGGCCATTGCCCAGCGGCGCATTGCGCTGATGGTTGATCCGGCCCTGTCCTTTGATTTGCCTCCATTTCTTACCCCCAAGCCGGGGCTGAATTCGGGCTATATGATTGCCGAGGTCACCACCGCTGCCCTGATGAGCGAAAACAAGCATCTGGCCAATCCCTGCGTCACTGACAGCACCCCTACCAGCGCCAATCAGGAAGATCATGTCTCCATGGCCGCGCACGGGGCGCGCAGATTGGGCAAGATGGTGGACAATCTCAACCGCATTTTGGGCATTGAGCTTTTATGCGCTGCCCAAGGGACGGAATGCCGTGCCCCCCTTGCCACAAGTCCCGCCCTTGCCCGCGTGATCAAGAGCCTTCGGGCACAAGTCCCGCCGCTGGAAGATGACCGCTATCTGGCACCCGAGCTTGAAATTGCCGCAAGGCTGATGGCGGACAGAACCATCATTGATGCAACCCAAATTGAGATGCCGGAGCTTTGATCATGGCGGAAAATGCGCAAATTTTTGAGGTGATGGAAGGCGACAGCCCCGTCATTTTGGGCCAGCCCCATGGCGGCACCCATGTGCCTGATGCTTTGCTGCCGCGCCTCAATGAAACCGGTGCGGCGCTCGAAGATACCGACTGGCATATCACCCGCCTGTATGAAGGGCTTATTCTCGGTGCGACTGTGGTGCGCTCTTGCATCCACCGCTATGTGATTGATTGCAATCGCGATCCGGCAGGCGTGTCGCTCTATCCGGGGCAGAATACCACAACGCTTTGCCCCACAACCAGCTTTGATGGTGTACCCATCTGGCGTGAGGGTGAGGAGCCGGACGAGGGAGAAATCCTTGAGCGGCGCGAGACCTATCATGCGCCCTATCATAAAGCGCTCGAAGAGCAGATCGAGCGCGTGCTGGCCCGCCACGGGGTGGCTATTTTGTATGATTGCCATTCCATCCGCTCCAATATCCCGTTCCTGTTTGACGGGGAATTGCCTGTCTTCTCCATTGGCACCAATTCTGGCGAGACATGCGACGGGGCCATCGAGGCCATTGTCCGTGATGTCTGTTTTGGGGAGGAAGCCAGGGCCGCAGGTTTTTCTGCCGTGTTCAATGGCCGCTTTAAAGGTGGCTGGACCACCCGCCATTATGGCCAGCCGCAAAGGGGTGTTCACGCCATTCAAATGGAGCTGGCCCAGCGCGCCTATATGCAAGAGCGCCCCGCTTGGGACTATCTTGCTGGCACAGCGGCAAAGGTGCGCGTCCCGCTTCAAACGATCTTGATCCAACTTGATGAACTTGCTCGCTCTGGTGCTCTGGCATTAGATGCCCATAAGGCCTGATGAGCATTTAGGAGGCTCCCACATGTCTGATGTAAAGTCGACAATCGCGCAAGACCGCAAAAATACCCGCGATATCTATCCGCCGACCGGCCCTGAGCTGAATGCCAAAAGCTGGATGACCGAAGCGCCCTTGCGCATGATCATGAACAATCTGCATCCTGATGTTGCGGAAAATCCCCATGAGCTGGTGGTTTATGGCGGCATTGGCCGTGCGGCCCGCACATGGCAGGATTTTGATGCCATCACCGCAACGCTGAAAGATCTGGAAGAGGACGAAACCCTCGTTGTCCAGTCCGGTCGCCCTGTGGCTGTGGTCAAAACCCACCGCGATGCGCCCCGTGTGCTGATTGCCAATTCCAACATTGTGCCCCATTGGGCCAATTGGGACCATTTCAACGAGCTCGATAAAAAGGGCTTGATGATGTATGGCCAGATGACTGCGGGCAGCTGGATCTATATCGGCTCCCAAGGCATCGTGCAGGGCACCTATGAGACCTTTGCCGAGGCAGGCCGCCAGCATTATGGCGGTGATTTGACCGGCAAATGGATCCTGACCGGCGGTCTTGGCGGCATGGGTGGCGCCCAGCCTCTGGCCGCTGTTATGGCCGGTGCCTGCTGCCTTGCGGTAGAATGCAACGAAGCCTCTATCGATTTCCGCCTGCGCACCAACTATGTCGACGAGAAAACCGACAGCCTTGATGAAGCGCTGGCCATGATCGAACGCTGGACCGCTGCGGGCGAAGCCAAATCCGTTGGCCTTCTTGGTAATGCGGCGGATATTTTCCCGCAGCTTGTTGCGCGCGGTGTTCGCCCCGATATTGTCACCGACCAGACTTCCGCCCATGATCCGGTCAATGGCTATCTGCCCCAAGGCTGGACCATGGCTGAATGGATCGCCAAGCGCGAAAGCGCCCCCAAAGAGGTGGAAAAAGCCGCCCGTGCTTCCATGAAAGGGCATGTGCAGGCAATGGTCGATTTCCATAATGCGGGCGTGCCGACGCTGGATTATGGCAATAATATTCGCCAGATGGCGCTGGAAGAGGGGCTGGAAGATGCCTTTGCCTTCCCCGGCTTTGTGCCGGCCTATATCCGCCCGCTTTTCTGTAAAGGCATTGGCCCGTTCCGCTGGGCGGCTCTTTCGGGCGATCCTGAGGATATTTACAAGACCGATCAGAAGGTCAAGGAAATCCTGCCTGACAACAAGCATTTGCATAATTGGCTGGATATGGCCCGCGAGCGCATTTCCTTCCAAGGGCTTCCTGCGCGCATTTGCTGGGTCGGGCTTGGTGATCGTCACCGCCTTGGCCTTGCCTTTAACGAAATGGTCAAAAATGGCGAGCTGAAAGCGCCCGTTGTGATTGGCCGTGACCATCTTGATTCCGGCTCTGTTGCCTCGCCCAACCGCGAGACCGAAGCCATGAAGGATGGCTCGGATGCCGTCTCTGACTGGCCGCTTCTTAATGCGCTGGTCAATACAGCCTCTGGCGCGACATGGGTGTCGCTCCATCACGGGGGCGGGGTTGGCATGGGCTTCTCCCAGCATGCGGGCGTGGTGATCTGCGCCGATGGCACAGACGAAGCCGCCGCACGTCTTGAGCGGGTCTTGTGGAATGATCCGGCCTCCGGCGTCTGGCGTCATGCAGATGCGGGCTATGAAGAGGCCGTTGCCTGCGCCCGCGAGCATGGCCTGCGCCTGCCTACAATTTTGGGAAATTAAGCAGCTTAATCACCGTCTGTAGGGCGAGAGGAGGACAAAATCTGGCGCTTTTCAGCCTATGTCATCATCTCGTCTTGACAGAAAATTATGAGCAGACATAATGAAATAAACACGCTCAAGAACCCGGCCGACCTGCCTTTTTTGCGGACCGGGCCGGATGGCCGAAAAGGGACCTGATATCAAGGCTCCGAACGGCCATTTCCTACCGACGACCCTGCCGGGATCGCCCCTTTTGGTCCCGACAGGTCCACCCAATCGACTTACCCTTTCCGGAGGTTTTCATGGATAGACGTTCATTTCTCAAAGCTGGTGTAACAGGCACAGCGGCCGCGGCTGCCGCATCCACTTTGGCAGCGCCCGCTCTTGCCAGTGGCACCATCAAATGGAACATGGTCACAGCTTGGCCGAAAAATCTTCCTGGCCCCGGTGTGGCAGCCCAGATGCTGGCTGATCGCATTGGCACCCTGTCTGGCGGCCGGATCGAGGTAAAACTGCATGCAGCTGGCGAGCTGGTTCCCGGCCGTGGCGTGTTTGACGCTGTGGGCGAAGGCACTGCTGAGCTGTATCATGCTGTTCCTGCCTATTGGGGTTCCAAATCCAAGGGTATCCTGTTGTTCGGCTCCCAGCCTTTTGGTCTGCGCGCCGATGAGCAATTTGGCTGGATGGCCCATGGCGGTGGTCAGGCTCTTTATGATGAAATGTATGCCCGCTTTGGCCTCAAACCTTTCCTCTGCGGCAATTCCGGCCCGCAAATGGCTGGCTGGTTCCGCAAGGAAATCAACAGCGTGGATGACCTGAAAGGCCTGAAATACCGCACAACGGGTCTGGCCTCTGAAATGTGCTCCAAAATGGGCATGGCCGTGCAGGCCATGGGGGGCCGCGATATGTTCCAGGCGTTGCAGTCTGGCGCGCTGGATGCAGGTGAGTTTATCGGCCCATGGACCGATAGCGCGCTTGGCTTCTATCAGGTTGCCAAAAACTATTACTGGCCCGGTGTTGGCGAGCCATCCTCTGCCGAGGAATGCGCGGTGAATGCCAAGGTCTTTGCCGAGCTGCCGGATGATCTTAAAAATGCCGTCACCATGGCATGTGAGAGCCTCTATAATCCGGTCTGGACCGAATATACCACCAAGCATGCCGCCGCGCTGAAAAAGCTGGTGGCGGATCAGGGCGTACAGCTGAAAATGCTGCCTGAAGACGTGATCAAGGCTATGGGCAAAGCAGCGGATGAAGTGATCGGCGAATTGCGCGAAGATGATGATGAGCTGGTCAAGCGCATCACCGAAAGCTTTGTTGCCTACCGCGATAGCGTCGGCAGCTACATGACCTATGCCGATAACGGCCAAATGAATGCCCGTGCCATGGTGCGCGGCTACTAAAAAAGCTATAAGAATGCCAGCGCGGATGCTTCTGCGCTGGCATTTTTGCGCGCGATCCGGCCCGTCCGGCGCCATGCTGCTTTGAGGACCCTTATGGAACAGCTCGCATCCTTTCTCGACAGGATCAATCACCGGGTGGGGATGACTGCCCGCTGGTTTGCCCTTTTGATGGTTCTTTTGCAATTTGGTGTGGTGTTGCTGCGCTATGTGTTCGGATTTTCATCCATTGCGCTTAACGAAAGCGTGCTTTACCTGCATTCGGCCCTTTTCATGCTGGGGGCCGGTTATACCCTTTTGATTGATGATCATGTGCGGGTTGATATTTTTTATGCCAAGCTTGCGACGCGCGGCAAGGCGCGCATTGATGCCTTTGGTCATGCGCTGTTGCTGCTGCCTTCCATGACGGCCCTGCTTTACTGGTCATGGCCCTCGGTGCGCAATAGCTGGGCTATTTGGGAAGGGCCGATCTCGGTTGGCGGCATTCCCGCTTTGTGGCTGATGAAAAGCCTTATTCCTGCTTTTTGCCTTTTGCTTATTCTTCAATCGCTGGCGTGCCTGATGCGCCAGATCCTTCTCCTTGCCTCTGGTGCCCAATCGGATGCCCAATCGGATGCCAAGTCTGATAGAAAATCTGATGGTCCATCCGGCAAGTCTTTAGAAGATACATCCGGGGGCACTGCTCAATGACTTTGGTTGCGCTGTTGGTTGACAATCTTGATCTGTTGATGTTTGCCGCCTTGATGGGCTGTATCCTTCTGGGCTTTCCTGTCTCTTTCTCCATTGCCGGAGTGGCGGTCGCCTTTGCCTATTTTGGCTGGGCTGCGGGCGAGATGAATATTGCCCTTCTGGGCGGTTTGGGCCAGCGCGTCTTTGGGGTGCTGACCAATGATGTGCTGATTGCTATCCCGCTCTTTGTGCTGATGGGTGTGGTGCTGGAGCGATCACGCATTGCCGAGGAATTGCTGGACACGATGGGGCGGCTCTTTGGCCAGCTGCGCGGTGGTCTTGGCATTTCTGTGGTGCTGGTGGGGGCCTTGCTGGCCGCATCCACCGGCATTGTTGGCGCAACAGTGATTGCCATGGGCATGATTGCCCTGCCAACCATGCTGCGCACCGGCTATGATGCCCGCCTTGCCTCGGGCATTGTCTGCACCTCGGGCACGTTGGGCCAGATCATTCCGCCCTCGACCTTGCTGATCATCCTTTCAGACGTGATGTCCAGCGCCTATCAGCAGGCGCAATATGAGCAGGGCAAATTCACCATCGAGACCATTTCGGTCGGCCAGATCTTTGCCGGAGCCCTTGTTCCGGGCCTGACCATGGTGACCATCTATATTCTTTATATCCTGTTGCGCGGTATGGTGCGCCCGCAGGATATGCCGCCTGCGCCCCCACAAGAGGTGCGGCCATCGCGCAAGGCGGTCTTTGGGGCCATCCTGCCGCCGGTTATGCTGATCATTGCCGTGCTCGGGGCTATTTTGGGCGGCATTGCCACCCCGACTGAGGCGGCGTCTGTTGGCGCTATCGGGGCCATTTTGCTGGCGGGCATCAAGCAGGGTGCCAATCGCACCCTTATCCTCTGCGGCGTTGCAGCCTTGCTCATTCTGGCCATTGCCGCAGGGCTTGCCCCTGTACGCTTCCAGCGCAGCGACATTACCGGCTTTGAACAGCTTCTGGGCGCAGGCTATGTGGTGCTGGCGCTGATCGGGATCGCCGCTATTGCCGCCTCGCTCTATCAATCGCACAAAAAGGCCATTTTGGCCTCGGCCCTTACCTCAACCATGACGGTCACGGCCATGATCTTTGCCACCATCCTGACCGCTTCCATCTTCTCGCTGGTTTTTGTGGGCCTTGGAGGGGATGATCGGGTGGCCGAGATTTTGCAGGCTATGCCCGGCGGACCTGTTGGGGCCTTGCTCTTCTGTATGGCGCTGATTTTCATTCTGGGCTTCTTCCTTGATTTTGTTGAAATCACGGTGATCCTGCTGCCGCTCATCGCGCCTGTTCTTATTATGATGGGGCATGATCCGGTCTGGCTGGCCATTCTGATTGCGATCAATCTGCAAACCTCCTTCCTCACCCCGCCCTTTGGCTTCTCGCTCTTTTATTTGCGCGGGGCGGCTCCGCCAGAAATTACCACCGGCCAGATTTATGCCGGTGTGGCGCCCTTCATCTTGCTGCAAGGTGTGGCGGTTGCCGTTATCTGGTTCGTGCCGCAATTGGCCACCTGGCTGCCAAAGGCAGTTTTTTAGGGCACGATCCTTCCTGCAGCTCTAAGGCTTGATCGGCTCCTGCTTGCAAACGGGAATTGCGGGCAGATCATAATAGTCGCCCTTGGTTTCTGAATGGATCTGGCTTTCAAGGCGCAGGCCGGTGTCCCCGTCAAGGCTGCCGGCAAAGATCGAGGTGACCGACCGGTCCCCCGGCTGCCAGAAGAGCGGACTGCCGCAGGTGGGGCAAAATCCGCGCCGTGCTTGCTCTGACGAGTGATACCAGCGGACAGTGCCATGGATGGTCAGCGCCTTGGTGCTGCACTGGGTTGCCGCTACATAATGGCCGCTTGTCTTGCGGCACTGGGTGCAGTGGCAGGCCATAACGGGCCGCAAGTCCCCTTCCACCTCATAGCGAATAGCCCCGCACAGGCAGCTGCCTTTATGATTGCTCATCCTTGCTCCCTTTCTCTCGTTTTGTCCAAAGATTTGGGCCTTTCCCTCCAGCCATACGGCATTTTGCCGGACGGCGAGGCCATAGGAGCGACATGGTGCACAAAAAAGATGCAGCCATTGCGCTTTGGATTGGTGGGTGGTTAAGTGCCCGCGACTATAGGGGCAATTGCACATTGGGCCTGTGGGCGGCAAAATACCAGCAAACATGGCGGAGCCATTGCACTTTGGGTTGGCGGGCGGCAAAGTGCCAGCAAAGAAGGAGACAGGGATGAAACTTCTACGCTTTGGGCCCAAGGGGGCAGAAAAGCCGGGCTTGCTGGATGGTGCTGGCCGCGTGCGGGATTTATCCGCCCATATTGATGATGTTGCGGGGGAGGCGCTTGAGGCGCAAAGCCTTGAGCGACTGAAAGGCCTTGATGTGGAGAGCCTGCCGCTTGTGAATGGCGTGTCCCAAAGTGAGCTGCGCCTTGGGCCTTGCGTCGGCTCGGTTGGCAAATTTATCTGCATCGGGCTCAATTATGCCGATCACGCGGCAGAAGCGGGCATGGCCATTCCGCCCGAGCCGGTCATTTTTAACAAATGGACATCTGCCATTTGCGGCCCTGATGATTATGTGCTGATCCCCAAAGGCTCCACCAAGACCGATTGGGAGGTAGAGCTGGGCGTGGTGATTGGCACGGGCGGCTCTTATATCGAGGAAAAAGACGCGCTTTCTCACGTTGCGGGGCTTTGCGTGGTCAACGATATTTCCGAGCGCGACTATCAGCTTGATCGCGCGGGCACGTGGGACAAGGGCAAGGGCTGCGATACCTTTGGCCCCATCGGCCCGTGGCTTGTGACCCTTGATGAGGTGGGTGATTTTGATGCCCTTCCCATGTGGCTGGAGGTGGATGGCAAGCGCTACCAGAATGGCAGCTCGGCCACCATGGTTTATAAAATCCCGCATCTTATTGCCTATTGCAGCCAGTTTATGAGCTTGCAAGCAGGGGATATTATCTCAACCGGCACCCCGCCGGGGGTTGGCATGGGGCAAAAGCCGCCGGTCTATCTGAAAGAGGGCAATGTGATGCGCCTGTCGGTCGAGGGCCTTGGGGTGCAGACCCAGAGGCTGCGCCAAGCGTGAATTAAGGCCTCAGCGCCGATCGCACCAGTAGAAAAGCCGCCCTGATTGATCTGGTAGATCAGGGCGGCTTTTTTTGTTTGGTCTGGCTAGGCAATCAAGCCGGTTAATCGATGGTTGGCAGAATGTCAGCCAAGGTGTTGAAGATCTGGTCGATCTGCTCTTTTTTAATGATGAAAGGTGGAGAGAGCGCCAGAATATCACCGGTGACCCGCACCATAATGCCCTTCTCCCACGCTTTCAGCATCACTTCCATACCGCGAGCGCCCGGAGCGCTTTCGCGCGGGGCCAGCTCAATGGCACCGACAAGGCCAAGATTGCGCAAATCAATCACATGTTTGGTGCCTTTAAGGCTATGCACCGCCTGTTCCCAATAGGGGGAGAGATCGGCCACACGCTCGAACATCTGCTCTTCGCGATAGGTTTCAAGGGCGGCAAGGCCTGCAGCGGCAGCAATGGGATGGCCGGAATAGGTATAGCCGTGGAACAGCTCAATCGGCGCATCGGCATTTTCCATGGCCGAATCGTAAATCTTGTTGGAGACAATCACAGCACCCGCCGGAACGACCCCGTTGGTCAGGCCTTTTGCGGTGGTGATGATGTCTGGCGTGACGCCAAAAAACTCGGCCGCAGTTGCCGCGCCAAGGCGGCCAAAGCCGGTAATGACCTCATCAAAAATCAGCAAAATGCCATAGCGGTCGCACAAGTCGCGCAGGCGCTTGAGATAGCCCTTTGGTGGCAGCAAGACGCCGGTCGAGCCTGCCATTGGCTCCACAATCACCGCGGCAATGGTGGAGGGGTCATGCAAGGTGGCGATATCAATCAGCGCATCGGCCTTTTCCGCGCCATGCTCGGGGCAGCCTTTGGCAAAGGCATTCTTTTCCAGATCATGGGTATGGGGCAGATGGTCAACACCGGTCAGCATAGAGCCGAAATGCATGCGGTTTTTGACAATGCCGCCAACGGAAATGCCACCAAAGCCGGTGCCGTGATAGCCGCGCTCGCGCCCGATCAGGCGGGTGCGGGCAGCATCCCCGCGCATGCGGTGATAATGAAGCGCAATTTTAAGCGCTGTATCCACCGATTCTGAACCGGAATTGGTGAAGAAGACATGGTCCATCCCGTCGGGGAACAGGGCGCTGACGCGGTTGGCCAGCTCAAACGCTTTGGGATGGCCAAACTGGAAGCAGGGCGCGTAATCAAGCTCGGCCACCTGCTGCTGAACGGCCTGTGTAATGCGCGGCGCATTATGGCCCGCATTCACGCACCAAAGGCCGGCAGTCCCATCCAGAATGTCGCGCCCGTCATCGCTTTTGTAATGCATGCCATCGGCTGAGACCACAATGCGCGGGTCTTGTTTAAACGCCCGGTTGGCCGTGAACGGCATCCAGTAATTCTGCAAGTCATTGGGCATGACGGGTTTGGTCGGCGCATTCATGGCAGTCCTCCTCTCTGGGCGGCCCCCCCTCTGGCACCCTGTGGGGGCAGTGAGGGTTTGGGCTGTGGGTCAACACTATCGGGTTGGCGTGGTTCTTGATTTGAAGTCCCAGTCTGCGGTTTTTTGATATTCTGAACAAGTCACTTATTTACTCGCGATAAGAGCTTGAAAAATAATGACATGTAAGAATATTGTTTAGAATATTAAACACATTTAACAATACGGGAGCCAAACAGGCGGGGAGACGGGCTATGGCAGGCCATCTGGAGGATGAAAAAACCGCACAGACCGGCGATGATCTTGACGCAGTTAAAGATGCCATTGGTGCGCGCCTGCGAAGGGTGCGCGAGCAACATGGCCTGTCGCAACGGGCGCTGGCCAAGCGGGCCGGTGTTGCCAATGCCACGGTTTCCCTGATTGAAAATGGCCAGTCCAATCCGTCTGTGGGGGCGCTCAAGCGCATTCTCGATGGCATCCCCATGGATCTTGGCAGTTTTTTCAGCCTTGATATGTCGCTCGAGCGGTCCTGCTTTTACAAAGCCAGTGATTTGCTGGAGATTGGCAAAGGCGCCGTCTCCTTTCGCCTTGTGGGGGCAGATAGGCCCGATAAGGCCATTCAAATGCTGTTTGAAACCTTCCAGCCCGGCGCTGATACCGGACGGGTGGCGCTCAGCCATGAGGGTGAAGAATGCGGGATCGTGATGGCGGGCTGTCTTGAGGTTAGCGTGGGGGAAGAGCGCCGCCTGCTCTCTGTCGGGGATGCATGGTATTTTGAAAGCCACCTGCCGCACCGCTTTCGCAATACCGGCTCGGTCCCCTGCGTCTGCATTTCCGCCTGCACGCCCCCCAGTTTTTAAAGGGATATCGTCACTATGCCATCTTTGCCACCTATCACACCGCGCCACCGCGACCCCAAATCCTATCCGCCCGGTATTGCGTTTATGGATGATCAGTTTCTGCCCATGAGCGAGGCCAAACTGTCGGTGCTTGATTATGGCTTTTTGCATTCCGATGCCACCTATGATGTGGTCCATGTCTGGGACGGGGCTTTCTTTCGCCTTGATGACCATATCGAGCGCTTTTTTGCGGGGCTTGAAAAACTGCATATGGCCATTCCCTATGATAGGGGTGAGGTGCGGCAAATCCTGCATGATTGCGTGGCTTTATCGGGCCTTCAAAAGGCCTATGTGGAATTCATCTGCACGCGCGGCTTTTCGCCCGATTTCAGCCGCGATCCGCGCGATGCGCAAAATCAGTTCCTGGCCTTTGCCATTCCCTTGGGCTCTGTCGCCAATCAGGACCAAATGCAGCGCGGTCTGCATCTGGCCATTTCCGATATTGTGCGCATTCCCCCCTCAAGCCTTGATGCAACCATCAAAAATTATCATTGGCTGGATCTGGTGCAGGGGCTTTATGCCGCCTATGGACGGGGGGCCGAGACAGTGGTTTTGAAAGATGATGAAGGCAATCTGGCCGAAGGGCCGGGATTTAACCTCTTTGTCATCAAGGACGGGGCGGTTGCAACGCCCGTTCGGGGCATTTTGCATGGCATCACCCGCCAAAGCGTCTTTGATGTCTGCGATCAGCTTTCCCTTGCCTGCACAGCGCAGCCTGTAAGCGCTGCGGCGCTCTTGGAGGCCGATGAGGCTTTTATCACCTCAACCGCTGGTGGGGTGATGCCGGTCAGTCAGGTGAACGGGCAAAAAATCGGCAAAGGTGAGGTGGGCGCGCTGACAAAAGCGATCACCAAAGCCTATTGGCAGCTACATAAAGAGCCAGATTATCGCCTGCAAATCTCCTACCCGTAACGCTCTGATCATTCGTGCCTTGATTTTCGGAACTATTCCTTTGGTCCCATAAAGGGCGGCATGGTCAAGGACTGGTTCGTGCGGTTAGCCTATTGGTTTACAGAGCTAGTTTTTTGATAATGCACCCGCTATTTTGCTTGCAATAAATGCATTGCCAACAGACCAAAGTCCCCCGTACTTTTTGTCTTTGGGGTCAAGTCTCACGGCAAACTGAATGAGCATTTGAGGGGTGAATTCTTTCATCTCTTCTATTGTAGCCTCTGAAATTGCTCCAGTGCCTATCTCCGGAGCCAGATCATCCGCCCATACAGTTCGGGTATCTTCCTCATATTCAGAGGCGGCATTCCTTCGAAACTCGATTTCTCCATGAGAGAGAATGGCGCTGAGCGGATAGTCGGCAAATTTGGTATAATCTATCCCCCATTGGGAGGGAGCAAATTCAATCTTGGCTGTATCAGTCGCAAATGTCTGCGGGATGCTTTGGAAACAAAAAAACAGGCCCACTCCCAGAGTGAGAATGAAGCGCACTATGAATGACGGCAATGCGTGGTTAAAATGGTTCATGCGGCAAGCTTATCAGCTTGCAGCCTTTGCTGAAATGAAAATTGCTTGGGGCTGGATAAGCTTTTGGGAGCAAATTTCCCCAACCTAGAGCAACCAGATTTGCAATGGTCTGGTTCTATTTTCCTGTCCTTTCCCCCTCTCAATAGGTGATGATCTGGGGCAGGGGGCGATTGTTCATGATTTTGTGCAGATTGACGATGGGCCGACTTTGCGAGGCTTCGCTCTTCCAGACCAGCCTTTGCACCAGCACCGGCGCATCGGGGATGGGATAGGTCTGGATGGTGTGGTCATCATCAAGGAAGGAAAAGGCAGGCAAAAGAGAGATGAAACTGCCATTGCGCGTCAATGCTGCGGCAATGGTCATGGAATCCACCTCAATCAGCGAGCGGGCCTTCAGGCCATGCTGTTCCAGCCATTGGTCAATCAGATTGCGCAGGCCCGTATTGCGGCTGGGCAGCACAAAGGCGCGGTTATTGATAAGATCGGCCACCTCGTCAAGGCTGACCTGCCGCCCCGCCTCCAGATGGTGCAGATCATTGCCTGCCAGTTTAAGCGGATGTTGCGCAAGGACGCGCTCGGCATAGCCTTCGGCCATACGGGGGCTGTCGATGATCACCGCATGAAGGTCATTATTTTTAAGCTGGGTGACCAGATTGTTGGTTGTGGTGGTGATGATGCGGATATGGCCCTTGGGGTCAAGTTGGGGCCAATTGGTGCAAATATCGCTGATCAGATTGCACAAATCGCTCTTGGTGCTAAAGGGCGGAATACAGCCGATTTTGGTGGTTTTCACTTCCTGACGGAACAAAAGATCGCTGCGCTTTAGAATATGTTCGCAAATGCCATTCAGCTGGACCGCCCCCGCATAGAGAATTTCGCCGCTGCGCAGGGCAATCAGGCCCTTATTCTGCCCTGTGCTTTTGCGCGCAAACATGGGCGTGCCCAGAAGGGCTTCGATCTTGCGGATCTGGCGGCTGATCTGGGGTTGGGCAACGCCCAGATTGCTGGCAGCGCGATTGATGCTGCCTTGCTCATAGACAGCTATGAAGCGAAACAGCAACTTGGGCGACAGGCGCAGGCCTGCACATTCGCGCAGAAAGGGTAGAAGGCTGTCGTCAAGCGCCATCATCTGCTCGGTCTTTTCTTCAAGCTGGGCAAAATCAATGGGTGCATTGCCCTCGGCAAAGGCGCGCTCGATCCGGTGCAGGCCCGACAGCAGCAACAGGCAGAATTGCAAAATGGAGGCCGTGCCCGTTGCCGGAGTGATGCCTTTTTTGGTGCGCAGCAGAAGCGGAATGCAAAGCAAATCTTCCAGCCGCTTGATGCCGGTGCTGATGGCAGAGACCGAGACCCCCAATTCTTGCGCGGCCAGTGTCAAACTGCCGGTTTGGCGCGCGCAAGCATAATAGGTCAAGGATTTGATATCAAACATGATATACCATTCAATTTTGCTTTTGACATATAGTATTTACTAAAAGGTATAGAATGTTTTCCAAAAAGCAATCCTAAGGTCGGGATATCGAAGATGAAGACCAGAAAGATCCCACCGTGCAGAAGATTTATCATTCTGAAATTGAAGTTGACGGGTGTTCCCTGTCCCTGATGCAATTGGAGGCTGCGGCCTCTGGCGCAAGCCGCATTCGCCATGCACCCGGATCTTTGGATATTGTTGCCGCTGCTCGCCGCGCGGTAGAAGAGACAATGGCGCAAGGACTTCCCGCATATGGTGTAACCACCTCTGTGGGGGCCTTTAAGGATTGCCGTGTTGATGACGACATGGTGCATGATTTTAACAAAAGACTGCTGCGGGCCCATCACTTTGCCATTGGCACACCGCTAAAGGAGGAAGATGTGCGTGCCGCCATCGTGCTGCGCATCAATTCTTCGCTGACGGGGCAGGCGGGCATTCATCCCAAAATGCTCAAGGCCATGCAGGACTTGCTTGATTGTGATGTCATCCCCGAAGTGCGGCCCATCGGCTCGCTTGGCTGTGCTGATATTGGCCTGATGGGCCAGATCGGGGCTGTTCTGGTGGGGGAAGGCTTTGCTTATTATCACGGGGAGCGCCTGCCAGCCGATGAGGCCTTGGCAAAAGCGGGCCTTAGCGTCTATCAGCCGCAATCCAAGGAAGGATTGGCGCTGGTTAGCTCCAATGCCACCTCGGTTGCCCGCTCGGCTTTGCTGCTGAGCCGGATCTTCCGCCTCTTTTACCTCTCAATCGCCGTGCTGGGCCTTTCAAATGCAGGCTTTTCTGCCTCGCGCCAGCCATGGCTTGCAGCCAGTCACGCAGAAGATGGGCTAACCCGACCCATGGCAGATTTCCTGCTTACCGCTTTTGCGCGCGATGCCTGGCAAGAGCCGAACCGGGTGCATGATCCGCTATCATATCGCTGTGCTATTCAGGTCTATGGGGCGGCGCTTGAAAGCCTCATCCATGCCGGAGACGTCACCCGCGAGACCATGAATAACAGCGATGATAATCCTGTTGTGCTCAATGGCTCGCTGATCACATCGGGCCGGTCGCTCCCCCAGCGCCTTACCCTGTCGCTCCAGTCGCTGCAGCTCAATATCAGCCATATCAGCCGCAATATGCTCAATCGCATCATTGCCATGGGGCGGCGTGAGCTGACGGGCCTGTCGCGCAATCTCACCCCCCATGACGGGGCGGTGCTGGCCTTTGGTCCGCCGGTCAAGCAGGCGGTGGATCTGTTTGCCTCGATCGTTGATGAAAGCTCGCCAGCCTCGCTGGTCAATGTAACGGTTGCTGACGGCATGGAAGATGAGGAGACCTTCCTGCCGCTGATCACCCGCAAGCTTGAGCGCCAGATCGATCTGTGGGGCAAGCTGATTGCCCATGAGGCCTTTGTGGCCCGTCAGGCCTGCCATTTGCGCGGTCTTGATGATGCGCTTGGCGGCCTCGCTGGTGAGATTTTCAAGCGCCTTGAGGCTGAATTGCCGCCCATTGATGATGACCGGCTCTATTCCTCGGACTTTATTATGGCCGAGCAATTGCTGGTCGATGACAACTGGATTGACGGCCTTGCTGCGGCCTATCCGTTCGACATCTGGGAAAAAGGGCGGGCCTAGCAATGCAATGTCTCTAAGTCTTACCAACGACGCCGGAAAGAAGACATAGAGCGTCCACCGGCCCGTGCTACAGGCGTAGATCTGCCCGCTCAAAGAGGGGCATCCCCGCCACCCATCTTACCAATCACCATAGAAAACTTGCGTGATGGCTTTGCTGTCATGCCTAAATTATCCAAGGGATCAAACCATGAAAGAACTCGTAAAGTCAGCAGCCTTTGCTCTGTCTGTGCTTATGGCAGGCTCCAGTCTTGCCGCCGAGAAGCTCACCGTTTCCTCCAAGATTGACAATGAAGGGGGCCTGTTGGGCAATATCCTTTATCTGGCGCTCAAGGATGGCGGTTTTGAAGTAGAAGACCGCCTGCAGCTTGGCGGCACGCCCGTTGTGCGCAAGGCCCTTCTGGCAGGCGAGATTGACCTTTATCCCGACTATACCGGCAATGCGGCCTTCTTTCATAACAAGGCAGATCTCGATGTCTGGAAGGATTTTGCCAAGGGCTATGAGATGGCCAAGACGCTGGATTATGATGCCAACAAGATTGTCTGGCTCAAACCGGCCAATGCCAACAACACATGGGCCCTTGCCGTGCGCAAGGAAATTGCTGATGAGGGCAAGCTGAAAACCATGTCCGACTTTGGCGCTTTTGTAAAAGGTGGCGGCGCGATCAAGCTTGCAGCGTCGTCTGAATTTGTCTCCAATGATGCGGTGCTGCCCTCTTTCCAGCGCACTTATGATTTTACGCTCGGCAATGACCAGCTTCTGGTTCTCTCCGGCGGCAACACAGCGGCCACCATCAAGGCCGCAGCCGAGCAGACTGATGGCACCAACACCGCCATGGTTTACGGCACAGATGGTGCCATTTCCGCTGTTGGCCTTGTGGTGATGGAAGATGACAAGGGTGTCCAGCCGGTTTATGCGCCAAGTGTTCTGGTGCGCGAAGAGGTGTTGAAAAAGAACCCAAAGATCGAGACCATTCTTGACCCGATCTTTGCTTCTTTCACCCTTGAAAATCTGCAAATGCTCAATGCCCGCATTGCCATTGGCGGAGAAGCGCCGCGCGATGTTGCGCGCTCCTATCTTGAGGAAAAAGGCTTTTTGAAATAATCAACCCGTCCTGATCCTCGCATCAGCCAAAGAGAGGGCGAAGACAAGAGTTTCTTTGCCCGATCTTGCGATCTGTCTCTTCCATTTTGATAGAAAGGGAGGCTGGCATGCCAGTTGCTGCATCGATGCTGTCTCGCCTTGATAAATTGGGCACCTTTGCCAGTGTCCTTCTGTTCCTTGCCCTTTTGGTGCTGCCGGTGCTGAATTTCCAGCCCAACCGCATTTCCTCAGGCGAGGGGCGCTTGCTGCTTGAAATCTTCCCCCCCCCTCAGGCTTTGGCCATTTTGCTGGGCTTCTCGTTGCTTGCCTTTGTGGCCATGGCACGCCTTGCCGCCTCTTTTCGCCTTGGCGCTGCCATTGTGGGGCTTGTGGCCCTGTTCTGGCTTGCAGGCAGCGGCGGCGAGTTGATTATTCCCAAAGGCAATCCCTTTGCGCGCGCCGCCATTGGCAGCGGCTTCTGGGTGGCCTGCCTTGCCCTTGGCCTGTTGCTGGCCGATGCGCTGGTGGCGCTGAAGGCCACGCCCGTTATGCGGGTGGTGACCCTGTGCGGCTTGTCGGCGCTGTTGGCGGCGCTTTTAAAATCCGGCCATTGGGACGGGCTATCGCTGCTCAAAGAATATAAGAACCAGTCGGCCTTCTGGTCTCAGGCCGGGCGGCATATCATGCTCTCGCTCGGCAGCCTGTTGCCAGCCATCCTTATTGGCGTGCCCCTTGGCATTCGCGCCCACCGCTCTTCTGTCGTGCGGGCTATTTCTTTTCCCGTCCTCAATATTTTGCAGACGGTGCCATCCCTTGCCATGTTCGGCATTTTGATGATCCCGCTTGGCTATATCGCGGCCAATTATCCTGTGCTTGCGGATATGGGTATTCGCGGTATCGGGGCAGCGCCTGCCATTGTGGCGTTGTTCTTTTATTCGCTGTTGCCGATTGTTGCCAATACGGCGGTGGGCTTTGACAAGCTGGAGCCATCCGTTCTGGAAGCGGCTCGCGGCATGGGCCTGTCGCGCCGCCAGCGATTGTTTCAGGTGGAATTGCCGCTTGCCATGCCGGTAATGCTCACCGGTATCCGCATCGTGCTTATCCAGAATATCGGCATTGTGGCCGTGGCTGGCCTGATCGGCGGGGGCGGCTTTGGCACCTATATCTTCAAGGGCCTCAACCAGACCGCAACCGAGCTTGTGATTCTGGGCGCTCTTCCCACTCTTTATCTGGCCTTTTCGGCCGCTGTTCTGATGGACAGCGTCATCGCGCACCTTAACGGGAGACAGCAATGATTGAAATTCAAAATCTCAGCAAACGCTTTGGCGCATCCCTTGCGGTCAATGATGTATCCTTCAAGGTCGAGGCAGGCCAGTTCTGCATGCTGGTGGGCACATCGGGCAGTGGCAAATCCACCACTTTGCGCATGATCAACCGCCTGATCGAACCCACAAGCGGCAAGATCCTGATCAATGGCGAGGATGTAACCTCCATCCCCGGTGAGCAATTGCGCCGCCGCATCGGCTATGCAATCCAGGGGATCGGTCTGTTCCCCCATCGCACTATTTTTGACAATATCGCCACCGTGCCGCGCCTTCTGGGCTGGTCCGGCGAGGCGATTGCGGAGCGGGTGCGCGAATTGCTTGAGCTGTTCCATCTCGACTATGACACCTTCGCCCATAAATATCCCCAGCAGCTTTCTGGTGGCCAGCAGCAGCGGGTAGGTGTGGCCCGCGCCCTTGCGGCAAAGCCCGAGCTTTTATTGATGGATGAGCCCTTCGGGGCGCTTGATCCCATCACGCGTGAGCATTTGCAGGATGAAATGCTGCGCATTCAAAAGCAGCTGGGCATCACCCTCATCATGGTCACCCATGACATGGAAGAGGCGGTCAAGATGGGCGATGTCATTGCGGTGATGGATCAGGGGGAGCTGTTGCAAATGACAGATCCTGAAGATCTGTTGCGCAACCCCCGCGAAGGCTTTGTTAAAAATCTGGTTGGCGGGGTGGATCGTTCCTTGCGGCTTTTAACGCTCACCCATGTTAAAGATGTGATGAGCGCCGAAGCGCAGCACGAGGCGAAGGAAGGTGCCAAGGCACCCGAGGCGCATCTAAACCCGCAGGACAATTTGCGCGATGCCCTGTGCCGCCTGATGTGGGACAAATCCCATTCCCTGCCGGTGCTGGATGAGCAGGGGCTGGAAGTGGGGCATATCAGCCTTGATCAGGTGGTTGAAAAAGGGGCGCGGATGTGATGTCTCAAAACAGCTTGAAACTGGCTTTTCCGGCGCTCGCTCTTGGGCTTCTTGTCTGGATGGTGGTTGATATTTCTGCCTTTAGCAGCTTTTTTTCAGCCTTTACCAATAATGACGCCCCGCCCATCTATACCCGTGATAGCTATCTAAATCTGGTTGGCTGGCATTTGCTCACGGTGCTGTTGGCAAGCGTTGCCGCCATCATTGTCTCCATCGCCTTTGGCATTTTCGTCACCCGCCCTGCAGGCAAGGAATTTTTGCCCCTTGCCAAGGCTCTGGCCAATCTGGGCCAGACCTTCCCGCCTGTTGCTGTTCTGGCGCTGGCGGTCCCCGCAGTGGGCTTTGGCATGGAGCCGACATTGATTGCGCTCTTTCTTTACGGGGTTTTGCCGATTTTTGAAAATACCATCACCGGCCTTCAGCAGGTGCCTGCCCCCATTCTGGAGGCTGCGCGCGGAATGGGTCTGTCGCGTCGTCAGCGATTGCTTCAGGTCGAACTGCCCTTGGCTCTGCCGGTGATCGTGGCCGGCGTGCGCATCAGCACCGTGATTAATATCGGCACCGCCACAATTGGCTCAACGGTGGCAGCCAAGGGGTTGGGCGAAGTGATCATTGCCGGTCTTTTGACCGACAATATGGCCTTTGTGCTGCAAGGGGGCATTATGGTGGCGCTAATCGCCATTGTGCTGGATGCAGCCATCGGCCTGGTGGGAGGGGAGGCAAAAGAAGCGCGGGCTTAGGGCCAAAAGCCTTTGCGCGTGTTTTTGAATTTGCCAGTAAAGAGCTGTGATAAAGGTGCTTGCAGCTCTTTGCCGTCTTCCCTTGCGTTAGGGATGGCAGCCTCTTGTGGTTGCCATCCTTAAGGCTCGCGGGATGAGAAAAATACGAAAATGGGCATCACTTGCCAGGTCTTTGATGCAGATCCGGGCGTAAAACAGGGGAGGAAAAGGGCAAAAGCGATGACGCTTCGATTATATTGATATCACAGTCTCTAGATTGAAAATATATATGTTTCAAATGGATATGGCTTGTTGTAAGAGGGTTCTCTGCGAACCTTCAGAATAAGCTATGGCCAACTTTTGCAAAAAGTATTTACATCTTTTCCCTTGCCGCGACGATTATTGGGCCAACGAAAATGCGCAAAATTGCGTGCCCATCACTTTTGCAATCAAGGGAAAAACGAATGAAAAGCACCTTCAAATCCAATCTTGCGAAACTGGCGGCGTCTGCGGCACTGGCCGTTGGTGTTTGCTTTACTGCTCCGTCCATGGCGCAGGATGTCACCGTGCTGAAATTTGCCAGCTTTGTCTCTCCCAAAAGCATCAACAACCGCGTAACGGTTCCAGCTTTCATCAAAGCGGTAGAAGAAGCCTCTGAAGGCACGCTCAAGATCGAGCATTATCCCGGTGGCACCCTTGGCTCCAATCCTGCAACCCAGCTCAAGCTGGTTGAAGACGGGGTTGTTGATATTGCCGAGATCGTTGCAGCCTATACGCCGGGCCGCTTTAAAGAGCTGGAATTGTTCGAGCTTCCATTCGTGTTTGACAATAGCCGCGAAGCGGGCCTAACCGCCCAGAAAATGTATGACAAGGGTCTTCTGACCGGCTTTGACAAGTTCGAGCTGATGGGCATTATCGAAGTGGGTCCATACACCATGCATGCCAACAAGGAAATTGCTTCTCCTTCTGACATCAAGGGCAAGAAAATCCGCGCCGGTGGTCCAACTCAGGTTGATATCATCAAGCGCATGGGCGGCATTCCGATCGGCGGCATTTCTGCCACCAAAATTGCCGAAAACATCTCCCGCCGCGTGCTGGATGGCTCTTTGATGGATGATGGCAACCTCATCAATTTCCGCATTGCGGATGCTGTCAAAAATCACATCATCAATGTGCCTCTTGGCAATGTTGCTGTGATCTTCCCGATGAATAAAGCCAAATATGATGCTCTGCCAGCCAAAGCAAAAGCAGCGCTTGATAAATATCGCGGCACCTGGTTCACCGATATGCTCAACACCAATCTTGACAAGCAGATTGAAGAAGCCCGCGCCAAGTTGTCCAAGGACAGCAAGCATAATGTTGGCAAATGGAGCGATGAGCAGCTTGACGAAGTTCGCGGCAAAATGTCCGGCATCGAAGCCAAATGGGATACAAAAAATGATGCAGGCGTGAATCTGTATCGCGAAATGCTGACCCTTCGCGACGAAGTGCGCGCAGCCAAATAACCATCTTTGCGGCGGCGCGGAGCTTTTGATCCGCGCCGCCCTTTTTTTGCCAGGAGGATATGCCCGTGCCTATGACCAGCGCTCTCTCGGTTGCCCAATTGACCCGCTTGATCGCCATCATTGGTTTGACCGGGATCGTGGGATTTTCGATCATCACAATTCTCGACATCATCGGTCGCGAATTGTTCGGTGTGCCTATTCCCGGCTTTTCCGATATTCTTGATTTATCTATCATTTTTTCGGCAACAGCCTGTTTCCCCGCCTCCCTTCTAGAGCGCCATCATGTCTCGGTGCAGTTTTTGGGCAATATCTTTCCCGCGCGCGCGGCTGGCGCAGCGCTCGACTTTTTCGGCCATGTCATTGCCCTTGGGGTTATGGGGCTGATTTTCTGGCAAGTGGCGCTGCATGCGGTCAGCGTGTTTGAAACCGGCGAAGTGACATGGCTTCTGGGCGTTAAAATCTGGCCTGTCTGGTTTCTGGTCGCTGCCATTTTTCTTGTTTGCGTTCTGGTGCAGATGATTGTGGTTGGCCAATTGTTTGGCGAGCTTTTGAAAGGCGAGCAGCCGGGGGATAAGGACGGGGATGATGACCCTGACGCCAAGGACTTCAAGGCTGCATCTGATCACGGTATTATTGGAGGTGGAGAATGACCCCGATTGAAACGGGCCTTGTGGGCCTTGCCTGCCTCGTTGGTGCCATTTTTCTGCATATTCCCGTTGGCATTGCCATGGCTGTTGTGGGGGCTGGTGGCTTCATTGCCATGACGGGCAGCTTCTCTGGTGCGATCTCGCTGTTCGGCACCGAGACGGTCTCGATGCTGACCAATGCGGAATTTTCCGTCGTCATGGCCTTTCTTTTGATGGGCGGTTTTGCCGGTATTGCGGGCCTGTCGGCAGACATTTACCGCCTTGCCAATGCGTGGATCGGCCATTTGCGCGGCGGTCTTGCCATGGCAACCATTGCAGGCTGCGGCGGCTTTGGCGCCATTTCCGGCTCGTCCATTGCTACCACGGCCACCATGACCCGCATTGCCATGCCGGAGATGGAAAAGCGCAATTACTTGCTGTCTTTATGCTCTGGCACGCTGGCCGCGGGCGGCACCCTTGGCTCGCTCATTCCTCCCTCCATCATCATGGTGATTTACGCCGTGCAGGTGGAACAGTTCGTGGTTGATATGTTTCTGGCCGCTGTCGGGCCGGGGCTTTTGTCCATCTTCCTGTTCTTTGTAGCCATCCGCGTCTATCTGATGATCAATCCAAAGGCGGCCGAGCCGTCCCCGCGCACCGATTGGGGCGATCGCCTTGCTGTGACCCGCAAAAGCTGGGGTGCGGCCATGATCATCATCACGGTGATGGGCGGCATCTATTCCGGTCTCTTTACGGTCAATGAAGGGGCGGCTGTCGGCCTTGTCATGACGCTGGCCTTTGCTTTTGCCCGCGGCAAGCTCAAAGGGCAGGCTTTCTGGACCACCCTTTATGATGCCGCAGGCTCCATCGCCCTTTTGTATGTGATCATGATCGGGGCCAATATCTTTACCTATTTCATGACCCTCTCGCACATGCCGCAAGAGATTGTTGAATGGGTGAAGGGCTTTGATATCCCCCCGATTGCCGTCATTCTTATTCTGGTGGCCATGTATGTGGTGCTGGGTGCGATTTTTGATGCGCTTGCGGGCATGGTACTGACCTTGCCATTTGTCTTTCCGCTGGTGACCGGTCTTGGCTATGACCCGATCTGGTGGGGCATCATCAACGTGATGGTGATCGAGATTGGTATGATCACGCCGCCGGTTGGCATCAATGTCTTTGTTCTTAAAAGTCTGCGGCCCGATATTCCGCTGGGCACGATCTATAAGGGGGTCACGCCCTTCCTTATCGCCAATGTGGTGGCTCTGCTTCTGGTCATCGCCTTCCCTGAGATCGCCCTGTGGCTACCAAATGCCATGCGATAGGCACGAATGAGCCGGGGTGATCGCGCTCCGGCTCCTATCTGGCCCAAATCTGGCTCAAGTCGGGCTTAAGTCAGGCTTCTGGCCCTTTGGGCCTTCATAAGATTTTTACGGCAGTGCTGGGCGCTGCCCCAACTTGCAAACAGGTCTTGTTATGTCACAGTCTATTCCATCCCGCCCTCGGCCGCTTGAGGGTGTGCGGGTGCTTGATTTCACGCGCGTTGTTGCAGGCCCCTATTGCACCGCCATGATGGCCGATCTGGGGGCCTATATTATGAAGATCGAACCCCCCACAGGCGATGATCAGCGCCATATGGGGGCAATGGTTGATGGCGGCAGCGCCAATTTTGAATTTATCAATCGCAACAAGCACAGCCTCAAGCTGGATTTGAAAAATCCTGAAGCGCTGGAGATTGCGCGGGCTCTTGCCGCCAAGGCCGATGTGGTGGTCGAGAATTTCCGCCCCGGCGTCGCCGCGCGCCTTGGCATTGATTATGCCGCGCTTAAAGCGCTCAATCCCAAGCTGATCTATTGCTCCATTTCCGGCTTCGGGCAGGAAGGCCCCATGGCCAAACGCCCCAGCTATGATGTGATTGCCCAAGCCATGTCCGGCTTTATGTCCGTGACGGGGGAAGAAGCGGGGCCTCCGGTTTTTGCCGGCGATTCCATTGGCGATACCGTCTCGGGTCTGTTTGCAGCTTGGGCCGTCAGCTCGGCCCTGTTCCAGCGTGAGCGCACCGGCGAAGGCCAGCATGTAGACATTGCCATGTTTGACAGCCTCCTGTCGCTTCTGCCAACCGCCATCACCCAATATCAGGTGAGCGGCACCGCGCCCAAACGCACCGGCGCGCGCCATCCGCTTTCAGCTCCCTTTGGTGCTTTTCAGGCAGCCGACGGGCATCTCATCATTGCGGTTGCTAATCAGGTGCTGTTCTCGCGGCTTTGTGCAGTTATGGGCAAGGCGGAACTTGAAGAAGATCCCCGCTTTTTGAGTGACGCCTTGCGCTGCGCCAATGAGGCCGCTTTGCGGGCCGAGATTGAAAGCTGGGCCGGTGCTTTAAGCGTTGAAGAAGCGGTGGAGCTTTTAGGTGCCTCCGGCGTGCCAGCTTCGCCCGTCTGGGATGTAGAGCAGGCGGTGAATAACGAGCATGTAGAGACGCGCCAGCTTTTTACGCAAGTTGATCATCCCGCCCTTGGCTCTTTTCGCCTGCCCGAGCAGCCGGTGCAATTTGGCACCTCACCGCGTGGTAAGCAGCGCCCCGCCCCGCGTCTGGGGGCCGATGGTCCGGCCATGTTGCGCGATGTGCTTGGCTGGTCCGACGAGGCCATTACCGATCTTACCTCTCGCAATATCATATAAGGAAGCCTAAGAATGGATCTCGCTTTTTCCCCTGAAGATCGCGCCTTTTATGAGCATGTGCGCGAAACCTTAAAAGCAGGCCTGCCTGCGGATATCGAGCAAAAAGAACGCCTTGGCCAGCGCCTTGGCAAAGAAGATATGCTGCGCTGGCAGGATGTGCTGGCCCGGCATAATTGGCTGGCGGCTGGCTGGCCCAAGGAATATGGTGGCCCGGGCTTTAACGCAACGCGCCGCTATTTGTTCGAGCAGGCCTATGGCTCGCTCTATGCACCGCCGCCTGTGCAATTTGGCATCACCATGGTGGGGCCGGTTATCTATAATTACGCCAATGAAGAGCAAAAAGCCCGCTTTTTGCCGCCCATTCGCGAAAACAAGGTCTGGTGGTGTCAGGGTTATTCCGAGCCGGGAGCCGGATCTGATCTGGCCAGCCTGAAAACCCGCGCGGTGCGTGAAGGGGATCATTATATCGTCAATGGCCAGAAAACATGGACCACATGGGCCCATTGGGCCGACTGGATGTTCTGCCTTGTCAAAACCGACACCAGCTGCAAACCGCAAGCAGGCATTTCCTTCCTGCTGATTGACATGAAAACGCCGGGTATCAGCGTGCGCCCCATCAAGACGATTGATGGCGACCATGAAGTCAATGAAGTCTTTTTGGAAAATGTGAAGGTGCCCGCTGAAAATCTGATCGGCGCAGAAGGGGCCGGTTGGGGCTATGGCAAGGCGCTGCTTGAGCATGAGCGCTTTATCATGTCCGGCTCTGCCCGCTCGCGGCGCAATCTGAAAACCCTGCGCGAGGATATCGCGCCCGGATCTGTGTTTGAAGCACGCATTGCGGAGCTGGAAATCGAACTTAAAGCGCTTGAATTTCTTGAGCTGCGCCTGCTGTCGAGCATGAATGCAGGGGGCAATCCGGGGCCGAGGGCTTCTGCCCTTAAAATTCGCGGCACGGAAATCTCCCAAGCCGTCACCCGCCTGCGGCTCGATATGCTGGGGCCTGATGCCGCCCCCGTCTCCCAAGGCTTTATGGAAGCAGACGGGGCCGAGCCTGCGGGTCTGCCGCACGCCGCCATGGCGCTGCCGACCTATCTTAATTTGCGCAAATTGACCATTTGGGGCGGCTCTAACGAGATCCAGCGCATGGTCATGGCAAAAGCAACTTTGGGCCTCTAGGGCCGGGCATTGAAGGACGTTTGATATGAATTTCGAATTTGATGAAACCGAACAAATGCTCGCCGATTCGGTAACCCGCTTCATGCAAGACACAGCCGGACTGGAGCAGGCGCGGGCCGATGCAGCGCTCAAAGAAGGCTTTTCGCCCAAAGCATGGCAAACCTGCGCCGAAATGGGCTGGCTTGCCGCCCCCTTTGGCGAAGAGGTTGGCGGGTTTGGTATGGGCGCGGTTGGCTCCATGATTGTGGCCGAGGCTATGGGGGCGGGCCTGTCGCCTTTGCCTTATCTGCCTGCGGCCATCTTTGCCGGACGCGTGCTGGAAGGGGTAGGCGAGCGGGGTGCTGCCCTTCTTGAAAGCCAGATTGCGGGCGAAAGCCTCACCGTTATGGCCCTTCATGAGGAAGGACGCGGCTATAATTTTACCGCTCCTAGCACAAAGGCCATCAAGGATGGTGAGGGTTGGTGCCTTGAGGGGCGCAAAAGTCAGGTGCTCAATGCTGCCGCCGCGGACGGGTTTATCGTCACTGCTATTGTTGAAGAGGGCGTTGATGGTAAGGAAGAGTTCGCGATTTTCCATGTGCCTGCCGATGCTGAGGGGCTCTCTCAGCGCATCATCCAGCTTATGGACAATCGGCAAGCAGCCCACCTTGAATTGAGCGGGGTAAAGCTGGGTGCCGAGAGCCGCCTTGATGATGGCAGCAACGGTCTTGCACTGTTTGAAACTGCCTATCAGGAAGCGCTGATTGCGGCGGCCAGCGAAATGCTGGGGGCGATGCAAGCCGCCTTTGACATGACTTTGGATTATGCCAAGACGCGCAAGCAATTCGGCCAGCCTTTGGGCAAATTTCAGGTGCTGCAACACCGCCTGGTGGATATGTCCATCAAGGTGGAAGAGGCCCGCTCCCTTGTTATGGCCGCAGCCATGGCATTGCGCGACGGGCTTGATGAAGCGGAAAGCATGGTTAGTGCTGCTTGGGTGCAGGCCATCTGGTCGGGCCGCAAGGTGGGCGAAGAGAGCATCCAGCTTCATGGCGGTATCGGCATGACCGACGAGCTGGCCATTGGGGATTATGTGAAACGCATTGCGGTCAATGAGTTGCTCTTTGGCATACCGATGGTTCATATTGGGCGCTATAATCAGCAAACAGGGTCTTAAGCGCAGCAACCGCCTTTGGCGGATAGGGGCCTTTTGTCCCGCAACTGGATTGGTGGGTCATGGAGGCGCGACAACTTTGCTATTTTCTGGTGGCGTGCCAGCAGCCCAATCATGCCACTGCGGCAAAGGAATTGGGCATTGCCCCCTCGACCCTGTCCACCAGTCTCAATTTGCTTGAGGAAGAGCTGGGAATCCAGCTTTTCCGCCGCACCCAGCAGGGCTTCTATCCTACAAAGGAAGCCCGCTGGCTCTATTCCCAAGGGGAAGTGATCCTGCGCACCATGGAATCGGCGCAGGCCTGTCTTGGCCAGTCCTCCGATCAGCCCTTGCATGAAATCTCTATCCAATCCTCGCTTAAATTCTTCCTCGGGCGCCTGTCAAAGGCCCTGTCCGCCTCGATCGGCCATTTGCAGCGCCAGCATCCCGATGTTTTGTTTACGGTCAATTTCCAGCTGGGTCTGGAAGCGGCTTTGGGCAAATTGTCGGGGCAAAGGGGGAAGCAGGGGGCAGATGGCGCGGATGGTACGCGCGGGCAGGTGATCCAGATTGATTATCTTGACCCCGATGAAGCCCAAGACGCCGCTGGTCTTGACGGGGATGGTCTTGTTCCCATTTTTGAAGATAGATGGGTGATCATCACCAATATGCCTATTCCGGGCTTTAAGTCATCAGTAGAAGGCGGCTCTGGCGGATCGTCCGATAAGGATATGCCCCCTTTAAGCCCTGAGGATCTATCAAAGCTCAATCTGATCCTGCCTGAATTGCCAGAGCGGCTTACTGCCGATGCGCTTGCCTATTGCCAGCGCCACGGCATTGCGACTCTTGAGCGCGGGGAAGAGGATGTGGGGTCGCTGCCGCGCCTTAGCCAAACTGCTGAAAGCTTTTCCTTTCTGGTGCCGCAAAGCGCGTTATCCAGCCGCCTTGGGCAGCGGCGGCTTTATACCTATCCGCTGGCAGAGCCTCTGGTCAGTCATCTGGTGGCAAAGCTGGAGACGGACCATCCGGCGGCCAGCGAACTCGTTGCCGAATTTACCCGCCGCGTGGGGCAGGATGAGGAGGGGCATATCTTCCGCCCCGCCATTACCTTGCGCCAGATCGCCTATTTTCGCGAGGTTTATGACAGCCGCAATATCTCGCTTGCGGCCCAACGCATGCGGGTGGCGCAACCGGCCTTGTCCAGCCAGATCCGCAAGCTGGAGACGAGCCTTGGCACCCAGCTTTTCGAGCGCCAGCGCTCCGGCCTTGCCCCCACTCGCGCGGGCGATGTCTTTGCCGCCTATGCAGGCCTTATTCGCGACGCGCAAGAGCGCATTCGCCGCGATGTGGTGGATATTTCGGTCAAGCGCCAGTCGCGCCTGCGCATCGGGCTTATTCCGCTGGCCGATGACACCACACCCCTTGCCGGAGCATTGGCCCGCTCGGTGCTGGCATGGCGGCAGGCCTATCCTGATGTGACCATTCAATTGTTTGAAGGGCCCAGCGATCTTTTGCAGGACTGGATTGCCTCTGGGATTGTTCATCTGAGTGTTCTGGAGACAACAGGCGGGCAGGGCGGACGGCTGGAGCTGTCCCGCGGGGAGGAAATGGGCCTTGTCACCAATCCCGCCCATGGTTTGTTAGGGGGCTTGCTGGGGGATCTTTCGGCGGGTGCATTAGAGGAAGACGCGAAAGGCGCAGATTTTGCGACCCTCAAGGCCTTGCGCTTTGTGCTGCCAACCACTGTGTTTGGCATTCGCCGCCTCATCGATGCCCAGCTTGCGGGCAAGGTCAATCTTGATATCGAGCTTGAATGCAATTCACTGGCCACCACGCTGGAGCTGGTCCGGCAAGCCCCGCTTGCTACCATTTTGCCCCGCTCTGCGATCGAGCGCTATGTGCAAAACGGAGATCTTCTCTTCACCCCCATTTGCGAGCCGGTGATTATGCGCAAACTCTATGTGGGCTTTTCCAATGAGCGGGAGCTGACGCGGGTTGAGCGCGATTTCATCACATTGCTGCGCCAGAATCTGGGCTTTTCTACCCAGCTTTCCGTCAAGATGGATGGGGTGGAAAGCGCCAAAAGTTGAGGAAATCCCTTGCCTTTGCGGCAATTCAAAAAAGCCTCTAGCTCAGTTCAACATTCTCTAGTTATCAAAGACGGGTCTTTTGTCTGACACTCCTTTCTACGAAAAGGAGGACTATATGTCAGCGAAATGTGATCTTGTATTGACCGGAAAAGTGGTGCTTGCCGATCAGGTCTTGGATGCGGGCTTTGTTGCCATCAAGGATGGCTGCGTTGTCGGCGTAGGCAGCGGCGATGGTCCCGATGCCACCAAGCGTGAAGCCTATGGCGAGAGCTATATCATGCCCGGCGCAATCGATGCACAGGTTCACAGCCGCAGCCAGAAAGATCAGGAAGGCTTTGCCTGGTCCAGCCGGTCTGCCGCCGCTGGTGGTGTCACCACCATCGTTGACATGCCCTATGATGACGGAGATCTGATTTGCACGGCTGATCGTCTGACAGCCAAGGCAGAGGAAGCGGCGCGGGAATGTCGAGTAGACTTTGCGCTTTATGGAACATGCCACCCGGAAGAAGGTCCCAACAAAGTGAAGGAGATGGTCCAGGCAGGTGCCTGCTCTTTCAAATTTTCAACCTTCGGCACGGACCCTGAGCGATTCCCGCGCATTCCCCCCCAGACGCTCTATCAATGCTTTTCTGAAATTGCCAAATATGGTCTGGCGGCTGGCGTTCATAACGAAAACCATGAATTTGTTATGGATATGGCCAAGCGGGTCAAGGATGCAGGCATTACCGATTACCGCGCCCATGGCATGAGCCGTCCGGCCATTACCGAAACACTGGCCATGGCCGAGATTTACGAAATTGGTGCCACCACCGGCTGTCCGGCCCATGTGGTGCATTGCTCGGTCGGGCGCGGCTATGAAATGTGCGCCGCTTACCAGAAGCAGGGCTACCAGACCTCCATCGAGGCGTGTGTGCACTATCTCACCCTTAACGAGGAAGAAGATGTTGCCCGCCTTGGCGGCAAGGCCAAGATCAATCCGCCCATTCGCCCCAAAGCAGAGGTAGAGGCCCTGTGGTCCCATCTGGAAGCGGGCAATGTGACTTTGGTCTCAACCGACCATGTCAGTTGGTCGGAAAACCGCAAGACCGATCCGGACATGCTGAAAAATGCCTCCGGTGTGCCGGGCCTGGAAGCGCTTTATTGCCTGCTTCTAAAAGGCCTTTACGAGCGGGGCCTGTCCTTTAGCTGGGCCGCGCGCCTTTTGGCCAAAAATCCGGCTGAGCATTTCCGCCTCTCGCACCAGAAAGGTGCACTGGAAGTGGGCAAGGATGCCGATATCGTGGTGATGGCCCATAAGCCCGGTCCCTATGATCCTGCTGCAAGCGGCCATAATGTGGTGTCGTGGAGCCCCTATGAGGACATCGAGCTTCCCTTCCGGCCAGCAGCGACGTATCTGCGCGGCGAAAAGGTTTTTGACGGCAAGGACGTGCTCGCCGAGCCGGGCAAAGGCACCTATATCACGCCGCTGGTGAGTAAGGCGCTGAAAGAGGCTGCCGCTTACGGGGAGGGCGCATAATGGCGGATGCTCCTTATAACAAAGCGGGCCGCAGCAATTGGGCGGTGAATCAGGATCGCCTGTGGGATGATCTGATGGCGCTTGGGGCCATTATCGAGCCGGACAAGCCCTATACCCGCCGTTCCTTCTCTCCCATGTTTCTCAAAGGGCGGGATTATCTCTCCCGCCGTTTTGAAGAGGCAGGCCTTGCGGTGTCAATTGATGCAGGGGGCAATCTGATTGGCCGTCTTGAGGGCACAGACCCAAAGGCAGGCACTTTGATGATTGGCTCTCACAGCGATACGGTTCCCGGTGGCGGGCGGTTCGATGGTGTGGCGGGTGTTGTTGCCGGACTGGAAGTGGTCCGCGCCCTTAAAGATGCGGGCATTGCACCGCGCCATTCCATCGAGGTGACTGACTGCCTTGCCGAGGAAATGAGCGAATTTGGCCTCTCCTGCGTTGGCTCGCGCGCCATGACCGGCTCTTTAGAGCCTGCCATGCTCGACTATACAGGCCCGGCTGAGGAAAGCCTGCGCGATGCCATCACCCGTATGGGCGGCAGACCCGAGGCTATCAAGGCCGAGGCGCGGGACGATATCAAGGGTTATCTTGAGCTGCATATCGAGCAGGGGCGGGTGCTGGAGAGCGAAGAGCTGGATGTGGGCATTGTCACCACCATCGTCGGCATCACCCGTATCGAGATTACAATAAGCGGCCTTCCCGATCATGCGGGAACCACGCCGATGGATTTGCGCAAAGACGCTTTGAGCGGCGCCATTGAAGTGGTGGGCGGCATTCGCGACAAGGCCCGCGCGCTTGCGGCAGCCGGTGAGGGCTATTTTGTGGCAACCACGGGCGAATTTTATCTTGAGCCCAATGCCGCCAATGTGGTGCCGGGCAAGGTCAAGCTGGTGATTGATACCCGCGCCCAGACCCGCGAGCTGATGGAGCAGTTTCTTGCCTTTGCCAAGGCCGAACTGCCAGCGCTTGCAGCGGGCCAAGGGGTTGAAATCAGCGAGCTGAAAATACTCTCCGACAGCCTTCATACCGAATGTGATGAAGGCTTGGGGGATCTGCTTCTCCAAGCGTCCAATGAGCTTGGTTTGACGTCGAAGAAAATGACGTCCGGTGCCGGTCATGATGCGGTCTTCTTCTCCCGGATCACTCCTGCAGCCATGGTGTTTGTCCCTTGTAAGGGTGGCCGCAGCCACTGCCCTGAAGAATGGTCAGACCCCGATCAACTGGCGGCTGGCACCGCTCTTTTATTCGAAACCCTGCGCAAGATGGATAGGCGCTGAGGCGTAAAGCCTTGGCCAACTGGAAGGGGAGCCTGAAAGGACGGGTCGCCTTCCTGCCTTGATCTTATCAATGGGCGCAGCACCAAAGACACTTATTTGAACTGGAGACAATCATGGGCCGTATTCTGACCCAGGACGACGTGGAATTTGCAATCAAGGGCGGCTCGATCTATGCCGCCGGTGGCGGCGGCTGGGCCGATCATGGCCGCATGCTAGGCACGGCTGCAGTAAATGCCGGCCAGCCAGAGCTGGTCAGCATGGATGAAGTGGACGACGAGGCATGGATTGCCACTGCCGCTGCCATTGGGGCGCCCGCTGGCACCACCGCATGGCAAATGCTGGGCATTGACTATGTGAACGCGGTCAAATTGCTGCAAGAGCGCCTCGGCGCGCCTGTCTATGGCCTGATGGTGGGGCAAAATGGCAAAAGCTCCACGCTCAATGCATGGCTGCCTTCTGCCATTCTGGGCACCAAAGTGATTGATGCCGTGGGGGATATTCGTGCCCATCCAACAGGGGATATGGGCTCCATCGGCATGGCCAATTCGCCTGAAACCATGATCCAGACCGCCGTTGGCGGCAACCGTGCCAATAATAGCTATATCGAGCTGGTAACAACCGGTGCAACTGCCAAGGTTTCTCCTATCCTGCGCACCGCGTCCGATATGTCCGGCGGCTTCATTGCCTCTTGCCGTAATCCGCTGCGCGGCTCTTATGTGCGCGAGCATGCAGCCCTTGGCGGCATTTCCATGGCGCTTGCACTGGGTGAAGCGATTACCGATGCCGAGCCAAAAGGCGGCGCGGCCATTCTTGATGCCATTTGCGCCACAACCAAAGGTTCTATCCTGACCCAGGGCAAGGTAACCGACAAATCCGTTGTCTATACCTCTGAAGCTTTCGACGTTGGCACCATCACCGTCAGCAATGACAAGGGCGATTATGTTCTTCATGTCATGAACGAATATATGGCGGCTGACGGACCCGATGGCCAGCGCCTTGCCACCTATCCCGATGTTCTAACCACGCTTAACGCCAAGGGCGATCCTTTGAGCGTGGGCGAAGTGGAAGAGGGGATGGAAATCTTCGTTCTGCATGTGGGCAAGGATGTGATCCCGCTCAGCTCCTCTGTGGTGGATCCGACTTGTTACCCGTCTGTTGAAGCCACCATGGGCATCAATCTTACTGACTATGCTTTGGCCAAATAAAGCGCGGCAAAGGGATATAGAAACATGACAAAGACTTTTACCGTTACCTCCGGCCCCGAGTTGCGCTGCAAAAGCTGGCGCGCCGAAGCCCTGCTGCGCCTTTTGGAAAATGTGCTGGCTGTGGGCGAGGACCCCGACAATCTGGTTGTCTATGCCGCCCTTGGCCGTGCGGCTCGCGACTGGCCATCCCATGATGCCATTGTCGAGACGCTGAAAACCATGGAAGAGGACGAGACCCTTGTGGTGCAGTCCGGCAAGCCCATTGGCGTGATGAAAACCCACAAGCAGGCCCCCATCTGCGTGATGGCAAACTGCAACATGGTGGGCCAGTGGGCCAAGGCTGAAAACTTCTATGAATGGGAGAAAGAAAATCTCATTTGTTGGGGTGGCCTGACCGCGGGTGACTGGCAATATATCGGCTCCCAAGGGGTCATTCAGGGCACTTACGAGATTTTCTGCCGCATCGCCGAGCGCCATTTTGACAGCGATCTGCATGGCCGTTTCATCCTCACTGCCGGTCTTGGCGGCATGGGCGGTGCCCAGCCTCTGGCAGGCCGCATGGCCAATGCTGCAACCCTGTGTATCGAGATCGACCCCGAGCGCATCAAAAAGCGCATGGAAATCGGCTTCCTTGAAGTTGAAGCCAAAGATCTGGATGAAGCGCTGGATATGATCCAGAAAGCGATGGCCGAGAAGAAGCCGATTTCTGTCGGCCTTTGCGGCAATGCGGCTGAGATTTATCCTGAAATTCTGGCCCGCGATATCATCCCTGATATCGTCACTGACCAGACCTCGGCCCATGATCTGGTTTATGGCTATATCCCCCATACCCGTTCTTTGGAAGAAGCCCGTTCATTGCGTGAGGATCACAAAGACATCCTGATGAAAGAAGGTCAGGCCTCTATTGTGAACCATGTTACCGCCATGCTCGGTTTTCAGGAGCGCGGTTCGGTGGTATTTGACAATGGCAACCTGATCCGCACCCATGCTAAAAATGGCGGTGTCGAGGATGCTTTCAATATTCCGGTCTTTACCGAGGCTTTCCTGCGGCCGCTCTTCTGCCGTGCCATTGGCCCATACCGGTGGATTGCCCTGTCCAACGATCCGGAAGATATCCGCAAAATTGACGACTATCTTCTGGAGCGGTTCCCTGACAACAAAATCGTCACCAACTGGATCGCTCTGGCGCGCGAAAATGTGCCATTTGAAGGCCTTCCTGCCCGTATTGCATGGCTTGGCCATGGGGAGCGGACCGATCTGGCCCTTGCGGTCAATGATATGGTGAAATCCGGCCATCTATCCGGCCCCGTTGCCTTTACCCGCGATCATCTTGATGCTGGCGGCATGGCGCACCCTAATATCATGACCGAGAATATGCGCGACGGCTCTGACGCCATTGCCGACTGGCCTTTGCTCAATGCCATGATGAGCTGCTCTTCCATGGCGGATCTCGTGGCCATCCATTCCGGTGGTGGCGGCTATTCCGGCTATATGACATCCGCTGGCATCACCGTGGTGGCCGATGGCAGTGACGAGGCCGCCGAGCGTCTGCAGCATTCCATCACCAATGACACCTCTCTTGGGGTCATGCGCTATGCGGATGCAGGCTATGAGGAAGCAACCGACGAAGTGGCCAAGAAAGGCATCCGCCATATCGCGCTTTAAGTGCGATTTGGACCGTCTCTTTTCGTGGGTTATGTCCACATGGACGGGGCCAAATGCCTGAAGGCTTTTAAAGATAAAAAAGCCATCCCCCGTCAGGCAAAGGCTCTGTCTTCCCCTTGATTGGGGGAAGGGATTATGAAAACCAGCAAAGCCCGCCATGTCATCCGATATGGCGGGCTTTTTGATGTGCTGGCTTTGACAAATCCTTAGAAAAAAAGTTCCATAACATAAGTTATAAGATTATCACTTATGTGAAACTCGGTTATCCGGACTGTCTTTCTTTTACGCAGATGTCAGTGGATTATCCTCAGACCGTAAGGCCCCGATGACTTTGGCAATGGCTTCAAGGCTGGTGCCAAGCGGATTGGTTTTGCGCCAGAAAGCCCCGATGATGCGTGTGGGCTGGTTCTGCTCAAAGCGCGAGACGCAGACATCGGCCGACTGGGTTTCGATCGGCAAGGCCATTTCGGGAATGAGCGACAGGCCGATCTCTGCCCCTACCATCTGCACCAGTGTTGACAGCGAGCTGCCCTCCATGAGCGAGGGGTTGCTGTCTGGCGTGATATTGCAAAAATCAAGGGCCTGATCGCGAAAGCAATGCCCCTCTTCGAGCAATAAAAGGCTGGCTTTGTGCAGGCTCTCAAGGCGCGGCACGGGCTGGCTGCGGTGTGACGGGGGGCGGACCAGCAAAAATTCTTCCTCAAACAAAGCCATTTCCTGCAAGGACGGATCATGGAGCGGCAAGGCCATGATGGCAATGTCGAGCCGTCCCGCTTTCAGTTCCTCCACCAGCGTTTTGGTTTTGGATTCGCGCGGCACCAGATCAAGCTTTGGAAAATGCTGGCGCAGGGCATGGATTACTTCGGGAAAGAAGTAAGGGGCGATGGTCGGAATCATGCCAATATGCAAGGGGCCGGAAATCTCTGAGGCTGCCGCGCGGGCCAGATCCCCCACCTCTTGCACGGCAAGCAAGATGGCGCGGGCGCGATGCATCAAGGTCTCGCCGAGAGGCGTCAGCGTCACATGGCGCGGCCCCCGCTCGACCAAGGGCGCGCCGAGCGTGTCTTCCAGCTCTTTGATTTGCAAGGATAAAGCAGGCTGCGAAATGGCGCAGGCCTCCGCCGCGCGGCCAAAATGGCCATGCACGGCCAAGGCCTCGAAATAGCGCAGCTGTCTGATGGAGATGTTTATCATTTGAAAATCTTATCATATGGATATGAAAATGAAAATATTATTTATTGCTCGCCGGTGATAATCTGAAATTCAAGAGAGAAGAGAGGGCTTCCCCCAACAGCCCCGCCCTTGAGAGCCACTTTTTTGGGAGCGATTCCCATTTGATTTCAGTACTGACCTTTTGACCCTAGGAGATAAAGATGGACCACAAGACGAATGTTCCGGCAGGCAAATGCCCTATCATCCATGGCAGCAACACAATTGAAGAAAACAGCGTGACCGAATGGTGGCCCAACAGCCTGAAACTGGGCATCCTGCATCAGCATGACACCAAGACAAATCCTTTTGGTGAGGAGTTTGATTATCGCAAAGCGGTCAAAAGCCTTGATGTTGAGGCTTTGAAGGCGGATCTGAAAGCGCTGATGACCGAAAGTCAGGACTGGTGGCCAGCAGATTGGGGCCATTATGGGGGCCTGATGATCCGCATGGCGTGGCATTCGGCTGGCACCTATCGCACCGCCGATGGTCGCGGTGGCGGCGGCACCGGCAACCAGCGCTTTGCACCGCTCAATAGCTGGCCGGACAATGTCAATCTTGATAAAGCCCGCCGCCTCCTCTGGCCGATCAAAAAGAAATATGGCAACAAACTGAGCTGGGCCGATTTGCTGATTTTGGCCGGAACCATGGCCTATGAATCCATGGGCCTGCCCTCTTACGGCTTTGGCTTTGGCCGCGAAGACATCTGGGCACCGGAAGAGGATATCTATTGGGGATCCGAGAAAGAATGGCTGGCGCGGGATCGCTATGACAGCGAAGACGAAGCCGATAGCCTTGAAAATCCGCTGGCTGCTGTGCAGATGGGCCTTATCTATGTCAATCCTGAAGGGGTGAATGGCAAGCCTGATCCGCTGAAAACCGCCAAGGAAGTGCGCGAGACCTTCTACCGCATGGGCATGGATGACGAGGAAACTGTGGCTCTGACCGCAGGTGGCCATACTGTGGGCAAGGCGCATGGCAATGGCAGTGCCGACAATCTGGGCCCCGATCCGGAAGCGGCTGGCATTGAAGAAGCCGGTTTGGGCTGGATGAACAACAAGAGCCGCGGTGTGGGCCATGATACGGTCTCCTCCGGCCTTGAAGGGGCTTGGACAACCCATCCCACCAAATGGGATAATGGCTTTTTCTATCTGCTCTTTACCTATGACTGGGAGTTGAGAAAAAGCCCGGCAGGTGCATGGCAGTGGGAGCCCATCGATATTACAAATGAGGACATGCCCGTTGACGCAGAAGATGCCTCCAAGCGTTATAGCCCGATGATGACTGATGCTGACATGGCCATGGTGAAAGACCCGATCTATCGCGAGATTTCTAAGAAATTCTACGAAGATCAGGACTATTTCTCCAAAGTCTTTGCCCGTGCATGGTTCAAGCTGACCCACCGCGATATGGGACCAAAGGCGCGCTATCTCGGGCCGGATGTGCCAAAGGAAGATTTGATCTGGCAAGACCCCATCCCTGCTGGCAATGACAGCTATGATGTTGCTGCCGCCAAGGCAAAAATTGCGCAAAGTGGCCTGTCGGTTGCGGATATGGTGGCAACCGCATGGGATAGTGCACGGACCTATCGCGGCTCTGATATGCGCGGTGGTGCCAACGGTGCCCGCATTCGACTCAGCCCGCAAAAGGATTGGGCAGGCAATGAGCCTGAGCGTCTGGCGCGAGTGCTGTCGGTATTGGAGCCAATTGCGCAAGAGAGCGGTGCCAGCCTTGCCGATATCATCGTGCTTGCAGGCAATCTGGGCATTGAACAAGCTGCAAAAGCTGCGGGCGTGAGCGTGACTGTTCCCTTTGCGGCGGGCCGCGGAGATGCCAGCGAGGAGATGACAGATGCCGACAGCTTTGCAGTTCTTGAGCCGGTCCATGATGGCTTCCGCAACTGGGTGAAGAAGGATTATGTGGTCTCACCAGAAGAGATGCTGCTTGATCGCACCCAATTGATGGGCCTGACCGCCGCTGAAATGACCGCCCTTATTGGCGGCATGCGGGTGATCGGGACCAATTATGGGGGCACTTCCCACGGTGTGCTGACAGATAATGTCGGGGCCTTGAGCACGGATTTCTTTGTCAATCTGACCGATATGGCCAATAAATGGGTGCCTGCATCGGACGGGATTTACGAAATTCAGGATCGTGCCTCCGGCAAGACCAAATGGACTGCCAGCCGGGTTGATCTGGTGTTTGGCTCCAACTCTATCCTGCGGGCCTATGCCGAGCATTATGCGCAGGATGACAATGGCGAGAAATTTGTAAAAGACTTTGTCGCCGCCTGGAGCAAGGTGATGAATGCCGACCGCTTTGATCTGGAAGGCTGATAAAAAGCGTGCCTTTCAAACAGGGCGGTCCCCCGACCCGCCCTTCTCTGACTTAGGGTCCTGACCCTAAGCTTAAAACCAAAAAGGCCCCGCTTGGATTGGCGTAAATGCCAGTTCCGAGCGGGGCCTTTATCTTATCAGCCATATGGGCCTTTGCTTACAGCTTACAGCCCAATGGCCAGTTCTTGATTGCCCACATAGAGCAAGCCGCGAACATGAGGCAGGAAGGAGCGCCAGACCTCAAGTGTGAAGGCGGTTTCACCGCGGCGCAGCAGCACCACTTCGGCTGTATCAAACAGGGTGCGCATGCCTGTGCCCACCTTGATCTGGGACAGATCACGCGGACAGCCAATGCTCAAAAGCTCTGCCGCCTGCTCGCCTTCAATATTAATGCTGACCTGACGGTCAGAAATATCGGTAAGGCTGTGAGGGCTGTCGCCGTAAAGATCGGCAAAAGCCTTTAGAATATCGGCTTTTTCCTCTTCATCGGCCCAAAGCAGCCATTCATCCGGCCCAAGACACAGGGCCGAGCGGCTGCCTTTTTCTGCAAAGCTATGGATGTTCGCCCCGATCTCAAGGCCAAAGGCACGGGAGGCCTTGGCCAGATCCTTGGGGTCGATCCGCAGGTTAAAGCGCGCCCGCTCCTTTGGCTGCAGGGTCAGAGTGACCGGCCCTGTCATGGTGGCGGTCATTTGCGATCCGATTTTGTCGGGTAGATTAAGCGTGCCGGGTAGATTAAGCGCGTTTGACATTTGATTACTCATCTTTCTCTCTCCATCACGCTTTGAGGCGATCGCCTGCGGGGTCATAGAAGACATAGCTGCAGATTTCGGCTTCCAGCACCCCTTCAGGCATTGGAATATAAACCGTCTCGCCCATGCGGTCATGGCCGCCCTCAACCAGTGCCATGGCAATGGAATGGCCAAGAGCCTCGCTCCAGTAAGAGGAGGTCACATGGCCGACCATTTTCATTGGCAGGGGCTGTTTTGGATCAAAGACAATCTGCGCGCCCTCTTCCAGCACCTTTTTGGGGTCCTTGGTTTTAAGGCCAACCAGCTGCTTGCGACCCTTGGCCACAAGATCCGGGCGCTTGAGTGAACGCATGCCCACAAAGTCCGGCTTTTTCTTGGCGACAGCCCAGCTGATGCCGGCATCATGCGGGGTGACCGTGCCATCGGTATCCTGCCCGACAATGATATAGCCTTTTTCAGCACGCAGCACATGCATGGTCTCGGTGCCATAAGGGCAGATGTCATAAGGCTGACCTGCCTCATAAATAGCTTCCCAAAGGGCGCGACCATAGCGGGCGGGAACGTTAACCTCAAAGCCCAGCTCACCGGTAAAGGAGAGACGGAACAGGCGAGCGGGGAAGCCCGCAACTGTGCAATCCACCACAGACATATGCGGCAGGGCTTCATCGGACATATCCTGTCCTTCCACCAGCGGCTCCAGTACCTTGCGGGCATTGGGGCCATTGAGCGCAATGGTTGCCCATTGCTCGGTGGTGGAGGTCAGCCAGACTTTGAGATCCGGCCATTCGGTTTGCAGATAATCTTCCATCAGATTGAGCACGCTGGCCGCACCGCCCGTGGTGGTCGTGACGTGGAAGTTATCTTCGCTCATGCGCCCGATCACACCGTCATCGCGGATGAAACCGTCTTCGCCCAGAAGAAGGCCATAACGGCAGCGGCCCGGAGCCAGTTTGGTCCATGGATTGGTATACATGCGGTTCATGAACTCAACCGCATCAGGACCGGTCACCTCGATCTTGCCAAGGGTGGAGGCATCAAACATGCCGACCGACGTGCGGGTTGCAGCGCATTCGCGGGCAACGGCCTTGTGCATGTCTTCCCCGTCCTTGGGGAAATACCAGGCACGACGCCACAGGGAAACCGGCTCATAGGCGGCACCGTTTTCTTCGGCCCAGCTGTCAATCGGGGTCTTGCGGGTTACCTCAAAATGCTCCCCCTTATGATAGCCGGAGAAAGCACCAAAGGTGGTTGGCGTATAGGGAGGCCGGAAGGTGGTCAAACCAACCTTCGGCACATCCCTGCCCACCGCGTCAGACGCAATTTCAAGACCATTCATATTGGACATTTTGCCCTGATCGGTCGCCATGCCGTTGGTGGTGTAGCGTTTGACATGCTCGATAGAATGCATGCCCTCGCGCACAGCAAGGCGGATATCCTTGGCGGTCACGTCATTCTGGAAATCGATAAAGGCTTTGGCCCGACCGGGATTGCCGTCGGTCGGCAATTCCTTATGGGTCACACCGGTGCCCGGACGATCCTTTTCAACACCGTAGCAGGCTTCTGCTGTCTCAAGGCCCAAGGCCTTGGCGGCTTCTGTGCCCGCTTTGGTGCCATCGGCCAGAACGGCTTCCATACCCCAAAGGCCGCGGCACGCGCCAGCAATCTGGCATTTCTCGGTTTTTTGATCCGGCAGGAAGACGCGGTTTTCTTCATCCCACTTAAGGCTGCCCTTGGTGTGGGAGAAAAGATGCAGGGATGGTGTCCAGCCGCCGCACATCAGCAAAGCGTCACAGGCGATTTTGCGCCCGCCGCCCACCTTGCCATTGTCAACCGGATTGATGCGCACGCTCTCCACCCGCAGGCGGCCAGAGGTTGCAGTGGCAGTATGGCTTAAGAAGGTATTGATGCCGCGCTCGCGGGCCTGTGCCATCAGCTCATCGCTGACGCTTTCGCGCGTGTCGATAATGGCGGTAACCTTGGCCCCAGCATCGGCATAATCAAAGGCGGCATACCATGCACTGTCGTGAGAGGTGAGAATGGCGGGCTTGTTGCCAACCAGAACCCCGTAGCGGTTAAGGAAGGTAAGGCCAGCCCCTGCCAGCATGATGCCCGGACGGTCATTGCCGTCAAACACCATCGGGCGCTCGATCGCCCCTTGTGCCAGCACCACCTGCTGTGCCCGCACCCGCCACATGCGCTCACGCGGGGCATTGGCAGGCACATCGGCCAGATGGTCGGTCAGCTTTTGGGCAAGACCCACCATATTCTGGTGATAATAACCAATGGCGGTGGTGCGGCTCATCAGCTGCACATTGTCCATGGCCTCAAGCTCGGCAAGGCTCTTGTCAAGCCAATCTGTTGCAGACGCGCCATCAATCTCGATGCTGTCTTCTGACAGAAGACTGCCGCCCATCTCGGCCTGCTCATCCGCCAGCACCCCCTTGGCACCGGATTTGGCAGCGGCAAGTGCGGCGGCAAGACCGGCAGCCCCTGCCCCGATGATCAACACATCGCAATAGAGATAGCGCGAGGCATAGTGATCGGGATCCGGCTCCGACGGAGAGACGCCCAGTCCGGCAGAATAGCGGATGATCGGCTCATAAACCTTGTCCCAGAAGCTTTTGGGCCACATGAAGGTTTTGTAGTAAAAACCGGCAGAGAACATCATATAGAGCCGGTCATTGATTGCCCCCAGATCAAAATCAAGGGTCGGCCATTTGTTCTGGCTGTTGGTGGCAAGGCCCTCGTAAATTTCCTGCGTGGTGGCGCGGGTATTGGGCTCAAAGCGTTCGCCAGCAAGGCCGGGACGCTGGGTGCCGATCAGCGCGTTTGGCTCTTCAGAGCCAGCGGTCAGCGTGCCGCGCGGGCGGTGATATTTAAAGGACCGGCCCATCAGGTGCTGGCCATTGGCCAGAAGGGCGGAGGCGACGGTGTCCCCTTCCAGACCCTCAAAGCTCTTGCCATCAAAGGTGAAGGTAACGGGTTTGGCGTGATCGACTCGACCCTTGCCAGAAATACGGTACTTTGTCATCGCGCCAGCTCTTTCAGTTCGTCTTCAGTGGGGCGGGGTGTGCCGCTTTTATAGGTGGTCAGGAATTTGTCGGTGACCGTATCGCGCACAGCATTGAAGAAGCGGGCGCAGCCATGGATATGGCGCCAGCGTTCAAAATGGGTGCCGCGTGTGTTGGAGCGAATGAACAAAAAGTCGCGCCATTCTTCATCGCTCAGATCGTCTGGCTTGACCGGACGGTCGATATGGGCTTCACCGGCATAGGCAAATTCCAGCTCCGGCAAGGTTTCCTCGCAATGGGGGCAATGGATCATCAGCATAGTTGGATCTCCTCTTGTGCCGGATCAGTGGGCAACGGCCGCAGCGGCGGCTTCGTCAATCAGGCGGCCTGTCTGGAACCGCTCAAGGGTGAAAGGTGCATTGATGGGGTGCGGCTCGTCCTTTGCCACCGTATGGGCAAGAACGTGGGCAGCCCCGGGCGTGGCCTTAAAGCCGCCGGTGCCCCATCCGCAATTGACATAAAGCCCTTTGACGGGGGTCTTGCCCAGAATGGCGGAGCGATCAGGGGTCACATCCACAACCCCGCCCCATTTGCGCAGCATGCGCATGCGGCGGAAAATGGGGAAGATTTCGCAAATGGCCGAAATGGTATGCTCGATCAGCGGCAGGCCACCGCGCTGGGAGTAAGAGGTATATTGGTCGGTGCCCGAGCCAATCACCAGCTCGCCCTTGTCAGACTGGCTGATATAGGCATGCACGGTGTTGGACATGACAACGCACGGGAAGATCGGCTTGACCGGCTCCGAGACCAGAGCCTGCAAAGGATAGCTTTCCAGCGGCAATTGCACATCAGCCGACTGCATCACAACCGAGGTGTTACCAGCGGCAGAGACGGCCACTTTCTTGGCTTTGATAAAGCCTTTGCCGGTCTCGACCCCTTCCACAGCGCCATCAGGGCCGCGGCGGATGGAGAGAACAGGGCAATTCTGGATGATATCAACCCCGCGGGCAGCGGCTGCGCGGGCATAGCCCCAGGCCACGGCATCATGGCGGGCGGTGCCGGCGCGCTGCTGGAAGGCAGCCCCCATTACCGGATAGCGGGCATTGGGCGAGATATCAAGCGGCGGGCAAATGGCCTTGGCCTCTTCGGCGCTGATCCATTTATTGTCAACGCCATTAAGGCGGTTGGCATGGATATGGCGCTTGAAGCTTTGCACATCATGCACATTATGGGCCAGCATCATCACCCCGCGCTGGGAGAACATGACATTGTAGTTGAGCTCCTGGCTCAAGCCGTCCCACAGATCCACCGCATGGTCGTAAAGCGCAGCGCTTTCGTCATACAGATAGTTGGAGCGGATAATGGTGGTGTTCCGCCCGGTATTGCCGCCACCCAGCCAGCTTTTCTCGATCACGGCCACATTGGTGATGCCATGTTCCTTGGCAAGATAATAGGCGGCGCCCAAACCATGGCCACCGGCCCCGACGATAATCACGTCATATTCGGCCTTGGGGGTGGCATCGGGCCATTGCTGCGGCCAGTTTTTATGGCCGGTCATTGCGTTGCGCACAAGCGACAGAGCGGAAAAATGGGT